>CAWDEY010000001.1:0-27496 GCA_963801505.1 uncultured Nitrospira sp.
TCTCCTCCTTTGTATATTTGTCACTACCTATTTTTATGATATCACCAAATTCTGCAAACGTAACCCGAAAAATACAATAGAAAACCACGGGGTTCCCGAAGAAATCTTCAGACGGCTGGCATTTTATCAGGTTTGTGATATGCTTGTTTTAGGCCGCGATGCGGCTCTCAGGAGGTGAAACGCTGATGTCTGCCTTGGCTGTGTCAGGGGTAGTCCTTATCCTCGTCATACTTTGGGACACCTTTGAAACAATGGTGCTTCCCAAGAAGGGTGACCCGCAAGTTCCGGCTGACAAGACTTTACTACCGAAATGCCTGGGGCCTCTGGTCGAAGGTCGTCTCTGTTGTCCTAAAGGGGAAGCAGCAGGAGACCTTTCTGAGTTTCTTCGGACCTTTGTCTCTGCTTTTACTCCTGATCATCTGGGCGACTGGACTCATCTCGGGATTTGCCCTCGTCAGCTGGGGTTCGGCAACACCGATCAGGACCCCGGAGGGGACTGCTGGTTTTATCGACCTACCTCTATCTGAGCGGCACCACCTTCTTTACCCTGGGGCTGGGTGATGTGGCCCCTGTGGGCCCGCTGGCCCGGATGCTGACTGCGGTGGAGGCAGGGCTTGGGTTTGGGTTCCTGGCCCTTGTCATAGGATATCTCCCGGCGCTCAACCAGTCATTTTCGAGACGCGAGGTGAATATCTCGCTGCTGGATGCAAGGGCCGGCTCTCCGCCGACTGCCGCTGAACTTCTCATGAGGCGGTGCCGCGAAACAGACAGCACCGAGGCACTGCTGCAGTATCTGACGGCCTGGGAGAGATGGGCCGCCGAGTTGCTTGAAAGCCACCTCTCTTATCCTGTCCTGGCCTATTTCAGGTCCCAGCACGACAACCAGTCGTGGCTTGCCGCCCTGACAGTTATTCTCGATACCAGCGCCTTTGTGATAGCTTCCCTTGAGGGACCTTGCGCCCGTCAGGCGCAGCTCACCTTTGCTATTGCCCGCCACGCGCTCGTGGACCTTGCGCTTGTCTTCAACCGGCCTCCGGTGAGACCGCGCAATGAACGCCTCTCCCCGGAGGCCTTTGCGCTGCTGCGCAATACACTTGCAAAGGAGGGCCTGCCGATAAAGGAGGGCGAAGGGGTTGAGCAGGAACTCACGGAACTCAGGGAGCTTTACGAACCTTATATCAATTCCCTTTCACATCACTTCCGTTTCTTTGTGCCTCCGTGGCATCTGGATAGGAAACGGCGGGACAACTGGATGACGAGTCCCTGGGAGAAGGGGAGGGAAGGCGGCAAAGGCCGTAGGTCTCTGAAGAGGAAGAGGAGCATTTCTGAGTGAGAGACCAGGGGCTGAAGCCCTTCAGTGATGACATACGGAAAAAGCGGCGGATACGGATGGGACCGCCGGTTTCGCGTGAAATAATCAAAGTCCCTACTTCATTTCGCCTTTAGAGCGAAGGTTTCTGAACTGCTTAAGCAACAGGAACCCTCCCCAAAAAACCGCGCAGGTCATCAGCAGCGCCCCTATTAGATGTGAGGTCTTTGCCAGGAGGTGATCATATTGAAGACACCCCAGCTTGCGAAGGACAAATTCCCAGTCATGGTAGTCATCCACATCCTTCCCTGTTACGCCTCCCAAAAGGACCAGGTTGAGGTCTCTCGCATCGTTAATATACGGCGCCAGGTCTATCAGGTTTTCGCCAACCCACCATAAGGAGACCGAAGCTCCGAAGGTGTCCCTCGTCTTGACAAGAAAGGTCAAAAGACATATCAGCGGCACCAGCAGCTGGGTCAGGCTTCCGCCCAGGGTCGCCATGAATTGACCGAAGAAACGGAATAATATATGACCCGCCTCATGAAAAGGAAGATTGATGAGGTGCAAAAAACTCTCCCCGGAATAATTGCTTCCGATGGAAGATAAAATTAATTTCAGCCCCATATAAGAAAGTGCCAGGAGAATAAGAGTTCGACCCGTTAAATTGAAATTGCCGGCTTCAGGATCAACATAGAAAAACAGCTCTTTCATGTGGCCCGGCATTTCTTCCGTATCGTACCTGGCTTCAGCCTGGGAAATGGGTCCAGGCCCATCTCCGGGTTTGTCAAAAGATGCCCTTTGTTTTTTTAAATATTTGTCAAAAACAATGCCGCATTTTACGCACTCAGTTCCGCCGGGTTGATCAAAGCCGCACTTGGGGCACTTCATTGTCTTGACTGGCCGGAAAAGAGGCTATCGACAACTTTTATTTTAGGCATGCACTATTTTAGCAGATTGCCAAAGAATCTCCGCAAGGGCAGGCGTCGGGACCAAGGGCTTGAGCGGGCAGGGGAGGAAGAGGCGCATTTTAAAATAGCGCGGCGACTGTCCCTGCGCTAAAGTTTTACACCTTTGAGTACTGCTTTTTTACCGCCAAAACCAGGACGTTGCTCGACAGAAAAACCTGCAGCTATAAGTGCCCGTCTCACGGTTCCGGCAACGGTATAGGTTGCGAAGGCACCACCGGTCCTTGTCTTTTCTCCAATTGCCGACAGAAGCTCAGGCCGCCATATTGAAGGGTTTTTCTTGGGGCCATGCCCATCCAGAAACCACGCGTCACAGGGAGTTGTGAGCGCCTGGAGCATTTCGAGGGCCTCCCCGATCCAGAGATTTAATGTCAGAGTCCCAAAAGGCCGGGCGAGTTGTATCTGGTGCCACCCTGCTTTGGAAATTTCAATGCAGCTGTAAGCCTGGAGAAGCTGATCAATAAGCGGACCGACATCTGTTTTGAAACCAGAGAGGATTGACGCCATCCTCTCTGAAGAGATCGGATGCAGCTCAGCGGAATTGTAGGTCACATTTATATCCTTGATGCCGCAATTATCCAGAAAATCCAGAAGGGCGATAAGCACGCGGCCTGCGCCGAAGCCTGTTTCACCTATCCTCAATACTTTTCCTCCCGGTCCTTTCGCTGAAAGGATATCCATAATACCGCTGCCCTGAAAAAATATATATTTGGCTTCTTCAATGGCGTTGACCACATCGAAATAGCGGTCGTCATAATGCTCATTGAGAAGATACGGGGGGACCTCCACAACTTTGAATCCGGAGGCATCAACTATTTGCGATATTTCTTCGGTCATCTGTAATTGTAACACGGGCAGGATGATTGGGGTGCGTGTCTATAATTTCAGGATTGATCTTCACAAATTGGCCTGCCGTCAGATATAATACCGCCGTAATGATCAACAAGGTTTTATGGACGGCTGTCTGCCTTATCTGTGCTATCGCACTGTCAGTAGTGACACAGGTGTTAAACCCCGCTGAGAAAATAAATGCGCTCTGGATTATAGTTGCCACTGCTTGTTTCTATGCATTGGCATACAGGTTTTACGCGTCGTTTCTTGCTACAAAGGTGCTTTCTCTGGATGCCAGACATGTCACGCCTGCAAAGCGGCTGAGAGACGGCAGGGACTATCATCCCACAAGCAAATGGGTGCTTTTCGGACACCATTTTGCGGCCATAGCAGGGGCAGGGCCTCTTATAGGTCCCATGCTTGCCGCGCAGTTCGGGTATCTTCCGGGTTTTTTGTGGATACTTATAGGCTCAGTATTTGGCGGTGCGGTCCACGATATGGTCATACTCTCGGCCTCTGTCAGGAGAAACGGACGCTCCCTTGCTCAGATCGCAAGGGACGAGGTCGGGCCTGTGGGGGGACTGGCAGCTGCATTTTCCGTGATCTTCATTATTATCATCGCCCTGGCGGGTCTGGGTCTGGCAGTCGTAAACGCTCTGTCCAAAAGCCCCTGGGGAACATTTACGATCTTCCTCACTATTCCCATCGCCTTTTTCATGGGAATATATCTTTATCGGATAAGACCCGGCAGGATATCGGAGGTGAGCTGGATCGGCGTCGTCCTCCTGCTTACGGCCGTGTTCGCGGGCCATTCAATCCCTGGTTCTTTTTTGGCCCCTTATTTCACACTTGAAAAAAACAGCCTTGTTCTTGCTATCGCGGCCTATGGTTTTATCGCCTCAGTGCTTCCAGTCTGGATGCTTCTTTGTCCAAGGGACTACCTATCTACGTACATGAAAATAGGTACCGTCACCTTGCTTGCTATAGGAATATTCATCATGGCCCCCACGGTGCAGATGCCGGCAATCACAAGGTTCGTTGACGGAGGGGGGCCTATCATCCCGGGCAAGGTGTTTCCTTTTGTGTTTATCACCATTGCATGCGGGGCGATCTCCGGTTTCCATTCCCTGATTTCCTCCGGCACCACACCGAAAATGATAATGAGCGAAAGGGAGATTCCGGCCATCGGCTACGGCGCCATGATCGTCGAGGGCTTTGTCTCCATGACAGCCCTTATTGCGGCGACAATCCTTATTCCGGGCGATTACTTCGCCATAAACACCAAATTGCCCTTTGACGCCATTGCTGCCCTGGGATTTCCGGTAAGCAGGATAAACGAACTCTCCGGACTGGTGGGGACTGATGTCAGCGGAAGACCAGGAGGCGCGGTTTCCCTGGCCGTGGGAATGGCCTCGATACTTTCGAACATACCCGGGATGAAGGGATTGATGCCTTACTGGTATAACTTCGCGCTTATGTTTGAGGCCCTCTTTATTCTCACCACAGTGGACACGGGAACGCGGGTGGCCAGGTTTTTAATACAGGAACTGGGTGGCCAGATTTACAAGCCACTGTCAAAAACAAGCTGGCTGCCGGGAACATTCATCTGCAGCCTCATCGTAGTGGGTTCCTGGGGATACCTCATCTATTCCGGAAACATCTCCACCATCTGGCCGATGTTTGGTGTGGCCAATCAACTCCTTGCAGCCATCGCCTTTGCGATAGGGACCACTGTAATTATAAAGGCCGGCAAAGTACGTTATGCATGGACCACTTTTGTCCCGATGGTTTTTATGTTCGTCACGACCTTTACCGCCTCGTGGGAACTCCTGGTCTCATTTGGCCAAAAGGCCTCAAAGGCGGCTTCTGCAGGTGAAGCCCTTACTTACAAACTTGATATGGCGCTCGTGACCATACTGGCGGTCCTTGCAGTAGTTGTGCTCCTTGATATCTTTTTGAAGTGGTATGGATATTATTCCGGAAAGCTTGTCATGAGGAGTGTGGAGACGATTTCCCTCGAAGGGAACCCTGACTGAGGCAAAAATAAAAAGCCCACCGTCTTCCGATTTCACTGTTTTCCCCCTGTAATCCGAAAAGCAGGCCCCTATCGTTGCATTAATCTCACTTAGAAAGCCGGGGAAAAGGTTTTGTTTGCGTTACATTAGTCATGTCTTTGATTTATAATTGAAATTGTGAACAACTGGGACAAGAAAAAAACGATCATAGTCATAATCGGGATATTGCTCCTCGCGATGACCATCAATTTTCTGACCGGAACAACAACGATTACGATAAACGGCAGGCAGGTTACTGGTGTGGGAGGATACGTGACAGCATATCTTGCACTGGTTTTACTGGCTGTTGTTTTAATTATTGTGATACCCTCGACCTTCATAATCATCGCAGTACTCTCAGTAGTTTTCGGTATAATTTTTATGGTCTTTTTCCCCTTATTGCCCTTTGCCCTGATTTTAGTCCCCGGCATTGTTTTTGTTGCTGTTGTTTATCTCCTTTACAGTTTGGTAAAGAAGAAAAAGTAATAGGGGTGCGTGCTGATTTCTCACGTCCCTTCTGCACGCAGCGTCACGCGGAGGATCTCACCCGGATGCCAAAGACGCATGCGCGGTCCCCAGGTCCCGGTACCCCTGCATACAATGACTGTCATGCCGTCAACGTCATACCTTCCTTCAAGCAAGGGATATACGAGCCGGACCAGGTAACCAAAGGGCCAGATCTGTCCTCCGTGGGTGTGACCGGAGAGCATAAGGCCTGCTCCGGCTGCTGCTGCTTTTTCCGCCTGCCACGGCGTATGGGAGAGGAGGACAGTTGCCCCCGCAGGACGGCCTGTGAGCGTCTTTGAGACAGGGTCACCGCCCGGGCCGGAACGGTGGTTGGCGGTAAGGTCGGCTACTCCTGCCAGCACAAGACCGGGTCTCACGTCAGCCCAGGAGTTGACGAGTACCCCTACCCCATCAATATGCCTCAGAGGCGTGGCCGCAGTATCAAGGCCGTGATATTCGTGATTGCCAAGGACTGCCCATACACCCAGAGGCGCTGAAAGACTGTGCAGGCCCTGAATCAGTTCTTTCTGTGGCTCGCCGTGTCCTTCGAAGGTGTCCCCGAGCAGGACCACGAGGTCAGGATGTTCAGCCTGAACCTGTGCAACGCGCGCCTCCAGCCACTGCCTACCCAGCAGTGTCCCCAGGTGCAGGTCGGACATGGCAACGAGCACTGTGCCGTCCATCTCCTGAGGAAGTCCGGAGAGCCGCACCTCGTAATCCTGTACCACCGGAGGCCGCATACCCTGTATGATCGCAATCAGAGAAAGGACCCCGCCTGCAATCAGTGCCAAACCTCTCAGCGAAGGTGCCACTCTGGGCAGAATGAGGCCAAATGCGGTAACAAGATCAATCGCAAGCAAAGAGACGAAGGTCAGTAACATTACGCCCATCCAGTACATGCCCAAAAGCTCAAAAGTCCTCGCAAACAGGCCAGTACTTCCGTGACCGACAAAGCGGCCGATGAAGAAGACTGACCAGAAGAACACGCCTGTTCCGATGAGGAATTTTCGGGGAACATGGCGCCTCAGATATGGCACTGAGCCTGCACGCCAGAAGACATACAGCTGCATCAACGTTACAGCAGTTAAAAGTATGATTCCAAACATTCGGCCTCCCTAAGAATAATCCAGTGTTTTATTTTAACACCTGTCATGTTTTTGCGTTAGAAGCAACACACCTGCTATCCGTTCTATAATAAACAATGAGAGTTATTTTCCACATAGACATGGATGCCTTTTTCGCTTCGGTAGAAGAGAGCAGAGACCCTGAGATAATCGGCAAGCCTGTTGTTATAGGCGGCTCCGGCGACCCGATCCAAAGAGGCGTTGTTTCTACTGCCTCCTACGAGGCAAGAAAATATGGAATACATTCCGGCATGCCTTTGCGTACAGCATATAAACTTTGTCCACACGCAGCCTTTTTGCCCGTTGATTATGAAGAGTATTCAAGGGTCTCAGGCATAATCAAGGACATCTTCAGACGTGCTTCGCCTGTGATGGAGGACGCAGGCATAGACGAGGCCTTCCTCGATGTCTCTGATATTGCCAATATTGCCGATATCGATATAGCTGTGATAGGCATAGCGCGGGAGATCAAACAAAAAGTAAAGGAAGAAACAGGGTTGACATGCAGCATAGGCATAGCTCCCAATAAACTTCTGGCCAAGATAGCCTCTGACATACAGAAACCCGATGGTATCACTGTTATCAGGGAAGATGATATAGCAAGCCGCATATGGCCGTTGCCTGTAAGGAAACTGTGGGGGGTCGGTCCAAAGACAGAGGCACATCTCAAAGAGATGGGGACATCCACCATAGGCGAACTCGCTGCTTTATCTTTAGAGATGCTTATAGATACTTTTGGTGAATCATACGGCAATTATCTATATGAGGCATCAAGGGGGAGAGATAACAGCCCTCTTGTCACACACTGGGAGCCAAAGACCATAAGCAGGGAGACAACCTTCCAGAGCGACACTGACAACTGGCAGACTATCGCGAAGAACCTGGCAAAGTTGACTAAGGAGACTGTTGCAGAGCTAAAAGAAAGAGGGTATAAGGGAAAGAATGTGACTGTCAAGATAAGATTTAATGACTTTAAGACCTATACCCGCGCAAAGACAATGGATGGACCTTCGGATGTCCTGGATGTCATAAGGAAGACCGCCTTTTTTTGTCTTGGCAATTTTGAACTAAAGAATAAAAAGGTCCGGCTGGTAGGAGTAAGAATCGGGGGGCTGGTGAAGATATAGCCTTCAGTCTTCGGCCTTATGATCTGAAAGTGAGGGTCGGGGAGACGGTGAGGAAATGGTTATAGGCCTGTGATCGCCGGCTTTTGAAATGCGTGCGTCTGGGACAGCCCCTCAGGGCCATCACGACAATGACGGCAAGAATTACGACTGCCAGAAATATCCTTTTTGTCTTTCCCACCGGGATATCTTATCACAAAGATCAGACCGCCGGGGCGACCAATTACCTGAATATCCAACAGATTGGAAACCCGAAACGCGTTTCTCCTTAAGCAGAATATCACTCCAGATACCACTCCCCTGACTGTTCGATGTACGAAAGCAGGTAGCTAAACCCGTTATCGCCTTTTACCCTGAAAAAGCGCTTTTGCTGTCTGTCTTTGACCCCTTCCTCAACCCATCGGGTGAGGACCTCTTCAATAACGATCTTCTCCCCATCTAAAACAAAGGAGCGGGGTCTCTCCCCGCTCCTGTAACCGGCATATGCTGTCACTTCTACCTTGCGGTGCTCCATCAGATGATGCCCGGCAGACTATTCGATATTGAACGTTGCTACTTCCTTCATGCCTGGAATGTACTGGCCCACAGGAACGAGTTTCTTGTTTTCCTTTACGCAATCAATAATTATAGTCCAAAGCTGGTTGAGTTCTTGCTTTTCCCTGTCATTCTCAGGCGTCATCTTAAGCAGGGACCCTTCAAGTTCGATTTTCATAAAAACCTCCGTACGGCATGTATTTACTTCATTATATAGGAAAATGTCCTGTTAAGGAACAACTAAAGCCCAGGGAGTTAGGCTGAAGGCCGAAGGTAGAAGCTGGTGCATCGTTTCACACGGGGCGAAAAAGCCTGCAAGACTTTCCCGGTTCTGATTGCATTGTGATACGTAATATTATTTTGTTTTTTACCTTCAGTCTTCAGCCTTCAGCCTTCAGTCTGTCCCCCTGAGTAGTTATCATTTATCCCTGTTTCTTTTTCCAGTAAGGGTTGGAGATGTCCTCGAATATTGACATCGTTGCAACGGCCCCCTGGCCGACAGCTGTAACGATCTGTTTGATGCCGCCGGTGATATCTCCTGCCGCGTATATGCCTTTTATGTTGGTCCTGTGTCCCTGGTCTGTTTTTATATAACCTTCTTTATCTGTTAGAACTCCCAGTTTTTTGGCCAGATCATTATTCGGCGTATATCCTATGGCTATGAATACGCCGTCGATTTGTATTGTTTTTTCAGACTGGTCAACGGTATTTTTCAGCACAACGCCGGTGACAAACTTATCACCCAGAATTTCTTTAACTGTAGTATTCCAGAGGACCGGTATTTTATTGTTCGTGAGGCCTTGCTGCAAAAACAGCTCAGACCTCAATTTTTCTCTTCTGTGGACTATGCTGACGTCTACACCGATATTCTTCAGATACAGCGCCTCTGTGGCCGCGGTATTACCGCCTCCTGCAACAATGACTTTTTTGTTGTCTTTGAAGAAATAGCCGTCACAGGTAGCACAATAACTTACCCCTTTTCCCTGAAATTCTTTTTCGCCGGGTACCCCGAGTTTTTTACTCTCTGCGCCTGTAGTCAGGAGGACTGCTTTAGCGATATAGTTTGCCCTGGTTGTTTTAATTGAGAACAGACCATCTTTATTCAGAATTTCAAGGACCTCTTCCCCTTCGTGGATATCGGCATATTGGATAGCCTGCTGGGCCATCATGTCCATGAGCGTCTTGCCGCCTATTCTTGTGAACCCGGGGTAGTTTTCGACGACCGGAGTTATTGCGACCTGTCCTCCAATATTGGCCTTTTCAGCTACGACTGTTTTAAGCCCGCTTCGTTCAGCATATATCGCTGCAGTAAGCCCGGCAGGTCCTGCCCCGATGATCAGCAGGTCTATCTCTTTTTCCCCGGTCTCGGAGGCCACCGGCCTGGTCTTTACCGGGGCCGCGGTGATGACCTCCTCTACGAAGACCTCCTCGGGTTGTAGTCCAAGGCCCACAAGACGGTCGTCAATGAATACCTGCGGGACGGAGAACGCGTTATATTTGGCTGCAAGGTCCTTGTTTTCAAATATTTCAATGATCTCTGTGCTGAGAAGTCCCGGCTTTTCTATTGCAGCTGCGATTGCAATAGCAGCCTGCAGAGGACAATAGGGGCATGTTGGACTGACAAATACTTTTATGTTGCGCCTGTCTTTTAAATCAGTAAGTCTTTTTCTTGATGCATCAGACAGTACGGTCATACCCGTTGAGGCCATGATCAGCGTAAGCATGAAGGTCCTGAGCTCTTCGCCTGCAGGAGCCCCGGTCAGGCGGATGTTGTATTTATCCGGCTGGATTAAGAGAGTCGGGGAACCTGTAATATCGTATTTCTTTGAAAGGTCGCTTCCGATGGCCTCGTATCTCGGCAGTATCTTGTCCGAAAGCCTGGATAGCTCGGTGAACAGTTTTATTGAGAATTCATTAAAAGGCTTGTTTACTCCTTCGGATGTGAATATCAGAATGTTTACAGGACCTGTCAGGTTGTCTAATTCTTTTTTTAGAATTTTTTTGGAATCTTCAGAGATAAACGGCTCTTTTTCAGTGTCCACCTCAGCTCCTTTTTGCCAGCATCAGCTTAATAAGCCTTATTTTACATGAAAACATAGCAAATGCAATGCCTGCTCCGCGGTTTTTGCGTACGGGGATTTAACGGGAACTGATGCCCGGCCTTTCTTGACTTAGAATTCTTTTCTCGGATAATATATCATTCTCGGTAACGTTATGGGAAAAATTGCTATAGGCAGTGATCATGCCGGTTTCGGGCTGAAAGAAGACATATTGGGACTGCTCAAAGGTCTCAATATCGATATAGTCGATTGCGGCACAAATACTACTGAATCTGTTGACTACCCTGATTTTGGCGCCAGGGTTTCAGAACTTGTCTCAAAAGGCGAAGTCGAAAGAGGCATACTGATCTGCGGCACAGGGCTCGGCATGTCTATGGTGGCAAACAAATATCCGAAGGTAAGAGCAGCCCTTTGCAATGATCTCTTCAGCGCGAAGATGAGCAGGCTGCATAATGATGCCAATATCCTGGTGATGGGCGGCCGGGTGATAGGGAAAGACCTGGCTGCTGAAATCGTGAAGGTATGGCTGAGCACACCTTTTGAGGGTGAGAGACATCTTAAGCGGCTAAATAAAATCAAACAAATAGAGGAAAAAATAAACACCCATGGCAACTGATGACCTGAAAATAACCGACCCTGAAGTATATGAGGCAATTCAGAAGGAAAGAGACAGGGAGCATGAAAAGATTCTGCTTATAGCTTCAGAGAACTATGTAAGCAGGGCTGTGCTTGAGGCCCAGGGTTCTATTTTTACCAACAAATATGCCGAAGGGTATCCCTCACGGAGATATTACGGAGGCTGTGAATTTGCTGATATAGTCGAGAACCTTGCCATTGAACGGGCAACGAAGATCTTTGGTGCAGAACATGTCAATGTGCAGCCGCACTCAGGGTCACAGGCCAATATGGCGGTTTATTTTTCGGTCCTCAAGCCAGGCGATACCATTTTGGGGATGAGGCTCAACCATGGCGGTCACCTTTCCCATGGCGCTTCTGTTAATTTTTCAGGGAATATTTATAAGAGTGTTTCCTACGGGGTCAACAAAGACGGTTATATTGATTATGAAGAAGTAAAAAGGCTTGCCTCGGAACACAAGCCGCGGATCATCGTTGTAGGCGCGAGCGCTTACTCAAGGATAATTGATTTCAAGGCATTTTCTGATATTGCAAAGGAGGTTGGGGCCTACCTGCTGGCAGACATAGCCCACATCGCCGGGTTGGTCGCTGCCGGAGTGCATCCTTCCCCGGTCCCGTATGCTGATTTTGTGACAACGACAAATCATAAGACCCTAAGGGGACCTCGCGGCGGCATGATAATGTGCAGGGCAGAGTTCGCCAAGGCTGTCGACAAGATGATCTTCCCCGGAATCCAGGGAGGGCCGCTTGTTCATGTTATAGCTGCAAAGGCTGTTGCATTAAAAGAGGCCATGGGTGAAGATTTCAGGTCCTATCAGCAGCGGGTTGTTGAAAATGCAAAAACCCTGGCTGCTGAACTTATCAACAGAGGTTTCAGTATCATCTCCGGCGGAACTGACAACCACCTTATGCTTATTGACCTTACCAATAAAAATATTACAGGAAAAGAGGCTGATGAGGCCCTTGACAAGGCAGGCATTACGGTAAATAAGAATGCCATACCGTATGACGAGAGACCTCCGGCTGTCACCAGCGGTATACGCCTGGGCACTCCGTGCATAACAACGCGGGGGATGGGAAAGGCGGAAATGGTTGAAATAGCAGACCTGATATCGTCTGTGATTAACAACAGCAAAGCCCCTGAAGCGATTGCGGTCAACGCCAAGAGGGTCAAGAACCTCTGTGACAGATTTCCGATATATAAATAAGGTAATGTTTCAGCCGTACAGGCATAAGGAAGCAGAAAAGATAAATGTTCACCGCAGAGCCGCAGAGAGCGCAGAGGTTAGAGTTTCTTTTATTTTCCGTTGAGAGGACGGAAAACAAAAAGGCCTTGCACAAAGCTAAGCAATTGCAATCTTTATACATTTCTAGCCTCTCAGCAGAAATGTATAATTACAGTTCTCTGCGACCTCTGCGCCTCTGCGGTAAATTATTATCAAATGAGGACCTCTCCGGCAGTTTCAGATGAAATGTCCCTTCTGCGAAAACACTGAAGACAAGGTAATAGACTCGCGGACCTCTAAAGAGGGAAATGCCATCCGCCGCAGAAGGGAATGTCTTCAATGCGGTAAACGGTTTACCTCCTATGAGAGGGTTGAAGATGTTGTCCCGATGGTCGCCAAGAAAGACGGCAGACGTGAACAGTTTAATTCCTCCAAGATAAAGAGCGGGCTTCTTATAGCGTGCAAGAAAAGGCCGGTCGGAACAGAGAGGATCGATGAAATCGTTGACGATATCGAAAAAAAGCTTGTCGGGCTGGGTGTCAAGGAGATACAGAGTTCCTGGGTAGGCGAAGAGATTATGTCAGCGCTGAAAGAACTTGACCAGGTTGCATATGTCAGGTTTGCCTCGGTATATCATCAGTTTAAAGACATCAATGATCTGATGGATGAAGTAAAGATGCTCTTTGAGCAGAAAAAAAGATAGCTGATGTCAAAACCCCTCCTTTTAATTATTGAAGATGAGGAAAGCATTTCACTTGGCCTGAAGGTCTTTTTTGAAAGCAGGGGCTATAGCGTTATGAATGCCCTTAACGGAGAAGAAGGTCTCAAGATTGCCCTCAAGCAAATTCCTGACACAGTAATCCTGGACCTCAGACTTCCTGATAAATACGGGATTGAAATTTTGCAGGAGATCAAGAAGTCCTATCCCGAGATATCCGTTATTATTATGACAGGTTACGGAGAAGTGAAGGAAGCGGTTGAGGCAATGAGACACGGAGCTGAGTATTACTTCCAAAAACCGATTGATCTGGATGAACTGGCGGTGATTGTTGAAAAAAGCATTGGTATAAAACAGATAAAGCAGGCGGCAAAACTCAATAAAGTAGGACATTATCCGATTATCGGCAGAAGCAAACAGACCCAGGGCCTCATCCATATGATCAGCCTCCTTGCTGCAAATTCCATGACAACGGTCTTAATACAGGGTGAGACAGGCACAGGGAAGGAACTCGTGGCGCGCAATATCCACGCGCTGAGCAGCAGGCATGACAAGCCGTTTGTGGATATAAACTGTGCAGCCATCCCTGACAATATCGTAGAGAGCGAGTTGTTCGGTTATGAAGCAGGTGCCTTTACAGATGCAAAGAGAACAAAAAAAGGTCTGTTTGAACTTGCTGACAGGGGCACCCTGTTTCTTGATGAGATTGGTGATATGCCTTCGAATATTCAGGCAAAAATACTGAGGGTCCTGGAGACCAGGGCAATAAAACGGCTTGGCGGGACAAGAGATGTCAGCGTGGATGTCCGTATTATAACTGCAACAAACAAAGATCTGCAGAATCTTGTGAAAGCTGGATTGTTCAGAGAAGACCTTTATTACAGGCTCAATGTAATGCCGCTAAGCGTGCCCCCGCTGAGGCAAAGGCCTGAGGATATTCCTCTTATAGCGGATTTTCTCCTCAATGAAATCAAGGCAGCCATCGGGAAAAAACATTTAGGACATTTTACTGTGCAGGCCCTGAATGTATTATCTTCTTACGAATGGCCTGGAAATGTCAGGGAGTTGCGGAATATTATTGAGCGTGCTGTGCTGCTCTGTCTCGATGGCGACATTTCCGATAAACACCTGGTCCTTCCTGACAGATATGAAATAATAAATGAAAAAATGCTGACCTTAGACGAAGTGGAACGTTCTCATATAGAGCACATCCTCCGATTAGCCAGCGGCAACAAAACCAGGGCCGCACAAATTCTGGGCATTGCCAGATCAACCCTGAATGAAAAGATAAAGCAGCTCAGCCTCAACTGAACGTAAACGTTCAGCCGTCAGCAATAAGCTATCAGCGAAAGGCATAATCCTGAAAAAAGCAGTTAACCACAGAGCACACAGAGATCACAGAGTAAAATCAAGAAGTTACGGGCAGGATAGGGGCAACCAAATTGGTCAGTCCTCTATTTGCCTCAAACCCGAGGTTTCTCAGCGTCTCTGTGCCTCCGTGGTGAATGAACTGCCGTTTTTAGGATAATTTGCCCGGCCGATAAGCGAGTTAGGGTTTCGGTCATTCTCTTTTTAGTCTTTTCTTGCTGAAAGCTGACCGCTGAAGGCTGATAGCTGAATTATTGCAACTGGCCGGTTTTAGGTCAGTCTGTCCTGATTTCGATCACTCCTTTACACAGACAGATATCGTTTCGTTCGTCATAAATATGTAACCAGCTGATTATAAATAATAAATATAATCCCTGATGGGATCTGCTGTTTTGGCACCCTATTTGCGATAATTTCCGTAGTTCGCAGTCAGGAGGTTGACATGAAAAAAATTTTAATTGTAGATGACGAGCCCACAATCCTTATGACGCTCTCTCATCTGTTAAACAACAAGGAAACGACCGTAATTACGAGCAGCCGGATGGAGGAAGCTGAGGAGGCCCTCTCACGGTATGCCTTCGATCTTGTTATCGCTGATATACGGTTAAGCGGAATGTACGGCATAGAAGGTCTTGAGCTGCTAAGTTTCATCAAAAAGATACATGCCGAGACAGAAGTGATCATTATGACCGCCTATGGTTCTGATGAGATAAGAGAGGATGCCTATAGGCGCGGGGCCTTTCACTATTATGAAAAACCCATAGATTTGTCACATCTGGTCAACAAAGTTCAGGAACTGGGAATTCCTGTGTCCTCTGGTCAGCATACAAACTTTTAACCGGTTTCAACATAAATTATAGGAGGACGACATGAGCGAATTAAATAAAATATTGATTGTGGATGATTCGCAGTTGATACATTCCATGTACAGACTTGTTCTCAACAGGTATAGAAACTGCAAAATTGTTGATGCCATGAACGGTCTTGAGGCACTTGATGTCCTTTCCAGAGAAAGCGATTTCAATCTTATTCTCCTCGATATAAATATGCCGGTTATGAACGGCCTGCAGTTCATGGAGAAAATCAAGAAGGAAAACATATACAGGCATATCCCTATAATAGTAATAAGCACCGAGGGGAAGGAAGAGGACACCATCAAGGCCCTGCAGCTGGGGGCGGCCGGTTATGTTGTAAAGCCCTTCAAGCCCCATATGCTTTATGAACTGATCGAGAAAATAATTTCCAGAAAACAGGCACTGTTTGCAGGTTCAAAAAGTCTATAACAATGTGTCATGGAATATTCGGAACTTATAAAGGACTTTCTTGATGACGCCGACGTTCACCTGAGGGAGTTTGACAGTGCTTTATTGACTCTGGAGCAAAACGGACAGAACAATGAGGTGGTCCTCAATACCCTTGGTTCTCTTCACACGCTGAAAGGTAACTCCGGCATGATGGGTTTTGAGTCTCTGAAGCTTTATATCCATCAGGTTGAAGAGGTGCTTAAAAGTATCAATGATAATGATTCAGAGCCCGGTCAGTCGCTGGATGCTCTTTTTGACACTGCAAATGTAATCAGAAACGCTATCCAGGATATAGCAAGAGATCCCTCTATTACCCCGGACCTTACCGAGCATATCTTGTCCCTCCAGCAAAAACTCGATGGTGAATACGTCTCATCAGAAAGTGCCAAAGTTGACCTGAACTCATATCTTGGCACAAAGACAGATACCATAAAAGTTGACTTCAAAAGGCTCGACGATCTGCTTAACCTTGTTGGAGAGCTGGTCATCTTCAAAACAAGGCTCAATCAGTTAGAAAGCGATATCAGAGAAACAGGCAATAGCAAGGTCCTTACAAGAGAGTTTAATGAAGGGCTGGAGCTTATGGGAAAAACCATATCAGGACTTCAGGAAGGCATTATGCGGGCGAGGATGCTGCCGGTCAGTCATGTCTTCAATAAATTCCCGAGGATGGTATGAAGTGCGGAATCCATGATAATACAGGACAAGAAGACCCTGATGAGTGAGGCCGAATTCAATCTCCTGAGAGACCTGATACATAGAGAGTTCGGCATATACCTCAAGGGCGACAAAAGGCTGACACTACATACAAAGATCTCTCACAGACTGACCATCCTTGGATTTCAGACTTACCTCCAGTACTACGAGTACCTCATGTCTGATTCCACAAAAGAAGAGCTTTATATTTTTGTATCTCACATCACAAACAATGAAACATATTTCTTTCGGGAAAATACCCAGCTTGAGGTATTTTCGGAACTGCTGCAAGACATAAAAAGAGTGAAACAACAGAGGAATGAGAACAATCTAAGGATATTGTCTCTGGCCTCTTCAAGCGGTGAAGAGGCCTATACATTGAATATACTTCTTCAGGAAAGCGGCCTCTTTGTGTGGGACTGGGACACAAAGATAATAGGGATTGATGTTGACGGGGGTGCGATACAAAAAGCCAAAGAAGCATGTTATACAGTGAATTCTTTCAGGTCGATGAATGGCAATGCGGCATATGTCGATAAATACTTTGCCCTGGAAAAAGGCCGGTATGTTCTCAGAAGGTCTCTTACAAAAAATGTGGAGTTCAAACTGGGCAACATACTCGATAAAGATACCTTTGAGGGGGTTGGTCCGGCAGATGTGATTTTCTGCAGGAATGTCCTTATCTATATGAGTGACGAAGCTATTAAAAGACTTGCCGGCAACTTCTATGACTGTCTCTCTGATACCGGATATCTTTTTGTCGGATCTTCAGAAAGCCTGATCCAAAAGACAAACCTCTTTGTGCCGGAGTATAAAAACGGTATTATTGTTTACAGGAAGAATGTCAACGTATAAGAGTACCGACGGTCTGAATCTGTCGGGAAATTGAGCTTGCAAAGCAAGGTGGTAAAACATATGACAACGGAAATCCATGAACTGATAGAGAAGCTTCCGCACCTGGATTGGTGGCAAAGGAACAAGACAATAAAAGACCTGCTGGCATATCCTGAGGATGAATATACAGGGTTTCTGGAAGATGGTATCAGGAACCATGAAGAAGCCAATGTCAGGAATGCTGCGATGGAAGTTTACGCAGCCCTTGGCAGCAGGGCTTTTTCTTCTCTTTCGAAGCTTCGGAAAGATGCTGATCCTGAAGTCAGACTTTTCTCTGTCAATGTGCTCTGTGAGATCAGGGACGCAAAATCCCTTCCTTTTCTTTTTGTATCCATCAAGGACCCTGACATGAATGTAAGGGCAGCTTCTGCAGAGGCGCTGGGGAGGATTGGCGATCCTCAGGCATTGGGCATGCTTCAGGAGGCCCTCGGGGATGACCCATGGGTGGCGATAGCTGCGATAAACGCCATCGGCGAGATAGGCGGAGAAAAAGCGCTGCCTATACTCTATGATTGCCTCAAGCATGAAAGCAGCCGCGCAATGGCAATAGATGCTTTAGAGAGGGCCGGGAATAAAGAGTCTGTTCAATACCTCGCCTTATGCCTCAACAGTAAGGACGTCGGGGAAATGGCCCTGAAGGCCATTGTTAAAATAGCTGAAAGGGAACGCTTCAGAGCAAGACCGGAATATTTTATAAGTCTTGCCCATACGCTTAAGGAGATGTATAACTCGGCAGATCCTGACAAAAGGAAACAGGCTTTTATCGCCTTATGCTGGCTCGAGGATATTATGGCAGTCCCTTATCTGATTGAAGGCTTAAAAGATGACGAGCTTTCAGAATACGCCATAGAAGGGTTATTGCATGTAGGAAAGAAGGCTGTCTGCAGTATTGTAGATGATCTAAAGCACTCCGTCGGCAGACACAGAGTCGTCCTTGCAAAAATATTGAATATGCTTGATGAAAATATCGCCCTTCTTCAGTTTGCAGAAGATGATGATCCGGAAGTGAGGACCGAGGTTGCGCTCGTGATTGGTTCAATTCCCCTGGAGCGGGCGGCCAGGGCCCTTTCAAAAATGCTGGAAGATCCGCAGGAGGAAGTGAGGCTGGCTGCCCGCAAAAGTCTCGACACCTTTAGAAAATAATGTCTGCAAAGAAGGATCCTATGTGTGATAATCCGGACCCCTTATTGTTGTATACTTAACATCTCGGCAGGAAATATAAATTGGTCGGAGTAAACGATAAAATAGTGGATAAGATAAAGGTCCTTATTGTGGACGATTCATCTTTTGTGCGAAAGGCCCTCTTGAGGATTTTTGAAGCTGATCCTGATATTGAAGTAACAGGTATTGCCAGCTCAGGGAAAGACGCAATAGAAAAGGTCATGTTGCTGAAGCCGGATGTCATGACCCTTGATATTAATATGCCGGGGATGGACGGACTGGAAACCCTGAAGGTCATTATGGAAAGTCATCCACTGCCTGTGCTTATGCTTTCACAGTTTACGAAACAGGGAGCTGAACTGACATTGAAGGCACTGGAGCTGGGGGCGATGGATTTTGTGGACAAGTCCGCAACAGGCATGATGGATTTCTTTGACCTGGCAAAAGAGATCACATCAAAGGTGAAGTCTATTGCAGGCAGCAAACCGGTAAAGATCTGGAAACATGAAAATGTCCTTTCAGCTACGAAAGGGCAGGGGACTTGTGGATGTTGTGGCGATAGGTACTTCCACGGGTGGCCCGCTGGCGCTTCAAATGCTTTTGCCTAAGTTCCCCAGGGACATAAACTTTGCCATACTGGTTGTACAGCACATGCCTCATGGTTTTACGGCCCCTCTTGCAAAAGGCTTGATACCTATGTGCGAAATCAAGGTCAAGGAAGCACGCGGAAGGGGACATTGTGAGGCCAGGAGTTTCATTGATAGCGCCTGCCGGTCTTCATATGACGGTCAAGAAGAGTCCAGAGCGCGGAGTATGGTGTTCAGAGAAGGGTATACACTTGGGGTCGAGCCTCTTGATGAACTGCATAAACCTTCTGTAGATGTTCTTTTTACGTCTGTGGCAAGGCTATATGGAAAACGATGCAATCGGAGTTATTCATGACCGGAATGGGGTCTGACGGAGCAAAAGGTCTGGGGGTCATAAAAGAGGAAGGCGGTTTTACCATTGCGCAGGATGAGGCAACCTCTGCAATTTTCGGGATGCCGCGTGTTGCAATCGAAAATAATGTAGTGGATAAAGCTTCGCCCTATGGACGCGAAAAGATGAGGGTTCACCGCAGAGCCACAGAGGACGCAGAGAGGAAAATTATACATTTCTGCTGAGAGGGCAGAAATGTATAAGAACCGCTATTTCTTATTCTTAGGCAGAATGGACTACTAAAACCTCTGCGCTCTTTGAGTCTCTGCGGTGAACTATTCGGCAATTCTATGCCTTAAGCAGGAAGGTTACTGTCGTCCCCTTTTCCTCAGAGCTGGCTATATTAATACTGCCTTCATGGTCTTCAATAATTTTTCTGCAGATAGGGAGTCCAAGCCCTGTGCCGCCCTTTTTAGTTGTAAAGAAGGGATCGAATACCTTGCTGAGATGTTCTTTCCTGATGCCTGCTCCGTCATCGGTTATAATAATTTCGATAAAGCCGTCAATTGGTCTTGCTGATATGGTTATGCTGCTTTTTGGCCGCGTCTATTGCGTTATTGAGAAGGTTTAAGAAAACCTGCCTTATCTTGTCTGCGTCAACCTTTAATGTTATGACAGGAGCTATGTCCAGGACAAGACTGATGCTGTCTCTTTTTGCCCTGACATGCTTTTGCATTTCCTCAAAAAAAATGTGTGCGTCAACTTCCTGTATAACGGGATTGGTCGGTTTGGTATAAAGGAGGAGTTCATCAATTAACCTCTTCATTCTGCCTGCCTCTTTAAGCATCGCCTGAGTCAAGGCCCTGTGCTGAGGCAATTCAACCTCTTTTTCCAGTATCTGACCTATGGAGGTAATACCGAACAGGGGATTTCTGACCTCATGGGCAACGCCGGAGATGATCATGCTTACGGTTTCAAAGTGCTCTTTTTTCTTTAACTCTGCCTGGAGTTTCCTGATTTCCGTCAAATCTCTAAAAACTATGACGGCACCCTCCTGGGCTTCCGGGGAATGATAAAGAGGAGAATTCGTAAAGCCGACAGGAAGACTGCTGCCATCAGGAAGTGTAATAGTCAATTCCCTTCCAAGTTCTGTTTCGAATATCAACATGATCTTTAATTTCAGGGTAAATATCGATAATCTTTTTTCCGATAATCTCAGAGTGGGACACCTGGAGTATTTCCGAGGCGATAAGGTTTATCTTTAAAACGTGGCCTTCTTTGTCAAGGACCATTACCCCGCTGGCAGTAGAGTTAAAGATAGCATCCGAAAATTCGTTCGTGGAAATGAGTGTTTTCTCATACTGCATTCTTTCCATTTCAGCAGAGACAGGGACAGAGAACATCTGGCAGGCAAATTCGGTAAATTTGAGATTGATGATAGGTTTTCTGTCAACGGCAGCAAGAATGCCGAGTGGTCTGCCCGCAGAGTCAAAAAGGGGCACACCGATGTAGCTCTCAATACCCAATTCATCCAGCACCGGGTCATCAGGAAAAAGTTGTTGCACTCCGCTGGGGTAGGAGGAGGCCCTTTTCCCGACCACATTACTGCAGGGAGTGCCTGCCAGTGCATAGTCAAAGTCGGCCACAATCTGCCCATCTCTGTAAGCAGCAAGCGTCCTGATGGCCTCGCGATCTTCTGTCAACTCTCCCACAAAGATAAAATCCATCTTCAGTATTTTTGCGAGGTATTGCACCATCGACCTGAAGAAATCATCCCCTGTTTTGCCGGATATTTTTTCGACAAGAGTATAGAGGACTTCTTCGGTCTGTTTGCGTTCGGTGACGTCTCTTACAATCGCCTGAGGATTTTTTGCC
This sequence comes from uncultured Nitrospira sp., assembly GCA_963801505.1. GTDB lineage: Bacteria > Nitrospirota > Thermodesulfovibrionia > Thermodesulfovibrionales > UBA6898 > JAOUFP01. The sequence continues at coordinate 21,305 of CAWDEY010000001.1, forward strand.
CCCCAATTCCACTATGCTCCCGGTTAAATCCACAGACATAAGAGTGGAATCCTTGCGCATAAGGGAATGGTTATTTGACCATCCCCGTTCCTTCGATCAAGAGATCGTGGAAAATGGCCTTGTCAGCTTTACGGATTTCCTCTGCAGGGGGAAGAATCTCGCTAAAATGTTTCAGGAAAAGTTCAGCTTTGGAGTAACCTGTGAATACTTCGGCTTTTTTATTGACATCGATTATTTTCCCGTTGTGCGTCGATCAAAATGATCGCGTCAGCTGCGTCATTCATGATGGTACGGTACTTTTCTTCTGATGCAAAAAGGGTTTTATACAGCTTTGCAGTGTTGATGGCAGCGGAAGCCTGACTCGCAAAAAGCAGGACAATGGCTTTTTCAGAATCAGTCAGAAAGAAATCTTTTTTCTTGAACAACGTTATACACCCGAAGGCCGAGTCTCTGATTTTCAGGGGGACTGCTGAGGCATAAAGAAAACCGTACTGTTGGATCAGTTCCTTAAAACATCCGGCATTTTTCATGTTTGTGGTTTCAATGCAACGGTTCTCTTTGAAGGCTGTGCCGACAAATGAATTTTCAATAGAAAGCGATTCAGGGATATATTGCTCTTCCAGATTAAAGAAGCCTGCCTTATTTAATCTTCCGTCTCCGTCTGCGAGCCAGAGGATTGAAGCATCTGTATTGGAAAAGGCCGTGGCCGAAGATACTATAGTCATCGGTATCGTATCTCCGAGGACCTGCAGGGACTCTACAGAAATATCATTGAGTTTTATCAGTTTGCTGATGTCCTCTTTCTTTGCTTCGATCAGCCTCTGGTTTTCAACGGCAGATGCTATTTGAGAAGCAAAGATTTCCAGGGAATGGAGAGTAGAGGAGGTTATCTCTTCACTTCTGCCCGCTATGAGGACGCCTAAAACAGGAAATGCAGTGCAGTGGATGCAACCGAAAATCTTTTCTTCCCCGGCCACTGACTGTGGACTTCTGCAGAGGGTCCCCTCTATCAGCCAGCATCGTGTTTCAGGGCTGTTAAAGGCAGCACATGATTCAAGTGTGCAGAGGTTTATCTCCCTGCATCTTTTTCTCTGGTGAGAGATAATGGGGATTATGGCAATGTTGTTGTGTTCCCCGGAGATTTTTAAAGCTGCGGAACTCTTAACAGAAGGCTCTGCCTCTCTTATGGAAATTGCAAAAGGATGGTTACTTGCAAGAGAAATTTCCAAATCACAGAAACCCTTTGTTGCCCCCCGTTTTATCTCATGGGTAAGCAGCCCGGACTCTTTTTCAATAAAACAGAGGACCGAATATCCGAACCCCATTTTTTCTGTTATCAGCTCTATGCAGTGATCAAGGAGGCTATTGAGAGTGATATCACCTTTAAATACTTTTCCTGACAATTCCGCAATCACTCTCAGTTCAGTCGTCTTCTGATTGACTGTTTCCTCAAGATGCAAATGCGATTTTTCTATGCTTTCGGCCATTTCGTTAAAACTGGCCGCCAGAGCGCCTATTTCATCCTTTCTGTCAAGTTCTATCCTGTGGTCAAGTATGCCGTTTTTCAAAAGCGTAGAGCCATGGCTGAGTTTCTCAAGAGGGATTAAGATAACTTTCCTTAAGACGATGATCAGGAATATTTCACTTGTTAGTCCCAATAATACGGCAAAAAAAATGAGTCTCTTCGCTGTTTTCTCAACTTCCTTTTGTGCCTCTATCATGGGGGTTTTTATGACAATCATTCCTCTTGTTTTATCTTCTGCAGAATGACAGCCATGGCACTTGTTTTCATTGGGCAGAGGTTTATAAAAGATAAATTCACTGCCTGAAGTTACGTAATGGTCTTTCTGTGCCTCAAATATTTCTCTTGGGACATTTATATCAGTATCAAATGCAGGCAAGTTGTTTTTGCTTACAATGCCTATTTTTAATCCCGTTTCCTTGTTGAGAGCACTGATGTTTTCAGTAATGACATCGGCCTTGCTATTTGTCATCATAAACAGGAGGTTGTCAACAACCAGATTTACAGTCTGCGAGGTTTTTTCTTTATAGATGTTCAGGATAATCCCTTTTTCCCGCTGTAGGATAAAGTATGTAAGTATGCCGAAAAAAAAGACGACGCCGAGCCAGGACTATCCAGAAAAATGTTTTTGTAATACTTTTTATGTTGCCGCCTCTTATTGAGAAAACTATCTTGGAAAAACTTTTTGTTTTATTATGAAGAAGTACATAATTATAATCAAGGCACATATAGAATCCCAAAATCACCATCAAACCACAGAGGACACAGAGTAAGTGATGGATTATAAAGATAAAACATCAAATTAGTTTCTCATCTCTGTGCACTCTTTACTGAGAGATCAGTTTCCATTACATTTTCTCTAACGTTTGAGAACACAGAGAAATCCTCTGTGCGCTCTGTGGTTAACGTTTTTAGGTGGTGGATTCTGGGAATGTTTGACAGCGGCAAACCGGACATGTTACTGCGGTCGGTTTACAAAAACCCTTATTTTATGATATAAAATGAATTCAATTGGGGAGTCGTCCAAGGGCAAGACGGCAGATTCTGGATCTGCTTATAGGGGTTCGAATCCTCTCTCCCCAGCCATAACTACAGTAAATAGTGATTAGTGAACAGTAAATAGTAAAAAACAAGAGAATAACTCTGTCTTTTTTCTTTACACTGATTACTTTTCACTTTTTACTGTCTTTAACGGTCCCATCGTCTAGTGGCCTAGGACGTGGCCCTCTCAAGGCTAAAACACGGGTTCGACTCCCGTTGGGACCACCATTAAAATCAAGGGGTTGCCAGCTTTAAGCACCCCTCCAGGTTTCCCTGCTGTAGTGAAATTAGTGGCTTGATTCGTGGTAAGGATTTAGCCAAAAATGAGGCATCGAAGGTTGAGAAGCGACTGCTCGATCCCAAGACTTGGACCGTTACTGCCTACGATTGGAACACAGGGCAATGTACACTGACTCGCGATGCCTAGATAAAGGAAACAGACTACTCTAATTAATGACACCCTCCACTCTTAAACTCATCTTCTCCCGCACCTCCGGCCACTGCCACTTCTGCGGCGATCCGCTGGTTTTTGCGCGACGTGGCATGAAGAAGGGCCAGCCGGAAGTGGGCGCATGGGAAATAGATCACATCATCCAGAAAGACAAGGGCGGACGAAACTCCGCTGACAACTATCTTCCTGCCTGTGTCCGCTGCAACCGCCTCCGTTGGCACCGCAAGGGGGAAGAGCTCCGGGAACTTCTTCTCCTTGGGCTCATAGCGCACAAAGAGGTAAAGAAAGGCACGACAACAGGACAAAGGATTTTGGGGTTGAAAGAGAATAGAACAAAGTCCAACTACAGACGCCAACTGAGGAGAAAAGATGAATCTAAGTAACTTTATTCCTTTAGGCTTAATTTTAGGGGTATTCATAATTTTTTATGTGCTGTTCTATTTTTTAAGCTCAGCAAGAAGGGCAGACGGTCACCTTTAACAAAACAATTACTGAGAAGCCCTGGCGAATCCCTCAGACAAGAAATTGAAGACCTCATTTTTGACAGTGCGTATTTTTTCATGCTTGTGCAGTTTATTCCTATCTTTATGTATGCAGTTTATCTTTCCCAATATCTCAGCGGCACCAGGCCAAATCTTTTGCTGCTTTTAATATTTTCCTTTGTCATGATGATTTATGTTATATACAAATTATGGAGAACATTGACGCTTAAAAGTAATTTGTGGTTAGGTCTGGACTGCGAGATGGCTGTTGCACAGGAACTCAATCAGCTTATGCTCGAAGGGTATAACGTCTATCATGATTTCCCTGCTGAGGGATTCAATATTGATCATATCGTAATTGGCCCAAAAGGCGTCTTTGCGGTCGAGACCAAGGGCAGGTCAAAGCCAGACAAAAAAGGCGGCACTGAGGAGGCGACGGTGACGTATGACGGTGAAAAGCTCACTTTTCCGGGATGGTCGGAAAAAGAGCCGTTAGATCAGGCAATACGCCAGGCAAAGTGGCTATCTCAATGGATGAACAGTGCAGTAGGTGAACCTGTTTCAGTGTCACCGGTTCTGGTTCTTCCTGGCTGGTTTATTGACCGAAAAAAAACAGCTGACGTTTTTATTTTTAATGGGAAAAATCCCGGCATGATGCTCAAATGGAAAAACGACACTTCATTATCAGAAACATTAATCAAAAGGATTGATCATCAGCTGGATCAACGGTGCCGAAATATAGAGCCGGTGGGGCAAGAAGCAGGCTTTGCACTACTGCATTTGCTCACTCGCTCTAACCACATCAAAAAACCGTGAATGGTGAATCATGAAAAATGAATTGTAAATGAGGGTGCAAAAACTAAAAGTCAGAAGTATTCCTAGCCTCCAGCTTGGCAAATGGATTATAACCACTTTCAGGCTGTCTTTTGCAATCACGGACCCACTTCTGAATATCGTTTTGAGTACCGGATATACAAAGTGTACTTACTATTTTTGGGGGCATTGATAATAAGTCTACATGGTGATATACTTTAAGTACTTAATGTGGTACTGAAAGGAGTGCTTATATGAATGCTGTAGCAGCACAGGATATTAAACGCAAGGGAATCTCTGCTGTTGATGAGGCGTTAAAGGAGGGGGCGGTCCATGTGATCAAAAACAACCAGCCTCAGTATGTAGTAATCACCGAAGTCCGATATCGTGAGCTGCTTGAGGCGGAGGACGAAGCCTACAACGCGCGCATTCGTACGTCACTGGCGGATGTGAAAGCAGGGAGAATAAAGAGGGGATCTGCAAATGACCTGATCAAGGAATTGGGGCTGGAAGACTGAGGTATGTATGCCCTTGTCTGGACGTCACATTTCACTCGGGCAGCCAAGAAGTTTGCAAACCGGCATCCTGAGTTGAAAAAGAAAGTCGCAGACATCCTTCGCGATCTTGTAAAAGACCCCTTTCAGCCACATCTTGAATACCACAAACTCGGAGGAAAGTATAAAGGTATAGAGGCCGTAAGCATCACCGACGACTACCGCATCACAATGACCATAGTGATAACCGAAAAAGAAATTCTCTTGATTGACATCGGGTCTCATGACGAGGTCTATAGGTGAAAGCGCGCCCCTGCAAGCGTCACGAACGGACTGAATGAACGATAAAGGCAGACAGAAAATATCAGGTTTGAATGATTGCGTAGGGGCTGAGCTTGCCCTGCCCGGATTGAAACATGGTGGATAAACAGGTTGTCGTGCGGATACACACCTTTTCAAGAAGGTGATGTGCTCTTTGCGAAAATTACTCGACTCCTGCTGACCTTCAGTGGGCAAAAAAAACCCCCTGAAACATCCAGGGGACTTTTAGCCTGTTTTTTAGCTGGTTAGTTTATCGAGATGTTCTTCGTTGTCTTTTCAGCTGTTTCGGCCTTGGGAAGTCTGATCTCAAGCACGCCGTCTTTAATGTTTGCTGAGATCTTATCAGTGTCAACTCTCGATGGCAGCTCAAAGCTCCTTGAGAAGCTGCCGTAACTCCTTTCGACCCTGTAAAGGCCACTCTTTTCAATGGTCTCTTCGATCTTCCTTTCACCCGAAAGCGTCAGAACATGTTCAGCGGTAAGGTCAAGGTGCGGATCCTCCTTATTGATTCCAGGCAGATCAGCCTTCATTACGATCTCCTTGCCCTCATCGTACATGTCCACCGCAGGGGTCATTGCCTCATAATCCTCTGCGAAGAACACCGGCAAAGTCATCGGCGTGAACATGGTATACCGGTTTGTCAATGTCTCGCCATAGCACCGACCAACATCCTCAAAAGCGGAAAGTATAGGAGCATATCTCCTTACTATTGCCAGATCTTCTGCTGTTTTCCCTGTCATAATTCTCACCTCTTTTCGGGCCCCTGTTCTGCTGAAGCCCCTCTCTTGATTATAGTTTACAATAAGTTTAGCAGATGCGCAACTATGAATAGTACTGATGAAGGTCAATTTCAGCCATATCCTATTAAATAAATCCGAATATTGATATTTTTCGTCTGTTATTGCGACATTTTACGTCATCGGAGTTAAATCCGGGTGCTGAGCATCTCAGCGAACTCGTTCGAAGCACGTTAGCTCGGGGCCTTCAATTTAATAGTGTTTTTTTTACCTCTGCGTGCAAAAATAAAGTATGACATCGCGCAGGGTAAAAATCTGCAAGCTGATCGCA
>CAWDEY010000002.1:0-95912 GCA_963801505.1 uncultured Nitrospira sp.
GTACTTAACACCAGTGATATAATTTGGAGACAGGCATGTTACCGGAGGCATTCAATAGAAATGGAAGAGGGAAGAACATTTGATCCCTTCCTGTAGCCGAAAGTGACTGTTTTCTGCCGATGGTGAGATGTACGACCGGAAATGCTTGGCGAACCGATCGAACGCCGATAAACCAGTTCGTGTAGTTATCCGTAAAGATTAATTGAAATATCGAGGGTATTTGACTAACCCCCTACCCAGGTAGGGTTGTTTTCCTGAAACAAATGATTTAAACTTCGAAATAATGTGAATTATGCTCGCTGCGAAAGGACTGTAAGACAGACTATGTTGAGCAGGAGACAATTCAAGAGGTTTACAGAGCACTGTAACGTTTTCGCTAATGTTGCGGGCTTCACCAAGATATCCGCAAGTGGACTGAATTGATCACGATTTTCAATCGGATTGAGCACCTACGGTAGGACTCGGTGGGGTAATCCTGATCATACTTCGAGCCGGCGGGTCAAGGCTGAAGGACGGGAAATTGCTTTTTGCTATAATCAAACTACAATTGACAGGTATCCCTTACACTTCGATTATAGAATATGATGGTTATGCAGGTCTTTGATGTGTCACATTATGCACTGAATTTCTTGGCAATACCACAGCTCGGTATCTCACTTATAGTACTTATTTTATCTATAATATCTATAAGAGGCCTTCTCAGGGAGGGGTCCAAAAGTGTCAGTCTTGGCCTCCTCATGTTAAGGGTCTCTACATTTCTCTGGTTTTCCTCGTTTTTTTTCATGTATTGCGCTACTGATGAGGGGGTTGCCCGATGGTGGGCAAAGGCATCGTATCTGGGCATTCCGTTCATTCCCTCTGCTCTTTATTACTTTATCGTAGCAGCCCTGCAACTCTACGAAACAAAAAAGAAGATTGTCTGGATAGGCTGGGGACTTTCTTTTGTCAGTGCCATCGTCATCATCGGCACTGATGTGGTCATAAAGGGTATGCGCTTGTTTGCCTGGGGTTACTACCCCCAGTTAAGTCTATGGAGTCTCCCTTACCTTTTCTTTTTTGTAGTTTATCTCGGGTTGAGTCTGGTCCTCTTACGGGAGAAATATCTCCTGTCAGCCCCAGATAGCGCACAGTATCATCGAATCAAAGCATTTTTCATTGCTTTCACTAGCGGCAGTATCGGGCTCATTGATTATCTGCCATCGTTCGGCATACGACTATATCCTTTTGGATACCTGGGGATATTTGCCACGGTCATTATATTCGAGCGAACCGTTGATAAATATCGACTTGTAGACATTACACCAAAATTCGCAGCACAAAGCATTGTCGATACTATGAATGATACTCTCCTGGTTCTCGATGCAGAAGGAGTTATACGGCTCGTAAACCATGCGGCAAAAAACCTATTTGGCCTCCAAGAGAAGGACATATTGGGAAAGCCGATAAATGATCTCATTGATGATGTCATCTTCCCAAATCTAAAAGCGGATATCCGGCAAGGCAAAAATCAGCACTATGAGTATCATTACAGACATCCGGAGCGTTACATGATAGTGATCAGTCTGTCCGCTTCCGAGATGGTAGATGAGAGTGGACAACTGTTAGCAATTATCCTTATTGCACGCGATATCACAGAGAAAAAGAAAGCAGAGGAATTACTGCGCAGGGCATTTGCCGAAACGGAGATGCAGGTTGAGGAACGCACAGCCGATCTTGCTGCTTCCAATGCAGCATTGAAAGCCGAAATACTTGAACGCAAGCGGACAGATGAAGCACTTCGTCAAAGCGAGGAGCGTTATCGTCTTTTGACTGAAACATCGCCGAGTTCTGTAACCGTTGCAGACTTTTCCGGGAATATTGTTATGGTGAATAAGCGGGCACTAAACATTTACGGGCATAGTGATGTCAGTGAAGTGCTGGGCCGCAGCATTTTCGAGTGGGTCCCCTTGGAGGAGAGGGAAAAGGCCTCAGTTGCTTTCGCCCGCGTACTTGATGGTGAAGCCCTTGATAATTTTGAGCTATTGCTTAAGACCGGTCAGGGAGAGCTGTTCTTGGCTTCCGTCAATACCGCGCTTGTCCGTAATAAGGAAGGAAATCCTGAACTTGTTATTATTGTCACCACAGATATTACCGAGAGGAAGCGGACAGAAGAGGTGCGCGAGGAATTGCTCTTGAAGTTGCAAGAGGCACTTGCCAAAGTCAAGAAACTGAGTGCCATGCTCCCTATCTGTTCATACTGCAAAAAGATAAGAGATGATAAAGGCTACTGGAAGCAGGTAGATTCATATATAACTAAGCATACTGATACAGTATTCTCACATGGCATGTGTCCAGAATGCGCTGAAAAGGCAATGAAGAAGATTGCAGAATTTAAGAAAATTTCCGGACATTAGTATTTATTTCCCATGTACTCCGCATAAAAATCATCATACTGGTCGGCGTTTGTTCCTTTGAAAAAGTGATGTTAGTTTTGTCTCTTCGTTTTTGAGGAGTAGTCGGTGTTCTTCAGCACACTCTCCTGACGGTTATGTGGCAGTGCATACTCCAGAATGAATTTATTCTCTCAGCTCGATCGAAGGTTTGTTGGTTGATTGCCGAAAGAAGAACGAAACCGCTACGCGGTAGAATGGCCACCTTCACGCTTTACCTTATGACCTTTAGTCATTTCCTATCTTAGAGACGTTCATGCTTACTTTTTCAAGTTGTCATATTTTTTTACAATTTCCTTCTGATGTACCTCCGACATGAGTCGGTGGATATTTGCTTCAAAAGGAGATTGTAGTATGAACAAACTAAGAGAGCAAATGCAGGCGGATCTTCAGTTAATAGGCATCACTCCCAAGACTCAAAACGTTTACCTGAGAGAGGTGGGTAATCTCGAAAAGTATTTTAAGAAGTCCCCAGAACAGCTGGGAGAAAAGGAATTGAAAGAGTATCTGCTTTATCTGTTGAATGAGAGAAAACTATCGCATGGGACATACAGGTTTTACGTCTCCGGCCTGAAGTTCTTCTATAAGACGACACTGAAACGCGAGGAAGTTGTGGCCAATATCAAGTATCCTAAACATAAAAATACTCTTCCCCTTGTTTGCCTCATAATTATATCAAATGCATGTTTTAACAGGAATCTAGCTCAGATATTTTTCGGCGGCTAGAGGAAGTCTGGCATTTGACGCAGAGGTATGCTTTTTAATCTTGCCCTCTTAGCCCCACTTGCCTTTTTTGCCTCATGCCTTCTTGCATCAGACCTCTGAACGTTTTTTTGATGAAGCAGCCTCAATATCTGCTGCGTGCCTGTCCATCTGCCGGGCCTTGATAATACGCTCGGCTTCAAGCCAGTGATCTATTTTCCCGCCGTGAAACCCACCGCTCTTTTCGAAAAGTTCATAGGCCAGCTTTTGAATCTCCTCATGTCTTTTCATGGCAACCATAAGATCTACCGCGTGCATGTCCATCTGTCGGGCCTTGATAACGCGTTCGGCTTCAAGCCAGTGATCGATGTCTCTGCCGTGAAATCTGCCGCTCTTTTCGAAAAGTTCATAGGCCAGCTTTTGAATCTCCTCATGTCTTTTCATGGCAACCACCTTTCTGCCTAAGAAACACCTTCATTGAGACCACGCCTTAATAAATTAGATATCATACTGACTGGTTTGTCAACTCTAACTGATTAAGGGTTCCAGGTAGGCATAGACATGCTTACCAGATAGGAGGGATTCGGCCGTACATCTTCAAATCTCTCAGCAGGCTCTTCGAAAACAGGTTCCTACTCATGGTCGTCACAAGCACCGCCTCGTTTGACACCAGGGAATTTATCCGAATTTCACAGATGATTTTTCCTATTTTGGTTTCATTTCTTTTTCTTTAGTGGATTTCTTTCCCTTGTCAAATATTTCTTCTGCTTTATCTTTCTGCTTCTCGATCCAATATTTTTTTATCTCCCCGCTTTTCTTGGTGAACTTTTCTTTGATCTCGCCAGGTATAGAGCGGTTGACCATTTGCGTCACCGAGATTATGTGGGGAAGGGTTACGGAATTCCTCAGGATGGCACTATCAGATGGGAGAAAGGCTATCAAAACCGTCGTGACTATTACAATAATCAACAGCGCTTTTACAAATCCCAAGAAGCCTCCTCCCAGACGGTTGAGCCAGCTCAAACCTCCAAACTTCAGTATTTTTCCCAAAAAATGTCCTGCAATGGACGTCAGTAGAATGCACAAAATAAATATACCCAGATAACTCGCAACCTTCACTACATTGCTGCCCGTTTGAGAGAAGGCCGCAGAAACAGGGACATAGAATTTCCCTGCAGCGATATACCCAATTATGATGCCTCCAAGATAGAAGATCTGTTTTACGAGCCCCTTCCATAGTCCCATTCCGATACCAAGGCCGACTAACGCCAGAACAAAAATATCAAATCCGTTCAATGAATCCACAGTGTTTCCCTTCTTCCTTCCGAGTCTCTCTATTGTCAGTTAGCTCAGAAATAGCTCTTGTTACTATTCTAACTCATAAGAAACCGTATAGAAAGAATAACTTATTCATAGACTAAGACAGCAGGATTCCTCATTCAGTACCTCCCCGAGTCCTCTAGTGCTATTACAGCACTTCCCGTGAATACTTCAAATGTTGAAATATTGTTCATTGGTCCTCGGGTAAAATTCGGCAATATATAGCTTAGACTAGTGTACGACAGGAAATCTATCTAAGTCTCGTCTATCGATTAGCGGAAACAAACAAAGCCTGCCATTATTTAGCGGCAGAGTTCAATGAAAAAAGAGTTCAGATTTTTTAAAAAGGTGCCGCGTGTTTCGGGACATACTCTTCAAGTGTTTCGTTTTGGCATAACTGCGATGTATCAGGTGACAGTGGCATTCCTGTGCGTTGAGCATAAGGTTTCAAGTTCAGGAAGAAGTCGAGAAAAGCCTTTACACGTATTGCAAAGACAATTCGTTACTATTGCGACTTAAGTATTTCAATCATTTACTGCTGCCTGTTGAGCCATCTCAAGTGGCTGAAATTTTCAGTGATCACCTAAAAATCTTCCACCTTAAATCTGTCCAACCAAGAAGTTTCTAAAAAATTCGTGCTGGGCTTTCTGCTTTACCCTTTCAAAAGTATCGCACTTAAGCGTTCAGCGTATCTGCTGCTTTCTTCATCACCGGCAATTATATCTATATCACCAGGACCTGTAACGCCAAGTCCGAGTTCAACAGCCCGCGCTATCTGCTCCTGCTCAAAGATCTTCTTTCCCATTATGGCCTTGTTGCTTCCGATTTCCTTCAGCACTGCCAATCCGACAGCATCGATGGCTATACTGTCAGTGCCTGCGATAAGCACATCAGCCCGTTTTCTGGTCCCCTCCATAGGACCACCGTCAACAAAGGCCTCTATACCATCAAGGATTATCAGGGAGGGCTTGTAAGCCTGGTTTATCTCGGCAATCATCTTCCTCATGCTCAGAAATGACGAATGCAGTTCCGTCATGTTTTTCTTGTGGGTGACTCCGACAGAAAGTTTAAGAGACATGGTAAAAACACCTCCGAAGCCATGGGTCTTGAGGCAGCAGGTCGAGACAATGCACTCGGAATCCAGTACAGGCTTTGCAACGTAAAAGCCGTTTTTCCAGTGGCTCCCTTCAGGCTTCACCTTTCCCCACTCTTCATCAGGAAGTTCCTCGAAATTAATCAGCTTAACATTCATGTCCCTGCAGATGGTGTATATGTTCTTTTGCTTAAGTACCGCGACTGTATCAGGTGGACCGCTCCTTTCACCGATAGTAATGCCTTTGGCGCCCATATGCCTCAGCTGCAGGACCAGATTGATCAGGGTATCATTATGAGTGGACCCGGGATACTGGTCTGCTGTATTGAAATTAGGCTTAAGAAGTACATCTTTATCTTTGACCGGATTAATTCCGAGCAGTTCAATGGCCTTCCTGATGCCTTTCGTCCTGTCTGAAGTCTTTACCAGTGATATCTTTGTCTTCATTGTTTTTCGTTGTGAGGAAGACGGGACAGCCAGTCTTCCTCTTAATTAAAATATAGCATTATTCACCAAACGATAAAACCACCTTTGAATTTTCACCGCAAAGGCGCGCAGAGCGCTGAGAATGACCTGGATATGAGAAGCCATGTTTTGTGATAAAAGTATTGGAAATGATAAAATGCATTGGTTGACAGCAGCAAACAAACTATACAAAACCTCTGCGCCCTCTGCGTCTCGCTTAGAAGCGCTAAGTCATCCATTCGCATCTATGATGCGATTTATGGATGCTTACCTACTGTTGGCTATTTGGGTTGCGGTGAACTAAAAATAAAGAAATGAGGCTTTTTTGGATTTAATAATAAGCAATCTTCTGATACCAGTTGAAAAAGACGGAGTCGACGAATATGTGAAAGCTGCGTCAGAAAAACTGAAAATCAGAGACGGGACCGTGCATTTCGTTAAAATACTTAGCAAGTCACTTGAGACAGGAAATAAAGAGCAGTTCTACTATGAAATTTCACTGGTCGTAAATGCTCCTGAAGGCTTTGACAACAGGGAAAACTATCCTGTATATACTGAAACTGCAAAGGCAGTCAGGAAAGCAAAAAACATTAAAGAAAGGCCTGTAGTAATAGGCTTCGGTCCTGCCGGCATGTTCGCTGCGCTTGAGCTTATTGCCTATGGGACCAAACCGATAATATTTGAACGGGGGAAAAAGATAGAGGAACGCTCCATTGATGTTCAGCGCTTTATTAAAGAAAGGGTGCTGGACCCCGAATCAAATATACAGTTCGGTGAAGGCGGCGCAGGTTCATACTCTGACGGGAAGCTGTTTTCCAGGCCAACAAATACTGAACATGTAAAAAAGGTACTGGATACTTTTATTAAATTCGGCGCGCCTGAAGAAATAGGGTATGTCAGCAAGCCCCATCTGGGGACGGACGTGCTGTGCAGGATAGTCCGTAATATAAGGAACTATATCCTTGAAAGAGGAGGTGAGATATATTACAGCTCAAAAATGACGGACATGCTTATAGCAGGCGATAAAGTCTCAGGTATAGTAGTAAACAGGGAAAAGGAATATCGCTCTTCAAGTCTCTATCTCGCGGTGGGACATTCCAGCCGCGACACCTTTGAGATGCTCCATAAAAAGGGCGTTGTTCTTGAGCAAAAGCCGATTTCCGTAGGGGTCAGGATAGAGCATCCCGTGAAGATTATCAATCTCATAAGGTATGGCAACAAATATAAGGACTTCCCGGGCATTGGGGCTGCTACTTATTCGTTTAACTATACAAATCGGAAAATCAAAAGAGGTGTGTATACCTTTTGCATGTGCCCCGGAGGTGAGGTTGTAAATGCTTCATCAGAAGATGCTCAGATGGTTGTAAACGGCATGAGCTACTCCTCCAGGTCATCGGCCTTCTCAAACGCAGCGCTTGTTGTGACCTGTCATACAGATGATTACGGACCAACCGGTCCCCTGGCCGGACTCGGGTTCCAAAAAGACATAGAGCAAAAGGCCTTTAATGCGGGTGGGGGAAGATGGGAAGTCCCTGCGCAGAACCTGATGGATTTTTTGTCCGGCAGGACCTCCGGCTGCTTAAATGAAAATTCGTTTAAAATGGGGGCCGTTGCTGCTGATATGAAGGAGATTTTCCCTGTATTTATAAACGAGGCGCTTGTAGGCGCATTTAATACATGGAAAGAGGATTATCCATTGTTTGTCTCAGATCATGGGATATTGTTAGGCGCTGAAACCAGGACTTCCGCACCGCTCAGGATTAAACGCAGCGAAAAATATGAATCAGTAAATATCAAAAACCTCTACCCCATAGGCGAAGGATCAGGCTATACAGGCGGCATAACGAGTTCGGCAGCTGATGCCATAAAGGCTGTGGAGGCCAGTCTGTCAAAAAATGACAGTCCCCATTATAATAGTCTCTAACAGATCAACGCTACAGTTGGCAAAAATAAGCAACGAGCTGAAGCAATGAGAAAAGCTTTCCCCTGTTTTCCCCGGCAAATCCGCCCGACACCCTACAACACGTTATCCCGACCACAGACAACAAACAGGAACGAACTAATTAATAAATCTTTTATTTTATTCCCGGCATGGGCATACCAGGTGTGGGATAGGAAATAAAGGCGCGGGAGATTACTCCGATAACCGCAAAAATGACAATGGCCGCTATGATGATCGTTACCGTGTACCCCAATGACTTTTCCTGGGGTGACTTCATGAGAACGGGCAGTCCCAGAAACAGAAGGTACAAACCATAGAGGCCCAGTATTCCAAGGACAGCCAGTGCCGGGATGAGCGCAAAAATTCCGGCCAGCCAGCCAGGAGTGTAGGAATAGGCAGCAAGCTTGAATGCCTGGTTGATGTTCTTCTCGCCCGAAAAAGTGGGAGCCAGTGCATCAATGATAAGGGCCAGGACATAAACACCGACCAGGGTCAGGACGTACTGCACAGCTGAAGAGGCGATCATGGTAGTTATGGGTATACGAAATGATCCTGCATAAGGCAAGCTCATGCCGATGATGGACATGCCGATAATGGAGGCCACTGGTCCAATGGCCGCCAGGATAACGATATAGCTCTTGTACAACTCCTGGATGGGTGTTGTTTCTCCTGAGATAGTCTGCCACTCATCTTTTGGCTTAAGCAAAATCCCTTTGATGCGCTCGACAATATTCATAGTTCACACACTCCTTTATTGGACATTATTTGTATGGGTCCACCTTCCGCACATAACACAATTAAGACGAAGCCATGACATTGTGCGTATTAAAGCAGATAAGGTCAGTGCTGTCAATTTAAAATTTGGCTTATTAGAGATTCTATAGCGTCCGATATTAGGTGCAACTCCATACGCTGATGATATAAAGGCAATGGAGGCAAGTCTGTCAAAAAATTACAGCTCTCGATTACAATAAGCCTAAAAACGGCAGTTCATTCACCACTGAGGCACAGAGACGCTGAGAAAGCGCGGGGTTGAGGCAAATAGGGGACTGACCGATTTAGTTGTCCCTATCCTGCCCGTAACTCCTTGATTTTACTCTGTGATCTCTGCGTCTCTGTGGTTAACTGCTTTTTTAAGATAATATATAAGGAAGCGACATCACACTTCATTGCAAGAAACACAGGTTCGAGGTTTTTTTGTTTTTAGCCAAACCGGAGGAAGAACACTCTCTGAGCCCTCTGCGTCTCAGCGGTGAAAAGTCCTTTGCTTTTCGGTGGAAGAGTTTACACTCTCACAGGAAACAAAAAATGAAAGAGAATAAGGAAACCATTGAGATGAAACACTCTTTAGAAGAAATTGAAAAATGTATTGCAATGCTTGAAGGTCTTGCAAAAGATGCCGGAGGACTTGCGAACCTTCCGGAGAAACAGAGAATTGCGCTTTTGAAAGTGACAGGGGAAATATCCCGTCCGGACAGGGCTGAAAGGAAAAAGAGAAATAAGGCTGCAAATAAAATACAGAGTCTGGCGACTCTTGAGAAAGACCGGCGTGCCAGAAATTCTACCGGCATTCGTTCGGCTCGTATCGATGAGACCTTTACGGCGCCTAAGCAGATCGAACTTTTGTCCCCGGGAATTGGGCATGAGGAAGAGGAATTAAATTCACCGCGTAACTGCTATGTGTGTAAAGAAGAGTTCACGAAGCTGCACTTTTTCTATGATACCATGTGCAAAAAATGCGGTGACCTCAATTACAGGAAACGTTTTCAGACAGCGTCTTTGCATGGGCAGGTTGCTTTAATTACAGGTTCGCGCGTGAAAATCGGTTATCAGGCAACGCTGCTGATGCTGCGTGCCGGCGCAACAGTTATTGCGACAACCAGATTTCCTGTTGATGCGGCCCTCAGATATTCCAAAGAAGAGGGATATGCTGAGTGGGGAGACAGGCTGCA
Source organism: uncultured Nitrospira sp. (assembly GCA_963801505.1). GTDB lineage: Bacteria > Nitrospirota > Thermodesulfovibrionia > Thermodesulfovibrionales > UBA6898 > JAOUFP01. Next base: position 9,904 of record CAWDEY010000002.1, read on the forward strand.
TATTCACGGTCTTGACCTGAGGCATATTCCAAGCGTTGAGATTTTCACACGTTATGTAGAGCAAAGATATGGACGTCTCGACATCTTGATTAATAATGCTGCCCAGACAGTGAGGCGGCCGCCGGGTTTCTATGCCCATCTTATTGATAATGAAATAAATGCCTACAAAGTCCTCTCCAGCGAGGCCCGCAAGCTTCTTTCAGACCATGAGGCATGTAAAAAACAGCTTGCGTCCTTTTGTCCTCATGACGGACAATCGAATCCGCACTTCCTGTTGCATGGCATGATCAGGGACCCGGCATCGGCCTGCGTGAATCCGCCAAACTTTCACAGGTCCCTTATACACATGATCGGTCTTTCGTGTCTGAGGAAATATTTCCAAAAGGCAGGCTGGATGCCGACCTTCAACAGGTGGACCTGCGCAAGACCAACAGCTGGCGCTTGCGCCTGGGAGAAATACCAACCACGGAAATGCTTGAAGTCCAACTGGTAAACTCCGTGGCCCCCTTTGTATTATGCAATCAGGCTGGTATCTCTTATGAGACGCGATTATACCGGGCAGAAGCATATTGTAAATGTGACCGCCATGGAGGGCAAGTTCTTCAGGTTCAAAAAAGACGAAAGACATCCGCATACGAATATGGCCAAAGCGGCCCTGAATATGATGACCCATACCTCAGCGGAAGATCTTTCCAAAGACGGCATTTATATGAATGCGGTTGATACCGGGTGGGTCACTGATGAAGATCCCGCGGAACTTTCCAGGTTCAAACAGGAAGTCCATGATTTCCAGCCGCCGCTTGATATTGTTGACGGAGCTGCCAGGGTCTGCGATCCATTCTTTGACGGGATCCTGACAGGCAAACACTGGTGCGGGAAATTTCTGAAAGATTATTTCCCTATCGACTGGTAGATATGGGTGGGGTGATCAAGATACGGGTTCAATATCGTCGTATCATTGCCCCGAAGGGTCATAGAACGCATATAAGCCAGTCCCTTCTTCCCAAATTTATCGCTCACCTTAAAGCTCTTGTCTTCAATATGGTTTCTCGCTAAAAACGAATGTATCACGTTCATGATCCTCACTTTTATAGCGGTAAGTAATGAGCGATACCGAAGAAGATTCGCTTGCAGCCGCACAGTGACTACATATCATCAAAAGCTGTGGCAGTGAATCATCCAATCCACACTGTTTTATCAAAGTCCTTCATCCCTTCAACAATATGATTTGTCGTTCCTCTGTTGCCGACTTTCAGTTTGTCCTCAAGTCCGTAGTGCTTCAGGCATGTACCGCAAGAATACATTTCAACACCCATGCCCTCAATTTCCTTTAGTATCGGATAGATGTCGGCATCTGTGGTGGTAAGCTTCACTCCTGCGTTCAGAAAAAAGATCGTGTGAGGGGTCTGCTTGTATGTCTTCATGGTCTCGAAATAGGCTTTCATGAGAATCCTGCCTAGTTTCTTCTTTCCCCATCGTATCTGTTCCAACAACAAGGAACAGGTCTTTATCGGCCTCTGGTGCTTTGACTGTTGCAGTTACTGGAGCACAGGCATAACCTTTCACTATTTTCACCCGCCAGTCTTTACCGTCTCTGGTTGTCTCGGAAAAGAAAGCATTATTCTTTGCAAACCATTCAAGGTTGTCCGCCGAACCCTCATTATCAACAATAACCTCAACAATGCCCTCCGAGATTTTTGAAAGGGCCTCTTCTGCCATCATAACCGGTTTCGGACAGCCCTGATCTCTTGCGTCGATTACCATGTTGACCTCCTATTTCTCTACCTGTTGCCCGGCCTCTTTCCAGTCGGCAAACATTGCCTGGAAGATATTCGGGTAAGCCAGCTTCATCAGTTTTCTATACGCTGTGTAACTTCTACCGCCAGTGTTACAGTAAACAATAATCTTCTTTTCCTTTGGCAGAACTTCCGACTTCGCTGCAAAAGTTTCTACCGGAATGTTTATGGCAGTGGGGATATGCCCTTCTCTGTATTCAGACTCATCCCTGACATCCACAATTACGAAGTCCTTTGCACTGCTGTCGATCATCTGCTTCAGCTCTGCTGGTTTGAGCTTGGTTGTTTCAATTTTCTTGCTATAATCAGGCCCTGCAGTGATAGGCATTGCCTTTTCTTCCCATACAGGGAATCCATCAGTATAGATCGTGATGTTTGTATATCCCGCAGTCGCTGCCATGGCGGCGACTTTTTTGCTCTTTCCGCACCTGACGCCGTTACAGTAGATGACCAACAGCGCATTCTTGTCAGACGGCAATTGAGAAGCCTGGGCCTCATATCCTTTTTCAGTTATGTTGATTGCCTTTATGATGTGCGCTTCATCATACTCTTCCTTTGTGCGTGCATCAATAAGAGTAAATTCCTCCTTGGAATCAATCATTGACTTCAGTTGAGTGGTATCGATGAGTTTGTAATCCGCTGCCGCTGTCTGCGAAACAAGGACAAGTAGACACAGCAAAAGATAACCGGTGACTTTCCTGAGTATTTTCTTCATTTTAGCTCCTTTTATGCTTTGATCTGAGTTTGTAGTTTATTGTCTTCATATTAATCAGAAGTAATCCCGGAAGGAGAGTTTGCTTCCCCATGCAGCGCAGCACCAAGGGCGCCAACAATGTCTGGAGGACCCGGGACCAGTATCCTTATATCCAGCCTCTCTTGCAGGAGATTCACAGCAGCCGGATTCTTTGCCACACCGCCGGTAAAAACTACGGCATCACCGTATCCAACACGTGCAAGCATGGCGAGCAGTCGTTCAATTACCGATAGGTGCACTGCCCTCCCAATATCAGCAGGGAGTGTCCCGTGGTTTTTAAGAGATATGACCTCTGACTCGGCAAAGACGGTACACATGTTGCTGATCCTGATATCGCCACTTCCCTTAAGCGCCTCTGCGCCAAATTCAGAGAGGCCATACCCGAGCGAAGAGGCCATAATCTCCAGAAACCTGCCTGTGCCTGCAGCGCACTTGTCATTCATCTGAAAATTTAGCACCCGGCCACTTTCGTCAAGTGCTATGACCTTGGTGTCCTGTCCGCCAACATCAACAATGGTCCTGCATTCAGGAAAAAAGTGTCGGGCTCCTAACGCATGCGCCTTTATCTCGGTGATTACGTCATCGGCAAAATGTCGTTTTGCAAGGTGCCTGCCGTATCCGGTCGCAATAATCCTTGTGGGATGATATCCTTTTATCATTTCAAGGGACTGGCGATGTGGATCGTAACCGCTCTCCGCTATCTTGAAATCAACAAGACGACTGCCCTCAACAGCAGCCACCTTTATGGTGCGTGAGCCTAAATCTATACCGACAACCATGCTATCCTTTTATCTGCTCAAGAAATGCCTCTATCCTTGTCTGAAGCTGGCCGATATCTTCGGGCGAGTAGTCCGATTCAATAGAGAGAAACGGTATTCCCTCTTTTTCACAGGCCTCTTTTATCTTGATCGCCTCGATGTTATAGGTATGGCAGAACTGGAGAGAGTAATGCAGAATCCCCTGTGCACCAGAATCACGATTCAAACCGCTCCACATTCATACCGAGACTTTCCCACATGTCGGGATAACTCTTGATCTCAAACGTTGAAGATTCCATAATTTCCTCCTGTTATTTCAAGTAATGCTATTGTGTGACTTGATATCTCAGTCCTGATCGTTTTTGCGCCATCCGGGAAATATCCTTCTAAGAAGATCTTCGTCGAGCTGCTCCAGCAGCCTTTTCTCGTAACGTTCAACAAATATTTTCTCTTCCAGCACATCCCCTGGAAGAGTGTCCCGGTCTTTGTCTGCATTCGGAGCGATGATACTTGCATGATTCGCGTCGTCCACTTCATAGCTCAGCCCCTTGTTACGCTCTATCCACCGGAAGCAGTCGTCATGAGAACCTGCATATAAAAAAATAAAATGATGGTCTTTCTGGATAAGAACAAGCCGATACGCACCGACCAGATCGATTTTTTTGCAGTGCTTTATGCGATGCTCCCCATTCCACGTATAGCTGAACTTTTTTCTGGTATGTTCATCGCCACTTACAAGGCAGCTTATGAATTCATCCATTTTTTTTGCAGCCATTGCAGCAAATCCTCCCTTTTCCCGGCGCAAGTTATCGAGACATCGTTCAAACTGAGGTGTCCTGTATAGAAAAATCTCTTGCTTGTTATCTCTCATAAGCAATACTGCTGATCACTCCATTCATTTTCCAATTGGAGGGGAGTAGTGCGAATCGAACACACAATAGCCTTTTTATAGCCATAACACTGGTTTTGCAGACCAGGTGGGGACCATCCCCTTACCCCCCATTTAACTATAGCCTCTTTATTTCAAACAGTTATCCAGTCCCTTCCTGATGTCGCGCTTCAACTATTGTTCATTATTTGAAACACGAAACAACAAATCATAAAATATACTTAACCAATAGTACAAATAGATTTTATCTATTGATAAATGAGCATGTATAGGCACGATAAAGACCGTCTGACATGGCAATTCTAGCTTATTGACAACACCCGAGGATGTAAATTATTCTTAAGGCGTCTTATTAAAATAAATGTCACTGCCGACGAGCTTCCGGAACAGGAAACGGCATAATGTCTGCATTAAAAAAGATCCAGGAGGGCACAGCTTTTCTCCCGGATTACGGGTTTAGAAAGCCCGAGGGAAAAGCGGAAAGCGCCGAAGCAGAAAAAAAGGAAGAGGCTTGGCCAGCAGTAGAGCCCGGCACATCAGTTTCGGGCATTATAGGTTCTGTTATTGTGCTGGCTACTGTCTTATTGATTGGATTTATGATTAAAGCAATACGGAAAAAAACTGGGCCGTAATCTACGGTATCAGGAATGATGAGGCCACTTCCATAACGTCCATGGAGTGGCCTTATCTGCACCAGGCCAGAACGAGGGCAATAGATTATTTCGCAAGCAGATAATCAACAAATATTTTGTATAAATGAGGAAGTGTTCGTTTCCGGTGGGTAATGATATAAAACTGTCTCTTCATGTCGGCATCTTTGATCTTGATTTCCCTGAGCATACCGCATTTCAGCTCATCCTTCACAGACCTGCGGGAAATTACCGAGATGCCCATCCCCCCCTTGACGGCCTGCTTGACGGCATCAGTCGAGCCGAATATCCCGACAATATCGAGATGCTGAAAATCGATTCCCTCTTTTTCGAGTATCTTCTCGAACTCCCTCCTTGTGCCTGACCCCTGTTCCCGCATGACGATGGGGAAACCGGCAATTTCTCTGATCCCCATGTTTTTTCTCACTTCAAAAGAGCCGGATGCAACAGCGATCAGCTCGTCGTCAAGGAAAGGCTTATAATCCACCTGCCTTGATTCCAGCCTGGCGCCGACAATGCCAATCAGGAGTTCATCCCCTGCAACCTTGTCGATAATTGCCCGTGAATCGGAAACAACAATCTCAAAAAGGACAGACGGGTTCTTCTGCCTGAAAGATACCGTAAGACCGGGAAGGATATAGGTGCCGGGAATCGTACTTGCACCGATCACAAGATGTCCGGTAAGGTCTTTTCTGAACTCTGCAAGAACATCCTTGAAGCCTTCAACCCTCTCTATGATCTCTTGGGCCCTGCCTATAAGTATCACGGCCTCTCTGGTCGGGATGATCTTTCTGGGGAGTCTGTCGAAAAGCTTGCAGCTCAACTCCACTTCAAGCGCTTTGATATGGTCGCTCACAGTGGGCTGTGTAAGATTAAGCTCCTCTGCTGCTATTGAAAAGCTTTTGTGTTTATAGACCAAAGAAAAAACTTTAAGATGGTGTATATCCATAATGGAATTAAGTATCTTTTCCTTGTGTGTGTTGCCGTTAAAAAGCGGCCCTCAGAAATTCTGGCATAGATATTATATATTATCCGGCTTGCTGCTTTTGTGTCGATATCCCGGCCCCGTCCAGGAAAACTGTAATCGCTCCGTAAGCTGCCGTTGCATCTTTCGCATCATCTGTCGAATATATCCTCATATGCCTGCCTGTACCGGCAAGATTAACCGAGAAAAAAGGCAGCGAATACCCCTCGATCACCTGGTCTTTTACTTTTATTTCTGCAGTAGCATAATCGTCGAGAGAATAAACCCTGTGCCAGGCAAGAGTTCCTATCTTCCAGGTCCTCCTAATCGTCCTTTCAGTAAGATCGATTTCGGTGATAATCCGTCGTGCAATAAAGGCTATTGAAGCAAGAAGAACAAGGATAAGCATGATAGTCGCGAGAAAATTCTGTGGAGTTATAGCGCCCAAGACTGCAATTGCGGGAATGGCTCCCACCATGATCCAGGAGAGTGTCTTCAGGTGAGCGCTTGCAGGTATATCGTGGACCACAAGAACGTTATCACTGTTCTTTTCTACAGAGCCTTGGTGTTCCCTCCGGCAATGAGGACCAGAAAGGTGGTTTAAATTCAAATGCATAGATCATTATCATATTGCCATAATAAATGAGTCAAATAGCTATTGACTATCCGTTCTTTGTAATGCATAGACTACATCGATGTGCTTTCAGTTTTCACAAATGCTACAATATGGTCCAGAATGATAAATATCGATGTTCCCGGCTCAGTTGCCCTTGAGATAGAATATTTTGTGTCCGACTTTTCCGGCACCCTTTCCGAGGATGGTGTCCTTCTGCCGGGCGTCAGAGAGAAACTAAACGAGCTTGCAGAAATAGTTCATGTGCACGTATTGACCTCTGACACATTCGGAAGGGCACGCAAAGAGCTTGAAGGCATTTCCTGTACTGTACATATTCTTGAGGGCGAGGATCATACAGGCCAGAAAGAACAGTATGTTGTCAGTCTTGGTGCCGAAAGAGTTGCTGCGCTCGGAAATGGCAACAATGACGCCCGGATGCTTAAGGCTGCCGCACTCGGGATCGCAGTGTGTTTAAAGGAAGGGTGCTCAGTTGAGGCACTTCATGTGGCTAAAATATTTGTGCACTCTCCAATGGATGCCGTTGACCTGTTGCTTTACCCTAAGAGACTTATCGCGACTTTGCGGAGATGATTGAGAAATAACGTTCGCTATCCAGTTACTAAACCCCAGCAAACTTTGTGGCTCTGCGGTGAACTATTAATCAGAATTTGAAGTTGACAGCTTAAAATCATTTCGTTTACATTTATTCAATGAAAAAAATCAGCGTGTTGGTTCTTTGTGTGCTTGTCATTTCTCTGGCAACACCAGTATTTGCCATTACTGCCGCTGTATCGACCAACGCCGCTCCAGCTATTTTCACCCTTGATGTCTGCGGATCTTCAGGTCTTTCCCTGTCAGATAATGATGACATGCCATCCATATGCGAGCGTCCCTGTAAAATTGTCCAGTTGGAATTTACAGGCTTCCACAATATGTCAAAACCAGTCTTTATACTCCTTTTAATACCCTCTCAGGAAGAACTTCCTCCTAAAGTCTAGCCTTCTGTTCCGAAGTCTCCAGGTCATAGTTTTTCAAGGAGTACACGCTGACTGCCTGTATGAGAAAAGCTTTTTCAGACTTTTCTCCCCTTTAAACTCGGCCCTGCTTCGGAAATTATTGCAAAATAGCTACGAAGCGGAGCCATCTTTTTTCCGGTAATCGCTTTTGGCGCAGGGAGTTCCGACAGGATTCCTGCTTTACTCACAGCAAGGTCCGGATTGGACCTATAAAATGAAGGAGGCAATATTTTATGGAAAATGGCAAGTTCTTGGATGAAAAGATCTCAAGAAGAGGTTTGATCAAAGGCGCGGTTGGCGCTGCCGGTATGGTTGCCCTGGCATCGGGAGGGCTGGGGCTCTTCTCTAATGCCGAGGCAAAAGGAGGGCCCACTGAGAAGTGGCCGTGGCCATACGTCAAGCTTGACCCGGAAAAAACTGCGGAATTAGCTTACAACGAATGGTATCGGGTATTCTGCGGGGCTGCGGTCATCAACAGTGTGTTTAGTCAACTCAGCGAAAAAGTGGGCGGGCCTTACAAATCATTCCCAAGCGATGCTTTTGTTTTTCTCGAAGGAGGTATGGTCGGCTGGGGCACAATATGCGGCTCCAATGCAGGTGCCAACATTGTTGCAAACGTGATTATCGGGCCGCGGATAGCAGGGCCTGAATGTGAAAACGGGGCCGCAATCGGAGCAGACACCCTGCAATGGTATTCCGATACGGCACTGCCCACTTTTACCCCGAAGGAGCCTAGACAGAAGACAAAGATCATCCAGACAACGAGCAATTCACCCCTCTGTCATGTCTCAGTCGGCAAATGGATGAAGGAATCCGGATATGCCCTCAGCAGTCCTGAGAGGAAGGACCGCTGTGCCCGTGTATCAGCGAGCGTTGCCTACAACCTTGTTAAGGACCTGAATGCCTGGAAAGACGGTACATATAAACAGAAGTCCAGCTGGAAACCGGCAAGCAACTTCGGTATTACAGCGCAGCAGAACTGCGCTGAGTGCCATGGGTCGGATATTCCGACTCCACCTTTGGCAAAAAAGTAATTTCTCAACGTGCTGCACCACAGGGGCAGACAGCTAAGTTCTGCCCCTGTGGTGATAAAAGGCGCATTGCCTATTGTGCATTAAAATTCGAAGATTGAAGACTCCCTCCGGCAAGACCGCAGGGAATCTCAATGCAAGGAATGTTTTTTCATTATATTCGCTCGCTAACCCCGTGGCAAGACCACGGGGAATATCGCTCGCTATCCATTTAAAAAAACATTGCCATCTTGCCTACTCCCCTACCCACGTAGGATTTACAACTATTCTTTTTCAAAAGTAGAATACGTGTGAGAGAAAACAAAACAAGGGATTTGCTGGGACGTTCTTTCAGAGACCATTTTGTGTATCCGAAGTTACTCCTTGAAGCAAAGAGTGCCTGAGTCGGTTCGATTTGCCGCAACCTTTTCAAAAGAGAAATAAATAGCTTGAGGATAAGGACCAAGTACTGTTATGAGAATGTTATTGTCGGTTGTATTTTTATTTTTTGCGCTTACGTCGTGCGGTTATCAGGAAGGGATAGTCAAAAAATCAGACAGGGGCTTCCTATGGTTCACGGGGAGGACCGATGATGCGACGGTTAAAATAGATGAAGCCGAACCGTTTTCCCTGAAGGAAGGCAATGTAGTTTATCAAATTACTCCTGGACAACATACGATAAAGGTTTTTCGTAACGGTCGGATAGTAATCGACAGGGTCTTATTTATAGACAGTCAATTTACCAAAGAGGTAGAACTTCCATGAGGTGCCTAAAAGCCGCTGCCTTCTTGTTTTGTCTTTATTTGCCTTTTGATCTATAATTATTCATGCTGGCTAAAATCCGCGATAAAGTACTCTCAGGGAAACGGCTCACTGAAGCCGACTCCTTAGAGCTCTTTAAAAGCGATGACATTTTTATGCTCGCGGCCCTCGCATCGCATGTAGCTGAAAAGAAGAACGGGCGAAAGGCCTACTTTGTCAGAAACCGCCATGTCAATCCAACCAATATCTGCGTCAACCGCTGCAGGTTCTGTGCATTCAGCAGGTCAAAAGGGCAGGAAGGCGCGTACGAGATGACGGTCTCGGAGATTTTAAAAAAACTCCGGAGTGAAAAGCCAAAACTGAAGGTGCCCTACAGCGAACTCCATATCGTCGGGGGCCTGCACCCTGACTGGCCCTTCATCTATTACCTGGAACTGGTCTCTGCAATAAAAGAGGAATTTCCGAAACTCCATATAAAGGCCTTCACCGCTGTTGAGATCGACTATTTCTCAAAGATCAGCGGCCTAAGCCTTGAAGAAACACTCAAGTCCCTGAAACTCTGCGGCCTCGGATCTATGCCGGGAGGAGGCGCTGAGATATTCGCGTCCGGGATCAGGAACAGACTTTGCCCTGAAAAGATATCAGGTGAGAGGTGGCTTGAGGTAATGGCAGTTGCCCACAAGGTAGGGCTCAGGACAAATGCAACAATGCTCTACGGCCATATAGAGTCATATAAAGACCGCGTAGACCACCTCATGAAACTCAGGAAGCTCCAGGACAAAACAGGCGGCTTCCAGGCGTTCATACCCCTTGCCTATCATCCGAAGAATACAGAGATACAAGGCAACTACACCTCGGGCCTCGATGACCTCAAGACAATAGCTATCAGCCGTCTTTATCTGGATAATTTCGATCATATCAAGGCCTACTGGGTGATGCTCGGAGAGAAGATCTCCCAGCTTGCGCTTAAGTTCGGGGCTGACGACATCGACGGTACGATTATTGAGGAGAAGATCACACATTCCGCAGGCGGGTTGACAGGCGGGCAGCTGACGGCTGAACAATTGAGCGATATGATAAAGAAGGCAGGCAGGATCCCGATAGAAAGGGATTCTTTCTACAGGAAAATAAGAAGGGCGGAATGACAAAGAATAAACAGAAAAAAAATACTGCTGAAAAACGAAAGCAGCCATGCGTCTCTAAATCAGACAGGATAACGAAGAAAGAGGCCCTGGCCATGCTCAAGGGCGCTGACCTGCTGGATCTCGGCCTGACAGCCGACAGCATGAGAAAGCGTCTTCACCCCAACAAGACCGTCACATTCGTTGTTGACCGGAACATCAACTATACGAATGTCTGCATCAACAAATGCACCTTCTGCGCCTTCTGGAGGGATGAAGACGATTCTGACGCCTATATCCTTGACAGAGATGTCCTCTTTGAAAAGATAGAGGAGACCCTGGACCTGGGAGGCACACAGATACTGATACAGGGGGGACTGCATCCTGATCTGGATATCGACTGTTACATCGACCTCCTGAGGTCCATAAAGGAGAGGTTCGAGATAAACATCCATGGCTTTTCTCCTCCCGAGATATGCTATATCGCTGATTCCTCAGACCTGACGATTCAGGAGACCTTGCGTATTCTGAGAGAGGCAGGTCTTGATTCAGTCCCTGGCGGGGGCGCGGAGATACTCTCTGACAGGGTCAGGGAGGTCCTGAGTCCGAGAAAGATAAAATCCTCCCGCTGGCTGAAAGTAATGGAGACAGCGCACAGGCTCGGCATGAGGACAACTGCCACAATGATGTTCGGGAGCATCGAGAGCCCTGAAGATATCATCACTCATCTGGATGCAATCAGGGAGCTCCAGGACAGGACAGGCGGGTTCACGGCCTTTATCCCATGGTCGTTCCAGCCGGGCAATACGGAATGGTAAATAGCTCTGGAAGCGGGGATTAGCAGCAAACCGACAAAAGCTAACCAGGACCCAGACCCCAGCCCCTCAGATCAGGCTACCGCTGTTGAGTATCTGAAGGTTCTGGCATTGTCGCGGATATACCTTGATAACATCGACAATATACAGGCCTCATGGGTCACGCAGGGTCTTAAGCTCGCGCAGGTGGCCCTAAGGTTCGGGGCTAATGACTTCGGTTCAACCATGATAGAGGAAAACGTTGTGGCCTCCACAGGGGTCAGCTTTAAAACCTCAAAGCACGAGATCATAAATGCTATCAGGTCGGCTGGTTTTATTCCTGCACAGAGAGATACTTACTATAATATTATTAAAAAATATTGAGGAGGGGTCATGACAGACACCGATAATATATACGATGTAATAATAGTTGGCGGAGGGCCTGCAGGATTGATCTGCTGCGCAATATGCTTCGAGGGCGAAACTCAAGACGATAGTGCTTGACAAGTCTGCTACAGCAGGGGCCCTGGCCTACACAAGCCACATAGAAAATTACCCCGGAGTTTTAGGCCCCATATCAGGGAAAGAACTCCTCGACATATTCAGGAAGCAGGCACTGAACTTTGGCGCTGAGCATGTTATCGCGCAGGTCATAGGTGTAAGAATTGAATCCGAGGTCAAGGAAGTCTTTACAATGGACACCTCCTATAAAGGTAAAAGCATCATCATCGCAACCGGCGCGATGGGCAGAAAGCCGACTATAAAAGGCGAAGCGGAATTTCTTGGCAGGGGCGTCAGCTATTGCGCTGTCTGCGATGCAGCTTTTTATAAAGGCAGAGATGTCTGTGTCATCGGCAATTCAGAGGAAGCAGTAAAGGAAGCAGGATATCTGACCAAGTTCGCTGAAACAGTTTATCTTATATCACCGACAAAAGAGCTGAAGGTCGAACATCACCCTGCACTGGAGGCACCAAACCTCAAGGTCTTAACCGGCATGACAGTGTCTGCTATAGAAGGGTCTGAGACTGTAGAGAAGATAAAGATTGCCGACCAGGAGAAAAAGGAGACGGAACTCCAGCTCTCAGGGGTATTCGTATATATGCATGGCAGCAAGCCGATCGTGGATTTTCTTTTGGGAACAATGTCACTCACAGAAGAAGAATGCCTCGATTCCAACCGTATGATGGAGACCCCGACGCCGGGGGTCTTTGCAGCAGGCGACGTCACCTGCACAGAGGTCAGGCAGGTGGTGACTGCAGTTGCCAACGGCGCTGTCGCTGCCCTTTCCGCTGAAAAATATCTGCACCACCGGAGCAGACACAAATACGACTGGGGGAAGTAGGACTGGCTAAGGGCTACCTCCAGAGATAGACCAACCCTGCTGCCCCCCTTATCATGGGGAATAGAAAACAGACGCTCTCGTAGCTCCTCCCCTGACAAGGGGAGGTTAGGAGGGATTGGCAGGCAGGGAGGACTTATGATTTTTCCTCGCTTTACGAAGCCTTCCCGACCTTCCGCAGTTCCGCGCTTGCATCCACTCTTTGGGCCTTGAAAATATGGGACAAACGGTTTATTATGGGGAGCATGCTTCATAGACCTCTTCCGGCAGGGAGGAAAACTAACATACTCGGAGAGAATACCAAAAATTAAATAGGGGGAAACATGTTTACATGGAAAGACGAACTGGTTGTAGGTCTTCAGGAGATAGACGATGAGCATAAAGAGCTTTTTTCCCTTTTTCAGTCACTCTCGTCGGATATAAGTGAAGACAAAGACATTAAGATAGTAGAAAGCGCTGTTGCCTACCTTGACGAGTACACGCAAGGACATTTCGAAAAGGAAGAGCGCTACATGAAAGACTTTAAGTATCCTGACAGGCAGGAACTGGAGCACAAAAAAGAGCACAAAAAATTCATAAAGGATTTCTCAAGACTCAAAACACATTTGAGAAAGAAAGGCGATACCTCCCTGTGGTCAATGAAATTGGAAGAGTTCGTCCGTGACTGGTTCGTCAGCCACATCCAGGAGACTGACAAAAAACTAGCTGAATTTCTTTACAAGCAACTGAAAGAGACATCAAAGAAAATAAAATAGTCTGAATTGACGATCAAAGCTGCCTGACAATTTGACAGTATTTCCGGTTTTATGTTTTAATAATTTCGCTTTTAAAAATAGCCCGGCGAGGCTAAAAAGGCAAAGGAGTCAGCGTGAGCTGCATTCAAAACATCAAATCTCAACCAAACCTTCAAAACGCTGCAATTGCGTCCGCGCCAGACTATTTTCCCAACTCCGGAGTCATAAAACTAAAAACGACAGTTCATTCACCACAGAGACACGGAGACTCTGAGAAAACAAAGGGTTGTAGAATAATTTTGTTTCGCCATCAAGGAGAAGGAATCATTCAGGCTTTTTCTCTTACTTCTCAACTCTGTGCCTCAGTGTCTCTGCGGTTAACTGCTTTTTCAAGGATAAATCATGCCTAAAGAACTGCTCGATAAAACTGACATTGATCGCGCCATCACACGGATGGCCCATGAGATAATCGAAAAAAACAAGGGGATTACCTCCCTCTGCCTCGTAGGCATACAGCGCGGCGGGGTGCATATAGCCAAAAGGCTGAGCAGCGTGCTTGAAACAATCGAAGGCAAAGATGTCCCGGTCGGCACGCTTGATATCACCCTTTACCGGGACGACATCAATGTCAGAAAAGAACAGCCTGTTGTCAGAAGGACCGAGGTCAATTGCGACATTGACAATAAAAAAGTGGTGCTGGTGGATGATGTCCTCTTTACCGGAAGGTCGATCAGGGCCGCGATGGACGCGATTATGGACCTGGGAAGGCCCTCTGCAGTGCAGCTTGCAGTGCTTGTTGACAGAGGCCACCGTGAACTGCCGATAAAGGCGGATTTTGTGGGAAAGAACATCCCGACCTCCAAAGATGAGAATGTAAAGGTCCAGCTCGAAGAAGAGGGAGTAGAAGACAGGGTGGTGCTCGAATGAGCCTCAGGTCCAAAGACCTTCTGGGCATAAAGGAGCTTGAAAACGAAGACATCGAACTCATCCTGGAGACCGCTTCAGGGTTCCGGGATGTTCTGGGAAGGGACATAAAGAAGGTCCCTGCCCTGCGGGGCAAGACAGCAGTGAACCTTTTTTATGAGCCTTCAACACGGACCAGGACATCCTTTGAGCTTGCTGCCAAAAGGCTGAGCACAGACGTTATAAACATCTCCACCTCGACAAGCAGCGTTGTAAAGGGAGAGACCCTCCAGGATACTGCCAGAACTGTGCAGGCCCTTGGAGCAGACTTTATCATCCTGCGGCATTCCTGTTCAGGAGCAGCACACTTCCTTGCAAAAAACCTGGAGGCCTCTGTCATAAACGCAGGCGACGGGACAAACGAACACCCTACCCAGGCCTTGCTCGACCTCTTCACCATAAAGGAAAAAAAGGGCACGATCAAGGGACTGGAGGTAGCGATTATCGGAGATATACTGCATAGCAGGGTGGCAAAATCAAACATCTACGGCCTTAAGAAAATGGGCGCCAATATAAGACTTATCGGCCCGCCGACACTGGTGCCTTCTTATATAAAAGAACTCGGGGTCAGCATATTCTCTGACATGAAAACCGGTCTCAAAGGCGCTGATGTGGTCATGATGCTGAGGATACAGATGGAAAGACAGGGAAAGGGGTTTTTCCCCTCGACAATCGAATATTTCAGAAACTGGGGAATGACCTCCGAACATCTTGCGCATACAGAAAAAGACGCGATCGTCATGCACCCGGGACCAATGAACAGAGGGGTGGAGATCTCCTCAGACGTGGCTGACGGCCCAAGATCAGTTATCACGGAGCAGGTGACAAACGGTCTTGCGGTGAGGATGGCTGTGCTGTATCTACTTTCAGGGGTAAGGGCATGAACATATTGATAAAAAACGGACATCTGGTTGACCCCTCTCAGGGGATTGACGGCATATGCGATATACTTGTAGAAAATGGAAAAATCAAGGAAGTGCAAAAGCGCGGAAGTGCGGAAGCGCGGAAGAAAAAGAATTCGGAATCCCAAAATCCCGGGCCAGCGGGCTATCAGATCATCGACGCAACGGACATGCTCGTCCTTCCAGGCCTTGTTGATATGCATGTTCATTTGAGAGAGCCGGGCTTTGAATACAAGGAGACCATACAGACAGGCACAGAGGCTGCGGTAGCAGGTGGGATCACCTCGGTCTGCTGCATGCCAAATACAAACCCTGTAAATGACAACGCAAGCGTAACTGATTTCATACTGAAAAGGACAATGGAGAGAGGATTTTGCGACGTATTCCCTGTAGGCGCCATCACAAAAGGCCAAAAAGGTGAGGAACTCGCTGAATTCGGTATGATGTACGAGGCAGGGTGTATCGCCTTTTCTGATGACGGCAGGCCTGTCACGGACAGTCTGATAATGCGCAGGGCACTTGAATATTCAAAGATATTCAACGTGCCGGTAATATCCCATGCAGAGGACATCTCCCTTTCTGCCGGAGGGGTAATGAACGAAGGGCTCCTGTCGTTCAAACTCGGGCTCAAGGGCATCCCATCGCAGGCTGAAGAGATCATGATCTGCCGTGACATCGCCCTTGCAGAACTTACAGGAGGCCGTCTGCATATAGCGCATGTCTCGACAAAAGGCTCTGTTGAACTGATACGGTCAGCCAAAAAGAGAGGTATCGCGGATGTCACTGCCGAGACCTGTCCTCATTATTTCAGCATCACAGAAGAGGCAGTCGAAGGATATAACACAAACGCCAAGGTAAACCCGCCACTGAGAAGAAATGAGGACGTGGAGGCGATCAAGGAAGGGGCTCACGGACAACACCATAGATGTTATCGTCACAGACCACGCACCGCATCACAGGGATGAAAAACTCGGGGAATTCGATCTGGCGCCTTCAGGCATTTCAGGGTTTGAAACATCAATAGGCCTGAGCATGAAGCTCGTTGATGAAGGGGTCCTCACTCTGAAGCAGCTGATAGAGAAGATGACCCTGAATCCCTCAAAGATCGTAGGCATAAGTAAAGGGACGCTTAGAGCAGGGAGCAGATGCAGACCTCGTAATTCTGGATACACACAATGAATATACAGTTGATTCAGCCGGCTTCAGATCAAAGGGAAAGAACACTCCTTTTGAGGGATGGAAACTCAAGGCCAGGCCGGTTGCAACCATCTCAAAGGGAAGGATATATACATGGCAATAAAGGCGTTACTCGTTCTCGCAGACGGAATGGTCTTTGAAGGCAGTGGTTTCGGTGCAGAAGGTGAAACTATCGGGGAAGTGGTCTTTAACACCTCGATGACAGGCTACCAGGAGATACTGACAGACGCCTCCTATAAAGGCCAGATCGTCACCATGACCTGCACGCAGATAGGCAACTACGGCATTACGGAAGAAGACATCGAATCTGCGGGAGGCATAAAGGCAGAGGGTTTTATCGTAAAGGAGGCCTGTGATTTCCCGAGCAACTGGCGCTCGTCTTCAAGCCTGATTGGATACATGAAAAAATACAACGTCGTCGGCATTCAGGGCCTGGATACCAGGGCCTTGACTAAACATCTGAGAAACTGCGGGGCGCAGCCAGGGATCATCTCGACCATTGAGGCAGATCCTTTGAATCTTCTGAAAAAGGTCAGGGCCCATCCCGGGATATCCACCTTTGATCTTGTCAAAGAAGTGACGACTGATAAGGTCTATCATTGGACAGAGGGTTGCTGGAAATGGGGACTTAACAATGGGATTGGGGATTCGGGATTGGAGATTGGATTAAAAGATAAGACTAACCCCCAGCCCCCAATTCCTAATCCCTATAAAGTGGTTGTATATGACTTTGGTGTCAAGTTCAATATTTTGAGAAACCTTGTGACTGCGGGGTTCCACGTCACTGTTGTGCCTGCACAGACACCTGCAGAGGCTGTGCTTGAAATGCAATCTGACGGCATCCTGCTGAGCAACGGACCAGGTGACCCTGAAACAGTGACCTACGCGATAGAAAATACTAAAAAATTACTGGGGAGGAAGCCGATATTCGGCATCTGTCTCGGACATCAGATACTAGGGCTTGCCCTGGGTGGCAGGACGTACAAACTGAAATTCGGCCACCATGGCGGGAACCACCCTGTCAAGGACTTGTCTACCGGCAAAGTCGAGATAACATCGCAAAACCACAATTATTGTGTAGACATAAAAAGCCTGCAGGGCAAGGTCAGACTCACGCATACAAACCTCTATGACAACACAGAGGAAGGCATGCAGCATCTGGAACTCCCGGTCTTTTCAGTGCAGCATCATCCTGAGGCTGGGCCTGGACCAAATGATTCAACACATCTTTTTGGAAGGTTCAGGCAACTGATACAAAACGGTACATTTTGAAGAGTGCGGCAGAGAAAAACTATACGATAGACAAAGAGGAGGGCAAACTCATTTTTACTACTCCGGCATACAGGGCTGATCCTGACAGTGTTCTGCACAGCGGAATATACAACAGGGAGTTTTCATCCATGCTCGCCTCAGCTACCTCAGGCGGGATTGTGTATATAATTACTGCCATGAATACAGGCAATACAATTGCCCGTTCAATGGCCTTTCTGCTGACCTTTGCCGTAAGTTTCCCCTTCTTCAGAAAATATATTTTCAGAGAGCACTTTCTGGAAGTGGTCTTCGATGCTGCCGCCGGAGAGGCTAAGATACTCAAAAGCCGGATAACAAAGAGATTGAAGGAAACGATCTCTATAAAGAACATAAAGGACATCACCATTGAAAGCAAAAAGCACGAAGCAGACAATCCTGATGCCGTGAGATTTGTTAAACAAATATCCCTTCAGCACGGAACAGTCATCCCCGGCTTTGGTGATGAAAAAACACTCTTCCTGCTGAAACTGCATCTGTCCGACGGTTCTGAAAGGACCATTTATACGGACAATACTATGCAGGATGTGCTCTCTGCACATGATGAAATAAAGGAATTTCTGGGATTTATAAATGTGCAGGTGGATAGCTGAAGCTGTAAGGTTTCCGGCAGCCATGGCGTCAGGCACAAGGCGTCGGGCATGAGATGACCGGACAAGCCGCTGCAGAAATTTGGAACTTGGCAGCCTTCAGACTTCGCTCTAAACGAGACCACAGGGTGTAATAATTATAAATACTTATATCTGAGAGGTCAAATTGCCAAAGAGAGAAGATATTAAAAGCATCCTTATCATCGGCTCAGGTCCGATTATCATAGGACAGGCCTGTGAGTTTGATTACTCCGGAACGCAGTCATGCAAGGCCCTGAGAGACGAAGGCTACAAGGTCATTCTGGTAAACTCCAATCCGGCAACTATCATGACGGACCCTGAGACCGCTGACGTCACTTACATCGAGCCGCTCAATGTCGAGATCCTGGAGTTGATCATCGAAAAGGAGCGTCCTGATGCAATACTGCCCACCATGGGCGGTCAGACAGCGCTGAACCTCACAGTCGAACTCGCTGAAAAAGGCATTCTCGAAAAATACAACGTTGAACTCATAGGGGCCAAACTCCCTGCGATCAAAAAGGCCGAGGACAGGGAGCTGTTCAAAAAAGCTATGGCGAAGATAGGACTGGATGTCCCCAAAAGCTCGGCAGTAACCAGCATGAAAGAGGGGCTTAAAGCTGTGGAGCATTTAGGGTTCCCCGCAATACTCAGACCTGCTTTTACACTCGGTGGAACAGGCGGAGGCATAGCCTACAACATGGAAGAATACACGGAACTCCTAGATAAGGGGCTGAAGCTCAGCCCCGTAAGACAGGTCCTTGTAGAGGAATCAGCCCTGGGATGGAAAGAGTATGAACTGGAAGTCATGCGGGACACGAAAGACAATGTTGTTATCATATGTTCCATAGAGAATTTTGATCCCATGGGAGTGC
The DNA here is from genome assembly GCA_963801505.1 of uncultured Nitrospira sp. Lineage (GTDB taxonomy): Bacteria > Nitrospirota > Thermodesulfovibrionia > Thermodesulfovibrionales > UBA6898 > JAOUFP01. The sequence continues at coordinate 28,960 of CAWDEY010000002.1, forward strand.
ACACAGGGGATTCAATAACCGTGGCACCGGCCCAGACACTGACTGACAAGGAATATCAGAGGATGAGAGACGCCTCTGTCGCGATCATCCGCGAAATAGGCGTTGACACGGGAGGGTCGAACATACAGTTTGCGATCAATCCTAAAAACGGCCGCATGATCGTCATAGAAATGAACCCGAGGGTCTCAAGGAGTTCCGCTCTTGCGTCAAAGGCAACAGGTTTCCCGATTGCCAAGATAGCCGCCAAACTCGCGGTAGGACTTACCCTCGATGAGATAAAAAATGACATAACACGTGAAACACCTGCATCCTTTGAGCCTACGCTGGACTATGTGGTGACCAAGTTCCCGAGGTTCGCCTTTGAAAAATTTCCCGAGGCAGACCCTGTGCTGACCACCCAGATGAAGTCTGTAGGAGAGGCCATGTCCATAGGCAGGACCTTTAAGGAATCCCTGCAGAAGGCCCTCCGGAGCCTTGAGACCGGAAGTTATGGTTTTGAGGAAGTCGACGGCGACCCTGACAGGATAAAGACAAAGCTGAAGATCCCCGGCGCTGAACGGATATGGTATATCGCCCAGGCCATGCGTATTGGCATGGATATAAATACAATACATGAATATACACAGATAGACCCGTGGTTCCTGGAAAATATAAAGCAGATACTTGATATGGAAGATAAGATCAGGGCGGAAGCCCGGAAAAGGGAAAGAGCAGAAGGTCAGAAGCAGAAAAACATCGGCCCTTTGGACTTCCGGTCTTCAGCACTTCAGAACCTCAGCACTATTGTCCGTGAGGCCAAGGAATACGGGTTCTCTGACAGAAGGCTGGCACAACTGCTCGGCACCGCGGAAATGGATGTCAGGGGATTCAGGAAGAAACATGGCATAGTCCCGATATATAAGATCGTGGACACCTGCGCTGCGGAGTTCGAGGCCTTTACCCCCTATCTTTATTCGACCTATGAAAGACCGTTCTACAAAATACAGGAGTCAGAAGTCAGAAGTCAGAAGTCAGAAGAAAAAAACAACTCGGAACTCGGAACCCGGAACTCGGAACTATTTTTTGATTGCGAGGCAAACCCCACAGACAGGCAGAAGGTGATCATTCTGGGGTCAGGCCCAAACAGGATAGGACAGGGAGTTGAATTCGATTATTGCTGTGTCCACGCAGTATTTGCCCTGAGAGAACTAGGATATGAGACCATAATGATCAACTGCAACCCCGAGACAGTAAGTACAGACTACGATACCTCGGACAGACTCTATTTTGAACCGCTCACTATCGAAGACACACTGAATATCATCGAAAAAGAGAAACCTATCGGCGTGATAGTCCAGGTAGGAGGTCAGACTCCTCTGAAGCTGGCGGTGCCCCTTGAAAAGGAAGGCATCAGGATCCTCGGGACCTCCCCGGATTCCATAGACCGCGCTGAGGACAGGAAACGTTTCAAGCAACTCCTCCATAAACTTCAGCTGAGACAGCCTGAAAGCGATACAGCCATGTCCGTGGAGGAAGCTGTCTCGGCAGCCCACAAAATCGGTTATCCTGTAATGGTACGGCCTTCCTATGTGCTCGGAGGAAGGGCCATGGAGATCGTCTATGATGAAGAGTCTATACGCGATTATATGGAGCGAACTGTAAAAGGCGCTCCCAAGCACCCCATCCTTGTCGACAAATATCTGGATGATGCGATAGAGGTGGATGTTGATGCCCTCTCTGACGGCACGGACGTGATAATCGGCGGGGTAATGGAACATATAGAAGAGGCAGGCATACATTCCGGGGATTCGGCCTGCTCGCTGCCCCCCTATTCCCTTAACAACGATATCATCGCGGAGATCAAGCGGCAGACCAGCGCCCTGGCGCTCGAGCTGGGAGTTATCGGTCTTATGAACATACAGTTTGCGGTAAAAAAAGACGAGATCTATATCCTTGAGGTCAATCCCCGGGCTTCCAGAACTGTCCCTTTTGTCAGCAAGGCCACCGGCGTGCCGCTGGCAAAGCTCGCGGCAAAGATAATGGTCGGCAAGACCCTTAAGGAACTCGGGATAACAGAGGAAAAGACAATATCACATGTCGCAGTGAAAGAAGCTGTATTTCCCTTTGACAAATTTGCCGGCGTTGACTCCATACTCGGGCCTGAGATGAAGTCAACCGGAGAGGTCATGGGAATAGATGAAGATTTTGGACGGGCCTTCGCCAAGGCCCAGGCCTCCTCAGACAATGTGCTTCCCATAACAGGAAAGATAGTCATCAGCATCAGAGACAAGGACAAGCCCGGGATATGCAATATCGTGGGAAGACTGTTCTCTGCTGGTTTTTCAATTGTCGCAACCAGGGGTACCGCCGCTTTTCTGAGTGAGAAAGGTCTTGAGGTGGAAGTCATAAACAAAGTCGGAGAAGGCAGGCCCCATATCGTTGACCTGATTAAAAACAAAGAGATAGTCTTTGTCATTAACACAGTCAGCGGCGCGCAGGCCCAGAAGGACTCTTTCTCGATCCGGAGGAGCGCACTTCAGTACGGGATACCCTTTACGACCACGGTCTCAGGCGCAAAGGCTGTAGTCAATGCTATAGAAATGCTCCGGAAGAAAAAAATAAATATTCGTTCGATACAGGAGTATCATAAATTATCGTAGGACCAAGATAAGTCAGAAAAATCCTGCTAGAATATACACATTACCAGAAATAAAAGGAGGCTTTTATGACGTCCATTAAGAGGATCGGGATTATCACCAGCGGAGGAGATGCAGGGGGCCTTAACGCGGTCATCAAGGGGGTGGCACGGGAGGCATATGCTCAGGGGATTGAATCGGTAGTAATACCGAACGGCTATGCCGGGCTTTATAATCTGGTCACTATGGAAAAGCTGGTAGTGCTCAACGCAGAAAGAGTGAGCCGGATAGAGGCCTCGGTTGCAGGGTCGGAGGCCGGGCATTCAAGGGTCAAGATAAGCAAGATAAATGATCCGGAGAGATACCAGCGGATCAAGGACGGCCTTAAGAAGTTCGGCATAGACGCCCTGGTCATAAGCGGCGGAGATGATACCGGGAGCGTGGTCGTGGACCTCGGCAACCAGGGGATACCTTGCATCCATGCGCCCAAGACCATGGACCTCGATCTTCAGCCCTATAGTGTAGGAGGAGATTCAGCGATCAACAGGATAGCGGTCATGGTCCGCGACCTCAAGACAACCGGCATGAGCCACAACCGCGTTATGATAGTAGAAGTCTTCGGCAGATACGTTGGACATACCGCGTTGCGCGGCGGCATCGGGGCCGAGGCGGACTGCATCCTTATCCCTGAGATCCCGGTCGACTTCGACGTGGTCTACGATCATATAAAGGCCACCTATTTCGGAAGAATAGAGAGGAGCGATGTCAGGGCCGGCACCTATATGCTAGTTGTGGCTGAAGGAATAAAGACCTCAAGCGGAGAGATGCTCTATGATGAATCCTCAGGAGTGGACGCCTTCGGACATAAGAAGCTCGCAGGCGCCGGCAAGTACGTTAAACAGCAGATTGAAAAGAGGATGAAGGCAGACCCTCTGATAAAGGAGTTCATGAAACGGGTCGGCATGTTCACTCCTGGCGTCTATGAAATCCCCGAAGTCAGGGAAATTGTCCCGAGCCATCTCGTGCGTTCAGGGCAGACCTCTGCCTACGACGTCAATTTTGGCTACAGGGCCGGGGCTGCGGCAGTGCTTATGCTCCTTGAAGGCAAGGCTGGAAACACAATCGTTGATCTCATCGGCAACCGCATAGAATATATGCCGACTTCTGAAGCGATCAAAAGGAGAGAGGTTGACCTGACCGAAATTGCGCTCTTTGAAAGCCTCGGGACGTGCTTTGGAAGGAAGCCGGAAAAATATGAATATACGCTTGAAGAAGTCACCGGCAGTATAGAAAGACATCTGTAGAATATTGAGGTGACCAACAAAAGGCGGCGCGTACTTTTGGTATGCGCCGCCTTTTTTATTGAAATAAATGGCGACTGCTTGTTGCGGGTTTTGCCGACTCTATTGTTTTTGCCCTTCCGACACAGGCGACCGCCAATGCCATGTTTGACCGTCTTGAACGTATTGCCCCATTGCTTTTTGAAAATCACGCAAATATAATCCTTGCCCACGGCTTGGCTCGTTTCAACGAGAAATTCGCCGCATATAAAAAGGCTGGGGTTGACGGCTACGAAGAAGACGGATTCACCGCATACGTGGGGATGAATCGTGGGCGACACAATACAGGTCTTGCATCCATATATGTTCCCCGCATCCGTGAAATGACCTGAACCAAATTTACCTGGTATCTTTTCCTGATATCCCTGGAATAAGCTCCCTGTACTGAGCGTCGGAAATCCTGGAATGCCAATTGCCGGTTAACATACCCGCCCCGATAATAAAATAAAATATCACAACGAGTATCGCTGCATAGAAATACGGGTTGAAAACTTTACGGTTTTTGCCTGTCTTAAGCGTAATATCCAGAGCGCCTTCAGAGGGACAACGGCTCACACAGGTCAGGCAACCGAAACATTCCGGAGAACTGACCACTTCTTTTTTATCAACAGGCAGAAGCGATGGACAGTTCCTGCTGCAGGTCCCGCAGCGTGTACATTGCTCCTCGTTCCGTCTTATTTTTACAGGACTTAAATAGCTCAGGAGGCCCAGAAGCGCTCCATAGGGACAAAGATACCTGCACCAGAAATTCTTGTAGATCAGGGAAGAGCTGCTGATCACAAGGAGTGACCAGAAGGCGGTCGCTGACATCTCTGTAAAAAACTTCATTGTCCTGACATCGGCTGTCTTGTAATAATCAGAGGAGAAAAAACTGGCCATCACCTCCGGAGCCATTTTAATCCCGATCATAAACAAAAAAAAGGCCATAAGCAGATACTTCACGGACCGTACAGAGACATTGATATATTTATTCGCCCTGAAGTTTTTACCGAAGAGCTTCTCTCCAGCCATCCAGAAATACTGGGACAGAGTGCCTACTGGACAGATCCAGCCGCAAAAACCCTTTTTCATTAAGAGCGAAACAGCCGCTATCGCAACGAACATGGTGAAGGCCGCCGGATGGACCTGTTCAATAATCCCGGTCAATAAAAAATACTTGAAAGACATCAGCCCTGCGATGGGCAGAAATGCATCAACGGAAGGCGGCCTTGGTACAAAGGGAAAGCCGGCACCTTCAAAGTGTATCACAAAACTGCAGAACCTGTAGCCTGTTACAATGGTTACCAAAAAGAACGCTAACTGCACCGCATATCTGATTTTCCTGAGATGTATCCTGCCTTCAAACATAATTATATGATAGAACTTCTGTTAATCAAAAGATTATGATTTTTGTCATGCTTTTACTGAGCGATATGGGAGGCAAACTTTTTCGTCATAGAAATTATAAGCGCAAACAGGACAAAGACCGCGGCAAGCAGCCCGACAGCCACAATTATATTATTTAATAACGCGGGGTCAATCAATAAAATGAGTCCGAGAAAGAACATCATAAGACCGGACAACAATTTTAATTTGCGTCCCTGCCATTCTGTCAGTTTTTTAGCTCCGAGGGTGACCGTGAAAATCACAACAATTGTTGCCAGGGGCACAACATAAATACAGTTATATATTACCAGATAAAGATAATACTGCCCTGTTGTGAGATTCTGCAGGGTAAGAATCCGCGTAAATACCATTGGGAAGCCTGCTGTACATAACAGTTCATAGCTGTTGGCCGCTATCGCCAGGACTATGGTCCCCATGAGCATTGATGAAATGGACGTTGCATTCAGAAGGTTTCTCATGCGCTCAAACAGCTTCGGCTTTGCCTTATCAGGGATGGATAGGGAAACTCCTCTTGAGAAAAAGAAAAAGTCCTTGATGTTTATGACAGCTACTGTCAGGGCGATAATGCCGGCTATAACTGTCATCAACAGGAGTTGGCCCGCAATTATAAAGAGGTTAAGCCATGCCGCCATAAAAACAAAATAGATAAAGCCTGAAAAAAATACGAAGGTGCCGCCGATCAGGAGCATTCGTTTTCTTGATTTTGCGTGCATCAGGAGGCTCAACAGGAAAAAAAGCACAAAAAACGCACAGGGATTAAAACTGTCCAGCCCCCCAAGGATAACAGTCATAACGGGCAGAGAGATCATAGACAAATCCATGTCTCCAAAGAATGGCACTTTAACAATCTCGTGCTTTTTCCGGAGAACAGGACTGCGTGACCTTTCCGACGGTTCTACGCAGGCTTTTTTACTTTGGATGCAATACTGAATGGTGTTTTCGATCTCCTGAGCAGTACTTTCATTGAAACCGACAAAAACTTCAGTATTAATGAAGGTCACCGGGACCCCTGTGGATTTTGTCCCGGCTGCCTCAAGCATACGGGACAAAAACATTGCATTCGGTTTGTTATGCCATACTTCATAGGTTTTGACCTCAAGCTGAGGATATTTCCGCTTTGCCATGTCCAGATATTTTTCCTCATTTGCACAGTGAGGACATCCGTCGCCCCAGAAAAAATAGAGCACTACCTTTCCGGTTTCTTCCTCAGAAACAGGTGCTGCTGCAGCAGGACACAGAAAGATCCGGAGCAAAAAAAACTGGAGCAGAAGCAATAAAACAAATTTGTATCTTGTCTGAATTTTCATCTTCTCACAACCCCTCGACCATTCATTCGCCCAGCATTTCAAGCATCTTCCCGATATCCGCTGTCGGCAGCTGGCAGTTACGGTCCCTGCAGATATACGCCCTGGCTTTGCCGTCAGGGCTGCCATATGACTTCGTAAAACCTGATATTCTGTCAATCTCTGGAGACTGCTGCTTAGCGGGCCGTAAAAGGACTACTTTATTGGGAAGTAAATGAGACCTAAGCGTCTGCAGCATAGTCTTCGTATCCGCAGCCTGTGGATCGCCTGCAATGACAATTTCACAGGGAGGTCCTGCTGCAAAGTCAACTGCCACCATCAGTTGAGCATAGGCCGCGGGGTATTCACTGACAGCGTCGGCAAAGGCACGTCCTATCTGGACCGCCTTTTCTTCAAGCTCAGGGTCTCCTGTCATGCGGCCCAGACGGAGCAGGTTTAACATCGCCACTGAATTTCCGGAAGGCACTGCTGCATCGTAAATCTCTTTTTTCCTTACCAGTATCTCCTCTGTATCGTCTGCCGTAAAATAAAAGCCCCCTTTGTCGCTGTCCCAGAAATGCCTTATGAAATCTCTGTTAAGTTCGAGCGCGGTCTCCAGATACCTTACATCAAAAACAGTCTCGTATAGGTCTATCAAGGCTGAAATAAAAAAAGCATAGTCATCCACATGCGCAGGAAAAGACGCCTCACCATCACGGTACCGGTGCAAAAGTCTTCCATCATCAGTACGCAAATGCTTCAGAACAAATGCGACTGCCCTTTCAGCAGCCTGGGCATATACCGCGCTCATTGAAGGCCTGGGCCGCCCTTGCCAGCGCCATTATCATGAGGCCGTTCCAGTCTGTTAAAATCTTATCATCCTTGCCGGGATGTATTCGTTTGTCCCTGGAGGAAAAGAGTTTCTTCAGGGCCGCACTTACGTGAGCATGTAGATTTGGATAAGACATATTCAGAGCTGCAGCGCTTTGTTCAGGCGATCTGTCCAGATGCAGGATGTTCGTACCAGGTCTTTCATTCATTGTCTGGTCGGTAAAATTTCCATCTTTTGCTACATTGAAGACTTTTATAATAAGGCCGGCCTCTGAAGGACCCAATATGTTATTTATCTCTTCATATGACCAGACATAAAACTTTCCCTCCACTCCCTCGCTGTCAGCATCTTCAGCTGAATAAAAGCCGCCTCCCTGACCTGTCATATCACGCAAAACATAGTTGCAGATCTCACAGGCGGTCTGCTTGTGTTCCTCATTTTTAGTTGCCAGGTAGGCATCCGCGTACGCCAGGGTAAGCATCGCCTGGTCATAAAGCATTTTCTCAAAGTGCGGCACAAGCCATTGGTCATCTGTTGAGTAGCGGTGAAAGCCAAATCCAACATGGTCATATACTCCTCCCTGTCTCATTGCCCGGAGTGTCTGCTCCACCATCCTAAGGGCCTTCGGGTCTTTTTTGCGCTTCCAGTATCTCAGGAGAAACACAAGATTATGCGGAGTCGGAAACTTGGGAGCAGGCCCGAAGCCTCCGTGCTGTTCATCAAATCTCCTGCATAATTCCTCATATGCAGACTGAAGCGCTGCCTCACCGAGTGCATTCCCCGGGGTAACGGCTTCCTCTCGCTTAAGTGCAGCTGTAATCTCCTCGGACAACCTGTTAATGTCACCAGGCTGATTGCTCCACATCTTCTTTATTCGCGGCGCGAGATCGAGCATTCCGACCCGTCCGAAGCGGCTCTCTTTCGGCAAGTAGGTGGCTGCAAAGAAAGGCTTTTTCTCAGGCGTCATGATGATAGTGAGAGGCCAGCCGCCGCTGCCGGTCATCAGCTGGCATACCTTCATATAGACAGTATCTATATCCGGCCTTTCTTCGCGGTCAACCTTAATGGAAATGAAGACCTCATTTAGCAGCGCTGCTACTTCATTGTCCTCAAAAGATTCTTTTTCCATGACGTGGCACCAATGGCACGCTGAATATCCGATTGAAAGAAAAATAGGTTTGTTCTCCTCCTTCGCGGTATCAAAGGCCTCAGCACCCCAGGGATACCAGTTAACAGGGTTGTATGCATGTTGCAGCAGATAGGGGCTTTTTTCGGAGATCAGTCTGTTGGGTTTTAAGTTGCTGTTTTCAGGGTCATGTGCGGTCATCACGGCCTCCGATGCAATCCATTATTGTCAAAGGTTACCAGATTTCCGGAAGACCGTCAATTTTGGCAGGATGGGAGAGGATAGGATTTACTGACAAGCAGGTGTCTTACCCTAAAAAAAGCAGAATCCACAAAGACGCAGAGTTCACAGAGTAAAATCAAGGAGTTACGGGCAGGACAGGGGCAACCAAATTGGTCAGTCCCCTCTTTGCCTTAAACCCGCGTTTTCTCAGCGTCTCTGTTATGCATACTTATGGTGAGTCATAATTTGTGGTGTACGTGCCGTTATCCGCACATGAGCTATTGCTGCTACCATGTGAACCAGAAAATGTGATATTATAAGTCGATATGAAGGAGAAAAGAAGATATAGGAGATTCCTAATCGAAGGCATGGACGTCCAGTGCAGGATGTTTTTTAACACCGAAGTTAAGATTCACGACATAAGTTTCGGCGGGGTTGCTCTAAGTTTGGACAAGAGGCTGAACATGGGACAAAAATATACCCTTAAAATTGAGTCTGAGAGCAATACTATGTCATTAGAAGGTGTTGTGGTCTGGGAAAAAATGACTAACCTTACAAAAGAGGTAAAGGGTAAAAAGTTTCCCATATATGAAGTAGGAATGAGATTTGATGAAGTGCTAACAGGAAAAGGGGCTGACCTTCTCAATTTTATCAGCGGAAATATTTCCGACAAGGCGATTAAAACAAGGCTACAAGGGCTCAGGGTGAAGATTGTCGAGCCAGGAAAAGACTGTTATCCTGGATGACCGTGATAGCTATTCTGTAAAAATGATTGGTTTGGGTGGGATGCTCATAGAAAACAAAGAGAAACTTGAATATTGACGACAGATTTTCAATGGAAATGAGCTTTTCAGAAGACGTAAAACCGATAAAATTTCTGGGGAGGACGGCCTATTGCGTGGAAATACCTGGCAAGACACCGCAATCCTATGATACGGGGATAGAATTTATTGAGATGAACGAAAAAGATAGGGCACGGCTGAAAGAATTCATTGATATGCTCCAGGACATTTAACACGGCGAATTGCTTTTAATTGAGCAACGCCGTAAGAGGTAGATATTTCTTATACCTCAGACTACTTTTCTGTTTTTTTTTCACGCATATATCGCTTCAGTACAAATTTTCTCTCGTCTTCTTCTGTCTTCAGCCTTCCCCTGAGTTTTTCATCCAGCAGTTCTTTCAGGATAAACTTGTAAAGGGGCCCTTGCCGGATGCCGATTTTCTTTAAATCGCTGCCTTTTACAAAGGGGGTTATCTTTTTCAGATCTACCAGAAAGTGTGATATATCTTTTTTCTTATAAACGTCCTTCGTGATAGCCATTGAGAAGAGGATTATTTCTATACGGACATCTGCCAGCAGGTGATAAAGGCTCGCAGGGTCATGTGAAGGAAGTTTTTTAAGTATTTCATCTGATTCAGATATGCTCTTGAGGATAATTTCCCGTAGTCGTGGGGGAGCGGAAAGCCTTTCAAGTGCCTCTTCCCTGTCGCTATCGCTAAGGTTGGATAGAAGCGCCATGAGATATAAAACACCGGTGTCGGCCTTTTTCTCCAGATACAGGAGCTTATACCAGGCAACTGTCTCATACATTGATGAAAGTCTTGCCTCAAGTTTTTCATCAAAAACAAGGTGCTTGTGTATCATCTTCAGCAGCTCATAATCAGAAAGTTTTTTAAGAGTTTTCACAGGATTTGTTTCTTTAAACGCAATAAGCAGTTCTTCATAAAGACGTGATCCCGAAAGCTTTTCGAAGAGATTCATTTTGATCGCTGATTTTATGAGGTTCTCTGTATGCCTGCTGAGTTTGAAGCCGAACCTCACGGCAAACCTGACTGCCCGGAAGGCCCTGGTCGGGTCTTCCACATAACTGAGGTTATGGAGCACGCGTATGGTCTTGTCCCTTATGTCGCGCTGCCCTCCAAAAAAATCCATCAACAGGCCAAAATCTTTCTGGTTAAGCTTGATCGCAAGTGTGTTGATGGTGAAGTCCCTTCTGTAAAGGTCCTTTTTTATGGAAGACATTTCAACTTTCGGCAGCGCGGCAGGAGACTCATAATACTCGGTGCGGGCCGTGGCAACGTCAAGCTCCAGGCCCTCATGAATGATCTTGGCTGTCCCAAAACGGGGATGAAACCTCGACCTGGCTTTCAGCCTTGCACTGAGCTCTTTTGCAAATAAGATACCGTCTCCCTCAATTACCAGATCAATGTCAAGATTTGCCTGTCCGAGCAATAAATCCCTGACCGATCCGCCAACAAGATAAACATTGACTCCCATCTTATCAGCCACTTCCCCGGCAGTTTTGAGTATCCTGAAGACCTTCGCAGGGAACCTGTCTTTTATCAGTGTTGAGAGGTTTCTGCTGACCGCGCGAATTTCTGTTATATCCTCCTTGTCAACACGCCTTTTTCTCAGAAATTCTTCATACAATACCCTCAGCAGGTCTGTTCTTGTAATCGCGCCTGTTATACTTTCCCCTTTCAATACAGGCATAAAACGCTGATTATGTTCAATCATCATGGTTTCGATATCTCTGATAGGGGTATCATTTTCCACTGTCAGGGCCTCTGATGTGGAAAAATCACTGGCCTTGTTTTTTCTGAAACCGTGAAAGATGGCTTTTTCAACGATTTCCCTCGATATCAAGCCCGCATATTTTCCATCCCGGACAATCGGAAGCACATTGACCCCGAATTTTGTCATCATATCTTCTGCTTCTTTGATTAAACTGTCCCACTGAATTGTTACGACCGGACTCGTCATTATGTCGGCGGCTGTCTTGCCTGGCTTAACATATACGGGCAATTTATCGACAAGTTTTTCAGCAACGACTTCAAGGGATGCCTCTCTTATGGTCGCCGAGGCAGCAGCGCGATGACCGCCGCCTCCGAATTCCTTAAGCAGCTCTCCGATATCCAGCTCCGGGACCCTGCTTCTCCCTATGATCAATATCTTTCCCTCCATAGCCAGCAGAAGAAGCACTGCGTCTATATCTTCGAGTTCCATTATTCTATGGGCCAGATGAGCGGCATCGCCGATATAAACCTCCCTCGCAGCCCTGGCGATCACGATTCTTATCCCTCTGAGGACTATTTCATCAGATGATTTCACAAGCTCATTGAGGAGGTCCAGCTCTTCAACATTCAGTTCTGTTTTGATATAACTGGAGACTATATTGAGGTTTGCGCCTCTCTTAAGCAGGTATGAAACAGCCATCAGGTCTCTCTCTGTTGTAGAGGGGAAAAGCAGGGAGCCTGTCTCCTCATAAATACCGAGCGCCATAATTGTAGCTTCCATCGGGGAAGGATGAAGTTTTTTGCCCTTCAGCAGCTCGACAAACAACGTAGCTGTAGCGCCTACCTTTTCCAGTTTTTCAACTTCTCCCCGTATATCATTTTTTTCAAACGGGTGATGATCATAGATATGAACGGTCAGTCTTTTGTTTTCAAGCAGTTCCGCCAGAGAAGCCAGCCTGTCGCGTTGCTTTGTATCAACGATAATAAGCGTGTCCACTGTTTCCGGATCGATGTCCTTCATCCGGTTGATCTTGACAGGGTCAAAAACCTCTATAAAGTCACGCACCTTTTTTTCCTGTGAGCCGGGAAACACAAGCAGCGCTTCAGGATACAGTTTTTTGGCTGCAATCATCGAGGCAAGGGAATCAAAGTCCGCGTTTATGTGCGACGTTATAATTTTCACGTTATATTGTAACAGGCTCCAAAGACAAAATACTGACCTATGGATTATTTGTAACTACTCAGGTTGTTTAGACTGTGGTCTGTTAGGACTGCACAAAGAACGAATTAAGGCTTTCTCCCATATCCACCTAAACACCTACTGACTATCCACCTGAGTAGTTACGATTATTTATATATTATCACTTTGTCTCTGCCATTGTTCTTTGCTTCGAAAAGAGCGTTATCGGCGAGAGAAATAAGGTCATCATGAGTTTGGACTTCCGGATGAGGGAAACAGGATATCCCTATACTGACAGTAATACCACCTTTGTTTTTGAGGCTTTTAAACCTGTGGTTTTTGACAGACATCCTGATCCTCTCCGCCTCGGCCAGTGCGCCCTTCTTCGAGGTCTGCGGCAACAGGATAACAAACTCTTCTCCGCCGTAGCGTGCAAGCACATCGACCTTGCGAGTGGACCTTTTGAGCAGTTTCGAAAACTCCTGCAGGACTGTATCACCTATCTTGTGACCATATAGGTCGTTAATCTTTTTGAAATAATCGATATCAAGCATCAGGCAGCTGATGGGAAGGATATATCTCTCGGAACGGTTAAACTCCTCTATTATTTTGTGATAAAAGTATCTGACGTTATATATCCCTGTCAGAAAATCCGTAATCGCAAGCTTTTCAAGTCTCGCCTTTTCATCCTCCATCTGCTCAAATAAAAAGGCGTTGTACAGCGCGTTTGCTGATGTCTTCGCTATGATCTTTAACAATTGTATCTCGGAGGCGTTGAAGGCACGCACCTTTGTAGAAGTCCTGAGAAACAATGTCCCTATGATCTTCTCATGAAATATGATGGGAATTACCAGTATGGACCTGATCCCTAGTGGAACAATAATTTCCCGTACTTTCTTCATCAATGGGTCTGTCGCTACATCATTGATAAATACCGGTTCCTTAGAGGCCAGGGCTGCCAATATCTCAGGGTATTTTTTCAGGTTCAGCCGGAGGCCGGGCATATCGGGATCTTCATGACTGGCGACCACAATGGCCGACTTGCGCAGCCAGTCAACCCTTATAATAGAACTCCTGTTGACTGCCATGACATCCGCTATCTTTTTGACAATCTTGTAGAGCAATTCTTTTGGATCCAGCGTCGTAGAAATCAACTGGGTAAGTTCAGCGCAGATCCTGAGTTCCCATATCTCATGCTTCATGGAATCAAATTCATTTCGCTCAATAATTATTCTCTCCAGTTTATATGCAAGGTCTTTTTCAAGAAAGGGGTTATAAATATAGCAATTCACATTATGGGTTATTGCTGTCTCCAGTCCTTTTTCAATCTTTCCGGTAATTATAGCAATAACAGGGAAGCGGGTTGTTTTATCAGAAATAGAGGGGAGGAACGAGTCTTCAGCAATAATAGCTGCCGGTTTATATTTAACTAAATATTTTAAAAAAGGCGCAAGGTCCTGAAAATAAGAGGGCTTGTATATCTTTTTGTTTGTAAAAAAAGACCCGATAAAGTCAGCTGCCTTTCCATTTCTGGCGATCACCGCTATTTTTTTGATCAGTTTCTCCTTGATAAAATACTAATTTCTAATATTATTCAGAATTTTACTAAAAGAGTCAAAGTATTGAAGACTCCCTCCGGTAAGGCCGCAGGGAATCTCAATGCAAGGAATGTTTTTTCATTATATTCGCTCGCTAACCCCGTGGCACCAACAGTAGGGGCCTTAGGCCAGACCACGGGGAATATCGCTCGCTATCCATTTAAACATCGTAACTGATCGGGTAAATAGACTGAAGGCATAAGGTTTCCAGGCAAATATACTTGATCCCCAAGGTTTCGGATAATTCAGGTTGCCGACAGGAACGCGGCAGATTATTGAACCTAAAAACGGCAGTTCGTTCACCACGGAGGCACAGAGACGCTGAGAAAACGCGGGTTTGAGGCAAATAGGGGACTGACCAATTTGGTTGCGCCCCTATCCTGCCCGTAACTTCTTGATTCTACTCTGTGATCTCTGTGTCTCTGTGGTTAAGTGCTTTTTTCAGGTTGAAATACTTCAGCCTAAACACCTGAGTTTGTTCGATCTGCTATATGCAGTAAAGATGCGGAAAATTAGGCTTATATGAGAAAGCTCGCTGCCTTGCAAAGGGCCCATCCAAGCAGTGCGCAGGCAGGCAGGGTGATGATCCAGGCGACGACAATATTGCCGCCGACCCCCCACCTGACGGCTGAGAGTCTTTTGGAGGCGCCTACGCCCATGATCGTAGATGAGATGATATGGGTTGTCGAAAGCGGCAGTCCCCAATGAGATGCCACCTCAATGATACTGGCAGCGGACACCTCTGCCGCAAAGCCATGAATTGGTCTGAGATTGACCAGCTTAACACCCAGAGTTTTTATGATCCTCCAGCCCCCTATGGCGGTCCCCAGTCCCATTGCTGATGCACATAAGGCAATGACCCATATCGGCACGGAGAAATCGGGGACAATATGAGCGCTGACCAGCGCCATGGTAATAATACCCATCGTTTTCTGAGCATCGTTATTGCCGTGACTGAAGGCCATATAAGCAGCGGAGGCTATCTGCGACCGCTTGAATATCTTGGAAACCAGGGCCGGTGACGACCGTCTGAATATACTTACAAGCAGCTGCATAAGAAGATACCCGAAGATCAGACCGACTACCGGAGAGGCAATAAGAGCTATAAGAATCTTGTAGACGCCTTTTTGAATAACAACTCCGGTGCCTGCTGTTGCCACTGCCGCTCCGACGAGACTTGAAAGGATCGCGTGACTTGAGGACGTTGGAAGACCGAAATACCAGGTAATGAGGTCCCATATAATGGCAGCCAGGAGTGCTGAAAGAACTGTGAGCTGGGTCACCGATGAGGCCTCAACCAGCCCGGAGCCGACCATCTTGGCAACCGCAGTGCCGGCAAAGGCCCCCGCAATATTCAGGACAGCTGCCATGGCCACAGCAACTTTGGGAGAGAGGACACGGGTGGAGACAGAGGTTGCTATCGCATTTGCGGTATCATGGAAGCCGTTTATGAAATCAAAAATAGTGGCAAGGACTATGACGCAGATAAGCAGAGTAAAGGAATCATGCATACTTGAGGACTATTGCTTCCAGAACATTAGCCACATCTTCACACCGGTCCGAGGCATCTTCAAGATGCTCATAGATTTCTTTCCATTTGATGATGAGGACAGGGTCTTTGACCTCGTCAAAGAGCTTGCCGAGCGCATCCCTGAAATCTCTGTCGATCATGTTTTCGAGCCGGTTTATCTCGATACAGTAGTCCTGGACATGACTGTAATTCTTTTCCTTGAGATTTGTTATGGCCTTCTGCATGACCTCTGTTGTCAGGAGAAGATCTTTTGACATTGATATTGCCTCTTTTGTAGTTTCCCTGATCTTGAAGACCAGCAGCCTGTCAACAGCCCCCCAGATAAGATCAAGGACATCGTCCAAACTTGCTGCGAGAGAATGCAAATCTTCCCGGTCAATAGGAGTAATAAAGGTCTTATTAAGGTTCTTCATTATCTCATGCGTAAGGATATCACCTTCCTGCTCCACTTCGTATATCTCTTTTGCCCTGGCCTCAATATTGTCAAATTTTTCCATAAGGTCTACCAGGAGAGAGGCGGCCTTGGTGACATTGACCGACGCCCTGTCGAAAATCTCAAAAAAATCTATTTCTTTTGGAAAAAATTTCATAATAATTTACTACGGATAGAATATAAGAAATGATAAATGATGTCAAATATTCGAAAAGAAATTGACCCCAAATCCCTTATTCTGCAAGTTTTTTTATATCTTCTGGTCCAATCCTGCTATGAATTATTACTGATCCGATTTTTTCAGGAAGTACAAAATGCATATTCCCTCCAACCGTCTTTTTATCTATCTGCATCTTTCCGATAAGATCATTTATTTTGATCCCATCGGGCATTTCCGAGGGCAGTTCATAAGAGTCTATAAGGGCCTTTATTTTCGCAACAGCTTTATCTTCGATAAGACCGAGCTGATGCGACAGCCTTGCCTCCATATTCATACCAATAGCAACAGCTTCTCCATGCAGATATTTTTTATAACAGGTAAGGGTCTCTATGGCATGTCCGATTGTATGGCCGTAATTTAATATCGCCCTGAGGCCGGATTCCCGCTCATCCTTTGAAACGACCTCTGATTTTATTTCACAAGAGCGCCTTATGATGTGTGTCAGCGCCTCTTTATCGAGACTCAGGATTTTATCTCTGTTACATTCCAGATACGCAAAGAAATCTTCGTCCCATATTACTCCGTACTTTATGACCTCCCCAAGTCCTGAGAGAAATTCTCTGCGAGGCAAAGATTCCAGAGTCGCTGTATCTATCCAAACGAGTCTCGGTTGCCAGAAGGCCCCGATCATATTTTTCCCAAGAGGATGATTGACACCTGTTTTACCGCCTACTGAGCTGTCTACCTGAGCAAGAAGCGTCGTAGGTATCTGGATAAAGTCAATCCCCCTCATATAAGTAGAGGCTGCAAAACCCGTGATATCTCCTATGACCCCGCCACCGAGCGCAATGAGTGCTGATTTTCTGTCCAGCTTTGCCTTTAACAACAATTCATAAATCTTTTCCGTGGAAGCCAGACTCTTATATTCTTCTCCATCAGGGAGGAGTACTTCTATGAGCTCATGGCCCGAAGCCCTCAGGGATTCCAAAACTGTTTTGCCATAAAGGTCATATACGGTGGGATTGCTTATCAAGGCAAGTTTATTACTGAACCCGAACTTTCGGATTGTACTGCCGATATCTTTCAGTACTCCATTGCCGATCATTATGTTATAGCTTCTCTCACCCAGCTCCACCCTTATTTTCTGCATCTTATTATCCCCACAATTTCCTGTACTATCACTAAAGGGCTTTTGCAGTCAGTCTCTATAATGATGCCTGCCTTTTCATAAAAAGGTCTCCTGAAGGAAAGCATTTCGCTGATTGTTTTCTTTGGGTTTTCAACCTTCAGCAAAGGCCTGTCTTCACTTCTGGCCGTGCGCTCCATTATTGTTTCAGTACTTGCGTTAAGACAAAAAATGGTCCCGTTTTCTCTCAGAGCCTCCATATTTTCATCCCTTAAAACAGTCCCGCCGCCTGTTGAGATAATAATATTCTTTTCCCTGGAGAGTTTCTTTATCATATCAGTCTCGATGTCCCTGAAATACTGTTCTCCGTATATTCTGAAAATATCGTTTATCTTCATCTTCTGTGCCTTCTCTATCTCCGCGTCAATATCCACAAGCTTCATTTGAAGCACTTTAGAAAGCTCTTTCCCGATCGTTGTCTTGCCTGTCCCCATAAAACCTGTTAGAACAATATTTTTCAATTGAACCTCATGCTTTCTTATTAAGGGTCTCATAAATGAATAGACATGCATTAGAAAATCTCCCCTCTCCCCTCTTTGCCAAAGAGGGGATTGTCCCTCCCTTTGGAAAAGGGAGGTCAGGAGGGATTCTCAAAATAATGCCATTACTATTTCAAGACCGTTTATATGTACTTAAGTTGAAATTAAAATGTATTTATATAAGACATGTACGAATTATAATTCCGCAAAATCTCTTCTCTGCTGTCGCCACCGAATTTTTCAAGAAACGCATCCGCTACAACCAGGGCGGTCATGGCCTCAGCAATAACAGCTGCCGCAGGAACTGCGCATACATCTGAACGCTCATAGGCGGCAGAAGATGGCTTTTTTGTGTGTATATCCACAGACATGAGCGGTTTCCTGAGCGTAGGTATGGGTTTCATGGCAGCCCTGACAACGAGGGGCATGCCGTTTGATATCCCCCCTTCTATCCCACCGGCATTGTTGGTCCTTCGGGAAAAACCTCTGTCAGAATATGCATAGGCTGAATTCCGAACTCCTTTTTTCGCAGGCTGTTTTGAGTAAATTACCTCATCCATGACATCTGAACCAAAATTTTTCGCCATTTCGAATCCAAGACCGATTTCAACGCCCTTTATCGCCTGTATGCTCATTATTGCCTGAGCAATCCGCCCGTCGAGTTTCCTGTCCCACTGCACATGACTGCCGAGGCCCACAGGGAGCCCTGTTGCAAAAACCTCAAAGGTCCCGCCCAGTGAATTACCTTCTTTTGCCGCCTGATCGATTAACTTCACCATCTTATTTGAGATTTTTGGGTCCGGACAACGCACAGGAGAGTCCTCGGCATTTTCGAAAGCAGACCATAATTCCCTTTCCGATTTCATCGTTTCGATTTTTGATTGCTGAGTGGAAACTGTGCCGATCCGGACAACATAACTTCCGATCCTGATATCAAACACAGACAACATCTCCTTTGCAACAGCCCCAAGTGCTACCCTGACTGCTGTTTCTCTTGCGCTTGAACGCTCAAGGATATTTCTGATGTCTTTATGGTTATACTTCAAAACTCCCGCCAGGTCCGCGTGTCCTGGTCGGGGTCTGGTGACCGGAGGGAGAGAACCATCATACTCGGCATCCACAGACATGGCTTGTTGCCAATTTTTCCAGTCCTTATTTTCTATGAGAATACTGACAGGAGAGCCCAGGGTCTTTCCCCACCTGACACCGGAGAGAATTTCCGCGTGGTCTGACTCTATCTTCATCCTCCCGCCGCGGCCATGGCCACCCTGACGTCTCCTTAGTTCCCTGTCTATGTCTTCTGACGTAATGGAAAAACCGGAAGGAATGCCCTCCAGTATCCCTGTCAGTGCCCTGCCGTGAGATTCACC
This sequence comes from uncultured Nitrospira sp., assembly GCA_963801505.1. Taxonomy (GTDB): domain Bacteria; phylum Nitrospirota; class Thermodesulfovibrionia; order Thermodesulfovibrionales; family UBA6898; genus JAOUFP01. The sequence continues at coordinate 48,219 of CAWDEY010000002.1, forward strand.
GGATGTAAAAAATCTCAGATATGCCATTTCCTCTACTTATGCCTCTCTTTCCGGGTAACCGCTTTTTTCATGTCACTATGTTATTAAAATCAAGGAAGGAAAGTAAAGAGAAGCGCTACGGCATAAGTGATATGATAATAGTACAGCCATCAGTTTTCATCAGAAATCATTGTAGCTACTCAGGTAGATAGTCTGTAGGTGTGGACAGAAAGCCTTGATTCGTTCGTTGCGTGGTCCTAACAGACTACAGTCTAAACAACCTGTGCAGTTACAATTCAAGCGGCATTTTATATTGCCCTGGCGAGACCTTGTAACGTTCAAGCGGCATGAGCATAAAATCGTTCCAGTCATTGGGGAAAAGCTCCAGCGTGAGATGTCTCTGCCCGTTGACGATCTCACCAGAGAGCCTTGCGTATCCTTTACTTCCCTCAAAGGCAAGCGACTTGACTATTATCCTGGCCCCATCGACAGATATGCCGCCTTTGCCCTTCTCAAAAATGTCCGTCGGCAACTCGAAGCCGGACACGGAAAGCCTTTTCCAGTTTATCTCGTCAGCCCTGACCTCGATATCTGCTTTTCTGCCTGACACTATAACTCTTCCGGAAACAGGCGCAGAGAAAGATACATTTGCCGAAGAGACAAACACAGCTGTATCAAATGGAACGTCCGTAAAGCTTACTTCTCCTTTAAGACTGCCGTCAAAGCCGGCACTGAGCGCGGCCGTTATCTCTTTTGAATGTATGTCTATACCTATCCGTCCGAGAAATAGCGGAAGAAGGCGAACGTCAAGTCTCACCTCATCCAGGACCAGCAGCTTTACAGCGTCATTTCCGGCAAGAACAGCATTAGTAAAACGGTATCCTGTCACAAAATTGCCATCTGCCTGCCCGGCACTCAATACCACTGCCTGCTGAGCATCGTTTATTTTCGAGATGAGCTGCTCCGGAGTGAGGAAAAAAAAGAGCGTAAGAAAGACCGACAGTATTGCACTCGCAAGAACAATTATGATTTTTCTCATATCAAAAAATGCATAAACCTAGAGAAAGCAATTAACCACAGAGACACGGAGGCACAGAGTTTAAAAGCAAGAGAAAAGGCCTGAAAGAATCCTTCTCCCCGACGAAGAAACAAAATTATTCGACAACCCTCTGTTTCCTCAGTGTCTCTGTGCCTCTGTGGTAAATGAACTGTAGTTTTTAGGATGCACAAAATCTGCATTTTTTGGGTCATGTAATATGAGAAACGAGAAGGCTTATATTAAGGAGGCCCGGGTTTTCAAAACTGACTGTCATGGAACACTTTCTGACCTTCATCAAAACTCCTGTATTGGATATCCGGTATATAAAGTTGACTGCCGTATTTATGTCTACTCCCTCGATCTTGAGCTCATAGTCGTCTGCCCTGAACCGGCCGTCCTCCCTGTGCGTAATAAAGTTTATTTTTTTCAGGCCCTTTGAGAGCCCGAATTCTGCCGCGGTCTTTTCGACCTCGGAGACAAAGTTCCTGTTCTTGCCCTCCACTGCCCTTGATTTGAACGCCTTTGTCTCTTCCGACATGGAAATAAGCGCGGCCCTGTTGCCGCTCATCTCGGCATAGACGGTCTCCATAAGAAGAAGCCTTTTTTGGGCATTGTTTACGGCTCCCTGAAGGACAACAACTGCAACAAACAACGCTGCAATAATTCCGGCAAAAACAAACAGTTTTTTCTTTTCCTTATTCATTTACAGTGACCTCTATCGCAAATCCTGATTTGCCGTCCGGCATGTTTTTTGTCTCAAGGATCTGAACATCGCCGAAACTTTTCTTCAGATTGTCTCTGAACTGCTCCACTGCAGCGTAGCCTGCCCCTTCGCCCTTCAGGGTGGCCCTGTTTCCATCCATATTGATCTCTTTCACCCTGATACCTTCACGGGAACTCTCCGAAACCGACTTCAGGATACCGAGGACCTCTATGCCTTTGAAAACCCCGTAATTTTGTTTTAGTTCGACCAGTTTAGACTGGACTCCGTAATAAAGGTCCTGCGGCATCTTCTGACCCGGGAACAGGCTGGCGTAAACCGCTGATACCTCTTTTTTCATCCCGGCTTCTTTCTTTAAAATAAGGTAGTATCTTAAAGACAGACCCAACACAAAGACCAGCAAAACAGCGCTTGCGTATATGAAGGCCGTCCGGTAAACGTCCATGGCCTTTCTTTTTTTCTTTTCTCCAGTGAGGCCTGAAGGGACAAGGTCAAGCGCTGTTTTGTAAAATGCTCCTTCATCCAAGCCATATTCCGAAAGCCTGTCATCCCATGCCGGAGAGAGCGAGACTATGTTTAATCCAGCCTTTACAAAAGGGGCCACATATTTTTGGGCCGTCTCCTTTTTCAATACAAAGACAAGACATTCCGTTCCTTTTTCAGCAGGACTTAGGGGATAGAAATCAAAGACAAGGTCTGAAGAGGGACTAAGGAACAGGCCTTCCATCTCAAAGGGAAGTATCTCCTTCATCTTATCTCTGTCTAAATCAGGCAGGACGGTCTTTCTAACCGAAAAAGCATCAAAGCCGATATAGAGCCTTAGTGCCCTGTTTTTCTCAAGCACCTTAAGGAGGTCTTCGATCTTTTCCACTGCGGGAGAGGAGCTTTTGTTCTCCTCATCGTAAACCCGGAACCTTCCATTTTCCTCATAGAGACATAAGGCCATTATCTTTCCCTCCAGTATTTTGTCGCTACACCATTGCTCAGGTCAAAACCTGCCTCCGCAGTCTCTACCAAATCATTGCGCTCTGCATTTATTGTCACGTTGAAGCTGTTACTCTCAAACTTGATGTCTTCAGATATAGCAACACCGATCTTTTCCATCCCCGGCACATTTACCACGTCCACCACTTTTTCAAAGGGTTTTCCTTCCCTCACTTCTACGACTCTTTTTGCCAGTGTTTCAGATATGTCAGGGTGAAGGGCCATTAAAAGCGGCAGTTCCACCGTATTTATATTTACCTTTCCATCGCCAAAGACAGTAAGATAAGGGATGACCGTCTTCATAACATCCTCAGGGAAAATATAGCCCAATTCAGACAAAGAATAAAGAGCGTGGTTCTTGGCCTTGTCCTCCCCCCCCGGCACCCTTGGAATTTTGTCTGCATCAATAAAGTCCACAAGCCTGTCGGCATATTCTTCGTTTATCTTGAGTTCCCTGAGCAGCCTTCTGAAAATATTATAGCTGGCATCACTCTTAACCGGATTAATTGCACCAAGCAAATTCACATTGAATTTACTGTTATTGTCTTCCAGCATGAGCCCCACTGTCGTGTCCTCGATCTTCTCTTCAAAAGAGATCTCCCTCTGGGCACTGGGGCCAAGCTGCGATAATAGATAGGGTACTTTTTCTGTAGTAAGCAGGTATGCCGACTTCAGCAAAAGGGACATCCTTTCTGACTCATTAAAGTTATTGGCCGTACTTACATAGCCATAAACAGTCCCGGCGAACTGAATCACCGCAGCCGTCGTGACTGCAAGTATCAGAAGTACGATAACCAGGACATAGCCTTTATTGTAAAGCATCGTTGAGCATAAGGGAGCATATCTGGGAAAATTCTTCGCCCCCTTTGCCTCCTTTCAGAAAAAGCGATATCTTCACGTCTTTAGGGACCTTTTTAAGCTTCGTAGAATCATATACCTTATCATAACCTTCGTCCAGCACCTGTGCTCTGAAGCCATCTACATCTTTGAGCACGGTTATCTTTACTGGTTTGCCGCCCCTTATAACATCTGAGATCGTCTTTACAAGGTTAAGCCTGTTGTCTTTATCTTCCTCCACAGCATAACTTATGACCTTTACCCCATCCCTGAAGAAGCACGTAAAGGTGAGCCGCGAAGCAGGCTTGCCATAAAAGTCCTTCTCCTCTATCTTAAGGCCTGTATAGTCCGTGTCCCTGGAATAGTATATACTCTCAACCTCTTTTCTGACCATGCTTAACAGGTTGAAGGCCTTCTCCTTCTCCCGCATCTTTTCATATACATTGGCAGTGCCTTTTTTTACAGTAAAAAGAAGCGTGTAAGCCGACCCTATCACCACTGCGGCTATTGCAAGGGCCACGAGTATCTCAATAAGCGTGAAACCGTTTCTGTTGCCGGGCCCCATTTCATTTCCTCATGTATTGAAGGAGTATTGCTTCATCCTTGCCTGAGCCGGCCCTTGAGGTCACCTTCTTCATATGATATTCCATGTCTTCCGTCTTTATCTCGTAATCTATTCCGTTTTTTGTGCCTTTAAGTTCTATAAGTTTACCGGTCCTGTAAAGGTAGAGGTCCTCCTTTGCCTGCAACACCAGTTTGAGGCTGTCCTTCTTCCTGTCAAAAATATCGATATGGTATGAAAACGAAGTGAGCACCAGCAGGAATACCCCGCTTACAATAGCAAGCGCCACAAGGACCTCAATAAGGGTAAAGCCTCTGTGGGGCTCGGGGATTGGGGATTGGGGATTTGCACCGCATGAACTATGCGCCATTAACTTCTTGTTACTCATCGAACTTCCTTTTCCCTTCTTCTATTTCCACTTCTCCCGAGAGGTTATTAAGTATGATAGTTGTATCTTTGCCGTTTTTTGTCAGATAAAGCGCAATGAGTTCTTCCTGCACCGATGGTGAAAAGGCAACTGTTACCTCACCTTCTTTTATTGTGCCGCGGGAGGGGATGAAGATCTCCCATGTCTCGTCCTCTTTCATATCAATAATCCTGGACTTGTCTTTCGGCATACCCTTTGCGCCCTTGATCCTGAACTGGCGTTCCTTAAAATCAACAGTAAAGAGTATCTCTTTCTTGGTAGCAATGGCCTCTTCCCTCAGGTTCTTAAGTGTAGTTGCTACAGTGACTTTATCGTCTTTTGCTATCTCACTCCAGACGTTTGGGAAAGCAATGAAAGCAACGGTTGTAATTATAAACAGGACAACAAGCAATTCTAGGAGGGTAAAGCCTCTCATACGAAATCGCATTCAAACGCTACCTGAGTTGGCTTCGTCGTCAGCTCCTCAACATACCCAACAGTATGCCTGCGTCGCTTCCTCCTCGCAGCCTTATTATCATTTTGAATGCAAGTCCGTATCACTCCAACTCCCAGCTCTTTATGTCGGCGTCCTTGCCTTCTCCTTCCGGCTTTCCGTCTGCCCCATAGGAGATGATGTCAAAGTCGCCGTGTGTTCCAGGAGATATATAAATAAATGGATTTCCCCAGGAGTCCTTTGGTATTTTAGTCTTCTCCAGGTAACCGTCTTCTTTGTATTTTTTCGGTATTGGTTCTGTCTCCGGCTTTTTAACAAGGGCCTCGAGCCCCTGATCTGTCGTTGGATATAAACCGTTATCGAGCTTGTAGAGCTTCAGGGCTGTTTCAAGGTTCTTCATCTGCAGCTTTGACTCTGCTATTTTGGCATCGTCAGTACGACCAAGCATCTTCGGCGCCACCAGAGCGGCGAGTATGCCAAGAATGAATACCACGACAAGCACCTCAATAAGAGTAAAGCCCTTTGGGGATTGGGGGTCAGGAATTGGGGGTTGGGGTCCGAAAAAACTCTCAACTCTCAACTCTAAACCCTCAACTTTCTGCAAACTGTTTATCCTCATATTCTTCTCCTTATTTTATTATCTGGTTCATCTGGAATATGGGCAGGAGGATGGATATCACCATAAAGCCCACAACCGCCCCCATCACCAGGATTATAGTAGGTTCAAGCAAACGGAGGAAGTTGTCGACAGATTTTCTGAAATCCCTTTCTGCCATGTCTGCTATCCTTTCAAGAGATACCTCAAGCCCTCCGGTTTTCTCGCCTGTTAGCAACAGCTGGAGGTGTGTCGGCGGCAAAAAAAGCGCAAGGTCCGAAAGTTTTTTGCCTTCTTTGACTTCATCCTTGATCCTGTCTATCTCCGAAGCAAGGTACTCGCTGCCTGAGACGTCCCTTGAATATTCGAGCGCCTTTATTATCGAGACCCCTCCCGAGAGAAGAAGGCCCAGCACCCTGCAAAACCTTGAAATATAAAGGTCTCTAAATGACTTAATGGGAAAATAAAAAAGCTTTTTTGACAGGTACATCTTTTTTTTCCGGTAATAGGCCCTGCCTGAAAAAAAAGCCGCTGCCACAAAGATAATCAGCAGGTACCAGTAGCCGTAGAGAAAATTACTGAGGCCCATGAATATCCTTGTTATGAGGGGCAGGGGAATCTTTTGGTCCATGAATATTCCCGTCACCTTTGGAAAAACAAAGACGAAAATGAAAAATATCATCAGCATGGAGACCGTAACCATGAAGGCCGGGTATATCAGGGCCGACCTGACCTTGCCCTTCAGTTCCTTCTCCCTCTCCAGAAAACCCGCGAGGCTGGTAAGCACCGTATCGAGCTTTCCCGACTCTTCACCGGCCCTCACCATGGACGCTGTGTACTGCGGAAAAAAATCCTTCCTAAGCTCCATGGCTCCGGAAAGGCTGAGTCCCTTCACAACATTGTTGTAAACATCCTCCATGACCTTCTTTACATTCCCCACAGTTTCCCCGGAGATTGACTTTACTGCTGCAGGCACCAGGACACCAGCGGATATCATTGCCGAGAGGTTAATAAAGATATCTGAAATGCCTATCCCCTTTTCCAGTCTGAAGCCGGATCTCTCGTCCTTTTCAATGTCTTTTACGAAAAGACCCTTCTCCCTGAGATCAAGTATGGCCTCGTTTTCGTCGCGAGAAAAGGTCTTCCCGCTTATCTCCCTGCCTTTGGTATTGTACGCCAGATATTTAAAATTCGGCATAATCCTGGTTTGTCACCCTGAGGACTTCTTCAAGGGTAGTTATCCCCTGTTTCACCTTGCTGATGCCATCATCCATAAGTGTTTCCATACCTTTTTGGACCGCTCTTTGCTTGATGGTCCTGGCGTCTTTTTTGGCAAGGATGAGATCTTTTATCTCTTCGTCTATCGAGAGGAACTCGAATATGCCTGTTCTTCCGAGGTAGCCCTTGCCCCTGCATTCCGGACAGCCCTTGCCCCTGTAGACCGTATCAACCTGCTTCAAGGCAGGAAGTCCGGACTTCTCCCCCGGAGAGAAAGTCACCGGAGTCTTGCAGAAATCGCATACCTTCCTCACAAGCCTCTGCGCCAACACACCTGAAAGTGATGACGCCACCAAAAAAGGTTCAATCTCCATGTCCACAAGCCTCGTGACTGCCGAGGCCGAGTCGTTCGTGTGGAGCGTAGAGAGCACCAGGTGGCCGGTGAGTGAGGCCTGTATAGCTATCTCTGCTGTCTCCCTGTCCCGGATCTCTCCAACCATTATGATATCCGGGTCCTGTCTGAGCACAGACCTGAGGCCGGTAGCAAAATTCAGGTTTATCTTCGGGTTCACCTGGATCTGTCCCACCCCTTTTATCTGGTATTCCACGGGGTCCTCGATTGTGATTATGTTCTTCTCTTCGCTGTATATCTTAAGCAGACTGCCGTAAAGGGTCGTTGTCTTTCCGGACCCTGTGGGACCTGTTACCAGCAGTATGCCGTTTGACCTGGAAAGCACCGAAGTGAACTGGGGCATCCTGCTTTCTCCAAGGCCGAGTTCCTCAAGACTCATTACACCCTTCATCCTGTCGAGTATCCTCAACACAGCCCTCTCACCGAAAAAAGTGGGTATTATGGAGACCCTTATGTCTATGTCCTTGCCGCCTACTATGAGGCGGATGCGTCCGTCCTGGGGGAGCCTCTTTTCAGCAATATCAAGGTTCGCCAGCACCTTGATGCGTGAGATGAGGGCGTCCTGTATTATTTTCGGAGGGGTCAGAAGCTTTTTCAGTATTCCGTCTACCCTGAATCTCACCTCGAGTTCCCGCTCGTAAGGCTCAATGTGTATATCACTGGCCCTCTCCTTCACTGCCTCAAGAAAAAGCGCGTTGAGCAGTTTAATCACCGGCGCCTCGTCCTTGAACTCAAGGAGGTCCTTTGGAAGCTCGGCCGACTGCGTGAACATCTTCAGATCTTCGCCGGAAATCTCCCCCATAACAGTCTCAGCCGATGGAACAAGGCTGTAAGCCTGGTTGAGCAGACTCATGAGAGTCTCTTCTGAGGAATGTCCGTACTCTGAATCAAGGCCCAGTTTCCTGGCCACGTCCTGCAGCGCGTATACGCCATTGTCATCACAGACCAGACCGAACAGGCGATTGTCCTGCCTTTTGTACACAAGGACCCTGTTGTTCCGTGAAAACTCAAAGGGGATTTCCTTCAGCAGGACAATATCAACATCAGAAAGCTGAAGCGTAAGGACTTCCTTGGTCACTAGTCCTTCACCTTCAGATTAAGCTCAATGTCCTCTATAAGGCCGGACTTATACAGTTCATCCTTTGTCTCTTTAAACCCCTTGCCTTCAGGCATCTCTATCAGGTAAAGACCGTCTGCCATCTTTTCTTTTATCTTTATCCTTTTTTGTTTCAGCAGGGCCACCAGGTCAGCCTCGGAAACGCCGGCCTTAAGCTTCAAAACAGCCTCGCCGAAACGGTCGTCAGAAATATGTTTGGTAAAATCAGCCTTCTTTTTGGCAGAGAGGGCCGCAAGGTCCGCCGAATCCCTTATGATATGCGGTGTCAGAAATACAACCAGGTTGGTTTTTGTCTTGTTTAACGACTTGAACTTAAAGAGGTAGCCCAGATACGGTATGTCGCCAAGCAACGGCACCTTGGTTACTATCTCCTCTCCTTTTTCCTGCATGAGCCCGCCTATGACCACGGTCTGGTTGTCCCTGACAACGACCGATGTCTTTGTCGAACGCTTTGTGGTAGTAGGGCCGACCTGGGTCAAAATAGCAACGCTTGTCTCCTGCTTCAGGGAAGATATTTCCTGATAGATGTCGAGCTTTACATACTCTCCTTCGGTTATCTGAGGCGTCAGCTTAAGCATAATGCCCACGTCCTTGCGCTCTATTACATTGAAAAGGCTCCCCGTCTGCGTCCCTGTTGTGTCGGTCTCTCTCTTTGATATAAACGGCACGTTCTCTCCGACCATGATCTCTGCCTCTTTGTTGTCAGAGGTGAGTATCTGCGGGGTGGAGAGCACATTGACCGCGTCCCGGAACTCATTGACACTGAAGAGGGCGGAGAATCCGGGCACAGTCAGAGTACTCGTGACCGCCCCCTGCGTGACAGGCACACTTAAAAAATTGCCCATACCGCCAGCTGAGAAACCGGCAAGACCGTTGACGACATCCAGCAGGGCGCTGCTGTCCATAGTCCCGAACCCGGCGATCGCTACAGGCTCGCCGTTATTCTGCGCTATCGTACGCCACTTGGAGCCCAGTTCACTGAGCTTGTCCAGGGAAGCTTCCACTATCATTGCTTCAACGTATACCTGCTTGCGCCGTTTGTCGAGGCCCGTGATAATGCCGAGAAGGTTCTGGTAAAGCCCGGCAGGCGCGTTTATGATAAGCGAATTCGTCGCCTTGTCAGGCGTTATGGTGACCTTGCTTTTCGTATCCTGGGCCGGCTGCCCCTGCCTGGCCTTCTCCTCTATGCCCTTAACAACACTGTCGAGTACCTTGGCAAGCTCACCGGCGTCCGCGTTCTCAAGGAAATAGACTTTGATGTTGCCTGTCAGGTCTGTAGAGGGGACGTCAAGAAGGGCAATGAGCTTTTTTATTGATTCTTTTGCGTAGCTTGACCCAATCAGGATAAGGGCATTGAGCCTGGTATCTGCCATGACCTTTATCTCGTCTCCGCCGGTTCCTGCCTTCTCCTTTCTCTTCAGCGAATCGTTTATAATCTTTGCCATATCTTCTGCCACGCCGTTTTTGATCTGATATATCTCCGGATCGTCCTTTACAAGGGGCTGGTCCACAAAGGAAAGGATGTGCTCGATCCTCTGTATGTTCTGGGCATTTTCCACAAGCAGCAGATAATTGCCTGTACCGAAAACCGAAATATGACCGTCCCTTGAGATAAGCGGCTGAAAAAACTTCAGGGCATCTTCAGCGCTTATATAACTGAGAGGTATAAGCTTTGTGATATAAGAGTCAGTGGCCTTTTCATCTCCATCCTCAGGAGAGATTGTCTTTGCCTGACCCGAGGGCACTATCTTCAGCAGGTTTCCCGGCGCGGGTATCAGGGTGTAGCCCTTAAGGTTGAGAACAGACGTAAAGAGAGAGAAGGCCTCGTCAGCCGATATCTTTGAGGGCGCTATTATCGTTATCTTGCCCTTCAGCGTATCGTCGAATATGAAGTTCTTCCCCGTGACATCGCTGATGAACTTGACCACATTGGGAAGCTCAACGTCCTGCAGGTTAACTGCTATGAGGTTTTTCTTCGGTCCGGCATTCGCGACCGAAACCAGCAGAAAAATAATAAGAAGACCTATAACTATTTTCTTCACATTAGCCCCCCTAATTGATATGGAATACCTGAGTCATAGGTACACCATTCCGTATTATGTCCAGATCCATCGTGTCGAGCTCCTTTATCATGTTGAATATCTTCACCCCATCACTGGGTGAATTCAGATCTACGTTGTTTGCCCTGAGAATTATGTCTCCATTTCTCAGTCCCATATTCTCATAAAATCCCCCGGGCTTGACCTCTCTCACAAGGAAGCCTTCCTGCTTCCCGTTCTTGAGAATAGGCATAAGCCTTGCGCCCGTAAGGATCTCGTTGGGATTTTCAAGAAACTTCTTGATCTGCTCCCTGTCAAAGGTCATTTCTTTTCTGTTTTGCTGGGGCTGCCCAGATACAGGAGAGCCCGCGGGGGTTTTATTGGCAACGGTTTCAATGGCAGGAAATTTCAGTTCAAAGACACTGCCCTGCTGAGAGATTCTGACCTTGTCCGCATAAACAGCAGTGAGTTTCCCGGCACCGAAGACATCGTCCCCGCGCTTAAAAAGCATCTGCACAGCGTCCTTGTTTTCTATGAAAGCAAATCCGGGCTTATACGTTATCACTCCCTTTAAGACAAGACCTTTAGGGTCGGTGACTGTACCCGTCTCCTTCCTGATAACAGAAAACCTTGCCCCCTTTATCCCGAAAGGATTTTTTTCAACAACAGCGGCAAAGGCGTTTATTGTTTTAGGACCTTCCATGCCATAAGACTTGCCTTCAATTTTGGCTGCATTTCCCTTTGTTGAGACAAATTGAAGGACCTTTCCCATATTAAATGAAATTGCCAACACCAATACAATAATGCCTGCTGCATTTAAAAACGAGCGCTTTTTAAAAAAATTAAGCATTTGCATAGATTACCAGAAAATTAATTATAAAGACAAAAGAAATCATGTACATCAGGTATCCATTCAGTTATGGGAGTCAATCATCATAAAATCTCCCATTTCCATAAAATCTCCCCTCACCCCTCTTTTCCAAAGAGGGGAATTATTCCTCCCTTTGGCAAAGGGAGGTTAGGAGGGATTTTCCCGACAATAACTATACCCGTATCTGGAGGGATACTACATCAGTTCGTTATGCGCTGACACATCTATGCATTCCTGACTATTTGAGGAAAATCACCTCTTTTGCCGAAGGCAGCACCTCAAGGGAAACAATTATAAAAGCATATCGGCTTTCCCGCTTTCCAGGTCACTGTGAAAACCGGGATACTCTCTGACTGACGTCCATATAATGGTAATCCTCGGCAAGGATCCTGTTAAAGATAGTCTTTGCGACATCCGCCTTTCCTGAAAGTTCATGATACAGCGCAAGATAGTAGTACGGCTCGAGATTTAATTTGTTCACCGGTTCATTACCGACCGCCTTACTGAACTTTTCAACAGCCAGCTTCGTCATGCCTTTCTGCCAGAATATCCTGCCGATAGGCACAGACGCAGGTTTATAATCAGGAGATTGAGGTCCTATCTTCTGAAAGACAGCCAGCGCACTGTCAATAAGATCAAGCTGCATAAAAAGCTTGCCTGCCCTGAGATGGTCCCCGCCTTTATCATAAAGTTCCGCAACCTTCCTGTCAGTTTGACCGGTCTTTTGATATGTGTCCGCTGCCGTGATATATCTCCCGGCCTTTTCAAAGTTTTCTGCAGCCCTTAAAAAATCATTCCCCCGGAAGAACATTTCTCCGGCCTCGTTGAGAAAGCCGGCCTTTGCATATAATTCACCTGCTTTGGCATAGCTGCCTGCCTCCATGGAGATCTCTGCAGCCAGCGCAAGATCCCCGGACTTCTCGGCAGACAATGCGGCCTCATGTAATTGCCCTTTCTTATAATATACTTTCGATAATATCTCCTCTTTTTTCCTGAGATCGCCCCCTCTTTCAAATGCCTCGGCTGCCTTTTCAAGGTTGCCTGAGTGCAGATAGCATTCCCCTGCCCTTGGAAAATCGCTCTTCAGCTCATGCACAATTGCGGCCTCATAAAAAAGTCGCGCCCTTTCGTAGACCTGGACTGCCTTGTCATAATGACCGGCCTTTTCATAGAGTTTCCCGCTCATTTGCGCATATCTGCTGCCTGAAGACCCCATGTGCGCCGGATTCTTCTCATTAATAAAGCAGATCTCATAAGCCCCGGCTGCCTTAAGAGACTCGCCGGCATTTTCATAAAGCTCAGCAGCCTTTCGGAAATTTCCGCCCTTTTCATACATAAGCGCTGCATTTTTGTCGTCTTTTATCTTGAGAAAGAGCTCGGCCGCCCTTGTGTTATTTCCGGCATTTTTAAAAAAAAGCGCCGCCTTTTCAAAGTCTCCTGTTTGTTCATAAATCGCTGCGCAGGAGGCGTATTCTTTTGCCTCGAGATACATATGTGCAGCCTCTTCATACGCATTGATCGACTCATAAAGCAGGGCAGCTGCTTTGTAATCCTTTCCCGCCAACGCCTTTTTTATTCTCTTCCTGACGAATCTTTCTTCTGATCTATTTCTGGCCCTTTCAGACAGATAAGTTCTCAGGGGTTGAAATAGTTTAAGAAAGGCCGAAAAAACTGGCGTCAATATCTTTTTGACAACAAGCAGCACAATAAGCAGGGTCAGAGCAACAAAAAACAATAGAACATATTCTGTTGCCTGCGGAATATTGAGATATCCGGAGATCATCTCGGCGAGTTCACGCATCTGAGGCACTATCTCATTAAGAAATTCCAATATATACGCTTTCATAATATCCCCCCCATTTTGAAGCTTTCATGCCGTAAGACCTGCCTTCAGGCTCCGCTACATTTCCCTCCGTTGACATTAGCACAAGTACCTTTCCCGGATTACCCGCATAGATTACCAGAAAATTAATTATAAAGACAAAAGAAATTAAACACATCAGATGTCCTCTCGGTTACAGGCAAAAGATGAAGAAAGATTCCGGACAAGCCGGAATGACAAAGCCGGATGTGAGAGCCTTTTTCTGTCATTCCAGCAAGTGAAGCGCGTCTGGAATCCTTTTTAGTGCAGCGTGCTAAAACCCCAGCAGAAGGGCCACTACGTCAGTTCGTTATGCGATTTACCCCTATGGATGCCTGCGTAATTGGGAAAAATCTCCTCTTTCAACTTATTTGTTCCAAATAATATTATCGACATCAGGAAAGAAATTGCAGCGTTGATATCGTTCGCATAATAGCCAGTTTATATCTTCGGCAGAAAATGAAAATTCCACGAAAAAAAAGGGCAGGCTGTTCGCCTGCCCAGCTTAGTAACTCAATAACCGCTAACCATAAATCTTCCAGTCTATGGATTTATGGTTAAAGTAAACGCCTGACTTGCGGATGCTCCTATGCTGTCTGTTGCCCTTACTGTAAACGTATAAGTGCCTGCCGTTGTCGGTGTCCCCGTAATATTTCCAGCTGTTCCACTAGTCGCAATTGATAATCCGGGTGGAAAAGTGCCGGTCATCGTAAATAAATACAACCCGCCCGCGTAAGGCACTCCACCAGTTACCGGAATGGTTGCAGTGTATGCTGTCCCAACTGTTCCGGACAGCAATATGGGTGGACCGGTAAAGGTAATAGACGGGCTGGAAATGGTTATAGAAAACGGTTGAGTTACAGATGTTCCAACGCTATCTGTTGCTCTTACTGTAAACGAATAGGTACCTGGAGTTGTTGGTGTCCCTGAAATAATTCCACTAGTAGAACCTAGGGCTAACCCGGATGGAAGGACTCCGCCAGCCAAACTGAATGTATACGGAGGTACTCCTCCGGTAACAGTAAGGCTTGAAGTATATGCAGTCGACACTTGTCCAGCCGCCAATGTGGATGTCCCGCTAAAGGTCATTGGCGCTGCAGCCAAATTCACAGTAGTAGCAATAGTTGACTTTATCCCTCTTGGCGTCGTTACCGTAGCGCTGACAATACTGCTATTTACCGTACTTGCAGTGTTCGCAGGAACCTCTACAATAAAATTGAACATAGAGGGTCCGCTAGATACCTTATCTATGAGAGGTGATTCAATCTGGGTCATCGTTACAGTACCGACAGATGCAGTTGCTGCTACGGTGGTCCCTGCTTCAAGCTCGCCCAGGTTATAATCACCATAAATGACCGCAAACGAACCACTGCCGCCTTTAGTTATACTTGATGGAGCAACTGCAAAAGCACCCGAGGGGACAAAGGCAGTTGAATAAAAAACAGGCTCTGTATCAGTGAATTGTAATTTTATGCTGGTCCATATCATCTTGCTGGTCTGACAGCCTGCAGCAGGGCAATTCGGGCCGTCCCACACGCCATTAGGGCCGTCATACTGGCCGTTGCCGTTGACATCAATGTACTCTTCAAAGAGTTCAGAGCTTGGAGATATTACCCCATTACAATTTTTTTCCGTGCCGCTATTTCTGCAGCCGTCATCGTTTTTATCGATAAAAGGTTCTCCAAGGTCAGTGAAGGACTCTCCCAAATCATAATTGCCGTTTCCATTTGCATCATTAAAGGCCTCTTCACCCTGGACAGTCGCGAGCACTGTCAACCAGCCGTCTCTCGGATTAAAGGTGTGTCCGGATGTGTAGTAGGGCTCTGTTGGGGCCGGTCTCACATCAGCCGGAATAGGGGCCTGCGTCCTTAGAATTGATGTTGTAATCCCTCGTGCATCAGTGAGTCCGCTCCTGCCTATGGCCCCTGCCTCTGTATAGAAGGAGACCGAGGTCCCTGTCAACAGATCAAAGTTACCGAACCTGTCTGCAATAAAAGCGGTTTCAGTAGCCTCTAATCCGGAAATCCTCAGACCCGGCAGATTAAACGTCGTAGTCGCGAGGTTGAAATGCTTTGCTGAAGGCAGGCCCCCGCCGATCGATATAGTTGCTGTTGAGGTCGATATCGGAGTCCCTGCTACAGTAGCTATTATTGTGACTGGACCTGAGACATTACCGCTATGTAGTGATATTGTCACCTGTCCGCCAGTTGTTACGCCGGAGGCCTGCGTTGGTGTATTGTCTATAGCATCGCCTATATATTCACCTCCGTCACCAGGCAATTTCCCGCCGCTGGGGCCGTTCATGGTAAAGTCTATTTGTGTGCCATCCGAGATATTGCCGCCGGTCACATCAGTGACGGAGAAAAGGACCTTGGAGACCTCTGTCTGGCCGGTGCCCCTTAGCCCTATGACCTGCGGTGTTGCCGAAACAAATTCTATGCTGGCTGCTCCTGCTGCTGCAATAGGTATGGAAACCGCTTGTGTTATATTGCCAGCAGTGGCGGTTATGATGGCTGTCCCTGGTATGGACTTCCCCGTAAACGTGGCGATCGCATTACCATTAAAAGTCTTTGACTGGGCTGTTATAGTTCCGAGACTGTTATCGTTCAGGGTAAACCTGACTACGGTGCCGTCCGGCACATTCCCGGCTGTGATATCTTTGACTGTTGCTGTGATGCTGGAGGAGCCCTTGATTATCAACGCAGAGGGATTGGCAGTCAGCGTAATGCTGTTTGGGGCCCCGATTTCATCTCCTGAACCGCCATTAACATTAACAACATTAACGGGTGGCAGATCGCTGCTGCCGCTGCCTCCTCCTCCGCCGCATGCGTACAAAGCTATTAGAAGCAAGAATAAGAAATACCGTTTCATCTATACACCCTCCTTAAACACTCAGCAGCAAAAAATTGATTTTTTGATTGTCAATATCTGACATCCTTATTTTTATCTCTTTGGTGTGCAGCCATAACACGGATGTAAATACATCTGTAAATTTTGTCCTCTTGAGTTGCTTTTTTTGTTAATCTATAAAATCCGCAAAATTGATTGAAAAGTTTGTCACGAAACTGTGCGTTTTATTAGTATTGACTTCAACGCCGTTAAATGTAACAGTCACATAATAACTGTACCCGGGCAGGCCCCCGCACACCAAATTTGATAGAGGTGGGCTTGATTTCATGACCTGACTCGCAACCGGGAGAGAAATGGTTGCAGAACCTCCCGCTGGTATAATATTGCCCAAGGCATAATTCTGGGCTGGGATGGCAGGACTTGCAGGAGTCGCTGTTGATGCAGGGACATATGTTATTGTTACGCTCTGGAGTCTCACATCTGAAGCAGTGAAGTCTGTCGGAAGATCGGGAATCGCAGTTGATGTTATCGTAAAATCAGCTGAGTCAGGCAAAATAGTGACACTATCAACACCTGGCACCCCGCAATTGTCAGGAGTTGCATCAGTATGTTTCGCCACGTCCGAATCAAACGGATTGCCTCCGGCATATTCAGCCTTGAGTGTGACTGTATCATAAACCGCCCCCCCTCCGTCTGTGCCTCCGCCGCCGCATCCTGCAAGGGTTGCTGCAGCAAACATAACTATTAATATCCGTCTTAAGTATTTGGCCATTTATTCCTCCATTGCTAAAATAATATATCCTTTGATGTTATTCTATATCTAAGATCCGGCACTTTTTAAAGCGGCCTGGTCACTATCGTAGGGGTTAAAAAGATGAGCATTTCCTTAATGTTAGGTCCTGTCACATTTTTTGTTTTAAACAGCCAGCCAAGACCGGGTATCTTGCTTAAAAGAGGCACCCCGTCTTCACTTTCAGTTACACTTGTTGTGTATATGCCACCCAATACCAGTGTCTCACCACTCTTGATAAGGGCATTGGTAGTCAGAGTTTCTTTGTATTGATAACTGTATTGTTACCGGCAGTGCCGCTTTCGATGCTGTCGTCTGATGCAGTGACCTTTAGCTGGATATAGCCGTCAGGCGTGATCTTCGGAGTGACATCAAGGCTCAATGTGGCCTTTTTCTCCTCTGTTGACGGCACGCCTGTTGTACTTACTGTTTGAACAAAGAATGAACGTCCCTGCTGTATGTTGGCAGCTTCGTTGTCCATGGTTAAGATCCTCGGGTTTGATAAGGTCTTGGACTTGCCGATGGATTCAAGGGCGGAAAGGGACAGATTAACCTTTACGGTGCTGGCATTGCCTACAGTAAAATCTAAGGCGCCCCCGGTATTTGCAGTTGCTGGTGCCTGCTGCTACAGTCGGGGTATTTACTGAAAAGTTACCGCCAAGCGTATTCGGATAAGACGGGACGTGCAAATGACCCGCCCCATCTTATCCCCAATGATTCGCTATAATTGGTCGCAACTTCAACTATCTTTGCCTCTATCATCACCTGAGGCTTTGGAACATCCATTATAGTCACAAGCTCTTTTATTTTATCTATACTCTTCTGTGTGTCCTTTAAAATAAGCGTGTTCATCCTCGTGTCTATTGCTATGCTGCCCCGCGAAGTAAGCAGTTTGCCGCTATTTACAGCAGCTGTTGATGTCAGTCGGCAGACGCATAGTTGACGCGTACTATCTCCTGCTCAAGGTCTTCTGTATTTTTCTCCTTTCTCCTTTGCTTTTTGCTTTTCCTCGGACATCCTGGTCAACACATTGGTCGGTGCAATCCAAAGGATATTGCCTTCAATGGATTTGGACAGGGGTGGTTTATTGAGTATTGAGTATTATATCCAACGCCTGGTCCCATGGCACATTTAAAAGCTTAATGGTAACATTTCCCTTTACAGCCGGATGCAGCACCAGATTGTAGCCGCTGACATCTGCCAGGAGTCTGAATATGGGCCTGACATCCGCATCTTGAAAATCAAGAGATATTTTCTTCCCTGTATATTCGCCTTCAATCAGTTTTTCCGGTTCCTGCACAGGCTGGACCGGCTTTGCAGGTACCTCTGCAGCAGTTGCTGCAACAACTGTTTTTTCGGATTTATTATGGGCCTGAGATACTGATGTCTCCTTAGCCAGCAGTGAAATCTCAATGGAATTCCCTGTGGCAATGACGTCAAAATTAGTTTTCTGTTTCAGGTCCAGTACCAGCCTCAGCTTACCCTTGTGTTTTCCGGCCCTTATACCCTTTAAGGGCGAGATTACACTGTCCGGCAAAGTGGTATTCAATGTTACCTCAGGTATATCTATTACAATTCTTTCATTTACCGGAAAAACGTTAGGTATTATAGTGCCATTTCCTGTTATTAATACTTTTACAGCATCTGCAGTTTTTTTGATTTCTACTCCAGCGATCTCGGTTGCTTTAGGCACAGGCTGAATATTCTCTTCAACTGCTTTTAATGACATTAGCCGGGGGTTCAGTACTAGCCAAAGCAGGCCCATACGGACTTGCCTTCAGGGTCTTTAGGTTCCGGCAAAGCAACAGGCTCTTTAGGCTCTGACAAAACAACAGGCTCCTCTTTCTTAATTGAAAGCACGAGGGTATTGTCGTTGTAAGAAGGAGACACCGCAGACGGGAGTTTGCAGTATAATATCAATTTTAGCCACTGCATCCGGTGTATTGATCTGTTGTGGTATTATCTCTGTTATGCCGGATTTATCTGAGACAATCTTGCTTGTGAATTTACCTACTGACATCCCGGGAATTTCTACCGTAACTTTATACGGATCATTTGAATTATATACCGTATAAATAAAATTCTTATTACTCTTGATCACTACATCAGCATCCTCTATCGTAATATCAGTAATAACTGCTATTTCTTCTCCTGAAGATGCTTCTTTCTTTCCGGATGTTGTAGCACAGCCAAGCAAAAGCATTAACCCCACAATTAATAAACAGAGCTTTAACATTTTATTATTTTTCATTATTCCTCCTCCTTGCGGAGTTTCAATATTGTATCTTTTTCTTTGGTCTGACCTTTGTAGTCTTTAACCTGTTCTTTTATAAAAACAGAATCGCTTGTAATATCCGTAACCTTGCCGTTGTTTAGACCTAAGGTCATTCCCTTTCTGATTGTATAGGATTTTTTATCAGGCATGGTTATAAGCGCATAATATTGCTTGCTGTCCCAAGCTATTGCAATCAGTTTAATTTCATCAACGTCAAAATTCTCTATAGGGGTCGCACCCTTTTTTCTTTGGGCCTTTGTTTTGATAGTCTGAACAAGAGACATAAAGGGATCTCTTCTGCCCTTAGGATCATATACATATATCTCTTTTTCAACCTTTGGTTCCTCTTTCTGGACTGTTGCAGATGCCGCAGGAGTGTTTGCCGCAGGTTTATTAACAACCGGCTTTTTGTCCGTTGCACCTTTGCCCTTGCACCCCGGGCTTATGAATGCCAGCAATATTAAAATATATACCAGTTTATTCATCATTTTTTGGGTTTCCCTGCTTCAGGAACAGCAGAAAAAGTTGAAGCTTTAAACGAGGCATTGAGAATGACCTCATTTTTAACCACCCTGGGGCCTGAAAGTCTCATATTGCTGATATTGACAATCCTGTTCAATTTAGTCAGACTGCTCAGGAAATACCCCAAATTATGATAAGTCCCTTCAACATCTACGGCAACCGGAATTTCATAGACAATGCCACTGGGGTGAGTAGTCTTTACTCCGGGCTTCCATGATTTTATGTCCAGACCTGCAGCTATGCCAAGATCAGATATCTGTTTCAAAAGGGACGATATCTCTTTCTCATCCGGCAGTTGTTCCTTGAGCTCATTTACTCTTCTTATCAACCTCTGATTTTCCTGTTTTAAAATGTCGAGTTTTGCAACTTTAGCCTGACTGGTTGCAATTTCATTATTTTGAACATCTATCTTGGCATCGAGTGCTTTAATCTCCTTCTGCTTCGGCATGATCAGTATTATTATAATGACAAGTGACAATATAACAGGGGGGGCAAGCGAAATTATTACCTTGGCATACAATGGAAGATTTTTTATGTTTAAATTGATGGCCATGTTATACCTTGACCTTAAAAGTCAATTTGAAATTATATAGTGAGTAACCGGTCACTTGTGCTTGCACGGATTCCTGGAGATAGACATCAGTAAAGAGCTTCGAAAGTTTAAGATTGTCTACGTAATTTACAACGTCAGTATTAGTGAAAGCCGTACAATTCAGGATTACTTTGTCACCTGCCACATCCATGGAAGTAAGCCAGACTCCGTCAGGAAGCAGCTTATCTACCTCATCCAGGATCTTAACAGGCAGGGTCTTGTTCTTGCCGAGTTGTTCGATAATTTCCTTTCGCTTCTGAAAATCAGCATTACGTTTTTCAAAATCTTCCACGTCTTTAATCTTTAGCTTAAGTTCCGTTATTTTTGCTTCGTTTTCATTCACCTTTGCCTGCTTTTCTGATAAACGTCCGCTAAAGAAAAAAACAAGCCAAGCGAGTACGGCACCTGCAACAAGGGTGGCAAATACCATGGAAATCAGGAATGTCGGCAGGGGTTTTTGTTTTTTCCTCTTTTTAACAGGCAGGAGATTGACTTTTATCATCTGTCGCCCTGCCGTCTTAAAGCCAGTCCAACAGCAACAGCCAACATCGGGGCGACGTCATTTAAGCTATAGGACTTATCATTGGTTACAATGTTTGCCGTCTCAAGTTTCTTGGGTATTTTTATATTTCTGAAGGGTTCTATGATCTTTGTCTCTATACCGGTCCTCTCTTCTAACATCGATACAAAATTGCCGATCAACGAACATCCCCCGCTGATAATCACTTCAGAGATGTCCTCATTGACTGTAGTACTCCTGTAATAATCGAACGAACGTATGATCTCATTAAAAATTTCTTCTGAAGCCGATTCTATAACAGCCATCGCATCCTCAGGGGAAATATTTTCAACTGCTTCACCACTTTTCAATTTTTCGGCATTTTCATAGGAAATATTAAATTCACGCTGAAGCGCTTCAGTATGCAGATTACTTCCAAGGGAACTGTCTCTCGTAAATACCGAGATACCCCCCTTTAAAATAATCAAATTAACCGTGCTGGCCCCGATATTAAGCACTGCTACATTTCTATCGGATTCAACCTCGTAATTTACTTCGTACATATTTTCAAGGGCAAAAGCACCAATATCAACAATAATCGGGTTGAGACCGGCTTCCTTGACAACGGAGATATATTCGTTAATGATATCTTTTTTGACCGCAACTAAAATAACATCCATCTGTCCCGGTTCTTCTTTCGGGCCGATGATCTGAAAATCAAGATGTACATCTTCAATATCAAAGGGAACATACTGCTCAGCCTCAAATTTAATTGACTCCGAGAGTTCCTCCTCGGTCATTTCAGGCAATGAAATCCTTTTAATAATTACGGATGAATGTCCGGAAACGGATATGACAGCATTTTTTGTCTTAATGCCTGCGTTTTTGATCATATTTTTTAAAGATTCAACTAAGCGCAGCGAATCAATTATCGAACCATCAACAATCAATTCCGGAGGAAGAGGATGTACATAAAACAGTTCAAGCTCATAGCCGCCCATGGCCTCTTTGAGCTTAACCGCTTTAATGTAACTTGAGCCAATGTCTAGTCCTATTGAATCTTTTCCGCCAAAAAACATAGCCTATGATTACCAGAATGTGATGCTATTGTCAAGCTTTTTTTTGAAAATATTCCAGATATTTCATGTAGTTCAACCTGAACATTAATAAATTGGTTTAAGAGTTTGTCTGTTTGCCAATTGAATAAGACACATTTTTCTTGGATATAAATGCGGATTTCTTTGGATCTTGAGGCAAATTGGACTAAAATATTTTTACAAACGCATACAAATCTATTTAAGGTTTAGGATTCTTTCAATGCTTAGGATATTTGAATCAGCCCTGCCGATAGCAAAAAGGTTTCCCTCCGGATCTTTCATCCTTACAAATTCGCCATTATATAAATTGCATGATTCCAAAATAATTCTCACGCCATTTTTTGCCTTTTGATAATCAAAATCATCAAGCTTTATTTCAGGTAATGTTACCAGCGCCCGATCTATTGAATAAAACATCCCTGCATTGTCAGCAAGGTCTTCAAAAGAGAATGAATTATTAATGTTAAACTCACCGACTGCTGTTCTTTCAAGTCTTGCCATATGCGCTCCTGTCCCGAGTTTTGTGCCAATGTCATCACAAAGAGATCTTATATACGTCCCCTTTGAACAGGAAATCGTCACATCCAAACAGGGCATATCTATCGAGGTTATTTCTATGTCGTAAATATGCACTGATCGGTCGGGCCTGTCTATCTCAATACCTTTTCTTGCAAGTTTGTAAAGTGTCTTTCCGCCAATTTTTACCGCAGAATACATAGGGGGTTTCTGTTTTATAGGACCTTTAAAGGACTGGACCGCATCAGACAGATCAGCTTCTGAAAAATAAGGTATCTCCTTTCTGTCAATAACTCTTCCCTCGGCATCATAGGTATCAGTTCTTTCTCCAAGCTTTATTTTTGCCTTATATTGCTTTCCCATATCCATCAGAAATCTGGTGACCTTGGTCGCCTCATTCAGGCATACAAGCAGTACGCCGGTCGCCTGAGGGTCAAGCGTGCCCGCATGCCCTGCTTTTTTTGCCCCAAGCAGACGTTGGACCTTTGTCACCGCCTGTCTAGAAGTTACGCCTGGAGGTTTATTGAGGTTAATTATTACATGCATAGAGGTAAGGGGGACAGGCTGAAGACCGCACAAAGCGGCCGTTTAGACTGAATACTGAAGGCTGAAGCACCCTAACGACCGTCAGTCTATCCAACTTCAGGCTATTCACCTGAGTAGTCAAATTTTTTCATTGCAAGCAGGAGCTTTTCTTTTGCTGATTTCAGACTGCCCTTGATCTTAAAACCAGCAGCATTCTTATGTCCGCCTCCACCATATAACTCAGCTATTTTAGCGACATTAACATTACCTTTTGACCGCAGACTTGCCTTCCAGAAACCGTCTCCCATATCTCTGAAAAGGGCCGCTATTTTTACTGACTTGATCATACGGGGAAGGTTTGAGAAATTATCAGTATCTTCAGGTTTTGTACCTGTTTTTTCAAACATATTTTTTGTGATATGCATAACCGCCACATTACCTTTTATCTCAAGGTTATTTAAAGTCATTACAAGAAGACCGAATCTGTTTTCTTCCCATTGATCGTAGAGACATTCGGATATAAATGCAGGATTTGCTCCGGCCTCTATCAGATCCGCACTTGCCCTGAGGACCTCTGATGAAGTATTGCTGTATCGGAAAGTGCCGGTATCAACCGCAATAGCAGTATAAAGGTTTATGGCCATATCGCCGGTAAGGCTGACACCCAGGGCCTTTATCAGATAAAAAACCATAAGACCTGTGGCCGCTGCTGAAGGGACTACCCACCTGATGTCCCCGAAATCTCTTTCCGTCTCATGGTGGTCTATTACCACAGACCTTCGGAACGAATATTTCTCAAGCCCCGCCCTTTCAGGGCTGTTGCAATCCAAAAGGACAAAAACGGGTTTTTTGGACAAGCTATTTTTAAGACCGGTCCTGAATCTCTTGGTGTCTGGCATAAACTTGTAAAATTCCGGAACAACGTCTTTATTATAAACATAAACTTCTTTGCCCATGGCCTCAAGGGCGCTTGCTAAGGCAAGGGCGGAACCTACTGCATCACCGTCAGGATTCAGGTGTGTTGCCAGTAAGAATACCTTTTCTTTTTTAAGGACCGAGACAATCTCTCTAGGTATCTTCATCCCGGTCTTTAATCTCTTTCAGAAGCTTGTCGATCTTGTAACCATATTCTATCGAGGTGTCAAAGCGGAATTCAACAGTAGGGATGAACTTCATACTGAGTCTTTTTGAAAGGAGTGAACGTATAAAATATTTCGAAGAATTCAGAATCTCCAGGGTAACTTCACGGTCCTCTTCCTTAAGAACGCTCACATAAATCCTGGCTGATTTCATATCAGGGGCCATATCAACGCCGGTAACCGTAACAAAGCCTATCCTCGGGTCTTTGAGTCGATACATGATTATATCAGCGACCTCTTCACGTATAAGGTCTCCGACTCTCTGTGAACGTTTATAAGGTAGCATAGTTTGTTTTTGGGATTGGAGGTTGGGTATTAGAGATTAGTTATTTACTAACCCCTGGCCCCTAACTCCTGCTTTATAGTTTAGTGGCAAATTTTTCTATAATGTAGTTTTCGAAGACATCGCCTATTTTTATATCATTAAAATTCTCGATCATAATGCCACATTCATACCCTGTCTGGACCTCTTTTACATCATCTTTGAATCTCTTCAGGGTACTTATCTTGCCCTCATACACCACAATATTGTCCCTTAAAACGCGGACCCCGTCGGACGCGCGCGAAATGTGTCCGTCGATCACGTACGAACCGGCTATGGTACCAAGCCTGGATACAGGAAACACCTGTCTTACCTCAGCCCTTCCGAGCACCTTCTCTTTAAGCGTAGGCTCAAGCAGGCCTTCGAGCGCCTTCCTCACATCTTCTATAGCTTCATAGATCACATTATAGAGTCTTATATCGACACCTTCTTTTTCCGCGATCTGAGAAGCCTTTGCTTCAGGCCTTACATTGAATCCTATAATGATCGCGTTGGAAGCCGTCGCCAGCATTACATCAGACTCGTTTATACCGCCAACAGAGGTATGTATTACCCTCACTTTGACCTCAGGATGGGTAATATTCTCAAAGGCGTCCTTGATAGCTTCAACAGAGCCCTGCACATCACCTTTGATAATTATGTTCAATTCCTTGATCTGTCCCTCTTTTATCTTTATGTAGAGTTCGTCAAGTGTCAGTTTTTTGGCCTTTGCAATCTCGATGGACCTTTGTTTCTGGAACCTCGCCAGCGCGATCTGCCGGGCCTTTTTTTCATCCTCGGTGACCGTAAATATATCGCCTGCAGCAGGCACTTCTGAAAATCCTATTACTTCAACGGGTGTTGAAGGTCCGGCAGATTGTATTCTTTTGCCGGTATCATCTATAAGTGCCCGCACCTTACCAACATGAGCTCCTGACAGCAATGCGTCTCCGACTGTCAAGGTGCCTGACTGGACAAGAAGTGTTGCCACAGGGCCTCGTCCTTTATCAAGTTTGGCCTCTATAATAGTCCCCCTGGCCTTTCTGGAAGGATTGGCCTTTAGCTCCATTACTTCAGACTGAAGAAGGATCATCTCAAGCAGGTGTTCGATACCGACCCGTTTCTTGGCCGAAACCTCAACAAAGATATTTTGGCCGCCCCATTCCTCGGCAATGACACCTTTTTCTGAAAGCTCTGTCCTTACCCGTCCCACATTTGCTTCTGGCTTATCTATTTTATTAACAGCCACCAAAATAGGAACGTTGGCTGCCTTGGCATGGTTGATGGCCTCTATGGTCTGCGGCATAACACTGTCATCCGCAGCTACCACAAGGACGACAATATCCGTGACCTTTGCTCCCCTTGCCCTCATCGCGGTAAAGGCTTCATGTCCGGGTGTATCTAGGAAAACAATGTCCTTGCCTTTTAAGTTCACTTTATAAGCCCCGATGTGCTGTGTAATTCCCCCTGCTTCTGTAGCAGTGACCTTTGTTTCACGGATCGCATCAAGAAGTGATGTTTTGCCATGGTCAACATGTCCCATGATCGTCACTACAGGGGCACGCTGCACAAGTTTGGAAGCGTCTTCCTGAAGTTCTACTTCTTCAACTATATCTTCTTCTACAGAGGCAATTTCCATTTTGATCCCGAAATTCTCCGCGACCAGCAAAGCTGCATCAGCATCAACAGGCTGGTTTATGGTCGGCATATATCCGAGTTCCATAAATTTTTTTATCACGTCTGTAAATTTCAGACCAAGGAGTTCTGAAAACTCCTTCACCGTAGCGCCTTCACGAAGTTTAAGGGTTTTCTTCCGGGGCATTGTTGAGAGAACAGCAGATTTTTCTTCCTGCCTGAACCCAGGCCTTCCCCTGTCGCCCTTTTTGTGTCCCCTGGTATCCTGCCATTTTTTTGGCTCTATCTTTCTGATGGTCTGAAATGCACGCTGCAGACCAGGCTTTGCCTTGAATTTCTCTATCTTTTCAGCCTCTATCTCCTTTTTAAACCTGTCCGGCAATTTCACTTCTTCTTCACTTTCAGCGACAGCAGGGAGGGGAATGTCTTCTCCTGCCGGAGAAGGGACTTCTATTTTTACTGAAGAAGGTCCCGGCTTTCCCTGTTCCACCTCAGCCTTTTTACCATGGGCCTTGATATCCGAAGGAACTTTCCCCGCAGGTATCTCTCCGGCCTTTTTTAGTCCTTCAGGCCCGATCTTCTCCCTAGGAGATTTAGGTGAAAATGCATCACTTATTTTTTTTGCGATATCCTCTTCGATACCAGAAGTATGAGTTTTGCCTTCAATGCCTATCCTGGTGAGCTCGTCGATAATCTCCTTGCTCTGTTTGTTTAATTTTTTGGCTAATTCGTAAATTCTTACTTTTGGCATTAGTCCCTAACCTTATAAAGAAATTAATATTCGGATTGTAAAATATAGATTACCGGTTACAGTCTTGTAACAGTAATTGCATTATGCTATCATAAAAGACTTCGTTAATGCAATTGTGAAAGGGGGATTAGAGAATGGCGAGCTGTATAGCATGTGGCAAAAAGAAGACTGTCGGCAACAATGTAAGTCACGCTAATAATAGAACAAAAAGACAGATTATGCCTAATCTGCAAAGGACGCGTATTACAACTGACAGTGGCGTCAAACGTGCATACGTATGCACGAGATGCCTGCGCTCAGGAAACGTTAAAAAGGTTGTTTAGTGAAAAAGACTGGCGCTGTTCTTGGTCCTCTTTTGAAAAATCTCGGACTCGAGAGCGGTGTCAGGCTTGCCCGGATCAAACATGACTGGTATGTAATCTTTGATGGACAGATCACTTCCAATCTTTTTCCAGTTAGTCTCTCAGAGAGGGAACTCCTGCTTTATGTGACTTCACCAATATGGATGCAGCAGTTCTCCTTTCATAAAAGCGAAATAATTAAGAAGCTGAGCGCATATGGGGTGCAGGACATAAGGTTCAGGCTCGGCAGAATCCCTCAAAGAAAACAGAAAATATCACCTGGAGGCAAGGCTCCGGAACTTACCCCGGAAAACGTGTTTTTTATAACTGAACTTCTGTCTGACATAAGCGATGAAAACCTGAAGGTGACCATAAAAAAAGCGGTCGAAAAATCCTTAACATCAAAAAGGTCCTCTCTGCAATCTGATTAGCCCAAAAATACCTTTAAAAATAACCACAGAGTTCACAGAGGTATTTTAATTTTAGAGGCTCTTGCAAAGTCCCAAAAAACGAGCTTGCCGCGCTTCGCTCGCAATGACAAATGGCGCCTTTGCTGTCATTGCGAGGGGTGAAGCGACGTGGCAATCTCACGGACGGAGACTTTTACAGAAGCCCCTTTTACTCTCAATATGTTTCTCTGTGCGCTCTGTGGTTAAATGCTTTTAAAGGATTTCCCTGCTATGCCGACTCAGCCTGCTTCTCGTAAATAAGAAGCGGCTTGTCCTTTTTGACCACTGTCTCCTCAGTTATCAGACATTCTTTGATGCCTTTCTGGGACGGTATCTCGTACATGACGTCCAGCATAATCTCTTCAAGAATTGCCCTGAGCCCCCTTGCCCCGGATTTCCGCTTCACTGTTTTCTTTGCAATTGCTGACAATGCACCTTCTGTAAACTTCAGCCTGACGTTGTCAAATGAAAGCAGTTTCTGATACTGCTTGATCAGGGAATTCTTGGGTTCCATCAGAATCCTTACAAGAGATGCCTCGTCCAATTCATCCAGGGTCGTAACAACAGGCAGTCTACCGACAAATTCAGGGATGAGACCGTATTTGATCAGGTCCTGTGGTTCTGCCATTCTGAGCAGATCACCTATCTTCCTTTCGGTTTTACTGACTACTTTCGAACCGAACCCTACAGTCTTTTTGCCTATCCTCTGGTCCAAAATAGCTTCCAGCCCTGTAAAAGCACCTCCGCAGATAAAAAGAATATTAGTAGTATCTACCTGTATAAACTCCTGTTGAGGGTGTTTGCGGCCTCCCTGTGGAGGTATATTGGCAACAGTACCTTCAATAATTTTCAGGAGGGCCTGCTGGACGCCTTCACCGGAGACGTCTCTCGTGATAGAGGGGTTATCGGATTTTCTGCTTATCTTGTCAATCTCATCGATATATACTATCCCCCTCTGCGCCTTCTCTACGTCGTATTCAGCAGCCTGAAGGAGCTTGAGTATAATGTTCTCGACATCCTCGCCAACATAGCCTGCCTCTGTGAGAGTAGTTGCATCGGCAATTGTAAAGGGCACATTCAGGGTCCTGGCAAGGGTCTGCGCAAGCAGAGTTTTGCCGGTGCCAGTCGGGCCGACGAGCAATATATTACTTTTCTGAAGTTCTACCTCAGATTCCGCGGGATTATAAATCCTCTTGTAATGGTTGTGAACTGCTACGGAAAGGATCCTCTTGGCATGTTCCTGACCTATTACATAATCATTCAATATAGCATGGATCTCTTTTGGCGTAGGCAGTTTCGGCAAGGCCTCGCCACTTGTTTCCGTGTACAATTCATCAGCAATGATTTCATTGCACAGTTCGATACATTCATTGCATATATACACTGTAGGCCCTGCTATGAGTTTTTTTACCTCGTCCTGTCCTTTGCCGCAGAACGAACATTTAAGGGCCTCTTCATCTTTTTTAGCCATATCAACCTCCGGTTACGCGTTGAGGGAAAACAATGTTCAGTCCACCCTCTTACTTCTTGATCGAGTCAATCACTTCATCCACAACGCCGTATGCTTTTGCCTCGTGCGCTGACATGAAAAAGTCCCTGTCAGTATCAGTACGGATCTTTTCCAGAGGCTGGTCCGTATGCTTGGAAATTATCTGATTCAATGAGTCCTTCATCTTTAATATTTCCCTGGCATGTATTTCTATATCAGTCGCCTGCCCCTGGAAACCTCCCATCGGCTGATGCAGCATTACCCTCGCATTGGGAAGCGAATACCTCTTTCCTTTTGTGCCTGCGGAAAGAAGGAGCGCCCCCATGCTGGCGGCCTGACCTATACAGTATGTGGCGATATTTGGTTTGACATACTGCATGGTGTCATAAATCGCGAGTCCTGCAGTAACAATACCTCCGGGTGAATTTATATATATATGTATGTCTTTGTCAGGGTCATCAGTCTGAAGAAAAAGAATCTGCGCTACTACTGCGTTAGCGACATTGTCGTCTATTGAGGTCCCTAAAAATATGATCCTGTCTTTGAGCAGCCTCGAATATATATCGTATGCCCTCTCGGACCTCCCTGTCTGTTCTATAACTATCGGAATAACACTCATGTTACGCCCCTTTCACCACATCAGCCTTTGAAAGCAGAAGGTCCATTACCTTCTCGTCCTGTATGGTATGTTTGAAATTCTCCAGAGAACCGTCCTTGGTAATAAAAAGATTAATAACATTTTCAGGGGTCGTCTGAAAATGTCTCGCAAGGACCGCCAGCCTTGTTTTCATCTCGTCTTCAGTAACTGTTACGCCCTCTTTTTCCGCAATCATGTCAAGCAAAATTGTGGCCTTTACATTTTTTATCGCCTGGGGCCTAAGTCTTTCTGCTATTTCAGAAACTTCCTTGTTCTCAGCGCTTTTTCCATCCTCAGATTCGCTGATCAACTCACCTGATTTCTTTTGAGACGCCCTCTCGTTTACGACAAGGTTCTCAAGTTCCTTCTCAAGCAGAGATTCAGGGACATCCATTTCATGGGCCTCAACAAGCATATCAAGGAGTTTTGTCTTTTGCTGCTTTGCAACGCTGTCTTTTTTGGCATTCAAAATCCCTACCCTGATCTTTTCCTTAAGGGCTTCAAGTGAGTCATGGCCGAAATCCTTGGCAAACTCGTCATCGATCTCCTGGAGCTTTTTCTCCTTGACCTCTTTTATCGTTATCCTGATGCGGTCCCCTTCAGCACCTTCCTTGACCTCCCCTCCTTCAAAAGAAGGAAGTGTAATATCGACAATATCCCCTTTCTTTTTCCCTACCACCTCATCCAGTATGCCCTGGGGAGCTACATTATTGCCCAGGTTCATTACCTGGTCTTTTGCTGAAGAAAGTTCCTTACCATTTGGATCAAACTTCACATAATCTATAACAATCAGGTCACTCTCCCTTACAGGCCTGTCAACAACTTCAAATAAAGCCCTCTCATCCTGCAGCCCCTTGAGAGTATCATCTATATCCTTGTCCTCCAGAGAGATCTCTACATCATCAACCTTTAATCCCGTATAATTCAGTGCGCTGAGCTGTGGCCTGACCTCCACGGAAAGAGAAAAGGAGAGAGGCGCGTCTTTCTTGAATTCCAGCGTGCCTTCAAACTTGGGAAGTGTTACCGGGACCAAATCAGCATCCTTCAGTGCCTTTGAGTAATAATCCGGAATGATTCTGTCCAATATGTCATTTTTAATGTCATTGCCGAACCTTTTTTCGATAATGCTCTCGGGTGCATGGCCTGGTCTGAAACCCGGAATCTTTGCGCTCTGTCTGACGCTGCTCAGAGATGCATTATATTCTTTTTGTATGACATCAGCCGGAATCTCTATCTTCAGCCGTTTTTTTGTACTGGTTATGTCCTCAACTGTTATGCTCAAACGCGCCTCCTTAGTGTTTATTGCAGACCCCCTCCGGCAATACCGCAGGGGACCTAAATGCAAGGAATGTTTCTTTTATCTTATTCGCTCGCTGACCCCATAGCAAGACCACGGCGGATATCCCTCACAATATATTTAATGTAAAATAATACCGCAACTTTAGTCAATTTTAGGTATAATTCCACCCATGAACCTATATCTCATCGACGGAAATTCTTATGTTTACCGCGCATTCTACGCAATAAAAGGTCTTACAAATTCAAAGGGCTTTCCTACCAATGCCATCTACGGGTTTACAACCATGCTTTTGAAGATAATTCGGGAGAAAAAGCCTGAAGCGATTGTTGTCTGTTTCGACTCACCCGGCCTTACCGAAAGGCACAGGATATTCCAGGACTACAAGGCACACCGGCCTGAGATGCCGTCAGAACTGGTGCAACAATTACCTGATATCAGAAAGATAATATCCGCTTTCAATATCAAAATATTCGAACTCGCCGGGTATGAAGCCGATGATATAATCGGCACCATAGCCAGAGATGCGTCTGCCAAAGGTGCGGAGGTGTTCATTGTGACCGCAGACAAAGACATGCTGCAGCTTGTGGATAAACAGATAAAAATCTATGACCCTATGAAAGACAGGGTCCTGGACGCTGCTTACGTAAGAGCAAAATTCGGAGTGGGGCCGGAAAGGGTAACAGAGTTTATGGCGCTTACCGGTGATGCCTCGGACAATATTCCCGGAATCAAAGGGGTTGGAGAAAAGACAGCAAGAGAACTCCTTTCTTCTTTTGAGAGCCTCGGGGACCTTCTCGAACATCCAGGGGAAATAAAGAGGGAAAAACTCAGAAAAATGGTCTCTGACAACAAGGATATTGTCCTGCTGAGCCAGAAACTCGCAACGATCGACGTGTCAGTTCCAATAGAAATTGACACTAAAGAGTTCGTGCTGAAAACACCTGACTGGCTGGCGCTTCTGCCTTTGTTCAGGGAATACGAATTCACAACCTTGATGAAGCTCCTGCCATCAATTGAAAGCGCCGAAAGAAAACATGAAGCGATCACATCCCTCGACAGACTCGAAGCAGTGTTATCAGGAATAAAAGACGAGCTCGCCATAGACACAGAGGCAACAGGCAGAAATCCCCTGACAGACAGCCTCGTCGGCATCTCTATCTGCAGTGAAAAGGAGAAGGCCTATTATATCCCTGTTGCACATTCCTCTTCCTCTGTCAGCTCAAATGAAGCGAAGATGACTGTACCTCAAATAGATTTAAGGGACACTCTCAGGGCGCTCTCTCCACTTCTGCAGGATGAGGGGACAAGCAAGATCGGCCATAATCTTAAATATGACCTCATGCTTCTGGGGCAAAATGGGGTCTCCATCTCCGGGATACTCTTCGACACCATGATTGCGGCATATCTTCTGAATCCCAACAAGTCCAATCACAGCCTTGATGAAGTGTCCTTTGAATATCTCTCCAGGAAAAAGAAATCTTTCATGGAAGTGGTGAAAAAAAAGTCATCCTTCGCAGAGGTCTCCATAGAAGAGGCGACATCCTATGCTGCGGAAGATGCGGCGCTCTCATATGAATTGAAGGACTTGCTGTTCAGTAAACTCGAGGAAAATGGACTCGCGAATATTTATTTTGATATCGAGATGCCGCTCATCAAAGTGCTCATCGACATGGAAAGGGCAGGGATCAAGATTGATCCTGTGCTGCTTAACAGTCTTTCCAGAGAAATGTCAGTCGAGATAGACAGCATCCAAAAACGTATTTTTTTCATTGCAGGAGAAGAGTTTAATATAAACTCGCCAAAACAATTAAGCACAGTGCTTTTTCACAGCCTTGGACTCAGTCCGTCCAAAAAAACAAAGACAGGATTTTCAACGGGTATGGAAGTGCTGGAAGAACTCGCCGGGGTCCATGAACTCCCGAGGGAAGTGCTTAACTACAGGAGCCTGACAAAGCTCAGGTCTACCTATCTCGATACACTGCCTTCACTGATCAACCAGCAAACAGGACGGTTGCACACCTCATTTAACCAGACTGTAACAGCAACCGGGAGATTAAGCAGCAGCGAGCCGAATCTCCAGAATATTCCGGTGCGGGGAGAGTGGGGAACACGTATCAGAGAGGCTTTCATAACAGAACCCGGCAATCTGCTGCTCTCTGCAGATTACTCCCAGGTAGAGCTGAGAATACTCGCCCATCTCAGTGCTGATAAAGGCCTTATCGATGCCTTTATCACGGGCATTGATGTCCACACGCGTACTGCCTCGGAATTATACGGCGTTTCCCTTGAAAAGGTGACACCTGAAATGCGGAGGACCGCAAAAACAGTAAATTTCGGCGTTATCTACGGCATATCAGCCTTCGGCCTTTCAGAAGCATTGAATATAGACAGACGGGATGCGGAAAAATATATACGGCAGTATTTCGACCGGCACCCGGGAGTCAGAGAATATATAAAGAATATTCTTGCCGGAGGCAAAAGACAAAGGTCATGTAAAAACTCTCTTCGGCAGGAAGAGACCTCTGCCTGAATTGCAGAGCCATAACAAAAACATACAGCAGCAGGGGGAGAGGCTCGCGGTCAACTCTCCGATACAGGGCACAGCAGCAGATATAATCAAGATTGCAATGATAAATGTACAAAAAAATTTGCATAGTCAGAATTTAAATACGAGGATGATACTTCAGGTCCACGATGAACTGCTATTTGAAGTCCCGGAACCAGAACTGAAAACCGTGCTGGAGATCGTAAGGGACAATATGGAAAAAGTTGTTATATTATCTGTTCCTATTAAAGTTGATATTGGATACGGGAAAAACTGGGCAGAGGCCCACTAAATAAATATTGTTTTTTTCTCGAAATCTGATAGAATTGTTTCAAAGGTGACATATGGCTATAAAAAAATCTCAGACAACATCCAAATCTTCTGCGAAAAAAAACATTACAAGCAATAAAATAAAAAAAGCAAAAAAGCCCGAAAGCAAAAAAGTTGTAAAGACACCCGGGACAAAACTGTCCAAACCGAAAACAGCAGCAAAACCTGCAGTACCGAAGTCCGGTCCTGAAATAAAGAAACCTGTTAAAATCATTGAGGTCAGAAAAACTAAAAAGGGAAACATTGCTGCAACTAAACCGGATAAGACCTCTGTTGCAACAGCGAAGGGCGGGAAAGCACTCTCAAAAGAGCCCCTAAAACCAATAAGCGTCGGCAAATCCGAAACTCCGGGGAAAAAGCCGCTCAAAAAGTCTCCGGAAAAAATTGTCACGGTAAAAACCAGGACCGCACAAGAGAAAAATGTTAAACCCGTAAACACAAAAAAAACCTCCACCCAAAAAGCCGGCAAAGTTGTTTCCGGGAAGACAGAGGGAAAGGCTGCCAAAGAAATTAAAGCCCCTGTTAAAACTGTAAGTGCGGCAATTAAAGAGAGGCCAAGCACTGCAAAGAAAGCAGAGCCAGAAGTCACAACCCAAAAAACTTTCAAGCCCGCAAGCACAATAAAACCTTCCGCCCAAAAAGCCGGCAAAGGTGTTTCGGGGAAGACAGAGGGAAAGGCTGCCAAAGAAATTAAAGCCCCGGTTAAAACTGTAAGTGCGGCAATAGAAGAGAAACAGCGCACTGCAAAGACAGTAAAAACCGGTATTCAAAAGAAGTCAGCATTAAGAAGCACTATCTCAGAGATTAAGAAACCTGTGAAACAAAAACCCGTTGTGAAAACAAAAGAAAAAACTGAGGCCCCTCTGTCAACTATGCGAAAAATGGTACAGGAAAAAGGTTCAATATCTGCGAGACCATTGCCAGCGATTAGTAAAAAAACATCGGCCACGTATACTACCCATCCTCAGGCGAAGCCTAAACCTAAAAAAACAGCTAAATTGAAGGTTTTTTTACCTGAAGAAGAACTCCCCCCGGAAGAAACTCTGCAAGTTCCATTACGTCAATTGCCTGAAGAGTACGGAGAAAATGAGTTATTACTCATGGAAGTTGACCCTTCAATAGTTTTTGTCAGCTGGGAAATAAAACCCGATAATATCTCAGGAGAAGCAGGCAGTCTTGTTCTAAGGGTTTATGATGTCACAAGTATTAATTTTGACGGCACCAATGCCAGCAGATTCTTCGATATTTCACTGAGAAACCGGGCCGACAGTAAATTTTTTGATATCAAGATGCAGGGAAGAGATGTAATCATGGAAATCGGCCTATTGCATCCGGATGGCACATTTAAAGCTATAAAACAGTCCGCACGGGTCTTGATGCCGGAGTTGCAACTCTTCGACGAGCTTGACATTGCCAGACCAGCAACAAATCCTGAAACACTTATAGGCTACTGAGCCGGGCTTCAGGCGATCTTGCTTTAAACCCATCTATTTTCATCTTCTTAATATACACCCCTTGCACACTATGCCGTTCTTTTCCCCCTTGCACAATCCGGAAATACCATGATGGCAGAGGGCAAAGTCATATTTCAAAGGATCTTCCGGGTCAAATCTTTTCAATGATTCCGTAATCTCCACAGCCATCTTCCAGTCCTGAGATTTCCGCTCTGTAAAACCGAGGCATCTGGAAATTCTTGCTATATGCGTATCAAGGGGTATAATCAGCTTCTCTTTTGGTATGCCTTTCCATATCCCGAAATCAATGTCTCTGTCCCTGACCATCCACCGCAGGAACAGGTTCGCCCGCTTACAGGCGCTTCCATTTACAGGAGAGGGGAAAAGTTGCCTCAGCCCAGCTGGTCTGATATCTTTTCCATAAACCGGTGAGGTATTTATTTCAAGAAGAGACGCAATAAAGCCTGCGAGGCCTTCCCCGATAGTCAGAGAATCAGGACGGTGAAATTTCATAAATACATTTTCGAGCGAGACATGTCTGCTCAGTATCTTATGCAGAATAAATATCAGGGCCAACAGGTCCTTGTTTTCATTGAACCGGTATTTTATGCCTTCAAAATATCTTCCTTGCCTTTTCGGCCTGAACTCAAGGAGAAATTCATAGGGGTTTGTACCCATTCCCGATAAGATTTTTTCAGTTATGGGCTTAAAGAGCTCTACCTTGCCATAGGCAAGGGAGGAAGCGATAAAAGCCGACACCTCAACGTCACCTGGATTTTTGTACCGGTGGGGAAATTCTATAGGATCATGGAGAAGCCTCTCTTTGAAATCATAATCACGGTAGAATACATCGAGGACATTTTTCAGAATTTTCATAATATATTTAATGATACACAATCAAACCATTTTAAAGCAGAGAGAACAGCAAGGCACTACATATTTACCTTTGTCAAAACACCATGAAGCTTTTTGGGAGGAAACTTGTAAAAGTTAATAAATGGAGGCGTGTTCCTTTTGATGAAATAAAACATCTTCCAGAAGGGGTTGTTGGTAATAATATCTTCAAGACCGTAAAAGACAGTCCTTTCTTCTATACCCGCCTCCCTTAGTATTTCTTCCACATCCACTACTTCCATATATCCCATCTGTATTTCAAATACCCTGAGACCATCTGCAAGATCAGGACGAAAGAACCCGACAATACCAAAGGGATCATCCCTCTTGATAACAGAAACGAAGATGTTGTCTTCATAGAGTATGCCGTGATAGAACATCGTCTGGGTGATATAAAAAGGTATTTCTTTCACGTCTTTCAACAAAAACAGGGCTGCCCCGCTGACTTTAGCATTTGTCGCATACACCCTTCTGAATTTATGAAGAAATTCTTCCAGAGGCATGAAATCCATCATTTTATAAAGCATCTTCTGCCCGTTGGTATAAAGTAGTATCATGCTAAAAGGAATGGCTGCAAGTACGATAGACCAGTAGCCGCCATGGGGAATTTTATAGAAATTGGCCCCGAGGTACATAATATCTACCATAGTAACGCATATCGAAGCAAGAGAGAGGACCGGTTTCTTCTTCAGATAAAATATCCATGTCATCATTATGCCCGTGAGGGTCATCGTACCAGTGACAGCGAGTCCGTAGGCTGCTGCGAGACGACTCGATTCCTGAAATTCCATCATGATAAACAGCACTGACACAAGCATAAACCAGTTGACTGAGCCGAGATATATCTGTGATTTTCGCTCTGTTGAAGTATAATCCACCTTGAACATCGGCATAATCCGGGTGGTAATTCCCTGATACACGATCGAAAACATTCCGCTGATCATGGCCTGTGAAGCGATGACCGTGGCCGCTATGCTCAATAGGAGAAAAGGGATATAAAGTCCCCTGGCAGAATGAAAAACCATCTCGAAAAGGACATTCTTTGCGTCAGGATGCTGAAGCAAATAAGCCCCCTGTCCAAGATAATTCAGCATCAGGGACACAAAAACAACTACCCATGCCTGCCGTATCGGCCTTCCGCCGAGATGCCCCATGTCAGCATACAAGGCCTCACCCCCTGTTGCGCAAAGGATGATCTCTCCGAGGGTGATAAATCCCTTTAATCCGTTCCCGGCAAGGAACTTCACGCCGAAATAGGGGTTCAATGCATACAAAATCCGGGGGGCTTCAGCAATAAAGAAAACTCCTGTAACAGCAAGTGAAGTGAACCAGACTATCATAATCGGACCAAAGGCCCCGGCCACTCTCTCGGTCCCTTTGCTTTGGACTGCAAAAAGCCCTATTGCAATGAGCCCGGAAATAAAGACAATGCTTGTCTTAGATAGCCCTTCAAGTCCCGGTATTAAAAGGCTGCCTTCAACAGCACTCAGGATACTGATTGCAGGAGTAATGACGCCATCGCCGATAAGAAGAGAAACACCGATAAAGGTCAGAAGGCTGATAAAGGCAGCTGTCCTTTTCGATTTAATGCCGGCCCCAAGAATCTCCCTCAGCACAATTGTCCCGCCTTCTCCCCGTCTGCTCAGGCTCATCGCAAGCAGGCCATACTGGACTGTAACAAGTGTGACCATCGTCCATATAATTAGAGACAGCACCCCCAGGACATTGTCATGAGATGACGCAAGAAGCAGAAACACAACCGTTACTGTATAGATCGGGCTCGTACCGATGTCCCCGAAAACGAGGCCGAGAGATTTTATTATTCCTGTTATAGGTGAGTGTTTTTCAGTCATGATGTATTATTATTGAATCAACGGGACAGGGAGGCTATATAAAAATATCAATATGCTGTTATTTTTCAAAACAATTCTTCCTTTCAAAAGCTGACGAGGTTAGCTGACGGGCTTGGGCTTGAAAGTACCCTATCCTCAAAGGAATACGCCCCGAATAACGGTTCCCCCGCATCCCTGTTCCGGGATTTAGGCTGTCCTATTCAAAATATTATTCCTCTGACAGTCTCTTTGTCAAGCGTCGTGCTCAATTCCTTAACACACAGATTAAAACTCAAAGGATTATCTGCGCATCAACCTAAAAAAGCAGAATCCACAGAGACACCGAGATCACAGAGTAAAATCAAAAAGTTACTGGCAGGATAGGTGCAACCAAATTGGTCAGTCCCCTATTTGCCTCAAACCCGCGTTTTCTCAGCGTCTCTGTGCCTCCGTGGTGAATGAACTGCCGTTTTTAGTATCAAAAGTTTTTTACATTGTTGTCACAAAACACCAAAAATTATTTCTCTCTCCTCCATATCGACCCTGTCGACCCTCAACCGCAGCTCCTGCCCCAGCCTGAAGGAGCGGTTAGTATGTCTGCCGCTCAGTCTCATGGTTTTATCGTTGTATTGGTAATAATCATCTGTCAGTGATGAGAGGTTAAGGAACCCCTCAACATAAAAGTCATCCAACCGCACCCGCAGTCCATACGCGGATACGCCAACCACCCTGCCCCCGAATTCCTCCCCCACCTT
Organism: uncultured Nitrospira sp.; assembly: GCA_963801505.1. Classification (GTDB taxonomy): domain Bacteria; phylum Nitrospirota; class Thermodesulfovibrionia; order Thermodesulfovibrionales; family UBA6898; genus JAOUFP01. Next base: position 86,832 of record CAWDEY010000002.1, read on the forward strand.
ATCTTTCATAAACCAGACTCTCATGGCCCTTATGACCACTTTTTCAGCCTCGTCAGCCGACCTTTCAGTACGGGATGAGCTGAAGGCGATATCAGGGAGCATGCTTTCAAGCTCTTTCCTTCTCCTGTCTGATATCAGTTTTTGAGTCAGTATTTCACGCAGTATCCTGTGGACAACAAGGTCTGGATAGCGACGAATCGGCGAGGTGAAATGAGAGTATGATGCCGAGGCAAGACCAAAATGCCCTACATTTATAGAAGAATATCTCGCCTGTTTCAGGCTCCTAAGGACAATATAGTTTATGATCTCTTCCTCTGCTGCCCCTTTTACGGACTTCAGGATCTCCGAAAAATCTTTGGATTTTATAGCGCTCCTTCTTAATATGCCGAGGGGTTTAATGACCTTCATTATATCTTCCAGCTTCCTCGGGTCCGGTTCCTCATGGATCCTGTAGAGGTTCGGTACCCCGCGCTTTTCCAGATACTCAGCCACAGCCTCGTTTGCTGATATCATGAATTCTTCAATAATCATATGCGCAAAGTTTCTCTCTGTCTTTAATATAGCCTCGGGGTTGCCCTGGAGATCAAGCAGCACATCAGGTTCAGGCAGGTCGAAATCGAGACTGCCCCTTTGCAGCCTTTTTTCTCGTAAAATATTGCAGAGTTCGCCCATCAGCTCGAAATCTTTTATAAGATAATCGTACTTTCCCCGTTCTTCAGTATCATTGTCCACAAGAATTTTTTTGACAGATGTATAGGTCATCCTCTCATCGCTTTTGATTATGCTAGGATAAAATTTTGAGTCCAGACTCCTGCCTTTTTTGTCAAAATCCATCTCGACTGTAAAGGCAAGCTTGTCTGTTTTGGGTCTTAGACTGCAGAGGTCTTCGGAAAGTTCCTTCGGGAAGCATAGGGATTACCCTGTCAGGAAAATAGACGCTTGTGCCGCGTTTGCGTGCCTCGATGTCTACAGGCGAATCCCAGGAAACATAAAAACCAACATCAGCGATATGCACCCAAAGCCGGTATCCATGGTCAGTACGGATTATCGAGACAGCGTCATCGAAGTCCTTTGCCCTCTCCCCGTCAATGGTGACCGTCGGCAGATCTCTCAGGTCTTTTCTCTTCTCAGCGTCCTTTTGCGTAACAGACCCGGCATACAGGAGCTTCGTAGCCTCTGTCACTGCCCTGGGAAATCTTCTGGGCAGGTTAAACTCGTCTATTATCGCCTCAATTTCTTCAGCCGGGTCTTCAGGTTTTCCGATTATCTTGATCACCCTTGCTGAAGGCGGTCTCTTATCAGTGGGGTAAGAGATGATCTCGGCAATAACGTTGTCTCCGTTTTTAGCCGTCCCCCTGTCATCCGGCCCAACATAAAGATCAAAGGGCACAGACTTATTTTTCGGCCTTATAAACGTTGCTGCCTTCGAAATATCAATTTTCCCAACTACCCTGGTCAATACTCTTTCGAGTACCCTGATGATTCTTCCCTCCCGCCTTTTCCAATCCTCGACCCTGACAATCACCCGGTCTCCGTTCATGGCCCCGAAAATACCTCTGGGCGGTATGAACAGGTCTCTCTCCCCTGGTTTCTCTGAAATTACAAAACCATATCCGTCCCTGTGCGCCTCATAATATCCTGTTACAAGGTTCATCTCCTCAGCAGGACCGTACAAACCCTTCCGGGTAAGCACAATTTCACCTTCCCGGACAAGATCTCTGAGCACCCGTTTCAAAGACCTCGCCTCAGGCCTGCTCAGGTCCATAAGCTGGATTATCTCCTTAAAGGAGAGGGGCTTTGCCTTTCCCTTGAAAAAATCAATTACAGTCTCTTTATTAAGCATGATTTATTATAGGCCTTTTATTTTCTGCCCCAGTTTCCGTTTGCGTCCTGTATCCACCATCCCTTTTTTGCAGCGTCCCTTCTGATCGCCGCAAACTGCTCTGTAGCCTGCGGCATAACCTGATTAAAGCTTTCAGGTGTTTCCTGTGCCCTGTTGACCCTGATGATCGCCTTTGCCATACCCTTTATAACGGTTCGTCTATTTTCATTTTCCATATCAACGGCCTTTTTATCATCAGAAGATAAGGTCTTCTCCCGGGGGGACAGCAGCCCGTCTTTCCCTTCGCCAACTGCACCGGAATCTCTCAGGCTGTCGATATCAGCTATCCTGGCCCCCATCTCTTTATATGCATTGACAACATCCGGCATCTTCCTGACAAGTTCCGCAATCGTGTCAGCAAGTCCTGCCTCCTGTGCATATGCTGTTGCAACCAGCTCAAACCGTATGGAGCTTTCGGATTTGGGCTTGTCCTCTGGTTTTGTGCCTGGCCTTTGCTCTCCGCCTTTCTGGTCCGGGGTCATCAATTCTTTTTCAAGGGACTTGTAGGCCTCCTTAACGTCCTTTTCCGGGAAATAGACATTCACCGTAATGACCGCGCACGCTGCAATAATAACCAGAAGTCCGATGGTTGCCAGTTTGATTCGTTTCTTCATGTTGTCATCCTCCATTATTCATTATTTTTCTTTGCCCTGTCTGCTGCCTCCACAATCGTCCACATCAGATGGTCTATTGCAATCCTGTTGCTCAGAGGCGCAACTTTCACAGACAGGTCCTGAATTCCGAATATGTTCCTGTCAGATATCTCCATCTCTTTAAAGATCAAAAATCCTTTTTGGACATAAAGGCTCATGACCCCCTTGTCAAAACTCCTCTCCCCGAGATACGATTTTACAGAAGGACCTCCTATCTTTTGCAGAAACTCCCTGCTTATCCTTGTTTTCTCGTCTTTCGTGGCGTATGTCCATAAATCAGCCCTCCCGATAAGCCCTGAAAGGTCTGCACCAGAGCCTTTCAACAATCCTATGCCATCAACCTTTCCGCTTATGTATCCTTTGATCGGTCCAATATCATCACAGAGTTTTTTAAGACTCAGACCTTGCAGCACCATCCCTGCCCTGTAATGCGCCCCCTCGCTGAGATCAATCACAGCTGAGCCATTCAGACTTCCTCCGAATATGTTAGCACTAAACCTTCCGACGTTCAAAATACTCCCTTCCTGTTTAATCCAGACATTAATGTCTTTGAGCAATCTAAACCCATACTGTAACGAGCCGATGGTTATTCTGTTATAGTCAGACCCAGGGGTTTCCTCAGCATAATGCCTCATAATGCTGCTGAATTCCGATCGTTCAAAGGATGGTAAAACTATCGCTTTTCCCCCGTCTCCAAACTTGCCGTAGGCAAAGGGGACCACGCCATTGACAGGCCCTGCTGAATATTCATTGTTCTCCCCTGTAAGCACAAAATCCTTTACTCTCAGTTCTCCGTCAAGGGTGACTTTGTCTTTCTTGTAGGCCAGTCTGATGTCTGAGGAAACAGAGCCTTCCATTCCGGCATAAAGCAGGGAATCTGGAAATATGTCCCAGAGAGAATTCCGGATCTCCGTTACCTGAGTTTCCTTAATATGGCCATTGATGTCGACAGAGCGTTTTCCTCCCAGAAACTCCGTTGCGGTACCGGAGACTGTCGCCGCGATGCTTCCAGCTGATACAGTTGCCTCAAACTCGCAATCCTTTCCCTGTAATGCTATGTCAGATTGGATCAAGGCGTCCTTTAAAATGTACCGGTGTGTCTTTTTATTGCTTACAGAAAACTTTTGCAGGTCCAGCGCGGTCTCCCCACGCAGCGATTCCTTTGAATCTATTGTTCCCTTAAAGGTGGCCCTTTCCATGTTCCCTGCTATCAGATAACCAGTCTCAGCAATCTTCTCAGCGGCCTTTGATATTTCCCCAAGGTCGATATGTTCTGCCGTCACCTCTGCCTTTACAGGAAAAGGCCCCTGAGAGGTTCTGCCCTGTGCGATCAGTCTGATCCTTCCCCCTGAGACCTCCGCATGAGGGATTTCCAGAGAGAAGTCTTTAGCGTTAAATTTACCGCTGCCGGAAATCCTTCCGGAGTTGACACCACTGAATTTTGCTTCTGAGGAGGAAAACATGAAATCTCCTGAAAGGTCTTTATTAAGGTTATTGAGGGTTGCTGAAAAATCAAGCCCTTTGAGCCCGGCCTCTTTGGCCCGATACAGAGCGCCCAGGTTTTTTGCCTCTATCAAAAGCTTGTTGCCTCTGTCTGCCATGTTTATCTTAAGCAGGTCTGCTGATGAAGAAAACTTCTCTGTTTCAATCTTCAGCTTAAGTATTGTAATAATGTTTTTTGCATAATCCACATTGAATGCGGCCCCGAGGCTGTTAAAGGAATAATCAGCGTATTGGGTCCTGCCTGCATTGACAGTGCTTTTGCCGGAGAACTCCTTCTCCCTGAGCGTCCCTTCAAGCAGGAGTCCGACATCTTCGACCGAGAGTTTCTTTCCCTTCCCAACCTCCATATGGACAGATGGGGCGCTCACAGACGCTGAAAAAGCCACGCCACGCTGCCGCACTTTCGCATTCAGAGAAAGTACGACATCAGCAGGCATGGACAAAAAATACCCCCCTGCACTGATGACCTCTGCCGAGGCCTCCGCCCTGGCAGAGAGCTCTTTACCCGAGGCAAACAGCACCCGGGCGTTTATTTTTCTGACATCAGTAGCATCTGATTTAATTGAGGCGCCATCAAGCGCAACTGAGCCTGAGACCTCAGGCATGGAATTATCAAACCTTCCTTTAATGTTTATTGCATCTGAGGTGAGAATGCCGCCAGTCTTAAATCCCCTCAAAATATTGAAGGCCGACAGATCAAGTCGATTGATATTGAGCTTGAAATCATAGGCAGGGTCCCCCTGCAAATCCCTGATCAGCCCCCTAAAACTCAGTGCCGAGACATCACCGACTTTTACTGACAGGGTCTTTATACTTAGAGAGTCAGCAGAAATGTCATAAAAGGCTGCTGCATCCATTTTAATATCCAGCCGGGTCTTTTTGTAAAATTCATACCCAGGACTTTTTATCTGCATCCTGGCTGTAATATTGACCCCATTGGCCGTATCGCCCTCTGCATCAATGATCATTTTCAGCCCCGTCTTCTCAACATCTACCTGATACTTTTCCAACACCATCCTGAATGCCGAGAGTCTGAAATCCTCTGTTGATACAGATATTCTGAATTTATCAGGTTTGTCTATAAGGTTTGCCCAGCCATCAAACAATATTTTGTTTTTGCCTGACGACATGGTAGAGCCATGTATAAGAGTTTTGCTGCCGGGGCTTGAGGAAATGTTTTTAAGACTAAGGTTTATCCCTTCGTTCCTTAACCTGAGATCACTATTTAAATCAGTCATGCCTGATATTACCCTGAACTCATCCACCTCGTATTTGAGGGTGCTTTTTTTTGACAGAAAACGCCTGAGCTCATCCGAGATATTCAGTCTGCCCTCTTGGTCCTTCATGACAGTCAGTTCAGGTGCATATACGTCGATGCCTCTGAAATGGAGTTTTCCCTCGAAAAGTTCACGGTAGTTTACGTTAAGAAAAATTTTTTTTATCTTTAACAGCTGACCGGCCTCAAACCCCTCAGGATTTCCTATTTGGATATTCCGGAGTTGTATACCGGTTAAAGCGCTGAATGTTATGTCACCGACATCAACCTGCTGTCCTATAAGTGAAGTTGCTTTTAAGGACACTTTTGCAAGGAATGTTTTTTTGATGTCGAGGTAATAGACATACGCAAGAACAATGGAGATAGCGATCATTGCAGCAAAGCCAAGTGCGGTCAGCTTGCAGATTTTTCCCCTGCCGGATATCATGGTTTATTTTTGCATGCAGACAGAAAAAAAGCACCATAAATAGGTGCCCCACTCCGGCCGGACTACCGGGACTATTGATTGCAATTCATTTTAAAGCCGGAAAATGATGACAGATCTGATTGAACTGTACTGATGCCCGCTCAGAAGAAAGGGCACAAAGCCTAATGACACTTTGAAAATGTTGGGAACACGTCTATCACAATAGGCCTGTCGCAGGTTTTTTTGAGGATGGAGCCCTGTCCTGTAAGATAAAGCTCCGCCATAATTATAAGTCACCAGTCCTGATGAAGCTTTCTTGACAGCGTGTTTCCATCTGCATATAATAAAAGCATCTTAAGGAGGTGCATAATATGCGTGCGACATTAAACATACCAGATGACCTCATGGCCGAGGTACAGAAAGCCACTGGCGAAAAATCCAAGACAAAGGCCATCACCGTTGCCATGAAAGAATTTATCAGGCAGAAGAAGATAAAGCAACTGCTTGCCCTTAGAGGCAAGATTCAGATCGACTATGATTGGGAAAAAGAAGAAGAACTTGAGATGAAAGCTCAAAGAGAAAGGGAGAGATTGCTTGAACGAACGAAATAACAGCATACTTGCTGATACGAGTGTCTGGATAGAGTTTTTCAAGCCGCAATCCGCCGCTGGAAAGAAACTTGAAACGCTCATCATAAATAACTCGGTCTGGGTATGCGGTGTGGTGCTTTTTGAACTTGTACAGGGGGTCAGATCGGAAGAAGAAAAGGCAAAGATATTGGAGGCCTTATCTGACCTGGAATATGCAGAGATGACAAGACACCTTTGGCGGTGCAGCATCTGGATTGAAGACTCCCTCCGGAAAGACCGCAGGGAATCTCAATGCAAGGAATATTTTTCATTATATTTGCTCGCTAACCCCGTGGCAAGACCACGGGGAATATCGCTCGCTATCCATTTAACGCCCTATGACGTAAAATGCCGCAATAACAGACGAAAAATATCAATATTCGGATGTATTTAATAGGATATGGCTGAGGTTGACATTTCTCAGTACTTTTCATAGTTGCGCATATGCTAAACATATTATAAACTATATTTAAGAGAGGGGTTTCTGGAATACAGAGGCCCGAAAAGAGGTGAGAATTATGGCAGGAAAGACAACAGAAGAGCTGGCAACAATAAAGAGATATGGACCGGTACTTTCTGCTTTTGAGGAAGTTGATAGGTGCTTCAACGAGGCATTGACAAGCCCGTTTACCATATTAACGCCCGGGACTTTGCCGCTGTTCGGTGCGGAGGATTATGAGAGACTGACCCCTGCGGTGGACATGTACGATGAGGGCAAGGAAATCGTAATGAAGGCTGATCTGCCTGGAATCAATAAGGAAGATCTGCACCTTGACCTTACCGCTGAGCATGTTCTGACGCTTTCGGGTGAAAGGAAGATGGAAGAGACCATTGAAAAGAGTGGCCTTTACAGGGTAGAGAGGAGTTACGGTAGTTTCTCAAGGAGCTTTGAATTGCCATCCAGCGTTGACACTGAAAAGATCACAGCAAGCATTAAGGACGGCGTGCTTGAGATCAGACTTCCTAAGACCGAAACAGCTGAAAAGACAACCAAAAACATCTCGATAAACTAACCAGCTAAAAAACAGCACTAAAAGTCCCCTGGATGTTTCAGGGGATTTTTTTTGCCCACTGAAGGTCAGCAGGCTTCGGGTGAAACGGAAGATACGGAAGATACGGAAGGAAACCGCCCGGCTCTAAATTCGACGAAAGGGTAAGAGCCAGCAAGTTAGGTGCCTGGGGAAACCAGAGGAGAAGCCCAGCCCTTACTCCCCTGATTTTTTTGTGTCCCGAGAGAGTATAGGCAAATACCACAACTCTATGCTATTTGTTTTTAGAATCAGGCAATCTGTCAACCCAATATCGTGGCTCTCTGTGCAGATGCGCAACAGCGATAACAACAACGGTTTCAGAATCAATGCCGTAGATTATGCCATAGGGGAATCTCGGCTTAAAATGCAAAATATCAAAGCCTGAACCTCACACAGTTGATGTGTGTTTTCACTGCGCGGCGCGCTTTCACCTATAGACCTCGTCATGAGGCACGATGTCAATCAAGAGAATTTCTTTTTCGGTTATCACTATGGTCATTGTGATGCGGTAGCTGTCGGTTATGCTTATTGCCTGCATACCCTTGTATTTACCCCCGAGGTAGTGATATTTCAGATGTGGCTGAAAGGGGTCTTTTTCCAGATCGCGTAGAATGTCGGCAACCTTCTTTTTTTAAGTCAGGATGACGTTGCTTAAATTTAGTCGCCGCTCGCGTAAAATGTGACGTCCAGACAAGGGTATACATTCTCAGTCTTCGAGCCCCAATTCCTTGATCAGGTCCTTTGCAGTCCCGCGCTTCACCCTCCCTGCCTTCACATCCTCAAGCGAGGCACGCACTCTTGCAACGCATGCCTCATCCTCTGCCTCGATCAGCTCCCGATACCGTGTCTCGGTAAGGACGACATACTGGGGCTGGTTGTTCTTTATAACGTGGACAGCCCCCTCCTTCAGTGCCTCATCAACAGCTGAGATTCCTTTCCTCTTAATATCCTGCGCTGCTATGGCATTCATATTGGCACTCCTTTCGATACTCAATTTGGTGCTTATATATTACTCTATTAAGCACCTGCTTGCAACTTTCTATGCCACCAATACCTCGTTCATCTCTTCCAATATTCCATTCAACTCATCCCCAAAGACTTGGTAAGCCTCGCTTGCGCCTTTGACTTTAGACTTCTCCAACGCAGCATAAGCCTCCCAGAGCCGGTCTATCTTCCATGAATAAGGCGCCTGAGGACTGAATAGAGCCGCTGGATGGTCGAGATGCAGACGCGTGCGGTCTGGTCTATCTTGTTCGATCTCAACTGCTGAACAATATATTCTTCGGTAAATTTATAAGGGCTGTAGGGCGAAACATACTGCTGGAATTCCTTTAGGGTCTGCCGGCCAAGGTTGGCCCTGTCTACAAGGAAAAGCACCCTCTTTGCTCCGCCGAATTTAATCATACGATAGATGGAAGTAACTGCAGTGAAGGTCTTGCCGCTGCCTGTTGCCATCTGGATAAGGGCGCGGGGCCTGTTCTCTGCCAACGATTTTTCGAGATTCCTGATCGCTGTTATCTGCGCAGCCGTTTGTCTCTCGGTAATGCTATCGAACTTCCAAGCGTCAAAAATGAGCGTGTCCGTGCTGGATACTACTACAATTTCACTACGGCAGGTAAACGCAAAGGGGTATTGACAGGCTGCAACCCTTGATTTTAATGGTGGTCCCAACGGGAGTCGAACCCGTGTTTTAGCCTTGAG
>CAWDEY010000003.1:0-25348 GCA_963801505.1 uncultured Nitrospira sp.
CGATTTTAAGCCATTGTCTTAACGGCATTAAAGAGCTCCCTCTCTTTCTTTTCCATCTTCTTTTTCTGGTAGGCGTTTACTTCATGGTCGTAGCCTGTAAGGTGCAGAAGGCCGTGGACCAAAAGACGCAGGAGTTCGTCATAAAAGCTGACCTTGAATTCCTTTGCCTGTGCAAGCGCCTTTGGCACTGAGATGACGATGTCCCCCAGTAACTGCGGCCCATTGAACGGCCCGTGGTTGAGCTCTTTGTCCATCAGGGGGAAGGAGAGCACGTCAGTGTCTTTTTTTATCCCGCGGTAAAGGCCATTGAGGAGCCTCATCCTCCTGCTGTTGACGAACAGTACGCTCAGTTCGGAAGACTGCAGCTTCAGATTAAGCAGGGCCTTAGAGAGATCCTTTTCCAACCTCTTGAGGTCTAGTCTTGTCGATTTTTGCTGGTTCTTTAAGTATATTTCCATTGTTGAAATCAAATCCCGGATAGTCTATCCTCTTATGGAAGATGCCGGTGAGTATGTATGAAAAACGCTTCTTTACCTCAGAGATGTCCTTGAGCGTAAGTTCGCACTCGTCGAGCTGGCCCTCGAGGAATATGTGGTTGATTATCTTGTCCACCAGCGCGGCAATCCTCGCCGGGGTAGGGTCGTTGAGGACCCTGGATGAGGCCTCTACAGCATCTGCCATCATAACAAGCGCTGCCACGCGGGTCTGCGGCCTCGGCCCGGGATATTTGTATTCATCCACTGAGGTTGAATTTTCCTGGGCCAGGTCTTTGGCCTTCTGGTAGAAATAGGTGATCAGCGCGTCGCCGTGGTGCTGTCTGATTATGTCGATGATCGACTGCGGCAGCTTGTACTGTTTTGCCAGTTCAACCCCTTCCTTTACATGGTTTATGATGATCATGCTGCTCATATGCGGGGTCAGCTTGTCGTGCCTGCTGGGAGCATTGCTCTGGTTCTCAACGAAATAGTCCGGCATCTTTATCTTGCCGATGTCATGGTAGTAGGAACTTACCCTGGCAAGAAGCGGGTTTACGCCGACAGCCTCAGCAGCAGCCTCCACCAGATTGCCGACAATGACACTGTGGTGGTATGTGCCGGGCGCTGTTATCATAAGGGACTTCATAAGCGGCTGGTTGAGGTCCAGAAGTTCCAGGAGACTTATGTCAGTCGTGATCTTAAAGACATACTCAAGGAGCGGCAGCAGCAAAGATACGATCGCGGAGACCGTTACTCCGGAAAATATCGCAAATATGACCGCGGTCCCGGTCCTTGCAGTAAATAGTTCTCCTTTTGCCAAAAGCAGTATCAGCACAAGTATTGTGTTGGCTATGATGACATACAGTCCGCCCCTAAGCAGGGCAGACCTTTTTTTGCACCGTATGACGCTGAAGGCCGCAGTGAGGCTGCCTGCGAAGGTGTATACCGGATATAGCGGGTCGTTCAGCCAGAAACCTGTCAGCAGGCTTATGGTAAAGGAGAAGATGATAGCTGTATGGAAGTCAAAGAGGAGGGTCACGAACATCGCTCCTGTGGCTATGGGAATTCCAAATCTGGATATTTCCGTATCAGCCAGGACAAGTCCCTTCGAGAGGTTCTCCAGGAGATAGGCGGAGGTCCTGCCCAGAAGCATTGTCCCCAGGACCATCAGACAGAGCAGCAGGAGCATGTTGTAGTTGTTTATATACAGTGGCCTGTACCGCATTATGTCCCTGTAGAGGATGAAGAGAAGCACAAAGGAGATCAATGCCCCGCCCAGGAACCTGTTTATGTTGAGGTCAGTCATGAGCATGGCTGAAACCAGGACCGAGATAAAAGAGAGAAACAACATCTTGTAGATGTTAATGCGGATATTCACTTTATCGGCTGCAGGGGTGTTAAGTTCGCTTTTCATATTTCTCATAGGCCTTGACAATCGCCTGTACAAGTCTGTGTCTTACAACATCTTTTTCAGAGAAGAAGACAAAATCTATGCCCTCGATGCCTTCGAGGATCTTTATTATCTCTGTTAGACCCGAGGCCTTTCCAGGCGGCAGATCGATTTGGGTGACGTCGCCTGTTATCACAGCCTTGGAGTTGAACCCAAGCCTGGTGAGGAACATCTTCATCTGCTCCATGGTGGTGTTTTGCGCCTCATCGAGGATGATGAAGGAATCATTAAGTGTCCTGCCCCGCATAAAGGCCAGAGGCGCTATTTCTATGACCCCGCGTTCTATGAGCTTTGCCGCCTTTTCAGTCTCCATCATGTCGTAAAGCGCGTCGTAGAGGGGCCGGAGATAAGGGTTTATTTTTTCAAAGAGATCTCCTGGCAGGAACCCCAGCTTCTCGCCTGCCTCTATGGCAGGACGAGTCAGGACTATCCTGCTGATTTCTTTTTTCATAAAGGCGTTTATCGCCATGGCCATAGCAAGATAGGTCTTGCCTGTTCCTGCCGGGCCAATGCCAACAACTATATCGTTTTCCTTGATACCATCCAGATATTTTTTCTGGGTCTCTGTTTTGGGGATGATGAACCGCTTTTTTGAAGATACAGGGATGTTATTGACGAAAAGCTCCTTTAGAGACGTCTTGCTGCCTTCAGATATGGCCCTGATGGCGTAGCGGATATCTTCAGGCTTGAGGTTGTACCCTGAGGCAGCCAGGTCGCGGAGGTCTTTTATCAGCTTTTCAGCTGTTTTGATCTTTTTGTCGTCGCCTTTTAAAAAGACCTTGTTGCCCCTGAAGCTTGCTGATATGCCGAGGGTCTCCTCAATCAGCAGAAGATTTTTCTCAAGACTGCTAAAAAGAAGCGGAAATTCCCTGCCGCTGTCGGAATCTATTTCTATAGTGATCGTAGCAGCTCCCTATTCGCCTTTTAAGGTCACAAAAGTCTTTAGCTTCGTGGTTTTATTGAGTTTCAGGGACACGGTCTCCGCGTCCTTCCTGTCTTTGAACTCACCTGACTTGACCTTATAGATCTTTACTTTATTCTTGCTGGTTGAAGTGGTGATATATGTCTTTAATCCCTTTTTTGCATGTTTTTTGCTGAAGCTCTTCGCCTCAGAGGCACTCTTGAAGGCAGCCAGCTGCACAGTGTAAACAGGACCATCGAGCTTCCTGCTGTCTTCTGAAGCAGAGCTGTCTTTGGCCGCAGGTTTCTTTAAAGGCTCCTTCCCAAGCTCCTTAACAGGCCCCTTTGTTGACTGCTCTGTCACAGGCTGAGCTTCATGCTGTAAAGCAGGCTTTTCCTTTGCCGGCGAAGCGGCTTTTTCAGGTTCCGGCTTTTTGGTCTCGACGATAACAAGCTGCCCTTTTTGCCGGCTCTCAACAGGCCTGTTTGCAGCTGCCCCGGTCTGTGGCGTGTTTTTGTTTTCAGCTACAGATGCGTTTTGAGGCTGGGCCAGCGCCGCAGGCTGGTTTAGTACCGCAGTCTCCTGCCTTTGAGGTATCTGCGCCATCTCCGCAGCCTGCGAAGGAGGGGTCGCGGATTTCCCGTCCATGTTGCTTTTTCCAACGAAATAACCTAGGGTAAAGCTCAGGCCGGAAAAAATCACGACCACTACAATCATAAACCCCTTGCCGAGAAGCTGAAGGGACGGTTTTTCCTTATGAAAATCAGGGTTGTTCATAAAACAAGCATAGCATCACCATATGAGAAAAATCTATACCCCTCCAACAGTGCAACACTGTATGCCTTCAGGAGTTTTTCCCTTCCTGCAAGCGCGGATGTCAGCATTAAAGGCGTCGAGCCAGGCAGGTGAAAGTTTGTTATTAAGGCATCGATGGCCCTGAAGGAATGACCTTCGTAAATGAATATGTCCGTGGACCCCCTGAGACTGCCGTTAGATGAAAAAACAGTGCAGGTATTGCTCAGGTAACCCTCTATCGTCCGTGTTGTGGTTGTACCTACTGCTATGACCCTGTGGCCTGATCTTTTTGTCTGCTCTATCTCTGATATGAGGGAGGCATCCATTTCGAAAAACTCTTTGTCCATCCTGTGGTCTTTGATATTTAATACCTTGACAGGCCTGAATGTCCCGATGCCGACATGCAGCGTCACTGAACGGACCAATACCCCTTTTGAAACAATTGTATCAAGTAGGTCCCGGGTAAAGTGAAGGCCCGCGGTCGGGGCCGCGATTGAGCCCTCGACCTTTGCGTATACTGTCTGGTATCTCTCCCTGTCTGTTTCATCAGCCGGCCGCTTTATATAAGGCGGAAGCGGCATTGCGCCGCTCTCCCATACCAGTTTTCTGACATCAGTTGTCTTTGGGAAGGACGCTGTCTTGCCTCCGGATATCAAAGCGGTTGTTCCTTCTGTCAAAGTGACACTGCCGGTATATCTTCCCCTGGTCATGATATTCCAGAGCCCCTCGGAGATTTCATTGACGAGCAGGACTTCAAAGCTCTCGCCATCGGGCTTATGGCCTGTAAGGCGGGCAGGAAAGACCTTTGAATTGTTTATCAGAAGCAGGTCCCCGCTGTTTAGAAATGACGGAAGGTCATGAAACCTCCTGTGCTCAATCCCTGAGTCCCTGTGAAGTACCAGCAGTCTTGAGCTGTCTCTCCTGTTTGCGGGTCTGTAGGCTATGGCCTCTTCAGGCAGGGGAAAGTCGTAGTCAGCGGTTCTCATATTTCTCTAGTTTTGTCCCGGGGTAGAAGTAATCCAGTATCTGCTCGTAGGTCATCCCTTCTTTGGCCATCTCCAGCGCGCTCCACTGGCACAGGCCGACGCCGTGTCCGTAACCCTTGCCATCGAATACAAAATTTTCATTATCGCGATTTACGGTAAAGTTTGTGCTCGGCAATCTGCTCCATCCCAGCATTTTTCTGAGGTCTTTTGATTCGACATTCAGGACCCCTTCACTATAAAAGACATCAACCGTCCTGACCCTATGTGTTACAGTGTAGGATTTTATCTTTATATTACTGATACCTTTTATGTTCAGGGCCTTTTCTATTTCCTCAACAGGTATCCTGCGTTCCCATATCCAGTAAGGCGATAACTCACAGTTGGATTCAACCGGCTTGAGATAGGGATAGCTTTTCCCGAAGACTTCTACCGGGTCTTCGGTCCTGCCCCCTGAGGTGGAATGGTAAAAGGCCTCTATCAGGTCCCCGTTATAGGTGAGCACTTCTCCTTCAGTACTCATAACAGCATAAGATATTCTGGTGTCGAACGAAGACCCTTTGTATACCTGGCTTAAAACAGATGAGGTGATATCGTAATTCATGTTCGTGTTGTTATGTTTTTTCTTGTACAGGGCATAAGTCCGTGAAATGACTGCCTGAACTTTAAGCGCCTCCATGTCCCAGTTTGTACCGACCTCCGCGCTGACAACGTCCTTTATGTAATCCTCTAAGTACAGTTCGTTTATAAGATACATGCTGTTTTTCCCCCTCAACACATCTATTTTTCCAAGATAATGGGTCCCGTTGACCAGGAGGTCTCCCCTGAGTTTACCCATTTTCTCCAGGGATTCCTCTTTGTCGGGTATCTTTTGGAAGATATCATCAAGGATCAGTACCTTTATTGTGTCGGCCGCTGCTGATTTATCGACCGCTGCTGATGTACCGGCCTCCAATGTTGTACTGGCCGCTGCTGCTGTGAATGTAAGCAGAAATATGCCTATTGCTATCAATATTTTTCTCATGGTCATCTCCTTCCAAAGAGCCAAAAAAGCGCCGTAAGCAGCAGGCTTATCAGTATGCTGGTTGCGAGCGGGAAATAAAAGGTGAAGTTTTTTCTCTCGACCAGAATGTCCCCCGGCAGTCTTCCTATCCAGGGTATTTTGCCGGAAAGCCACAGCGCTGCCCCGATAAGCGCTATAACAGCGCCTGTTATGATAAGGACTTTGCCGATATGTTGTATTCCTTCTGGCATACTGTTGCCTTTTGTAAACAAGTCAGGTGGTCAGGCTTAAGGCTGAAGTAAAAACCTTCTACCTTCAGTCTATTTACCTAAGAAGCTGCCCCCTTTTTCCGGTAACGCTCCATCTCCGAGAATATACAGCCGCAGTATTTCTGTTTGTAGAGCTCCAGTTCTGTCGAGAGGCTCTTTGATATATGCCATCCTTTTCTGAAGTCTTCCGCGTAAAAAGCTATGCCATGCCTTCTGGCCATCTCTTCTCCCACTTTGTTTATAATAACAAATTTCTGATAGGGACTTACAAGTAAAGAGGTGGTGAAGCCGTCGAAGTCCATCTTCTTTGCTGTCTCGGCAGTCTTCTCAAGGCGTATCGCATAGCATACCGCGCATCTGTCGGCCCCCTGGCCGACTACGGACTTCAGGAAATCATCGAGCGGATACTGGTCTATATATTCGACATCAAAGGACCAGAGTCCCTGCAGTTTTCTCAGGGATTCGAGTCTTTTTGTATACTCTGTATACGGATGGATATTGGGGTTAAACCAGAGACCTTTGACGTCTATGCCTTTGCAGAGGAGGTTTTGCAGGGGATAGATGCTGCAGTTGGAGCAGCAGATATGCATAAGGAGTTTCATGACAGAACAGAAGTGAATGGCGAATGGTGAATAGTAAATAGTTTGAAAACGCAGCAGAGAGATAATTTAGACTGAAGCCGCAAAAACAATATTATGACAGCAAGAAGGAAGTGAAGAAAAAGGGATTGCCTGCGACACCTTACAGTACGTTGCCGTGGCCGGCAATGCGCAAAGACGAGTTCACTGTTTGTGAAATTTACATTTAGCTGCAATATATTAAATCCTGTCGTCATTGCAATGCCTTTTTATTTACTTCCTTCTTGCGATTTGTGCAACGTTTCTGCATTGGTCTTAGAACAGTCCGCTCGGGACGTCTTTGCCCAGGTGGATGAACGCGTTTCTCGTGGCAAGCCTGCCGCGTGGTGTGCGTTCAAGAAGCCCTTCCTGAAGCAGGTAGGGTTCGTAGACATCCTCTATGGTCTCTCTGTCTTCTCTCAGAGACGCTGCTATGGTCTCAATGCCCGCAGGCCCGCCGTTGAATTTATCTATAAGGGTAAGCAGGAGTTTCCTGTCCATATCATCAAGCCCCTTGTTGTCGACTTCAAGGGACAGGAGAGAACTCTTAGCTATATCTAGTCCGATCTTTCCGTCGCCTAATACCTGGGCAAAGTCCCTTATCCTCTTAAGCAGCCTGTTTGCTATACGGGGAGTGCCTCGTGAACGTCTTGCTATCTCCAGGGCCGCGTCGTCCTCTATAGCTACGTTCATAATGTCTGAAGAACGTTTTACTATCATCTTGAGCTCTTCAGGAGTATAGAAACTGAGCCTGTTGACCACCCCGAACCTGTCCCTGAGCGGAGAGGTCAGAAGTCCTGTCCTTGTCGTGGCCCCGATAAGAGTGAATTTGGGCAGATTAAGCTTCAGGGTGCGTGCATTGGGCCCCTGTCCGATTATGATGTCCAGCTGAAAGTCCTCCATGGCAGGGTAGAGCACCTCTTCAACGATACGGGGTAGACGATGTATCTCATCAATAAAGAGGATGTCCATTTCAGAGAGGTTGGTCAGTATGGCCGCGAGGTCTCCCGGTCGTTCGAGCATCGGGCCTGAGGTGCCTTTGATACTCACCTGAAGTTCGCTGGATATGATATGCGCGAGCGTTGTTTTGCCCAGACCCGGAGGGCCGCAGAAAAGCACGTGGTCAAGAGGTTCTTTCCTCTGTTTTGCAGCAGTGATGAATATCTTGAGGTTCTCCTTGAGCTTCTCCTGGCCGACAAAATCGTCGAGGTTTCTGGGCCTTAGATTCAGGTCCAGTGATTGCTCTTCCTCAACAACCTCAGGGGTTATCAATCTTTTGTCGAGGGGATCTTTCTTATCCATGCATATTATCCATGTTTTTGGCCTGTCATCTGTTTCAGGGTCTCCTTCAGGAGGCCCTCTATGTCATTGAAGCCCTGTTTGTAAGTTTTTTCCAGGAATTCCTGCGCCAGATTTTTCTTATAGCCCAGGTTGACGAGGGCGGAAAGGGTATCCTCAAACAAACGGTCTTTTATGCCGGTCACTGAAGGCAGTTTTTCCCTGAGTTCAAGTATGAGCCTGTGGGCCGTCTTCTTGCCCAGTCCCGGTATCCGGCAGAGCATGGCGACATCCTCTGTATCGAGCGCGGCAAGGAAATCCTCATACGACAGCCCTGAGAGGATGTTGAGGGCCATTTTAGGGCCTATCCCGGAGATGCCCAGGAGGACCATGAAAATCTTCTTTTCGTTTTCTGAGGTGAAGCCGAACAGCTGCAGGCTATCTTCGCGTACATGTGTATAGATGTACAGGAAGACCTCCTGTCCTTCTTCAGGGAGGTTTGCCAGGATGTTCAACGGAACGTTCACCTGATATCCGACCCCGCTGACATCTATTATGACATTGTCCGGTCTCCTGGACTGTACAATACCCCTGAGTGAGCCTATCATATTAATAATTCATCCTTTTTGTTGGCTATCAGCCTTCAGCGGTCACATTCAGCAAGATTGGGGCTTTGCACCTTACGTTCTTCGCTAACAGCTTCTTGCTGCCAGCTGAAAGCTACAAGGTCAGCTTCTCCTGACCGCCTCTTTAAATTTTATAGTATTAGCGTGGCATAGGGCAAGTGCGAGGGCGTCGGCGCTGTCGGGATAGAGCGGTTCACTGATATTCAGTATAAGCCTGACCATTTCCAGCACCTGCCTTTTTTCCGCCCGGCCATAGCCTACAACCGCTTTTTTGACTTCAAGGGCGCTGCATTCGTGAAGGTTGATATCTTCCTGGGCTGCTGCCAGAAGCACAATCCCCCTGGCATGTCCCAGGCTCAGAGCTGCCTTGGCCCCTTTTGCAAAGAAGATCTGTTCAACCACGACATCATCAGGCCTGTGGACATTGATGATCTCCTTAAGGGTTTCGAAGATATGTTTAAGCCGTTTTTGAAGTGGTTTGGAAGATGACGCTGATATTGTTCCGGAAGTGATATAGAAAGGGTCTTTCCCTTTCAAACCGATCAACC
This sequence comes from uncultured Nitrospira sp., assembly GCA_963801505.1. GTDB lineage: Bacteria > Nitrospirota > Thermodesulfovibrionia > Thermodesulfovibrionales > UBA6898 > JAOUFP01. The sequence continues at coordinate 8,947 of CAWDEY010000003.1, forward strand.
CATAGCCGCATTTTATGCTGCCGGGATCGATCCCGAGTATTTTTATTTCCGTCTTATTTTTTTCTGGGGACTTCAAATAAGATTTCTTCCACCATGAGGCAGAGTACATGTCCCAGGGTTATGTGGGTTTCCTGAACTCTTGCGGTGTTATCAGAGGGGACAACAAAGGAATAGGTCGTCTTGGACGCGAGTTTTTCGCCTTTAGAACCTGTCAGAAGGACTGTTTTGATTTTTTTCTTCTTTGCCGCGTCCAGGGCCTTTACCACGTTTTGTGAATTACCACTGGTGCTTATGGCGAATACCATATCGCCTTCAACGCCAAGGGCCTTCACCTGTCTGGCAAAAATATCTGAAAAGTCATAATCGTTGGCTATCGATGTTATAACTGCCATGTCTGTGTTGAGGGCAATTGCAGGAAGACCCGGACGTTCTCTCTTAAAACGGTTTACGAATTCCGCTGCTATATGTGAGGCGTCAGTGGAGCTGCCGCCATTTCCGAATAAGAGTATTTTGTTGCCGTCGTTGAAGGTAGCGGCGATTGCCCTGGCGACCTCCATTATCATGTCGAGGTGGCCCTCCACAAAGGCCTCTTTGACAGCGATGCTTTCTTTGAATTCTTTTAGTATTTTTTCTTTCATGGATGGTCCGGTTGCTACGGAAGTAGAGTAAAATAATTATGCTTTTATGTCAAATTATTCTTCTCTGAAAATCTTAAAACAGCAAAACGGACCATAAAAAATGACGGGCTGTTAAAGAAAATGGACACCAGAGACAACTTCTTATTAATATTCTGCCAGTTGCTGTGAGAGGTCAAAGAACTTTTCATGTTCGCTTAGCCAGGTGGAAAGCTTTGAAAAGGTAAAGGGTTTCTGAAAAAAACTATATCCTAAGGCGTTGCACTGCGTTATGACGTTTTCATCCGAATAGCCGGACATGATGGCTTTCATTTTGATGGCTACTTTGCAACCTTTTTTTGACTGATTTTCAAGCAATTCTATTCCGGTCATTTTTGGCATCTGGTAATCTGAAATAATCACGTCAGCACACGGATGACAATTGTCACAATTCTCAGCGGGTTTTTTGTTAAGGGGACAGACCACAGGTTCAATATAGTCAAATACCTCATAGCCTCTCCTGGTAAAAAAAAGTTTCAGCATTTCCAAAACTATTTGATCGTCATCATAAAGCATTACCCGCGGCCTTCTCATAAACGATCTCCTATTTTAGTCAGGGTCATATAACATCAACCCTCTTGCTTAATTAAATTAGTAGCAGAAAGCTCCCTACTTGTCAAATTATAATTATCAGGACTGTCCCGAAATTTAACAGGCGGTCCAGCGGAATATATTGAAAAAGCCTGATTTGCAGGACTTACCAACCTGGAAAATCCTTTAGCAGTGCAGGGATGACTGTTTATTCAGGGCTTGGGGTATATATGACTCCCCTGATCTCAATGCCCGGACCTTCTTTCTCCGGGCCTACTGCATTTAAACGATAATCTCTTTTTGTCAGCGGAGGCTCTTGATCTACAAATACCGGTATCTGCGTTTCACCGATCAGCGCGTAGGCCTGTCCCTCTGTCCTTCTGTAAATCCTGAACCGGTTGACCCAGGACTCTTCAGGATTGTCCCAGTAAAGAAATACCCTGTCAGCAGCAGCATGGTATCTGACGTTTTTCAAAGCAGGAGGAACAAGCGCTGAAGGATCAACAACAAGTTCGCCTGACGGGGCCCCTTCGTCCCTTGCTTCTGTTGCATGAAGACTTCTAACCGTATAGTAAACGACTTTGTTGATATTGAAGTTGTCAGTGAAAGAGCTTCCGGAGACCGGAGTGCTGTTAACAGGCAACGGGCTGTATTTGCCTTTTTCAAGAGACTTGTAAACATTATAGAGAAGACCTTCCCCTGCCGGCTTCCAGCTGATAAGCAGGGAATTGTCCTTTATAGCAAAGGACAGATTTGAAGGAGGAGAGGGCGGTGTCATAGGGGCAATCCTGGCTATGTTTGAATCATCGCTGTTGACCCCCTTGAAATTCTGCGCGATGATTTTATATCTGTAAGTCGCGCCTGTTTCAAAGTCAGTGTCCTCATAGGACCTTTTGTTTTTTTCGATACGCACAAGTTTTTTGAAATCAGCGCCGGATGATTTGAGGATGATGAAGTCGGCAACTGCTTCTTCCATTTTTGCAGGATAATTCCACTGAAGGACGATCTTTTCTTCCCTGTGTATAGCCGTGAGGAGCGTTGGCTGAGCGGGTTTTTCATACTCTTTTAAAGTAGGAGGACCTTTTTTCCCGCAGGCTGCAAGAGAAAAAAACATGAGGATGATCAGAGGCAACAGAGCAAATGCCCGGTGACCCTTTTCCGATATGACGGAAGTATTTATACGGCGTATTTTAATCATGAAAGTATTTTTTTGTATCGTCTGATCTGTTTTATCACCTGTGAAGGCGAGGTGCCGCCGTACGATGTGCGCTCCCTGACCGATGCAGCAGGGTCAAGTCTGGGGAAGATATCTTTTGAAATTACCTCTGAGAAGGCTTTTAGTTCCTTTAAGTCAAGTTCCTGCAGGCCGATATTTCTTTTGATGCAATGCAGGACTATCCTGCCTGTGATTTCGTGTGCCTCTCTGAAGGGTACGCCTTTTCTGACGAGATATTCCGCGATATCAGTTGCAGTTGAATAACCCTCCCCGGCTGTAGCGGACATCCGGTTTTTATTAAATGTTATTCCCGGGAACATCGCATTTATTATCTCCAGGCTGATCTTCAGGGTGTCCACTGTATCGAAAAGGGGAATTTTGTCCTCCTGCATGTCCCGGTTGTAAGAAAGCGGGAGGCCCTTCATAAGGGTCAGAAGTGACATGAGATTGCCGTAGACCCTGCCTGTTTTGCCCCTGAGGAGTTCAGCCACATCAGGGTTTTTCTTCTGGGGCATTATGCTTGAGCCTGTAGTGAACTCATCCGAAATCTCTATGAATCTGAACTCCTCTGTGGACCAGAGCACGAGCTCTTCAGCAAGGCGTGAGAGGTGCATGACGCAGATGCAGGCGCATGAGAGGAATTCAACGGCAAAGTCCCGGTCTGATACTGTGTCAATGCTGTTGGCTGAAACTGTCTTGAACCCGAGCTCTCTGGCAACAAATGTCCTGTCGGAAGGCAGAGTAGTCCCTGCAAGTGCGCAGGCGCCCAGAGGCAGGACATTGAGGCGTTTCAGGGAATCTGCAAAGCGGCCCTTGTCCCTCTCTAACATTTCCACATAAGCCAGGAGATGATGACTGAGAAGGACTGGCTGTGCCCTCTGCATATGGGTATAGCCAGGCATGATTGTATCGATATGTTTTTCCGCAATCAATAAAAGCGTCTTTTGGAACCGGAGGACCTTGGCGATAATGTCTTCCGTCTCTTCCCTCAGATACAGTCTTATATCAAGTGCGACCTGGTCATTTCTGGACCTGGCTGTATGGAGTTTTTTCCCGGCAGGGCCGATTTTTTCCGCCAGGGCAGCCTCGATGTTCATGTGGATATCTTCAAGCTCAGCTCTAAACCTGAATTTCCCGGATTCTATTTCTGCGGAGATTTCGAGCAGTCCCTTCACGATTGCCTCAGCGTCTTTTGCTGGAATGATCCGCTGTTTCGCCAGCATTTTCGCATGGGCGATGCTACCCCTGATATCATGTTTCCAGAGTCTCTTGTCAAAGGAGATCGACTCAGTAAAGGACTCTACTATTCCGGATGTCTTATGTGTGAACCTGCCTGACCATGGTTTTTTCATATGAGGTAAGATAAAATTTTGAAGGATAAGTGTCAAGTGATTTGTGTTAATAATCCGAAAAAAAACAGTTGAAAGAACTGTCTCTCGCTCAAAAATGGGCTCTCTTTCTGCAGTTCTAAGCTCATTTTGCTACAGCCGTGAAAGCAGGCAAAACAGATATTTCAGAATCTTTTTTTGTAGGAGAAATTGAAGATCACATCAGGTGCGCCTGCTGTGTTGGGGTCTTCGGTAAGTGAAAATTCAAGACTGTTTTTACCGGTCCCGTAGCGTCCTCCGATGCTCAGGAGAGCGGCTGTTCTGTCGACAGACCCTATCCCGGTATGAGGAAAGGGCGAGCTTTGAAATGATATCTGGCCGAGCAGGCTGAAATTTTCCAGCACTGCGGCCTCAACAGCAGCACCGGCGTAAAAATACTCCTTCAGTCTGACAGTTTGTTCTGCACGCAGATCACCAGGGAAGACAACCCCTAAATTGAAGTATGAATTGATTTTCTTGCTCAGACGTTTGTCCACAAGCAAGGCAACTCCGCCATCCATGGTCCCATTGCCAAAGCCCCTGGATGCATCACCAGTCGGAAATTCTAGGTTCGCTTTCACGCTTACAGATGGATCGTCTTTTATCAGAGCTCTCTTGATAGTGAGGCGGACATCGCCTAGACCAACCCGGCCGTCTTCAGCTTTTATTATAGAGACGCCGTTTCTTTTGACCTCATAGAGAAACTCGTTTTCAGGGCGTGTTTTCCTCCCATAATCCGGGAATCCGAATGTACTGTGATAGCTGTTGAGAAAACCGTCCATGAATCCGCTGCTGAAATCCAGCACCGGCACTTCTATGCCAATCTCGAAAAAATCCGGTATGTTTCTCTGATATTTGAGGTTAAGTTCAGTCACCTCCATATCGAGATTGACAGTCCAGTCAACAGAGTTCCTCATCATGAACATGCTCGAATGTGAAACACTAAGGCTGAAAGAATTGCCGTTGACCGCGGATTGTATAACAGGGGCGTCCAGATAAAGGAATAAAGGGAACTGATTTTTTACCTCAAACGGGCCTTCAAAGGAAAATCCTCTGGCAGGGCATAGAAATAAAGCGATAATAATAGGGAATATCCAAAAACATCTCCTCATAGCGCCTATAAAATATCACGTCTACAGGCAAACGTCAAACAAAAGTGGCAACATCTCGGCAAATAGAATAAAATAATTACTATGATGAATCCTGCCATAGAGCAACTCCAAAACCTTATTGATTCTGTTATAAAGGGGAAAAGCGATGCTGTAAAAATGGCCATAGTAACGCTTCTCGGAAGAGGCAACCTGCTTATTGAAGGAGTTCCCGGTGTCGGAAAGACCACTCTTGCTTTTGCTCTTGCAAAGGCCACTGACTGCAGTTTTCAGAGGATACAGTTCACCAGCGACCTTATGCCGACGGACATCATAGGTGTGAGCATCTATAACCCCGAGAGCAGGGAATTCGAATTTAAACCAGGGCCCATTTTTTCAAACATTGTGCTTGCTGATGAGGTCAACAGGACAAATCCCAAGACCCAGTCTGCGATGCTTGAGGCGATGAATGAAAAAAAGATCTCGGTTGAGAGAAAAACATTCATACTGCCCAAGCCTTTTATGATAATGGCGACCCAGAACCCTACGGAATACCATGGGACATTCCCTCTTCCGGAGAGCCAGCTTGACCGTTTCATGATGCACATTAAACTCGGATACGCTGACCTTGAGCATGAACTGCTGGCTGTCCGCGAGCAGTCAAGCTTTGACCTGCTGGGCAAGCTCAGTCACGTGGTGACAAAGAGTGATATTCTCAGGATGCAGGAGGACGCCGACAAAGTTACTGTTGAAGATAATACTCTGGATTACCTGATGAGGATAGTTACAGAGACCCGCAGGCATGAAAAAATACGGCTTGGGGTCAGCACCCGGGGTGCCCAGTTCTTCCTGAAGGCAGCTAAAGCTCATGCCTATTATGAGGGCAGGGCTTATGTTATACCGGATGACATAAAGACCCTCGCGCCTCTTGTATTGGGCCATAGGCTTATACTGAAGACAAAAAAATTTCTTTCAGATGCCGAGATGATTGTTAACGAGATATTGGATACCGTCCCCGTGCCTCTCTGATATGCATGATAATTATTACACCGTGTTGTCTAGTTCACAGTTGCAAATTTCTGTCATTCCGGCTCGTTCAGGTCAGGAATTCGGATGAAGATAACAAGGGAAGGAAAGCGTTTTATGCTTGCCACCGGTCTTATTGCGGTGGCTGCAGTAAATACAGGGAATAACCTCATATACCTGATCTTTTCGCTGATGTTGTCCTTTATTTTACTTGCAGTCGTACTGTTGCGTAAGAACCTGTCGCGGATTTCCCTGGAGGTATCGATAGACCATCCTGTGTTCGCAGGTGAACAGACCTATGCCTCCTTTACGATAAGGAACAATAAAAAGCTGATACCCGCGTATTCCATCCGCGTTACTGCCTCAGGCGCGACGCAGCCTGTATATTGTGCCTATATAGCGCCAAAGGACTCTGTTAAAAAGGAGATAAAGATAACCTTCAAAAACAGGGGCCTTTATTCATACGGCAAATTCTTTGTCCAGTGCGGATTTCCGTTCATACTCTTTGAAAAAACCAAGGCAGTGAAAGTTGCAGGAGAGGTGCTGGTATATCCTGCACTCATGGACGTTGATCAGTTCCTGCCGGACATCCCGGGACCGGAAGGCCCTGGTGTTGGAAAGACAGCCGGCTCCGGGAACGAAATCCATTCAATCAGGGAGTTCAGGTACGGTGACGACAGGAGGAACATACACTGGAAGGCATCGGCAAAGACCTCAAGAATAATGGTGAAAGAGTTTGCGCTGGCGGATATCAGGAAGATCACGGTCATTATAGACAATCTTCTGCCTTTTCGAAAAGATGTTTTCGAAAAGACGCTATCTCTTGCCGGATCTTTTGCGCAATATTTTCTTGAGGCCGGATATTTTGTAAGGGTGCTTTCCTGCAAAAAGGTCATTCCCTTTGGCACAGGCAATGAGCATCTTCTAAAGGTGCTCGATATCCTCGCTCTGATGCAGGCAGAAGATGCACTGGACTGTCCTATGGCAGAGGACACTGAAGGCCATACTATTTTGATACTGAAATCCGGAAGCTCTTACTTCACTAAATACAGCTCATCCGCCGACCTGGTGATATATGCCGATTCTCTATAAGGTCATTACAGCCGTGCTTGCTGTAACAGGCTGTGTCAGCCTGCTGATGACCGGAGAAATAAACCCTATTATGACAGTGAGTGGACTGGCCCTTCTGCCGGGCTATTACCGGTTTATCAAGGGAATGGGGCCTGCTCCGAAATGGGCGATCAGCGCTCTTTCCCTTTTGACACTGATAGTTTTTTTTACTGATTCCATCATGATATCAGGGGACGTTTTCCTGGCTGTGGCACATCTTACTATAACCTTTCAGGCACTTAAGAGTTTTGATCTGAAAGAACCCTGGGACCACCTTCAGGTCTACTTCATGTCGCTCCTTCAGCTTGTCATAGCGTCGGACCTGACAAGCTCGCTGACCTTCGGAGTTGTCTTTGTTGTCTTTATGGTCTTTCTTGTCACAGCTATGGTGCTCTCCCATTTTCTCAAGGAGGACGCTTTGGGCAGGACCGGTATCAGAAAACCGGTCCTCCTTATCTCCCTCCTTACCATTTTGGTGACTGTAATGATATTCATCCTCATCCCCAGGACCTCACAGAGATTCTTCGTAAAGAGCCATACAAAAGGTATAAAGACAACGGGCTTTTCTGAAAAAGTAGACTTCGGGTCCATTGGTGAGGTCAAGCTTGACCCCACGGTAGTAATGAGGGTAGAGATGGACAGGGATTTCCAGGCGCTTTACTGGAGGGGGCTTGCGCTCGATTATTTTGACGGAAGATCATGGAAGAATACCCGTGAGGACAAATACAGGGCAGAGAGGGTCGATGATGGATTCCTGATTTCTAAGTGCGATAAGAGCAGGACCGTTGAACAGAGGATATTTCTGGAGCCGATAGATTCAGATATTATATTCGGACTGCCCAAGGTATGCACTGTCAAGTACGAGGGCTTTTCATTGTCTTCTGATTTCGGGAAGAGTATATATATCCGGGGCAAATCCTCAAGGAGGCTGAAATACAGCGTATACAGTATTGTGGGTGACAGCTATGAGGGGACAAGAAACGAGCGCTATCTCCAACTGCCTGGGGGAGTAGAGAGGATTGCGGCCCTTGCCAGGGAAATTACTTCAGGCGCAGGCCCGGACGAACAGGCAGAGCAGAAGGCCGCCCTGATACTGAAATACCTGAAGAATAATTATACCTACTCATTGACAACTTCCAGTCCGCCAGCAGGGGTCAGTCCTATTGAGGATTTTATCTTTAATACCAAAAAAGGATATTGTGAGCATTACGCCACTGCAATGGCCCTTATGCTTAGATGTTTGAATATCCCTTCAAGGATTGTTACCGGCTATTTTGGCGGGGAGAAAAATGAATATGGAGGATATATTATAGTCAGGCAGAGCAACGCCCATTCCTGGGTTGAGGCCCTGATCGGTGACAGGTGGGAGACCTTTGACCCAACTCCTGCGGCTTCGGAGCCGCAACCTTCGACCATAGCGCTTTTTATGGATTCGCTGCAGCTCAACTGGTCCAGATATGTGGTCGGCTTCAGCTCGATTGACCAGCGGAAAATTATAAGCGGGATGTCGCTTTCTTTCAGGCTTAAGCGGCCCTCGGGCTTGACCTTGCCTGATCTGAAGATGCTGATCTACAGCCTTGCCTCGGGTGCTTTTTTCTTTCTGATTATCTTCCTGGCTTTCCATAAGATGAGGGCCAGGAAATACGGGTTTATAACAGAGAGATACCTCGATCTGAGAAGATTGATCAGAAAAAAGGGCATCAGGATGAATGCTTCGATGACCTCCGGAGATATAAAGCGGAGTGCCCTGCCCCTGGGCATAGTGGACGACCTTGAGGAATTTTTGCGTATGTACGAAGAGCATCGTTTTGGCCTCAAAGAGATGGGGCCTGAAGACAGGAAGAGATATGAGATGCTGCTGAAGGATATGAAAAAAAAGGTGTCTTAAAGTATCAATTACCGGGCAAGGATGGGAAATCAGGATAGAAAATCATGCATCAATCTTGATATACTATGCAATAGATAGGGATACCCTATTGTTGCATAAATCGCATGTAGGAAGCCGAGAAGAAGGACACGCAATGACGACAGGATACAATGCTGTCCTTATATTTATTTGCAACTGATTGGAGGCCGAAGGTATGTCAAAAGTCATGGTCCATCCTGCCAGTTATGAGAATGTCCGTCAGGCTGTAGACCGGGCATTTGAACTCTTTCCCATGACTATATCCGGGAAAAAAGTCCTGATAAAGCCCAACGTTCTCAGAAGCTCGGAATCAAAAGAAGGTATCGTCACCAATCCCGCTGTTCTCCGCGCTGTCGTAGAAAAGGTGGAAACCATGGGCCCCGCCTCCCTAATTGTGGGAGACAATCCGGGCCTGTTCAGTTACGGCGTCAACGAGGAGAGCTTCTCTAAAACAGGTCTTATGGAAGCGGCCAAAGGCCACTATAAGAACATCGGAAATGATTCCCGGAAGGTCGCCTTTAATCCCAAATATATGCCGACTGTCAGCGTCTCTCAGGACGTTTTGGACGCAGATGTCATCATCAGCCTGCCGAAATTCAAAACGCACGGACTGACTGTTTTGACCGGAGCAATCAAGAACAGTTACGGTTTCCTGCCCGGCGCGCAGAAGGCCATGCTGCACAAGGCCGCAGGCAACGTTATGGATTTTCATGAAGTTATAGTCGAGGTATTCCGCCTCAGGGTGCCGGATTTGTTTATCGTCGATGCAGTGGTAGGCATGGAAGGCAATGGGCCTGCCTCTCCTGACCTCAGAAATATCGGCTTGCTCCTCGCCTCTGACAATGCTGTTGCCGTTGACTCTGTCATTGCAGCGATGATGGGATGCGATGCCGGGCGACTGCGTTTCCTTCAAAAGGCCAAAGAGGTTGGCCTGGGCGACTACGATCAAAATACGATCGAAATCATAGGGGACTTAAAAAGACTGGCTGATTTCAAACTCCCCCCGATGGGCGGCGAAGCAATAGTCCACAGTGAGACGCTGCAGGCAATGATCCATCAGCGGGCCAATCTTCGTCCCCAGGCAGATCCCGGGAGGTGTACGGGCTGCGGCACCTGCGTTGATCATTGCCCTGTATCGGCTTTGTCCATGGTTGCCAATGTCCCTCAGGTGAAACCTGATATTTGTATTGCGTGCTTTTGCTGTCAGGAAATGTGTCCTGAGAAAGCCATTACGCTGCGATAAAACAGAGTGAGGAACTTTTATAATAGGGAAGAGTATAACTGTAAATCCTCAGAGAGCTGCCTTCACACGGCATGGGTCACTGCAGCAAGTAAACTCAGATAGAGGCATCATTCAATCTTTTATAAAACGCCTTTCTGGAGATGCCAAGCAGCCTTGCAGCTTTTGACTTGTTTCCGTCGCACTTTTTAAGTGATTCCATGACTGCCTGGAGTTCGATGTCCCGCAATGTTATCCTTTCAGCTACAGGAGTCACAGCCTTCATCCCCTGGATTGTTTTTACGGGGGGGGTGAACTCCTCGGGAAGATCGCCTAAAGTAATATAATCGCCTTTTGCAAGCACAACTGCCCTCTCGATAACATTCATAAGCTGTCTGACATTTCCAGGCCATTTATATTCCTTAAGCGAGTCCATAGCCTCTTCAGATATCCTGACCACTTTTTGCTCTTTTTCACTGAATTCATGAACAAACTTTGATAGCATAAAGGGGATATCCTCTTTCCTTTCCCGAAGGGCCGGCACCTTTATCTCTATGACATTTATCCGGTAGAAAAGGTCTTCCCTGAACCTTCCTGCCTCCACCTCTTTCCTGAGGTCGCGATTAGTGGAACATAGCACTCTGCAGTCCACCTTGATCTTCCTGTTGCTTCCCAATCTCTCTATCTCTCTTTCCTGAAGCACTCTGAGTATCTTGGACTGCAGCTCAAGGGCAAGCTCCCCAAGTTCATCGAGAAAGATAGTCCCGCCTGAGGCCTCTTCAAACTTCCCTGTCCTTCTGGCATGTGCTCCCGTATACGCACCTTTTTCACAGCCGAAAAGTTCCGCCTCTATAAGTTCCTTAGGCATGGCTGCACAATTGACTGCTATAAACGGCGCGTCTTTTCTCTTGCTGCAAAAATGCAGCGCTCTGGCAACCAGTTCCTTACCGGTCCCGGTCTCGCCGGTTATCAAAACAGTGCTTGAGGAATCCTTTACAGTCTCGATGGTCTCATTGATGTTTCGCACCTGCTCGCTATTTCCGGTCAGACTCTGATCTTCAACTTTATTCAGTGTCTTCTCAATTACCTCAATCTCCTGTTTCATCCGCTTTTGCCTCATTGCCCTGGCTATTATATCTTTGAGCTTAATATAATCCGGAGGCTTGATGAAATAATAAAAAGCACCGCCGAGCATTGCGGACACTGCGGAATCAACTGTGCCATAGGCCGTAAGAAAAATTACAGGTATATCATTTTTGTTTTCCCTGACATATCCGAAAAACTCCATCCCGTCCCTGCCAGGCATCTTCAGGTCTGTAATCACCACATCCACATTTTCCTTGTGTAGGACTTTCGTTGCACTTTCAACATCAAGAGACTCATGTACAAAGTAACCTTCCTCAGTCAGAATTGCTGAGAGCACTTTAACCGCATTAGGCTCGTCATCTACAACCAGGATATCTCCCTTAAAGTTTCTTTTCATTTGTTCCCCCCTGCCGCCTGTTGTTTTGTTGAATCTTACGTTCTTCGGAATAGATTGTTTTCTCATCCACCCCATGTTTTTATCCCAATTTTTTATAATAATGCCACCCCCCCCTTTTCTTTTCCCTGATATTCCAATCTATCCTTCCCCCAATTTCCAGAGCACCTCAAACCCGAAAGAATGAATGGCGACGGTGACGCCTTTCTCCCATAGGCTGCATATCTCTAAACCATGAACATGAGGCCTGCTTCATAGAATCCAGGCTCTGCCGGTTTTACCCATTGGACCTGCGCCATGGTCGGAACGGTAGTCCGTGTCCCTGTTATCGGAACTCTTATAACAAGAACAAACCCGTCCTGAAGCGACCGACCTTCTTCTCTGATTTTCATGCCCGCATCACTTACATCAAGGATTTCACCGTCAGTGGCAATATTGTCCGGTGGATGGATAGTATTACCCATCACCTTAAATCGTATCGAGCGCTTGAAAGAAATGCGGCGTGATACTCTTTTCTGATGACTATCCATAGGAAACTCCTTTCCCCATATTTGTATTCAGTTTAGTATGTCATGCATTTTTTGTGAATACCCCAGAAAGAGGGTATCCCGAAGGGAATACTTGGACCCCAAAAAAGAGATAGGAATTCTCCATCGCCTCCCCCAAGGGACGGGGATTTACAATAAGCAGTAAATTTCCAAATCTCGATTCGGGCAGTAATATACATCCCGAGCGTGAAAAGTTACTTCCTTGATGAAATGTGATATATATATAAGTTATGAAAGATGTGAGTTCGGGGGAATCAGAAAAAAGGGGTAAACAATCTCAGCCTGCAGCCTTTGTCTTATTCCGGCGCCAAAGCAAAGTGTCCAAGGAGGAATTATCCTATAACGAGGAGGCATTACGGATTCTCACCTTCTCGCTTTCCCCTTCAAAAGTCAGCTCAGACCCTCGTTCAGATATATCTGCCTTTTGTTCAAGGTGGGCGAAGTCACTCGAAAGAGGGCCCAGTGAACGCGAGTCCGCTGAGGCAGAAACAGGTTTTATCGATATAATTCTGAGCGAGCGCAGGCAGTATGGGGTGAGAGGAGTTGTTCTTGCAGGTCAGCCGGAAAAACAGAAGCAATATCTCTTTATTCTCGAGAGAACGAGCTTGGAGAGTGCGCATCTTGAGATGCATTTCAGGCATACACCATCTCAACAGACGGGAGAAAGAAATCGTCAGACTGCTCCTTGCTGGAAACAGCAACAAGGAAATTGCCGATTCTCTCGGACTAACTCTTAATACGGTCAAAGGTTATATGAAGCTTTTGACAAGAAAACTCAGCGTGAGCGGGCGTTCGGGAATCGTAGCTGCTTTCGTTGCTAAGAAATAGCGGAGAATATTTCGTGCTTGTCCTCACGACTTCCCGTGAGTCTTATGTCACTGGTTAATTGCTCCATTCCGATTGAATCTATACAAAATCCATCCAAAGTTTTATAATCTGACCTTATCCCTCGCTCCTGCCCGTAGTCCCCTCCAATTATTGCGGGCGGGAGTCCCCATTATTTCAAACTGAAGATATTCTGGCTCTTTTAGCCTAATATTGATACACTTTACGTAGCAATCGGGCGGTTGCACTATACGGGCTGCAAGAGAGGCACAAAAAGTGCTGTTGAGCTAAAGGAGGGCAAGAACATGAAAACCTGTGACGTTTGCGCAGAACAACATGCAGTAATCACTATAGGCAGGGCCGCACTCTGTAAAGCATGCGCTGATGCTGTGAGCTTAGAGATGACTAAACTCCAATCGGAGGGGGGAATCCAGAGGCAATGGAGATCGATCGGAGGATATTCGATCGCAAGCACAATAACATTACCGGAAATTCAGCAATAAGGGGATACTATGAAAAAAACGCTTATCGCAGGTGCAATTTTCGTCAACGTACTCTTTATTAGCAGTAATTCATCTGCATGTTTTTATGATACTGACTGCGGTATCGGCGGTCAGTGCATCAAAAGCGGTTCCAATGCAGAAGGAGCCTGCATAAATCCATTTGGGAAAACGGAAAAAAGAGGTCAAGGCACTTATTATGAAGATTCAAGTAAGCCTGATAGCCATTCCAAAAAGGGCAAGAAATGCGATTCCGATACTGATTGTGACGCAGCTGGCGTTTGTATTAAAGAGGATAGCTCAACGAAAGGAGCTTGCTCAAAGTAACTCTCAGGTAAATTAGGATAGTATCCAAACTGACCCATACCCTTTAAAGCTAGGTCGTTTTGCTTTCGTTATGCTCATAACTGCAGAATGGCTTCTATCAAGGGGAAAAGCGGGTTCGATTCCCGCCGCATCCACCGTCAAAAGCCTTTAATATCAGCAAGTCATGGGCTCTTGTTTTACATAATCACGGTGTGTAAGCGGTGTACGGATTCAATATTTACTTCTTTATTGAGGTCCCAGTCCCCCTCTTTCGATGCGCTTAAAATCATAGTAGTTTGGCTCTTTATAGAGTGAGTGTTTAAGAAGGTATGTTTCAGATCGGGAAGGGAGTTAAGACGCGCCGAACTTGAATAGGCGAATAATAAAAACTTGTTTGGAAGTCTCCTAAGGAACTGGTAAACGGTGGAAAACTGGTAGTAGCGCTAAGTGGAGACCTTGTAGCGCCCTCCAATAAAACGCGGGTATGATGAAGAGGCGCATCGGAACCTTTTGCGTCGGTATGCCCTTCGATCCGCACGGCGCCTTTTGCCTTATCCCTGATCACGGAAGCCGCCTGCTTCAGGGTCGCAGCGGCCTGGGCTTTGATGTTTGCCTTGTCGAAATCGAAGAGCACGTCTGCCGCAAGCTCTATGTGAATCTCTGTGGCTGTTTCCTTGACCTGAAGATCCTGGACCTTGCCGCCCATGTCTTCCACTTTGAATATCAGATCCAAGACCTTGCCCTTTTCTTCAGCGACCGCCTGGCTTCCGATACCCACGAAAAGAATGAGAAACAAAAGCCCGACTATTTTCGACAAATGCCTTTTCATATCTTCCCCTCCTCTCCTTAACGACTGATGGATACATCATCCATGGGTTGGAAGTGAGGGATGACGACGCTGATCTTTTGTGCATCCTCGGACGGCGCGGGGAACTTTGCCCAGAGGCTAACACGGTCTTTTGGGCGAAGGTCCTTTAAACCACTACTGCAGGCGCATTTACCTTCGCTGTCGCGCACCACAAAGTATTTCTTCTTGTTCTTCTCATCCATGAGGGTAACGTCGCTGATAGACGCATAGTCAGATGCCGACTTAGAGAACTCATATCCGAAATTGATCTTCTTATCAGAATCGTTGATCATAACGAACTTCAGATTGACTGTGCCGCCGCTTGTACGCTTCAACTCTGTTACTTCCACACGCGTACCGGGCTGCTCTCCATCGGCTGTGGCAAGCACGGCAGCCGGGGGCTGCGTTGGTGCAGGGTTCGTGGCTGCCTGAGGGACCTGGGCTGCGGGCTGAGCTGCCGGCTGTGGTGCGGCTTGTGGTGCTGGTGCAGGCGCTTCAGGTTGAGAGACGGCAGTCTTGGGCTCCTCCTTTTTGCTGCAGCCAAGGGCGACGAGGGAAAAGACGACTGAAAAAACCATTACGAGAAATAAAAGATTTCTTTGTCTCATCTTCTTTGTTCCTTTCTTATTTTTGTCACTTCCTAAAGAAAATCATATCAGATAAGGCAGTAAAGTCAAGAGCGCCTGTCTTCATGGCAAATAGCGTCTCAAAATATAGCAGAAAAACATCACGGAGATTTAAGATGGACTCATTTCCGGAAAAAATGGGTGAACAAGAAAACGCCGTACCTGGAGTGATATTCTCGCCGCTCTTGTAACTGCTAAGGTGCACCTTCAGGTAAACGTATTTCAGAAGATGCAACGACGGTGGATCCCCCTGCTATATATCGCAGATCCCGTCTTTCTTGCATTTATCTTCCCGGGTTTTTAGATCTAATCGTGTCTTTTTGCGCATGAGAGCTTCCTGATTCCGCCTCTTCTCTTCATCTGTTTCAAGGATAAGATGAGGGATTGTTTTCGGTTTTCCTTTTTCATCAAGGGCAACAAAGGTGAGGTAGGCGGAAGACGTATGTCTTAATTCTCCTGTTATGAAGTTCTCTGCCTCGACCCAAACTCCTATCTCCATGGAAGTCCTTCCGGCCATATTAAGGCAGGCCTTTAAAAAAAGTAGATCTCCAACAAAGACTGGATGATGAAAATCGAGCCGGTCAATAGAGGCGGTCACAGTATTGCATTGGGCATGCCTGCTTGCGACAACTGAAGCTGCTGTGTCTATAAGCTTCATGATCACACCGCCATGTACATTGCCTGCGGGATTCGCATCCTGTGGAAGCATCACTTGGGCCATGGTGACACTTGTCTCTTTGACTGTCTTGCCATTCATTATTACCCTCCTGCAGGCATGCAATAATGCCTTTGTTCTTTTTTTCAATAGATGTAATTCTAACAAAAAAGCCCAGCTTTTAGTGAAGAACATATATGATCATATTTGACTATTGATATTTACACATATTTTAGCTTTCGCAGTTCTATACGCTGTACTTGGGATTTTCGATGCAGATAACCTCTTGATTGGAAGCATTACATCCGATTCAGACCTCAGTACGCGCGACTTCATTGGTCTCATTTCTGCTGTTCCGATCCTTTGGCAGAGGAGCAGAAAATGAAGCGCTATCTCTGCGTCAGCCTCGAACCCCGCAGCCGCACGGTCGGAGGCATATCCATTCTGCCGTACCGTAAGTTTCTTGAGAGTCTCTGGC
>CAWDEY010000004.1:0-51878 GCA_963801505.1 uncultured Nitrospira sp.
TTACAATCTCTGCCCACACAACTCGTGTTCAAGACGGCTTACGCCCCCCAGAACTTCTGAAGCTCGTTCTTTCTCTCTTTGTATTGGTTCCAAAGGAGTGTCATTTCATAATTGGCAAGCCTTTTCTCCGCGTAAAGCTCTTTTCCGATAGCTCCGAGCTGGTGCCTGCCGGCCCTGCGGATTTTCTTAGCGTAGAGGCTGTAAACAAGCTCTTTCTCCGAAGGCATCTCTTCGCTTTCCTCCTCCTCGATGATCTCAACTGCGTGGTAGAGGGAGCCATCGCCTACGCCGTTTTCGATCTTGCCCATTACATCGGTGTCTCTTGCATCACATTTCCTCAACTCACTGTGAAGTTCCAATAACTGTTTGAATGCGCTGTCAAAACCCTCTTCACAGAGGGCTTCAAACCACTCCCTGGACTCCTGCTCAGTGCCGCTCACCATGTGGAGCATGTAGGCCGCCAGAAATGCCCTCTTCCCGGCCCCGTATTTCTTGTTCAGCCTCATCCCGTATCTGTGGTGAGGGGTAAGTGAAGACGGAGTATGCTCAAAGAGGGCCTTGCCGTCCGAAATGGTCTGTGCCTCTTCCCATATGATTCTGTCCAGGTCCGACAGGTTTAATCTCATGTGTTCGC
Source organism: uncultured Nitrospira sp. (assembly GCA_963801505.1). GTDB lineage: Bacteria > Nitrospirota > Thermodesulfovibrionia > Thermodesulfovibrionales > UBA6898 > JAOUFP01. The sequence goes on from CAWDEY010000004.1 coordinate 635, forward strand.
CTGTCTCGATGTCGAGGTTAAGGGCGTCCTCAAGCGTTGTCACCTCTGATAAACCGTACTTTGCGTTTATCTCGCCATATTTCCTTAGCATCTCTTCGTTTACTCTGTCTCTCTCTGACTGTTTCATTTTCTCCTCCTGTTTTTTTTTGCTGGTTTTTCTTTTAACGGAATCAGCAATAAAAAAATAATGCAGGGTGGCGGTTGTTCTGAATTGAAAGTGAAGAACCTATAAGATCCAATAATTGCGGTTGCAGCAAGTGGCGTGACAACATCCTCACCGCTGGCGCGACTCTTGACAGACCGCACCCTTAAGTAACCGCTGCACAAATGGAGGGGGAGAAAACAAAGCAGAGAGAGTTGATTGTAGAAGAGTGGTAAGAATTACATGGCGATAAAGCTATTTTTACGGTTTATGTGACAACTTAGCTTACGGCCGCAGCCTCGACATCGTGACCTCCAACGGTAGTTTAAACCTGTCAATCCCACACAGATAAGATAAAAGAGACACATCCACAAGGACCTAAGGCTGTTTCAAAGCACAGCCGTCACTTACCCCGCTCCACCCACGGAAAACCTGTTGCAAGAAATGTAGGGCTGAAAACTGCATGCTGGCGTCCTTATATCTCATGTGTATCGGCAAGAGCTGTCCAGGAGTCGTTGCCCCTCAAGAATAGGGTTAAACAGCATTGAACAGTAGGGACTTAAAGCAAGAGTGAAAAGTGATGCATACTCACACAAGTAATGTAAAAGGCGGACACGGCAAGGCGGTTCCCAATATGTCGCCGGGGGATATCAGAAGGAATGAAAAAAGTATGCCGTCTCGGGGAAGATACTGTTTACTCCTCATGCGAATCATCCGCCCGCCGGTTGCACATCTCGGTCCCTGGAAAAAGCTCGTAGCGGTTAAAAAATGCCTACACTGTTGAATGACACGACTATGGAACTTAATAAGTTTGAGCTCGGATATTTCAATGGCCTCTACGAGAGTGTAGCGGGGTTATGGTTGCGGGTGACGACTGTTTGTTATCTGCGATAGGGATGGAAACCGGAACGGCTGAGACCTGGGGGCTCGGCTTGTGACAGCCCGGATATCGCCATGGGAAAGGCATGAATTTTGATGGTTTTTAGGAGCGGATAAAAAGAAGGACTTTGAGGAGGTCACTGGCGGTTCACTGGCGGTTCACTGGCGGTTTTTAGGGCCTTTTTTAGGCTGTAACTACTTGATATTAAAGAAAAGAAATGGCGGAGAGAGAGGGATTCGAACCCTCGGTGAGTTTAACCCCACACACGCTTTCCAGGCGTGCGCCTTCAGCCGCTCGGCCATCTCTCCATGGAAAAGGAAATAAAAGTTTAACTGATAAATCAGTATTAAATCAACTTGCCAATCAATAATTAAATTTTGTGTTAGGCCACTCCAATGGATTGAGACAGGCGGAGTTTAGATAAGGCTTGCGGAGGGCACTTTTTTGTGATAAATGATAGATATGCAACAAAAACGTCCGGATATCACAAGGAGGCTGTCATGATCGCTATTTTACTCAAAGAGAAAAGGGCCTGGTTTTTAACATTATTAATGCTTTTGCTTCGTTATCCCGGTTGCTGCCTTCGCCGATGACGATGACGCCCTGATAAAGAGGGCGTCACAGATTCTCGGTCCTTTGCCGGCATCAATGCCGTCTGAACAAAACCCGATAACCCCGGAAAAGGTAAAACTGGGGAAGATGCTCTTTTACGAACCGAGGATTTCTGTAGACGGCACGGTGAGTTGTTCCAAGTGCCATCCCATTGCCCTTTACGCGGCCGACGGGCTGAGAAAGTCAGTTGGCCACAACTGTAAGGAAAACCCGAGAAACGACCCTACTGTCTTTAATGCTGCAAGCCAGATCTCAGAGCACTGGATAGGAAACCGGACCAGTGTCGAAGACCAGGCAAAACAGGCTGTCATAGGACCGCCGGCCTTTGGCATGCCGTCTTATGAGTCGGTCGAGAAAGTACTTCGGGCCTATAAGGAATACGAAACCCTGTTTAAAGCCGCATTCCCTTCAGACAAGGAGCCGGTGACTGTCGACAACTTTGCAAAGGCCATCGGCGCCTTCGAAAGGACACTGATTACCCCGGCCCCTTTTGATGCATTTCTGAAAGGCACGAAGGACGCAATGACAGCAGAACAAAAAAAGGGACTCGGGACGTTTATAGACCAGGGCTGCGCCGGGTGTCATTTCAGCCCCTATGTCGGAGGACAGATGTACCAGAAGTTCGGAATGTTTGAGCCTTATGAAAAATACACGAAGAGCGAAAAGGTGGATGAGGGAAGGTATGCAGTCACGAAGAACGACAGCGATAAATATGTATTTAAAGTGCCGGTGCTCAGAAACGTAGCGATGACACCTCCTTACTTCCATGACGGCTCAGTCGATAAACTGGCAGACGCTGTCTGGATCATGGGGAAGATCCAGTTAGGCAAGGACCTTCCAAAAGAGCAGGTCCAGGACATTGTCGCATTCCTGCACGCGCTGACAGGGAAGATTCCCGAAGAGGCCAGGACAATTCCCGTGTTGCCTTCATTAGAGTAGCGTAATAAATAAGTTGTCATCTGGAATTGGATTTGCCGATATGAGTGTGAGGAATAAACTTCTTTTTTTTGTCGTATCTTTCTCATCGATATTCTGGTTATTCAGGACTATCGACAGGGGGAAGATACTGTTTGTGAATCTCTCCGAATTGAGCGGACTGCCGTGGCTCTATTCTTCGATAGGTCTTATTTTCAGCATCCTCGCGGCATTCACGATACAGAAGGAATGGGAACACTGGAACGAACTGGTCGAGGCGATCAACGGCGAAGTAAATGCGCTCGGAGAATTATTGTTACGATGCCGGCATGTACCGGAGTGTGCTGAAAGCATAGTTGCCCACACTGAACAATATCTTTCACATATCCTTGAATATTGGCCGACGATCAAAGAGGGAATTCGAAGTGAGGAGGGAGATAGAATTGTCTCACTTCTCCGGAGCGACATTATGGAGGCATCGACGGAATCGGGAAAGGTCCTGCTTCTGCCGCTATTCGATGATATTATCAGGAGTCGCAATAAGAGGATCTTCCAGAGCCGAAGCCATATACCCAGGATATTAAAAAACACCCTTGTCTTTGCCGACGTAATCATGATTGTTCTTTCTCTCTTTATCGGCGTCAGAAATCCCCTGCTCGACTATATCTTTACGGTGAGTATCGGCGTACTGGCATATACCATTTATCTTGTCATTGATGACCTTGACAGTCCATTCAGGCCGGGGGCATGGCATCTGTCTCCGGATGAGTATAAGGCGCTTCTGGAGAACATAAAGAAAAATGGACCAGCGAGTTGTCTTCCGCTGCCTGCAGCAAGAGCATTATAATTTTATGCCAGGGCAGGACTAAATGAGAAAAATCTTAAAAGGCCTCGGCCCCCTGCTGGCGGTCTTCCTGTTCGTCAGCGCCTTGTGGGTCATCCATCAGCTCACTGGAGGAATATCATTATAGGGAGATCGTCCAGACCCTGAAGGCCCTCCCTGCTGCACAGACTTTCAATCGCTGCTTTATTGACCTTCGCAAGTTATTTCATTATGACAGGATATGATCTGCTGGCGCTGCGGTATGTCAGAGTCAGGCTCACAGTTCTGAAGACCGCGCTCGTCTCTTTTATCGGATTTGCCTTCAGCAATAATATCGGCATTGGCCTGCTTACAGGAGGTTCTCTCAGGTATCGGCTCTATTCAGCATGGGGACTCTCTGCAGAGCAGATAACCAAGGTGGTCGCATTTTGCAGCCTGACGATCTGGCTTGGTTTCTTTACGGCCGGGGGCGTGGTTTTTCTGGCCCAGCCTCTTGAGGTCCCAAAGGCCTTGCATCTGCCCTTTGCTTCAGTCAGCATACTCGGCCTGATTTTTTCTCTCCCTTGTTGCAGCATATTTCCTGTGGAATGTCTTGAGAAAAGGCCCCTTTAAAATACTTGGATGGGAATTCCCTGTTCTTTCCGCTCCTTTTTTAATTATTCAACTCGCCTTGTCTGCGCTGGACTGGATCATTCTGCGGGACAGTCATGTATGTATTGCTTCAGCCTGCGGGCTCCCTGTCTTTCTGGTCAATAATCGGGATCTATCTTCTGGCGCAGACCCTTGGGGATGATCAGTCAGGTCCCGGGTGGTCTCGGTGTTTTTGAGGCCACTGCTCTTTATCTTTATTCCCCGCATATACCGGCCCCTGTTGTTGCCGGCGCCCTCCTTGCTTACCGGATAATATATTACCTTGTCCCCTTATTCATTGCTGTTTCAATGCTTGGGGCATATGAGATAAGCGGATGAAGAGACAAGGGATTCAATAGGGCGGTCAGGATGTTGGGCAGGCTCGGGTCCTCCCTTGTGCCGCATATTTTGTCGATCACTACGTTCCTGAGCGGGATGGTACTCCTTTTTTCAGGAGTTACGCCGGCAGTGGAAAGCCGTCTTTTATGGCTGAAGGACTTCCTGCCGCTGCCGGTCATGGAGGTCTCCCATTTCTTCGGCAGCCTGGCAGGTCTGGGGTTGCTCCTTCTGGCCAGAGGCATACAGCTGAGACTTGATGCCGCGTATGTGCTTACAGGCATACTGCTGGCTGCAGGTGCGGTTTTTTCTCTTCTGAAGGGGTTTGATTATGAAGAGGCGGCTGTTCTTACGCTGATGCTCGGCGTACTTCTGCCGTGCCGCAACTATTTCTACCGAAAAGCATCACTCTTCAGCCAGCGTTTTACCGCGGGATGGATCGCCGCTATCTGTCATAGTACTGATTGGTTCAATCTGGCTGGGCATGTTCGCCTATAAACATACGGAATTCTCAAGTGAACAGTGGTGGCGCTTCAGCATCTACGGAGACGCTTCCAGGTCGTTGCGCGCCACTGGTCGGGGTCATCAGCGTTGCACTTTTTCTGGCGCTGGCAAGGCTGCTTCGTCCGGCTGCGACAGAGCCTGTGCTGCCGCCCGGGAAAGATGATCTTGTGAAATTGCTGCCGGTCATCGCGCGCTCAAAAAAGACCTATGCAAATCTGGCCCTGCTCGGTGACAAGCGGTTACTCATCAGCCCAAGTGGAAAGTCGTTCATCATGTATGCTATCGAGGGAAGAAGCTGGATAGCGCTGGGAGACCCAATCGGAGAGGCCGACGAATGCCGTGAACTGATCTGGCAGTTCCGCGAAATGTGTGATCTGCACAAGGGGTGGACGGTATTTTACGAAATTGGACTTGAAAGCCTGCATCTCTATCTTGACCTCGGACTCTCTGTCAGCAAAATCGGAGAAGAGGCGAAGGTAGACCTTGAAGCCTATTCACTCGAGGGCGGCGCACACAAGAAATTCCGTCATATCATTCATTCGATAGAGAAGGAAGGCTGTTCCTTCGAGATTATTCCCAGGGACAGGATACCGGATTTTCTGCAGGAATTCAGGAGGATTTCGGATGTCTGGCTGGCTGAGAAGAACACGCGGGAGAAGAGGTTTTCTCTGGGTTCTTTCAAGGAAGAATATATGAAATATTTTCCAGCTGGCATCGTAAAAAAGGAGGGTAAGGTCCTCGCTTTCGTCAATATATGGGAAGGCGGTGAAAGAGAGGAACTCTCCATTGATCTGATGCGCTATCTGCAGGAAGCGCCATACGGGGTCATGGATTATCTCATCATCAGCCTGATGCTCTGGGGGAAAAAAGAAGGATACCGGTGGTTTAATATGGGGATGGCCCCTCTTTCAGGGATCGAGGCCCGCGCGCTGTCTCCTTTATGGAACCGGCTCGGCGCATTCGTCTACCGCCACGGAGAGCATTTCTACAATTTCCAGGGTCTCAGGCAATACAAGGAAAAGTTCGGTCCCGTGTGGGAACCCAAGATATATCGCTATATCCGGCGGTCTGGCGCTCCCAAGGGTTCTGACTAACCTGGCCACTTTGATATCCGGAGGGTTGAAAGGAGTTATCGCGAAATGAAAAAGATCATTTTCAGTGTGTTTTTTGTATTAATATTATCCTGCGTCACTTCCGGCGCTGAGAGGTCTCTCGATTTCGGACGCTTCGGCAAAGTAACTATCTATTACCAGTCACCGCAGCCTTCACATGTCGTCTTGTTTGTCTCCGGTGACGGGGGCTGGAACAAAGGGGTAGTGGATATGGCCAGGGAACTTGCCTCTCTTGATGCGCTTGTCGCGGGCATTGATATTACCCATTACCTCAGAGAGCTTGAAAAATCGTCTGAGAGCTGCTCGTACCCTGCCGCAGACTTTGAATTGCTGAGCAAGTTTCTGCAAAAGAAGCTGAATTTCCCTGTCTATGTCCCTCCGGTGCTCGTGGGATATTCCTCGGGCGCGACCCTCGTTTATGCTGTATTGGCACAGGCGCCGCCCGATACGTTCAGGGGCGCAATCAGCATGGGTTTCTGCCCTGACCTGCTTCTTACGAAAACCTCTTTGCCGGGGGAAGGGGTTGGAGTGGAAGAGAGGACCGCGCGGCAAGGGGTTTATTTTTCTCGAAGCCCGTCATCTCGAAAACCCCTGGATCGCCTTCCAGGGAGAAATTGACCAGGTCTGCAATGCAGAAGAGGTGAAGAAGATATGTGCAGGGCGTAAATCTCGGGGAGATTGTCCTTCTGCCGAAGGTCGGGCATGGCTTTTCCGTAACGCGCAACTGGATGCCCCAGTTTAAGAACGCCTTCAGGCGCATCGATGGAAACGACCACAACGAACGGCCGCGTGCAGCCTCTTCCCTGATAGGGACTTCCGCTGGTGGAAGTTCCTGCAAAGGGCACAGAGAAACAGTACCTCGCTGTGATTATTTCAGGTGATGGCGGCTGGGCTGGCATTGACCGTGATATAGGGAACAGTCTTGCTGCAGATGGCGTGCCGGTGGTCGGGTTTAATTCACTGCAGTACTTCTGGAAGAAAAGGACCCCTGAGGAGACGGCAAAAGACATAGGGACAGTCATTCAAGAATTACCTTTCCGCGTGGCAGAAAGTAAAGTGGTCCTTATCGGTTACTCTCTGGGCGCTGATGTGCTTCCGTTTATCGTAAACAGACTGCAGCCGGAGATTATGCCCTAAAGTCCGACTCGTTGTTATGCTCGGTCCAAGTCAGTCTGCTGATTTTGAATTTCATCTCGGTGAATGGGTGGGTCTCACCTACGGAGATACATCACGCCCTGTGCTTCCTGAGGTCGAAAAGATGAAAGCAATTAAGTCGCTCTGCATCTACGGGGAAGAAGAAAAAGATTCTGTCTGCAAGGAGCCTGAAAAAAGGCCTTACAAAAGTCATCCTCCTTAAAGGCGGGCATCATTTCGGCGGCGATTACAAAACGATAGTCAACACTATTCTTAAGGAGATGCCATAAGTCCTGTAATGCCTGACTGCTACTTTTTACTCACCCCGCTTGTGAGCATCTGCTTGATTGTTTCAAATTCAGAATCGTTTATTGATAGGGTCTCGGCCCTTCTCTCCCCTTCAAGAATCGCAAGCACCTTGTCCAGATGTGTCCTGTCGCCGATCATATCCGCATAACCCTGCGCGGCAGCGGCCAGATAGTTCGCAGCGTTTCTTATATCCTCTCCTGCCTCCTCAAGTTTCCCCATTTCCATATAGGCCGCGCCTCTGGCAAAGAGATAAGTCCCCTCATCGGGTTTCAGCGCCAGTGCCCTGCTGAAATCCTCTGCAGCCTTTTCATAAGTCCCCTTCTGAGCGTACGCCATCCCCCTGTAATAAAACGCCCTCGGATTATCTTCCCTGACGTTTATGACCCAGCTGAAGTCCGCGATGGCCTCATCAGACCTGCGCAATTTCAGATATGCAGCGCCACGGCTTAGGTACGAAATCTCCTGCTCGTAGCCTGCTTCAGCCGCCTGCGTAAAAGCTTCGATGCTCAGCTCATATTTTCCCTCGACAAATAAACGCTTGCCTTCTTCAAAAAAATCACCTGCACCCATGTCCTTTCTCCTTGCCCGTGTCGGGCCATTTATGGTTGTCTTTTTTAATGTCCCTTCGCCCACTTACCTCTGTTGTCAGGACGCGGTCACATTGCGCCTTAAAAACCTCTACAGCAAGGCCACAGGGAATTTCACATGTTATCCATCTATATGCCGTGCGCTAAACCTCCGCTTAGCGCTTTTTATGGAAACTTTCACTATTCAGAACTTCACTGGCTCCGGCTCCTTCTTCAGGAGAAGCACAGAGCAGGGCATCCTACGTATGATTTCTTCATTGCTCCTGCCGAAGAGGAAGTGCTCAATATGCCCCTCCTCATGCGCCAGCAAGATTATGAGGTCTGTTTTTTCTTCTTTCACAACGCTGAGTATTTCATCTGCCGGATTGCCTTCGCGGACCAGTTCCTTTATGGTGACTCCTTTTGTCTTCTCTGCCCGTATGACGGCATCCAGTTCTTTCTTGGCCTCCTCCATTGTTTTCTTAATGTCGGCCTCAAGCGAAGGTATCGGCAGGTTCCAGCCCCTGAATATAATAGGGTCATGCACCACATGCAGCACCGTGAGTTCCGCCCCGTATTTTTGGGAAAGGGAAACTCCGTAATGGACTGCCTTTTCACAGTATTTGGTCATTGTGCTTACAACCAGAATCTTTTTTACGTCTTCCATCGATCTTCCTCCTCTATTGAATATGTTAGTTGTCTGGCTGTTTGTTGGAGCAATCTCCCTTCACTAGAAGCGACTCTGCATTTATTTCCCTTTGTCTTCCTTCAAAGCGGTCTCTTTAAGGTCCCCGACAACAACCAGGACATATTGTTCCGGATGGAGATATGACCTTGCGACCCTGAGGACGTCTTCTCTTGTTACAGCCCGTATAAGGGCAGGGTATTTTTCAGGATAGTCCTGGCCGAGGCCGTAATATTCCTCCTGGAGCATGAAACTGGCGAGCTTTGCCTGGGTATCTACCAGCATCGGGAAACTCCCTATGAGATATTTCTTCGCCCCCTCCAGTTCCTTTTCCGACACAAGGGCCTCTTGCATAAGCTTTATCTGCCCGACAGCAAGAGATATGGCCTCGCGGGCAGAGGCATTTTTTGTCTGGAGGGCGACCTGAAAAGACCCCACATACCTGCCGGGATCGAAAAAGCTTTCAACTGAATAGGCCAGGCCGCGTTTGTTTCTGATCTCCTCCAGTAATCTGGAGGCAAACCCTCCGCCGCCAAGAATATAGTTCATAACGCGTAGTGCATAAATGTCAGGGTTGTCCCTGCTTACACCCTGGCTTCCCAGAGTAATATTAGCCTGGGAAATCTGACGGTCGATCTTGACCGTGACCGGTCCTTTTGAGAGGTCTGAAAAAACATTTTTTACAGATACATCCGGCAGTGGCACTTCTGACTGCTTCTCAAACAGGGGAGACAGTTTGTTCTTCACCTCGTCAGGTCCAATATCTCCGACAACTGCCAGGATACAGTTGTTTGGGTGATACCAGGTCCGGTAGAAATTGAGCACATCTTCCCTTGTAATTCCCGGGAGCGACTCCTTTGTCCCTGAGGAGGGATGACGGTATGGGCCCGAAACATAGAGAGCCTTCATGAACCCTTTTTCTGCAACGACCTCAGGCCGGTCCTCTTCTGACTGGATAAGCGCCAGCGTTTTTTCTTTTTCCTGCCTAAGCTCCTTCTCCCCGAAGGCCGGCTGAGTAAATACCTCCAGGAGCAGGGCAAGGCCCTCGTCAAGGTCCTTTTTGAGGACGCGGAGGTCCAGTACAGCATAGTCCCTGCCTGCGGACGATTCCAGCGAGGCGCCGAGAAAATCGAGTTTTTCATTTATATCAGTCTGGGTGTGGAGGGCTGTGCCAAGCATAAGTCCTCTTGCGGTCAGATACGCAAGACCTTCCTTGCCGATCGGGTCTTTTGCCGATCCGGCGTCAATCAGAAGCTGCAGGGTGACAAAAGGCAGGGAATGGTCTTCACTTTGGAGCAGGACAAGATGGTTCCCAAGGACATCCCTGGTTACAGGCGGCATTGCCTGAGAAGCTGCCCCCATCAGGCTTAAGGCACATGTAAACAACGCGGCAATTATAATCAGGTGAGCTTTATTCTTTAGCCTCATATGACTCCTTTTAACGTATGGTCCGCATATTGCCCGACGGCGTTAGAGGGACGGTTTTGCTTTTATCTGTATGCAGCGGGACGAGCACTCCCACAGTGCGGTTGTCCGGCGTCAGAAATTTTTTTGCGACCCTCATGATGTCCTGCGCAGTCACCTTCCTGACCGATGTTATGTAATTATCCACAAGCCTCCAGCTTCCGGCAATCTCATACTGGGCCAGCAGCATCGCCTGATAAAAAAGCGAATCCTGGGCATAGACGAACTCAGCCTCCAGCTGGTTTTTTGCCTTTTCAAGCTCACGCTCTCCCACAGGCTCTTTCTGCAGCCGTTCAATCTCCTGGTTAAGGGCCTTTTCAACATCTCCAGTTTCCTTTCCTGGAAACACCTCTGCAGTGAGAGAGAAAAGCCCGGGGTCATGCGAATTAAGTGAGTAATCTGTATCAGCGCTTAGCGCCAGCTGCTTTTCCTGAACAAGGTCGCGGTAGAACCTGGAGCTCTTGCCGCCGGAAAGAACTGCGGCCAGGACCTCAAGCGCGTAGCAGTCCGGGTCACTAAGGTTTGGAACGTGGTATCCGATCAACAAGGCCGGAAGCTGCGCCTCCTTTTTGACTAAAATCCTCCGCTCCCCGTGCTGGGGCTCCTCCTGGTCCCTGCGCTGGTCAGGGGCAGCCCCTTTCGGGATGGCCCCGAAGGCCTGTATGATTTGAGGCAGCAGCACTTCTTTTTTGAAATCACCCACCACAACGAGAAAGGCATTTGCGGGATTATAGTAAGTGTGATGATAGGCTTTCAGGTCTTCCAGTGTAAACCGACTGATGTCTTCCATCCACCCTATTGTAGGCCAGTGGTAAGGCTGGACCTGAAAAGCGGTTGCCTCCAGTTGCTCCCAAAGATACGCCTGGGGACTGTCATCAGTCCGGAGTCTCCTTTCTTCCATCACTACCATACGTTCAGTATCAAAATCCTTCTTGTTCAGTACAAGATTTTGCATCCGGTCTGACTCGAGCCCGATGGGAATGCCCACCCGGTCAGAGCTGATATTTTCAAAATAGGCAGTGAAATCAGCAGAAGTGAAGGCATTGTCATCACCGCCATTTTCCTGTATTATGCGGGAGAACTCTTCCGGGTGCACGGTCTTTGTGCCTTTGAACATCATATGCTCAAGCATGTGGGAAAGACCTGTTTTGCCCCATTCCTCATTTCGTGAGCCCACCCGGTACCATACCTGAAACGTGACCACAGGGGCTTTGTGATTTTCCATAAGGAGCACCTTCAGTCCACTGGGAAGGACATCCTCGTAGACGTGCTCCTTCATCAGGGCCTCTGAAGGCGAGTTCAGCAGAAGGGAAGACAATATGCATGAAAGAACTCCTGCTATGACTGGTGTCATTTTACTGCCCGGGTCTCTCAGATTGTTTTACCGTGATATATATATATCCTCCATTGCGGTAGAGCAACAGCAAGAACAGTATCAGATGGTCTGATTTTAGAGACAATCCTTTCATACTCGTTTAAGTCTTTCACCGGTTTGCGGTCCACTTCCTCAATGACGTCGTTTTTAGAAATCAGTCCATACGAAGGACTGTCGTCATTGACATTGGCGACAAGAACGCCTTCTAAGCCTGCCGGGATGTTCAGCCCAGCCCTCAGATCCGGGGTAAGTTCCTGGACCTGCACGCCCTTTAGTGCGTTGTTGAGTTCAACCTTTTTAGGCATCATCTTTGACGGAAACTCTTCGATGGTCAAGGTCAGCGTTTCTCCTTTGCCATGTCTGATCACTTTTATCTGAACTGTTTTTCCCGGGGCATCATTGGCAACCATATTTCTTAGAGACGTTCCGTCCTCAACTGGTTTTCCGTCAAACTCCACAATCAGATCTCCCCGCTTCAGACCTGCTTTGTCCGCAGGAGCATTTTGGGTAACGTCTGAAACAAGCGCCCCCTTTTCCCCTTTCAGACCAAAAGATTTTGCGAGTTCAGGGGTAAGATCCTGTATAGTCACTCCGAGCCAGCCACGAATGACTTTCCCGTGTTTAAGGATACTCTGAACTACCGAATTTGCCATATCTGAAGGAACAGCAAACCCAATGCCCATATAACCTCCGCTGGTTGAAAATATCGCGGAATTTATACCGACCAATTCTCCGTTTGAATTGACAAGAGCGCCCCCGGAATTGCCAGGATTGATAGCAGCGTCGGTCTGGATATAGTCTTCATAATCTGAAATGCCTATGTTTGCCCTGCCGACAGCGCTCACTATACCCATGGTTACCGTCTGGTTCAGACCAAAGGGGTTGCCAATCGCAATCACGACATCCCCTGTCTTGAGCTTGCCGGAATCTCCCATCTTGATCGCAGGCAGGTCCTTTGCCTCAACCCTTATCACCGCGATATCTGTTTGCGGGTCACTGCCTATGACCTTGCCCTTAAACTCCATTTTATCATAGAGTATTACCTTTATCTCCTCCGCGTTTTTGATCACGTGGTAATTGGTTAGGATATATCCGTCTTTTGAAATTATAACACCGGAACCGAGGGCCGAGGATTTATACTTCCTGGGCATTGCCGGGTGTCCGGAACCATCGCCAAAAAATCTTTTAAATAAAGGGTCATTAAATAAATCACCCATGGGGGTGTCCTGCGTCGTAACGATAGAGGTAGTGGAGATGTTCACAACAGAAGGCTTTGTCACCTCCGCAACCTCTGCCAAATAATTACTCATCCTGTTTAAAAAGTCTCGCGCCTCAGGTGATACCTCTTTGGCCAAGGCAGTGCCTTGAAAGAGAAGCGCTGTGAAGATGAGAAAACAAAAAAAGGCAACCACAGGTGCATTAAAAGCACTCTTTCTTGAATCAGAAGCTTTCATTGTTACACTCCTTCAGTTTGATTATCTCAAAAATGTTTAGCTGTGAGAAGCAACGTCCTGTTATTATTGGCCCTGACAGAGGGTTACCTCCGCTGCATGCTTCAAGATATGGTACTTATTTAAAAGTCTTCAAAACATATTCAGCAATCGCCTTTGCGTCCTTTTCAGAGATGATCTTTTTACCGAACTTCACCATGCCGGGTCCTGGAGACCTCATAAGCCTGACGATGTCTTCTTCTGTTTTTACGTTATTTGACTCGCGGTCCTTAGGATTGAGTGTCTTGGTGACAGTAACCACATTCCCTCCGTCCGGATGGCATTTACTGCAGTGCTTCATAAACAACCTTTCACCGCGACTCTCCTTGGAAGCTTCTTTTGCTGAAACCCCGGCAACAGTGAAAGAACACACAACTGCAAAAACAAGAAATAAAAACATAATCCTTTTCATACTTCCTCCTTCATCTAACTGACTTGAATGGTTACATAAAACGTCTGGGTACCTCTCTTTATCAGGAAAAGCACCGGCTTGTTTTTCCCGGACTTTGATAAAGCAGAATTGTAATCGTTGAGGTCTTTTACGGGTATACGGTTGACCTCCCTTATAACATCGCCGACCTGAATTCCTGCGTCATCGGCAAGACTACCGGGCTGGACATTAGCAACAACAACGCCACTTTTGTCTCTTAACTTAAGCTGGCCCATTATCTGGGGAGTTATGCTTTGAACTGTCAGGCCGAAGTCTTCAGCAGAAAGCCGGCCTGCAGCAGGAATTTTGCCGGTTGGCATCTCAGCCACCTTCACAGTAAGGGTCAGTTCCTTAGAGTCGCGAATGATCTTTACATTGACGGTCTTGCCAACCAGGGTCTGAGCAACAAGAAGAGGGAGGTCCCCAATTTTCTTGATCTCATTGCCATCAAAGGTCACAATCACATCTCCACGCTTTATTCCTGCGGCATCAGCTGGGCCTCCGGGCACGACTTCCCCGACAAGAGAACCTTGGGTCTCTTTCAGTCCGAGGGCCTGGGCGATGTCCGGCGTTACGCTCTGCACTGATACACCAATCCATCCCCTTGTGACCTTTCCTTTATCTTTTAATGGAGGTATAATCTTTTTTGCCATATTGCTTGGAATCGCAAATCCAATCCCCTGCCCCGAGGGGATAATGGCCGAATTTATTCCAATCACCTCACCGTTAAGATTAATAAGAGGCCCGCCGCTGTTGCCAGGATTGATCGGCGCGTCGGTCTGAAGAAAATTATCATAAGGACCTGACCCTATAACGCGCCCCGTTGCGCTTATTATCCCCTTCGTCACTGTTTCCTCAAGACCAAAAGGGTTCCCGATGGCAAGCACCCAGTCGCCCACCCGCATCTTGTCAGAGTCCCCAAGAGGCAGGGTCGGCAGATCTTTAAAAAAAGAGGATATCTTGATCAGCGCCAGGTCTGTCTTTGGGTCCCTCCCTATGACCTTGGCCGTATACTCTTTGCCATTTGCGAGTTTGACTTTTATCTCATCTGCCCCCTCTACAACGTGATTATTGGTGATAATATATCCGTCTTTGTCAATAATAAACCCCGATCCAAGACTTTGCTGTTTCAGTTCCTGATCAGGTATCTCGCCGAAGAACTGGTTGAAGAAATCTCCGAAAGTACCCCCGTCGTCGGGACCGAAAAAATGTCTGAAAGGACCGCCCGGTATCTTCACTGTTGAGGTAGTGCTGATATTCACAACAGCGGGCTTCACTTTTGTCACAAGGTCGGCGAAAGACTGGGGAAAGCCCACAACCGTATATGTCCCCTTCATTTTATCGCATCCGGTTTGTAAGGCGATGAAACTCAACAGAAGGACTGAAATAAAAACGAATACAATCGAATAGCCGATATGCCGTGTCTTCATGTTATAGCTCCTTTATAGTATAAGGTCGATAAATCAGGACAAAGAATATTTGGGCCGTAGACTTTTTTTTATGAAAATCTCATAATGCTACCAGCACTTAACAGAATTATATCTCTTTGTAAAAAGTTGTCAAGAAAAACAATTTTTTTGGTGCCCTATGAATAGCGGAGTAGCGCTGGTACAATGTGAATAGGAATAAAATTTATTGGCGTATCGTGGAACTAGGTATGGAATTTGGCTGGTTGTTCATAAAAGGTTCTGTGGGGGCTTTTCAAGGGCACTTTCTCTTTTTGAAACATAATAGGGAGCATTTTTGTATTAGAGATAAATTCGCTCATGCCAGGAGAAATAGTTTTATAACATGCACGGTATATGATAAATTATCTCATGTTTATGCTTAAGAAAGCAGTGCCATATATACAAAGGTAATGGCGGAACATATGTCATCAGGCGCTGAGCTGTATCACGAAATTTTCGGTTCTATCCTGGAGAGGACCGAGATGACCCCGTTTCTCTTGTTGCCTGCCGTTAATTATGAAACAGCCCTCCGGCAGGCGACCAGGATGATGGGCAACCGGGGGTTTGATACTCTTGATGATGAATTGCAGGAAAGTGAGAAAGAAAGGGCGCAGCAGTACATTGAACAGGTCTACAAGTATTTTTTTAACTCAATGTTCCCTTTTGTGAAGCATCAGCTGAAAGGGCTCAGCGCGCTGCATTCTGGCAACTCCAGCCTGTACCGAGATTGTCTGCAGACCATCGGCGAAATAGAATCGGTCTTAAAGAGTGCGGAGTTCCGGCGGACAGTAGAAGAAGATCCCCGGCATCTTTTTCTCCTTGCTTCTTCAAGAAAGTACCCTCATGTTTTTTCCGGTTATAAGGGATGCGATATGAGAGTCCCGGCAGAGTGGCAGCAGGCGGCTTGTTCCATGCTTAAGATGGGCCATCTTATAAAGTCCATTGAAGAGGACAGCCAGGACATTGCCGATTATGCCCATTTGGGTTTTTTCCTGGAAACAGAGGGACAAAGCCTTCAGGATTTATACCGCTACGACTGGGAACATCCCCGGCATCTCCCTGAAAGTGAGTCCGTCCAAAGGGCCTTTGTCAAGATTTCCACTTTTTTTCTAAAACTGAAAGAGTCGATGACCTTTGACGCTAAAAGGGACTTTCTGGTTTTCAACAGCGGCGACGGCGTGGAGGTCGATGTTGTCGAGATCAAGGCCAGGTTAAAGAGCCCGGAAAGTATGTTTACGAAGCTGGGGAAGGACGTAGAAGGCGAAGCGTATGATATACGAGATATCCTCGCGATCACCTTCATTTTGACAAGCAGGGACGATACGCTGAAGCTTTTCCACGCGCTGCAGAAGAGAGGTGTTATACTGCAGGAAAACACTGCTTCCCATTCCATAACCCAGACACTCTTTGATAATCCTGAAAGTATGAAGGAAGCCGTTCGGAGACTGATGATCAGTCTGGCTCAAAGCGAAGGCAGCAACACAATGCCGGGGGAAGAAGAGCTCCTCGCAAATGCGAAGAAATTTTATGAAGCACTGAGTGTCAATGCGGCAAAGAACCTGCACTCTTCTTTAGGTCACAGAAAGTTTCAGTGCAAGATAAATTTTTCCCTTCCGATCCACCGTACGGCCAATACGAATAAAATTATGGTCCCGGGTACGCCTCAATACGCCAGGAGAGACCGTACCAGCAAAAAAACCCAACAGCACACACTGGGGGTAGAGCTGCGCATATCCGATGAACAGAGTTGGCGCACATCCGAGCAAAAAGGAGACTCCCATCATGACGCTTACAAATTCCGTCAGTTGGTAGCTGTGATGAACAGGGTTTTTAAGAATGTTGTCCATTTCCCGGAAGAAAACTTCGCTCAGCTGAGGAAAGACCAGTTTGCCCTTTTCCCGTGACGCTGCTGCGAAAGCAGTGAGAAAATTACAGGCAACTTCCACCTCCTTATAAATCAATAATGAAACCGTCTCTCCGATGAAAGTCGGCCTGAAGGCCGGGATGGGTCAACGCCCAGAAGCTTATCCTGTTATGTACGGTTTTGATCACAGCACTGATGCCGATCTTTAAGGCCTGATCTGTCGGGATGAGCCTCTCCAGTCCGACATCGAGGGAAAGCTCCAGAAAGTCTGAGTGGAGCAGGACGCTGAAAGGCAGCGCTGTAAAGGCAATCTCCTCCTGCATACCCTGCCTGCAGGACGTAAAGCGATAGACATTCCAGTGACCGGAGGTTGAGAGGTTGAATTCCCAATAGTGTTCATAATTTACAGGAGCAAGGAAGAACTCAAAACAGGTTTCTTCCCACAGTCTGTTCTTGCGCAGACGAGTTTCCTCAGGTGCAGGGAGCATAAGGTCTTCAAAGGTGCCTGAGAGCGCGTACTTTATAGAAAGTATATTGGAACTCCGTCCTATATCTCCGGTGATTTCCAAATGCGGCTGAAGGCCGGCTGAAAGAAATGGTTTCAGGGAAAAGTCCTGCCTCTTCATATGATGTCCCGGATGATGCTCCTGATGACTGTTTCCTGGGCTTCTATACTCTCGGTGAGTCTGAACTGGACAAGGGCCCTGGCAAGATTGTGGCCGGGTCTTCTGACCCTGAAATATACATCGCCTTCGAGATAGTCTGTGAAAAACCTCAGTCCGAGCTCAAAGGCGATCAGGCGGACCGAATCATAAAGATAGTATAAGTCCTTCTCTGTAAGAAACTCTCTTGCCCTTGAGAGATAACCCTGCAAGATGGCCTGGCAAAGGTCGGCCTCGAAATGAATATTTTCCCATTTTTCGGTTTCTTCTCCCACGGGATTGCAGCCTGAGCGGAGGCAGTCGCCGATATCATAATGGACCAGGCCCGGCTTGACGGTGTCCAGGTCAACAATGCTGATGGCCTGACCTGTGGCAATGTCCATCAGTATGTTGTTGACCTTTGGATCACCATGAATGGGCCGGAGAAGAAGTCTGCCCTGCACCCTTGCATTTTCAAGGACGCGCGTCAGCCCGGTCCGGTTTCTCACAAACTGCAGACAGTAATTTACTTCAGTTGATCTGCTCCCCCTGTGTTTGGATAGGACCTCGTCATAGTGCTGCAGGTAGCCGGGAGTGATGTGGAACCCTGGAAGTGTATCAGCCAGTCTCTCAGAAGACAGGTCGCTCAGGAGAGTGTGGAACAGACCGAGGGCATACCCGACTTCTGTCGCGTGGTCAATATCTCTTATAGTGTCAAAGGACTGCGAGTCTTCAATAAAACTTAGGGCGCGCCAGAACGACCCTTCGGAGTCAAGCCAGTGGTCTTTGTCGTCCTGTGTCAAAAGCACACGCGGAACTTTCCAGCGGCGGCCGTTGCCAGGAGAGGTCAAATCCAGTCGCCGGCGAACGTGCTCCGTGGAGATGCGCATATTGTGCATTACAAGTTCAGGCTGACGAAACACCAGTGTGTTGATGCGTTGCAGGATGAAGTGTTTTTCACGAAAGATATCAATTTTTTCTTCCAGGGTCACCAGAAAGGTGTCGTTGATATTACCATTCCCGAACTCACTGATATCAATGACCCTGCCCTGGGGCCTGAACTGCTCTGCAACAACATAAATATTGTCCAAGGTTTTCCTCTTGTATTAAGCTTTGCGAAGTCTGAGAGATATTCTATTGAAAATAATTATCAGGGTCAAATTAGAGACCGTGTATGAGCTCACAATTTGTCATCCTCGGGCTTGACCCAGGGATCCAGAACCTGCTGAAAAGACTGGATTCCCGCTAACGACCTGCGGGAATGACAGATAAAAATACGACTTTATGCACAGACATTATTTAGTTGGACTGTGAGAGGGTTATTGCGCGGGTGGGCAATTCAGCGTACAATTATCACTGACAGCTGATGCGGCTTAATGGTTTTAACTCTGAAATGTGGGGCGCAACCAATGATTGAATGGACAGGCTACATAAAGATCTTCACTACCCTGCTGGCGATTGTAAACCCGCTGGGGGTGATCCCCATTTTTGTCAGTCTTACCCGTAGTTCGACTGCACAGGAACGCAGGCACATCGCCCGTACTACCAGCATAACCGTTGCAGTGATTTTGATCCTGGCAACCCTGATCGGCAAGCCGTTGCTGACTTTCTTTGGAGTGAGCATCTCCTCATTCAAGGTCGGCGGCGGCATCCTTCTGCTGTTAATGTCGATCTCGATGATGCTGGCAATGCATACGCAAAGCAGGCAGACCCCTGAAGAGGCTGAAGAGGCAGAGGAAAAGGAGAGCATCGCCGTGGTGCCGATTGCCATGCCGCTTCTGGCAGGACCCGGCGCCATATCTACTGTGATCATCTATGCCGATGCGTCATCTCAAACTTTGGATATCAGTGTGATAATTATCAGCAGCATGCTCGTGGCTTTGTTGA
Source organism: uncultured Nitrospira sp. (assembly GCA_963801505.1). Taxonomy (GTDB): domain Bacteria; phylum Nitrospirota; class Thermodesulfovibrionia; order Thermodesulfovibrionales; family UBA6898; genus JAOUFP01. The sequence goes on from CAWDEY010000004.1 coordinate 19,882, forward strand.
CCTGGGGAGCGCTGATTATCGCTAACCCTATCAGTAAGGTGATGAGCAAGACAGCCATCAATGTTTCTACGCGTTTGATGGGACTGCTGCTGGCTTCCATTGCTGTAGAATTTATTGCCGGAGGACTGGGTCAGCTGCTTCCTGGACTGACAAGATAAAAATTAACTGCTTCACTGACCTTATAATTCATAATCTATGTTGTTGACATGTTTGACTAATACGGATAATGTGATAAAATAATAATATGGTTCATGAGATTTAAGACAATACCGTCAGCCAATCACATGAAACAATTCATGGGGGTGCGGTGGAAAAAAATAATTACTGGTCCCCTTATTTATCAGGGGCTGGTATAGGGCTGGCCCTGCTGGCTGCCTTCTATATTATGGGAAAAGGGGTTGGCGCCTCCAGCGCATTTTCGATTGTTTCTGCTGTTGCCTTGCATAAGATAAACCCGGAATATGCGGGACATTTGAAGTATTTTTCAAGCTATCTAAGCGTTGATTCCCCTTTCAGGGACTGGATCGTCTTTGAGCTCTGCGGACTTTTCGCAGGAGCTTTTGCGGGCGCCCTTGCGAGCAGAAACTTCCGGCTGAGGTTAGACAAGGGGCATAGCATGGGCAATGCCACCCGGTTGTTCACAGCATTTACAGGGGGCATTTTGATAGGCTTTGCCAGCAGGCTTGCAAGGGGCTGTACCAGCGGCGTTGCCCTGACAGGAGGCTCGCAGCTCGCGCCAGCCGGATGGATATTTGTCATTTCAATGTTTATCAGCGGCTTTCTTTTCGCCGCGATCTTCAGAAAGATGTGGTCATGAATTCTCCACTCTACGAATATGGGTTGTTCGGTGAAGGCACAAGCCTTATAGTCGCTCTTGTCATAGGTTTTTTCTTCGGTCTGTTTCTGGAAAGGGGCGGGCTTGGTAATCCTCATAAGCTTACCGGTGTGTTTTATTTTACAGACTTCACTGTGCCTAAAGTGATGTTTACCGCAATACTTGTCGCCGCTTCCGGATTATACCTTCTGTCTGATTTGAAGGTCCTCGACATGGACAGGATGTGGATCGTATCCACTTACTTCTGGCCCCAGCTTGCAGGCGGTTTCCTCTTTGGCCTGGGTTTTCTCGTCAGCGGGTATTGCCCGGGAACGGCATTGGCCGGCCTTGCCTCAGGAAGGATCGATGCCCTCGTGATGATGATTGGGATTGTTGTGGGTTCTCTGGCCTTTGCTGTCTTGTATCCCTACCTGGAGAGTTTCTATATGTCTGGTGATATGGGGGCAATAACACTCCCGGAATTCTTCAAGATAAACCACTGGATAATAATGGTCATCATATATGCATGCGCCGGCCTTATGTTTTATTTCATGGAACGTTACGAGGCAGGGAAAACCGGTTGAATCAGTGACCGGCTTCAGAGGGCTGGGAATTCATACCTGCAGCAGGAAAAGGGACATTGACTTCTAATGACGGCAGAATGGATGAGAAGGCCTTTACTGACCCTCGGATCAAAGCGCGTCATCGTATATTTCATGATCTCCTGCTTTGCTTCATTAGGCGTCAGGCCTTTCCGGTAAGGAGAATCGTAAACGAGCGAATCATACGCATCTGCCACTGCAATGATCCTCGCGCCAAGAGGGATGTCGTCTCCTGACATCGCGAGCTTTCCGCTGCCGTCGAATTTCTCGTTGTGATAAAGTATCGAGGGCAGTATATCGAGGATCTTTCCGCACATCGGCTCCAGCGTATCAGGGCCGCGTGTCGTACGGATCTGCATATTCTCGTACTCTCCGCTAGGAAGCGAACTGAGTTTGTTAAGGACCTCACTGCCGACATCGAGTTTCCCGAGGTCGTGCAAAAGAGCGGCAATGCGGATATTTTCCACCCAGAGTTCAGAGAGGCCCATGTCCCGTGCGATCATTCCCGATGTAACTGAAACTCTGTAAGAGTGGCTCTGGCCGGCTTTATCCGCTGAATCTATAATCATGGACATCATCTCTATAATACCCTGGTAGGTTTTTTTTATTTCTTTGTTTGCGCTTTCCTTTTTTTCGTAAAGAAGTCCCATATAATAAGCGGTAATGAGCAGGAAACCACCCCAGGTCCCGATATCGAGCCATCTGTAAAACTCGCTGTCAACATCGAAGGTGAAGGTTGAAGGGTAATAGAAGGCAATCAGGGAAATAAGCAGTATCGAAAACACGGCTGAATAAGTGGCATGGCGTTTGCCAAGGTAATAGGCGCTGACCAGGACCGGAAGGTAAAAGAAATTCAGAAAGGCCCTCTGGTTAGAGACAAAAAAGAAGACGATCCCGGCGATGGCGACAAGCAGGAAAACAATGACGAGTTCTTTATCAATCTTTAAGCGGTTAACTGAATTATTTTTAAATGGCATCTTCTGTTTTTGTTAATTCTCCTCTTGTCGGGTCCTGATAAAAAAGAATTATTCCAGATGGAGCACTTTTAACAGGTCCTTCTTATTATTAATATCAGTTAACGCAGTTGCATGATATCAAATTCAGCTGAAAAAATTCTACTTCTATTTTGGTTTAATTCCCCGCTGCAGCCGCTTAAGGCAGGCCCCCTTTTGTTTTTGAGCTTTTGTCCAACTCTTCACGCAGTTTGGCTGCAACTTTATAGAGTGTCAAAGGCTTCTGTATGAAAGCTGTTTCTTTTTTCAGTATGCCATGATAGGCGACAGAATCATCAGTGTACCCAGACATGTAGACGACCCTTGTTTTCGGATGTCTTGAACGAAACACATCTGCAAGCTCCTTCCCGCTCATTTTCGGCATGATAATATCAGTCAGTAAGACGTCGACAGTCCCTTCAAAGTCCTCCCCGACCTTTAAGGCTGTTTCCCCGTTTTCCGCCTCAAGCACTCTGTAACCCAGGGGTCCCAGCATGTCCGCGACCAGTTTGCGTATGAAAGAGTCATCATCCACCACCAGGATTGTTTCATTACCCTGAAGCAAAGGGACTTTCTTACTGTTTTTTTCGATCAGGTCTCTCTGTACCGCGGGCAGATAGATTTTAAATGTTGTCCCTTTCTCCGGTTCACTATCAACATAGATATATCCGTTATGCTGTTTAATAATCCCGTAAATCATGGCGAGCCCCAGGCCTGTCCCAATTCCTGTTACCTTCGTGGTAAAGAAAGGTTCGAATATCTTCTCCTTTACCTCCGTGCTCATCCCTGTACCGGTATCGCTCACCGCAAACATAACATAGCTGCCGGGGATTATCTCGCCAAGGCTTCCCGTGCGCTCTTCATCCAGCATCATATCCGTCGTCTCTATTATTAGCCTGCCGCCGGCCGGCATCGCGTCCCTGGCATTTACCGCGAGATTCATCAGTACCTGCTCCAGCTGCCCTCTGTCGGCCATCACATCCGCTTTCGATGCCATTGCATGCAACTCAAGTACGATGTCCTCGCCGATTATCCTGCCCAGCATTTTTGACATATTTCTGATGACAGAGTTGAGATTTATCACCTTAAGTTCAAGTAACTGCTTGCGGCTGAAGGCAAGAAGCTGATGCGTGAGTTCAGCAGCTTTTTCACCTGCCTCCTTGATGAACCTGATCTTCTCCCCGATGGGATCAGTTGCGGAAAGGTCCTCAATAAGTATTTCCGTATAGCCTACGATAACGGACAGCAGGTTATTGAAATCATGGGCGATACCACCGGCAAGACGGCCGATGGCCTCCATCTTTTGCGACTGCAGCAGCTGAGATTCGAGCTTTTTGCGTTCATTCAATATTTTTTGACGCTCTATCTCCGCGCCGACCCTCTGCGCAAATATCTTCATGAGATATTTGTCTTCCTCAGAAAAATAATGGGGTTTATCGTCAAGCAGACAAATTACAGCAACAACCTTGTCTGTGGCGTCAAAGGCCGGAAAACCGCAATACGTATGTGCATTATATTGCTTCAGAAATGCTGCTTCAGGAAAGAGTTTAGTAACATTTTGATACACGCGAAGGTCCCTGGTTTCTTCAACAGAGGCGCAGGGAGTATTGCCGAGAAGGCAAGTTCCTGTATAAGGTGTTACCTTGCCCTTATCGTAGCTGCTTAGGAAGCAGAGCTTGTCTCCGCGGATCTCTGAAAGGTTTACCACAGGTACATCGAGCAATTCTCCGATCATGCCGGCAATGCGCTGGAATATATCGATGGGATCTCCTGTTAGATTGAGGCCGAGTTCAGAGAGTTTCTTTAGCCTATTGATCTGTCTGGCGATTTGTTTTTCCATATCGTTATTGCAATAGACCAGGAAGTCTGCCTGAGATATCTGCCCGCAGCCTTTGAGGCTTATTTCTTGTCTCTGACAGATCCTGTCAAAGTATAGCATAATTTTGGACGATTAATTGTAAATACTAAGGTGCAAGGCTGAAGACCGAAGGTCTGATCGACCCTTAGTCGAGGGGACCTGACTCGGGTTGAAGTTTGTCAATTATTTGCCGCTGTCTGTTTGGCCATCTCAGTAGCCATAAGCCTTCAGTGAGCACCTAAAAACCTTCAACCTTTTCTCCCCGGCGAATCCGCCGTTGTGCGGACAGTCTATCCACCTGAGTAATTCTGCTATGTATGCAGGGCCTCGAATTGTTTTCTGAAATAACCCATGGTCAAATCGTCGTATATGCAGAATTCTATGACCCGCAGGCTGCTTCCGGTCTCAGTTTTCAGGAATGCAACGGATTCTTCCACGAGTATCTTTGAGCACAGGTCTTTAGGGAAGCCGAATATCCCCGAGCTTATCGCAGGTATGGAGATGCTCTGGAGTTTTTTTTGCGAGGCCAGCAACAGACTGTTCAATACCGCATTTTTGAGCTTGTTCACCTCATCGCCTTCACCCATTCTCGGCCCTACAGCATGTATTACGAATTTCGCATGCAGCCTGCCTGCCGACGTGATTACCGCGTGACCTACAGGGGTAAAACCTATCCTGTCGCTTTCATCCTGAATGATCCGGCCGCCTTTTCTGACAATCGCCCCTGCCACACCTCCACCATGCTGAAGATGGGAATCGGCTGCGTTGACGATGGCGTCTGTGTCCCTTTCTGTGATATCTCCCTGGACCAGACGTACGGACCTTTCACCGAATTGATGTTCACTGATGATCTTCATTATATTTATGTCCTCCTTTTACATTATATAGATAAAGTTGTTTTCAGGTGGGACTTTCTTTCCGGTTATAACAACAGGTTGTATGGTAAACTAATGTCAAGCAAGTTTATTTATTCTTTGGAGGCCCAAATACCACCGCTTTACGGGAAATTATCAGGACTCAAGGGAAGTCATATCCGCACACTCGAAAGGATCTACCGCCGCCGTGTGCATCGGGAACTGATAACAGCCGAACTGGCAAAATACCTTGCCGGCATCTCTTCTGAACTGAACAGACAGATAGGCGTTCTCATCTCAAGAAAAGGCTCTGTCACCCATGTGATCGTAGGAGATTCAAAAAGCATATTCCTTCCGTCTCTTGAAGACTATCCCCTGGGCAGAAAGGTGCTGCGCGGACTCAGGTTTATACACACGCACCTCAATGATGAGCCGCTCAACCAGGATGACCTTACGGACCTTGCGCTTTTGCGGTTTGATCTCATCGCTGCCATCGGCATCAGGAATGGACTGTCTTCAGCGCTTTACATTGCGCATCTTGACGGAGATGACCATAAAAAACCCTTCAAGGTCCTTCCCCCTGAGGATGTCTACAATATACATTTTGATGTTGATGCCTTCGTAAATGATTTTGAGCAGAAGGTTGGAAGGGCCCGAGCAATCGAACCCGGCGCTATAGGGCCCGGCGCGCAGGAAAGGCACGCTGGCGGAGCATCCGGCAGGGAAAAGGCGATCCTGGTAAGCGTTTCGTTAAAACCCAGATATGAGCAGGAAGATTCTATGGCTGAATTGAGAGAACTTGCCCTTTCAAGCGATGTCGTGGTCCTCGATACGATTATCCAGAGACCGAAGCAGATAAATCCCCGGTATCTCATGGGTGAAGGCAAGATAAAGGAACTCGTTATCACAGCGATGAACAGGGGCGCGACCCTGCTGATCTTTGACCAGGACCTTTCTCCTTCACAGATAAAGGCCATAGGGGAGATCACGGAACTCAAGGTCATCGACCGTTCCCAGCTTATTCTCGATATATTTGCCAGACGCGCTCACAGCAGGGACGGAAAGGTCCAGGTCGAACTGGCACAGCTTAAGTACCGCCTGCCGAGACTGACCGGCAAGGGCACAGCCATGTCGAGGCTGATGGGAGGTATCGGTGGAAGAGGCCCCGGCGAGATGAAGCTGGAGATAGACAGAAGACGCGTTAGAGACAGGATCAACCTTCTGGCCAAGGAATTGAAGCTGCTGGGAGAGGCCCGGAGGCAGAGGAAGGCAAGACGCGTTGAAAAGGAAGTCCCTATAGTATCTATTATCGGCTATACAAACGCCGGGAAGTCTACTCTCTTAAACGCCATGACAAAAAGCGAGACCTTTGTAGAGGACAAATTATTTGCGACACTCGATACAACCAGCAGACGGCTGAGATTTCCCAGGGAGCGGGAGGTGGTCATCACAGATACAGTTGGTTTCATCAGGGACCTCCCCAAAGATCTTATGTCGGCCTTTAAGGCTACCCTTGAAGAGTTGGAGGACGCGGACCTTCTCCTGCACGTTGTAGATGCTTCCAGTCCGAGGTTTGAATCTCACATAACATCTGTCGAAAAGGTCCTTTCGGACCTGAATCTTCTGGATAAAAAGAGGGTGCTCGTATTCAACAAGATCGACAGGCTGAGTATCGAAGAGGCAGGGATATTGGCAGAACGTTTTCACGCAATAGCCATCTCTGCCCAAAATAAAAAAACCTTTGCCCCACTGCTCGCCGCCATGGAGAGGGACCTCTTTGATGGAAAATTACCAGAGTCAAATGTATAATAGCAGTCATTAAGATGCATTGCCTAAAGTTTCACCACAGAGATCGCAGAGGTATTATTGAGAACACGGAGATTTTTAAAAATATTTAAAATCAGCAAGTTGTTCTATGCTCTCATTATTTTTTCTCAGTGTCCTCTGTGGTTAATGTAGTTTTGTACGAGGACCATTACATGCAGAGAAGGAGGTAACTGTGGAATTTGAGCCTAAATGGATCGCCTGGGAAATAACGCGGAGATGTAATCTGCGGTGTGTTCACTGCCGTTCTTCCTCGGAACTCGAGGCAAAAGGGCACCCTGATTTTCCTCTGGAAGAGGCCTTTAGAATTATCGATGATATCGTAAGTTATGCAAAGCCTGTTGTGGTTCTTTCCGGGGGCGAACCTCTTTTGCGTAAAGATGTTTTCGAGATCGCTAAATACGGTACTGGAAAGGGGCTGAGGATGTGCCTTGCAACAAACGGCATCCTTGTTAACGATGAGGTATGTGAAAATATAAAAGCTTCAGGAATCAGGATAGTCTCTCTCAGTCTCGACGGTTCAAATGCAGCTGTCCACGATGACTTCAGAAGCCAGAAGGGCGCGTTTGATGGTACGATAAACGCTGCAAAACTCTTTAAGAAACACGGGATAGAATTTATTATTAATTCATCCTTCACAAAGAGAAATCAGGAAGAGATTCCAAAGATCTACAAACTTGCCAGGGAACTCGGTGCCACCGCATGGTATATGTTCATGATCGTGCCGACTGGCAGGGGCGAGGAGATCATGAAGGAACTTATCACAAAGGAAGACTACGACAAGATCCTCGACTGGCATTATGATATGGAAAAGGAAGAGGACCTTATGCTTGTGAGACCGACCTGCGCGCCCCATTATTACCGGGTGGTGCTGCAGCGATCAAAGGAAGAGGGGGAGACCTTCAAAAAACGTACCCTCAAGTTTTCTACCGGCGGATCAAAGGGCTGTCTGGCGGGACAACTTATATGCCTTATAGATGTTGACGGCAATGTTCAGCCCTGCAGTTATTTCCCTAAGTTTGCGGGGAATGTGAGGCAGCAGTCGTTTAAGGACATATGGGAGAATTCTCAGTTGTTTAAGGATTTGAGGGACTTCAAGAGTTACAAGGGCAAGTGCGGCTCCTGTGAGTATGTGAATGTCTGCGGCGGTTGCAGGGCAAGGGCATACTCTATGTCCGGCGATTATATGGAAGAAGAGCCATTTTGCAGTTATATTCCAAAAAAACTAGGGAAGGTGAAATAATGAACGATACGTTTTTAAAGGCATGCCGTGGAGAAAAAGTAGAATACACACCGGTCTGGCTTATGCGTCAGGCAGGCAGATATCTGAAGGAATATCAGGAGGTCCGCTCCAGGGTGGATTTTCTGACACTTTGCAAGACCCCGGAGCTTGCGGCAAAGGTAACGCTGCAGCCTGTTGATATCCTTGGCGTTGACGCCGCTATCCTCTTTTCCGACATCCTCATTGCTGTAGAGGCGATGGGTATGCACCTTGAGTTTTCCGATAAAAAAGGACCGATACTGGGAGAGCCGGCAAGGACCAAGGCTGCGGTTGACAAACTGATCATACCTGACACTGAAGACAGCATGCCTTTTGTGCTTGAGACAATAAAGATCCTGAGGCGTGAACTTGCAGACAAGGTGCCGCTCATAGGCTTCTCCGGTGCGCCCTTTACCCTTGCGACCTATATTATCGAGGGAGGGAGTTCCAAGAACTTCATGCATACCAAAAAAATGATGTACCAGAACCCGGGACTCTTTAACGCCCTTCTGGAAAAGATCACTCTTACTGTTATAGACTATCTTTCGGCCCAGATCAAGGCAGGCGCCCAGGCTGTGCAGATCTTTGATTCATGGGCAGGTATACTGACTCCGTATGACTACGAAAAGGCGATCTTCCCTCATGTCAAAACAGCAATCAAGGCCCTCAAAAAGCTGGATGTGCCTGTCATCTATTTTGCAAATGATTGTCCAGGACTGCTCGAGATCGTGAAGAAATGCGGCGCCGATGTCATCGGCATAGACTGGAGGATTGATATGTCTCTTGCGGTAAAACGGCTTGGCAAAAAAGCTGTTATTCAGGGCAATCTTGATCCGTGTGTGCTTTTTGGCTCAAAGGAATACATCGGAGAGAGGGTGCAGGAAATTATCGGCAAGGCGCATACGGCCCACGGCCATATCTTCAATCTGGGACACGGAATTCTGCCAGAGACCCCTGTTGAAAGTGCGATCGCCATGGTGGAGGCTGTGCATAAATACGGGAGGAATGACTAGGACTTGAAAATGTAGCAAAAACGCGTCGCTCGGATAAGCAGAAAAATAAAAAGTCAGACAGGTGGTCGATGAGCTTTACAATATTTTTAAAAGGTATCAAGACTGACTTTGAAAGGTAAAACAAGTAGATCAACGGGCGTCTTGCTCCTGAATCTCGGAGGGCCTGACTCTTTGCGGGCTGTCAAACCGTTTCTGTTTAATCTTTTTTCCGACAGGGAAATCATAAGGCTCGGCCCTTCTTTTTTGCAGAAACCTATCGCTTATCTTATCTCATCCCTCAGGGGGAAAAAGACCGAGGAGGCCTATAGCCTAATAGGCGGAAAATCTCCGATCCGCGATATAACCTTCGCCCAGGCGAAGGCGCTGGAGGAGGTCCTCAATAACTCAGGAGTCAGGAGTCAGGAGTCAGAAGCAAAGGTTTACGTGGCCATGCGCTACTGGTATCCGTTAATAGAAGACATAGTCCCTGAAATTTATAAGCAAGGCGTTAGGAGACTCATCGTCCTCAGTCTTTATCCCCAGTATTCTGTCGCAACTACTGGTTCAACGCTCAACAAATTGGGCGAAGTCATCTTGAAATATCCGATTGAGATATTCAGTATTAAATCATGGTATAACAATCAGATTTACATAGACGCTCTCGTGGATAAGATTGAGAAGGGTATAAATGCTTTCCTGTACGGTCAGGGTCACCATCCCACTACAGAGGTGCATGTTCTCTTCAGCGCCCACAGTCTGCCGGTCAAATTTATCGATGAAGGGGACCCTTATGTAGATCAGATAAAGGGTACGATAAATGAGATAATAAAAAAAATCGATATCAATTGGTCACTGTCATATCAGTCTAAAAGCGGTCCTGTGCAGTGGCTCGGACCTTCAACGGACAAGATGATAGAAGATCTGGCTGCTCAAGGGAAGAAGAATATTCTCGTGGTCCCTTTAAGCTTTGTCTCTGACCATATCGAAACACTCTATGAGATTGATATATTATATAAAAATATGGCCGGGGCCCTGGGTATGAGGCTGGAGCGGGTTGAATCTCTGAATACCTCACCGCTTTTTATTTCTGCCATGCAGGACATCGTTCTAAATGGAATGAAGGAGGCTGGATGGGCCTGAAGCGATATGATCTGATTGTGATAGGCGGGGGGATCAGCGGGCTGAGTTTGGCCCATTACTCGGCAAAGGCAGGATTGGAAACCCTGCTTATTGAAAAAGAGTCAGATGCAGGGGGCTGCTTAAGGACAATGCAAAAACCCGAAGGGTTCTGGCTGGAGCTGGGCGCCCATACCTGTTATAACTCATACGGGAACCTGATAGGGATTATCGAAGACAGGGGAGCTTTATCAAGCCTCCAGGCGCGACAGAAGGTCCCGTTTATGATGCTTGTTGATGGTAAGGTAAAGTCCATTGCCTCGCAGCTGGATTTTGTCGAACTTCTCTTTTCGGCGCCGCATCTCTTTACACTCTCGAAATCAGGCATGTCTGTTGAGTCTTATTATTCAAAGATCCTGGGAAAGAGAAACTATCAAAGGGTTATTGGACCTGCCTTAAGCGCTGTGCCTTCCCAGTGTGCAGATAGTTTTCCTGCGGATATGCTTTTTAAGAGGAGGAAGCGCAGGAAAGACGTGATAAAAAAGTTTACTCTCAGGGGCGGTCTCCAGCGTATTGCCGATGCCGTGATTACCGGTGATAAAGTAGAGGTTATTTCGGGCGTTGAGGTCAGGGCAGTAAGCTCCAGGGAAAATTCCTTTTGCGTTTTTGCGGAAGGCTCAGAGTATATGTCCGGTAGAATCGGCATTGCCGTTCCTCCTCCGACTGCGTCGGCGCTGCTCAAGGATGTAGCGCCTTCGGTGGCGCAGAACCTTTCGTCCATCAGGATTTCTCGCATTGAATCAACAGGAGTTGTAGTCAGAAAGGAGACTGTCAGCCTTCCTCAATTCGCAGGGCTGATTCCGGCAGACGATATATTTTTTTCCGTGGTTTCGCGGGACATTGTGCCTGATGAGCATTACAGAGGATTTACCTTTCATTTCCGGACAGGGCTTGAAAAGCCAGACAAGATGAAAAGGATATGTGAGGTGCTCGGTACGGATAAATTCGAGGGGCTTTCTGAAAATACCGCTGTTCTTCCATCTCCTGCGTTGGGGCACGATCAAGTCATAAGAGAAATTGACAGGCTGCTTGACGGCAGACATATCTATCTAACAGGTAATTATTTCTCAGGGCTTGCGATTGAGGATTGCGTTACAAGATCTTTGACGGAGTTTACCAGGCTGATGAACGAGCCTGACAGGAGATTTGAGATATGATGCTCCAGAACATTGGACTTTGCGCAGGCGAACCGGGCGAAGACTGCCTCGAAAATTCACTCAGGCTCGCAGAAAAGATTATTGAGGAATCTTGATGAAAACAGGTAATATTAGATAGCTATTGTCTGACACTTTTTATATGCTGACAAAGGGGGAACGTTTTATGAAATATTTGCGCTGTTTTTTTGTAGTTCTGTTCATAGGCTTTTTCATTCAAAATGTATCTGCTGAAATCAAAGAAAAAAAATTTACCAAAGGAGAAATAAAAAAGATGGCAGAGACGAAGGCGGTCATAGAAACAAAATTCGGAAATATAGAGCTGAAGTTCTTCCCGGACGTTGCTCCCAATCATGTCAATAATTTCATTGAACTGGCTAAAAAGGGTTTTTATGACGGAACAACATTTCACCGCGTTATTCCGGGCTTTATGATCCAGGGCGGAGACCCGAATTCGAAAAGCCCTGACAAATCAACCCATGGTATGGGAGGTCCTGGATATTCTGTAAAGGCGGAGTTTAACGCGATGCCGCACAAGAGAGGCACGCTTTCAATGGCAAGGTCGGCAAGTCCTGACAGCGCAGGCTCGCAGTTTTTTATCTGTGTTGCCGCAGCCCCCTTTCTGGACAGACAGTATACAGTGTTCGGCGAAGTGGTCTCAGGGATGGAAGTAGTCGATAAAATAGTGAGCCAGCCCAGAGACTCGAAGGACAATCCCAATGAGAGGATAGAGATGAAGGTAAAAATCACGGAGAAATAGGAGGAGGAAGCTTTGAAAGAACAAGAGATAGTGGCAAAACTGCTGCAGGAAAATGAAGAGTTCAGAAAAGTAAGCGAAGAGCATCATACGTTAGATGGCGTGCTGGCCGAGATGGACAAAAAAGTGTATCTTACTCCTGAAGAAGAAATAGAAAGAAAAAAATTACAGAAACAGAAACTGCTGAAAAAGGACATGCTGGCTGAAATGATACGGCTTTTCAAAAAAGCCAGTTCGTAACCGGTAAAAGGCCGACAGACATAAATAGTGCCTGTCCAAGAAGTGTGATTGTAGCAGGCCCTTTGTTGTTGTAATTCCGGGTTGTCCGGAATCTTTCCGATGGTTTTACAGAAGGATTCCAGACGCGCTTCACTTGCTGGAATTACAGTCTTAAGAGGTTCTTGGATGTTTTATACACAGACATAAATAGTCTGAGTTTTGTGTTTCAGGGTGCATTATTGTTTTCATTTCGCGTTTATATTCAAAGGGGGTTTATTGCATGAGAAGCAAGATCATAAAAGAAGGCATCGAGCGTCTCCCACACCGGGCGCTTCTTTATGCTACCGGCATGCCAAAGTCAGAGATGGGCAAGCCGTTTATTGGAGTGGCAACGAGCTTTACTGACTTGATACCCGGCCATATCGGCATGCGTGATCTGGAAAGATTTATAGAAAAGGGAGTGCATGCGGGAGGAGGCTATCCCTTTTTTTTCGGTATCCCCGGCATATGTGACGGTATTGCTATGGGGCATAGCGGTATGCACTATTCCCTGGCATCACGGGAACTGATCGCTGACATGGTTGAAACTGTTGCCGAGGCCCACCAGCTTGACGGACTTGTCCTGCTTACCAACTGTGATAAAATTACGCCCGGCATGCTGATGGCAGCAGGAAGGCTGAATATACCTTCCATAGTAGTCACAGCAGGCCCGATGTTCTCCGGTCATTACAGAGGAAGGAGACTGAATCTTACGAGCGATACGTTTGAGGCAATCGGAAAATTCAAAAAAGGGCTTATCAAAAGGGAAGAACTGGACGCCCTTGAAATGTGCGCCTGTCCTGGGGCAGGTTCATGTCAGGGCATGTATACGGCAAATACAATGGCATGTATTACCGAGGCCCTTGGTATGAGTCTTCACGGGTGTGCTACGGCGCTTGCTGTTTCAGCCAGTAAGAGAAGAATCGCCTTTGAAAGCGGCAGCAGGGTTGTTGAGCTGGTAAAGAAGAATATCACGCCAAGGAAGATCATGAATATGAAGGCCTTTGAAAATGCGATAAGGGTTGACCTTGCTCTTGGAGGGTCCACCAATACGGTCCTGCACATCCCCGCAATCGCCAATGACGCAGGCATTAAACTGCCGCTTGAGACCTTTGACCGGCTGGCAAAGACGACCCCTCATATAGCTGATATGCTCCCGGGTGGCAAAAATTACATGGAAGATCTGGACTATGCCGGCGGTATCCCTGCGGTTTTAAAAAGGTTAAAGCCAAAGCTTAAGAACAACATAACTGTCAGCGGCAAGAGCATACTGCAGATAGCCGAGGCAGCCGAAATTTTTAACGACGATGTGATAAGGCCCCTGCAAAAGGCCCATCACAAAGAGGGCGGCATAGCAATTTTGAAAGGCAACCTTGCCCCTGGAGGGGCCGTAGTGAAGCAGTCTGCTGTCAGCAATGCTATGATGCAGTTTGAGGGCAGAGCGATTGTGTTTGACTCTGAGGAAGATGCCATGAAGGCCATCCTTTCAGGGAAGGTGAAGTCCGGCAATATCGTTGTGATACGTTATGAAGGCCCTAAGGGCGGCCCTGGCATGCGGGAGATGCTCTCTCCTACCTCAGCTATCTCCGGCATGGGATTGAGTGAATCCGTGGCCCTTATTACAGATGGCAGGTTCTCAGGAGGCACTCGGGGCCCATGCATCGGTCATATTTCACCGGAGGCTATGGAAGGCGGCCCACTTGCTATTGTCAAAAACGGAGATATTATAAGGATCAATATACCAGGGAGAAGCCTGAATGTCGCGCTAACGGACAAGGAAATAAAACAGAGATTGCAGAAATGGAAGAAACCGGCCCCTAAAATAACCAAGGGGTATCTTGCCAGGTATGCGAGATTCGTGAGTTCTGCTGATGAAGGCGCAATAATGAAGTAGCCATTCGGTTAAGGTTTGCTGTTTCGTAAAAAAATCCCTCCTGACCTCCCTTTGCTAAAGGTAGGGACTTTTTCCCTCTTTGGCAAAGAGGGGCGAGGGGAGATTTTATGGAAACGTGAGATTTTATGGAAATTTTCAACCCGTGACTGAATGTAGACAGAAATTTACATTTTTCATTTCATTGAAGTCAGGGTTATATGGTAAAATAGCTAAAAATCGGATCCGGGCTGGATATGCGGCTCCTGGAGGAGTGGAGAAGACATGAAAATAACAGGTGCGGAAATCTTAATAGAGTCTCTTAAAAAAGAAGGTGTAAAGCATATTTTCGGGTATCCCGGTGGAGTTGTGCTGAATATATTTGATCATTTGCACGATGAAAAAGCTCTGCAGCTGATCCTGACAAGGCACGAGCAGGGTGCGGTCCATGCTGCAGACGGTTATGCCAGGGCAACGGGAAAGGCTGGTGTTGTTTTGGTCACTTCAGGCCCCGGCGCCACAAATACGGTCACGGGCATAGCTACGGCTTATATGGATTCCATACCTCTGGTTGTAATTACCGGGCAGGTCCCGACAATGCTGATAGGGAACGATGCGTTTCAGGAGGCGGACATTATCGGCATTACAAGACCCTGCACGAAATACAATATCCTCGTAAAGGACGTCAAAGACCTTGCCTATACTATCAAAGAGGCCTTTTACATAGCTACAACAGGCCGTCCCGGCCCTGTGCTTATCGACATCCCGAAGGATGTTACGACAGGGAAGGCGGAGTTTGAATGGCCTGAGAACATTAAATTAAGGAGCTATAACCCTACCTATGAGGGCAACAGGTATATGATAACCCAGGCTGCCAATATGATCGCAAAGGCAAAGAAGCCTGTGATTGTTGCAGGTGGCGGGGTGATCCTTTCAGGCGCTTCTAAAGAGCTGAAGGAACTTGCTGAATATACGGATGTGCCTGTTACCATGACCCTCATGGGGCTCGGTGGTTTCCCGGGCTCCCACAAGCTCTCACTCGGAATGCCTGGTATGCATGGCACCTTTTACGCCAACAAAGCGATACAGGAGTCAGACCTTCTTGTGGCTATCGGGATGCGTTTTGACGATAGAGTGACAGGCAAGATAAGCGCCTTTGCGCCTAACGCAAAAATTGTTCATATTGATATAGACCCTACCTCGATCCGGAAGAATGTCAGGGTTGATGTGCCTATTGTCGGTGATGTAAAAAAGGTCCTTACAACCTTGAACAAGGTACTAAAGGAAGAGGTGAAGGAAACCTGGCACGAGGTAAGAAAGGCATGGCTCAAACAGATCGCTGCCTGGAAGGCTGAGAGGCCTATGACCTATGATAAAGAATCCGACCTTATCAAGCCGCAGTATGTTATCGAAAAGATCTATGAGCTTACAAAAGGTGATGCGATTATTACTACTGAAGTCGGACAGAACCAGATGTGGGCCTGCCAGTTTTTCAAATATGATAAGCCGCGCACCTTTCTTACTTCCGGAGGACTTGGCACGATGGGGTATGGCTTTCCGGCTGCCATAGGCGCTCAGTTTGCATACCCGAACAAGCTTGTTATCGATATAGCCGGTGACGGCAGCATTCAGATGAACATACAGGAGCTTGCCACTGCGGTAATAAATAAACTTCCCGTGAAGGTCGCGATACTCAACAACGGGTTCCTCGGTATGGTCAGGCAATGGCAGGAGCTCTTTTTCCAGGAGAGATATGCCCATACAAGACTTGATGCGTGTGTTGACTTTGTAAAGATCGCAGAGGCCTATGGCGCGGTCGGCTTGAGGGCAACAATACCTTCCGAGGTCGAACCGGTCTTAAAAGAGGCCTTCAAAATCAAGAGGCCGGTATTTATGGATTTTGCCATTGACTGGCAGGAAAAGGTCTACCCAATGGTACCCGCAGGAGCTGCGATCGACGAGATGCTTTTCCTGGAAGAGAAGAAAAAAACAGAGAAAAAATTAAAGGCAGTCAAATAACAGAAACCAGTTGCCAGTAAAGTAGTGAATAGCGCTCAGGCAGGTGAAGCCTTCTTAAGTTATTGACTTTATTGGTTCCTGATCTGTAACTACTGACTGCTTACTACCAAGTTTTAGAAAGAGGAGAGCTATGAGACATACAATTTCAGTACTTGTTGAAAATAAATTCGGTGTGCTTTCCAGAATTTCCGGGTTGTTCAGCGGAAGGGGCTATAATATTGAGAGCCTTTCCGTAGGGGAGACCATAGATCCCAATATTTCAATAATGACAATTGTCACCAGTGGTGATGACTGGATAATTGAACAGATAAACAAGCAGTTAAATAAGCTTGTTGATGTCATTAAGGTTGTTGACATGACCGAACTCGATCATGTTGAACGGGAAATGGTACTGATAAAAGTCGCTCCGCGCCCTGAAGACAAGGCGGAGGTATTGCGGCTTACTGAGATATTCCGCGGCAGGGTGGTTGATTCCAGCCAAAAGACATATACGATAGAGATTACCGGTGATGAGAAGAAGATCGCTGCTATTGTGGAGCTTCTAAGACCCATGGGCATCAAGGAATTCCTCAGAAGCGGAAAGATCGCGATAGCCCGTGAAGGCGTTAAAAAGTAACAGTAGCTGTTTTGGCTTCTGCGGGCAATATGTATTCTAAATAGTGTCTGTGCATAATCTTTTTTTTGCTGTTCGTCATTCCCGAAGTCTTTAATCGGGAATCCATTGTTTTTGAAATTTTACTGGTTCCCCTTCTTCAAGGGGACAGCGTCTGGATCCCCGGGTCAAGCCCGAGGATGACAACCTCTTACTTTATGGACAGACGCTAGATAGATTTCCCCGAAGCCCTTGCCATGCTCATCAAAGTTTATTCATGGCCCTTCAGTAAGCATCTGCAACTGGTTTGTGAGTACTAAGGTAGATAGACTGAAGGTGGACGGCTTTTAGGTGACCACCCAAACACTTCGAACAGATATTCTGTGAGGCTCTGGCAACGGATTGGTATACTTCGGCCTTCAGTCTTCAGCCTAAACAGCTAAACCGTTGTGAAAATTTTCCTAAATATTCTGTTTCGATAATTCACCTGAAATGGTAAAGTGTATACAGAAGTAAAATATTTATATATTCCGGAATAATTCCGGAAAAGCTCTGAAAGGAACACCTATGGGTCTTCAGATAAATATCAGGCGGATGATTGCAGGGAAATGCGTGGACCCTTTTGCCTTTCTCGGCATGCATCCTGTGAAAGATGAATACGGGACAAGTCTCCAGGTGAGGGCCTTCCTTCCTGAGGCTGAAGAAGCCTGCATTGTGGATGAAGAAACAGGAATACAATATCCCATGGAGAAGGTCCACAAACAGGGCTTTTATCTCCTGAATCTCGAGAGGGAAGAGGTCTTTCCCTATCGTATAAAAATGAGAAGCCCTGAAGGCTGGATATCGGAAGGCAAAGACCCCTATTCCTTTGGACGCGTACTTACTGATTTTGATCTTCATCTGATAGGCGAGGGCAGTCATTACAATATGTATGATAAACTGGGCGCACATGTCACAGAGATCGAAGGGACAAGCGGTGTCCATTTCGCTGTATGGGCCCCCAACGCGAACAGTGTAAGTGTTGTCGGGGATTTCAACAGATGGGACAACAGAAGACACGCTATGCGCTCTCTGGGGCAGTCGGGCGTATGGGAGATTTTTGTGCCTGATATCGGCAACGGAGATGTCTATAAGTTTTATATAAAGTCCAGATATAACAACTATGAGGCTGAAAAATCGGACCCTTACGGTTTTTATTTCGAATACAGGCCAAAGAGCGCTTCAATTGTATACGACATTAGCAGGTACAGCTGGGCTGATGAAGAGTGGATGAAGAAGCGTCAGGAGACCAACTGGCTGGAATCTCCTGTATCGATATATGAAGCCCACCTCGGGTCATGGATGAGGGTGTCCGTGGACGGCAACAGGTTTCTTACATACGAGGAATTCTCCGATACCCTTATAGAGTATGTAAAGCAGATGGGCTATACGCACATTGAACTCCTCCCTGTAGCAGAGCATCCGCTGGATGCGTCCTGGGGATATCAGGTGATCGGTTATTTTGCGGCCACAAGCAGGTTTGGGACTCCCGATGACTTTATGTATTTTGTAGATGCCTGTCACAGAAATAACATAGGTGTTATCGTTGATTGGTCCCCTGCACATTTCCCAAAAGACGGTCACGGACTCGGATATTTTGACGGCACCGCCCTCTATGAACATCAGGATTCGCGCCAGGGGGAGCACAGGGAATGGGGGACTCTGATCTTCAACTACGGCAGGAACGAAGTCAGAAATTTCCTCATATCCAATGCGCTCTTCTGGCTTGAAAAATATCATATCGACGGCCTGAGGGTCGATGCCGTGGCCTCCATGCTGTATCTTGATTATTCCAGAAACGAAGGAGAGTGGGTCCCCAATATTTACGGAGGCCGTGAAAATCTGGAGGCCATAGATTTCATAAAGAAATTCAACGAGATCACGCATCAGTATTTTCCCGGAATATTGACCATAGCCGAAGAGTCTACGGCATGGGCCGGCGTGTCCAAGCCTGTTTACCTGGGCGGACTCGGCTTTGATATGAAATGGAACATGGGCTGGATGCATGACATGCTCGAATATATATCAAAGGAACCTGTGCACAGGAAATATCATCAGCATGATCTCACCTTCGGGCTTTTGTATGCCTTTACAGAAAACTTCGTGCTTGTGCTCTCACACGATGAGGTTGTCCACGGGAAAAGGTCGATGCTGGATAAGATGCCGGGTGACATGTGGCAGAAATTTGCGAATCTGAGGCTTTTTTACGGCTATATGTACGCCCATCCCGGGAAGAAACTGCTCTTCATGGGAGGAGAGATCGGACAATGGAATGAGTGGAATTTTGATCAGAGTCTTGACTGGCATCTCACCCAATACAGGCAGCATAACAGGCTCCAGAAATACGTCCAGGACCTCAACAGGCTATATTGTTCCGAGCCCGCATTATATGAAGTTGATTTTCATTATCTGGGCTTTGACTGGATAGACTTCCATGACGCGGAAAACAGTGTTGTATCTTTCATCAGATATTCAAAGAAGAGAGATGATTATATTGTTGTTGTATGTAACTTTACCCCTGTTCCGAGGTTTACATACAGGGTAGGGGTCCCTGAAAAATGTTATTACAGGGAGATTTTAAACAGTGATTCACGTGAATACTGGGGGAGCAACCTCGGCAACGCTGGCGGCGTGCATGCTGAAGAGACGCCATGGAACGGCAAGCCCTGTTCAATTAATATTATAATCCCGCCGCTTTCTGTTCTGTATTTTAAGCCCAACAGATAACTACGTGAGTCGTGAATGGTGAATAGTGAGTCACCCTCTCCCTTGAGGGGAGCGGGTAGGGAGAGGGTGGGTAAATCAATGTTTGATGCAGAACTACGAGATTTTTGCTTTCAGCTTTTTCGCATAGTCTGAGGCATAGTCCCGAGCATCTTCTGCTGCATCCAGCACCTGTTTTCTGGTCTTTTTTCCTGATTGCGGGGCAAGCAGCAAAGCAACCCCGGCGCCGATAATTCCCCCGATCAGGAAGGAAATGAGTACAGTCCCTGTCTTATCGCTATTGTCCTGAAACATATTGGCCTCCTTTCGTATCTGATCAAAGGCTATCATGAAGGGGACCAAAGGTCAAGAACAGAGTAGCGAGCAAGAAAGAGGTGTAAAAATAAGAATTTGACCGTTCGGACACCGTCCGGCAGAGCTTCAGCCCCAGAGAGAAGCAAGGAGTGGTCTCAGTCCTCCATAACTTCTCAGGCGTACCCGATAACTCTCATTTTCACGAGGACGCAACTGAGGAGATTTTGCGCCGCAACATGCATTCCACATAGGTTTAGTCCTGCACTACACATTTTTTTTGCGAGACTCATGAAGAAAAATCCGAGGGTACCGGGATCTCGACACCACCTCCAAATAAACGCGATTTAATTAGATACTACAGTGAGGAAGGATGTGCGGTATCTGGAACCCATTGCTGTTCTAGATGTTTTTTTTGGAGTTGCTGTATAATTTAAGAAAATTGAAAGAGCCTTCAAAAATAAAGAAGGATAATGAAGCCTGCGGAATAAAAAACCCGCTGCTTATGCTGAGGCCGGACGCATATAAATGGTTAAAAAATGACAGTTAAATATCAATCTGCAGTTTTGATGGCGGCTGCCTTGTCCGCATTGGCATTACTTGTATGTTTCTTCGCCTGTGCCCGGACAGACCATAATGAAAAAGTCACAATCGCATACGCTACCCTGCCGGAGACGGCCCTTGCCCAGATCGCACAATCGCGGGGCTATTATCGAGAAGTGGGATTAGAGGTCACTGCGCACCTGCACCCCTATGGAAAGATCGCCCTCAAAGACGTGCTGGAAGGGAAAGCGGATTTTGCTACCGTGGCAGAAACACCTGTAATGTTTGCTGTAATGAACGGAGATAAAATATCCATAATCGCGACCATCCAGACTTCTGTTTTGGGTCACGCTATTGTGGCAAGAAAAGACAGGGGAATTCTCACTATCGGAGACCTTAAGGGGAAGAAGATAGCCGCTACATTTGGCACCACCTCACATTTTTTTCTTGATACTATTTTGATTACCCATGGAATTCCGAGGAAAGATGTAGAGATCTCTGACCTGAAGGCTGAGAAAATTCCTGACGCCCTGGCGCATGGCGACATCGACGCCGTCTCCACGTTTAATCCATACGTGGCCTTTACGCAAAAGAAGCTGGGCGACCGCGTGATCACGTTCCATGACAAGGACCTCTACACGTACAACTTTAATATTGTTGCAACACAGGAGTTCATTCGCAAAAACCCGAATAAGATAAAAAAGATGCTTCGCGCCCTGATCAGGGCCGAGGAGTTCGTCAAACAAAATCCTGATGAGGCGCATAAGATAGTGGCCAGTTTCAGTGGAATCGATATAGGCATAGTCCGCAGCACCTGGGCTGATGCCAACTTCAGCGTGTCTCTTGATCAATCGTTGCTTCTTGCGCTTGAGGACGAATCACGCTGGGCGATTAAAAACGGGCTGACTCAGGAGACAAAGGTCCCCAATTATCTTGATTTTATATACACCGA
Source organism: uncultured Nitrospira sp. (assembly GCA_963801505.1). Lineage (GTDB taxonomy): Bacteria > Nitrospirota > Thermodesulfovibrionia > Thermodesulfovibrionales > UBA6898 > JAOUFP01. Next base: position 41,454 of record CAWDEY010000004.1, read on the forward strand.
TGGTCTGGCATCAATCAAACCTAAAGCTGTAAGGATACTGAGGTAAAGTCGGAGTTATGCAGGTCAAACAAAGGCTCCAAATCAACGTTGCTCTTTCCGTGCTCACAGCATGTGTCATTATTCCCATGGTGATCCTTGCGATGTACCGCGTCAACAAGGCAGTAGAAGCGCAGCAAGTCGCCAGCGACATCATTATCGGTGCATTCGAACGGGTTGCGCTCAGTAATGATTACATGCGTAATAACAGCGAGCGTGCGCGAATTCAGTGGTTCGCCAAGCATGAGCAGATCGGCAGTCTCCTGAAGTCTGCCTCGCAAGTCTTCGGAGACCCCGAAGACAGGGTATTGCTGCCCGAGCTGGGAAAAGATCATGGGTCTCTCTTTAACCTTTTCACCGGCATAGTTGAAAACCGTAAAAAGACCTCATCAGGCGCATACCCCCCTGCACTTTCCCAGGAAATAGAAAACAGATTGATCAGCCAGCTCAACATTAAGGTCTATGACACGGTATTACTCGCGGGCAGACTCCACGAAGCGGCCGGCCAGCACCTGTTCTCCGCCCTGAGCCTGGCAGGCTGGAGCATCATCACGGCATTCTTCATCATCACGGCGGCGGTGATAATCAATTCATGGACCATGAAACGGACGATTGCAGAGCGCATCGTGCGCCTTCGTGACGGTGCCTCGACCATCGGGAAGGGAAACCTCGAACACAGGATTGATATCAAAGGAGATGACGAATTTGCCGGGCTTTCCCGATCGTTCAATACCATGACCGATAAATTGCGCGGGTCTTATGCAGATCTCGAAAAAGAGATCGAAAAGCGCAAGGAGATGAATGAATCATTGCAGCGTACTGCAACCCTCCTTGATGAAACCCAGGCTATCGCTCATGTAGGAGGATGGGAAGTAGACCTGCAAAAAAACACCCTCTACTGGACCGAGGAAACGTACCGTATCCATGAAACGTCACCGTCCGAATACTTGCCAACAGTGGAAACAGCAATTGCCTTTTACTCGCCCGAAAGCGTGCCAATCATCAGTGTTGCTATAAAAGAGGCCATTGAGGAGGGTAAAAATTTTTCCCTGGAGCTGCAACTGATCACTGCCAAGGGCAGATTGATTTGGGTGGAAGCTGTTGGCAGGGCCGTCCGCAAGGACAACCAGGTAGTGAAGGTCATCGGCGCTTTCCGGGACATCACCGAGCAAAAACAGGCGGAAGCTTTTCGTATGTCGAATGCCTACAACCGCAGCCTCATTGAAGCCAGCCTCGACCCGCTCGTGACCATTGATGCAAACGGCAAGATTACCGACGTCAACGTTGCCACGGAAAAAGTAACGGGCCGGTCCCGCGAGGAACTGATAGGCACTGATTTTTCCGACTACTTCACGGACCCGGAAAAAGCTCGTGCAGGATATCAGCAGGTATTCACAAAAGGTTTGGTTATGGACTATGCCCTCGAGATCCGGCACCAAAACGGGCATCTTACCCCCGTGCTGTACAATGCCGCTGTCTACCGTGATGAAGCTGGAAACGTCCTGGGTGTGTTTGCCGCGGCCCGCGACATCACGGAGCGCAGACGGGCGGAGGAGTTCGCTAAACTCGATGAGGCGCGCACCAACAGTATTTTAAGAATTTCGCAATATCCCGCTTCGTCGCTTCGGGAACTGCTGGATTTTGCGCTAGATGAGGCGATTGCTTTTTCCGGAAGTAAATTCGGGTATCTCTATTTCTACCATGAAGATACACAGAATTTTGTCCTTCACGCGTGGTCAAAGGATGTTATGACTGAATGCACAATCGCCAACCCGCAGACAGATTACAAGCTTGAAAAAACCGGCATCTGGGGGGAAGTGGTCAGGCAGCGCAAGCCCATCATCGTAAATGATTTTTCCGCTTCCCATCCTTTGAAGAAAGGTTATCCTGAAGGTCACGCTCCATTGCTTCACTTCTTCAGCGTCCCTGTTTTCAGCGAAGAGCGAATCGTTGCGGTTGTTGGCTTTGCCAACAGGCCCGCCGAATACACAGACCGGGATGTCAGCCAGATGACGCTCCTGATGGATTCGGTCTGGAAAATCGTCGAGCGCAAGAAGGCAGAAGAGAAGTTGAAACAGGCGAACGCCTACAACCGGAGCCTGCTGGAGGCGAGCCTCGATCCCCTCGTGACCATCGACGCAGGCGGCAAGATCACCGACGTTAACATTGCGACGGAGGAGGTGACGGGTCATTCCCGCGAGGAGCTTATAGGCACGGATTTTTCCGATTACTTCGTGGAACCTGCCAAGGCCAAAGCCGGGTATCAACAGGTCTTTGAGGAAGGTTTTGTGATGGACTATGCGCTTGAGATCCGGCACCGGAACGGTCATGTTACGCCGGTCCTGTATAATGCCGCGGTGTACAACGACGAAGCCGGAAACGTCCTGGGCGTGTTTGCCGCTGCCCGCGACGTTACTGAGCGCAAAAAGGCTGAGGAGGAGATCCAGAAGTTAAACAGGGAGCTTGAGGCGCGGGTGATCGAACGTACGGCCGAGCTCGAAAATTCCAATAAGGAACTCGAAGCCTTCGCCTACTCTGTTTCCCACGATCTCCGCTCGCCGCTTCGGAGCATCGAGGGCTTCAGTCTGGCCCTTCTCGAAGATTACGGCGATAGGCTGGACGACACGGGTAAAGGCTACCTTGACCGGGTCCGCAATGCCACCATTCGGATGGGACACCTCATCGATGATCTTCTTAAGCTGTCCCGCGTCACCCGCAGCGAAATGAACCGCGAACGTGTTGACCTGAGTGTCATCGGAAAGGACGTTGCGGGAAGGCTGGCGCAAAGCCATCCCGAGCGGCCCGTGGACTTTGTCATTGCCGACGGTCTTACCGCGTTTGGTGACGCCAGGCTCCTGACTGTGGCGCTCGAGAACCTGTTTTCAAATGCGTGGAAATTTAGTGAAAAAGCCGCGCGGAGTGTGATAGAATTCGGGGTTATTTACAGGGAAAATGCCGAAATATTCTATGTGAAGGATAATGGCGTGGGTTTCGACATGACCTATGCCGACAAGCTGTTCAGCCCCTTCCAGCGGCTGCACAGGACCGAGGAATTTCCCGGCACAGGGATCGGTCTGGCCACGGTAAAACGCATCATCAGCCGGCATGGCGGTCAGGTGTGGATCGAAAGCGAATTGAACAAGGGTACGACAGTATATTTTACGTTATAGAAACAGTAGCGGGTTTCAGGTCAACTACAAACCCGAAAACCGACGCCTTTTAGGAGGGCATCATGAAGACAAAAACCATTCTATTAGTTGAAGACAATCCTGACGACGTGCAGCTTACGCTGCGGGCGCTCAAGAAGAATAATATCATGAACGAGATAATCGTGGCCGAAGACGGTGTGGAGGCCCTCGATTACCTTTTAGGCACCGGTAAATACGAAGGCCGCGACACGAGCGTTATGCCCCAGTTGGTCCTTCTTGATTTAAAGATGCCCAAAATGGACGGGCTTGAGGTGTTGCTCCGTATACGGGCCGATGAAAGGACAAAACTCCTGCCGGTCGTAGTTCTTACCACATCTAGTGAGGACAAGGACCGGGTTGAAAGCTACAAACTGGGTGCAAACAGCTATGTCCGCAAGCCTGTGGACTTTGGTCAATTCTCAGAGGCAGTGAATCAGTTGGGGCTCTACTGGCTGGTCCTCAATGAAGGACCTTGAAGAAAAACCTGCCTTGTAATGTGAGGCGCTGATGGCAGATAAACAGCTTCGTGTTTTGATAATAGAGGATTCTGAAGATGACTGTTTCCTCCTGCTTCGCGAGTTGCGGCAGGGTGGGTATATGCCTGTATTTGAGCGTGTGCAGACTGCCGGGGAGATGAGGTCGGCGCTTTTTAAAGAACTATGGGACATCGTTATATCGGATTACATGATGCCCAATTTCAACGGCCTTGCTGCACTTAATATTTTCAGGGAAAGCGGGCTTGACCTGCCTTTTATAATCGTGTCGGGTAATATCGGAGAAGATATCGCAGTCGGGGCTATGAAGGCAGGCGCGCATGACTATATTTTAAAAGGCAATCTGAAAAGGCTTGTCCCTGCGGTCGAGCGTGAAATCCGCGAATCCGCTGTGCGGCGTGAGCGCAGGCTGACAGAAGGGAAGTTACGGGAAAGCGAAGAAAGATACAAGTCGCTTTTTGACCATAGCATAGACGGTGTCCTTCTCGCTTCTCCTGACGGGAGCATACTGGCAGCCAATCCCGAGGCTTGCCGGACCTTTGGCAGGACTGAAGAAGAGATACTCAAGGTCGGCATGGAAGCGCTCGTAGATATTGCAGCCCCAGGGACTCAGGCCCTTTTTGACGAACGCAACCGGAACGGCAGGGCCCATGGAGAAATCGAGTGCATACGTAAAGACGGGACCAGGTTCCCCTGCGAACTATCGTCAGGCCTGTTTATGGACAAGGACGGCAATACCAGGATCAGTGTAATAATGCGCGACATCACTGGGCGCAAAGAGACGGAAAAAAATATTTTCAGGCTAAACCGTTTGTATTCCGTGCTCAGCAAGGTCAACGAGGCGATCGTCAGAATAGGTGAACCTGAAAGATTGTTCGAACAGGTCTGCCGCATAGCAGTTGATGACGGTCTGTTTAAAATGGCATGGATAGGGCTTGTTGATCATGAAACACAAACTGTGACCCCGGCCTCCAGTTATGGCGATGACCGTGGATATCTTAGTGATATCAAAATTTACGCTGCCGATGTGCCGGAAGGCAGAGGACCTACAGGCAGAGCTGTTTTCGAAGGAGTTCCCTCAATTTGCAGCGATATGGAAAACGACTCCAGAATGCTCCCGTGGCGGGACAGGGCACTTGAGCACGGGTTTCGATCTTCGGCAGCCTTTCCGCTCCATGCAGGCACTGCTGTCATCGGTGTCTTTACAATTTATTCAGGTGACCCGCAATTTTTTACCGCTGAAGAGACAGTCCTCCTGGCCGCTTTGACAAATGACATATCTTTTGCAATGGATTCCATAAATAACAGAAGAAGGCGGATGGAGGCAGAGGCAGAAGCCATGCACTCCTCACGTCTGGCCACTATCGGCGAACTGGCGGCGGGTGTGGCCCACGAGATCAACAACCCTGTAAACGGCATCATCAACTATGCCCAGTTACTGGTGGACAAGCTGGCAGGCGGAAGCCGTGAGCATGATATTGCCGAGCGTATCATAAAGGAAGGCGACCGTATTTCATATATTGTCAGAGGCCTTCTCTCTTTTTCCCGCCAAAGGAAAGAGGGGAAAAAGGAGGTCCATTTAGAACATATCATATCTGAGTCAATGGCTTTAACAGGCGCTCACATGCGAAAGGAAGGCATTATAATAGAGATGGACATCCCCCCGGGCCTGCCCCGGGTATTCGCCAACCCCCAGCAGTTGCAGCAGGTAATCCTCAATATCATCAGCAATGCGCGCTATGCGCTTAACCAGAAATACCCGTCTTCTAATGAACGCAAGAAATTCATGATCAAGGCAACTGAAACGACAATTAACGATACGCCTTATGTCTGTATTGAATTTACAGACCATGGTACAGGTATGCCCGATGCTATTGTCGGCAAGGTGTTGAACCCGTTTTTTTCGACAAAGCCGGAGGGCCAGGGGACCGGCCTCGGACTGAGCATCAGCCACGGTATTATAAGCGACCACGGCGGCAGGCTCTCCATTGAAAGCGTTGAAGGTGAATTCACAAAAGTCATCACTACTGTCCCGACGTTGAATTTTGAGGATATGATAACACATCAAAAATGAATACGTTTCATGCTGAACTGCCTGGGTAGAAGCTGATAGGTTATTGTCAGGGTTTACCGTATCCTCTTTGAGAAACTCAAACTCGACGGACTGAGAATCCTCATGGTTTCGACCTCATGTTTTGGCCACCGCTCAATCTGGTCCTTCATCCGGTTTCATCTGACTTTCGCTGTTCGTCCTCCTTGCGCTCCTGTTCCAGGAGGGCTGGATTTTCCCTTTGTATCTTTTCGTAGAGTTCAGGGTTGATCTTTTTCATACATTTAGGACAAATGCCGTGAGAAAAAACCGTATCCGTTTGTTCCCTGATATAGGCCTCCAGATTCTTCCAGTAACCCTTGTCGTCACGAATATTTCTGCACCAGGCGCACATGGGCAGCAGTCCCTGAAGAGTTTTTATCTCTTTGAGTCTCTTTGCAAGTTCCGTTATTAGTTTCTGGCGTTCCATGGCATACCGGATAGAGCGAATCAACTGACTGGTGTTAATCTGGCCTTTGACCAGATAATCCTGAGCGCCTCTTTGCACCGCACATAGTGCTGTATTTTCGTCATCAAGACCGGTCAGCACGATCATGGGAATATCCGGATAACGGTTATGAAGCCTTACTAATGTTTCCACCCCCACACTATCCGGCAAGCCCAGATCTGATAAAATGACGTCAAAATTATTCTTATCAAGCAAATCGAATCCCGCAGACATTAGTCCCGCATGTTCTGTATTGAAATAAATATTTTCGGCCTTCGAGAGGAATCTGCAGATTAACTCTGCATCCCCCTCGTCGTCCTCGATTAGCAAGACCTTTATGCAAGGCTTGTCATCGATATCCTTTTCTCTTTCCTGCACTTCAAACTCCTCATTAAAGTGTGATTACGTCATCCCGGCATACGTGCCTTACCCGGTACACTGCTCAGGTTTTTTATCGCTTGTAATGCGATGGATTATATGCCAATTCTAGCGCATTGTCCCCTCTGTGTCAACGCAAGTGCGCTTATTATTCCAGGTAGGAGGGTGAAAAGAGAAAGCGACAGCCGAAGGTCGAAGGGACCGTTTGCCTGATCTCACGACGAAGCCTTCCCATGACAGGGCGAGGCTTTTTGCACACCTAACTGAACAGTTAGTGCATGAGAATGAAATTACTTTCAAAGATGCCTGTAAATCTGTTATATTTCAGCGTATTTATTTTTTAAGAAAAAAAGGAAGGCATATGGGAATTCTAGACTGTATAGGCAATACTCCACTTGTTTCTTTAGGGGCCATAAATCCTTACCCCGGGGTTAAGATCCTCGTAAAACTCGAGGGGAATAATCCCGGAGGTTCGGTTAAAGACAGGATAGCCTACTATATGATTAAGGATGCTGAGGAAGCAGGCCTTATCAAAAAAGGTGATACTATCCTTGAGGCGACTTCAGGCAATACAGGGATCGGCCTGGCCATGGTCGGCGCTGCAAAGGGCTATAAAGTGAAACTTGTGATGCCGGAGTGTGTGAGCTTTGAAAGGAGAAAGATCCTTGAGGCCTTTGGCGCAGAACTTGTCCTTAGTCCGGGCAAGGAGGGGACTGATGGAGCGATTAAGCTTGCGCACAGGATCCTTGAAGAGTCCAATAATGGTTATTTTATGCCTAACCAGTTTGATAATCCCTCCAATATCAGGGCGCATTATGAAACAACCGGGAAAGAGATAATTGAGCAGACAGGCGGCGATGTTGATGTGTTTGTTGCTGGTATGGGTACGACAGGGACATTGATGGGCGCGGGAAAGCGGTTGAAGGAATTCAGCTCCCGTATATGTATTGCAGGTGTGGAGCCTGTGCTTGGCCACAGGGTGCAGGGCCTTAAGAACATGAAAGAATCTATTGTGCCTAAGATATATGATCCGGATTTTGCTGATGAAAAGTTGACAGTTGGTGATGACGATGCCTTTGACACTACCAGAATGCTCGCCTTACAGGAAGGTATTTTTGCCGGGATGAGCAGCGGAGCTGCTGTTGCCGGCGCCATGATGATGGCCAAAAAGATCGGCAAGGGTACGATTGTAGTGGTCCTCCCTGACAGGGGAGACAGATATCTGAGCACTGCGCTCTTTACCTCTGTCTGCGGTAAATGTCCGCCGTAAGTTTATGGTTTACAGTTTTCAGTTTATAGTTACTAATCCCGGATTGCAATCAAGATGACCCTTCGTGATTCCGGCTTGTCCGGAATCTTTCTTTGTTTTCGAAAGGGTTCCCGTCTTCCGACGAACCCGGGATAGTATTGAATGTAGTTTTGAAAGGGGCTCTGCCCCAAGCCCCAGTTACCTTTCTTGACGGCCAAGAAAGGTAACCCAAAGAAGGCCACCCCAACGAAAATCTCATCCTCCGGGCCGGTCTGCTCGGTCAGCCGTGCTGGATTTTGGAAACTCGCTTCGCTCAGACAGTCCAAAATCCTTAACGCGCGTCTTCGGTCGCTGCCCTGAAATTTTCGAAGGGGAGAACCGGCAAAGATGAACAGATTAAATCGCAAGACGGAAATCCAGGTTATCTCATTTTTTGTTCACCTCCCTTGAGGGGAGGGGATTAAGGGGAGGGTGATGTATGTGGCCTTACTAATGACCTATTAGTAGATGTCCGTGGCACCCCTCCAGGTTTCTGTTTTTCTTTGCGATCTCTGCGCCTCTGCGGTGAATTCCAGTTTTTTGGCTGCAGTGAACTCATGCCTTCGGATGCATTATTTTCTTTACAGACACCCCTGTTTTTATTAGACTACCTCCGGAGGGAAAAAATCAGCGTACTCCTCCAGGGATATAAAATGTTGTAAGCGTTCAGCCGTCAGCAATAAGCTATTAGTGAAGACACAAACTTCGCATTCCTTGCTGAAAGCCGACCGCTGAAAGCTGATAGCCGAACTGTGATTGACCGGAACAATACTTTTTGCTATAGTTCTGTAACTGACTAATAACGGACTAATAAACTGCTCAATAACTGGTTAGGTGGGCATATTACATGAGGAGATGGAATGTGCAAAATGATATCAAATTGTTGAGGGAGAAAGAAAAGGAGTTGGTAAGTTCGATAAAAGATAGTATTAAAAGTAAAGATCCAAATTGCGACATCGTTTATCTTCCCAACCTTACTCCAAAGAGTCATGTGGATTTTATTTTCGTTGCGATGGAGCCATCTTTTGGTGCTTGGGCAAATAATGAAGATGAAGCCCAGGAAAAAATAGATTCTGGATTTAGAAATTTCATAGACTCTTGGGATGTCATGGCGTTTCATTATTGTATATCAAATTATTTATCAAAATCCTACTATATTACCGATATATCGAAGGCGGCGATGAAAGTTAGAGACGCAACAATTAATAGAGATTGGATATACATAAAATGGAAGGATTTATTAAATGAAGAAATAGATATTATCGCTAGTTGTAATTGCAAATTAATTCCAGTTGGCGACAAGGCAAATGATTTTATTTCTGAACATTTATCCAAATATAGAATTCTTAATAAAATATTGCATTATTCAGTGACAGCAGCAAAATACAGGAAGAATGAACCAGTAGCATACCCAACCCATTATGTAGATTTCAAGAATACTATAAACGAAAAATTATTTATGATGAATGTTAAAAATATAATTAAAGAGTATGAAATTCCAGAATCAACATTGAAAGGAATTAAAAAGGGGCTTGAGCGCAACGAGCCAAGCCTTACTGAATCCAGAAAACAATTGATGTTCACTTATTATAATGCATTCAAGCGTTTTCTATGAAAATAAAGGAATATAATCATTCTATATCTGGAAAATTATTTGCCATCTAACTACCACTTGAAGCTGACGGCTCGGTGCCGGGTTGGCAGAACAAGGTCGTTTCGGGCGCTGTGTTTCTCGCTGTGCCGTCCGCAGCTTAACTGGAGTGTTAGGCTGATAAAGAACCAAATTCGATAAAAGGAATAAAATGACACAGAAATATACTACATCACGATTTGGTCGTTTCGCTACTTGGGCTTCTCATACCACCGGACATCCAAGCACATTTATTGTTGCGTTATTAATAATTCTTGCATGGGTTGTCACAGGACCTATTTTTAGATTTAGCGATACATGGCAGCTTGTTATTAATACCAGTACTACGATTATTACATTTCTAATGGTATTCATAATTCAAAATACTCAGAACCGTGATTCCGCTGCAACCCAACTAAAGCTCGATGAACTTATAAGGTCTATTGAAAATGCGAATAATTCGTTATTAAATATGGAGCAGTTGGATGAGAAGGAACTTGAGGATATCAGAATGGGATATTTGAGGCTGGCGAAAGAGGCCCATAATGCTTTGAGAAAAGCTAAATCAAACAAATGATATTAAATTCAACATAGACAGTTTAACAACAGACAGAACAAGTTGTTAAATATCAAGTCCCCCCCCTCGTTGATTGCCGATTCGACACCTGATAGGCGTGGAAAGTGGCTGGGCTTTATATCTATCGCTGTACCTCTGGCCTTTTCAGCATTATACGAAATTATTGAATGGTTGGCTTCCCTTTCCAATCCGACCGATACCGAAGCCTTTCTTGGAACACAGGGGTACATCTGGGACACACAAAGCGATATGTTCTGGTGCCTAATAGGCTCGATTGTCGCGATCATCCTGGGGTCG
>CAWDEY010000005.1:0-133642 GCA_963801505.1 uncultured Nitrospira sp.
TTGTTACCTGCAAATTCAGTTTCGTATTCCTTTATCAATTAACAGGAGGATCACTAACCATGACGCATATTCTCGCGTGAAGGATTCGTATTAGTACGCCGCCGAAAAAGAAAAAAAATAAACTTATTAATGACAGGAAAATCCCCACAAAAACTGAATAGTGTTTGAATATGTCGATTGCTTTTTTTAATCCATTTGTTTCATGAGCTTTAAATAAATATATTCCTATAACTGATATAATTAAAATTGTTATCTCTTATTCCTAATTCATAGAAATTATAATTCGCCGAGTATTTTCCAACGACACTACTATCGAAAAAATGATCCAGAAACCACCGGTCTGATAATTGGATTATCCAAGAACCAACCGATGAAATTGTCATAGGGAATCCAAATTTAAAAAAAACGAGAAAATAGTCGCCCGTATATTTATTTTTGTTGAGGCCCGGGAAAAAATTCTTAGTAAATAAAGCGACAGCAATAAGAGTTGATAAAAACATTGATATAAGTATTGTTTCTAGTTTTAACTTTTGCAGATATAAGAAAGTGAAAATTAGCAGTATATAAACTGACCCTTTCAATATCTCGATGTAAGCGCAATACTTAAATTTAAGATTTGCGCTCCATATTGATGTGAATAGAAAATAGATATAATTAAGCGCAGAAATTAAGAAACCCAACACAATGATATAAAATGTAAACCTGCCGCTTAAATAATATGTCAGAAAAATAACAAATACTAAAATTAGGGTTACTGGTACATTGTCCCAAAAAAGCCAACTTAAGAAATTCTTGTATTCGCCTGCTCCTGTGATTTTTGGTAAAAACCTCATTATAGCGTTTTGTATCCATGACGAGAATATCGTCGCAATTAATCCCATTATTGTCAGCAACAGACTGAGATTACCATAAGAGGAAACCGAAATGTTTTTTGTTATAGAAGAAAAGACTACGACGCTAACAAATATAGGAAAAAATTTACTTGGAAGAGCATGCAGCACACTCTTTATAATTTGTTTAACCATCATCTAATTCACCCAAGAAACAAAGACAATTAGTCCATTATTGTTTGAAATATATCAAAGTAATGTTTTGGCGAAAACTATCGCGCCTACGATTTGAGAATACAAACCACCCCGGGTCTTACTTGTAGTGTAGTTTCATCCATCATACGGACTACTGTCTTCGGCTGTAGTACGCGTATACACTTTTTGTCCATCCCCTCAAACCCCTCTCTACTGTCGCATTATTGTCGCCAACAAGCCATTGTCGGACCGGCACCGTAAACCCGGTTTTTCGGCGAGACAATAGTGCAGGGGGCATAGGATTAAGAGGGGTAAGCGCAAGGTCCTGGTTTTGTCGGCCGCCCAATAGCCGTGAGCAGAGAGCCAAGAGCTTGGAGTAAATGAATATCAACCAGTGGCACTCTTACCTCAAGAGAGTGCGCCATGCTCGCCCAGTCCGTATCCCTAAGAAGCTGGTTCTTCATATACCACTGCATCTCAAGCGCAGAGACCTTCAGATGATCAGTCTTTACGTCCCCTAAGGACTTAGTCAAACAAGTCATAGTGTCGAGAGTCTGCCACCCCTCCCCGCACCATCTCCCCATCGAGGACCTCCGGCAATCTCCCATGGCATGAACATGCCGCGTCTGAGAAGATAGGCCCCACCGTAGCTTCCGCCGTATTCGAGAAGTCCGGCGTACTTCGGCGAAGTGAAATGCCTTAGCACCGGGGGCTGAGAGCACACCGAAACCCACGGCCGAGACCCACGGCGTCGGGGACACAGCAGAAGAAGCCCTGCCATCTTCGGCACCTGTCTGAAGCTCGGATAGCTCCCAAAGAGCTCATCGCCGCCGAGGCCGGCGAGGGCCACCTTCAGCCCCGACTTCACCGCCGCCTTCGAAACAAAATAGCTGTTCACCCCGTCGGTGGAAGGCTGGTCCATCGCCTGAAGGAGCGCCTCCATATCATCCTGAAAGTCCTTCTTTTCGACCCATACCGTCTCATGCAGGGTGTTGTAGTAATCAGCCACCAGTGTGGACAGAGTAGACTCATCATTGCGCGTGCCTACATATTCCTTGAATGCCAATGTCACTGTATGCAGTCTGATGCTCTTGATCTCAGAGGCAAGACCAACGAGAGTTCCTGAGTCGAGGCCCGCGGACAAAAACAGCCCCACCGGGACATCAGAAACGAGATGATGCTTCATGCTGTCAAGAAGCGCTGTCCGAAGCTGTTCACGCATCTCTTCTTTAGACAATACGACAGTGTTCTTCTCTGCATCGGCGAAGATCGCCGGAATACTACAATAAGAAAGTGAAGAGCTTAGAGCTAAGAGCTTAGAGCTGGAAGAATTATCATTAACAACCATATAACTACCTGCGGGAAGGGAGCGGACGCCTTTGTATAAGGTGTACGGCTCGGGCACATGGCCCCAGAGGAAGAAGCCGACATGGCCGGCTGGTTCTGGAGACGTGTCGATCTTGCCGCCTGCAAGGAGTGCCTTCACCTGCGAGGCAACCCGGATAGTTTTACCGTCGTCGGCATAGTAGAGCGGCTTAATGCCGAAAGGATCTCGCGCGATAAATAGCTTAGAGCATGGAGCAGAGGGCTTGGAGCCAATCAAGGCCTTTGACTCCTGACTCCTAGCTCTTCGCTCTTCGCTCCTCGCTCCTGCATCATACAAGGCGAAGGCGAACATGCCTCGGAGCTGCTTCAATAACTCTTCGATTCCCCATTCTTCATAGCCGTGGACGATCACTTCCGTGTCTGAATTTGATTTGAATCTATGACCTTTAGCTAAGAGCTGAGAGCGGAGAGTTTGGTAATTGTAAATTTCTCCGTTATAGGTGATCCAGACCGTCCCGTCTTCGTTGCACATCGGCTGCGCTCCGGTCTCCGAAAGGTCGATGATCGCGAGCCTTCTGTGGCCCATGCCGACGCGGTTATCCTTTGAATACCACTCGCCGCAGCCGTCAGGCCCCCGTCTGATCATGTGGTCGCGGATGCGCAGCAGTTCGCCCCGGTCGACAGGCTCATTCGAATTATAATTAAAAATGGTTACGATTCCGCACATGGTATTTATGGCTGGGTCAGGCTTTGCATTATGGTATTTTCCAGCAAGTTAAACTGACAAGAATTTAAAACATGTAATTTGTAATTGGTGATTGGTACAAAACTTCAAAATCATCGAGCTGACAGTCAGGCAAACAGTTTTCAGTCTGCAAGGTCTCCTGCCAGCCGGACTTGAAGACCCCCTTCGGCAAGACCACGGGGAATATCGCTCGCTTATCATTTATTTTAATTTTTAGTTATTTTTTACAAGGACAGCTATCTGATTTTTTAAAGGCTCAAGCTTGTTTTGAACGATGTCCCAGAGGATTTCGCTGTTAATGTTGAAATATTCATGGGCGAGTACGTTTCTGAAATCCTTGATCGTTCTCCAGTCTATTTCAGGATGTTGCGTTTTTAAGGTATCAGAAATCTTTCCGCTTGCCTCTCCGATAACCTCCAACTCCCTTACTGTGGCAGAATAGGTTTTTCGGTCCTCAAGAAACTGCAGGATAATCCAAACCGAAGATAAATCCCTTTATTGCGGTAATTGAATCGAGAATATCATTTAAATAAACAGAGTCATCCCTTTCAGACATACATAATTTCCCGATCAACGTATTTTTTTATTCCCGGTTTGATGTTCGATATAATGCCGAGGTCGATCTTTTTCCCAAGCGTATCTTCAAGAAAATGGAGCAGAGAAAAATAATGGTCACTAATCTGGTCTTTCTTCAGTTCGACAGCTATGTCTATATCGCTGTCATCGCGAGCCTCTCCCCGGACATAGCTTCCAAAAAGTCCTATTTTGAGTACCCCATATCGTTCAGCGAACATTGTCTTATGTTCCGCGAGAAACTTAATTATATCTTCTCTGTTCACAGTTAATTGCTTCTGTTAAACGTATTTATTGTTTCCTGGTTCATCATACGAATTATATCACGTTACAATTCTGCTTTTAATGAGTTCATTTCTTTTTTATGCGGGTTAGGAACAGTCCACCGAAGACTACCTTCTTAAGAACCAACAGGAAAATCCCTAATTATTTTTGTGAAGAAATGCATCAAGTTCTTTTTCGCTCATCTGCGGGATTTTATATTTCTTCGCCAGCCCTTCAGTATAAGCATAAAAATTCTCTCGATATTTCTTATCTTTAACTACTTCTTTTATCAGCGCTATTTTTTTCCCAAAATCGAGCTGTAAAAATAAATCTCTGATCTGCTCATAATTTATATCGATTTCCTTCAGTTTTGGCATTTTTTACCTCCTTTGTTCATTGAAACTATCCTAAGTATATCACAAAAGATAGATTCCATAGTGGCGGGGTCAGGCTTTGCATTGTGGTATTTGTGCGTAAAGCATAGTGATAGACAGTAACTTGTGATTTGTGACTTGCAACCGGTGACTTGTGGCAAACAATGACAGCTCATATATTTTCTTGGATGCAATCAAGCTTTGCAATATTGTATTTCACCGACTGAAGTCGGTTAACGGCTGGCAAGCGATCAAGCTGCCAGGCTCCAGTCAGGCAAACAGTTTTCAGTCTGCAAGGTCTCCTGCCAGCCGGACTTGCGTTTCTTTATCTTCCCTGAACCTCGTATATTCGGGAAGACGCTTTGACGCTGGAGTCGCAAGAATTTTATTCACCACAATCCAGATGATAAGAAACAGGCCCCCTGCCTCAAACAGGAGATAGTGCCCGAAGGGATACTTATATCTCATGGCCTCAGGCCACCATTGGATTACGGGCTTCAGCAGCCCCGGCAGGGCCTTCCCCTGGAAAGGGTCACTCCATCCAAAGACAGGATAGACAAATGCCCTCGGATCAACATTCACAACATCGAATAAAACATTCATCGCCATAATCCCCACATAGGGCAGAAACCGTCTCATAAAAAGATAGGCCGCCGCAAATAAGGCCGCATAAAGGAAGAGTGAATGAAATATCGCGTGGTCCGGATATCCGGGGACAACAAGATTCAGCCCCTTGTCGAGGATATCGGGCATGAGGGCAAAAACCATCACGAGAGCGATCCTTTTATAGGACATCGGTGCCTTGCCCCTGTTCAGGAGTGCTGCAATACCGAGTGTCAGTCCTGTATGGCCGGTCAGATACATTTAGATAGTAATTAGTTATCAGTGACTAGTAAATTAGCAATGAGTACCGGGCAATGAGTAAAAGAAAGCTCATAGTTCTTAGTTATCCAATGCCTTGAGCCGACTTGGCTTAATCATTGCCTGCACCCGTCATCTCAGGACTTAACTATGTTTTTTTTCTTTATTTTCTTCATCGCGTTGCGAGTATCAACGACAAGTGCGGAGTGTTTCGCTATAAAGGCATGGTCATAGGAAGAGTGGTCTGTCGAGACCAAAACACAGTCATACTTCTGAAGGTTTTTTTCGGTCAAAGGCACAGACTTCATCTTAAAGTCATATTTTCTCATCTTATAGGTTTGAGCGACATAGGGATCGTTGTAGTCCACAACTGCACCTTGCTTACTGAAAAGCTCAATGAGCTTAAGCGACGGGGATTCTCTGGTGTCATCAATGTCCTTTTTATACGCAACCCCCAAAATAAGAATCTTTGCCTTATTGATGCTCTTGCCTTTTTCATTAAGGGCCTCGATCGTTTTCTGTACCACATAATACGGCATGCTGGTGTTGATCTCACCGGCGAGTTCGATGAAGCGTGTCGTGAAGTCATATTCCCTCGCCTTCCAGGTCAGATAAAAGGGGTCTATCGGGATGCAGTGGCCGCCAAGGCCCGGGCCCGGATAGAAGGCCTGAAACCCGAAGGGCTTGGTCTTTGCGGCATCTATGACCTCCCAGATATCGATCCCCATCTTGTCAAAGAGCATCTTGAGCTCGTTTACGAGCGCGATATTGACCGAACGGTAGATGTTTTCAAGGAGCTTCGTTGCCTCAGCGACCCTGGTGGATGAGACCGGGTACCGTCTTCAGCCACGATGGTATCATACATGGCCTTTGCCACAGAAAGGCATTTCGGGGTATAGCCACCAACAACCTTTGGTATTGTGGAGGTTGAAAAGTCCTTGTTGTTGGGGTCTTCCCGCTCCGGTGAAAAGGCAAGATGAAAGTCCCTGCCTGCCTTCAGCCCGGTTTTTTCAAGAATCAGCCGCATGTCCCCATCTGTCGTACCGGGATAGGTGGTTGATTCAAGGACTATCAATTGTCCCTTTTTGAGATACTTTGCGATCATATCTGTTGTATTAAAGACATAGCTCATATCCGGCTCACGGTTCTTGTTCAGCGGGGTAGGCACACAAATGATGATGCAGTCCATGGCCGACAACCGACTAAAGTCGGTTGTCGGAGTAAATAGTGAACAGTGAGTTGTGATTAGTGAACTGCTAATATGCTTGATATAGCTTTTGCCTTTTTTTAGAAGGTCCACCTTTTTGGGGTCGACATCAAAACCGGTGACATGAAACCCGGCCTTGCAAAACTCGATCACCAGCGGCAGGCCGACATAGCCAAGCCCGATGACCCCGATTTTTGCGTTTTTTGCGCCAATTTTCTGAAGTAAAGTCATGAATTGACCCCCATTATATTAGTAATTAGCTGTGAGCAATGAGTTTCAAAAAAGCTGACAGGATTGTCATTTTTCACGGCATCATGCTCTGGAAATACTCTATCGTCTTCTGCAGGCCTTTATCCAGGGGAACTTCCGGATTCCAACCCAGTTTATCTTTAGCCAGGGTTATATCCGGCTGTCTCTGTTGCGGGTCGTCGGAAGGAAGCGGCTTGAAGGACATCTTTGACCTTGAGCCGGTCATTTCTATTACCTTTTTTGCAAGTTCGATTATAGTGAATTCCACAGGATTTCCAAGATTCACCGGACCTGTGAAATCATCAGGACTGTTTATGAGCCTTATCAGCCCTTCTACCAGATCATCGACATAGCAGAAGCTCCGGGTCTGTGTGCCTTCGCCATAGACGGTAATATCCTCACCTTTTAATGCCTGCATGATAAAATTGCTGACCACGCGGCCATCATTGGGGTGCATCCTTGG
Source organism: uncultured Nitrospira sp. (assembly GCA_963801505.1). Classification (GTDB taxonomy): domain Bacteria; phylum Nitrospirota; class Thermodesulfovibrionia; order Thermodesulfovibrionales; family UBA6898; genus JAOUFP01. The sequence continues at coordinate 7,088 of CAWDEY010000005.1, forward strand.
GCCGTAGGTGTTGAATATCCTTGCTACCTTTATCCTTAGTTTATGCTGCCTGTGATAATCGAAAAAGAGCGTCTCAGCGCATCGTTTGCCTTCGTCATAGCAGGACCTGATTCCGACCGGGTTGACATTTCCCCAGTAGTTTTCGGTCTGGGGGTGTATGGCTGGATCACCATATACCTCAGATGTGGATGCCTGGAGGATTTTTGCCTTCACCCTCTTTGCAAGCCCAAGCATATTGATGGCGCCATGGACTGAAGTCTTGGTCGTCTGGACCGGATCGAACTGGTAATGGATTGGTGAGGCCGGGCATGCGAGGTTGTATATCTCATCCACCTCTGCATATAAAGGAAAAGTGATGTCATGCCTCATGATTTCAAAAAAGGGATTACCTATCAAATGCGCTATATTTGCCCTACGTCCTGTGTAGAAGTTGTCAACGCAGATGACCTCATGCTTTTCAGTCAGCAACCTTTCGCAGAGGTGTGAACCGAGAAAGCCGGCACCGCCGGTCACCATAATTCTTTTGGAGGAGTAGTTTTTCATAAGTTACCTCGCATATTCATAAGCTGATTTTATAGTATTCCTTATACCATTGCACAAATTTATTGATCCCTTCTTCTATCGAAGTCGAGGGCTTGAAGCCAACGTCTTTTATCAGGTCATCCACATCAGCATAGGTCGCAGGCACGTCCCCTGCCTGGATCGGCAGCAGGTTCTTCTCTGCTTTTTTGCCCAGGGAGTCCTCAAGGACCTCTATGAAACGCATCAGCTCCACAGGGTTGTTGTTTCCGATGTTATAAATCTTGTAAGGTGCATAACTTGAGGAAGGGTCCGGTCTGTCCCCGGACCAGTCCGGGTCAGGCGCGGGTACCCTTTCGATGACCCTGATGACGCCTTCGACGATGTCATCGATATAGGTGAAGTCGCGCTGCATCTTGCCGTAATTGAACACATCGATAGGCCGGCCCTCGAGGATCGCCTTTGTAAAGAGAAAATATGCCATGTCAGGCCTTCCCCATGGACCATATACTGTAAAGAACCTGAGCCCTGTACTTGGCAGCTTATACAGGCCCGCATAGGCGTGGGCCATGAGCTCGGTTGCCTTCTTCGTTGCAGCATAAAGTGATACTGGATGGTCCACGTTGTGGTGGACAGAAAATGGCATTTTCGTGTTAGCTCCGTATACTGAGCTCGATGAGGCAAAGACAAGGTGCTTTATATTGTTGTGCCTGCAGCCTTCGAGAATATTGACGAACCCGACAAGATTGGTGTCAACGTATGCATGTGGGTTTATCAGGGAGTATCTGACGCCTGCCTGGGCAGCCAGGTTGACGACCACATCAAAATTCTCCTCCCTAAAGAGCCTTGCCATGCCTTCCCTGTCTGCGAGATCAAGCCTGACCGGCTTGAAGTTCTCCTGCATCGTGATCTGCCTGAGCCTGCTTAACTTGAGGCCCACGTCATAGTAATCGTTCAGGTTATCAAGTCCCACGACTTCATCACCCTGCTCAAGCAGTCTTTTGCTCAGGGAAAATCCGATGAAGCCGGCTGCTCCGGTAACGAGGATCTTTCGGGGGACTGATGGATTATGTTTTGTATTCAATGTGAGGTCTCCTTTTACATTCCACCTGTTTCTTCCCTGAGTTTTTCAATTTCAGCCTTGAGCTGTTCGTATTCCACTGTCTTTCTCTGTAGAAATGCCTGGGTCTGGACTATCCTTTCGCTTAGGCCCTGCGGGGTGAGGATGTACATATAGCCTATCTTGTTCTTCGAGTTTTTGAAGCGATGTGCCTTTATATACCCTTTTTTAAGAAGAGCGTTGATAATATAATTGACTCGCCCGACGCTCAGCCCGACTTTTTTAGACAAGTCGCGCTGAGAAAGTGTGCTGTCTTTCTCCAGCTCTCTTAGGGCTTTAAACTGCGATTCATCCATGTTCTATCAAAACCAGGGCAGCCCGGATTAGAGGGCAAAAGGTCCATTGTATGTAGCGTTAACCGGAGTAAAAAGTGAATGCATGGGATGTGCTTTGCTTGTTTTGGACGGGCTACCGCCGAATCCTGTCAGAGACAGGCTTTAGTCTTGCGGCAATGTTTGATGCGTTCAGTCACTAAACTAATTAAGATTAACAGGTATGGTCTAAAAACTGCAAGTCAACGTTTGAACCGGGAGAAAGGCAGGTTTTCCCTTATAAATTACATATTGCGGCAGTAGTGCCTGATACAGGTTTCTCTTATCAGCAACTTCAACAAAATTTCAGAGAATTGTTAGTGAAAATATTTTGCAGCTTTCAGGTATATTTTCCAAAAAAAAGCCCCCTGCATAAAGGGGGCTTTTAAGAAGGTCGAACAATTATACCTTTGTTACATTTATAGCTTTAGGTCCCTTGGGACCCTTTTCGATATCAAAGCTGACTGCATCACCTTCGGCAAGGGACTTAAACCCGTTGCTCTGGATGGATGAATAGTGGACAAATACATCGCCGGCTTCTTCGCTTGTTATAAAGCCGAAACCCTTTGACTCGTTAAACCACTTTACTGTTCCGTTAGCCATCTCGGTTACCTCCTATGTTTAAACTAAAGTCTCAGGGGTGCTGACAACAAAAAAGGCCACAAAGCTAAAAGTCTTTGGGGCCTTATTATAGATAAATTCTGACACTTCGAAGAAAGAATAACATATTTTATTAAAAAAGAAACACAATATTTTAGTGTTGGCGTAATCGTTCGGTTATGGGTGAAAAATTCCATAGAATCTACATTTTCCATAAAATCTCCCCTCACCCCTCTTTTACAAAGAGGGGAATTGTGCCTCCCTTTGGCAAAGGGAGGTCAAGAGGGATTTTTTCAATAAAGGAGCTACCCCTAACTGAATGGATACCGGTTTACATAAAATGAAAAAGTACATGCAGCGCATGGCTGGATTTCATTGCTGATGTATTTCCTCAATCGCCTCTTTTGCTATCAGTCTGACATTTTCATTTTCATCTAAAAGCAGCTTCTCAAGAGAACTGAGTGTATTTCTGTCGCCGATTATACCGAGGAGGTTTGCCGAATCTCCGCGCACAAAAGGCTCGGTATGGTCAAGAAGTGGCAGCAGGCCGGGGACCGCGCTGGAGATATTCCCTGCATCGAGTTTTTTAAGCTCTTCCATTAATGCGGTAATCCCTATTCTGACTCTGACCCGTTCATCCTGAATAAGGCGGCCTGTCAGTTGATACAGACTGCTGTCGTGCCTGAACATATCGATTATATTTTCGAGAAATCCGTTCTCCATGTGATCTGCAATTAATAATACGAGGTCGGCTGTATTGTCGGATTTCAATTTTTCTCCTGGAGTGTTTCCGTTTTTAGTCGCCGCAGTAAGTCGTGTTATTAAATCATGCCGGGATCGTCAGAAAACAATCCCTGCGAGAGGCAGAATCCCGACCCAAGCAGGACGACAGGGCGATATGGCTTAATGTTTTTACCTGGCGGAGTAGCAAATCTATAAAATATCACCCAGGGTTTGCTTTAAAAACAAGTGCATTTCGATGGGTCAGTCAGAAGATGAAGTAAAAACTTATAAAAACCATCATTTCTATTTTTGACCTGACATAAAAAGCGGATTTGTTGATTTAACTGCGGATTGTATGGTATAAAATAGGACTTTCCAAAAGGAGGAATTTTAATTTGGCGGCAAAATCAGCACCTAAAAAAAATCTATCAGCAATCAAGAGAGACAGACAGGCGGAAAAAAGAAATGAGCGCAACAGGACTGAACGCACGAAGATAAAAAGTGTCGTCAAGGCTGTAGATGCATCTATTAAAAACAGCGAAAAAGACGCCTCGGCAAGCGCCCTTCTGAAGGCCATAAAGACCATAAGCAGCGCCAGCTCAAAGGGGATCATCCATAAAAACAACGCTGCAAGAAAGATTTCGAGACTGACCAGAAAAGTCAACGCCCTTTCAAAAACTGCAGAGGCTTAAGCAGAAATTTTTTTATAAACTTTGAAGACCTTGGACAGTAGTGATACTGTTCAAGGTCTTTTTGTGTTATACAGGCCAGGACAATCCGCATAAAGGCTTAGGTGTTTAGGCTGAAGACTGAAGGACAATATCTATCAACCATTTGCCGGGGCCTCACAGACCATCTCAAATACCCAATGTATTTAGCTGATCACCTGGAAGCCTTCCACCTTCAGCCTATCTACCTGAGTAGTTATAATTATTCGCTCTTTTGGGCCTGCCTGAGATTTCTTGTGAGCTTCTGTATCTCCGGAAGCATTGCCAGCGCGGCCTTTTCTCCTTCCATTATAGCCTCATTCCTTTTTTCGAACTCTGCGGAGCCGATATACCCGACTTTAGGCCTTATCACAATATCAGCTCTTGCTGTCTGTATGACCGACAGTTTTGAATACATGATGTTTATGGACTGCAAAATGGTAGCTATCGTGCCCTCGGGCTGCCTGGTGTCGCGATCAGAGGAAATATCCACCGCTATTACAATGTCGGCGCCGTATTTTCTGGCTGCATCAACTGCTACAGGGCTTACTACACCGCCGTCAACATACATCTTCTCGCCTATTTTTGTCGGCATGAACACCCCTGGTATCGAGCAGCTCGCCCTGACCGCCTTGCCGGTGTTTCCTTGTCCGAAGATGACCTCTTGTCCGTCAGGGAGGCTTGTTGCAACAGCATAAAAAGGGATTTTAAGCTTTTCAATAGGTGTATTTTTCATTACGCTGTTAATATAATTTTCAAGCCTCTCGCCTCTAATGAAGCCGTTATCAGGGATAGTCATATCAATAAGGTCCGATTTTTCTATGGACAGGGCCATCTTCTGGAGCTGAAAGGCATTAAACCCATATGCATACAGACTTCCGACAAAGCTCCCTGCACTGGTGCCCACAATCATATGCACCGGGACCCCATTTGATTCAAGTATCTTCAGCACCCCTATATGGGCAAATCCCCTTGAGGCCCCTGCACCGAGCACTACGGCGACCCTCGCAGGCCTCGGTGTTGGCTGGACCTCTTTTGCAGCGCATGATGTCATTGCAACAATCACAAGGGCAATCAAGCTGCTCAATAGTTTCTTTGTCATTAAACCGACAGTACGATATCGCATATTGTCATTCCCGCTTGTCGGGAATCTTTCTTTTAACCATATGAAGAAGGATGCCGGACAAGCCGGCATGACAAACCCAAATAATCCGCCATTAAATTGATCGGAGGATATGCGCATTTTTTTCATCAGCCTGCTGTTTCAACCGGCAAAACTTTACTGAAGATGATCTTTTCTCCTGAAAGATCGACCTCTACAGTGTCGCCTTCGTGAAACGTTCCGTCAAGTATGCTTCTGGCAAGCTCATTGAGGACCATTTTTTGCAGCATCCTTTTAAGCGGACGCGCGCCGTATATCGGATCAAACCCGATTTCAGCGAAATATTCCTTTGCCTGTTCAGTAAGTACGAGATCTATGTTTTTTTCTTTTATATACTTTTTCATACGTTGCAGCTGTATGTCGACGATTTTGACAAGCAGGTCTTTGGTCAGTGGATTAAATATTATTATCTCATCTACCCTGTTTAAAAACTCAGGCTTGAAGAACGCCTTCAGGTCTACCATAACTTTTTCTTTAAAGTCCTCCGCGGCGTTTTTCACCCAGTAGGCGGTCGGACGCTTGTCTCTTTCAGAGATCATCTCCTGTATATGCAGACTGCCGATATTTGAAGTCATTATCACCACTACATTTCTGAAATCCACTGTCTTTCCATGGCTGTCCGTGAGCCTGCCGTCATCGAGAAGCTGAAGCAGGAGATTGAAGACCTCAGGATGGGCCTTTTCGACCTCATCAAAAAGCACTACAGAGTAAGGCCTTCTCCTGACTGCCTCTGTCAGCTGTCCGCCTTCTTCGTAGCCTACATAGCCGGGAGGCGCCCCTATCAGTCTGGATACGGTATGACGCTCCTGGTATTCCGACATATCGATCCTGATCATTGCGTTTTCGTCGTCGAAGAGAAATTCCGCAAGCGCCCGCGCAAGCTCCGTCTTGCCGACACCTGTGGGTCCGAGAAAAATAAAGGAACCGATCGGCCTGTTGGGGTCCTGGATCCCTGCCCTTGCCCTTCTCACCGCGTTGGAAACAGCCTCAATCGCCTCATCCTGCCCAACGACTCTCAGGCGAAGTCTGTCGTCCATCTGGAGTAATTTCTGTATTTCGCCTTCGAGCATTCTTGAAACAGGGACCCCTGTCCATTTGGAAACAACTTCAGCGACGTCCTCGTCGTCGACCTCCTCCTTCAGCATTTTCCTTCTGTGCTGTGCTTCAGCCAGCCGTAGGTTTTCTGATTCAAGCGCTTTTTGAAGTTCGAGAATTTTCCCGTATCTGAGTTCCGAGGCCTTTGTTAGATCGCCTTCCCGTTCAGCCTTTTCTGATTCGATCTTTGTCTTCTCGAGCTGTTCCTTATAGTCACGGATCTTTGTTATTATCTCTTTTTCGCTTAACCACTGGGCCCGGAGCTCGTCCCGCTTTACCTGCAGTTCCGACATCTCCTTTTTGATCTTCTCGAGTTTTTCACGCGATTCTTTCGAGTCCTCCCGCATCACACCCTGTTTTTCTATCTCATGCTGCCGCAGTTTCCTCTCCAGTTCATCAAGTTCAACCGGCATGCTGTCTATTTCCATCCTGAGTTTCGAGGCTGACTCATCTATCAGGTCTATGGCCTTGTCCGGAAGAAACCTGTCGGTAATGTATCTGTGTGAAAGCATGGCAGCTGAAATGAGTGCGGAATCTTTAATTTTTACGCCGTGGTGCACTTCATATTTTTCCTTGAGTCCCCGCAAGATTGAGATTGTGTCTTCGACTGTGGGCTCCTTAATTAAAACCGGCTGGAACCTCCTTTCAAGCGCAGGGTCTTTTTCAACATATTTTCTGTATTCATTGAGGGTCGTTGCGCCTACACAACGCAAGTCACCTCTGGCAAGGGCTGGTTTAAGCATATTTGAAGCATCTATCGCGCCTTCGGCGGCACCTGCACCAACGATAGTGTGCATCTCGTCTATGAACAAAATAATCTTCCCTTCGGCCTCTTCTATTTCCTTTAGTACTGCTTTGAGTCTGTCTTCAAACTCACCCCTGAACTTCGCGCCGGCTATCAGCGCTCCCATATCAAGGGCCACGACTTTTTTGTCCTTCAGCGTCTCCGGCACATCTCCTTCGACTATCCTCTGGGCAAGCCCTTCTGCGATTGCGGTCTTTCCGACGCCGGGCTCTCCGATAAGGACAGGATTATTCTTCGTCCTTCTGGAAAGTACCTGGATTATCCTCCTTATCTCCTCATCTCTGCCTATTACCGGATCGAGCTTGCCTTTTGCTGCGAGATCGGTTAGGTCCTTGCCGTATCGTTTCAGCGCCTGATATTTTTCCTCAGGATTCGGGTCGGAAACTCTCTGAGTGCCCCGTATCTCCCTCATTGCGGCAAGGAGTTTGTCAGAATCAACCCCGTATTTTTTCAGGAGTTCCGATGCCTTTCCTTCGACGGAGAGCACTGAGAGAAGAAGATGCTCGACGCTGACATACTCGTCCGTCAGGTGCTCTGCCTCCTGTCTTGCCTTTTCAAAAACCTCTTTGAGGCGGGGTGATATATATATTTGGCCGACCGGGGTGGCCCCGACCACTTTGGGCAGTTTATCAAGGGCTTCTTCAACGTCTTTCTGGATGAGCTTTGTCTTGAGTCCGGTCCTCTTCAGCATCTGCGCTGCTACGCCTTCTTCGTCATCCAGTATGACCCACAGGAGATGTTCCACATCAATCTGTTGATGTCCTTTTTTTTCAGCCAGACGCTGCGCGTTCTGGATGGCTTCCTGGCTTTTTATAGTAAATTTGTCCATTATGTCCTCCTACTCCTCCTTGAATGCTTTCTTTATTCTTTCCTTAAAATCCCTTTGCAATTCGTCCTCAAGATGGTCCATCATCTCTTCCATTTCGTGTTGCAGTATTTCCATTCGGTGCCTCAGCCTTAGAATGATATCAACCCCTGCTCTATTTACTCCCAGCTCTCTTGTAAGCTGCAGGATAAAATTCAGCTGTTCAACATCTTTTTCTGAATAGAGCCTCTGTTTTTTTGTCCGCTTGGGGCGTATGAAGCCTTCTCTTTCGTAAAGCCTTAAGGTCTGGGGATGGACCTTTAGCATCTCAGAGACAATGCTTATAAGATATAAAGGCTGTTCCTCATCTCTTTTCCTCATTGCTTTTTCCCCATGCCCTTTCTGGGCGGTTCAGGATAAAGGGCCTCAATCTCTTTGATAGCAGCAACTGCCGCCTCCGGAATCTTCTTCGGAACAACAATTTTAATATTGATGAGCTGACTTCCCCGTTGCCCTGTTTTTTTGGAAGGAAAGCCTTTCCCTGCAAGTTTGAATTTTTGACCACTTTGAGTTCCAGCCGGAAGTGTCATGGCCGTGACCCCATCGATAGTTGGGACTTCAATTTTGGCCCCAAGGGCAGCCTCACCGAAGGTGACCGGGACCTCCAGATGCAGATCATCGCCTGTTCTTGTAAAGAGAGCGTGGGGCTTCACAGTTATCTCTATCTGCAGATCACCTGCAGGGCCTGTCCCTTGTCCTGCTCCGCCCATTCCCCTTACCCTGACGCGGGAGCCTGTATCAGCGCCTGCCGGTATTTTCACCTTTATAGTCTCTGTATGGAAGGTCTTACCTTTAGCGTTGCAGACGCCGCAGGCCTTTGTGATTTTTTTCCCGGTACCCCCGCAGGCTTCGCAGTTTTGGGCCATTTTGAAGAAACCTCTCGAGGTAGCGACCTTCCCGGTCCCCCTGCATCTTTCACACTGGTTGTATGTTTCTGCGCCTGAACCGCCGCAGGCCTTGCAGGGCATTTCCCTGTTGAAAGTTACAGACTTGGTTATTCCGGCAAAGGCCTCTTCAAGAGTCATTTCTAGGCGCATGACCAGATCATGACCTTTCAGTCCGTGCCTCTCAGGGCCTGCTTCAGCGCCAAAGAGGTCCGAGAAGATATCTCCGAACCCGCCGGAATCAAATTTGTCACCCGAGGTGTATGCCCTGTAATCAAAGCCCGGGCCTCCGCCTTCAAAGGGTGAGCGTCCTGATTGATCATAGTCAGCCCTCTTTTTTTCGTCTCCCAGGACATCATAGGCCTCGCTTAATTCCTTAAATTTACGTTCGGCGTTTTTGTCGCCGGGATTCAGGTCAGGATGATATTTACGCGCAAGTTTTCTGAAGGTCTTTTTTATCTCATCCTGTGAGGCCTTTTTGTCTACACCCAGTGTTTCATAATAATTTTTCACTATAGTTTCGCAATCCTTTCCTGATGCTTTTCATATAATATAACTTTAGTTGCGTCATGTCAAGATACTTTCTACAGGATATTTTCTAAATTATATCACAAGTGTCTGACAATCTCGTGAAAAGTCGGGGCGCACCGTTATGGTGACAATTCCGACTGCTCCGCATTTGCATAAACTGCTTGTAATTACTTGATAATAAGTCATTTTAACAGTTTCCAACTGACGTTTTCAGGTTTATGGCTGTCATTCCCGAAGTCCTTAATCGGGAATCCATTCTTTTCAAAAAGTTGCGCTCCCGTAGATTCCCGCTGCTTAAGGCACCTACTTTTGGCTTCGCGGGAATGACGACTTCGTTACGAATTCATCAATTTTATTTCATGAAAAACCAGAGGTTAAGGTTCTTCCTAATATTGTATAATCCATAGATGGACCCTCTTGATATTATCAGCAGATATTACAGGCCAGGCTCTCTGGCCTACAACACGCTGATTGCGCACAGCACGATGGTGGTCAGCAAATGCCTTGAGATAGCAGAAAATATCAGCTATCAGGCCCCTGACATATCTTTTATCAAAGAAGCGGCAATGCTGCATGATATCGGGATTTTTTTTGCCAAAGCCCCTCATATCGGCTGTTATGGCGACATGGATTACATCTGTCACGGCTATCTGGGCAGGGACTTGCTTGAAAAGGAGGGCTTGCCGGTACACGCCCTTGTCTGTGAAAGACATGTTGGGATTGGTTTGAGTATCAGGGATATTATGGACTGGGACCTTCCTCTGCCGGCAAGAGACATGCTGCCGGTTACGCTTGAGGAAAAGATCATCTGTTACGCAGACAAGTTTTATTCTAAAAAACCGGATGCCTTATGTTCTGAAAAAACGCTTGAGGAAGTCAGGGAGGGTATCAGAAAATATGGCGATGATAAACTGCAGAGGTTTGACGAAATGACTTTGTTGTTCAGTAAACCCGGTTAGACCTTATCAGAGGCCTTCTCTGACCGGGTAAAAAACCTTTTCAAGGAAGAGTCCCTTCGCAGGCGCTGTAGGCCCTGCCATTTTCCTGTCGCATGAAGTGAGGATGTCTGTCAGTGCTTCAGGTGATGTCCTGCCTTTGCCTACTTCAACGAGCGTGCCGACTATATTTCTTACCATGTGCCTCAGAAAGGCGTTTGCCTCGATGCGTATTTTAATAAAATCTCCCTGTATTTTCGCAGCCATAAAGTCTATGTAATCGTGTCCGGACAAACCAATCGAATGTATGGTCCTGACCGTTGTTTTTGCACCACAGCCCGCGCCTCTGAAGGCTGAAAAGTCATGCTCTCCCAAAAGCAGCTCCGCCGCTTTATTCATCTTGCCGAGATCAAGGGTCCCCGAAACCCTCCACGTGAACCTGTGAAAAAAAACAGACTGTTTCTGAGTTTTTTCAATGAGATAAAAATAACTCTTTTTAACAGCCTGGTATCTTGGATGAAATTCATAATCAAGCGCTTCAGCTTCGATAATGCGTATGTCTTTGGGCAGCCTTGCATTAAGCGCCCTCTTCATGGTATCTGCCGACAGCCTCGAATCTGTCCTGAATACTGCTACCTGTCCCAAGGCATGGACCCCTGCATCAGTCCTGCTGGCGCTGGTGAGTTTTATGGGTCCACCTGTAATTCCTGAAATGGTCCTGCTCATACAATCCTGAATTGTCAGCCCTGACCTTTGAGTCTGCCAGCCCTGATAATTTGCGCCATCAAATTCTATGATCAACTTGAAATATTTCATTGTTGTATAGATTGTCTGTTGTTTTCGTTCAAGTCAAGTTTTCGAGATAGTTTTGCAGAGGGTATTAAATGTGACCCTGGAAAAAACAATTAACCACAGAGACACGGAGGCACAGAGTTGAAGGGTACGGTGGAAAAAGCCGGACCCCATTCTTCACCTCTGAGGTTAAAAGAAGCCTTTCGGCAACCCGTTGTTTTCTCTGTGTCTCTGTGCCTCAGTGGTAAATGAACTGCCGTTTTTAGGATGAATGCTTACTGGCAGCCGGCAGATTACTGTGTGTGTGTTTGGGTTATGTTCTCCACGAATATCTTTACAAGGTCCGGGGCGAACTGTGTCCCTGCATTTTTTTTAAGCTCTTCCAGCGCATCTTCAAAACTTATCGGAATTTTATAGGACGTGGCGCTCGTCATGGCATCAAAGGCCTCAGCAATGCTGATTATCCTTGCCAACAGAGGGATCTCCTCGCCTTTGAGCTGTGAAGGATAGCCGTAGCCATCATATCTCTCGTGATGATGGAGTATATAAGGAGCAATATCAGCATAAAAGTTTATAGGCTTTATCATTTCATAGCCTATGACAGAATGCCTCATGAGTTCCTCTTTACTATATACGTCACTGCGGTGCATCTTCAGGAAACCAACGTCATGCAACAGACTGGCGAAATACAGTCTCCTTTGGGCTTCATCAGATATATTAAGCGCCTTCCCAATGATATTGCTGTATCTGGCGACCCTTTTGGAGTGCCCTTGTTTATTGGCCAACTGTGAATCTATCGCCTGAAGCAATATTTCCGTGAGATGGATCTCGAAATTCTTCTGGTCTTCAAAGAATTTTGTTTTAAGAATTGAGATAGCGGCCTGGTCGGCGAGACACGTTATGATTTCCTCGTCCCGCTGCCTGTACGGACGCCCTTCTTTTTTGTTCAGGAGCACGAGTACCCCCATCACTTTTCCTTTTGCTTTTAAGGGAACACACATGAGAGACCTTGTCCCGTGTCCTGTCAGGGCGTCACATTCAGGGCTGAACCTGTCATCTTTGGAAACATCGTCAACGCGTATTGGCAATCCTTTTGCTGCTGCCCAGCCCGTAAGCCCGTTTCCTGCCTTGAGGGAAGTCCCCTGCAATTGGGAGGCCTGTTCGCCTCTTATAATCCTGAATACCAGATTATCACCGTTGTCCATCAACAATAGGGACCCGGCATCAGAGCGGGTAATAGACAGCGCATGGTCCAGTATTTTTTCAAGCAGAATATCGCCATGGATTTCCTTACTGAAGTCCTTTGTTATATTAAGTAATTTGTCGAGACGCGAGCTGTACTCCTGTATTATCCTGAGCGTCTGTCTGGAAATGGTAAACGAAAGATAGAGGCCGAGAAAAGAGAGTATAAGGGTGAAAATTATTATTATCGCAATTGGGAGTGCTGATAAAAAGTCGAAAAAGGGAAAAGCTTCTTTGTAAAGCTCTATAAAGATTATACCGAAGAGGGTGACGATAACAAAACTTGCTATTAAAATGATAAACCGTATTTTTTTCTTTGTTTCCTCAATTACGGAATTTTTCAGCGTCTTGGTCTTCGCAATCATTGCATTAAACTTTACAGAATAGCATGTTTAATGTCAATGCTCACGCTCGCGATACAAGCATGAGCACTGCGGGCACTCCGGCTGAGACTTGAAATGCAAATTCAAAAAACTTGAATAAATTAGAAGCTAACCGATAGAATTACATAGCATGAAAATTATTAAAAAGACCTCTGATTTCCTTGAATTCCTTAATGTCCTGCAGGTGCGCGGGACTGCTGCTGACAGCACTGTTGAGCGGGACGTAAGAGATATCCTCAACAATGTTAAGGAAAACGGAGACAGGGCTGTATTGAAATATACTAAGAAATTTGACGATAAAAAGGCGGAAAAACTCACTGTAACTCCTGCGGAGATCAGAAGAACTGCCGAGAAGGCCGATCCTGAAATTGTAAAGGCGCTGAAAAACGCCGCAAGGCGGATAAGGAAATTTCATGAAATGCAGGCAGAAAGCTCATGGTCCTTTGCTGAAGGCGATACAGTGCTCGGACAGATCATCCGCCCGCTTAAGAGGGTCGGTGTGTATGTTCCTGGCGGGAAGGCTGCATATCCGTCGACGGTCCTGATGAACGTCATTCCGGCGCAGGTTGCAGGAGTAAAGGAGATAGCGGTTTGTGTCCCTGCTCCCGGAGGGCTGGTAAACCCCTGTGTTATGGCTGCCGTAGAAATGCTCGGCATTAAAGAGGTATACAAGATAGGCGGCGCGCAGGCAGTTGGGGCAATGGCCTTCGGGACAAAGAGCGTTGAGAAAGTCGATAAGATTGTAGGTCCGGGCAATATCTATGTAGCAACAGCCAAGAAGATGGTTTTTGGAATTGTTGACATTGATATGATCGCAGGCCCGAGCGAGATTCTGATTATTGCAGACAGCTCCGCAGAGGCAGCTTTTGTAGCAGCTGACATATTAAGCCAGGCTGAACATGATGAACTGGCCTCGTCAATACTTATAACGGATTCCGGCAAGCTTGCGGAAAAGGTATCAAAAGAGATCGCTATGCAGTTGCCGGGACTCAAGAGATACAAGATAGCCAGGGCTTCCCTTGATAATTACGGTGCTATCGTGATTGCCGGAAATATTGAGAAAGCTGTCCGGTTTTCAAATATGATAGCCCCGGAGCACCTGGAACTCATGACAGAAAAGCCAGGTGATATTCTGCCTATGATCGAGAATGCCGGCGCGATATTCCTCGGCCCATGGACGCCCGAGGCCCTCGGAGATTATGCTGCAGGCCCGAACCATACTCTGCCGACAGGCGGGACAGCACGGTTCTTTTCACCCCTGGGCGTTTATGATTTCTGCAAACGATCGAGCATCCTCAGCTTCAGCAAAAAGGGCTTTTTGCAGCTGTCAAAGACCGTCGAGACAATTGCTGATGCCGAAGGGCTTGAGGCCCATGGCAATACCATCAGGGTGAGGAAAAAGGGACTGAGAAAAGCTACAAAGAAATTTAGTGAGCGTTCAGCCGTCAGCAATTAGCTGTCAGCGAAAAGCGGAATATACGAAGCTCACAGACAAGTTCGGCATAGCGTCCTATACAGACGTTTGTTCGCCTTTTCTTGCTGAAAGCTGACCGCTGAGGGCTGATAGCTGAATTATTACGAAATTTAAATAAATCAGGAAGGAACACAAGTATGAAACCCAAAGCTAAAATTCTCAATCTGGGCCTGCCAAAGGGGAGCCTCCAGGAATCCACACTGAAGCTTTTCAAAAAGGCAGGTTATCACATATCAGTGTCTGGCCGTTCATATTATCCGGTCTTTGACGACCATGAGATAGAATCCATGCTTATAAGGGCGCAGGAGATGGCCCGGTATGTTGAAAACGGGATTCTTGATTGCGGCCTGACCGGCTATGACTGGATAATGGAACAGGCAGCTGACGTACATCAGGTCGCAGAATTAAACTACGCAAAGGAAGGCCTGAGGCCCGTCAAATGGGTCATTGCAGTGCCTAATGATTCAAAGATAAAAACCCTTAAAGACCTCAACGGCAAGCGCATAGCAACAGAGTTGGTAGGCTTTACCAAGAGATATCTTAAATCCAAAAACATCAAGGCTGAAATCGATTTTTCCTGGGGGGCCACAGAAGTCAAACCACCTCATCTTGCAGACGCTATTGTTGAGTTGACAGAGACAGGCTCTTCTTTGCGGGCCAATAATCTGCGAATTGTCGAGACAGTCCTTGAGTCAAGCACCAGATTCATAGCCAACAAAAAGGCATGGCAGGACAAGCGGAAGAGACAGAAGATGGAAAATATTGTCATGATGCTGCAGGGAGCGCTTGCCGCTGAAGAAAAGGTCGGTCTTAAGATGAACGTTACACAGAAAGACCTGAAGCGTATAATGGGTCTTCTGCCGTCGATGCACTCACCCACTATCTCTGCGCTGTCCGATGAAGGATGGTATGATTTAGACGTGGTCATAGACGAAAAAAATCTCTGTGATCTTATTCCCAAACTCAAGAAGTCCGGTGCATCAGGCATCGTTGAATATCAGTTGAATAAAGTGATCCCGTAGTTTAAAAAATCGGATTTTTGATTGACAAAAGTTGCTGGTTTACTATAAAATTTTTAGCTTAAGAAGGCATTTAATGCCTAAAACCAACTTTAAAGGGGGTAGAAGATTGCATGCTTTAGGTACCCATTTATTGGTGGAATTGAGGGACTGTAACCCGAAGATTCTGAAGGACCTTAAAAAGGTGAAAAATGCGTTAGTTTCTGCAGCAAGGGAAGCAAAAGCAACGATAGTTGATATATCCTTCCATGAGTTCAGCCCTTTCGGCATTAGCGGGGTTGTCGTCATTGCTGAATCACACCTTACAATCCATACGTGGCCTGAGTATTCTTATGCCGCGGTCGATGTCTTTACCTGTGGTGATCTTATAAAGCCGGAGGTTGCAGCGGCATTCCTGATAAAAGAGTTCGAATGCAAAAATCCATCGATCGTTGAAATGAAAAGAGGGATACTCTCTCCCAACAACGAGAAACTGCCTCACAAGATTTCTGAAAGTATGCTTGAACCAGTGTCTGAAACTGCAAAGGAATGTTTCTCCTTTTAAGCATAAAAGGGAGATGTTCGGCAGCATGAAAATTAAATAACGGATTTAGGTTTGAGCATCCCAAATCAATATCACTTTGTATTATATCATGTCAGAACTTCGGCCGGATTTCATGTCCGGCCTTGTGACACATATTAACCTAAAAAAGGCAGTTCATTCACCACAGAGGCACAGAGACGCTGAGAAAACACGGGTTTTAGACAAATAGGGGACTGACCAATTTGGTTGCCCCTATCCTGCCCGTAACTCCTTGATTTTACTCTGTGATCTCTGCGTCTCTGTGGTTAACTGCTTTTTTTAGGTTTATGAAAATTTCCAATCCGTAACTGACGCCCTACACAGAAAGTTTGAATTCCCATTTTTTTTATGCTACTATCAAAACAGAAATGCAAAGCCACGAAGGCTGGAGGAGACAGGAGTCTCCAACAAAAGGCCTTGGTGGCTTTTTTATTTCCGGCATTTTCCGGAGGTTCTAAGGAGAAATCATCATGCATATGGCTGATGCGTTGCTTTCACCGGCAGTAGGGGCGACCTTTTGGGCAGGGACATTGGGGACGATTGCGTACTGCTCAAAGAAACTTAAAGAAAATATGGACGAAAAAATGGTACCCCTGATGGGGGTGCTAGGCGCTTTTATCTTTGCAGCTCAGATGATCAATTTCACTATACCGGGGACCGGATCGAGCGGCCACCTTGGCGGAGGGATGATACTGGCCATTATTTTAGGTCCTTATGCTGCTTTTATAGTCATGGCCTCGGTCCTGACTGTCCAGGCATTCTTCTTTGCAGACGGCGGGTTGCTTGCATTGGGCTGTAATATATGGAACCTTGGCATTTATCCGTGTTTCATCGCATATCCCCTAATCTATAAGCTATTAGTGGGCACAGAAAGCAGTCCCGGGAGGACCACGCTTGCTGCCGCAATAAGCGGCATAGTCGCTCTCCAGCTGGGGGCTTTCTCCGTTGTGCTCGAGACTCTGCTGTCCGGCAGGAGCGAACTTCCTTTCGGCTCCTTTGTCCTTCTGATGCAGCCTATTCATCTCGGCATCGGCATAGTCGAGGGACTTGTTACTGCGGGAGTGATTAATTTCATCAGGACTGCGCGGCCGGAAATCCTTGAAAATGTTTCTTCGGCCCGTCCTCTTGCAGCTGACATTTCATTAAAAAAAATCTTTGTTGGTCTGCTGATTGTGGCTGCAGTTACGGGCGGGGCGCTTTCATGGTTTGCCTCTGCCAACCCGGACGGCCTTGAATGGTCAATAGAAAAGGTCTTTGGAAAGCCTGAACTGCCGGAACAGGAAAGCGGGATAGCCTCTGAATTTAAAAAGCTCCAGGAGAAGACCGCTTTTCTGCCTGACTATAAATTCAGGACAGGAGAAAAAAGAGCAGACGGTCAGGGACCCGGCAAAAATGCAAAAACATGGCCCTCTGCAGAAGCCGGGACATCAATTTCAGGCATTCTTGGCTCTGCCATGGTGCTCAGTATGATATTATTGATAGGCTTTGGGATAAAGGTTGTCAGAAAAAATATAACCTCACGGAAGATGACCAATAATGACATTCGATAAAGAATATTTTAACCTCGGATATCTTGACATGCTTTCGTATAAGGACACCTATATCCACAGGCTTGACCCACGGACAAAGCTCTGCGCAACCGTTTTCTTCATTGTCATGGTAGTTTCATTCCCCAAATATGAAGTGAGCGGGCTATTGCCTTTTTTCCTTTTTCCTGTGCTCCTCTTTTCACTCGGTGATATCCCTGTGAAGTTCATCATGAAAAAGGTGCTCCTGGTGTCATCCTTTGCTTTTTTCATCGGCATCTTCAATCCCCTGCTTGACCGTCAACCCATGTATATCCTTTATGGGATCACATTCTCCGGCGGGTGGGTCTCTTTTCTCTCGGTCATGCTTAAGTTCTTTCTGACTATCACCTCTGCATTGCTCCTTATTGCGACCACGTCATTTCCAGGCATATGCCATGCACTCCGGAAATTCGGCATACCGGACATCTTCATCTCCCAGATGCTCTTCCTCTACCGCTATATTTTTGTGCTCGTGGAAGAGGCGATGAAGGTCATAAGGGCCAGGGACATGCGCTCCTTTGGAAACAGAGGCAAGGGTATGATTGCCTTCACCGGCATTATCGGGACGCTTTTTCTCAGGACTGTTGAGCGGGCAGAGCGGATCTATCAGGCGATGCTTTCCCGGGGGTTCACCGGCACGCTTCCTGCCGCAAAGCCGTCCGTATTAACTGGAGCTGATGCCCTGTTTCTTGCCGTAACATTCTTTGTCCTGTATGTTTTAAGGGTGAACGATGTTGCAGACGCTATAGGAAGACTTTCGCTGAGAGTATTCTGAGAAATATTAAGGAGACCATAAGTAACCGTGAATTGCTCGGAAAATCTCCCCTCACCCCTCTTTGCTAAAGAGGGGAACAGTTCCTCCCTTTGGCAAAGGGAGGGTAGGAGGGATTTTATTAGCTATCCGATTTTTTGTGAACTGATTAATACATGAGCCATCATATAGTTGAATTCAAGGACGTTCATTACTGCTATCCTGACGGCACAGCGGCGCTGAAAGGTCTTTCCCTCAGGATCACCCATGGCGAGGCTGTCGGCATTGTTGGCGCAAACGGCTCCGGCAAGTCAACCCTGCTGATGCACACAAACGGCTATCTGCTGCCGCAGAGCGGCACGATCACCATAGGCGATTTCCAGCTGGATAAAAAGACGAGGCAGGAGATCAGAAAAAAAGTGGGTCTGATATTCCAGAACCCTGATGACCAGCTCTTTATGCCCACGGTCTTTGATGATGTTGCCTTTGGCCCACTCAATCTGGGATTGAAGCAAGAGCGGGTCGAACAGCGGGTAATCCAGGCGCTGGAGACCGTAGGCTGTCTTGCCTTGAAGGACAAGCCTCCGCATCATCTCTCAGGCGGCCAGAAAAGCGCTGTCGCAATTGCAACAGTCATTGCGATGCAGCCTGACATCCTGGTCATGGACGAGCCTGCCTCTCACCTTGACCCGAAAGCAAGGAGGTCCCTGATCCGCCTTCTGGGACATTTTGAGCACACAAAGATCATTGCTTCACACGACCTTGACCTGATTTTGGATGTCTGCAGGCGATGCGTTATCATAAAAGAAGGAAGAGTCGTTGCTGACGGACCTGTTGAGGAGATACTGTCTGACAGGCAGCTGCTTGAAGCAAACAATCTGGAACTACCTTTATCTTTACAAAAAAGAGAATTACTATCAGGAGGAACTATGGATGACATCAGCAAACTGCAGCACCTGCTCGAACATTGGGCAGAGCATAATATAGAACACGCCAGGACCTATCTCGACTGGTCAAAAAAGGCGGATGCCCTTGGAAAGTATGAGCTGTCGGCTGTCTTAAGGCAGATCGCCGATGAGACTGAAAAACTGGATGGACTGTTCAAAAAGGCTGGGGAATTATGTTCAGCGGATAAAATCTGAATAGTGTCTGTTTATAAAGTCATGATTTTGTCATTGTCCGGCTTGACCGGACAATCCAGGACCTTCTGTAAACACTGGGTTCCCGCCTGAGAACTGCGGGAATGACAAACAGGAAACGGGAATTCCCGGACATAATCCAAATATTATCTATGGTATAGTAATTCTTAAATTTCTGTTTTGAGCGTAAAGGACATCGAATGAAAATTATAACGAAACAGCCACTCTGGACAGGAAAATTTCTCAGGACTGTGCTTATCAACTATTCGGCACATTGCAATTCCAGCAATACTGTTGAAAGAAGAGACTGGGAGGCTGTTGAAAGGGTAAACTGCAGCGGCATAGTAGGAATGGTGCCGATTACTGAAGATGGATCTGTCATATTGATTAAACAGTTCCGGCCGCCGATAAACGGATACGTGATTGAACTTCCAGCCGGGCTCTGTGATATCGGCGAGGCCCTCGAAGAGGCTGCGAAGAGGGAGCTGATTGAAGAAACAGGATATTCCGCGGGGGATTTAAGGTTCCTGGTAAAAGGACCTATGTCTTCGGGATCGTCGTCCGAGATGCTGACCGTATTTGTCGCAACCGACCTTGCCTATGTGGGTGTCGGCAAAAGAGACGAGACAGAAAATATAGAGGTCCTGAAGGTCCCGTCTGAAAATCTTGCCGCAACCCTTCTTGAGATGCAGCTTGACGGCAGCATTATTGACCTTAAGATAAACGGTCTTGTTGAAATGGCGCAGATACTTATCAAAAATAAAAAAGGAAGACCATGATGAAAAAAACTGATCTGAGGGAAAAAGCAAGAAATAATGACGGCGAATATGTCTTTGGTGCCGAGGACACGGGCTCCCATGCCTGCTACATGATTTATCCTAAAAACGGCAGTTCATTCACCACGGAGGCACAGAGACGCTGAGAAAACGCGGGTTTGAGGCAAAGAGGGGACCGACCAATTTGGTCGCCCCTATCCTGCCCGTAACTCCTTGATTTTACTCTGTGATCTCTGCGTCTCTGTGGATTCTGCTTTTTTTAGGATAAGGTGTTGCTGCAAAATACTTTTCAGTCATCCATGCCCCTGCTAAATGCATCTTTTAGGTTAACTCCTTATTTCCAGTTTCTTCGCAAACTTAAGCCTGGTAACAGCACTGATTACTTTTTCCATTGCTATGCCGTCCTTTGCTGACACAGTAAAAATGTATTTCTTTTCATTAGTTGCGATCCCTATATCATAATCCATCTTGTTTATCTTAAAGCCTCTGTCTTCAAAAATAGAGACTATCGCTTTTTCATCTCCTGAGTTGTCAGTTACAACGGTCACATACTTATAAGCCATAGTCGGGATCTTTATTTCCAGTAGCCTCAAAAACCACAGCGAGATAAAAGTGATGGCAAAGCCGGTAATTCCGGCAACATACTGGCCTGCCCCGATCGCGAGGCCGATCGCAGAGACTATCCATATGCAGGCGGCTGTTGTAAGTCCCTGTATGGAAAACGCTGTCTTGAGTATTACCCCGGCGCCCAAAAACCCCACCCCTGTCATGGCCCCGGCAGCGATCCTCGTAGGGTCGATCCTTACAAAGTCAGGTCCTGCAGTGCTCTTGATATAATAGCTCTCGGAAATAATCATAATCAAAACGCATGCGACACACACCAGAAGCTGCGTCCTGAAGCCTGCAGGACGGCCATGCGTCTGGCGTTCAAAGCCTATAACGCCGCCAAGGAGGGCACCTAACAGAAGTTTTAAAATTATCTCATACGGGCTTATCATGATGCCATTATATCAGAGTTCGGATGTGCGAAGCCATTAGGGAAACGTAGTAAGACTAAAGTTTCTAAAAATTTCAAACAACGGAAGATGGAGCAGGGCTTTTTCTGCGCAAACAGCAAAAAAAGGGGCCCGCTAACGCGGACCCCTTTATACATATGACCTGTTACGGGCTCACGTAGTATGGTCTCATCATTTCATTGTCTTCATGTTCCAGGATATGGCAATGCCAGACGTAGAGGCCGGATATGTCGTACGTTGCCTTGACCCGCGTAATCTGCCCGGGAAGGGCTGTAACAGTATCTTTATAACCCTTTTCTACCGCCTGAGGGGCAAATACCGTTCCAGGGACGCCTGCCTCCGGATCGAAAATTTCCCTGTTTAAAACTTCGAAGCGGACCAGGTGCTCATGGATTGGATGGGCGTCCCCAGTGAAGTTGTATATCTCCCACGTCTCTGTGGCACCGACGGTAGGATTTTCCGTAACGTTGACAGTAATTGTCGATCCGTTTTTGAGCGGCACCTGAACAGGAGAGCTTGTGCCTGACATGTCGGTCCAGTTAAGCGGAACACCCATGGGCGTGCCAGGGGTCGTCGTCAGGTCGACCGTCCCCAGCAAGGCCTGCCTTGGCGCTGCAGGAGTACCATTATCGCCGCATAGGGGCGGTTGCAGTCCCGGGATCATGGTGTCGTCCTCGTCAGTCACGCATACTGTATCAGACTCCAGCTCGTTTAGCGAGATCCGCCGTGTGACTGTGGAGGGCGCGGCAATAGCAGGCTCTGCGTTCATTACAAGATTAAGCGGAGACGTAGTCGTAGCATCTGAGGGCTGCAGCAGCGCCGAGTTCACGACAAACTCCATCACCCGCCCTGTTGTGGATGTATCAGAGGGGGCCTCGATCGGGAACCCGTTGAAAGGCTCATCAGGGGCTGTGTTTATCATCCGTACAACGGTCCCGTTTTTCAACCTGCTGAAATCCACTATAACGTCGGCCCTCTCTGCCAACCCCATGAGGAGCGCCCGCTGCTTCTCTACACGAACACGAACAGGCATAGTGCCATCGCCAGGCAACGGGGTTGCAAGACCTGTGCGGACCTCTACAACCTCAGGCAGGAAGCCCTGGTCAGCTCCGATCTGGTAGAAGGGCAACTCCCTCCTGGTATCCTCGTCCTTTCTGGGATGCTTAATGAAGAGCGCAAGATTGAGGAACCGGGCATTGCAGCCGTTTAAGAGGCGGAAACGGTATTTGGCAGGTGCAACTTCCAGGCGCGGCCAGGTCGTTCCGTTGACGACCATGGTATTGAAAAACGCCTCCGGGTTCCAGATTGGGGAGATATCGCTTAAAAGGCCAGAAACGGGCACCGGATCCGGAATATATGGCCCGGGGAATTCATCGAAGAAAGAACGGGAATCAGGATAGAAAAGTGACCCGTCAGCGTTGAAGGACCGGTCCTGAATCACGATGGGGATTTCCCGGATCTTGTTCCTGACAGCATCGCCGGGTGTATTCAGGGCCACTACCGTGTCCGCTGCCACAGGCGCAGGTCCCGGAAGCACAGCAGGCAGGTGGCTTACGCCGTCCGTGGCGCCGTCATAAGCGCCGTTACGAATGAGCCAAAAGCCGGCTGGCCCGGCATATACATTGGCCCGGGTCATACCCAGGCTATGGTCGTGATACCAAATGGTGGTGGCCGGCTGATCATTGCGGTACGTAAAATCCACATACCCGAGATTGCCCGGGTTCGTTCCGGTGGAATCGTCAAAGAGACGTCCGCTCCTTGCATATGTGCCGGGGATATTACTGGCAGCAGGCAGATACCAGGCCTCAGGATAGCCGTCGCTGTGGCTCTCTACATGAGCGCCGTGGACATGCGTGATGATGGGAACAGGGCCAAGGTAGCGGTCAGGATTATTGGTTACGCAGTCGGTACCGGCCGGGTTGCCCATTACGCATCCTGTGGCAGGCGGGTTCGCCCAGTGCAGGGTCTGGTCGATCGGCAAAAGATGCGATAAGAAAGTCGGCTGACACGCGAGGCCGTCGCAGGGGAACCCTGTTGCAGGATTGATTGCAACCAGTTCGTTCCGCCACCGGACACTGACCGGGGTATTTGAGGTTGTCTCAATAGTATAAGCAGGGTAGTTGAACTGGGAATTTGCCGCCGGTGCGACCGCTGGCACAGGGTCCGCCTCAGGCCCATAACTCCAGACTGTGGTCGGAGGAAGGCCTGACGGAAGGATCTGCTGTTGGAACTGTCTGACTGCTATGTCATAATTGTTTTCAGTCCCGGTATTCTTCATGACCGGTGGAATCACCAGAGGTGTCACGTACTGCGGAATAGTCAGAGGGTCCAGGGTCCCGCCTGGCAGCGGGTCCGCAAAAACTCCGCCTGCAAATACGAACAGTACTAAAATTAGAGTCTGACTGACTGAATACAATTTGTGTTTGTTACGCATTCTACCTCCTTATTTGTCGAAAGATTATATTTCGGGCCAACAACTCTGCTGACTAGAGATGATCAGCTTAAGATTATCACAAGAGGCAGAATGTTTATGTCAGAGGAATACTATTTTTTTTGTAATACAGGCAGGCATTTTCTTGTCAGATTTTCACCTACAGCCACGAGGGAGTTTTGGGCAAAACGGGGACTGCCTTAATGCAGGCCTACTGCTTTATTACGACCTTATAAAACCTTCTCTTGCCTACTTTTATGACATGTTCACCGGTGGAGAGCTTTGTCTCAGGATCGGAGACCGTGGCGTCGTTGACCTTCACCCCTCCCTGTTTTATCAGCCTTATGGCCTCGCCAGTGCCTTTTGCAAGGCCGGTGACCTTCATTATCTGCGGCAGCCAGGTGGCATTTGCGGCACTGTCCCGAGCAATCTCCACAGAGGGCAGCCCTTCGTTGTAACCTATTTTTTTCTCTTCGAAAACAGTATGATATTTTTCCCCGGCCTTATCCGCCACTTCAGGGCCATGATATCTTGTGACGATTTCCATGGCGAGTTGCTTCTTGACGTCACGGGGATCAAGCGATTTATCTTTGAGACCTGCCTGAAGGACCTTGAATTCTTCCAGGGAGATCCGGCTCAGCAGCTCAAAGTAGCGTTCGATCATATTATCAGGTATACTCATTACCTTCTTAAACATGCCGGTCAGTTCACCGTTTACGTATTCAAAGGCAGGTTCGTCTATGCCGATATAATTACCGAGGCTCTTTGACATCTTGTTGACGCCGTCAAGCCCTTCAAGCAGGGGCATCATCAGCACTACCTGCTCTTCCAGACCCCTTGCCTTCTGCATCGACCTGCCCATAAGGAGATTGAATTTCTGGTCTGTTCCTCCGAGTTCTACGTCTGCCCGGAGCGCCACTGAATCATGGGCCTGGAACAGCGGGTAGTAAAACTCGAGTATCCCTATAGGCAGATGGTTTTTAAACCTCTTTTTGAAGTCATCCCGTTCGAGCATTCTCGCAACTGTCTCAAAGGCCCCTAATTGCGCTGTTTCCAGGGCGCTCATCTTTTCGAGCCATTCGCTGTTGAACCGTATACTGGTCTTTTCAGGGTCAAGGACCTTGAAGACCTGAGTTTTGTATGTCTCGGCGTTCTTAAGCACCTCTTCTTTGCTAAGGGATCTGCGGGTCTCGCTCTTTCCGGTAGGGTCACCTATCATGCCTGTAAAATCGCCTATTAAGAAGATCACCTCATGCCCCAGTTCCTGAAACTGGCGCATTTTTTCAAGCAGCACAGTATGTCCCAAATGTATATCAGGGGCTGTAGGGTCGAACCCTGCCTTGACTTTCAGCGGAACATTTTCCCTGCAGGCTTTTGAGAGTTTTTTAAGGAGGTCTTCCTCGCTGATGATCTCAACAGCGCCTCTTTTGATTATCTCCAGCTGTTTTTCAGGTGTAAGCATGGCAATTATGATAACTGCTGAGGGTTGTCCCAGTCAATTTGTAACTACTCGGGTGGATAGACTGATGGAGGAAGGTTTTTAGGTAATCACTAAAAGATTGGGGCATTTGAGATGACTTAACCCTATTATCCCAAATTGCTATATAAGACTGCTTATTGCGTTATAGGATTTAAGAATTGATACTTTATTTTATTTCGTCTATCGTGAAGATATCCTTACGTTCTTCCATAATGTCACCCACCAGGAGATCTAGAATATAATCTCTGAGTATTTTAATATGTCTTTTATTTAAATCGTAAAATTCTATTGCTACTCCGGATATTGCCTTAAATACGTCTGTGTAAACATCCTTTTTATATATGACCCTGCCCTTTAGATCAATAGGTTTCTGGCTCTTAAGCTTTATCGAAACTTTCACTTCTGCTCCTACAGAAAATTTGCCTAAACTTCTAATATAAATCCCCCCCTCTGAAATACTGGCTGCATAATACTTCTGTGGGACGTCCTCATACGCCACAAAAACTTCCTGGTTAAAAGTAGCTCTTAATAATTTCCTTCGGGGACCTCCTGAAATGGTTATGCACTGTCCTATGAGCTTATGGAATTCGAGTATATTGATCGGCTTTGTTAAGCAACCGATGTGCAGGCGCTCCATACATTTTTTCAATGACTCCTGATCCTTTGCGCCAGACATTAAGATTACCGGAACTTTCGATAGATGTTCTATTGCGGAAAGGAGAGCCAAAGCCGTAACGCCATTTACCTCCTTAATTGCAACATCCAGGACTACGATATCCGGCTTTATCACCTTCAGAAGTCCCAGGGCCTCGGCCCCGTTTTTGGCAGGCACAACAACAAACCCAAGCCGATACAAAAATAGGGAAATATACATCGCAAAGGCCTCACTGTCATCAACTACCAATATGGTTGGCTTGTAATTCACAAAATTTCTCCTTTAATAAACACAAGTATTTCGGGCATGACCCCTAAAAGCTTAACATTTATAATCATCATATTTGTAGCATGTCCTGAAAATGCGACTTATCGGGAGAAGGCGTGAATTACTATTGACTGAGCTATATTATCATTTTGTATAAAAATATGCCCGCTTGAGTCCTCGTGGTATGACAAGCTAAACAGCATGTTTTCCCTTTGCCCATCTCCAGCTTTTTTCCTGTATTCTTTTTTTGGGGACAAATGCCTGTCAGCATTTCAGCTAACGCACCGCCAGAGAGCTGAAAATGAGAGCTGAAAAAGAATGGCGTAATAATAACGCTTTTATACGTTTCCGACAGCTTCTGAGCAGTTATTAGTCCGGATTGTACATGCGAGCTGCGGCTCTTGTGCTTTGCCTGCCTTCTTGATATGATGAAACTCATGAAGAGTTACAGGAAAGAACTCTGGTTCGAGGTGCAGGCCAGGCTCGGCTTTATCAACATCACCGGCCAGGTCGAAGAATGTCTTAGGGAGAGCGGGATCAGGGAAGGCCTTGTCCTTGTCAACGCCATGCATATTACCGCCTCGGTCTTTATCAATGATGATGAATCAGGGCTTCATTATGACTATGAGGTCTGGCTTGAAAAACTCGCTCCCCATGGGCCGGTTTCGCAGTACCGTCACAACTCAGGAGAGGACAATGCAGATGCGCATATGAAAAGGCAGATCATGGGAAGGGAAGTAGTGGTCGCCATTACAAAGGGGAGGCTGGATTTCGGAACATGGGAACAAATATTCTATGGAGAGTTCGATGGCAGGCGGCGAAAAAGGGTGCTGGTCAAAATCATAGGAGAATAAAGAAGATTTTTACTTCTTGCGCACAAACATGCGAAGTGGTAGCCTTATACAAAATAATGTCCGTGTCAGCTGATAATCAGGAATATGAAAAATAAAACCATGAAAAGAAAAAAATCCCTGAATGAATTTACGGAAACGCGGGAGCGACTGCATGATCATGAACGGCCGAATGACGAATATAAAGATTTCATGGAGTTACAGTCAACTCTGAAAAAAGTATTTGACACAATGCAGATAGGCGTTACAATTTCAGATGTAAATGGCAGGGTCCTGTATGTCAATCCTGCTGATGCAGAGATGCATGGTTACAAAGTTGAGGAATTATTGGGTGAAGATGTCAGAATATTTGCCCCGACAAAACGCTGGAAACCCATGAATCCCCAAGAGATTAAATCCATGCATAAATGGAAAAGAGAAAGTGTCAATCTGCGGAAGGACGGGAGCATCTTTGCCGTGCAGTTGATGTCTGATGTCATTACAGACATGGCCGGGAAGGTCATAGGTATAATCACAACCTGCGAAGATATCACAGAGCGCAAGACCATGGAGGAGAAACTTAAAGAGAGTGAAGAGAAGTTTCGCTCTTTGGTAGATTCAACCGATGATTCCATATTTTTGCTTGACGGCAATTACAAATTCCTTTTCATGAACAAGAAACATTTATTCAGAATGGGAATTTCTGAAAATGAATATGCAGGCAGGTTATTTAGCGAGTTCCACTCTCCTGAAGAAGCAGTCGCGTTTATTGCAAAAGTCGATGAGGTGTTCAAAACAGGCGAGTCAATCCAGAATGAATACAGAAGCGAAAGGGACAATCGATATTTCCTTCAGACATTAAGTCCTATCAAGGACCGAACCGGAATACCGGAAGCTGTTACTGTTGTATCTAAAGACATTACTGAACACAAAAATACTGAAGAACAGGTCCGCTTTCTTGCCTATTTCGACAGTCTGACTGGTTTGCCGAACCGTTTTTTCTTTAAGGAACTCCTCGACAAAGCCCTGTTACACGCGGAGAGGCATAAACTGATATTGGCAATACTTTTTTTGGATATTGATAATTTCAAGCGCATTAACGATACACTGGGCCATGATATAGGCGACGAGCTTTTACAGGCTGTTACTTCCAGGCTTTTAAAATCAGTGAGGAGCTCTGACAGCATCGGCCGGATCAATGAAACTGCGAATATTAACACATTGTCGCGTCTGGGCGGGGATGAGTTTGTCGTGCTGCTGTGCGAGATTGCCAATGCTCCGGATGCGGCTTCAGTAGCGCGTCGTCTGCTTAAAGATATATCCGAACCGTATACGCTAAGAGGTCACAAGGTCATCATAACCGCCAGCATCGGCATCTCAGTGTATCCTTCAGATGGGGAAGACGCCCAGAGCCTGCTTAAATATGCGGACATGGCAATGTATCACGCCAAGGACCTGGGGAAGAACAATTATCAATACTACACAGAAGAAATGAAGAGCGCTGCCTTTGAACGCCTGACTTTGGAAGGTGAACTCAATAAAGCACTGGAAAAAGATGAGTTTTCGGTTTATTACCAGGCAAAACTGGATGCTAAATCCAGAAAGATAACCGGCATGGAAGCACTTGTGCGGTGGAAGCATCCTGAAAATGAGCTGATCTCACCGTCCGGGTTCATCCCCCTGGCTGAAGAGACCGGTCAAATAATAGCAATTGATGAATGGGTGCTGCATGCCGCCTGCCTGCAAAACAAGGCCTGGCAGGACACTGGTTTTGTACCAATGGTCATCGCGGTAAACCTCTCAACAAGCCACCTGGAAAATCGAAAACTGATAAAAGTTGTGGGCCAGGCCTTGCAAAATTCCGGACTGGAGCCTCAATACCTGGAGTTGGAAATCACTGAGAGCAAGATAATGAAAAACCCCGTGATGTCCATCATAGTTCTGAATGAATTAAAGGCAATTGGGGTGAGGATTGCTATAGATGATTTTGGTACCGGCCATTCCTCACTGAATTACCTGAGACAAATTCCTATGGATTATGTAAAGATAGACCGTTCCTTTGTCGCCAATATTACAACAAATCCGCATGACACAGCTATCGTCAAATCGATTATAACCCTTGCGCACAGCCTGGACCTGAAGGTCATTGCTGAAGGGGTGGAGACGGAACAACAGCTGGTAATTTTGTGCGCGCTTCAATGTGATGAGGTCCAGGGCTATCTCTTCAGCAAACCCGTGCCGGCAGAAATATTCACCCAGCTTTTAAAGGCAGGTAAGCCCCTGTAGGGTCCCTGTCTCGCAGGCCTTAACCTTTTTTCCGTAATTTCTTCAGCAACTCGCTGCAGTTAAGGGTATTTAGCACATCCCTTTTTTGAAGCCATCCCCTTCTGGCCACCGCGACCCCGTAGAGCATGTTATCGAACTGCCCGCTGTTATGGGAGTCTGTAGATATTACCAGCTGCGCATTTATGGCCTTTGCCAGTCTGACATTAGATTCAGTCAGGTCAAGCCTGAGCGGATAGGCGTTGATTTCTATCGCAGTACCTGTCTCTGCAGCAGTTTTCAGGACTTTTTCCATATCAACCTCATAGGCCTCCCGCTCGCCGATCAGTCTTCCGGTGGGATGCCCTATTATCGAGACAAAGGGGTTCTTCATTGCAGAAACAAGCCTCTTTGTAATCTGCTCGGCAGACTGTTTGAAGCCTGAGTGTACAGAGGCGATTACCACATCGAGCTGCTTGAGCAGCTCATCGTCAAAGTCCAGGCCCCCGTTGCTTTTTATATCGACCTCAGCGCCGCTTAGAAGTCTGAACCTGCCGGTCTTTTTGTTCATCGCATCTATTATTTTTTTCTGCTCTGTAATCCTTTCCTCGCTCAGCCCTCGTGCGACCCCCAGCCCTTTGGAATGGTCTGTTACAGCTATATATCTGTACCCTTTTTCCAGAGATGTTTTTACAAGGTCCTCAAGGTCCTGGGCGCCGTCGCTCCAGTTACTGTGCACATGCAGATCGCCTTTTATATCAGCGGCCTCTATCAGATGCGGTAGTCTCCCTGCAGCGGCAGCCTCAACCTCACCTGTGTCCTCACGCAATTCCGGCGGTACATACTGAAGCCCCAGGACATTGTATATGTCTTCTTCTGCTTTGCCGCCGAGCTTCCTGTTGTCTTTTTCCCTGAATATCCCGTATTCATTTATCTTCAGGCCTGCCTTTGAAGCTATCTCCCTGAGACGAATATTATGTTCTTTGCTTCCTGTAAAGTATGCGAGCGCTGAACCGAAGCTCTCTTCCTCGACGACCCGCATATCAACCTGAATTCCGTCTTTGAGAACAACACTGGACTTGGTAGGCCCTTTTGAGATTATCCGGCTTACAGAAGACATGCCGGTAAAAATTTTCATAACAGCAGCAGGGTCTTTGGATGTCGCTATCATATCAATGTCCCTGATAGTCTCTTTCCATCTTCTGAGACTTCCGGCAATGACCAATTTTTCGACAGGCGCCGAGGCGTAAATATGCTCCCTGATCTCATTGGCCAAAGGCAGAATCTTTCCCAGGGGATGCCTGGCAGTAAAGCGCCGGACCATCTCTATGCCTTTGACAATGCCCGCCTCTGTCTTGTCCTTTATGCCCGGCAGACCTGAAAGCCTGTGCTCCCTTGCAAGTTTTTCGAGGCCGTCGATGTCGCTGATGTTGTGCTCCCTGTATAGCAGGCTTACGGTCTTGGGCCCCAGCCCCGGGATGGCAAGCAGGCTTATAAGGGTTTCAGGGGTCTCAAGCTTCAGCTTTTCATATGCATCTACTTTG
Source organism: uncultured Nitrospira sp. (assembly GCA_963801505.1). Classification (GTDB taxonomy): domain Bacteria; phylum Nitrospirota; class Thermodesulfovibrionia; order Thermodesulfovibrionales; family UBA6898; genus JAOUFP01. Next base: position 37,536 of record CAWDEY010000005.1, read on the forward strand.
CCGGTATTTAGGTATTCCTCTATCTTGGCAGCCAGGTCATGCCCTACACCAGGTATCTCCAGGAGTTCAGGGGCAGAGATAGAGGAGATGTCCTTACCAAGGCCTGTGATATTGAGGGCAGCCTTCCTGTAAGCCCTTATCCTGAAGGGATTTTCACCATTGATCTCAAGAAGGTCCGCTATATTATTGAATATGCCGGCTATCTCCGTATTCTTCATGTTTAAAGTATAGCAGATAATAATCCGCCATTCTGGCCATTGTTTGAGAGGTTATACACAGACACTAATTAAGAAATTTACAGACTATTCATAGCTTCTTCATATTTAAGCTGTAAAGTATGAGATAATAATAAGGCAACAATTGAAGGAATCAACCCAAGAAGCGGAGGTGAACCAGATCAGAAGCGTTCTTTAGAAGTTCTTTGTTATGATTTCATACGGGCTAAAGAGTAAATTTCCACGCAGCATCTAATAAATTAAGGAGGAGAAGTATGAAAAAATTATTTTTGATTTCACTTGCAGTTCTTTTAGTGATGGGTCTTGCAGTCAGTTCTGAGGCAGTTGTAAAGAAAAAGGGTATGGGCATGCGTGCTGGTATGCCTGAGTGTGATATGCACTGCGGCTGCGATGGCTCTCATATGGAAAAGCTCAAGGCCCTTGGTCTTGATGAGAAACAGGATGCGGCTGTCAAGGCCATTCATCTCAGGACAAAGAAGGACATGATCAGGCACAAGGCCGACGTACAGATCGCGGAGATTGAATTAAAAGAGGTCCTTTCAAAAGACCCTGTGGACCTGAATGCGGCTGAGGCGGCAGTTAAGAAGATAGAGGGCCTGAAGTCTGAAATGAGGATGTTGCATATAAAGGCAATGGAAGAGATAAAGACCAACCTTACGCCGGAACAGAAGAAGAAATTTATTTCAATGATGGACATGCCCATGGGTATGGGGATGGGGATGGGTTCGTGCAGGGGTATGGGCAAGATGGGACATGGAAAGGCCATGAGAGGGAAATGCAATATGCATTGCATGGACGATATGGACAACATGGGTCGGATGGGACGCGGCCAGTCTGATGATGCAACACCCCCGATGAAGCACAGGCATGGCAAGGACGACATGCACGATTAATTTTTATTTTTTACAATAAAAAGGGGAAGGCATATGCCTTCCCCTTTTTTTATTCCATCTTTTATTTTCTTTTTAAATGGGTCTTGAGATCGCGATAATAATTTTCATGCGGGCCAATCATGATTAATTCCAGGCCGGCTTTTATCATCCGGTATGAAAGTAGATACTGAACGGACTTGATCTTGAACTTATACACTTGCACTCCCCTGAGGTCTCCCTTCTTTTCCTCTCCGATCAGAGGATTGCCCGCTATCTTTTTGATTTCATCATCTAATATTTCTTTTTCCTGCTTTGATAATTTCTTGACTTTATTTTCAAATGTTCTTGACTGATAGATTTTCATCCGAATTTATATTCCGACCTCTCGCCCTGTTCGAGTTCCTCCAGCCCTATAAGTATTTCTTTGATGAGTGTATATGTTAAATCGGGGTTCTCTTCAGCGCATTTTCCGATTTTTGCCCAGTGCTCTATTTGCCCGGTTACCGATCTATGGTCAATACGACTGTATTTCTTTGCCTCACCGACTAATTTTTCTGATATTCTTACAGCAGTTGCCATCTTCATTGTCTCCCGATTGAATTTTAATTTATTCTACCTTGACGCATAGCAAATTGCAATGTTATGTATACATTATGACCCAGGGGTGACGCCAAAAATAAGGCGCAAGGGCACAGACATGAAATTGAAAACGAACAAGCGTTATTCCTTGTCGCCTGGCATTGTTGTACGGTTTGTTTCCGTTCTTTTTATTCCTGCTCCAAGTTCATATAGGCACCGTGCGTTCATTGCAGCAAAGATAATTAACAGTACTATGATTACAGAAAAAGGCATAGCGCCTGGATGTCCTGAGTCATCAAGCACGAGTTTTAAAACGACCAAGGCAATACTCCAAGGTAACGTCAGAGGAATAAAAATGACGGCTACCTTCTCTAATGAATTCACATCCTTGTGACCGCAGATATTTCAGCAGGTCACTTCGTTTCATACTGCGATTTTTTCTTCTGTGTATCCTGAGCCTACTGCGGCGATAGCGTCTTGACGGTTAAATTCGAGGGCCTCTTTTAGAGTAAGTCGAAGGGTTTCTACTAAATCTTCACGTGTCCGTTCCTGACAGTTTACGCCCGGAATTTCCTCGATCCAGCCGATCCACCATTCTCCAGACTGTTTCATTATTGCAGTAAATTCTGTATTCATATATTTACCTCCACTATGACCAAATTATAACGTATTGCCGGAGATTATTTATATATATTTTCGCCACAACGAGTCTCTCTTTCTTGTCCATCTCCCGGTGCCCCCGAAGGGTCGTAGGCTGGGGCTCCGGTCTTGTCGTTCTGGTACCGAAGGTCAAAGATGGATAAGTCAAGCTCATTGTCTATCAGATAATGAAGCGTATGCTCAAATGTCCCGGGTATGATTTGCCTGTCAAAATGGATTGGGATGAACTTCCCCTGACTGTAGTCGTATTCCTTGTATCTCGCCACTCTCTCCTCCTTGCTAACCCCTGTGTTTATTCCTTAGCAAAAATGAATGGCGTTATTATACCGCTTTTAGACTTTTTCTACAGCTTCAACGCCATGCGTCACCCGCGCATGAACAGACAATTGCTGAAACCAAAAGACGCTTATTATGCGTCGGTGTGGACGCAATTGTTACACATTTTTATTATCTTCTTGGTTCATCAAAAAGGGGCTGTTCAAACACCAAGGGCGGGCAGCCATTAGGGCAAACCAGATGAAGCTTCCACATTGTGCGAGGTGTCGAATCTTGTTGCAGAGTGGATTTAATAGTTTTCTCGAAGCAATTACAGCAAAGCTTATGGGCTTCCTCGAAATTGCCCACAAAATTGTTTTCTACGTATGCAAAAACTCCCTTGGTTATTTGTTTCCGAGTATAATTTTGTTTCTCTGCACTCCAATCTTTCAGGCGCATTGTTTCCTTTTCAAGTTCTTGTATTTTCGCCGTCAAAAGAGAATAATTTTGCTGTTCGGAAATAATCATGCTATTGGCTTGGATAATGTGACGTTGCAACTCTGTGAGTTGACTAGCGTGCTTGCTAAAATCTCGAAGGGACAGGAGGTTTGAAATAATGTTTGTTGCAGCACCGAGACTTGATAGGGCTTGTGGAATATACTCAATCATTGTTCACCTCATTGGCTTTGATTTAAATTTGCTGTGTAACGCAGAAAATAAGGCGCGGTGACGACCAGCTTTATTGAAAACCAAAAAGCGCTTAGTCACCGTCGCCTTGATTTAATTGTTCGGTCAGGTCTTCAATTGTTATTATTTTTGGCACATCAGAAATTGGACCTCTAAAGAAATCATGGTGAAAATTGTTTAAAATTGTTTGTTTCAAATCTTGGGATTGAGACTCCCAAAAATCTATATTGACACAGACGTCCTCTGATTCTGCAATTCCAAAAAGATTAATAATCTTCTCCAGGCCTTGAGTTGATGACATTTCACTTTGTAGCCACGCCGCATCCCCATGACAGTAATCGAGCCAAGAACAGATTACATCAGTATATTTAATTGAAGGTACAATAGAGAAAGAAACCATTGCTTGAGGGCTGTCGTACGACCACTTTTCATAATACTCATTCAGCCACGGGCATACACAAGTCGAAAGTGAAATAGGTAATATTTTGGGCAGGCGTATCCAAGAGGTATGAAGCCGGTTGTATTCATTTTTTGTGATGATATCAAATATCTGGCCAAGTATAAAAGGACCTTCTCTTTCAAGGAATAGATTTATGCCTTGAAGCCATGTTGAATTGAATTCTTGCCATCTCGGATCGGCATCACTTTCCACTGCTTTTGCAAACATTGCCATCTGAAGTGACATTTTTCTTTTTACGGCGTATTCCAAACTTATTGCTCGAAGGAATAGAAGAGCTGCCTGTTTAGCATTCCTATGAGTGAGCGGACTTTTTTCAAGTGGAGCAAATATCATATCATCGTGCTGAGAACAGTAGCCTGGGAAAACAGAGGCTTCCTGAATACCGATTTTGGAAATCAAGGGTTCAACTTCGCCCTCTATTGTTTTTGTGAAGGTTTTAAAAAAATTGCGATTGAGAGAATAGACAAGGCCTTCTTTTGCTATTGCGCGCAGTTGTCCTTCTTTTTGCTGAGAATGGCTGGAAACTGCAACTTGACTGCAGCCCGGACAAAGACATGGGAAGTCGGTCTTATTCAGCTTCTTCTGAATTTGTCCGGCTGCCCACTTAGCACGATGAATTTTTGATCTTTGTGTCATTTATTGTGACCGAACATATTACTATACCGACTGGGCCTTTCTGCCAAAATCTACCACACTGTTGCATACAGGGTCAATAGAATATCCTTTAAAATCAAGCAAGAATAAAATAAATCCTTGACTTGATTGGTCATATGATCGAAAATAACCAGCAAAAGCCGACTGGGTATAGCAAGGGGGATTTTGCAAATGGGGACAAAAGGGGTCTTGCCGGAGTTTCAGGATTATCTTCTTTCACACAAGCTTGCCACACAAAAAAACGTACTTTTTCTGGCAATTTGGGTCAGCAAGTTCCTTGCCTTCAGCAACAGAACGGGACAACAAGACATCGGTGTTACAGTCACAGAGTTTCTCAACTCCCTTGAAGTATTTTCGTAATAGTTCACCGCAGAGCCGCAAAGATCGCAGAGGGTTATTTTTTGTTTTCCTCAACGAGGAGGGAAACAAAAGAGGCCGCATTACTTTTACTCATTCCTTTATTCCATTTACTATACGCACTATCCCATCGCGCATGACAGTCATATTAAAATTCAAAAGTAGTCCTAAATAAAGTCCCGATATCTTAAGGTATGTCAATAATTGAGCCTTATGAATCGGCTCGATCTTCTCACACGATTTCAATTCTACTATGATTGCATTTTCAACAACTATATCCAATCTATAACAATAATCCAATTCCTTGCCTTTATACGCTATAGATAAAGGTTTCTGTCTTTCAAATGATAATTCCCGGAGACCCAGTTCGTGGCATAAGCACTCTTCATATGCAGATTCAAGCAGCCCTGGGCCGATGACTTTGTGCACCTCTATAGCTGCACCGATGATTGCGCTACTTAACTCATTTAGATCCATAATTATACTCTCTGCGTCCTCTGTGTCTCTGCGGTGAATGGTATCGGAACGCTAAAGGAGACTTTGCTCTGCTGTTTTTTTACAGGCCTGCCGTAAGACAGGCTACCGCCGTTTGCTGTCAAGGCCGCCCTCCAACAGCACTGGTTTGTGACATGATTATCTGCAGTGGACATTTGATATCTGAATTATTGCTCTGCTTCTGTCCCCGGGGGTAAGGTAAATGAGACCGCAGGGAATTGTCAACCACGCTGCCAGGGGACAGGCATCCTTGTATTTCGTATCCCTTAAGTTATGGGCGGGAATTTTTTTGAGGTTTTTCTTCACTGTCCCAGGTGTTTCAACCAATTATCTTATGACTTTATGTTAAAATCAAGGGTACGAATTCTCTTGAGAAAGAAATGGTCATCAGTGGACAACAGTATAGATAAAAAAACAGTAAAAGGCTGTAGAAAGTCCTGCCAGCATATTGATTTACCCGGCAAACAACTTATTTCCAGATCGAAGGCACCTGTAAGCCAGCTCAACCTCTCTGAAGTCGAAATGGACAAAATGCATGAGGAATGCGGGGTCTTCGGGGTCTTCGGCCATCCTGAAGCCTCAAACCTCGCCTATCTCGGTCTTTATGCCCTGCAGCACAGAGGACAGGAGAGTGCCGGAATATGCTCTTCAGATGGCCACCACATGTATGTTGAAAAGGCCATGGGGCTTGTGGCTGACATATTCAGCGAAAAAAGGCTGAAAAAACTTCCGGGCCATATCGCGATAGGGCATAACAGATATTCTACCGCGGGCAGCAGTATCCTCAAGAATGTTCAACCCATTATCGCGAACTTTTCCCTGGGCACGCTCGCGCTGGCCCATAACGGGAATCTCGTCAACGCCGATGAGCTGAAAAAAATCCTCGAGGAAGAAGGCGCTATATTCCAGTCAACCTCAGACAGTGAAGTAATAGTGCATCTCATTGCACATGCCAAAGGCAATAATTTTTACGACCGGATTATTGAGGCCCTGAAAAAAGTCAGCGGCGCCTACAGCCTCCTTATTTTGACAGAGAAGGAGCTGATCGCTGTCAGAGACCCTTATGGCGTCAGACCACTCTGCATAGGCCAGGTAGACGGGGCATATGTCGTGGCCTCTGAGACCTGCGCGCTGGACTTAATCAGCGCAAAGTATGTCCGGGATGTTGAGCCGGGTGAGATGGTGATCATAAATGAGCATGGCATGAAATCCCAGCAGGCCATTGTCAGCACAAAAAAGGCCTTCTGCATATTCGAGTTCATATATTTTTCCAGACCTGACAGCTATATCTTCGGCGGCCAGAATGTCAACGAGATCAGAAAAGAATTCGGCAGGCAGCTCGCCAGGGAATCATCGATAGAGGCTGACCTTGTTATCCCTGTGCCTGACTCCGGGGTCCCGGCGGCCCTGGGCTTTTCCGAAGAAAGCGGTATACCCTTTGATTTCGGCCTGATTAGGAACCATTATATAGGCAGGACCTTTATTGAGCCGAAACAAAATATCAGGCATTTCGGTGTAAAGATAAAGCTCAATCCGGTAAAGAAACTCATTGAAGGCAAAAGGATCGTTGTTATAGATGACTCTATTGTCAGGGGCACTACCAGCAAGAAAATCGTAAAAATGCTCAGGGAAATCGGCGGGGCCAAAGAAGTGCATCTCAGAATCAGCTCCCCCCCCTCCATCATGCCCTGCTATTACGGCATAGATACCCCTACCAGGCAGGAACTGATCGCCTCCGACCACGATGTAGAAGAGACAAGAAAATATGTGACCGCTGATACCCTCGCCTACCTCAGCCTCGAGGGACTCACCAGGATCGTGCCTGATTCTCAAAACTATTGCACAGCCTGCTTTGATAACATTTATCCCATAAGTTTCCCTGGAGAGCACCTTGAACAGATGGAGCTGTTTTTTAAGTAGCCTCCCTGCCGGAGAAGGACTGATATGACGACAGAATATATTACCGTTCTTATAACAGCTCCAACCGAAGAGGAGGCGGCCGGAATGAGCCATTCAATTGTAGAAGAAAGACTCGCTGCCTGTGTAAATATCATACGCTCTGTCCGGTCCATCTACAGATGGCAGGGCCGCATAGAAGACGGGCAAGAGGTCTTAATGATCTTAAAGACAAAGAAGAGCCTCTTTGAACGTCTTCGGCAAAGGGTAAAAGAACTCCACAGCTATGCAGTGCCCGAAATTATTGCCATCCCTGTTGTAGAGGGCGATGCGACCTATCTGAACTGGCTTGCACAGGAGACGGAGTAATCAATCATTCCTGCTTTACTTTCTTATGTAATGAGCAGCGGCCTCCATTGTGTAGTGTCTCATAAACCACTGGTGTTATCATAAGCACACACGTTCACTTAACCCTTATAATTCATAAATTTTAGACAAATTGAAACATAGTAAGGCGGGGTATAGTATTCGAGCGGATTTTTTTGCCGATATTCCTACAGTATGTTTTTCTGAGATCAGGAGGCAAAAGCCTCGGAGCGCAGCGAGAATGAGCAAGAGTACTATATCCCGCCTTCTGTTTTGCATGATTTATGAATAATCTGGGTTAAAACTGTCATTCCCGCAAGCGAAGTGCGTCGGGAATCCCTCTGAACGATTCCGGACAAGCCGGAATGACGGAAGACACACCCTATAGTTCTGTGAGTAGTCCAGACCATAACGCCATCTATTTGAGAGATATCACCCTAGATGCTATAGTATTTAAATTATGAGTATGTTCGCAGTCAGTGAAGGCAAAGAAAAAGCGCTTGTTGAAAAGTTTCAGGCGCTGAATATCCGTGAAGAGGACATAGCTGAGACCTTTATCCGCTCCAGCGGCAAAGGCGGTCAGCACGTAAATAAGACCTCTACCTGTGTTTATCTCAAACACCTCCCCACAGGCATTGAGGTCAAATGCCAGCAGGAGCGCTCCCAGTCCCTCAACAGATACCGGGCGCGGGTGGTCCTGGCAAAGAAAATAGAACAACTGGTAAAAGGCAGGGAGAGCGAGGAAATACAGCGTATAGAGAAGCTCCGGCGTCAGAAGAGGAAGCGGTCAAAACGTGCAAAGGAAAAGATGCTCGCGGACAAAAAGATCGTTTCAGAGAAGAAGAAACTGCGCGGCCGTCCTGATGAAAACAATGCCTGAGAAGGTTGCTCTGATGTATAAAAAACTATATGCCTGCTTCGGTCCCCAACACTGGTGGCCTGGTGAAACACCCTTTGAAGTTGCTGTCGGCGCCATTCTTACACAGAACACCAACTGGTCCAATGTTGAAAAGGCGATAGCAAATCTGAAAAATAATAAAGTACTCAACCCCATGGCCCTGCATGATATGTCTCATGACCGCCTGGCTGGCCTCATACGTCCCGCAGGATATTTCAACATAAAGGCCAAAAGGCTAAAGAATTTCGTCGGATTACTCATTAACGAATACCATGGCAGCATGTCCAAAATGAAGAGAGAGGACCTGGGCTCTGTGAGGAAGAAACTGCTTTTCGTAAACGGCATCGGCCCTGAGACAGCTGATTCGATCATACTCTATGCACTGGAGAAACCTGTTTTTGTCATAGATGCCTATACAAAAAGGGTGCTTTCCAGACATAATATCCTGGACCACGATGAATCATATGATACATTTCAGGGATTGTTCCACTTAAAACTCAGAGAAGACATCAGCCTTTTTAACGAGTACCATGCCTTATTTGTGAGGCTGGCAAAAGAAAATTGCAGGACAAAGCCCTTATGCTCGGGCTGTCCTTTGGAAGGGATGTGATTTATATGGCACGAATTATAACCCAGATACTGGTAGGGCTTATGCTCCTCTTTGGAACTGTCACCCTTTTACCAAAGGCATATATTGAGTTCAGGGCCGGCAAGTTCTGGAAGAGCATACTCTCTGTTTTCCTTGCATGTTTAGCGCTCTTTTTTTCGTGTATGGCTTTTTACTATGCCTATCGCATGATCAGATAAACAACGCTTTACTGACCTACAATCACAATATGTCTGATTACATTGTCAAAAGGGAGGGGAAGGTCCCTGCAGGAAATAGGGGCAAGACCTTGCCCCGGGAGTTCGGCCAGTTCCTTATCAAGCCCAGGGCCTTTGCTCAATATTAATATGCCATTTTTATTGAGAATATCCTTTGTCTTTTCAATAAACTCCCTGACGCTGAAAAGCGCCCTTGTGACAGCAACATCGACAGAAAGCCCTTTTACTTCCTCAAGTCTCTTGTCTATGATTTCTACATTTTCAAGCTGGAGCCTGCTGCATATATGCTGTAAAAAAACTGCCTTCTTCTGAGTTGGTTCAATAAGAAAGACCTTAATATCAGGGCAGATGATTTTAATCGGAATGCCAGGAAAACCAGCGCCGCTGCCGATGTCCGCCAGTGTCAAGGCCTCAGGGGGCAGCGCCTTTGCGAAAAGGAGGGAGTCGAGAAAATGTTTTATGATGATGTCCCTGTCAGCCTTAAGCCCGGTAAGGTTATAGGCCCTGTTCCATTTTTTGAGCTCTTCAAGATAGGTGATAAAGGCATCGACCTGTTTTTCTGAATACCGGAATCCTATTTCTTCGATGCCCGCCTTTAAGAGCTCACCCGCGTCTTTCATCATCAACCTTATCCCTGTTCTGAATGCCTGGACTTTCCCTTTGAAAAATGTAGGACATCGCCCAGGTGCAACGTAAAAATCTGGATATTTGAGTCCGAAGTCGGGACGAGAATGTCCAATGATTTAGCAATCACCAATGCAAAATGTAGCAATCCCGCTGGTGAAGCACGTTCGGGATTCCTTCCTGGAAGTTCCGAGACAAGGTAACCGGAATGCACGGGGCAAAGCTACCCAAATTAGGATTTGAATATATCTAAACTTTACGCACTATTCCTTCTCCACAACCTTTGCTATGCTTGAAATCTTTTCATCCGCAGTGTTCATAAGCGTAACGCCCTGGGTGTTCCTGCCATGGATAGAAATATTCTCAGCAGCTGTTCTGATGAGCTTGCCGGCGCCGGTGATCATGACCACCTCGTCTTCGTCCCTCACCTGGAGAAGACCTACTACCTTGCCGCCTTTCTCAGTGAGTTTGATGGATATGACCCCTTTGCCTCCCCTGCCCTGAAGCGGATAGTCTTCTATCTTTGTCCTCTTTCCAAAGCCGTTCTCAGCAACAGTCAGTATGGCGGTCTTCTCCTCCGCGACCTCTGCAGCGACCACCTCATCGCCTTTCCGCAGCCTGATGCCGCGCACGCCCTTTGCTGCACGACCCACGTCCCTGACATCCTCTTCGTTGAATTTTATGGACAGGCCGTTGCGCGTTCCAATTATCAGGTCGTTGTTTCCGGTGGTCCTCCTGACAGCGATCAGCTCGTCTTTATCATCAAGTGATATGGCGATAATGCCCTTGCTTCTTGGATTGCTGTAGGCAGTCAGCGCAGTCTTTTTGACCGTCCCGTTTTTGGTAAACATCACGAGATACCCGTCTTTAAAATCACGGACAGGAAGCGCGGTGGAAATCCGCTCTCCGGCTGAAAGCTGCAGAAGGTTGATCATCGCCTTTCCTTTGGCAGCCCGGCCTGCCTCAGGTATCTGGTAAATCTTAAGCCAGTAGAGCCTTCCGAGGTTCGAAAAAAAGAGCAAATAATCATGCGTCGAGCCGATAAATATCTGCTCCACGAAATCCTCTTCCTTGGTCTCCATGCCAGTTGAGCCTTTGCCCCCGCGCCTCTGACTCCGGTGCGCGCTCAGGGGGTTCCTCTTTATATAGCCGGTGTGAGAAACAGTTATAACCATTTCTTCCTCTGTGATAAGGTCCTCCATGGTTATCTCACCAATATCCTCAACTATCTCCGTCTTTCTCTCGTCAGCATATTTTTCCCTTATCTCCAGCAGTTCGTCCTTTATTATCTGGGAAACAAGGGCGTCGCTACCCAGTATTGCCTTTAACCTCTCTATCTCCTTCAGGGTCTCTGTGTATTCATTGATGATCTTGTCGCGCTCAAGCCCGGTAAGTCTCTGCAATCTCATTTCGAGGATAGCCTGTGCCTGTAACTCTGTCAGCGCGTAATTGGCTATAAGACCCTCTTTTGCCTCAGCAGGGTTTTTTGAGGCCCTGATCAGGGCTATAATCTCATCGAGATGGTCAAGGGCAATCTTGAGGCCTTCTAAAATATGGGCCCGCTCTTCCGCCTTCCTAAGTTCAAAGCGCGTACGCCTGAGGATAACGTCCCGCCTGTGCTGAAGGAAAAGGACAAGCATCTTCTTGAGGCCGTTAACTTCGGGCTTGCCGCCCACAATGGCGAGCATTATGATCCCGAAGGTATTTTCCATCTGGGTATGCTTATAGAGATTGTTGAGGACCACCTCTGCCATCTCCCCGCGTTTGAGCTCTATCACAATCCGGATGCCTTCCCTGTCGGACTCATCGCGGAGGTCTGATACGCCCTCTATCTTCTTTTCCCTGACAAGCTCGGCGATCTTTTCAATAAGCCTCGATTTGTTTACCTGATACGGGATCTCCGTAACAATGATGCTTTCTTTTCCTCAGTGCTCCCGTTCTATCTTCGCCTTGGCCCGCACCTTGATAATGCCCCTGCCTGTCTCAAAGGCGGACTTTATCCCTGCGGTGCCATAAATCATTCCGCCTGTCGGAAAATCAGGCCCTTTTACAACTGTCCTAAGCTCTCCGACTGTCGTGTTCTTGTCCTTAAGTAACAGCAGAATGCCCTCTATAATCTCTCCGAGGTTATGCGGCGGGATATTCGTTGCCATACCAACTGCAATGCCGGCAGCACCGTTGATGATAAGATTGGGGATCCTTGAAGGCAGGACCAGCGGCTCAACTGTTGTTTCGTCAAAGTTCGGGATAAAATCTACAGTCTCCTTGTCAATGTCCATCAGCAGCTCTTCTGCGATCTTGGCCAGACGGGCCTCTGTATACCGATACGCTGCCGCCCTGTCGCCGTCTATTGAGCCGAAATTCCCCTGTCCGTCAACAAGGGTGTATCTTAAATTGAAGTCCTGCGCAAGTCTTACCATCGCGTCGTACACAGCTGTATCGCCATGGGGATGGTATTTCTTCAGCACCTCGCCGACGACTCCGGCGCTTTTGGAGTATTTCTTGTTGGGAAGCAGCCCTTCGCGGAACATCGCGTAGAGGATCCTTCGCTGGACCGGCTTCAGTCCATCTCTAACTTCAGGAAGGGCCCTGCCTATGATTACGCTCATCGCGTAATCAAGATAGCTGACCTTCATCTCTTCTTCTATATTTATCGGTACTTTTGACATTTATCTAACAGCCCTTTCTCTCTTTTGAAGACCCCCTGCAACAAGACCGCAGGGAATCTCAATACAAAGTATATTGTTTCTTTATGTCCGCTCGCTGACCCCGTGGCGAACCCAAAACCTTCAGGACACGGGGTGTATCGCTCGCTATCCATTTAAAAGTCGTATATTTTAACACAGGAAGCCCCATTTTTGCTTATGAAAACAGTCCCGGAACAGGCCTGGGACAGCCTTCTGAAAGAACTCTCCTGATATAACCAGTGTCCTGGGTCCAGTCAATGAAAACTAGGCTTCAGCGGGCATCAATATCGTCCCTTGATTTCATCTTTTCTATAGAGGGTTTCAGCCTTACTGTAACCTCTACCTTATTTCCTTTTTTCGCGTACCATATATCAAGCACGTCGTCAGTCCCATAGGCAAAAGGTAAATACAAAGGTCTCACTTCATAGCCTATGACCTGGGATTTGTCATCGACTATGCTGCTCAATCTCACTTGGTGAAAGGAGCTGTTCCTGCTGACAAACTCCTCTGCCCTCTTCAGTCCCTCTGCCCCAGTCAAGCCTTTGAGGGTCCTGTAATTGAAGTCAGGAGCAAAGATCCCGAACTTATAGGCGTCCCCTTCCCTGTCAAGGAATGCTGCTGTTTCCAGATCATCCAGATAATTACCGCCGTAGAGGATAAGGGTATAGACCCCGGAGATGTCCCCGCCCCCCGGGGATTCCGTGTGGATCCGCTTTCCCGTGGCAGCGCAGCCAACAGAGGCGGCCAAAAATGCCATGATGATCATGGCATATATAGTGGCTCCTGAAAATTTCACAAAGTTCACCCTTTTGCCTGGCCTCTCGAAATCAAGGACTTTTTTAAATATCTATATTCCTTGCCTCAAGCGCGTGTTTAACAATAAAGTCTTTCCTGGGCTCAACCTGATCGCCCATCAGGATGGTGAATATTTCATCAGCCTGGACACTGTCCTCAATAGTCACCTGGAGCAGGGTCCTTTTGTCGGAATCCATGGTTGTCTCCCATAACTGATGAGGGTTCATCTCTCCCAGACCTTTATATCGCTGAATCGACAGTCCCTTACGGGCTGCCTCAAAAACATAGTTATAGAGCTCAGTAGTTGTACCCAGGTCCTTCTGCCCGTCTTTAGTAGTTATCCTGAAAGGTGCGTTTCCGAGTTCCCTGATAAAGTTATGAAGGCTCTCCAGTTCCCGAAACTCAGGAGAAACAAGCAGGTTCATGTCAAGGACAAGCTTGTAATTTTGCTTCCGTATTTCAACACCGAAGGCCCCGTGCTCCTCATCAACAGTCAGGTTCTCAATCGCGAGTCCGGGGACAGCGGCTTTCAGCCTTTCAAGCAGCGCTGTCAACCCGTCTCTGTCCTTCAGCATGTCTTTGTTTAAGCCTTCCCGAAGCAGGAACCTCAAGACCTTGGGGTCCTTACGCCTTCTTTCAAACCACTCCAGCAGCTTCTCATAGTTAAGCAGGCGCTTAAGAAAAGGTATTAAGGCCTTGCCCTTTACCTCCTGGCCTTTTAAGGGCACAGTGATGTCCTCTGCTGCAAGGTCAAAGAGCATGTTTTGCATCTCGGCCTCATTCTGGATATATTTTTCCGTCTTCCCTTTTTTTACCTTAAACAAAGGCGGCTGGGCTATATAGAGATAACCCTGCTCAATGACCTGCGGCATCTGGCGGTAAAAGAAGGTCAGCAGCAAGGTCCTGATATGGGCGCCGTCTACATCAGCGTCAGTCATAAGGATGATCTTATGGTACCTGGTCTTCAATATATCAAAGTCACCGGAGCCGATCCCTGTTCCGAGCGCCGTGATGAGTATCCTTATCTCCTCTGAGCCGAGCATTTTATCAAAACGCGCCTTTTCAACATTCAGTATCTTCCCCCTGAGAGGCAAAATGGCCTGCGTCCTGCGGTCTCTTCCCTGTTTGGCAGAACCTCCGGCTGAATCTCCCTCAACAATAAAAAGCTCACTTAAAGCAGGGTCTTTTTCTGAACAGTCGGCAAGTTTGCCAGGCAGCCCTGTATCCTCAAGGGCGCCCTTTCTTCTTGTAAGCTCGCGGGCCTTTCTTGCCGCATCCCTTGCCCTGGCTGCCTGGACAGCCTTATCTATGATCTTTCTGGCTATAGAAGGGTTCTCCTCAAAATACGTTGATAGGGCGTCATTGACTATCGACTCTATGATGCCTTTGGCCTCGCTGTTGCCGAGCTTCATCTTTGTCTGTCCCTCAAACTGCGGGTTTGGAAGTTTGACGCTGATGACAGCTGTTAGACCCTCCCTGATGTCATCTCCTGAAACATTGTCTTTTCCTGCCTTGAGTATGCCTGAAGAAGTGGCATAGCTGTTGGCTGTCCTGGTAAGGGCGGATTTAAAACCAATAAGATGGGTGCCTCCCTCACGGGTATTTATATTGTTTGCAAAGGTATAAATATTTTCGGAATAGCTGTCATTGTACTGAAGCGCGACTTCAGCAAGGATCCCGTCCTTTTCCCCTGATATGTACACCGGCTTGGGATGGAGCACATTTTTGTTCTTGTTTAGATGCTCAACAAACGAGACAATGCCGCCTTTATAGAGAAACTCATTGCCTTTGTCCGTCCTCTCGTCAAGTACAGTTATCTTTAGACCGCTGTTGAGAAACGCCAGTTCCCGCAATCTCTGGGAAAGCACGTCATAGCTGAACTCCGTCATCTCAAATATTTCACCGTCAGGCTTAAATGTCACCTTTGTGCCCCTGGACTTTGTCTTGCCGACAACAGTCAGAGGTCCTGCAGGCACCCCGCGTTCGAACCTCTGCTGAAATACCTGGCCATTTTGCTTGATCTCTACTTCAAGCCACTCTGAAAGCGCATTGACAACTGATATGCCGACCCCGTGCAGGCCGCCTGATATCTTGTAGACAGTTGATTCGAACTTCCCTCCTGCATGAAGCTCTGTCAAAACGACTTCAGTTGCGGTACGGCCTTCAGCGTCACCCGGATGAGGCCCTGTTGGGATCCCTCTTCCATCATCAGTGACTGTACAGCTTCCGTCGTGGTGTAAAACAACGTCGATATTGCTGCAATACCCTGCAAGTGACTCGTCAACGCTGTTGTCCACAGTCTCATATACGAGATGGTGCAGGCCGTCAGGGCCTGTAGAACCTATATACATGGCAGGCCTTTTCCTTACAGCGCTGAGGCCTTTTAATACCTTGATGTCTTCTGCTCCGTATGTTGCTTGTGTCTCTTCCTTTTTTCTCTCTTTTTCTTCCATTTTTCCTCTGTATTAAAAGTTGGGATTAGTAGCTCGGGATTGGGGATTGGTCTTTTTCTAACCCCTAATCCCTACCACTTGTTGGGGATTAGTAGCCGGGGATTGGGATTTGGTCATTTTCTAAACCCTAAACCCTAAGCTCTAACCCCTCCTTTATATTCTCATCGGCATTATCACACAGCGGTAGCCTTCATCTTTTTCATCTCTCACGAGCACCGGGCTCAATGGCGCCTGCATTTCCAGGATTACATTCTCCGAAGACATAGCAGCCAGAATGTCTATCAAATACCGTGCGTTAAAACCCATAGAAAGACTTTCACCGGTATAAGCTACTACAAGTTCGTCCTGGGCCTCTCCCATGTCAGGGTTCGAAGATGTTATCACCACAAGGTTATCGGAAAGGTCCAGCCTGACGGCATTTGATCTTTCCTTGGACATGATTGAGACCCTGCGCAGGGTCTTTACAAAAGCATCCTTTTGGAATACGACCTTCTTTTCATTCCCGGCAGGTATCACCTGATCGTAATTGGGGTAAGTGCCTTCAATGAGTCTGGTAAGGAACTGGATATTCCCTATGCTGAACATGACATGGTTTTTGCAAAACGTCACCTTGATATTCTCCTCTGACTTGTCGAGGAGTTTTCTGAGCTCTATGGCCGCCTTTCTCGGTATGATATTTTTCCTCTCCGCTTGCGCGGAACCCTCTAT
The DNA here is from genome assembly GCA_963801505.1 of uncultured Nitrospira sp. Taxonomy (GTDB): domain Bacteria; phylum Nitrospirota; class Thermodesulfovibrionia; order Thermodesulfovibrionales; family UBA6898; genus JAOUFP01. Next base: position 54,043 of record CAWDEY010000005.1, read on the forward strand.
TGTCTTTGATGTCATGGCCAGTCTGTGTCCGTCGGTGCCGACAACATTGAGCTTTCCCCCTGGCATTACATGAAAAAGAATGCCATTGAGGGTATACCTGGCGTCGCTTTCACCTGCGGCGAATACTGTCTTATCGATCACTTCCGTCAGTATCCTGGCATTGATATTTATTTCTTCCATGTCCTCCATGCCCGGCCATGCAGGGAATTCCTTTGCCGAGAGGCATGCAAGCCTGAAATTGCTTGCGCCTGCCTTGATTTTCACCCACTGGTCGTCTATGGATTCACACTGGAGTTCCGTGTCTACCTCTTTTACTATCTCGAACATTTTTCTGGCAGGGATACAGATCTTCCCTTCTTTTTCCACTTTTATATCGAGGGGTTCTTTCAGTGCAGTTTCAAGGTCTGTTGCTATGATGTATGAGCCGTCCTTATTGGCATCCAATAGAAAATGGCTCAAAATAGGCATGGTGTTCCTCTTCTCGATAATATTCTGGATATTTGAGAGCTTCTGCTGTATTTCGTCCTTGGAAACAATTAACTTCATAACCCCTCCTTAGTTTTTTATCTTCTGTAAAAGATTTTCTATCATTCTGTTGAAGGTCTCGTCCTTGCCTCTTCTGTCCTCTATCTGCTTGCAGGCATAGATCACTGTAGCGTGGTCTTTGCCTCCAAAGGCCTTTCCTATATCGTTGAGCGATAAATCAGTAATCTGCTTGCCGATATACATGGCGACCTGTCTGGGCAGGGCGATTTCCTTTGTTCTTTTCCTCGCCTTTATGTCAGCCAGCTTAAGATTATAAAAATCACACACTGTTTTCTGGATGCTGTCCATGGTGACAGGTCTTTCATCATCATGAATAATGTCTTTGAGGATCTTCTTTGTTGTCTCAATGTTTATCTCTTCGCCTGTCAGAGACGACTGGGCTGCGATCCTTATGAGGCTTCCCTCGAGTTCACGTATGTTGGATTTGATTTTACTGGCGAGATAATATATTACATCCTCAGGTATTTTCTTTCCCATCATCTCGGCCTTCTTATAGATAATCGCTATCTTGGTCTCTATGTCAGGCGGCTGTATATCTGCGATCAACCCCATATTAAACCTTGACCTGAGCCTGTCCGTGACATCGCTGATCTCTTTTGGCGGCCTGTCACAGGAAATAACGATCTGCTTTTGCTTTTCGTAGAGGGAATTAAAGGTATAAAAGAACTCCTCCTGGGTAGCTGTCTTGTTGGCAATGAACTGGACATCGTCAAGCAGGAGCAGGTCGAGGTTCCTGTATTTTTCCTTCAGCTCTGACATCTTTTCGTGTCTGATGGCTGAGACCACCTCATTTGTAAACTGCTCGGATGAAACATAAAGAACTGAAAAATCGTGTTTGCCTGTCATAACTTTATTGCCGATTGCATGCATAAGGTGCGTCTTTCCCAGTCCAACTCCGCCGTAGATAAAGAGCGGATTGTATGTCTTGCCTGGTGATTCAGCAACAGCAGTCGCGGCCGCATGGGCAAACTGATTGCTGTTGCCTGTAATAAAATTTTCAAATGTATATTTGGGATTGAGATAGATGCCTCTGTTTGCAAGCCTTATTCTCTTGTTTTCGAGCTGACTGATGATCTTTTGCTGCGTTGTGTCCTGCTTTTCTTCCACCTTGTACTTTAAAGTCACAGGATAACCAACTACATTTTCCATGGAATCCTTAATCAGGTTCGGATATGAATCCTCTATCCATTCCTTGAAAAACCTGTTCGGTATTTCCAGGGTAACAGCCTGGTCCTTTATGCTCGTTATCTTTATGGGTTTAAACCACAATTCAAAGATACTGCTTCCGACCTTGCCTTCGATTTTCACAAGACTGTTACGCCAAATTTCTTCTAAGTTCATATTTTTAAACCTTTATTGACAAGTTATAAACATTGTGTTAATAACTTACAAATGAAAAGTAGAGTATTATAGCTTAATTTCTTACAGGTGACAATATCCCTGTCAGTTCTCTGTTAGTATTATGTAAGGTTCTCCTGTTTGTTAAAACTCTTCATAACTCCGTTTGATTTTATACGTACTTATCATGGGTTTTATTTCTTTTATATCAATATGTTATTGGTGTTTTACAGATACTGACACGCACTATTATAACTACTTCTATTTTTTTATATTTAAAAATTTAAGCAGAAGGCAATTTATTTTGTTCATAAGTTCTTAAATATTCAGGCGACCAGACGGAAGGTAAAAGGTTCTTTAAGACAAATCATGCGTGATGATTAATTTACCTCAGTCGTCAGTCTAAACACCCGGGTGTTGCCATAATCCTTTTATTTGATCATCAGGAAGGTCTTGCCCTTAGTTTAAGAGACTCCCTTAAAAACCTGTCTATGTTGCCTTCCAATACAGAATCAACATCCCCAATCTCAATATCTGTCCTGTGGTCTTTCACCATTTGATAAGGCTGAAGAACATAGGACCTTATCTGATTACCCCAGGCAATGTCTTTTTTGTCGCCTGCGAGTTGTTCCATTTTTTTATCTTTTGCCTTCATGTCCATGTCATAAAGCCTTGCCTTGAGTATCTTCATTGCTACAGCCTTGTTCTTGTGCTGGGAGCGTTCATTCTGGCAACAGACAATAATGCCTGAGGGTATATGAGTCAGCCGAACTGCAGATGAGGTCTTGTTGACATGTTGCCCTCCAGCCCCTGATGCCCTGTATGTATCCATCTTTATATCGTCATCCCTTATATCAACAGCGATGTCGTCTTCAAGTTCAGGTAAGAGAATGACAGAGGCAAAGGACGTATGTCTTCTTTTGTTGGCGTCAAAAGGTGAAATTCTCACCAGTCTGTGTACGCCTGCCTCTGCCTTGAGGTAACCATAGGCATAATCGCCGCTGAAGGTAATGGTCGCATTTTTTATTCCGCCCTCTTCGCCTGGCTGGATGTCAACGATCTGGGCGCTAAATCCGCTCCGCTCAGCCCACCGTAGATACATCCTCATGAGCATCTGGGCCCAGTCCTGGCTTTCTATGCCGCCGGCACCCGGATGTATAGTCATGATTGCATTATTTTTATCAAGCTCGCCTGAAAGAAGGGTCCGCAGTTCAATATTTTCAATGTCCTCTTTTAATGAGCTGATCTCTTTTTTGATCTCCCTGAAAAACAGGTCTCCGCCTTCTTCATCCAGTATGCCTATGGATTCCTCGACATAAAGAAGCTTATTTTCGATTGTGTCAAATGGAAGGACAGTATTTTCAAGCCTTGATTTTTCCTTGAGAAGTTCCCTGCTTTTCTCCGGAGAGGACCAGACATGTTCGAGTGCCAGATCTTCTGTAATTCTCTGTATGTCCTCTTTCTTTTTATCTATATCAAAGATAACCTCTTAAGGCGCCTGTCTTTGTCCTTAGATTAGAGAGTTCTTCCTGCAGTTCTGACTGTATCATTATCATTTACCTCCATGACTTTAAATTTATGAATAAAATAGCGGCTATGACCATACAAAAATATGTAAAAAGATCTCCATACCGGCTGTAAAAAGTAAGTGTATTGTCGGTTTTTACGTCTTCGGTCAAGAGCTGTTTCTGAAATAGTCCGGTTTTTGCGATAATCCTTCCACTGCTGTCTATAAATCCTGATATGCCTGAATTTGCAGAACGTATTACCGGTTTTCTGTTTTCTATTGCCCGGAAGACAACCATGCTGAAATGCTGATAAGGACCGGCTGTTTTTCCAAACCACGCATCATTGGTAATATTGACCATGAAATCACCATTTTTGGAATAAAATTTTCTGACTAAACCAGGAAAAATGATCTCATAGCATATCAAAGTCGCAAAACTTCCGAATTCTGTTTCCGCCTTTATATACTGATTGCCGGGAATGTAATCCCCAATACCTGCCACCATCTTGTCTACAAAGAAAAGGACCCTTCTCAGCGGAACATATTCCCCAAAAGGCACTAAATGTATTTTATCATACTGATACGTTTTATTTCCTTCTTTATCAAGCAAAATCACGCTGTTAGTTAGGGAAACTTGCTCCGAAGAGGTCTTTTTCTCAAGCACGCTTCCAAAGAGAAGATAACTTTTGAGCGTCCTTTGAAACTCCACCAGCCGTTCTGTATTTACATTATCATTACCGAAAATAAACGGTATAGCTGTCTCAGGCCAGATAATCAGGTCTGGAGAGGTCCTCGCAGCTTCCCGGGACAGGCTGGTATAAGTATCAATTACGTACTTCTGAAATTCAGGGTCCCACTTTTGGTCCTGCTCAATGCTGCCCTGCACAACACTGGCCTTTATCATATGGCCTGCTCTTGTCTGGCCAAGCCTCCAGAAGCCGTAGCCCAGGGAGGATGTAATTACTATAAAAAGCATGATTAAACCGAGCACTGTGTAGGACAGCGGGAATAGAGGAGTCTGTCTTATGCGGGATTTCAGAAGAAAGAGGTCTACTATGGCGCTGTTAAAGGCGAGCACGAGGAATGAGACCCCGTATATGCCGGTTATGTCGGATATCTGGATTATATGTAGAAATTTGTACTGGCTGTATCCTATGCTGGACCAGGGGAATCCTGTGAAGGCATAGGAACGGACAAACTCCAGAACAACCCACAGGACAGGTCCTATCAGCAGGGCCGGTAAATGCGTCTTTTTTATGAAAGACGAGAAAAAATAAGCAAAAATAGCAGGATAAATGCTCATGTAACAGCAGAGCAAAAGTACTATGGCAAGGCTGGTTGTAAAGGAAAAACCGCCGTAAAAGTTTATCGAATGGTAGATCCAGTAAAGGGTCCCGAAGAAGTATACCAGACCGAAGATAAAACCTCTCTGAAAGGCCTCTCCAGGGGTTTTCTTCCAGAGAGACAGGAGCAGCGGGACAAATGCCACCCATGCCAGCAGATACATGTCGAACATCGGAAAAGCCAGGACTATCAGTGTTCCTGATATGATGGCCGGCATATAATCCATAAATTTTTTCATTTTAGAATTTTGCATTAGTTGACAATAAAAAAAGCTAAATAGTATAGTTATAATCCGTGGGCAGTTAGCTCAGTCGGTAGAGCAGAGGCCTGAAAAGCCTCGTGTCCGCAGTTCGATTCTGCGACTGCCCACCATGATTTTATGTATCTGCCTCTATAAGAGTCAAGGACAAAGAAGCAATAATTATCAGAAATCATGTAATTCAATCTTTTATTTCCGAAATAAACCCAAACCTGGTAATACCGGAACCAAAATGCATTTTACCGCAGAGCCGCAGAGTTCGCAGAGATGTAGTGAATTTTTTTTCCGGTGAGAGGCCGGAAAAAATAAGCCCTCCTCATGACAGTTTATATATTTCTGCCCTCTCAGCAGAAATATATAATTACACTCTCTGCGTACTTTGCGCCTCTGCGGTGAGCTATTACAATTTGTCATGTCATTTCGTACAATATTTTGCTCCATTTAGGTTGTTTTAGTTATACTATCATGTTGTGATAAGACGTTTTTTTTATAAGAGGTATTTATACAATGTACTCGGCAGAAATAAATAAGAGAAGAACATTTGCAATTATAAGTCATCCTGATGCGGGGAAGACAACCCTCACTGAAAAGCTCCTTTTGTTTGGGGGTGCCATCCAGACCGCAGGGGCTGTAAAATCTAACAAAATAAAGAAGTCCACTGCCTCTGATTTCATGGAAATAGAGAGGCAGAGGGGCATCTCCGTGGCCACCTCTGTGATGAATTTCCAGTACAATGGCCGGAAGATCAACCTCCTTGACACCCCGGGGCACAAAGACTTTGCAGAAGATGTCTACCGCTCGCTTACTGCTGTAGACAGTGTCATCATTGTGGTGGATTGCGTAAAAGGCGTGGAGGAGCAGACAGAAAAGCTCATGGAAGTCTGCAGGATGAGAAAGACCCCTGTCATTGTCTTTATTAACAAACTGGACCGTGAGGGCAAAATGCCCTTTGAGCTGCTCGACGAGATCGAAGCAAAGCTGCGAATAAATGTACGTCCTCTGAGCTGGCCTATCAGCATGGGCTTTTCTTTTAAAGGCGTATATAACCTCTATGATAAAAGCCTTTATCTCTTTCGTCCAGGCGGGACGGTTGTTTCAGAGGAAGTTCTGGCAGTAGAGGACCTTGAAGACAGCGTACTTGATGAACAGCTGGGTCAATACGCAGAGCAACTGCGCGAGGATGTTGCGCTCATAGAGGGTGGGTACGAACCCTTTGAGCGGAAAAAATATCTTGAAGGAGATCTGGCGCCTGTATTTTTCGGCAGTGCTGTAAATAACTTCGGGGTGAAGGAATTGCTCAATACCTTTACGGAAATTGCGCCCACACCCCTTAGCAGGCCTGCGGATACACGTGCGGTCCATCCGCATGAAAAGAGCTTCAGCGGATTTGTTTTCAAGATACACGCAAACATTGATCCGCGCCACAGGGACAGGATCGCCTTTGTGCGGATCTGCTCAGGCAAATTCGAAAGGAACAAGTTCTTTCACCACGTCAGACTTGGGAAGGATTTCAAATTCAGGAGCCCAGGCAGTTTTCTGGCACAGGAAAAAAGCTTAATTGAAGAAGCTTATCCCGGAGATGTAATTGGACTCTACGATACAGGCAATTTCAAGATCGGAGATACGCTCACTGAGGGAGAAAAGATAATGTTCCACGGTATCCCGAGTTTCTCTCCAGAGGTCTTCAGGGAGGTTGTCAACACAGATCCCATGCGGTCCAAGCAGCTTGAAAAGGGGCTGGAGCAGCTTACAGATGAAGGGGTAGCACAGCTTTTCAGCCAGCACCAGGGAAAAAAGAGGATCGTAGGCACAGTGGGGGAGCTGCAGTTCGATGTTATACAATACCGCCTGCTGCATGAATACGGCGCATCTTGCCGTTTTAATCCGCTCAGCTATAACAGGGCCTGCTGGCTGACCTCCAAAGACAGTAAAAAACTGGCTGACTTCTGCAGATACCGTTCAAACCATCTGGGCGTTGATAAAGACCATAATATTGTTTTCTTCTCTGAATCCGACTGGACGCTGGAAAAAATGAGAGGGGATTATCCCGACATAGAATTTCATTTCAGTTCTGAAATCAATACAGGCACCCCTGGCTGTAAAGCCGGCAGGGCCTTGGCTTCTATTGTTTAACTTGCGGGAAGTTTGCAAGGCGGACCCAAGTCAGGAAGTCGGAAGGCCATTTATCAGAAAGCTTCCGGTACAGGACATTTTTCAGGTTGTCGTTCTTCCGTGCTACTGTCCTTCCACACTTTCTACGGACTTTTAGGCTATTGGTCCTGCTCATCAGGATCTTCACTGGTAAAACCCGGACAGTTACTGGCAAAAACCTCAAATGATCTGGGAAGTGTATTTGTAGGCAACTCCTGCTTTAACTTGCCAACGGGCGATATGCACTTAACCTTCTTGTTTTGAGTGCGAATAAGGTTAAAGCAATCAAGACATGTTTTCTTTTCCAATGCTCTTCTCCATTAAGTTGTTCATCTTATGTTGCATAAATTGTAGAATTTTTTTTCATTTTGACGCAATTGAAATTTTTAATAACAGGGCTAAGGTAATAAATTCACCCGAAAAAAGCAAGAGAGAAACCACAGAGTACACAGAGATATTTTAAGCATATAAATTAGTTCTTTACCCTACAGTTGCATAAAAAACATATATTTATTAGAGGAAAGCCTTACGCCACGCTCGTTTTTAACATAGTTGCAATAACAAAGGAGGAATTCACTGTCCGTGATCTCCCGATGAGATTGCTTCGTCACTGCTTTCCTCGCAATGACAGCCATTAAAAGCGCGGATTCGCGTTATTGCGAGCGGAGCGCGGCAATCTCTTTTTGCAACATTAGGGTTTATTATCCAATGAATTTCTCTGTGCCTTCTGTGGTAAGAGTTTTTTTAGATGTTACGCTGTTATCGCAGGAGGATGTAAAGGGCGCCGAGGCCGCCGTCGCATTGTCTGGCAGTGACAAAGGCGATAATAAATTTTCTGTAACGGCCTGAAAGCAATTTGATCAGGCTGTTTTTCAGCACAGGACCTTTTGGAGACCTGAGTCCCCTTCCATGGATTATCCTGATGCAGCGGAGGCCTTTTATCAAAGAATCTTTAAGGAACTGATCAACTTCGTTTTCAGCCTCCTCAACGCTCATGTCGTGCAGATCAAGGTAGTCCTGGACAGAAAACTTACCTTCATGGAGCTTTCTTATATTGACTCCTCTGTAATCCCGGTTAATCCATTCAACATATTCCTGCGTATCAGGAAGATGGACCGCCCTTTGACCGGTAATGATTTCTTCGAGGGCTTTTAGCGTCTCTTTGTCGGATGAAATTTTTGCAGGCAAGGAGATGGCCTTTTTTTTCTTAAGTGGTATCTGCCTGAATTCCTTTATCTCCCTGACTTCTCTCATGGCCTTAACAAACAGTTCCTCATCATTTACAGGCTCTTCTTTTTTTGGGACAGGTGGTTTACAGTAAATTCTCAGAGCCTTGTCTTCAATAATCTTCTTCAGGTCTTTAAAAGGCTGGAATAAAAAGGTTTCAGGCTCTTGCTTTTTGACTCTCATTCTGCTTGTTCCTATGAATTATTTTAGCAGAAAAGTAGAACGGGAATGCAATCTTTTTACTGATGCTGACTTGTTTGTTCTGCCATGAAGATCCATCGATGGTTTTGCTGTGTGATCAGGGCAGATACATTTACTCAGTACCCAAACCGATGCTTTTACCAGTATTTTCGATGACTTACCTCCAAATACTAATTTGACATTAATTAGTAGAAAATTAGTAGTAGCTCAAAAGTCGAAGGGTAACATGTGAATACATCGGGAAAAGACAGCTTAAACTATTTTTCTTTAAGCAGAAGCTTCAGGGTTTCTTCATAGATGGTCTTTCGGGGGCCAAAGGCAATGACTTCAATTACTTCCTGTTTTGTTGTTCTGTAGATAATCGGTCGGCTGAGCTAAATTTTGGGAACTCGCTTTGCTCAGACAGCCCAAAATTCTTTACACGCAACCTTGGTCGCAGACCTAAATTTTCGAAGGGGAGAATCCTGGCAGAGAAAAAAGACCTATAGAGACGCGAGGTCTCTACCCCTTTTACCATGATCATAAGTCAAGATAATTTCTCCAGCATTGCTTCCAGTTCTTTTACTTCCCAGTCCCATCCATGGCAGACAGCTATTGCGGCCTTATCGAGGGCTTGTTTGATTAACAATTCTTCCCCTCCGAAACCTTCTTGAGGAAATCAATTTATCAGAGAATGCATTACGATAAATTATCTTGCGAATCAGGTCAATTATAATTAAGTTTATTTAGGAGAAAAGCAGCTTATGATAAAAGCAATAAGGCTCCTCACGCCGGTTCGCAGGTGTGCGGACCGGCCTCTATCGCAAGGCGCAGTCCCATGGCGTGAAGCAGATTATAGAGGCTCTTGATCTCAGGGTTCCCGCGTTTGGAGAGCATCCTGTAGAGGCTTTCCCGGTTCAGACCTGCCTTTTCCGCGAGAGCCGCCATTCCGCCATGCGCTTCAGCCACATTGCGGAGGGCCAGCAGAAAGACAGAGCGGTCTCCTTCTTCTATAGAGGCGTTGAGATATGCCGCGGCTTCGCAAGGGTCCTTAAGAGATTCAATTAGGTCCTTCTGATATGACGCCTTCTTATCCATGCTTCCTTCTCCTTAAGTAGTCTTCCCTAAAAACTCTCGCCTTTGCGATGTCCTTTACCTGACTTGACTTGTCACTGCCCAGCAGCAGCAAAATGATCCGGGCGTCTTCACGAGTGAAATAGATTCGATAGCCGGGACCATACTCGACTTTTAACTCGTATATACTTCCTCCGACAGAACGATTGTCTCCGAGATTTCCCATGCGCACCCTATCCAGCCTGACACGGATTTTTGCCCTGCCAGAAACGTCTTTAAGGCCATCCAGCCATTCTTTAAACGGTATCTGGCCGGACTCAGCCACATAATATTCAAGTTCAAAAGGAAATGCCTTCATATTTATAGTAGCCTAAAAGCTACAACGTGTCAACAATCTTCTGTAAAGTAGTTCTGCTAAGTAATATCCAGCAAGTCATTTTCAGTATAGATAACCGGATGGACAGAGTACCTCTCTAATCCTCGTCTACATTCAGGATTTGCTCACGCACCTTACGTAAGGCCTCTTTAGCTGAGGTGACCTTACCTTCTTCCAGACTTTTTCTGCTTTGTGCGAGTATTTTGAGCATGGTGTGACTATCCTGAGTATTTTCGTATTCGCGGATATCCTGGAGCACGGCCTTTGCCTTCAATACTGCCCCCTATCGAGTGTCCTGTACTGTATCGCCTCGGAGATATGATGAGACTGGATGTCTGCCGCTGATTCCAAATCCGCTATCGTTCTTGAAAGTTTGAGTATCCTGGTATACGCCCTTGCTGAGAGGCCGAGCTTCTGCATCGCTGTATCAAGCAGGTTATGGGCGTCTTCCTGCAGTTTGCAGTATTTTTTGATATGCCGTGTCTTCATCTGGCCGTTGCAGTAGATCTTCTCGCCTTTGAAGCGTTCGAGCTGCAGGTTGCGCGCCTTAAGCACCCGGCTCCTGAATCGAGGCAGAGGACTCTCCTGCATACTCATTTGAGAGCTCTTTATAAGGTACGGCAGGCACTTCAGCGTGTATGTCGATCCTGTCAAGAAGAGGGCCTGAGACCTTTCTTCGATAGCGGTGGACCTGACTGGGCGAGCAGACGCACGAATGCTTTGGATCGCTCGAGATAGCCGCAGGGGCATGGGTTCATTGCGCTTACCAGCATGAAAGAGGCGGGATAGGTGATTGAGGCGACAGCCCTTGATACAGTCACCTCCCCGTTTTCAAGCGGCTGGCGCAGGACCTCCAGCACATTGCGCTTGAACTCAGGGATTTCATCAAGGAACAGCACTCCGTTATGGGCAATGCTTACCTCCCCGGGTTTTGGGACCTGTCCGCCGCCGATTAAGGCAACATCGGATATGGTGTGGTGGGGTGATCTGAAAGGACGCAGGGCGAGCAAGGGCTGGCCCTCTTTCAAAAGCCCTGCAACGCTGTGTATCCGCGTTGTTTCGAGTGCCTCGTCAAAGGTCATGCCAGGCAAGATTGTAGGCAGACGCTTTGAAAGCATGGTCTTTCCGGAGCCAGGAGGTCCGATCATCAGAACATTATGGCCGCCAGCAGCAGCGACCTCAAGGGCCCTCTTTGAGTGCTCCTGGCCTTTTACCTCAGAGAAATCCTCTTCATAGACCGAATGTTCCTTCATCGTCTCTGTTATGTCAGTAACAAAAGGCTCGACTGTTTTTTCGCCCCTCAGAAAAGCGATCACATCAGGAAGGTTATGCATGCCCAGGACGTTTGTCTTGTCAACAACAGCTGCCTCAGGCGCATTTACATCAGGGAGGATTATGCCCCTGAGCCCGAGGCTCCTGACCAGCAGCGCCATTGAAAGCGCACCCCTGACAGGCTTTATCTTTCCGTCAAGGGAAAGCTCGCCTGTAAAAATATATCCCTTTAAGGCCTCCGGATCTATCAGGCCTTCTGAGGCAATGATCCCGATAGCTATCGGCAGGTCAAAGGCAGAGCCTTCTTTTTTGAGATCTGCAGGCGCCAGGTTGACGGTTATCTGTTTGAGGGGAAAATTAAAACCAATATTTTTTAAGGCTGCCCTGACCCTGTCGCGGCTTTCCTTGACAGCAGCGTCAGGGAGCCCGACCATAGAGAAATGTGGAAGTCCGCGGGAGGAGATGTCGACTTCAACCTCAACTGTGTGGGCCTCGATGCCTATGACACTTGAACTCAGGACTTTTGATAGCATGTAACAGTTACTCCCTCAGTGCGGTTGAAAAAGCATAGCACCGGAAAGAGGTTTTTACAATCGAAATTTTCTCTTTGGCAGGATATTGCAAAAATGGGGTTGAAGCTTTATTATTAGCATTAAGAAGATTTTATCCAGCTGGAGGAATGATGAAAAAAATACTGCTTTTGGTGCTTGCCTGTGTGATGCTTATATCTTGCGGAAAAAAAGAGGTCAAACCGGTGTCGCAGGAATCAAAGATGACCACTGGAAGCCTTTGCCCTGGCTGAGACAATAAAGAATGCGTTTATTGTCAAAGACGATATTACATTGAAGAAAGAACTCTACTGAATCAGGGTATAAGGACATTACGGCCAATACCAGATTGTTTGACAGTGTTGAGATCACCTTTACGCCCCGCTGGGTCGATATAGAAAATAATCAGCTTCATGTCAACATCTCCTGGAAAAGCACATGGATTGTGTCAGGCAAAAGCACGAGCCGAGCGCGGTATGGCAGTATTTGTTATGGAGGGTACGCCGCTGAAGGTCTCAAAGATCCTCAGGGCAAACCCGTTTGTAATGCCTGGAATAGGACCGAAGGAACACGCCAAAGAACGGGCGAGGTGACCTCGCCCGTACTTGCAGCCCCTATTTGCAGGATGTGCAGGTACCCTTGTTGCAGGAGGAGCAGCCTGAAGAAGAACCTGCAAAGGGCTTTTCAACACCGCTCATGCCGAAGGAGGACATCTTCTTCTTTATGTCCTGCGAGCTGCATTTGGGGCAGTCGACTGTTTGGCTCCCAAAGACGAGCTTTTCAAAGTCCTCCCCGCACTGATTGCATTTATATTCATAAATAGGCATATATGTTCACCTCTAGTAATAGTTTACTTTTAGACTGCTCAGGTGTTTAGGCTAGAAGGCTGAAATATCAGTTGACGGAGCGCTGCCTAAGCCATCTCAAACGCTTGCAGTTTTGTGTGGTCTACCTAAAAGCCTTCCACCTTCAGTCTATCCAGCCTGATTAGCACTATTTCTTTGCCTTTTTCTGAGGCACCTTTTCCCAGTCCTTAAGAAATTTTTCGAGGCCTATGTCTGTCAGAGGATGTTTGGCCAGCTGTGATATTACTGAAAAGGGAATAGTGGCTATATCAGCGCCCATCATGGCAGCATCCAGGACATGCAGCGGATTTCTGACGCTGGCAACGATTATTTCCGTCTCAAAGAGGTAGTTGTCGTAGATATCGATGATCTGGGCCACGATCTCCATGCCGTCATGGGAGATGTCATCAAGCCGTCCCTACAAACGGGCTTACGTAGCTTGCGCCTGCCTTTGCTGCCAGAAGCGCCTGTGTTGCCGAAAAAATAAGTGTTACATTTGTTTTTATTCCCTGTGCAGAGAGCTTCTTGACAGCCTTCAGGCCTTCCTCGATCATCGGTATTTTTATCACGATATTCTTGTGTATCTTCGATAATACTTTGGCCTCTTTTATCATGACATCAGCTGTCAGACCGACGACCTCGGCATTTACAGGACCGTTCACTATGCTGCAGATTGTCTTGAGAACCTCGACCGGGTCCTTGCCCTCTTTTGCCATAAGGGAAGGGTTTGTTGTGACACCGTCAATGACTCCCAGTTCCCATGCCTTTTTGATCTCGTCTGCATTGGCTGTGTCAATAAAAAATTTCATGTTGTCTCCTTTAAAGTCGATGATATTCCCCGTGTCTTGCCACGGTAGCGACGAATATAAAAAATATTCCCTGCATTGAGATTCCCTGCGCTTTTGCCGGAGGGAGCTTCAAATTGATTTTCTATTATAACGAAAACAGGGGAATTTTTGCCTGACCCGCTAATTTGAATTATGCCGGAATTCCTTAAGTCCTTATTCCTGCTTTCCCTGCTGCCTGTGGCAGTATGCCTCTTCGATCAGCTCGACAAGGTGCAGCACAGGCCGGTCGGTAATCTGCTGGCCCAGTTGCAGCATGCACCCGGGACATGAGGTGACAACTGCTTCTGCCTGTGTCTCCAGAAGTTTTTTCGCGCTTTTCTTCAGAAGATTCTGCGATATCTCCTTGTATGAAGCACAGAAGACCCCGCCAAAACCGCAGCATTCTGAAGCGCCTGCATCCAGAAGCTCAAATCCTGCTTTTTTAATGATTTCCCGGGGTTCTTTCCTTATTCCCAGGCCGTGGGCAAGGTGACAGGGGTCGTGGTAAACAGCGGTCTTGCCGATCTGTTCTGTAAAGTCGAGTTTGTCCATAAAGAAAGCAGAGATATCCGTGGCGTTTTCAAGGCCATGACCGATCAGCTTCGGGTATTCTGTTTTCAGGGTAAAACTGCATGTGGGGCAAAGACTCAGGACAGCTTCGACCTTGAGTTTGCTGAAGATCTGGTAATTTTTCTTTGCAAGCGCGATAGCTTCTTCCTCAAGGCCGAGGGCCCTCAGAGGACTGCCGCAGCAGACCTCGCCTTTGGGAAGTATGACTTCATAGTCGATGCTCCTGAGAATATTTATAAGGGATTCACCGAGAGACGGAAAGAGATAATTAATGCTGCAACCTGTAAAAATTGCGACCCGGCCGCGTTTTTTCCTGACCTTGTGGACCTGCTCCATATTCCGGAAAGGAGTTTCAGGGAAGTCAGGACAGAAGGGGATGATACCTTTTCTGGCCAGCAATGGAAGAAAGAGGCGCCGGGACATCTTCAGGATTTTGAAACTCATATCAGGCCATTTGACTGAGAACCTCGCAAACGACCTGAGAAGCCGTCTTTTTTTGTCGCTTTCCCTCAGGAGTGCCCTGCCGTGATATATTGCCTCAGGTATATCAATGCCAAGGGGACAGGCACTGAAGCAGGCGTTGCAGAGAATGCAGCTGAATATTCGCTCGTTCAATTCAGCAGACGGCTTCAGATCGCCGGAGAGGAGGCCCCTTATCAGGACAAGGCGTCCCCGCGCACCCATGCCTTCAGAGGGTTCATTGTCGTATGTCGGACAGGGGGCCTTGCAGCTGCCGCAGCGTACGCAATGAGAAAGTGAGTCAAGGTAATCTTTATTATCCATGAAATGATCCTAAAAACTGCAGTTTAACCACAGAGCACACAGAGAAATACTCGAACATAAAACTCTTGTCATAGAAAACCCCCCTCTGTGAACTCCGTGGTAAATGCTTTTTATAAATTAATTAATAGTGCTCTATTTTATATATTATATACAAATACCGGCAGGAGTTGGTGCTCAGGTGGGCATGAGGATTAGTTGGAAGTTCCTGACTTGGGGTCAGTGTCTTTTCCAGCGTCCTGTTCAGGCTCCCGCTGACATAGCCTTCGAGGTCGAGGGCCACGAAACTGAACCCCATTGCCTTGAGGGCTTCTGTTATTTTTCTCCTGTTTTGAGGCTCCAAAATGTTATTCATATTTTTTTCGTCTACTTCGATCCTTGCGATCTCTCCGTGGTTTCTTACCCGCAACTCTGTTAGCCCTAGTGTCTCTGAGAAACTCCTCAGCTTTTTCCACCTGTTTCAGGCCGGAAAGGGTGATTCGTCTGCCGTAGGGAAATCGCGATGAAAGACAAGGGGATGAAGGATGGTCCCAGGTGCTTAACCCGAGCTCTCTGGAGATGCTTCTGATATCCTCTTTTGAAAAACCTTTCTCAGCGAGCGGACTTCTCACCCCGTATAAGGCTGCTGCTTTCAGGCCGGGTCTGTAGTCGCGGAGGTCATCTGTGTTGGTGCCGTCAAAAATGTGCTTATAGTTTCTGTCCTCAGCTATCCCGCGTAATTTTCTGAAGAGCTCTTCTTTGCAAAAGAAGCAACGGTCTGGCGGATTGCTGAGAAAGGACTCGTTGGAGAGCTCATCGGTATGAATTACCAGATGTTCAACTCCGAGTTCTTTTGCAAAAGAGACAGCACGGTTGAGATCCTTTTCAGGCATTGTCTCTGAAAAGGCGGTTACAGCCAGAAATCTTGTCCCGGAGAGCTTCATCGCCTTCAGGAGGAGTGAGCTGTCAACTCCTCCTGAATATGCGAGCACTGCGGATGGAGCTTTACGGAGGGAAGAGAGCAGATCGTTAAATTTCAGGTCGTTCAGTTTAGAGACAGGACCGGAGGCCCCGGTGTTCACAGAGAGGTGACCTCGTAATTTTCCTGGTGCATCTTGTTGTCAGCGCGTATGATCACCTTTACGCCGTACTGCCTTTCAACATCTTCGATCCCGAGCATCTCCTCGTCAGAGAGCAGCTCTGCGACCAGGGGATGGGCGGTTATGACAATCTTTGTACTGCCATGCCTGGCCATCTTTTTGATTGTTCGCAATATCTCATAGCAGAGGGTATCTGGAGATTTCACGAAGCCTTTGCCTTCGCAGTAGGGACATGAAGTGCAGAGCGTCCTGCCTAGATTTTCCCTGACCCGCTTTCTGGTCATCTGTATAAGGCCAAGCTCTGATATATGGAGAATGGTATTTTTTGCCCTGTCCTTTTTCATCGCCTCGGTGAAGGCATTGAAGAGCTTTTCCCTGTTTTCGAGTTTTTCCATGTCGATAAAATCAACGATTATAATACCGCCAAGGTTCCTCAGCCGTATCTGGTAGGCGATCTCCTTGACAGCCTCGAGGTTTGTCTTTAATATCGTGTCTTCGAGTCCTTCTTTTCCGACAAATTTCCCGGTGTTTACGTCAATGACAGTCATAGCCTCTGTCTGGTCTACTACGATATATCCTCCGGATTTGAGCCATACCCTCCTGCCGATAGCGCGGGCAATGTCCAGCTCTATGCCGAAGGCATCGAAGATCGGCTCTGTTTCCTCATACAGCTCGATCTTTTTGAGCAGCTTGGGGAAATAGGCCTTCACGAAATCTGTTATCCTGCTGTATTCTTCCGCTGAATCTATGACAAAACGTTCTACATTCTGTGTCATCAGGTCACGGACAGACCGAAAGACAAGATCCAGGTCGCCGTAGAGCATACCCCTGAGAGGCACTTTGTCCTTTTTCTTTTTCAGGTTTTCCCAGAGAAGAACAAGGAACTGAAGGTCTTTTTTTATCTCATCTTCATGGGAGTTTTCACTTGCTGTTCGGATGATGAGGCCGTATCCCTCAGGCTTGATCTCAGAGACGAGGACCTTGAGACGTTCGCGCTCTTCCTCATTGGATATCCTTCTGGATATGCCGACATGGTCCACATCCGGCATCAGGACAAGATACCTTCCCGGAAAAGTGAGATATGATGTCACCCTTGCGCCTTTACTGCCTATGGGGTCTTTGGAAACCTGGACAAGCAGTTCCTGTCCTTCCTGAAGGATTTCGTCTATGGACATCTCGGAACGGCCTTTTCTTTGGAGAAAATCCATGGAATCACCGTTTTCCGCATCTTCAAAGAGCGGAGCGAATTCATCTTTACCTGTCTGTATATCGCCTACATAGAGAAAGGCCGCTTTTTCGAGCCCGATGTCAACAAAGGCGGACTGCATCCCTGGCAGTATTTTTACGACCTTACCCTTATAAATGTTTCCGACAAGGCTTGCGTCGCGTTTGCGTTCGACATAGAATTCGACCACCTGCCCGCCTTCTAGAAGCGCGACCCGTATTTCCCCCTGCGTGACGTTGATCAGTATCTCGCTGCCCATATTTTTTCCCCTTCTATAGGTGTTTTCCACCCCGTACTGTCCCAGCCGGACATCTCCACCCTTGTGACCTCCAGGTCATCGACCGAAACCCCGAAAATTTCGTTGATGATTTCTGCGAGCTTCACCTTTACCTCTGCGAGGTCCCTGAGGGTCACCTGAAAAGTTCTCTGGTCCAGTTGCGTAATGTCTTCGACCATGTCCTTCATATTAAACAGCCTGTTGCCCCTCTGCGCCGGTATTTCCTTTTTACCCAGAAAATCCGCGACAGAAAGACCTTTATCATTCTTTATATCATATACATATCTGCCAATAAAACTGTCCAGGGATTTTTCTTTTCCTGAAATAAAGGAAAATTCGCTTACGTGCATGCCCTCGGGCAAGGTCCTGTTTAATAACTCCACTGCTGATTCCGCATTGAAAGGCAGCAACAGTTCTGTGTCAAGATATTCTCTCAGTCCTGCTATACCTACCCGAAGCGCAGGGCCAAAGGACATTATCGGCACTGAACTGAACCCTTTGGAATATTTGAAAGGAAATGACGCCCTTCGCATAGCGCGTATGAATGCATTCGTCAGCTCAAGATGTGAGAGATGTCTGGCATTACCTGTCTTTGAAAATTGCAGCCTTATTTTTATGGACTGGCTCTCTGTCTCCGGTCTGTTCCCGGGCTGAAAAGTAACAGTACGGCTTTCATTCTCTGATTCCGGGGCAGGGCATTTCAGGCCGCAGGCATGACATTTTTTTCTGCAGTCTGAGGTGAAGCTGCCTGAGAGTGCTGCCTGATATTCCTTTATCAGATAGTCCTTTGTTATGCCTGTATTGATGTTGTCCCACGGCAGAGGACTATCTGTTGGATATTCCCTCACCGCATATCCAACAGCGTCTATGCCGGTCATATCCATGGCCTGCTTCCACTTGTCAAAATCAAAGTGGTCTGTCCAGGGATCAAGCCTGCAACCCAGGGACCAGGCAGCCTCTATCAGCGGGGAAAGGTGTTCGTCCCCACGGGCAAATACTGCCTCAAGCAGGGCCATCTCCTCCCGATGGCCTTTATACTGAAGGCCGCGTTTTGAGAGGTTTTTCCTGAGATAACGGTTCTTTTCCTTCAGGAGCTCCATATCATTCTGTCCGCACCACTGAAACGGGGTGTGTGCTTTGGGTATGAATGATGAAACACCAACGGAGATGTTGACTGCTCTGCCTGTGAGCTTTCTTGATATCTTTGTTGCCTTCATGACCATTTCAGGGATCGCCTCTATGTCTTCATCAGTCTCCGTTGGAAGACCGGTCATGAAATATAGCTTCAGATTATGCCAGCCTGCGCTGAATAGTGTTTCAAGGGCTTTGATGTAGGTCTCTTCAGTAAAGTCCTTGTTTATCACTGCCCTGAGCCTGTCCGTGCCTGCCTCGGGCGCTATTGTAAAGCCGGATTTTCTGACAACCTTTATCTCCTCAAGCATCTCCCTGCTTACAGAGCCTACACGCAGGGAGGGGAGAGATAGGGATATCCTTTTGTTATAGAATTTCCTGTTGAATTCTTTCATGAGATAGTTCAGGCAGGAATAGTCTCCGGAACTCAGCGAGGTGAAGGAGAGCGCATCATAGCCTGTGTTTGCCAGTGATTTTTCCGCAAGCTCCATTATCTTCTCAGGAGAACGCTCACGCACCGGCCTGTAGGTCATCCCGGCCTGGCAGAACCTGCAGCCCATGGTGCAGCCGCGTGAGATCTCGATATTAATCCTGTCATGTACTATATTCATAAACGGCAGCACAGGGCTGTCAGGGAACGGCGCATCTTCAAGCGACGTGATATATCTGCGGATTACCGGCTTTTCTTTCCCGAGTGCCGGTACGTAAACGCCTTCGATCTTACCCAAAGCCTGCAGCAGGGAAAGTTTGTTGTTCTGTCCCCCTTCTTTCCACTGATGGTACGCACTCAGCATCTCAGGTACAGCTTCTTCGCCGTCTCCAATTAAAAAGGCGTCTATAAAAGCTGCCATGGGAAGGGGATTGACAGTGCAGGGACCTCCTGCAATGACTAGGGGAATGTCGTACATACCCATTCTTTCTTCATGTTTTATGGGTATTCCGCCCAGATGGAGCATGTTCAGGACTGTGGTATAGGAGAGTTCATACTGAAGGCTGAACCCTATAATATCAAACTCCTTCAGTGGTTTTTTTGACTCCAGGGACGTTAGGGGCACATCCTGTGATTTTAATGCCTCTTCAAGGTCTGGCCAGGGCGCAAAGACCCGTTCAGCAGAGGCAAAATGGAGATTGTTTATAATTTGATAAAGGACCTTCATCCCCAGGTGCGACATACCTATTTCATAAACATCCGGGAAAGCAAGGGCCACCTTTACAGGGGCTTTCTTATGGACAGAATTGATTTCGCTGTTTATGTATCTGCTGGGTTTCTGAAAATGTATATAATTCACCTCATTAAACATAACACTCTCAAATATGCTTTGGCAATATTTGCGTCATGGAGGCTTGACTTCAAACATGTTTTGCAGTTTAAATAGCATATGAAATTGCTCAGGATAATTTTCAGTATAACAATGCTGCTTTTTGTCTTTGCCTGCTCAGGGAAGGCCACTGTAAAAGTTACTTCAGAGCAATTCAATGCAGAGAGCTCTTTTGAGAAGGCCAATAAGCTAATAGATGATAAGGAGTATGAAAAGGCCAGGGCCTTGCTCCTTGAAGTCAAAAACAGGGACCTGACAAAAAAGTATGCCCCCCTTGCGCAGCTCAGGATTGCTGATGCCTATGTCAAGGAAGGGGAGCCTGAGCTCGCTGCAGCTGAATTCAGGAAATTTCTTGAAATCTATCCTGATCACAGGTACGCCTCTTATGCGCAGTATCAGATCGCCATGATATATTTCAACCAGATTGAAAGTCCTGAGCGAGGATACGGCGGAGCTGAAAAGGCTCTTGAGGAGTTTGAGAAGCTCAAAAAAGATTTTCCTCGGAACCCGTATAAGGACCTGATAGATATAAGGATAGAAAAGTGCAGAAACACCATTGCAGACTATGAATTTCTGGTGGGAGAGTTCTATCTTAAGCAGGACAAATACAAGGCTGCTATCGGCAGATTTGAAACCGTGCTGACTAAGTACCCTGATTACAAAAAAGAGGAAAACGTGCTTCTGGATCTTGGAATTGCTTACAGCAAGTCCGGAGACCCTGAAAAGGCGGAATTGTATCTGAACCGGTTAATTGAAAAGTATCCCAATAGCCGGCTTAGGATTGCCGCCCAAAAAGAGCTTTCATCATCAAAGAAAGCCGCAAAAAAATAGATTGTCTTGAAAAGTTCACCACAGAGACACAGAGGACGCATAGAGAGACAATTTCTTTCTGCCCTTTCGGAGGCAAGCAAAATTAACAAAACCCTCTGTGATCTTTGCAGCTCTGCGGTAAGTAAGTGTCTTTGCTGCTCCTCTCCCTTATGAATTATTATCCTGCATTTCTTAATCTCCAGGGGAAAAAGGTGGTTGTTGTGGGCGGCGGTAAGGTTGCGGAGCGCAAGGTCCTGACACTGATCAAAGCAGGTGCGGTTGTTACGGTCATCAGTCCGCTGATTACCAGGAGGCTCAGGAAGGAAAAAGAGACCGGTCACATGAACCATCTACATCGTCCCTACAGGAAGGGAGATTTGAAAGACAGCTTCATGGTGATCGCTGCTACCGATTCACCTGAGGTCAATACGAGAGTTGCCGGGGATGCCCCGGGCCTGCTGAATGTTGTCGATGTCCCCTCGGAATGTAACTTCATAGCGCCTTCTGTTGTCAGGCGGGGGCCCCTTGTTTTCGCCATATCCACAGGAGGTACAAGCCCGGCCTTTGCAAAGGCTGTCAGGAAAGAGATAGAGAAATTATACGGAAAAGTCTTTTCCGATTACCTCGGGTTCGTCAAATCCCTCAGGGGCCGGACGATGCAGGAGATAACCGATAAGGCGGCAAGAGAAAAGTTTCTGAAAAGTCTGGCTTCCGGAGATATACTGGATACTCTGCGGACTAAAGGGCTGGACAGTGTCAAGAAGTCTGTGATGCTCAGATTCACCAAATTAGCTGCAAAAAAGCACTGACCCGGATTACTCAAAGCATCTTTTTTTAGCAAAAGTTGTCTGTTATGTAGGCCTTACCATCATCAGAAAAAGCAACTCCGATTCCATGTCGCTTGAAATAAGGAGTCAGGATATTTGCCCTGTGGCCTTTGCTGCTCATCCATAGTTTTACCACTGACTCGGCGATTTTGTCTTCAGTGTTCCATTTGAAAAAAGTTTTGCCGTCCTTATAAAAAGAAGTACTGAAGAGATTGGCCTGCGCAATATTTTCTGCGCCGATACAGGTAGTGCCGCCTGCCCGGATACTGCACTTGAAACCCTCAGCCTTGTACCTGTCATAAAAAGATCTGTCATCGGGATCATTGTGTGAAAAGAAGTTTCGCTTGACCATGTCCTGACTGTATTTCCTTGCTATCTTGTTCAGGCTTTTGTCCTTTAATAGGGCTGGCAGACCCCTTTTGGCCCTTTCCTCATTTATCAGGACATGGATCTTATTTTCGAGTTTCGTGATATCGAGGTCCGGCCCTGAAGATCTGTATGGTAATGCATTACCCTCCCTGCTTTCCGCAATGCCGGTCAAGCAGAGAAGGCATAAAATAAAAACAGAGGTGATCTTCAGCAAGGTTTTTTCATTCATGTTGACAGAGATATCTTTCAACTCTTATAACTTCCTAATGTACAAAATCGTTATGATAATTCCAGTTGTCAGGGGAAGCAGGAAACCACAGAAATGTACTGTCCAAACGAAAAAATTATCCAGGTGGTTCTTGTTGCAGGGCATCCGTGACGATAACAAAAGGTAAAAAAGGCATAATATTATTAATGCCCATCCGCCAAATCTGTTGGCAGGATACCAAACGGAGTCATCAGAAAGAGTTTTACAGGTTCTAATCCCGTAGACCCGATTTCTTGGCACAATTCCTATGGCAAGGGGTATTGAGGCTATAAGGATCGGGATCGCAGGGATCAGGAATGGATGTGCAGTCATGATATTAAGATTCTATACCGGCCAACACCCCTATGGCAGCCTCACCTCTTTAAGTCAAAAAAATGGCGGAGGAGGTGAGATTCGAACTCACGGTAGAGTCGCCCCTACAACGATTTTCAAGACCGTCGCCTTCAACCGCTCGGCCACCCCTCCGGGACTGTAATTATAACAGAAACAAAAAAATTTATTCATTGGTTTAATAATAAATATTTAACTTATAATATAGAGACTGTGATTTGACTTTTTAAAACAAATTAGCTAAATTCAAAAAAACTCTTGAGAGGTAACTATGAATCATTCAGCTCTTCAGTTAATCCTTCAGGCAGGCTATGTTGTAAAAGGGGTCCTGCTTATACTTCTTTTTTTCTCTGTTGTCTCGTGGGCGATTATTTTTTATAAACAGAGATATTTTTCAAAGGCCAATAAGGAATCGGAAATATTTTTGCGGGCATACAGGACCAGCAAAAATGTGGCTGACCTCTATAAGGTGACAAAGAATATTTATTTAAGCCCTATCGCAAATGTGTTTAAATCCGTTTACTCAGAGGAGACAAACAGGGACAAAAATGAGGTCAAGCGTCTTCTCAGAAGATATGAGACACTCGAATCAGTAAAGCTCGAGAAATATCTTAATTTTCTTGCAACCACAGGCTCAACGTCACCTTTTATCGGACTGTTTGGGACAGTCTGGGGGATCATGAATTCCTTCCAGGGCATCGGCTCTGCGGGTTCAGCCTCTCTTGCTATTGTTGCTCCTGGTATTGCCGAGGCGCTGATAGCAACTGCCGTCGGACTTGCTGCGGCCATCCCGGCTGTTATTGCGTACAATTATTATCTGAGCACGGCAAGAAAGATGATCATAGACATGGAGGATTTTTCAGAGGACCTCCTTGAGCTTTTTACGAGGGTAAATAAATGAGGGCGGGCAGAAACAGGTCTGTACTTTCAGAGATAAATGTTACTCCCCTTGTAGATGTCATGCTGGTTATGCTGGTCATTTTTATGGTTACAGCCCCGCTCATGCAGCAGGGCGTGGATGTTAATCTGCCCCATGCAAAAGGCAAGGACCTGCCGCCTGAGGAAAGGATATCGATTATCATAAAAAGAGACCGCTCTATTTATATGAACGATACGCCGGTTACGATGCCTGCAATGAAACAAAAGCTCGAAGCTATCAGCAAGATGAACCCAAATATTTTTTTGAAGGCAGACAAAGATGTGCCCTATGGACTGGTTGTTGAAGTAATGGGTGAGATCAAGGAGGCAGGGATAGAAAAGCTCGGGATGATAACCGAACCAAAGCTCGATATGAAATGAGAGGTCCGAGCATCCAGAAGACGGCTGCGGTTTCAGCGCTGCTGCATCTCATTATCCTTATGCTCTCGGTTGTCTTTATAAATTACTCGAAAAATGTTGTTATGCCATCGCAGTATACGGTGAGCCTCGTGAGTTCTTCCAGGGAGCGTTCTTCGGGAGAGAGTGTTCAAAAAGCTGAAGAACCAAAATCAAGGGCGGTTGAGAAAGCGAAGGTCCCAGAAGAAAGCAAAGAAGTTACAAAAACGGGAAAAAAGGTAGAGAAAAAAGTTGACGAGAAAAGGCTTGATGAAAAGATGGCTGTACTCGAAGCTCTGGCTAAAGTAAAACGACTTAGAGAGATCAGAAAGAATGTAGTGGAAATATCGGTTAGAGGCAGTGGCGCAAAATCCAGTGTGAGATCCTCGGGAAAAGCAGGCCCTGCCAGTGGCCCGAATGGGACGATGGTCGATATGTACAGAGTGAAGATAACTGAAGAAATACAGAGTGAGTGGATTTATCCCGACTATATGAAAAAAGGCCATCAGGCGATTGTATCAGTTACGATCCGGAAAGATGGGACACTTCTGAATCCGAGAGTAGAGAAAAAATCCGGAGATCTTTTTTTTGACAATTCTGTCTTAAAGGCTGTTATAAAAGCATCCCCTGTGACACCGCCACCAAGTGGAATGGAAATGGAGCCTCTGGAGATTAAGTTTTCTTATGACAGGTAGCAGTCTAAAAATACAACAAACAAGAAATAGGAGTCATATAATGCCCAACTATTATGCACTGAGATATATGTTTTACGCATTCTCTGTTATATGCTCGACATTTTGTTTTCTTATTTCTGCTGATGCAAAGATATCTATCGATATTACGGCCCCTTCCTCAAAAAAGCTCCCGATCGCGATCTATGACCTGCAGGGTCCGCTTGGCAAAGAGATTTCCGACATCATCCGTGATGACCTCATCTTTACAGGACTTTTTATGTATATTGATAAAGTCTCTTATATAGAGGGCCCTGCTCAGGCGTTCAATCCTCAAAACTGGACACCTCTGGGTATCGAGGCGGTTGTAAAAGGGAGTGTCAACAGTTCAGAGAAAGGCATTTCAGTTACGATCAATCTTTATGATACCCTGGAAGTCAGTCCTGTTCTGAGCAAACAGTACCAGTCGGAAAAAGTCCTCTTGCGTCAGCTGGCACATAATATTTCCAATGATATCTACAGGGAATTGACCGGCTCGCAGGGTATTTTCAGGACAAGAATCGCCTTTGTTGCTCAAGACGACGGAGAAAAAGGCCTTTACCTTATGGACTGGGACGGCCAGAGGGTCAAAAAGACGGGCCTGAAAGGCAGTTTGGTGCTGACTCCCCATTGGTCGCCAGATGGGTCAAAACTCATCTATTCCTCTATGCAGGGTAGACAATGGGGGCTATATTTGTTAGACTTTTCGAGAATGACTGAAAAAAAAGTCTTTGCCTCCAGGGGCACAAACATGGCAGGTGATTTTTTTCCACAGGGAGACAGGGTGGTATTTTCATCAAGCAAAGAAGGGACCCCGGATCTGTTTGTCCTGTCCCTCAGTGATTACAAGGTCAAGAAGCTTACTGCAACACACGGGATTGAGGTCTCACCTGCGGTGTCACCTGACGGCAATTATATAGCATTTGTTTCAGACCGTGGCGGAAGCCCCCAGATTTATCTTATGCGCAGCGACGGCAGCGATATCCGGAGGGTCACGTTTGAAGGTTCTTACAATACTTCCCCCAGCTGGGCCCCAAAGGGAGACAGGATCGTTTTTTCCTGCAGACGCGGCAAGAACCAGGTCTGCATAGTGAAGCCCGACGGATCTGAACTGGTGCAGCTTACAGAACAGGGCAATAACGAAGATCCTTCTTTTTCTCCTGATGGCAGGTATATAACTTTTACCTCGGACAGGGACAGAACAAAAGGTATCTATATTATGAGGGCCAATGGAGAGGCCCAAAAGAGGATAAGCCCTAAAGGCCTGCGGTCAGCTGGTCCAAGATGGTCGCCAAACTAAATTCCCAAGGAGGAAAGCATGAAAAAAAGTTCAGCAGAGGCAGCAAGAAGAAACGGGGTTTTTGGATTATCAGTAGCGGTTATGTTTACGTTATTTATTCTTTTCACCGGTTGTCAGAAAAAAGTTACAACCAGACCTGAAGAGACCACTCCTCCGCCTGTTACACAACAGACTGAACCGGTCCAGCAGTCCAAAACGCCTGATGAAATGGCTGCAAAAAAGGGTGAGTCTGAGTCTGTCATGTCCAGTGATATAAAGCAGCCACATGAAGACGGCAAAGAAGGCATGTTTGCAGACATCATGTTTGACTATGACAAATACGATGTAAAGGAAAGCTATAAGTCTGAATTGCAGGCTGTTGCTGCATGGATGACGAAGAACAGTTCGGCCACTGTTTCAGTTGAAGGCAATTGCGATGAGCGCGGGACAAATGAATACAACCTCGCTCTGGGGGACCGCAGGGCAAAAGCAGTTAAAGACTATCTCGTTTCCATGGGAGTCTTGTCATCCCGCATTGAAACAATAAGTTACGGAGAGGAGAAGCCGGTATGCACTGAGCAGAGTGAAGAGTGCTGGGCAAAAAACAGAAGGGCGCATTTAGTTATTTTAACAAAGGCGGGCAGGCAGTGAAGAAGCTTTTACCAATAATACTGCTTTTTATGTTGTCTGCATGTGTTTCAGAGACTGATTTTTATCGTCTCAGAACGGATGTAGATGAACTCAAAAAAGAATCTGCTACGACCAAGACCGAGGTCAATAATTTAAGGGAAAGGTCTGCGGGAGCGGTTAATGAGGATTCTTTTAAAGCGGTAAGGGAAAGTCAGGCTGAAGTGACTTCCAGGCTCGGTGATTTCTCAGGCAGTCTCAATGAACTACGCGGCAGGTTTGAGGAAAACAGGTACTTTGTGGAAAAAACATTGAAAGAGCATACTGCAGAAAGTGATCTTCTGCGGGCCCAGATCAGCAGTCTGGAAAGTAATATGAAGATGTTGAACGACAGGATATCTGCTATTGAAAGTGCCGCAAAACCTAAGGAGGGAGATAGTGGACAGCAGGGGCCTTTGATCCAGAGTGACGGGGCCGGTCCAAAGGCCGAACCCGCAACCCCTGATGCGTCTCAGAAAAAGACGGACATACAGGAAGAAAGGACAAAGGCTTACGACACGGCCTTACAGGCGTTCAGGGACAAAAAATATAAGGAAGCAAGAGAAAAGTTCGAGGCTTATATCAAGGATTATCCTACGACCGATCTGACTGATAATGCACAGTTCTGGATTGGTGAGACTTACTATGCCGAGAAAAACTATGAAGACGCCATTCTTGCCTTTGAAGTCCTGCTAAAAAAGTACCCTGACAGCAAAAAGGCAAGCAGCGCATTGTTGAAGCAGTCGTACGCCTTTATTGAAATAGGCGATGCAAAAACAGGCAAAATAATATTGAAAAAACTGGTTGAGAAGTATCCTGATTCAAAAGATGCAGAGCTTGCCAGGAAGAAAATTGCTGAGATGGAAAAAAAGAACCGTAAGAAAAAATGAACGAACTCAGAGACAGATTTTTCAGGGCTATTGATTATCTAAGGATCTCCATAACAGACAGATGTAATCTTAGATGTCTCTATTGCATGCCTTCTGAAGGCGTCTGTCCGACAACTCATAAGGACATTCTCAGATATGAAGAAATTACAAGGATCGCAAGAATTGCTGTCCGGCTAGGGGTCAGGAAAATCAGGCTGACCGGGGGTGAACCGCTTACCAGGCGGAATATTGCTTTCCTTGTTTCTTCGTTGAAGAATATTGAAGGTGTAGAAGACCTCAGCTTGACAACAAACGGTATCTTTCTTGAAAAATATGCACGCAAGATCGCTGATGCCGGGCTTGACAGGGTAAATGTTAGCCTGGATTCTCTCAATGCAAAACGATATAGTCAGCTTACGCGTGGGGGTGATCTTGGGTCTGTTTTTAAGGGACTTGAGGCGGCCGGACAAGCAGGCCTTAAACCGATAAAAATCAACATGGTCCCCATCAGGGGTATCAATGATGATGAGATAGCGAGCTTCGCAAGGCTGACTATTGATACTGAATATCAGGTCAGATTTATAGAATGCATGCCTTCTGCTAATATTGATTTCTGGAGCCCTGATAAGTATATGACAACAGATGAGATAAAAACTATTATAGGCCCCTTGGGGGCGTTGATGCCTGTGCGCATCAGAAAAAACGGCCCTTCTAAATATTTCAGGTTCAAAGGCTCAAAAGGGGTGATCGGGTTCATCAGTGCCCTTACGCACCATTTCTGTAATGACTGTAACCGCTTGAGGCTTACCGCAGACGGGAAATTAAGGCCCTGCCTGTTTTCTGAGACAGAGATTGATCTGAAATCTGCGATCAGACGCGGAGCTTCTGATGACGAAGTAGAACGATTGCTCAGATTGTCGATTGCGTTAAAGCCGGAGGGACATAAGCTCTGCAGCCGTCAATATGTTTCTGCTATGGAAGTTGCAGAACAAACGGCAAAAGAGAATGCGGATGTGCAGTCACTGATCAATCATGGCATGAAAAAGCGGCCGATGTCGAAGATTGGCGGATGACCAGGTTCACACACTTTGATAGGCGTGGTAAAGCCCGGATGGTGGATGTCTCGGATAAGCCTGTTACTGTTAGGGAGGCCGTTGCAAGGGGTGTTGTATCGATGAAAGATACCACTTTGCAGATGATTGATAACAGCACTATATCCAAAGGGGATGTGCTCGGTGTGGCCAGGGTGGCGGGCATCATGGCGGCAAAAAAAACTTCCGGGTTGGTCCCCATGTGCCATCCTTTGAATATCGCTTCTGTCACTATTGATTTTGATGTTGACAGAGAGAACAGCAAAATACTTATCGAATCCAGAGTGAAGACCACGGGGCAGACAGGAGTCGAGATGGAGGCCCTTACAGCTGTTTCAGTAGCAGCCCTTACGATTTATGACATGTGTAAATCAGCTGACAGGGGTATGATTATTTCAGACATTATGCTGGTGGAAAAGAGGGGCGGAAAAAGTGGTATATTCAAGCGGTGATAGTCAGGTCCAGCCCTTTTTGGGCCTTATCATGCTGAGGGTCTATCTTTAAGGCCTTCTGAAAACAGCTTTTTGCTTTTTGCTTCAATCCTGCCTTAATATAGATCAGTCCGAGGTTTGCATGGAGATCAGCGTTGAAAGGTTCCAGCTTTATAGCCTTGAGAAGTGCCTCTTCAGCCTCTTTTATCCTGCCTGGGATTTTGGAGTAAGTTAGGGACAGATAGCTCAGGCAACTCGTGTTGCCGGGTTTTAATTTTATGGATGATGTGAAATTATCTATAGCGCCCTGGAAGTTTCCCTTCTTAAGTTCTTTGACCCCATTTTTAAAAAGGTCTTCCGCCTCATCGCTTTCCGGGCTCCCCTTCTGTTTCATAGGAGAGACAAGAGACTTGTAATATTCCGTCTTGAGTTTGCCATCTTTTAATATATTGTAGGCTGTTGTAAGGGCATCCGAAATCCTGGTCAGCTTCATCTTGGTATCCGGGGCGGAAGAGATGAGGTGTCTGTCAGGATGATATTCCTTTGCAAGGGAGTAATATCTTTTCTTTATAGTTTCACTGGTTGCACTATTGTCAACCTCGAGTAGTTCATAAAAACTCAGGCTTTCAAGCCTGGAGTATAGTGAGTTGATCTTTGTGATCTGAGACTCTTCTTCAGCAATAGGCTCCAGAATTGCATCCAATTTTACCCCTTTGGCTTTCCCCCCTATGGTTGTTGAGGCTTTTAAGGCTTCTTTCTGTACAGCAGCCTGCTCTATCATTCCTATAGACCAAAGGACATAGAGAATCCTTAATGCCTCGAAGGACCCCATCCATGAATTATCAATTATCTCTTTAATAGTTTTCTCCCCGTCTATAAGCGACAGGATTTTTTTGTCCTGCGGGCTCAGCTCAATATCCTGGAAAAGACTGAGAGGATCTTCACTGAGCTTCAGGACAGAATCAGTATCCGGCATCTCACTACGGATTCTCGTCCAGTTGGTAATCTTGTTTATTCCAGCGTATATCAGGTTCCCCATGCTCATTTTTAGCGAAATGACTTCCTGGGCAGGGATGTCCCCCTCTCTGAATTCGTATTGTGCATCTTCCAGTATAAATAGCCCTTGAATAATTTCATGCACCTGGTACTTGAGACCCCAAAACAGTTCTTTTGGGGTAAGATATCCGAGCTCAACTAAAATGGCCCCCTGTTTTTTCCCTGTAGCTTTTAGTATTTCCACAGATTCGTCATATTGCTCTATAGTTATTTTCCCTGCTTTCAGGAGCATTTCACCTAATCTGTCGTCCTCATACGTGGAAGACGCGAAAATAACATCGCCCATTTTAAGGTATATTTTTTTTATGGCAGATGGAGTAGAAACAGTAAGCGTGCCTGTTTTTATGCTTCTGTTGAGATGTACGAGCATTCTTACAAGACTTGTGTCTTTAATACTACCTTGCAGAGGAATTTTCATTGCCGGCGTCTCCTGTTTTTTTAGCTGAAGAAAGGTTTGCTTTCAGATTTTCTCTCTCAGTCTTGAAAAGCTGCAACTGTACCGAAAGGTCCTTTAATTCATCGTTACGGTTTTCTATTTTATCCTGTAACAGGTAAATATAATATCCTTCAGCAAGGACGGCAGCAGCCAATAAAAAAATAAGCAGCAGCCCGACACTCCTGACTTTAAAGAACCCCCTGATAGCGGTTTTTGCCAAGACAAATTACCTGTACCTGGAAACCCTAAAGCGGAAAATTTCCACTTTTTCCTCAGGCTTGATCCAGGCCTTCATTTTGGCTATACGCAACTGCTCTTCAACCGAGTCTACGCCCTCGAGATCAGGGAGCAAAAGACCTTTCTGCGATCCATGAACAACAATTACACCGTATTTTTTTGGGTCAAGCTCGCTGATATCAGAAACTTTTTCAGGCGGAGAGAGCACATCCACAGAATATTCCAGTTCATCCAGTTCATCCCCGGTGACAGGCTCAAAGCGCGGGTCCTGTGTTGCGGCGGATATGGAATTTTTAATTATTTCATGCGCGACATTTTCAGTACAAGGCATGAACGTCCCTATGCATCCACGCAGGTTTCCCCTTTTTTTGAGAGATACAAATACCCCTGCCTTTGCTGCCATTTCAGGGGTGAGTTCCTTTGGCGTGGGTAGTTCTTTTCTGGTTCTGACAAAGGCCTCAACATTTTTTTTTGCAAGGGCGACAAGTTCGTGCATTTAATTTTCTCTGTGAAGCGAATAATCCGCAATTGAAAGCAAGGCATCCTTAGCCTGGCTGTCAGGGAAAACAGTGAGTCTGGATTTTGCTTCATCTGCCAGGGCTTGGGCCTTTTTCAATGACAGTTCAATAGAATGGTGCTTCTTCAGGAGCATCATGATCCTGGAGAGTCCTTCCTCTGAAAAATCCGTGATGATCTTCTTTATTTCATCCTGTTCATTTTCTTTTGCAGCGGTCAAAAGATGAAGCAAAGGCAGAGTTATCTTGCCTTCTTCCAGGTCTTTGCAGAGTTTTTTGCCAAGCTCATTTTCATCTGCCATATAATCCAATATATCATCAGCCATCTGAAATACCATGCCTGTTTTCATGCCGAAATCTGCAAGCGCTGCTTCCTGCTCTTCCGGTAACTTCGCTAAAACAGCTCCTAATCTGCAGGCAGCAGAAATAAGGGCCCCTGTCTTCGCAGATATAATTTCGAGATATTCCTGTTCAGTTATGTCAGGATTCCCTGTCCGGTTGAGCTGCAACAGTTCACCCTCAGTCATCCTGGTAGTGGCACCGGAGAGGATTTCCATAATCTTCTGGTCCTTTTGCATAACAGCCGTTTTTAAGGCATTGGAATATAAAAAATCACCGACCAGCACAACTATCTGATTACCCCAGAGGGAATTTGCCGTAGGATTGCCCCTCCTTACATCTGCCATATCCACGACATCATCATGAAGCAGCGAGGCGGTGTGTATAGACTCTATAATTCCTGCAATATCAATATGCGAGTTGCCCCTGTAGCCTGCCAGATCAGCGCTTATCAGATGAAAAAGAGGCCTCATCCTTTTCCCGCCGCTTGATATAATATAGTTGCCTATCAACGGGATGAAAGGGATTTTATTTCTGAAAAGTTCTTTCATGTTGAGCTCTACGCGCTGGAGCTTTTCTTCGTAAAGGTTGAAAATTTCCTGTAAATTCATTTTTTGATGATAGGGCAGAGCATATTTTGATGTCAAGCTAAACACTCTTTCATTCTGTTGCCTTTATTCTCAGTTTTTCTATGTCAGCACCTGGAACCGCGAGTTCTTTAAGGTCACGCGGCCTGAAGGCGCCTTTTTCAGTTATGATCGCAGAGACATATTTTGCAGGGGTCACATCGAAGGCCAGATTTCTTACCTTCACACCTGCGGGAGCTATTCTGCATTTACCGAACACATTTGTTACTTCTTCCGGGTCCCTTTCCTCGATCGGGATAAGATCTCCTGAAGGGATCGAAAAATCAATGCTACTTAAAGGAGCAGCAACATAGAACGGGATTTTGTGCTCTTTACATAGCACGGCCACGGTGTAAGTCCCGATCTTGTTTGCTACATCGCCGTTGAGCACGGTCCTGTCTGTGCCTACAAACGCAAGATCTATTTCGCCCTTTTTCATCAATGCCCCTGCAGAATTGTCAGTTATGAGGGTGACGTCTATGCCGTCTTCCATAAGTTCCCAGGCAGTCAGGCGTGCGCCCTGCAGCACCGGTCTTGTCTCATCAGCAAAGACCCTGAATTTTTTCCCCTGTTCTTTTGCCACGCGCATTGGCGCTGTTGCCGTCCCGTAGCCGCCTGTTGCGAGCGAGCCGGCATTGCAATGAGTGAGGATGGTGTCGCCGTCCCGGATGAATTGAGCGCCCCACTTCCCTATGGCCCTGTTTATTTGGATGTCCTCCTCAAGCACCTTTTTTGCCTCATTTATTAACAGTTCTTTGAGGTCCTGTATGTCAACATCCTTATGTTCCGAAATAAAAGTCCTGAATCTGTCAACCGCCCATTTTATATTGACCGCAGTTGGCCGTGTCTTTAGCAGGGTATCCATAGCAGGCCCAAGTTTTTTTGAGAAGTCTTCAATATTGTGGGCCTCTATATCCTGGGCAGCCAGTGCTATGCCCATGGAGGCCGCTATCCCGATCGCCGGAGCGCCCCTTATCCAGAGTTTTTTTATGCCTTCCGCCACAGTAAGATAATTATCGCACTCTATGTTGACAACTTCAACAGGCAGTTTTGACTGGTCAAGCATGACCACCTTGCCGTCAACCCAATCAATTGTTTTTACCATATACCTCTCCGGAAATATTTCGAGTATTATAAACTAAATGCGGACATTATACATTAAAGAATGACCGCTGGAATCCTCAGCCCCTAGTAGGGGCAATTGTTGTCACAATCAGGAACCCGGTGAGAAGAGTAATGGCTAGTATCGTGCCCCAGGATCTGTAATTATAACTTTTCGGGTTTACATAATCGCCCATGAGTTCTCTATTGTTGACCAAGAGAAGAGCATATGATCAAAACAAATGGCAGCAGCAGTCCGTTGACAACTGCTGAGAGCCCATTAAAAAGACAAGAGGGGCCCCCGGGATCATAATCACCGCAGAGGCCAGTGCGATAGTCAGCGTATAGATCCACATGAACTGAGGGGCCTCTTTAAACGATTTATTGATGCCTGCCTCCCACCCCATGGCCTCGCAGATATAGTATGCTGTTGCCAGCGGTAGTATGATGCCCCAAGCAAAGAGGCGTTGGCAAGGCAGATTGCAAATATCAGGTATGCATATTGGCCGGCAAGAGGCTTAAGCGCCAGGGCAGCCTCAGCAGCCTCGTTGATCCTGATGCCGTTAGGGAACAGGAGTGCCCCACAGGTGACAATTATAAAAAAACTGATGACATCTGTTATAAGGCAGCCTATAACAACGTCCAGCCTTGAGGCCGCGTAATCTTCCTTTTTGATCCCTTTTTCTGCAATGGATGATTGCAGATAGAACTGCATCCAGGGAGTAATAGTCGTCCCTATGATAGCAATGCTCAGCATGATATATTCGGAATCCCATCTCATATTGGGGATGACCGGCTTTGTCTGAGGACCTGACTCCAGTCCGGCTTTGCCAGAAAGGCCGGATGTATATATCCAAGATACACAGGCACAAAAGAAGTATCTTTTCAACGACACGGTAAGCTCCCTTTGCAACCAGCAGCCAGACTAGCTATTGCGCCTACTGGGACCATGAAGTATTTATTGAGTCCAAACAGTTCATTGCTTGCGGCCCACCCTGCAAACTCTGCTGCAGTATTGCCGAGATTCGATAAGAACAGAAAATCATGAGCCAGAAGGTTATCTTTACACCATAGTTTTCACGGATAAGTTCGGCAAGCCCTTTGCCGGTGATAGCCCCCATCCTTGCAGACATCTCCTGAATTACTACAAGGGCAATAGTAATAGGGATGAGTGCCCATAACATCGAATATCCGTAATGAGCGCCGGCTATCGAATAGGTAGCTATGCCCCCGGCGTCATTATCTACGTTGGCGGTAATTATTCCAGGTCCGATAATTGCTAAAAGGAAGAAATCTCTTCCACCGGGTCATCCTTTTCTCCGTCTTCCTTTTTGATACAGTAGGAAGAAGCATGTCGATTATATCGTCTACGGTTATTATCCCGTGCATATATCCGTCTTCGTCCACGACCGGAAGTGCCAGGAGATTATACTTTGAGATGATCTCGGCAGCGTCCATCTCGTCTTCGCCGGGGGACACTGTTTTAAGATTGGTTTCCATTATGTCGGCAAGCAGGCAGTCAGGCTCGGCAAGTATCATTTCCTTTAGTGAGGTAACGCCGATCAATTTCTCTTCCTTATCGAGAACATATATGTAATAGACGTTTTCGACCTCTTTCGCATTCAGCTTGAAACGCGCTGAGGCCTCCTCTACAGTCATAAGAGGTGAATAGGCGATATAATCGTTCGTCATGAGACCGCCTGCTGTGTCGTCTTCGTGTCCTAGAAGCTCCTGAATGTCTTCAGCCTCCTCTTTCTCGATGTTTTCGAGAAGCTCATTTACCTTGTTGGTTGGCAGGTCGCTCAGGATATCAGCAGCCTCATCCGGCGGCATTTCCTCTATTATGTCAGCAGCCTTTTCCGTATCCATGGCATTGATGAGATCTGCCTGCATCTCGGGCTTTAACTCAGAGAGCGCCTCTGCAGCAGTTTCAATATCAAGGTCCTTAAACAGGTGGGCGCCTTCTTCGCGTGAGACCTGGCTTATTATGTCAGCGATGTCTGCCGGGTGTAAATCAGAGAGCATCTGTCTTGGCACTGTGAGCGTGATCGCATTGAGTTTTGGGCGCAGCGGCTGAAGGTAGTCCCAGCTGATCAGGTTATATGGCAGGCTGACCTTTGAGCATGTTCAAAAACTCTTCACTGCCGCGCTCAATTCCAAGCCTCCTGAGTATGCCTCTGATGCCAACATCGACGCCGACCAGTATCGCGTTATCCTGATATCCTTCAAGCTTTATATCATTGACCCTGACAACCTTTGCGCCGTTGGCATCAACTATCTGTTTGTCAAGTATGTCCCTGACAACGAGAAGGTCTTCCTCGTTGAACTCATAGGGCTTGAGACTGTCTTTGAATATTCTGGGAGATATGATCTTTTTATTAAATATATTAAGGTCGGCCCATGGGAGTCCGAGAAGTTTCTTTTTCTTTTCGATAATCAGCATTGCCACGATCGGCATTGGATCGCCCTTTACGATCACAAGGTCTTTTACCCTTCCGATCTCCTCACCCTTAGGGTCAAGCACAGGCTTTCTGATAATATCGCTCGAAAAAACTTCACCGAAAAAAGACATTTTATCTCCAGGATTAATAAAGAGGTTTTGAAGTCTTAAGTATAACGCAGCTGACTTATTTGGGCAACTGTAAAGTGGCTATATGCCGTCTTTACGCCGCATGGAGAGCGGACTTGATATCTTCAATAATATCTTCTGCATCCTCCAGTCCGGTAGATAGCCTGATGAGCTTAGGATCTATGCCTATCTTGCGGTAGGCTGAATCTGAAAGTTTGGAATGAAACAGGGAGGCTGAGTGAAGGGCAAGAGTAGCTGAGTCCCCCAGGCTGACACCTATCTTGCAAAGCTCAAGGTTGTTGAGGAATTTTTTGCAGGCTGGCCCGTTGGGAAGTCTGAAAGAAACAATGCCTCCAAACGCCTTCATCTGGGTTTTTGCTGTTTTATGTCCAGCATGTGTCTTTAGCCCTGGATACAAAACATTTTTTATCTTTTTATGTCCTTCCAGGAATCTGGCGATCTTTATGGCTGAACCGCAGTGGTGGTCCATCCTGAGGTGAAGAGTCTTCAGCCCTCTGAGGAAAAGCCACGCGTTAAAAGGGGAGAGGCATCCTCCCAGGTTAAGGAGCGTATTTCTTCTGATGCTGGATATGATTTCCCTGGAACTGACAACGATACCCCCGAGCGCGTCACCATGGCCGGAGATATATTTTGTCGCAGAGTGTATTACGCAATCTATCCCGTAGGAAAGCGGTTTCTGGAGATATGGCGTTGCAAAGGTATTGTCCATAATTGATATGAGTTTGAATTTTCTGGCAATCCGCGCTATTGCAGGTATATCTATTATGCTCAGTTCAGGGTTTGATGGTGTCTCAAAGAAGAGCACCCGTGTTTTGCTGTTTATCAGGGAGGGGATTGTTTTATTTAGTTGATCGGCAGGGTCAAAATATCGTACTGGAGACCCGAGCTTTTTCAGAGTGTTTTCGAAAAACCCTCTGGAGCCTGAGTAAATATGCCTGCTTGATATAACTTCATCTCCTGGCCTCAGCAAATCAAGCAATACAGAGGATATGGCTGCCATGCCAGAGGAGAAGGCCACTGCGGATTCCCCACATTCCAGGAGGGCCATCTTGTCTTCTAGGGCCTTTACAGTTGGGTTAGAGACCCTCGTGTAGAGAAATCCCTCTTTGTCATTATCTGCAGCATCTCCGGCTTCTTTCGTGTCGTTAAATAAAAAAGTGCTTGTCTGGTAAATGGGAGTGCTGGCAGGATTATGCATGAACTGCCCCTCTTCTCCTCCATGGACAGTTACTGTTGCGAAACGGTATTTTTTATTTTTCATTTTTATGCTTTTTCCGGTAGACCCGGGGGTTTATTAAAATAATTGCTCATTAAAGGGCACGGGCAGGACGGGCTTCAGAGTAATATGCGCATCCACTGCGCCGCTGAACGTCTATCTTTATTATGTCCATCATTTCTCCCTGGCAAGAAGCTCTTTTGCATGTTTCAGGGAGGTTTCTGTTGAAGTGCCGCTGAGCATCCTTGAGATTTCATCGAGTCTCTCTTTGCCTTCTATTTCTCTCACATCAACAGTGACCCTTTTGTCTTTGTCTTTTTTCTCAACCTTCAGGTGAAAATCACCAAGACTTGCTATCTGAGGAAGATGGGTTATGCAGAGGAGTTGATGTTTCTCTGCTATAGCGCGCAGTTTTTTGCCGACGCTTTCGGCTGTCCTTCCCCCTATGCCTGCGTCAACCTCGTCGAAGATCAGGACAGGTAGGCTGTCTACTTCAGCCAGTATGCTTTTGAGGGCCAGCATGACCCTGGAGAGCTCTCCGCCTGAAATTATCCTCGAAAGGGGTTTGAGCGGTTCGCCGGGATTTGCTGAAAACAGGAATTCAACCCGGTCCATGCCATGAGAATTGATGATGTATTTGTTGTCATGGTCTTTTTCCTGGCATAGATCTATTTTGAATGATGGCGCTCCGAATGCCAGATCTTTCAGGTTGGCTATGATCAGGGCTTCTATTTTACCTGCGTTTTTTGACCGTTTTTCTGAGAGCAGCTTTGCTGCCTGTAAAAGCGCATCCTGTTTTTGCCGCAGCGCTGTCTCGATAGTGGCCAGCTTTTCATCAGATGACTCGATGACATTGAGCTCTTCTGCTGCCTTGTCCCTGTAGCTTATTATCTCTTTGATGTCTACACCGTATTTTTTCCCCAGTTTCCTGAGCAACTCGAGCCTGTCATCGACTATCTCAAGCCTGTCGGGGTCAATGTTATATTTCTCTCTGTATCCGCGCAGGGCGATTGCCGCGTCATTAACAAGAGGCATGGCTGATTCAACCATTCGTAATGTTTCCTCGACACCGGTATCAATAGCATGCATCTCCCTCAAGGCTGATAATACCGAGGAAAGCTGTTCAGTGCATGAGTTGTCTGATGAATAAAGCAGCGAGTAAGCTTTCTCTATCAGTTCATTCAGTCTGGAAAGATTTGAAAGTATTTTTCTTTCCTCTTCGAGATTCTCCTTTTCGCCGGTCTTCAATGAGGCAGTGTCTATCTCATTGACCTGGAACCGGAGCAGATCAGCCCTGTGGGCCCTTTCTTTGCCTCTTGTTGCCAGGTCATCGAACTCGTTTCTGAGGTCCAGCATTTCCTGATGAAGTGAACCAACTGCGCCCAGTTCATTTTGAAGCCTGCCGTAGGAATCAAGCATTGCTCGTTGTTTTTCCGTTTTTAAAAGACTCTGATGCTCATGCTGGCTGTGGATGTCTACCAGTGATTTCCCTATCTCTGAGAGCGTATGGAGTGTTATCATAGTATCATTGATGAAGGCCCTGCTCTTGCCGGATGCAGAAAGTGTCCTCCGGAGAACAATATCTTCCGAAATATCTATGCCTATATCAGGCAGTGAAACAGCATCATCGATCTCAAAATAGGCCTGTACAGAGGCCTCTTTTTCTCCTGACCTTATCATATCAGTCTGTGCCCTGTCTCCCAGGGCGAGCCCGAGAGCGTCAACAATTATTGATTTTCCTGCACCTGTTTCACCGGTAAGGACATTCAGTCCGTTGCCGAAACCGACAGACAGGTCGCCTATTATAGCGAGGTTCTTGATCCTGAGTTCTTTTAGCATGTGTTATGTAAATATAGCATAAATGATTGTAGAGACTCCCGAAAAAATTTACTACAGAGGCACAGGGTAAAGGATGAAAAATACAAAGAGAAATTATAATTTTATTCAGCGCAGGATCTTATATTCAATAACTGCTGCGATAAATATAACTGCGCTGGCCGGCAATATTTTTTTATATATACCCCATAGGTCTGCCTTGAAATATTCTTTTGTTAAGACAAGGCAGAGATGAACAGGGGACAGAAGCACTCCAATAAAACCTGTTGCAAAGGCAAGAGAGATAAAGGCGAGCGAAGCCCCGCCGTTCAGGCTGATAAGTAGAGGGAATGTGCTGCTTACAAATCCGAATGTTAAGCCTGTCAGCATGCCTGTCATAAAAGGCAATAAGCATATAATGGGAAGAAGAGGGATATTCTGCTGAATAAAAAATCTGCTTAAATTATTGACAGCCCCTGATGCCTCCATTGTCTCTTTGAAGAGCATGACCCCGAAGATCATTAGTATTACCTCCAGGGCAAAGCCATGCCTTAAGACGCGCGGGATATCAGCAACCCTGTATCTGTATAAAGCGAAAAGAGGAGCTATTACGGCCAGAAGCGCATAATGAAGTTCCATATGAAGAATGACGACAAGCAACAGGACGGTCACCATCGGCAGAAAGCTTGTGAGATCTTTTTTTAAAATGCGGTTGCGGGTTTTTTTTTCTTCGGCCTGCTCAGCTGTTGTTTTATGCGGACTTTCCCTGATTCCTCGCATGGCAAAGAGAAAGCCTGTGGCAAGCAGCAGGATTGCATAGGTCATGTTTGCTTTAATGAGGTTATAAAGAGGTATATTCGATACAGCCGAAGCCAGCAATATACCCGGATAGAGAGGAAGGATGAATTCCCATGGATGTCTGAACCAGTAGTTGATGAAGGCCTTCTCTTCCTGGCTCATGCTTATGCCTGAAGTTGCCTCCTTAACCATTGGAGCGGA
This sequence comes from uncultured Nitrospira sp., assembly GCA_963801505.1. Classification (GTDB taxonomy): domain Bacteria; phylum Nitrospirota; class Thermodesulfovibrionia; order Thermodesulfovibrionales; family UBA6898; genus JAOUFP01. The sequence goes on from CAWDEY010000005.1 coordinate 93,812, forward strand.
GAAGTAGGCGCCTCCAAGCGATGGCAGCATCCCGATCAATATAGGCATCGAGATGATGACGGCCTTTCTTTTTTTGAACAGGATTTTTGCTGCTGACATCATGGCAGAAAGAATGTTTTTTTCTCTTAGTATTAACTCAAGAATTCTGATTAATGAAAGCGCGAGGAACAGTTTTATTGTAATGTTGCTTACGAGTGTTCTTTTTATTGTAGCTGCGATGTTTGCCGCATTCATGCCATAGAGTAAGAAAAGGGCGGATGAAGCTATAAGCATTACATAGCCGATATTTAGTTTTTTTCTCAGAAGTAATAATATAAGAAATAGAACAAGGGAAATTTTTATTAATTCAGACATCCGAAATAATAACATAGCCTGAGCGCATATATTAATTTATGAAAGCAGACAATATGCAGAAAAGCATAAATATTAAATATAGAAGTAACTGCCTTTAGTCTATCCATCTTAGTAGTTACAAATATAATTTTTTGCTGGTGAGGTTTTCCTGAAATCTGCGGCTAACATAGGACATTTCTAAACATAAAACTATATAAACAGGCTATTATAAGGGACGCAAAAAAACTGCATATTTCTAGGCTCTTTACCCATAAGTTCCACTGGCCGTTGCAAAAGACCGGAATCCGTGGAAAAATGTCCACTGGTTTTCTAGGGAGGAATTACTTGCTCTCTGATGGTTAAGGCCTTGAATTAATTAGATTAATCATGAGAGTTATTACTGAAATGTCGTATGATCAGAGTTTATAAAAAGACACTGAAAATCCCGGTTAAAACAGTAAAAATACTTTAAATTCAAGGTGATGAGAAATAAATTGGTGTTTCATATGACATTCCTAACCTTTTTTTGTCAGTTTAATGTAAAATCAGGGGATAACTCTTTGTTAAGGCGAAATTTTAATAATGCTTTCATTTAAACAAAAATATCACGAGGCAATAAAGTCCGGCAAGATCACAGTGTCTTTCAGGGATTGGAAGACATTGAATGTTCAAAAGAATAAAATCTACAAGTCTTTCAATCTTGGACTACTCAAGGTGCTTGAGGTAAGTTTTAAGAGGCTTGCCGATATTCCTCTCATCGAGATACAAAAATCCGGTTTCAGGAGTTTTCAGGACTTCAAGGAAGGCTTTGAAGAGAGTGCCAGAAGGGCTGTTGACTTTAAGATTGAATCTGCGGTGAAAATTGAGTTTGAATATCTTGGCGAGGACATCGAGAATAAAAAAAGGCTTATGGGCAAGGTGACGCCTATGGAGTTATTCGAGATAAGGCAAAAGCTTATGTCAATGAACGAAAAAAGTGAGTCCAAAAGTGTTGTTAAGCTATTGCTGCTTCTGGAGAAAACAGGGCCTTTAAAGTTAGAAGATATCGAAAAATCAATAAAGATTGCGCCGGATGCTATTAAATTAAATATACGTAAACTAAAAGAGTTGAGTCTGATTTCGAGTAATAGTAAGAGATGCTACTCTATTACCCCTTTAAGCATGAAAATTCTGGGGAATTTAAAGAAGAAATAAATATTGATTGTTCCACGTGGAACAATCTTTTTATCCCCCGCAGCAATGTTCCACGTGGAACACTATGAAACAGGGGGATAGTCTGATTAAGAGATGAATATTTTTCGGGAATGCTATAATACCTAAACCAATGAATAAAATAATTGCCATAGTAAACCAGAAGGGCGGAGTCGGAAAGACAACCACAGCTATCAATCTCGCAGCGTCACTCGCTCTTTCAGGAGAAAAGATTCTGCTGATAGATACTGACCCCCAGGGGAATTCGACCTCCGGCATAGGGATTTCCAGGGGCGAATTGCCATTGACTCTATACGATGTATTATCGGGCAGATGTGTGATTGGTGAGGTACTACAGCCTACTGGCATAGAAAATTTCATGATAGCTCCCTCTAGCATAGACCTGCTGGGGGCTGAGGTTGAACTTGTAGGAAAAGAAGGACGCGAAACTATCCTGTCTGATGCGTTATCATCAATAAAAGATGAATATCGTTATATTTTTATCGATTGTCCGCCTTCTCTTGGTATCCTGACCCTGAATGCCCTGGTGGCATCTGACTCTATACTTGTCCCTGTCCAATGCGAATATTATGCGCTTGAAGGTTTGGGTCTTCTCGCAAGGACTATACAGCTTGTACAGGGAGCTTTCAAGCCTGATCTCGAGATAGAAGGTATTTTATTGACCATGTTTGACACCAGGAATAATCTTGCCCATCAGGTTGTTGAAGAAGTAAAAAAACACTTTGGAGACAAGGTGTATCAGACAATTATCCCCAGAAATATTGCCCTGGGAGAGGCCCCGAGCCATGGCAAGCCTGTTTTGCTGTATGATGTCAGGTCCCGTGGAGCTCAGAGCTATCTCGCCCTGGCAAAGGAGATGTTACGTGAAAACAGCATTAGGTAAAGGGCTTGATGCCCTCATCCCTGATAAGGGTGATAATATATTATATCTGGACATTGAACGGATAATGCCTGGCAAGCAACAGCCGCGCAAGTCCTTTCAGGAGGGTGCGTTAAAAGAGCTTTCCATTTCTATAAAAGAAAAGGGGGTTTTGCAGCCTATTATTGTTTCCAGAACAGGTGACGGGACATTCAGTCTTATCGCGGGTGAACGCAGATGGAGGGCGTCAATACTTGCTGGCCTGAAAAAAATTCCCGCCCTGGTTAAAAACGTTGATTCAAAAGATGCTCTTGAGATTGCCCTTATAGAAAACATTCAGAGGGAGGACCTTAATCCTGTAGAAACTGCAGAGGCCTTTAACAGGCTGCAACAGGACTTTAATATGACCCAGGAGGAGCTTGCAGATAAGGTAGGCAAAGAAAGGGCCACAGTTGCAAACTATCTAAGGCTATTAAAATTGCCTGACGAAATCAAAAATATGTTATATAATGGTGCATTAAGTATGGGGCATGCACGGGCATTGCTCTCTATAGACGGGCGACTGAATCAGATCGAGGCTGCACGAAAGGTCATAAAAAAGGGCCTTAGTGTCAGAGAGGCCGAGATGCTGGCAAAGAAACCGTCAGGGCCTCTGAAAGCAGGCAGCACCAAGGATCCGCAGGTCCGGTCGCTGGAGGAAGGGCTCAAAAAAAGTCTGGGAACAAAGGTGCGCATTATCCAAAAAAATAAAAAAAGCGGGAGAATCGAGATAGAATATTACTCCCTGGAAGAACTGGACAGGCTTCTCGATATATTAGCCCAATGAACAATATTTTAATTACAGGACAGCCGGGTGTTGGCAAGACAGAATTGCTCAAAAAACTCTCTATTATCTTTAAGGAGTTTAATCCAGCAGGTTTTTTTACTTCTGCCATCCTGGAAGATGGGGAACGGGTAGGCCTTGAAATTGAGAATCTCAACGGCGACACATTGACCCTTGCCCATATCAACATGAAGTCAAAACATAGTGCAGGGAAATATAAGATGGATATTAAGGGATTCGAAGTTTTTATGCAGCAGCTAATGGTGAAAGAGAAAAAAACAGGATTGTATTTCATAGATGAGGTAGGCAAAGTGCAATGCGAATCAAAGAAATTCACCAAGCTCATTGTTGATTTGCTTAACGCTGACAAGCCTCTTGTGGCTACCATCCCTGATAAAGGCCCAGGACTGATGAGCGAGATCAGGAAAAGGGATGATATCAGATCATTTGAATTAACACCCCATAACCACGAACAGAAACTCAAGGAGTTAACGATGGTTATCCGCGATCTCTTATTAGAATAACCCCGGAACAGTTCTTCCTATGCCATCAAAAGTCAGAACAGGCCTCGAAAGATTCGAAAAAATCTGGCCGAAACCCCTCAAGGCAGCAAATATAGGACTCCTGGTCCACCCCGCGTCTATAAATAGCAGATTTATTCACTCAACAGAACTTTTTTTTAAGTCGAAAAAATGCAGGCTCAGCGCACTGTTCGGCCCACAGCACGGTATAAAAGGCGAGACACAGGACAATATGATAGAATGGGAAGGGTACCACGATCCTGCTACAGGATTGCCTGTATATAGTTTATATGGCAAAAGCCGCAAGCCTCTTCCTGAGATGCTTATGAACATAGATGCAATTGTTATTGATATGCAGGATGTCGGGGCGCGCTATTATACATTTATCTGGACAATGGCCCTTGTTATGGAGGCGTGTCAGGAACATAAAAAAACTGTTGTTGTCCTTGACAGGCCCAATCCAATAGGCGGAGATATGATAGAGGGGCCTGTGCTTCAGCCTCAATATGCATCATTTGTTGGATTGCGAAGTCTGCCAGCCAGGCACGGCATGACCATTGCGGAAGTGGCTCTTTATATAAGGGATGTCTATTATCAGTCACTAGACCTGTATATAATAGCAATGGAAGGCTGGAAAAGGAGTATGTGGTTTGATGAGACAGGGCTTCCATGGGCACTGCCATCTCCGAATATGCCTACCCTTGAGACAGCAACTGTTTACCCGGGCATGTGTCTGCTTGAAGCGACCAATCTCAGTGAGGGCAGGGGCACAACCAGACCGTTTGAGATATTCGGAGCACCGTTCATAGATGCGGATATCCTGGTGAAAAGGCTCGAGGAATTCAGCCTTAGAGGGGTTATTTTCAGACCTCTCCATTTTCTGCCAACCTTTCAGAAGTATGCGGGACAAATCTGCGGTGGCGCTCAGATACATGTCACTGAAAGAAATAAGTTTAAACCGTTCAAAGCAGCTGCTGCAATACTGAAATCGATCAAAGAACTCTATCCAAAAGATTTTTTATGGAATAGACCACCTTATGAATATGAGGAAAGAATGCTTCCCATAGACATCCTTGCAGGTACTGATAGATTCCGGCAGGATATAGAAGGCGGTACAGATCCGGATATCATGGAAGAATGGTGGAAGAAAGACATTTATGATTTTAACAGAAAAATAAGGCTAAAACATCTCCTGTATTAGTGGAAAAGATAAAAGCATTTATACTGGCAGCAGGCTTTGGTGAGCGACTCAGGCCCATAACGGATTACATTCCAAAACCTTTATTGCCTGTACTTGGGAAACCAGTAATAGAGATTATTCTTGAAAGGATTGCCGGGCTTCCTATAGACTCCATTGGGATTAACACGCATCACAAACCTGAAATGCTCATAAAATGGCTTGATTCATCGCAACATGCTGATAAAATTCAACTTTTTCATGAAAAGACGATACTCGGGACAGGGGGCGCTTTAAAAAATGCAGAGAAATTTCTGTCCGGTTCAACATTTATTGTTCATAACGCAGACATACTTTCTGATATAAACCTTATGAAGCTCGCAGAAGCGCATTTTTCATCAGGGAATAGCGCGACTTTGGCTGTCCACGACTATGAAAAGTTTAACAATTTATGGGTAGACAGTGGCGGAAATTTCAGAAATACAGTAAAGACAGGAGAAAGACTGCATTCAGGATTATGTAAAGTAGCGTTTACAGGCATTGCTGTTTATTCCAAGGATCTTCTTGATTTTTTGCCAGAGGGGAAGTCGAGTGTTGTTGATGCCTGGCTGAAGGCAGTGGCTTCAGGAAAAAAAATAGGTACAGTTGATTGTAAGGGCTGCTCATGGACTGACATAGGAACTCCCTCTGCGTATGCGGCTGCTGTCTTTGAAGCTCTGGAAAAGGCAGGGGAAACAATATATGTCCATTCCTCTGCGGACTGCGGCAAGGCAGAAATAGAAGGATGTGCAGTCTTTGAGAGCGGATGCATAATCAACTCAGGCGCACATCTGAAAAATTGTATTTTTCTCCCTGATTCCAGTCTCCCTGAGGGAAGCAGAGTTGAGGACGCTATAGTTGGACCTGACTATATGATCACGCTCGCAAAGGCAAAAGAAGAACCAGCATGTGTCTCCTCAGATATGCTGGAGAGATTTTTCGAAAGACCTGTAAAAGAACTGGAAGCCAGAGTAATCGGCACTGGCGGGTCTGACAGAAAATACTACAGACTTACCGATACGGAAAAATCTGCGGTACTCATGGTTTGTTCCCCGGACGATCCTGATTTTGAGCGGCATGTAGCATATACTGAGTTCTTCAGAAGACATTCCCTGCCAGTTCCAGAGTTGTTCGGAGCAGACAGGGAGCAGAAACAGGCGATATTCGAAGACCTGGGAGATCTCTCCCTTTATTCATGGCTTAAATGCAGGAGAGAGCCGGAGAGTACGGAGGCTATCTATTGCCGGGTACTGGATATGCTGGTCAAGCTTCATACTTCAGTGAGCAGAAAAAGCGGAGAGTGTCAGATGCTCTGCTCAAGGATCTTTGATTACGAACATCTCAGATGGGAGACGAGTTATTTTCTCGAAAGGTTTGTTACATGTCTCTTAGGTTATATGATAAAGGATGAACATAAGCTAAAGGCGGAATTCAGAGTGCTTGCAGAGAGTGTTGATTCATTTCCCAAGGCAATTGTGCACAGGGATTTTCAGTCACAGAATGTTATGATATCAGGGAGTCGGACTCCCAGGCTCATCGATTATCAGGGCGCAAGGATGGGTCCTCCTGCATATGATCTTGCCTCAGTTCTATGGGACCCTTATTACAGACTTAAGGAAGATATGCGGCAGCGGCTTGAGGGCTACTATATAGAGAAAATGAAGGCCGACTCGCCAGATACGTTCAATAAAGAGGCGTTCAGATATTCACTACTGCTTTGCAGACTGCAAAGACACATGCAGGCGCTTGGAGCATATGGATTTTTGTCAAAGGTGAAGGGCAAAACCTACTTCCTTAAACATATTCCGGAGGCATTGTCATATCTGACAGAAGAAACAACCCTGACCAAAGAGGATTTCCCGGTCCTGCATGAACTGGTCATGGACCTAAACTCTATCGTTGTTTAAAATCGTAGGCAGAAAGTGGAGAAAAAGGTCTTGCAATGTCGACAGGAGCCAATATGATACAGCCATATGTAAATTTCGCGAACCTCGGCCCCCTTCCGGCGCCCGGCCGGCCGCGGCAGGGGGCCGTAAGGTGTCGCAGGCACCCCCTTTTTCTGCACTTCCCGCGAACTGTCCGCATATTTTTTTGCAGTCGTAAGGCAAACTCAGTCTGTAAGAAATCTAGATAACAGGCAGATGAATTTTATGAAGATCGATATTGACGAAATCCAGAAGGCGATGGAAGATACAGTGCGGGACGCATTCGACTATTTTCTGGACAGGGAGACCGGAGAGATCATCATTCTTTCCGAAGATATAATAAAAAAAACGCAGGAGATTCTCGATGAAAGCTATGATGATGATATAGGGGATTTTGAAGAGGTAGAGGTTGAGGAAGTGCCTGTGATCCCTGAATGGATGGAGGATGAGATTGAACTTGCGCTCGATGTATTCATCTTTGAAAAAGACCGTTATGCAAGAATTCCCGAGAGAAGTCCGGCGTTTGGATATAATACAATGAAGGCATTTGCAGAAGTACTTGAGGATGATACGCTCAAACATACACTTCTGGATCTCCTTGACGGCAAAAACGCGTTCAGAAGATTCAAAGACGCGCTTGGGCAATATCCGAAAGAGAGGAAGCTATGGTACGGGTTTAATGCAAAGGCAGCCAGGAATGAGATATGGGCCTGGCTGGAGACCATAGGCCTGGAGCATGGTAATGAGCAGGAGAGCGGCCCGCATACATGACAATACGTAAAACGGACAGGGAGCTTGAAATAAGCTGCTGCATATAAAGGTATGCCTCAGCGCCCGAAACAGGGGCCGCGCAGTTTTAGAGGATGAAGACGAGATCACTTCCTTTCAGCTCCAAGGGCTCATTTCCTTTCAGAAGAAATAAAACTAAGAAGCAGTTTTGCTCTCCAAGTTCAATAAACATAATCAGCGAAACTATTTAACTATTTTATAATACAAATATTTACGCACCTTTTTACTGTTCTCCTTTATAATACCCCTGTTATTTCAGACATAATTGGCATTGTTATTGCTTGTAAATCAGAGGGGAATATCTAGATTGCTTTTTAAAAAAATAAATACTCTTGCTGTATTTGCTGTAATTTTTCTGCTGTACAATGCATCCCTGTTGTCAGCAGAAGAAATTGCCGTTGTAAAGAGTTCCAACATAAAACCTTACAATGATGCTATCGAGGGTTTTAAACATACCTGCAGGTGCACAATCAGGGAACTGAATCTTCCTGAAATAGGCCAAAATAATATCCAGAAGAAAATTCTGGCTATCAGGCCTGATGCCGTCCTCGCCGTAGGCATAGACGCATTAAATAGTGTTGGCAAGACCAACAGTTTGCCTATATTCTACACCATGCTATCAGAGCTTGAGCCTGAGTTTGCTGAGAAAAGAAAAAAATATTCAGGCACCAACATAGACATACTGCCTGAAACATACCTGGGCTATATTGCAAGGCTTTTCCCAAAGGCAACAAAGGTAGGTCTTATATACAGCAAGCGTAATACCGGCCAATTCGTCAATGATGCTTTAGCCGTTTCAAATTCATTCGGTTTTGAAATAATTGCCAGGGAGGTCTCCACTCCAACCAGGGTGCCTGCTGTCATTGAAAGCCTGAAGGGAAAAATCGATGTATTCTGGATGCTGCCTGACGCCGCGGTTATAACATCTGAGACAGTCGATTCCATATTCCTTTTTTCATTTCAGAACAATGTGCCTGTATTTTCCTTTTCAAACAAGTATGTAAAAAAGGGGGCACTGGCATCACTCAGCGTTGACCCGGTTGATCTTGGGGCACAGACAGGGGAGTTAGTCGCTAAAAAACTTGATAAAGGCGACGTTGAAAATCATATTCATGTACGTCCGCAAAAATTTATTCTGTCTGTAAACAGAAGAATCGCGCCAAAGTTCGGCTTGTCCATTGGTGATGAGATAGTCAGACAGGCTGATGAGGTTTATTGATTTTGAAACTTTCTCGATACTCCATCAAATATAATGACTTCAGGAAGAGTTTCGGCTTCAGGATCTTTATTGCATTTATCACTGTTGTTTTTATGTCATTGTCGGCCCTCTCACTCCTTTACGTATATCAGGAAAGTGGGACTGCAAAAGAAAATCTAATAAAAAAAGGAAAAATTATAGCAGGTTTTCTGGCAAACAGTTCAAAGACAGCCGTCTTTGCTGAAAACAAGGAGGCACTGAAAAATATCGCAGAAGGCGTTATAAATGAAGAAGAAATATTATCGCTCTCTATTTACTCCCAAGACTGGGACGTCCTCTATGAGACTCAGAAAAGAATTCCCAGTGAATTCGTTGCAGATTCATATCGTGAGATATCGGCTGAATTGCCTAATTCCAAGACATTCAAAATAATTGAAAGATCCGAAGTTATCGATTGCCTGACTCCCGTAGTTATAGATGCCTTCCCCAACCCGGTTGAATCTCTGTATTTTGAAACAAACGACAAGTCCCCGAAAGAGAGAGTTATTGGTTATGTACGTGTTGGCCTGGACAAAAAAATCCTGACACGTGAAATAAAAGCCATCTTCTTGCGTGTTTTGATGTTGGCCTTGATTATTTCTCTCTCAGGGACCGTAATTATTTTTGTCGCTGCCAGAAGAGTCTCGATGCCGCTAATAAAACTCACAGAAAGCGTTAGAATGTTTGGGATAGAGGGCGCTGTTAAAAAAATAGAATTTAAATCGGATGACGAATTCGGAAAACTTGCAAGGGCCTTCAACAAAATGGCCGAGGACCTGAGCAAGCGCGAAGACGAAAAAAAAGCGCTCGAAGATCAGCTCATTAATGCCAAAAAAATGGAGGCGGTGGGGACCCTATCAAGAGGCATTGCGCATGATTTTAATAATATTCTTGCTACTATTAAGGGAGCAACATTTATTCTGAAGAGAAAGCTTGACGAAAATAGCCCTATGCAACATTACATACAGAAAGTTAGTACCTCTCTGGAGAGGGCAGACAACCTCATCCAAAGTCTTCTTGCCTTCAGCAAAGGGCAGGGGATAAATCCTCAGCCGGTAAATATCAACACTCTCATAAAAAAATGGGTCCCCTTTTGTGTAAACTGTTCAGATGCCCCTATACAATGCACCCTCTCTCTCTCTAATGAAGTTCTTATAGTCATGGCCGACCAGACACAGATAGAACAGATATTGCTGAACCTTACGACGAATGCCCGTCAAGCGATGCCTCAGGGAGGGCTTCTGACAATAGAGACAGATACTGTGTTAATAAGTTCTCAAAATGAAAAGGACTTTCCTCCGCTCATGCCCGGAAAATACGTTGCCATCAGTGTGGCTGATACCGGGACAGGCATCAGAGAGGAACTTTTAGACAGAATATTTGAGCCATTTTTTACAACAAAGGAAACAGGCAAGGGAACAGGCCTCGGGCTTTCGATTGCATACGGCATCATAAACCAGTACCATGGGCTGATAGATGTCTCCACTCAGACAGGGGCCGGAACTATCTTTACTGTATATCTTCCAAAGTATGAAGCAGAAAAAAAAGGGGGTTTGTCTTGAATACTATGCAGGGGGCAAAACACACATCAATATGTTTTCCCTTTTATAATGCTCCCTGTATTTTGTATCATTAACAATCATGACGGAATCAGGCAAAGTTCTTATTATAGATGATGAAGATGATTTGCGTTCTATCCTGAATGACGTGCTCTCAGGAGAAGGCTTTTCAGTATCAGAGGCAAGCAATGGCGCAATCGGGCTGGAATCTTTCAGAAAAGACCCTCCCCATGCAGTACTTCTCGACCTGAACATGCCACAGATGAACGGCATCGAGACATTGACTGCAATCAAGCTGATAAACCCCAGGGTGCCGATTATTATTCTGACAGCACACGGTGACATCCCTACTACCGTCGAAGTCATGAGACTCGGGGCATATGACTTTACAACAAAACCTCCTGATTTCGACAGGCTCTTACTGCTGATCAAAAGGGCCGTCGAACATTACCAGCTTGAGCTCCATGTTGAATCCGCCAATAACGCGTTGGGATTGTCCCTTGAAAGCCTGCTGGGCAAAAGCAGTGCAATGAAAAAAGTTATAGAATTGATCGGTTATGCAGCACAGACCGACTATTCAGTGATTATCCAGGGAGAGACGGGCACAGGAAAAACCTTTGTCGCAGAAGCCCTGCACAATTTAAGCAAAAGGAACAATAACCCATTTGTGCGGGTAGATATCGGTCTGATACCGGACTCGCTTATTGAGAGTGAACTTTTCGGTCATAGGAAAGGCGCCTTTACCAATGCCTCCGGCAGCAAAATAGGATTTTTTGAAACAGCAAGCAGCGGAACAATATTCATTGATGAAATTGAAAATATGTCTCATGCCATACAAAGCAAACTTCTCAACGTAATTGAGAGAAAAGAGGTATTTCCAATAGGGAGTACTTCTCCGACTTATATAGATATACGAATTATTGCTGCTACCAACAAGGATATCCGTAGAAGCATAACAGAAAAAGAGTTCAGGGAAGACCTTTTTTATCGTCTTGGCGAATTCATCATTACCATCCCGCCCCTCAGGGAAAGGAATGAGGACATTCCTTTTTTCGCTCAGAAGTTTCTGTTAGAGGCCTGTTCAGAACTAAAAAAACAGACCCGAGGGATAAGCGAAGATGCCCTGAGTTTTCTTACAGATTACTCCTGGCCAGGCAATTTACGAGAGCTCAAAAATGTCATTAGAAGGGCTGTTCTTTTCTCCGGAGCTGATAATATAGAACAGAAAACTCTGGAATCGCTCATCAAAGAAAAAGATAGCCCATCTGATTCTATTTACACCTCACTCAAGAGTGAGATACGGGAACTCGAAAAAAAGAGAATTTCCGAGGCTGTGATAAAGACAGAGGGAAATAAAACCAAAGCAGCAGAGTTGCTCCAGATCAGCTACAAAAGCTTCTGCGAGAAACTCAAAGAATACAAAATTAACTAACCCTACTGGCATTAGGTAAACTTTACCTAGTACTAGGTAAAGTTTACCTAATTTGTATCATCTTGCGGGATATATATTATATTTCCCTGAACAAACCTTATCTGGTCTCGTGGCATAGGACTTGCAAATTGTTAATTGTTATATGTCATTTTAAGCATGGAGATACCAATGAAGGATTATTTGGCAGCATATAATTCAACAGACAGGGATGAATTTCCTCAAACGAAAATACAGGCTGACAGGCCTTTTCATATCTTCAATGAGATCTCCATAGCGCAAACTATACAATCAAAAGGACGGATCCTTGTCATGGATGATGAGGAGTGCATTCTCAACATACTACACCATGCGCTTTCCGCTTTCGGCTACTCTCCGTTTTTAAGCAGAGATGGCGGTGAGGCGATAGAACTTTATTTAACTGCTCTTAGATCGGGCAAACCCTTCGATGCCCTCATTATGGATTTAAATATAAAACATGGCATGTGCGGGGAGGAGGCTATCAGCAGGCTGCTTAAAATCAATCCTGAAGTAAAAGCCATAGTCAGCAGTGCCGAATATGACCGCCCTGCGATGCGTAATTACAAGGACTTTGGGTTTAAAGGGATTCTGTCAAAGCCCTATTCGTTAAATGAGCTGAAGACTCAACTCCACAATCTCATACTTGAAAATAGTTGACAATGTCTTCTTAAAAACTCACCCTCATGTATAACCGCTCTTTGTTTATACATTCCGGAACGCGTGAATCACTTAGAAAGCTGTTTTAGGTTATCGCAGGCTATCTGGCTGCCCGCATCGCATGCCCTCCTGAAGTCAGCCATCGCCTTTTTTGTATAGGCAACGCCCCTGGAGAGATAAACGTTCAAGTCCTTCGGTTTCATACTGATAACACGGTTGTAATCTTCTATAGCCTCGTCGTATTTTCCAGTATTTGCATAGGCTATGCCGCGATTATGGTATGCATCAGGCGACCTTGGATTAATTGAGATTACGGCAGAGTAGTCCTTGACAGCATTTTCATAGTCCCCTTTTTTCAGATATGCGATAGCACGATTGCTGTATAATTCAGCATTTGCATCTACTTGTGATGATATGACCCTGCTGTAGTCAGCGACAGCCTCATCGTATTTGCCTGCCTTATAGTACGCGAGACCCCGGTTATAGTAGCCCTGCAATAAAGTCAGGATATATTGCGATAAGACGGTTGTAAGACTCTATTGCCTTCGCATATTGTCCCTCATTGAAATAGGTGTTTCCTTCATCAAAATAGTGCTGCATATCCAAATCCCCTGCAAAGGAGGTATTGGCAAAGAAAATAAATAAAAGCATAATAATGAAGGCCTTACAGTTTTTCATGATCTCAATTCCCTTTTCCTTTTGTATTGTTATACAAAACAGATCCCTATCATTATAGCAAACACCTGCAGCAAAAAAACCACCAGGGGACTTTGTTTCTTAAGTCTCTATTGCTTTTTCTAAGAAACTTCTGAGGCATGCCCTAAATCACGTCGATAAACAAAAAAAACATCATTACTCTTCTTCGGACCTCTTGACCTAAAGATATCAGTTTCAGTCATCACTGCGCTTCAATATTTTTCTTGCAATCCTGCCATATGCTGTCTCGACAGCGCTCAGCGCCCCATAAGGACAGACCTCAATGCAGCAGTAACACCTGATGCACTTATCATAATCAAACGTCAGTTTTTTCTTTTCAACTGTTATAGCACTGGCCGGACAGTATTTCCAGCATTCGCCGCATGATTTGCAGAGGGCATCATGGCAAACCGGTTTCTGCACCAGATGTCTTCTCATGAAACCGTGCAGGCTTTTCGGCCCGAACACAAGAGGTGTAATCTCAGGCATCCTGAAGTCCTTTGTAACAGGCAACTCACCATCAACTGTAATGTCACTGCTGACAAGTCCCATTTCAGCCGCCATCCTGTTTGTCAGCAGACTTTCCGGGGCTATCCCGAGCATCCTGCATACAGTCATATCCAGCGCCACTGCGTCAACACTTGCCATGAGTATCCCCATATGTCTCGCAAGACCGCTTTTGCCCGGACCCTGTCCCTCCATGACCAGGACTGCCGTCAAGCAGGGTTACGGACTGCCCGATGGCCGTGTATATCCTGACGAGCAGACGTGCGAACATCTCCCTGTCAACGCCTGTTCTGAAATGCCATTCCGGCTTCCTCAGCCCCACGATACAACCGAAAAAGTTCTTGACCCCGAGGGTCAGAAGCATCTGGGTATGGGTCTTCAATTTCGGCAGGTTAAGCACAATATCAGCATTCATCGCATCTTCAGCGATCTCTATTTTGTTAAAGGGTGGTCCAACATCAACCACTACCGAGCGTTTGAACTCCCTGCATTCCACATCAAGGCCTTTGAGGGCCTCTCTTATTCCGCTTTCCTTCAGGATCCTGTCGAAACTCCCCATTGCAGGGCTGTCTGATATCAGGGGCACTCCACCCTTATTCAATCACATATTCAACAGAGGCCCTCACAATCATAGGGTGTGTCAGCATGGCCTTTTCAGGTTGGGCAGGAGCAAGCAGGTTAGGCTTTATCAAAACCCGGCTCTTATTACCCATCTTGTCTCCAACAAGGTCATCAAGGAGTTCAAAGATCAGCGGCCTGAGTGTATCATAATCATACTCAGCACTTCTCAGCGTAACTTTTTTCACAGCCTTCCCTCCTGTCAATATTATCAGACCCAGAAGGGTCCTTCAGAAAAAATCTAATTACAGGCAGCACCCTTACCTTCAGTGCTCCCGGCATTTAGCCTGCCATGATGAGCCTGTATAGTGCAACAGGCCATATATATTCCGACACTGTTCCTTAATCTATTTATCTGTTGTCTTAAATTTTAAATATTCCTGCAGATACGCGCGGCCCGGGTTTTAAGTAATCAGCAACAACCAATTAGCATTTTATACATATCCGGTAATATACATCTAATCAGCAGTTTTTTTTGAGTGCCTGAAATTAAGGGTATTGCTACGCAATGGTTATTCCAACCCGGGTCAGTCAGAATTATATCGTACAATGATCCCTGTTTTTTATGGCATAATTATTGTAACCGTACGATTGCCAACTGACGGCTGTGCCTGCATACTCATTAAGATGAAATACAGTGATACAAAATAAAATATTATTGTGTACACTAGCAGATGCAAATACGGCAATGCCCTCGAGATTAATGAAGGCGTGGCTGAGGCTTTCGGCATCAAAAAAGGAGACATACTTGTTTTTTAAAAATAATAAAACAGGAGAAGACAGAGACAGAGGCGCTCTTAGTCTTACTGTGGAATAAATTCGTGATCGACATTCACTGCCATATATTGCCGGCCATAGACGACGGGCCTGCTGATTTACAGGAGACTCTTGAGATGCTCAGGATAGCAGCAGGTGACGGGATAACACACATCGTAGCCACGCCTCATTACCGGCACGGAGAATACCCTACTGCCCTGGACATAAAGGTAAAAATTGAGTTGGTTCAAAAAGAGATGGGTAAAAGCAGCTTTAATGTAAAGCTGCTAGAAGGGGCTGATATACGGCTCACATATGAGCTGAAGGAAGGCATAGAAAAGAACGAAATACCCACGATAAACAGCTCCAGGTATTTTCTGCTTGAATTGCCTGACCTTATACCACCCCATCTGGACGGCTTTCTCTTTGAGACAAGAGTCAAGGGCTTTGTCCCTGTTATAACACACCCGGAACGAAACCACAGCCTGATATCCTTCCCGGAAAAAATCGGGGCTCTCAGGAATGCAGGCGCTCTCTTTCAGCTTACCGCAATGAGCGTGACAGGAAAACTTGGCAGGCAGATAAAGAAATTCACAGAGCATCTTTTGAAAAGGGGATATGTTGATTTTATCGCAACCGACGCCCACAGCACCAGAGGAAGGCCACCCCTCCTTTCAAAAGCATATAGGGAGACTGCCGGTATTCTGGACAAAACCTGGGCTGACAGGATATTTATTGACAACCCTAAAGCAGTGATCGAAAACAGGGAGATAGAAATATGAACTGGTACGCTATATACGTAAAGCCGAAATGCGAGGATTCGACAGCGCTTCAACTCAAGAATGCCGGGATAGAGACCCTCAACCCCAAGATAAGGACAAAGAAGTACATACGGGGGAAATACCTACATGTCATTGAGCCCCTTTTCCCAGCCTATATATTTGCCTGTTTCGATGCAGAAAAGCAAGGGCATATGATAAAATATACGCGAGGGATCAAGTTCATAGTCGGCAAACAGAACCCCGTGGCAGTTCCTCAGGAGATAATCGAAGCTATACAGGAAAGAATGCAGGGCGATATTGTCACACCTGCTCCGGAAAAGCTCGAAAAAGGCGACAGGGTGATAATAAAGGAAGGGCCTTTCGTAAGCTTCTATGGCATATTTGAAAGAGATGTCCCGGGCAGAGAACGGGCTATGATCCTGCTTGAGGCGCTGCACAGCAAAGTTGAGATCGAAAGCCTCTCCATACGAAAGGCATAGTCTGACCGACATTAAAGTCCAAAACAGTATTAGCGCCGTATGAATAAGAAGATGGAGTCCTTCGCCTGTGTAGTTTATGGATTTCTGACCGTACTGAAATAGCTGTTCCTTACCTCAAGCTAAAATACCGAACCATGAAGAACCCTCCTGCGATTAGCATCAGTAGCAGGACCAGGACAGCCAGAAAAGGGAAAGGCTTTTTATCAGCGTTGCTAAAGCCTCCCCTTCCCGAAGCTCTCTCTATAGCTTCTCCCTCCTCGTGTTCCCTGACAGTATTTATCTCTTTATGCTCATGGACAGCCCGCTTTTTATGCCTTATCTCGAGAAGTTCCGAGGTTTTAAAGTCTTTATATTCGACTTCTATCTCCTCCTGAGAGCCGGCAACATCCAAACCGCATTTACTGCATTTCCTCTTCCCGGTCGTATCCGTATCGCACTTGGGGCATTTCATTATATATCTCCTGCTCCTTATTATTCGCATTTCAAACGTGATTTGCAATATGGGAAAAAAGTGGTCCACAAATACAGGGTTTTCTATATTCATGGATTGATTTTGCAGGTTCACAATATTTTACTTCTAAGGCGTCCGGGGGGCTATTTTATACGCTTTGCACAGCTCTGACGGTAGAGTTGAGTCTGTATTTCTTCCTGAATCATATCCCAGCCTTTTTCTGTGTGAGGCAAGACGCACTGGGAGCAGTCCTTCATGCCAGAGGAAAGAGTGGAGTAATGGCCCGGGCAGTCAAGGAGGAAGAGGGGACAGTAGCAAAAGAGGCATGAATGCCAGTCTTCGAGGCTGTGGCAAGGCAGAAATTCGCATTTGAGGTTTATGAAGTGTTTGTAGTTAATAAGGGCTTCCTCGATGTTTTATTTTTTTGTCACGTTTTAGATAAGGTTACGTCTTGTGCCTGCTTAGGTCAATGGCGGTCTTCATTAAAATAATCGCTATCAAGTTTCTTAATATCGTAACTCGTCCTTTTTTCTATAAGGACATGCCTACCTTCAGTCCTCACCCTCATTCATCACATTGACCCTCGGCTTTTCTTCTTTCTTGCGGCCTTCTATGTATGCGGTTATGCGGTATCTGAAGTGAGTGGCTTTGTCGTGGTCGTAGAGGTAAATCGTGTCGTTGCGGAGGTTACCTATAAAGTATGCGGCGCTGCCGTTGATGTGGACAATGAAGGTCTTTTCATTGATGAAGATGTTCAGTACAAAGTCGCTGGCTGCTGTGTACTGGTATGTGCAGTTGCTGGCAAAGCCAGGGATGTAGTCCTGATGCTTTTCATCGAAATTATGTAGTAAGTCGATGTCCAAGATCCCGGCTACTTCCATCTCCTCTGAAGTTTCAAGGTCACAGAGAAAGGCCGGACTCTTCCCTGTGATCAGACGACAGGCGATATAGCTAATGCATGTATGCTGTATGCGATAATCCATACGCTTCTTGCCTCTCTTTCCCTAAAATGCGGATAACTTATTTTAGCTCCGACACCGTTGGAACAATTGCTGTTTTTGCCTGACCAGGTCCTCTGCCGTGACACAGCAGCCGGTTGTCAGACTACAGCGTCTGACGCGCTTTATTGTATTGTCATCCAGCAGCTTGCGCAACTATCTCCGCTTTCCTGTTCAACCATGCAGCCTGATATCCTGTAATTGAGGTGGAGCGAGTCTTCATGGTCGTAGATATGGATTAGGTCGCCCCGGACATTGCCTATAAAATAAGCTGTGCTTCCAGTGATCTTTCCCATGAATGTATTGCCTTTTATGCTGAGGTCTATCGCATGGTCTTTTTTACAACAAAACCGGTACTTGTATCTGCCTGGAGTTACGGCAGTGTAATCTTTGTGTCTACAGTCGAATTCTGTGAGACAGTCCGCGTCAGGCAGACTTGCTATTTCTATGTGTGAAAGGTTGTTGAAATCATACAGGGAAGCGATACGCTTCCCTGTGATAAGACGTCCTGCTAGATATGCTATGCGTGTCCGGTTGTATATTTTCACAATCTCTGTCTTCTTACCCGCACTTTGTGAATCCGCAGCTATGACATACTGCGCAACCCCCTTCGTGTTCCACCGCACCGCCGCATTCAGGACAGGCGCCTATGAGCATTGTCTCGCCGTGGCCGTTGCCGCCGTTGCCGTTGGCTTTGTCGCCCTTCTTGGTGTATTTCTCAAGCGCCTTGGCTATCGCGTCTGAACAGGAAGTTATCTTGCCTCCGCTGGACCATGTCTGTTGGTGGCAGGTAATGCCCTTTAGCTGGTTAATGATCGCCTCCGGTTCAATATTTGACCTGAGCGCAAGACTGACGAGCCTTCCTATGGCCTCTGCCTGGCTTGAGGCACATCCTCCCGCCTTGCCCATGTGGGTGAAGAGTTCGAAGAGTTGTCCGTGCTCATCTTCGTTGACAGTAATATATATGGTGCCGCATCCTGTCTTCATCGTCCTTGTTTCTCCGATGATCGCTTCAGGTCTCTTCCTTGGCACGATCTTTGTCTGCACCTTAGGCTCTGCCTCTTTCGCCGGTGCCTTGCCTGTAGAGCCTGTAGAGAGGACCTGCTCTTCCCTTGAGCCGTCGCGGTAGACAGTAACGCCCTTGCAACCGAGGTCGTAGGCAAAAAGGTAGACATCCTCTACGTCCTTTGTAGTTGCACTGTGTGAGAAGTTAACGGTCTTTGAAACAGCGTTGTCAACATATTTCTGGAATGCCGCCTGCATCGCGATATGTTCCATCGGCGATATATCATGGGCTGTAAGGAAGACCGCCCTGACATCCTCTGGTATCTCCTGGAAGCCGTGCAGGGAGCCTTGCTCTGCGATCTTTTCCATAAGTTCCCTTGACCAGAAGCCGCGTTCTTTAGCAACCTTCTCGAAATAAGGGTTTACCTCAAGGAGTTTAGTTCCCTCCATGACTGTCCTTACAAAGGAGACTGCAAAAAGAGGCTCAACACCTGAAGAACATCCTGCGAGGATTGAGAGCGTGCCTGTTGGAGCGATTGTTGTAACTGTAGCGTTTCGCTGCTTGATCTTGCCGTCATAGATGCTCTCAGGATAATTTGGGAATACGCCCCTTTCCTCTGCAAGGGCTGCAGAGGCATCCTTGCTCTCTCTCTGTATAAAGCCCATCACCTCTTCAGCGAGTTGAATGGCCTTGTCTGAGTTATAGGGTACAGACATCTGGATGAGCATGTCGGCCCAGCCCATCACACCCAGACCTATTTTCCTGTTGGACCTTGTTGTGTCAGCTATCTTCTGTATAGGGTATTTGTTGACATCAATGACATTGTCCAGGAAATGGACTGATTTCCATACAAGCTTCTTGAGTTTCCTATAGTCTATTTCACTGTCCTTGACCATTCTGGAAAGGTTGATCGAGCCGAGATTGCAGGATTCATAAGGCAGGAGAGGCTGCTCGCCGCAGGGGTTAGTTGATTCTATCTCCCCTATCTTAGGTGTCGGATTCGCACTGTTTATCCTGTCTATGAATACGATGCCCGGCTCGCCGTTTTTCCAGGCATGGGTGACTATAAGGTCAAAAACCTTACGAGCATTAAGACTCTTTACAACCTTCTTTGTCCTGGGGTTGATGAGGTCATAATCGTTGTTTTCCTTTACAGCCTGCATGAAACGATCTGTGATGGCCACAGAGATATTGAAGTTATTGAAACGGGAATTGTGGTCCTTTGCTGTTATAAAATTCAGGACATCTGGATGGTCAACGCGCAGGATGCCCATATTCGCTCCGCGTCTGGTGCCCCCCTGTTTAACGGCCTCTGTTGCTGTATCAAAGACACTCATGAACGAAACAGGGCCCGAGGATACCCCTTTTGTTGATCCTACGATATCGCCGCCTGGCCTGAGGTTCGAGAAGCTGAATCCTGTGCCGCCGCCTGATTTATGTATAATGGCCGTATGTTTTACAGCCTCGAATATCGATTCCATAGAGTCTTCAATAGGCAGGACGAAACAGGCTGAGAGCTGTCCCAGTCTTCTGCCTGCGTTCATTAGTGTCGGGCTGTTTGGGAGAAAATCAAGGGATGTGGTCATCCCATAAAAATCTTCCTCTGTCAGCATTACCTCTGCCTCGGATTTCCCGTACATGAGGTCTGCTGCTGCTACTGTCTTCGCGACCCGTCTGAAGAGCTCATCAGGTGTCTCAACCGGCCTGCCTTCTTCGTCTTTTTGCAAGTACCTCTTTTCAAGAACTTTTAATGAGTTCGGCGTAAGACCTATTGATGATGCAGAGCCCTTCATAAGCATATCCTCCTGTTAACTGTATTATTATATTTTTTGAACACTGACAAAGATTTAAAATTCAGATCAAATACAGTCTGTATTATAATTATATCCCCTTAAAGCTTTCTTTGTCCCCTAAAATACGGACTCTAATATTGCTACAAATTGTATGTTGCAAAGATTAAAACACAACATATAGTATATGTCAAGACAAAAAAAGAGATTTTATTAACATCTTGATTCTTAAATATTTTTCCAGTGGATTAGTATGTTTATTTTTTGTTGATAAGTAAAATCCCGTCAAAACAATCAAGTTTAAAGAGTCCCTGACAGCTCTGACAAGTTAGACCCAGTGCAAATTTTATTGCATTGTCAGGGGAGCTGGTCCTGTGATAGCATTGCTGTAATATGGAAAAACCTCTGAATTTTTTTGACCTGTCCACCGGAATATTTTTCTTATTTTTTCTGCTGAAGCTTATGCTCATAGGCTTTAAAGAACTGAAAAGACAGAGGAGTGAACGGTTCATAGAAAGGCCGGCAACATGGCTGCAATATTCCCAGCCGCCACTGATATTTATTATGATCGTGCTGGTCTATGCCGGTATATTGACAAGCCATTTCAGGCCCGGTCTCCAGTCTGTAACAGGCTTTATCCTGAGGTTGGCCGGCACGTTTATGATAGCAGCAGGCGTAGTCCTTGCTGCATGGGCCATCAGGTCTATAGGAAAGGACATGCAAACAGACATAGCGGTGAATAAAGAACATGTGCTCAGGACAGAAGGCGCATATGCAATAGTCAGACATCCGATGTACCTTTCACTTATCCTGCTTGGGTTAGGGGCTGGGCTATCGACTCTGAATCTCCCGCTCATCGGGTTCGCCCTGTTTGTGCTGGCGCCAGTACAATTCCTCAGGGCAAGGAAGGAGGAAAAGCTTTTTGTTAAGCATTTCGGTCTGGCATACACTGCATATCAAAAAAAGACTCCGATGATGTTTCCTTTACGGTTCAGATGATCCTGTAACAAGCCTGTTTATAGATGATGTGAGAATAAAGAAAGACCTGCTGACGTCCATGCGTTGGTTCAGGTAAGGCAGGGCTCTTCCGGTTTAGTCAAAAAGACCGCTGAGCACATTGGTCTTTTCCTCTATAACCATTGTAGCTTTTTCGTGTTCTTCCCTGAGCCTGTGCAGTTCATCAGCGATATTCAGAGAGACGAGTATTGCCGCCTTCAGGGGCGCTATATTGGGCGAGGAATTGTGTACTTCCTTGAGTTTCAGGTCGACAAAGGCCGCCAGCTTTTTCATGTACTCCTCTGGAGCGTCGCCTTTTATAGTATAGTTCTGTCCCAGTATGTTGACTTCAATGCTTCCCATCTTCATCTCAAAGTTCTATAGTTTCCAGTTCGGTAATGAGTTCTTCCACCTGTGATTTTATGGATGTTTTCTCTGCTGTCAAAGACTCGATAGTCCGGTTCTTTTCGTTCAGTACGACTTCGAGTTCCTGTATCTTTCTTTCCAGTGAATTTTTTTCTTCCTTTAAAGCCTTTACCCTTTCTACAACAGCAGCTATTTTTTCTTCAAGATTTTTAAGCCGTTCCAATGGTATGGTCTCCTTTTTTCTGTCATGAAATATATCTTCCGGTTTTTCAGGGTTTCCTTTTTTAGTATTATCGTCATCAAAAAGAGTTTTTCCGGGCATCATTTTCTTTAAACATACCAGATATAAACCTGCGATGTCTATATCATCAAAGCTCCCCAGGTATAATATCCAAAACAGCTCCATCTCTGTCAACAGAAGAGAGTTTTTTGTATTGGAAATAGCTGGTGAGGACCTTTTTGACATAATTCCTTGTCTCGGCATAAGGAATATCTTCGATAAATTCGTCAGCAGACCCGTAGTTGCCACGGGCCTGCCACATCCTTACCGCCATCTCGCCTGCATTGTACGCAGCAAGAACGTGTGGCAATGAATGAAAATCATTAAAAAGGGATCTCAGATAAAAGCTGCCCAGATGTATATTGTTCCTGATGATCGTCAACTGGGAGGGCCTGTTTATGCCGAGCTTCAGGCTTCGGTCGAGGCGGTAAGCTGTCTGTGGCATGAGTTGCATTAGCCCGTAAGCTCCTGCTGTGGATTTGGCACTGGCGTCAAAACGGCTTTCCTCCCTCATGACCGAAAGCGCGACCAGCGGATCGATGTTATATTTTTTAGCTATTGGCTCCACGCTGTCCCAGTAAGCCAGTGGGTACCAGAATTTATGCATTTTTTCAGAATAAGGAATTTTTGTTGCAAGACTGATCGCCTGTTTATATTCCCCGAGTTCCTGTAATTTAGTGATGACATAAACCAGGTCTTCAGGAGTATCGATTTTTCTGGAGGCGAATAAGAGTTCAATGACCGCTTCTTTCTGCATATTTAGCGATATCATTGCTTCTACGCGTTCGGATTTTCTTATCCTGTCACGTGAAATATCAATCATCGGCGGATTCAGGGACGCGGGGTTGCTGAGCGGCTTCTTATTCATGGCATAGGCCATGAGTGCATAGAAACTGTTGTCTGCCTGCATTAGTTTACTGTAAAGTTCGGCCGCATTTTTGCCATCCGCCTCAAGGCTCCTTGCCTGCCAGTAAAGGTATTTGATGTCGCCATATTTTTCATATAGCTGTGAGAAGGCTACTGAGGATTTTGCATAATCACCTGAAATATACTGGGCCCATCCAATGCCCCACAGCGCATCCTCAGCGTCAGAGGGATAATTTTTTAGTACATCATTGTATATTTCTATTGCCCCTTCAAAATCCTTTTCCCTTCTCTTGTCTGCTGCAACGGCGTTGAGCAAATATCCTGCTCGCTCGTCTTTCCTTTTAATCAGGCCTCCGAGTGCGATATCGAACCCCTTTTTGTCGCCAGCTCTGTACAGGGAACGGGCCTTGTAATAAAGATCATCCAACTTGCCGAAGACCTCTGCTGCCTCAACGTATTTCTTCTGTCTGAAGAGGCTGTAGCCCAGGTTTTTAAGTATCTCTGTATGAAAGTCCCCCCCATCCTTACTGAGTGCCCGTCGCAGATTCTGTTCTGCTTCTGCGAAATCGTTCCGCCTGAACTGGTTGGAAGCCCGTTCAATAATATCTTTTGAGGTAATGTCTTCGGCCTTAAATTCTGAGAGTGAGGCGCCTGAAAATTCGCCGGCTCCGATGTATATTTTTTTGAAGACCTCTGACGCCTTTTCAGTATTTCCCGCTTCCCGAAGCGCCTTGCCGTAGAGAAAAAATGCCGCCTCATCCTCCCGGTAATCTCTTATATATGCTTCATACAGTTTTATCACATCACCGCTGAGATCTTTTGTCTCACGGATCTCGGCCATACGCACCCTTTTCCTCAATGGAGTCGCAGGGTACCTTTCAAGTAGGGAGTGTATCGTCTCCAGAGCTTTCTGATGATCTCCCAGTCCATGGTATGCTTCTGCAAGGTAATATAGCGTGTAGTCTTCAAGCAAAGGAAACTCTCTCTGCGCAAGAGAAAGATTGCTGACCGCCTCACTGTAGCGTAAGGCTTCAAGGTCTTTCATTCCCTGCCTGAAATGCTCCCTGCAGTCAGTATTACTTTCTCCGGAATTGGAGAGCAGTAAAAAAACCAAGATGCAGGCTAACAGAACAGTCCTGGAGCCGAAGACCTGGAAAATGTTTTTCTTGTGGTTTTTCATGGTTTAGTCCGCTTCTCTTTATAATAGACGAAATCGGTTCTTACATCAATATATCAAAAGATGATTGCCACTGTCTGAATTAGAATAAATTGCTGTACTATGTTATATTTTCTTATGATTACCGACCTTAGACTGCACGGAAGCCTGGGCCCTGTGGATTTTTTTGCGTTTATCTCAGGTGCTGGAATGTACAACACCTATTTTTACGAGGAAGAACCGGGCAGTATCAGGTTTTTTGCGCGGGGCAATGAATTCAAGATCACTGAAGACGGCCTCTATTACAGGGGCACCGGCGGGAGCTTCTGCGAGTATATGTTCGGCGTGGAGAAGCCTTTCAAGGACATGGTAAAGGAGGAGGTCCTCAACAGGCTGATTATGTTCGGCGCCTTTATGGACAGCAACGAACAGGTTGTCTTCACAAACGCAACGGAGGGGTCAGAAACATTTTACCGTCTTTTTCTGCAGGGGCATGCTGTAGCCAACTACTACTTTCTCGTTGCTTCAGAATTTCAGGGAGATTACAAAAAACGCCAGAAGCAACTTCTAAAAGCAGTAGGAAAGTTTTTGAAACGGACAGAGCTTTTATCCGGGGAAAGGGACACTCAATTGCTCAGGAGTTTTGCCCGGGAGCTTGGGGAAGCAAAGTCCATCATATTTGTTTTTAAGCTGATCCACCGGGGAAATAAGGAATATTATGACGCCTTCAGTCGTTTTTATGCTAAGAACAGGGGCTTGACGCCTCAGGAAGAAACTTATCTTGAGGAGATCATTTCAAGGTGTGGCATTGACCGTTACCAGCAGGAGAGGATGAAGATCGATGTTATGTACTGGCATGCCGAAAACAAGCTGGTCGTCGATGAATATAGAGATGTTCTCGCACATGGTTTTAAGAAGGACACTCCCCATGCCTCATGGCGCGCACGACTGAACCGGCTCAGGACCCTGAGTATAAGAAACAATATTCCGGTAGTCCTGTTTGACAAACTTGACGAGCTGCTCCTGAAAGGCAAGGAACTCACGGAGATTGAGGAGGCCGAATATCTCAAGGAATCGAGGGCTATTTTAGAAAATCTTTTCTTCAGGGACCCTTCTTTTAAACAGCATATTATTAATGAAGACATAGTCAGGCTAATAAGGTCCAAGCATATGGCCTATTCCCGGAACGACAGAGGGTTTGAGCAGGTCCTGCTGGACATCGGGAAGGCCTGCGACGAACTTTCCAGGGAAACAGACGATTTCTCTGTATTTGAGGAATTCAGTTCTATCGTCACCTATTTTGACAGATATGACAATGTTCAGGCCCTGTTCAGCCAGATCTCTTTCATGAAAAACATAGAATTCACAGAAGACTCTCTCAGAAGCCTTGTAGGCAATAAAAAGGCCTTCGATGAACTCGATAGCAGCCTTTTCAAAACAGTGTTCAGCAAGGACCTGCTGGAAAACAAGTATATAACTAGCTATGGCAAGCGAAAGCTGAAATTGATTCTCAAGGGGATAGATAATGTCCAGAATGGAGAAGCCTCGTATAAAGATGTTATTGTTGAATTAAAGACGCTTACAGACGAAGAAAAGCTGTATACGGAAATTCATGCTGCATTAAAGGAAAGGATGAGAAGCTTTTTCCCTGGTCTTGAGCTTAAGACTGTCAGAAACCAGATCAGGGAAGACATTGCCAGTGAACTTGCTGGAAGGGGGATAACGGACAAGATCCCGCCGAAACTCTTTGAGAAGGTATTTATTGATCTGAGGAAAGAATCGGTATACCTGAATCAGATACTGCCTGAAGTTATCCAGAAAAGGGATTGCGCGCTCAGGGAAGATTTTCTCGACAACAGCGGACTTGACCGGTTTTACATTGAATCACTGGAGCATGAATACTTCGAGGAAAAAAATCTCGACATTTGCATTTTAAATTCAATACGTGAGAATAAGACGTTTTCTGATTTTGGAGGCGGCGAGCGGATTTGAACCGCTGCATAAAGGTTTTGCAGACCTCCCCCTTAGCCACTTGGGTACGCCGCCGATAAATGCTGTAATTAGTAATCAGTGAAGAGTGAAAAGTGATTAATTCTATTTATTGTCTTCAGTTTTTACTGTTCTCTGAAAATATTCACTATCCACTGTTTTTATGGAGCGGGAAACGGGGTTCGAACCCGCGACCCCAACCTTGGCAAGGTTGTGCTCTACCACTGAGCTATTCCCGCATTTTTTTATAAAAAGTTAAGAATTTCAGCTTTCTCACTGATTGACTCTTAACTTATCTTTGTTCAATAAGCTATAATTACAACACTTAAGTAAGATATGAATTTTAATGTAAAAAGGAAATTTTTGTCAATATGATTTACCCGGAAATAGAGGAATTCAGGCGGTTATCTGGAAAAGGGAATCTCATTCCTGTCTATAAAGAGATCCTCGCAGATACGTATACTCCTGTTACTGCCTTTCTTAAGCTCGGGGGCACCCCTTCTTTTCTACTTGAGAGTGTTGAAGGAGGTGAGAAATGGGCAAGGTATTCATTTCTCGGGGCCAGGCCTGCAAAAATAATAAAGGGCAGGGGCAGTGCTGTAGAAGTCATAGAGGGCGATTCTTCACAGCAGGTCATTGAGACAGACAATCCGATGGCATTGATCAAAAAGGAGATATCGGCCTACAGGCCGGTTGAAGTAAAAGGCCTGCCGAGATTTTTCGGCGGTCTGGTAGGTTATATCGGGTACGACATGGTGAAATTTTTCGAGCCAATAAAGCAGAGGGAGAAAAAGGGGCTCGGCCTTCCGGATTTTTTCTTTATGCTTACTGATACCATGCTCATCTTCGACAGCTTCCAACAAAAGATAAAGGTTGTATCCAATGCACATATAAATGCAAAAGATGTCGATGAGGTATACAGGGAGGCTCAAGAGAAGATAGATGAAATCATTGTAAGGCTAAGGACGCCGCTTGTCACGGGCACCTCAGGGCCTGTTGACTCTTCCGGCGAGGTTGTATCCAACATGCCGAAGGAAGAGTTCCTTAGGGGCGTGGAAGAGTCCAAGGAATATGTCATGTCAGGGGATATTGTCCAGGTTGTGCTTTCTCAGAGATTTGAGCGAAATACAACTGTTGACCCTTTCAATATCTACAGGGCACTGCGGGTTATCAACCCTTCACCTTATATGTATTATCTAGATATCGGGGATGCGAAAATAGTTGGTTCCTCTCCTGAGATCCTGGTGCGTGTTGAAAACGGAAAGATAGTCCTCCGTCCCATAGCCGGGACAAGGAAAAGAGGGGCCACAGAAACTATTGATAAAGCACTCGAAGAGGAATTAAAGAAGGACCCCAAAGAGATCGCCGAGCATGTCATGCTTGTAGACCTCGGGAGAAATGACGTCGGAAGGGTAGCGGAAACAGGTTCTGTGAAGGTTACTGAATTGATGAAGGTGGAGCGCTACAGCCATGTAATGCATCTTGTTTCCAACGTGGAAGGCGATCTGAAGCAAGGTCTTGATGCCTTTGATGTGCTTGCATCCTGTTTCCCGGCCGGTACAGTAAGCGGAGCCCCCAAGGTGAGGGCTATGGAGATTATAGAAGAAATAGAACCTGACAGGAGGGGGCCCTATGCAGGCTCTGTCGGTTATCTGAGTTATTCAGGCAATATGGATACCTGCATTACCATACGGACGTTGATCATAAAGGACGGCAAGGTATATGTACAGGCCGGTGCCGGCATTGTTGCTGACTCCGAGCCTGAGAAAGAATATATGGAGACAATCAACAAGGCAAAAGGCATGATGAAGGCTGTGGATATGGCAGAGGAAGGGCTTGATCAATGAAGAGTAAAAAATTGGCAGCGCATGGCCTGAAAACAGCGAGGGGATAAAAAGATGTTATTGATGATAGATAATTATGATTCTTTTACCTACAACCTGGTGCAGTATTTTGGGGAACTCGGGGAAGACATAATGGTCTTTAGAAACGACAAAATTTCCATAAAGGATATTGAGGATATGAGACCTGACAGGATTGTCATATCCCCAGGCCCATGCACCCCTAAAGAAGCAGGCATATCCGTTGAGGTGATTAAACACTTTGCAGGCAAGCTCCCGATACTCGGGGTCTGTCTCGGCCATCAGTCAATAGGAGCTGCCTTCGGCGGCGAGATCATCCGTGCGCCCAGGCTCATGCACGGAAAGACTTCTCGGATTCACCATGACGGCAAAACAATATTCGAGGGCCTGCCGAACCCTTTTGAGGCAACGAGATACCATTCCCTGCTCATCAGGAAGGAGAGCATGCCAGATTGTCTTGCAATCACCGCATGGACAGACAGCGGGGAAATTATGGGCGCCAGACACAAGGAATTTTGTCATTGAAGGGGTTCAGTTCCATCCTGAATCTATTTTGACTATTGCAGGAAAAGACCTTTTGCGCAATTTTCTGAAGCTAAGGCAGGCATAAGAAAATATTCCCTGTATTGCGAGGGGAAATGACTTGCCTGCAATCAGGTTATCAGAATCCTCAAAATTCAAGATAGTTTCAAACTGCAATTACCGAGGTTACAAACATAGTCTTTTTTTGTTATTTTAAATATACAACTGTATAAGGAGAATCAGATGAAGAAACAGAATTGCTGGGAATTCAAGAAATGCGGGAGACAGCCGGGAGGCGAACATGTTAATGACATGGGATTATGTCCTGCTGCAGTGGAAGAAAGGCTCGAGGGAATACATGACGGCAGCCATGGCGGCCGGGCCTGCTGGGTTATTGCCGGAACACTCTGTAAGGGAGAAAAACAGGGTACATTTGCCCAGAAATTAACAAATTGTGTGACCTGTGATTTCTACAAACTGGTTAAGGATGAGGAATTTCCTCGCTTTCAGCTCTCTGCTGTAATTCTTGCAAAACTTTCTAAATAAACCAGTGTCGCGTAAGGATTTCCCCTGACCGCTCAGAGGAAGTCATAACTATTAAGTATTACCTTGTCTCTTACAGTCTCTGGCCAGCAGAAATTGAAATTGACTAAGGTCAGATCAGGTTATACATAATCTGGCCCTGAAGGTTGATTGCCGGAGGTGCGGGGTTGCAGGGGTCCTGCTTATAAGATAAATCAGCTGGGCGACTCTATTCTTAACGTGTTGACCTCCAAGCTATAAGCAAATTTCTTCTTTAATATCCCCTATTGTATGAGTGATGAATTTCCATTGTTCACCAGAGCTATCCTCAAATCTTTAAAATTTCCGCATAGGACATTTTCCCTGCCCTTGATAGGACATTTTCCCGATTGTACTGCCATTCATATCGTGATATTCTTCATTGTAGATGACGGCGAATATGCCCGCAGACTATAAAGTCTCCTTTTGCATATTCGAGGGTGGCAACTGATTGGACCCTATGTGAGTCTTTGAACATTTTCTGCCCAACGATATATTTTTGGTCAGAAGATTGGCATTAATAGTAATGCCCGTTTAATGGGTCAGTCAGCAAAATACTGTATGGAAAGGAGAGATTTTGTTGTTGCATCAAAAACTTAAAAGGAGGTAGAACAAATGTTTGAGAAAAATCTTGAAAAAAGCCTTGAAAAAGGCGCGTCCGGATTTGTTTTGTTAGGCCCGATATTTGGCTTGCTCTACATATTCCTGTTGCCTATCATAGGCATTGCGACTCTTCTGCTGGCACTCCCTGAGTATGCAAGCGCAAAAAAACCCCCTATCATTGAAAATGCAGAAATGTGTATGGGCTGTCACTCTATGAAAGGAGTCGATAAGGTATTCAGGAACAAGGAGAAGATTTCTGTTTTCGTCAACGCTGAAGACTTTAAGGACACTGTCCACGGCTTTCTGAGCTGTGACAGCTGTCATACGAAAATCTCCCTTGAAACACATCCCGGAACTGCGAACTCATTTGAAAGCAAAAGCGCATTTGCGCTTGATGCCGCAAAATCATGCAAAATGTGCCACTCAGACGAGCAGCTCAAGGCAAAACCGCATCATTCTGCCATGACAAACAGACCAAATGCTCCACCTTGTACTGAATGTCATGGAGCCCACACTGTAAAGAGGGCCTCTGTATGGAAACCCACCCTGGCAGGGAATCAGTACTGCCTCACATGTCACAGCAAGAATTTCAGCAAGACAGAACGAAACGGAGACAAACTTTCCCTCCATATTGATCCGTCACTATTAAGTTCATCAGTCCACAATAAACATGCCTGCAATGACTGCCATGCTGAATATTCAAGGACATCACATCCTGTGAAATCCTTTGGCAGCAACAGGGAGCATTCAATTAAGGTTTCAGAGGCCTGCAGAAAATGCCATGCGGACAAGCAAAAAGCCGTAAGTGAGAGCATACACTTCAAGCTGATGAGTGAAGGGAATCAAAGCGCCCCTGTCTGCACTGACTGCCACGGCTTCCATACCGTAGGTCCAAAGGCCGCCTATGAAACCATAAGTGGTGTGCCGTGCAAAAACTGTCATGACAGGATATTCAGGATGTATGCAAAGAGCGTCCATGGCTTGGCCAAGGCTAACGGGGAACACAAGGCACCTATCTGTTCTTCGTGCCATTTTGCGCACGATGTATCAGTCGCGAACTTGACAGACAAGATCAAAAACGCATGTCTTGGATGCCATAAAGGGGTTGAAGCTGTTCATGAAAAATGGCTCCCTAACTCAGGGCTTCATCTGAGTGTTGTCGCCTGCGCTGCATGTCATTCTCCGAACTCAGGGAGAGGAATTTCCCTCAGACTTTACGACCAAAACACAGGAAAGCCTTTTACCGAAGAACAGATCATAAAGCTTCTGGGTACAAGATACCAGGGTCTTACTGAAAAGATGAACGCTCACGGAGAAGGCATTAATTCAGACGATCTCTGGAGTATCGTCAGTCAGCTCAATGAAAAAGGAGCAGGGGCGAAGGTGACGTTTCTGGGCAGAATGCAGGTAAGCGATGCCTCTGAGTCACATATGCTCATGCTAAAGAAAAATGCTGTAAGGGAATGCGAGAGCTGCCACACGTCTGACTCGAAGTTCTTCAGGACAGTTACTGTGGCTATTGTCAAGGCTGACGGGAGATTGAAAGAGTACAAGGTCCAGCCTGAGGTGCTCGGTTCAATGATGTCACTGGCATCTTTAAAGCAGTTCTACGTCCTTGGCAGCACAAGGCTGAAGATCCTTGACTGGGTCGGCAGTACTGATGATCTTCGGAGGCATGTCAGTTCCGATACTCCATATTACCTTTAGGATACTTACTTCGCCCATACGGGAGGCAAAGAGATTAAACGGAATGAGAAAGGGGGACAGAAGATGAAAAAGATATATCTGCATCCACTGCCGGTAAGAATATGGCACTGGGTCAATGCCATCAGTTTTCTGGTTTTGATTGTGACCGGGCTCCAGGTCCGGTATCGTGAGCTTCTCGGTTTGATGAAATTCAGGACAGCTGTTGACGTCCACAACGTATTCGGTTTCATTCTTATCTTCAACTTCTTTCTCTGGCTGGTTTTTTATATCCTTACGGGAAAGATAAGGATATACTATACCGCCCCTGAACATCAAAAAGTTTATTTCAGGCTGTATTCATCAGGCCAGATACTACGGTTACGGACTGTTCATTGGAGAGCAAAACCCTCACCACAGCAGTCCGGACAATAAGTTCAACCCGATGCAGCAACTGGCGTATCTTGCGATCATGATGCTCCTCATCCCATTGCAACTTGGTACGGGCCTGCTGCTTTGGGACGTAAAAGCCTTTGCAGGCTGGATCAATATGTTTGGCGGCATAAAGATCGTTGATACGATACATGTATTTCTTTTCCTCTTCTTCACATCGTTTCTGTTTGTACATGTATACCTGGCAACGCTGGGTCATACAGTAACCGAACATATAAAGGCGATGTTTACCGGATACGAGGAGGTTGAAGAGCACGTTCACTGAGTCTTGATGCAGAAGGAGAGTACAAGTCAGACAGGGGCAGTTTCAGTCTGCCCTTCTCTGCTTATAAAGAATTTGAGGCCCTTCTGATATCTTCAAGTTTCTTTAGCGCCTTACCTGAGTCAATCGTATCTTTGGCCATTTCAAGGGCTATGCGAAGGTCATCTGTCTTGCCTGCAACAATAAGCGCTGCAGCAGAGTTTATCAGGACAATATCTCGTTTCGAGCCCTTTTCTCCCTTAAGGATCTGCAAGGATATCTTTGCGTTCTCCTCCTTGTCTCCGCCTATCAGATCGTCTCTTTTGCCGCGTTTAAGGCCGAAGTCTTCGGGTGAAAGATAAAAGTTCTCTGCTTTATTCTTCGAGAAGCGTGATACCTTTGTGCTGTCTGTAATCGTTATCTCATCGAGACCGTCTTCACCGTGGACCACCATCGCATCCTCTGCCCCGAGGTTGCCTAGAACTTTTGCCAGTGTTTCAGTGAGGTGACTCGAGAATACCCCTAATATCTGCCTTTTTGCTCCTGCAGGGTTTGTTATGGGTCCAAGTATATTGAAAATTGTTCTTATGCCCATCTCACGTCTCGGGCCAATCGCATATTTCATCGCAGGATGAAACAAAGGCGCAAATAAAAAGCCGAACCCGGTCTCAAAAAGGCATTTCTCGACCTTTTCGGGCTGAAGATCTATTTTTATGCCAAGCGCTTCCAGCACATCTGCACTTCCTGACTTGCTGGATACAGACCTGTTGCCGTGCTTTGCTACCGGAATACCTGCTGCAGCAATCACAATAGCAACAGTTGTGGATATATTGAACGTATGGGACATATCACCGCCTGTTCCGCAGGTATCAAGCACTCCTTCAGGAGCTTTTATCTTTGCAGCTTTCTCTCTCATTACCCTTGCTGCGCCGGTTATCTCATCTACCGTCTCGCCCTTAATCCTCAGGGCGGTAAGAAATGCCCCTATCTGAGCATCAGTTGACCTGCCTTCCATAATCTCATTCATACATTCTGCCATCTCGGCTTCGGACAGGTTGATGCCGCTTACCAAAATATTGACGGCCTCTCTAATCATTTTTCCCTCTTTTCTTCAGGATCATTTATATCCTCCTGACAGCTGCTAAATATTACCTGCTAATCGAGGCTGATTACAAGAATCTTCTCACTGCATTGCCCAAATACAATGGTCAAAAATAGTTTTTTCCCTTTTCTGTTAAATATCTGATTCATTTGGCTGAAAGCAGAGTATTAAAAAGAATGTCCCGGCTTCACGTTCTCCATGGCGTAAATTGCATAAAATTAGGGGGTTTGCTTTTAATTCTTAATAATTTACTTGACTCTTTTGTTAATCTCAGTTATGTTTTTAGATGAAGAAATGTCCTAGACAAGGAGATTTGCCATGCTGATTAAAAAAATCATACTATATCTTATAGTAGTTGGTTTGATTCTCCCGGCTTTTGCTTTTTCACAGTCAGAGGAGATAAAAGATTATACAGTTAAGAACGGCGACACTCTTTGGGACATATCAAATAAAGAACTAAATGATCCTTTTTTATGGCCTAAAATATGGAAGGAAAATCCCGGGATATCAAACCCTGACAGAATATACCCTGGTCAATCAATCAAGATACCGCTTTACCTGCTCCAGAAGGAGGTAAAAGAAGAGCCAATGTCAGAGCCAGTTGCAGAAAAAGCTCTGGAGCCTGTGAAAGAAGAGGTTAATGCGGAACCTGCTCCGGTAAAGATAGCCTCCGCTTGTGGATAAAAATGTATATATATCCAGCGGCT
Source organism: uncultured Nitrospira sp. (assembly GCA_963801505.1). Classification (GTDB taxonomy): domain Bacteria; phylum Nitrospirota; class Thermodesulfovibrionia; order Thermodesulfovibrionales; family UBA6898; genus JAOUFP01. Next base: position 127,864 of record CAWDEY010000005.1, read on the forward strand.
ATATTGCTGATTCCATTGTGGACTTAGGCAAGATCACGGGCTCTGCCGGAGGACAGGAGTCTGTTTGGAATCAATGATTTGGTTTATTTAAAAACTAACGGCACTGCAAATGTCGGGGATAAATTTTATATCTATCAGGATGGGGACAAAGAGGTTATGCATCCTGCAACAAAAAAAAAGATGGGCTATGTTATCGAGATCCTCGGCATCGCTGAAGTCACCAAATTCGAGTACGGTAGAAACAATAGCAAAAATCTGGAATCTTTTAAGGACATAATGACCGGCGACATCCTCGATACTTTTTCTGAAATGGAACCCCCTGTTGTACCGAAGCCGTTCAGAATGCCTGATATTGATGGATATGTTGTAGCTACAAAACACTACGCATAATGAATACTAATCATGACATTGTTTATATTGATAAAGGACAAGCAGATGGTTTGCAGCCAGGAGATATCTTAAGAACTCTTGCGGTTGGTGCTCACAAGGTGCCAAACGGAACCATACAGATCATCAGTCTCAGAGAGAATACAGCAACAGCTATCGTGGTCTCCAGCACAGATGCTGTTATGCCAGGGAACTCAGATAAGGCAGGCGGAATAATAAGCGGTTAAGCTGTTGTAAGAACTTTCAACGCCCTTAACCGGCTGGGATGTTTCAGCTTTCTCAGGGCTTTGGCCTCAATCTGTCTGACTCTTTCGCGGGTGATAGATAAGTGTCTCCCCACTTCTTCCAGGGTATGGTCTCTATCTACACCTATTCCGAATCTCATCCTGATGACCTTTTCCTCTTTTGGAGTCAGTGTCTTTAGGATCATTAGTATCTGGTCTGATATTTCATTTCTTTCTGCATCAGAGTATGGTGAAGGGCTGTTTTTGTCGCCGATAAAATCTTCCAGTTCTGTGTCTTCATCGCCAACAGGGGTCTGAAGCGCTATAGGATCCTGTATCGCCCTGAACACCTCTTCTACCTTTCTTGTCGGCACCCCCAGCTTTTTCCCAATTTCTTCGTTGCTGGGCTCTCTCCCAAGTGTTTGAGTCAATTCCCTTGTGGCCTTCGTGACCCTGTTGTAAAATTCCATCATATGTACAGGCACTCTTATGGTCTTCGTCTGGTCAATCAAGGCCCTGGTTATAGCCTGCCGGATCCACCAGGTAGCGTAGGTAGAGAACTTGAAGCCCTTCTCGTACTTAAACTTATCTACAGCCTTCATAAGACCTATGTTACCCTCCTGAATCAAATCAAGCAGTGGAAGTCCCCTTCCAACATAATTTTTTGCTATATTGACAACCAGTCTAAGATTGCGGGTTATCAATTCATTTTTTGCTTCAGTGACAAGCGCCCTCGCCCTCGTTATTCTGTCCCATTTAACTTTTAACTCATCTATCTTGACCTCGACTTCACCTTCAACGCGTTTGTATTCGCTCTGCACCTCTTTTGCAAGCGCTGCAAGCTTTGCCGGATTTACATCCTTCTTTTTCTTCTCGGCAATAAGTCTCTTCAGGTCCTTAAGACTCCCGTGTCTTCCTATTTTCCTGTCCGCGATCTCAACCTTCTTCATAAGATTGTCCAGGATTTTCAATGAGGTAGCAAGTGCCTCATCAGGCTTTTCATCTTCTTCGGCATTTTCTTCCTCTATTTCTTCATCGACTGCCTCAGGAATATCTTCTTCTGGTATTGCTAAAGTCGCCTCCACTTTTTTATATAAAGGTAATGCGATAACGATATCTTTTATGATCTCTTTGCCTTCTTCCAGCCTTTTGGCCAGCTCTGTCTCTTCATCCTTGGTAAGAATGGAGATATCACCCATAGAATGAAAATATGCCTGAACGAGATCTTCTGTTTTTTCATATTCCCCAACTTCCTCTTCTTCAGCTACCTCCTCTTCGGTAACTGCGCCTTCTTCAGAATCCGTAACCTTAACTCCCATGTCCTGAAGGAGATCCATAAGGTCTTCCAATTCATCAGGAGAGAAGAATTCTGACGGAAGCGCATCATTTATCTCATCGTAGGTTAATACGCCTCGTCTTTTCCCTATATCTATAATCTCTTCAAAAATATCTCGTTCTTTCAATCTAACCCTCTTTTATTTTTAGATACAACAAAGGAGGCGGCTTTAAAAAAGCCCCTCCTTTCTTATTCATCATTCATTTTACTACTATTTATTTTTTTAGCAACAACTTTTTGACAACAGGAGGAAAAAAAAGTAAGGGTCAAGCCACACGGCCTATTAGTACTGGTCAGCTGAATACATTACTGCACTTACACCTCCAGCCTATCGACGTGGTAGTCTACCACGGGCCTTTAGGGGGATTGCTCCCCGTGAGATCTAATCTTGGGGTAGGCTTCCCGCTTAGATGCCTTCAGCGGTTATCCCTTCCGGACATAGCTACCCGGCATTGCCATTGGCATGACAACCGGAACACTAGAGGTCCGTCCATCCCGGTCCTCTCGTACTAAGGACAGATCCCCTCAAATCTCCTGCGCCTGCAACAGATAGGGACCGAACTGTCTCACGACGTTCTGAACCCAACTCTCGTACCGCTTTAATCGGCGAACAGCCGAACCCTTGGGACCTACTTCAGCCCCAGGATGCGATGAGTCGACATCGAGGTGCCAAACCGCGTCGTCGATGTGAACTCTTGGACGCGATAAGCCTGTTATCCCCGGCGTACCTTTTATCCGTTGAGCGATGGCCTTTCCATACAGCGCCACCGGATCACTAAGCCCTACTTTCGTACCTGCTCGACTCGTTTGTCTCACAGTCAAGCTCCCTTATGCCTTTGCACTCGATGGCTGGTTTCCGTCCAGCCTGAGGGAACCTTTGGACGCCTCCGTTACTCTTTGGGAGGCGACCGCCCCAGTCAAACTACCCACCAGACAGTGTCCTCTTCCCGGATTACGGGAATAAGTTAGAGTCCCAGTAAGACAAGGGTGGTATTTCAAGGTCGGCTCCACGCAAACTAGCGTCCACGTCTCATAGCCTCCCACCTATCCTACACATGTATCACCAAAACTCACTGTCAAGCTATAGTAAAGGTGCACAGGGTCTTTCCGTCTAGTTGCAGGTAACCGGCGTCTTCACCGGTATCTCAAGTTCGCCGAGCCCCTCGCCGAGACAGCGCCCAGATCGTTACGCCATTCGTGCAGGTCGGAACTTACCCGACAAGGAATTTCGCTACCTTAGGACCGTTATAGTTACGGCCGCCGTTTACCGGGGCTTCGATTCAGAGCTTCGCCCTTGCGAGCTAACCCCTCCTGTTAACCTTCCGGCACCGGGCAGGCGTCAGACCCTATACTTCCTCTTGCGAGTTTGCAGAGTCCTGTGTTTTTGGTAAACAGTCGCCTGGGCCTCTTCACTGCGCCCCACCTTGCGATGGGGACCCCTTCTCCCGAAGTTACGGGGTTATTTTGCCGAGTTCCTTAGCGAGGGTTCTCTCGAACGCCTTGGTATCTTCTACCCACCTACCAGTGTCGGTTTGCGGTACGGATGTCCAAATGACTCCCTACGAGGATTTTCTCGTCAGCGTGGAATCCCTCAAGTTCACCTTCTTACAGGCTTCCCCGTCACGCTTCAGCCTTAATGTAAAGCGGATTTGCCTACTTTACAGCCTACACGCTTAGACCTGAACCATCACCAGGCTTGAAGTATCCTCCTGCGTCCCCCCTTCGGTCAAACGCCACTCAGACAGTACTGGAATATTAACCAGTTGTCCATCGACTACGCCTTTCGGCCTCGCCTTAGGCCCGACTAACCCTGGGCGGATGTCCCTTCCCCAGGAAACCTTAGGTTTACGGCGTCCTGACTTCTCATCAGAATTTGCGCTACTTATGCCGACATAATCTCTTCTGTCCCCTCCAGCATGGTTCACACCACACCTTCACAGGTCCACAGAATGCTCCCCTACCACTCCTCTTGCGAGAAGTCCGTAGCTTCGGTAATGTGCTTGAGCCCCGTTAAATTTTCGGCGCAGTGTCGCTTGACCAGTGAGCTGTTACGCTTTCTTTTAATGATGGCTGCTTCTAAGCCAACATCCTGGCTGTCTGTGCAACACCACATCCTTTACCACTTAGCACATATTAGGGACCTTAGCTGACGGTCTGGGCTTTTTCCCTCTCGACCACGAATCTTAGCACCCGTAGTCTCACTCCCAGAGAACATTTTGACGGTATTCGAGGTTTGGTTGGGTTTGGTACCTCATAAGAGGCCCTAGCCCATCCAGTGCCCTACCCCCGTAAAACTACTCTGAGGCTGTACCTAAATACATTTCGGGGAGAACCAGCTATCACCAGGTTTGATTGGCCTTTCACTCCTACCCACAGTTCATCCGAGCTTTTTGCAACAAACACCGGTTCGGGCCTCCACGAAGTCTTACCTTCGCTTCACCCTGACCATGGGTAGATCACCTGGCTTCGGGTCTACTAACTGTAACTAATTCGCCCTGTTAAGACTCGGTTTCCCTGCGGCTCCGTCCCTTAAGGACTTAACCTCGCTACAGCCAGTAACTCGCCGGCTCATTAATCAAAAGGCACGCCATCACACCTTGCGGTGCTCTGACTGCTTGTAAGCGTACGGTTTCAGGTTCTATTTCACTCCCCTCACCGGGGTTCTTTTCGCCTTTCCCTCGCGGTACTAGTTCACTATCGGTCATCAGGTGATATTTAGCCTTGGAGGATGGTCCCCCCAGCTTCCCACAGGGTTTCACGTGCCCTGTGGTACTCAGGATACCCATAAGGCCTCATGCCATTTCGCATACGGGACTATCACCCCCTATGGTCGCCCTTTCCAGAGCTTTCTGCTATAGCACTCGGTCCTACGTCTGGGTCCTACAACCCCGACCCTAGAACAAATAGTTGAAAACCGGTTTAAAGTTGAGAGTTGAGAGTTTAAAACAATCTCTTTCAACCTTCAACTCTCAACTGTTCAACCATTTGTTCTAGGGTCGGTTTGGGCTATTCCCCGTTCGCTCGCCGCTACTTAGGGAATCTCATTTGATTTCTCTTCCTCCGGGTACTGAGATGTTTCACTTCCCCGGGTTCGCTTCATACAGCTATGTATTTACTGTATGATTCCTGGATCTTACTCCAGGAGGGTTCCCCCATTCGGATATCCACGGATCAACTCTTGCTCGCAAATCCCCGTGGCTTTTCGCAGCCTGCTGCGTCCTTCGTCGCTCCCTGATGCCAAGGCATCCGCCGTACGCCCTTACTATCTTGACCCTTACTTCTTTCCTTCTGTTGTCAAAGAACATTTAGCTAAAAAGCCTGCAAGCCTTCCGGATTGCAAGCTAATCAGCCATTTATAAAACTAAGAGCAGGTCCATGTTATCTTACAATCTTTCCTTAGAAAGGAGGTGATCCAGCCGCAGGTTCCCCTACGGCTACCTTGTTACGACTTCACCCCAATTACCGGCCATACCTTAGGAGGCTGCATCCCTTGCGGGTTAGCTCACCTACTTTGGGTACAACAGGCTTTCGTGGTGTGACGGGCGGTGTGTACAAGGCCCGGGAACGTATTCACCGCGGCGTTCTGATCCGCGATTACTAGCGATTCCAGGTTCACGGAGTCGAGTTGCAGACTCCGATCCCAACTACGACTACTTTTAGGGATTGGCTCCACCTCGCGGTCTTGCATCCCTCTGTAGTAGCCATTGTAGCACGTGTGTAGCCCTGGACATAAGGGCCATGATGACTTGACGTCGTCCCCACCTTCCTCCAGCTCATCGCCGGCAGTTTCCTAAGAGACCCTCTTGCGAGGTAACATAGGATAAGGGTTGCG
>CAWDEY010000006.1:0-51024 GCA_963801505.1 uncultured Nitrospira sp.
TTGAAGCAGAATGCCGCGCCCTGCGCAGGCTGTGACCAGCCTGTCTGCATAAGCAAGTGTCCTTACGACCTGCCAATAAAAGACATGCTGAGCGACGCCCACCAGAACATGATATTTCCGGCCTGATGAAGCCTGCTCAGCTTTTACTGAGACTTGGTCTGATTGGGGTCCTGCCCATAATCGCGCTTACGCTCTATGTAAAGGGCCAAAAGTATGACCCTGCCCTGCTTGACTTCGCGAAGACCGGTTCGCAGGAAACCTTCGGTACGGATACGCTGCTTCAGACTGTGACTGAATCAGCATCTCCCGCTGCTGTTTCGGATTTTGCGGGCTTTCGGAGGGTTGGACAAGAGCAAAGGTATACAAAGGACAATCTCTATGAGCATGTTGACGGCCACGCGGAGTATTTTATCAGCGCCGGGTTCAAAGGTCTGGCTGTTGCCGAATACGCCCCGGCAGGCTCCGATAAATTAAAAGCCGAAATACAGACAGAGGTCTATGACATGGGTAATGACATTCAGGCCTTCGGTGTGCTGGTCGATGAAGCCGGCGAGGACGCCCCCGCGGTTTCCATCGGCACAATGGGCTTCAGGAATTCAGGAGGAACAAACTTCGTCAAGGGCCGCTACTATGTAAAAATAACCTCTCCGGACCCCAAGGCCCCGCTGATGTCCTTTGCGAAGGCCTTTGCAGGCACACTCCCTTCTGCCAGTGGTTCCTTAACGGCATTAGACAGACTTCCCCGAATCGGCAAAACTGGAAAGACGAGGTTTATTAAAGAGGGTTACCGCGGACTTGATTTCTTTAACAATGTGATAGAAAGGGAATACACGATAGATGGTAAAAAAATCACTCTGGCCCTCCTTGCAGGCAGCCCTCAGGAGTTCAATCAAACAGTCTCCTCATTTCTCGGATACGTGAAGAAATCCGGCATGCCACTGGAGCAGTCAGAACAGGCGGGTAAGACAATATACAAGGTCAACGACAAATATGAAGGCAGCTGGTTTTTGGTCTCATCGACCAAGGCGGTCTTTGCAGTCTTTGGCACGGATGACAATGCAGTGCTGGGACCTTTCATGAAAATTGGTGATGGAGGTACTAATGCCGTCGAAAAACGATAAGAGGGAGCCTGTCTTAAGCAGAAGGCAGTTTCTTATAAAGACTGCAGCTACCTGCGGCCTTGCTGCAGCAGCAGGCACATGGGGATATGTATTTTACAGCAGGGAGCCTGTCCGAAGGTCTGATAAAAAGATTTTCACCTTCAGGGACTTCCGGACTAAAGCAGGCAGTGGCTATCCCCACCTTGCAGTTGTCCGCGGCAAAGACGCTGAAAAAATGGTTAGGGCTGCTGTAGACAGACTCGGCGGTATGGGACGCTTTGTGACCTCCGGAGACAGGGTGCTTTTAAAGCCTAACGCTGCGTGGGACAGACAGCCTGAGCAGGCGGCAAATACCAATCCTGAGGTGGTCGCAGCAGTTGTGAAGCTATGCCTGGAGGCAAGGGCCTCCGAGGTCTGGGTGACTGATGTTTCCGTGAATGACCCCTACCGGTGTTTCAGCCGTTCCGGCATTGAAGGGGCTGTAAAGAGAGCTGGCGGCAGAGTCAGACTTGCTTCCGAGGCCGACTTTCTGCCAACAGACCTCAAGGGAGAATCGCTTAAGATCTGGCCGGTCAGTGCTTTTTATCACCAGGCCGACAAGCTGATAAACCTGCCTGTTGTAAAACATCATTCCCTGAGCAAATGCACAGCTGCCATGAAGAACCTCTATGGGTCTCTCGGAGGTCAGAGAAACCGCCTGCACCAGGACATCAATACCTCTATCGCAGACCTGGCCTTTGCGATCAGGCCGACGCTTACAGTAATGGATGCCACGAGGGTGCTTAAAAGAAACGGTCCAACAGGAGGCAATATCTCCGATGTTGCCATAGAAAATACTATAGTGGCAGGAGTCGATGTGGTTTCGGTAGAGACCTACGGGCTCAGGTTCCTTGACCTCAGGGCCGAGGATGTACCGTATGTAGGTATGGCTGAAAAAAGGGGTGTAGGTATTTCTGATTTAAAGTCTTTGAATATTGCAGAGGAAGAGGTATGATCTCAAGGATTCTGACTCTGAGGAATATCAGACGCCTTTACGCAATTTTTTTTTCTGACACTGTTTGTGCTGCTTTTGTGGCTAACGAGTTTCAAACATTTGAAGGGCTATGAAACGCCTCTTTTTCTTGAACTCGATCCCCTTACCGCAGTCGCCTCCTTTCTTACCAGCTGGACACTTTACAAAGGGCTAAGCCTGTCGCTCCTTGTTATCATCGCCACACTTTTTCTGGGCCGGTTTTTCTGCTCCTGGATCTGTCCTTTAGGCATAATCAACCAGGCCGTCGGCAGCATCCTGAGCAAGATGCGGGCAGCGGACACCGTAATTCTCAATTCTTACCGTAAGCTCTACCGGCTTAAGTATTATATCCTGGCCATACTTCTCGTCACAGCAGCTTTTGGGTCGCTTCAGATTGGTCTTCTGGGCCCCATACCTTTTATCACCAGGGCCTTTACAGTCTCGATCTTTCCGGCAGTAAATTACGGAAGGGGCTGGTTGTCTTTAAAACAGCCCCTCTTTAACGGCGGGACGTTTCTGGGGATCATCTTTATCGCTGTTATTGCGGCAAACAGGTTTCTGCCGCGTTTCTGGTGCAGGGCAGTATGCCCGCTCGGGGCATTACTGGGGCTGTTTTCCTTCAGGCCTGTCCTGAGAATATGGCGGGACGTTGAGCTTTGCACAGACTGCAAAAAGTGTATTACAAACTGCCACGGCGGCTGCGACCCCCATGCCTCCCTGCGGACTACCGAGTGCCACGTCTGCATGAACTGTATTGAAGACTGCCCTGAGCAGGCCATTCACTTTGGCCTGTCTAAATCAGCAAGCGCTGCCCACAGGCCCCTTGATATCAGCCGCCGCAGGGTCATCGAAAGTGTTGTCGCAGGCGTTGTGCTTTTCCCGATTATGAAGAGCTCCATATCTTCGGGGACAACCCCGCAATACCGCGTCATAAGACCGCCGGGCTCGATTCCGGAGACAGATTTTCTGAGAAGGTGCCTCAAGTGCGGGCAGTGCATTAAGATCTGCCCGACTAATGTCATACAGCCTGCCTTGCTTGAGGCCGGTTTTGAGGGACTCTGGAGTCCCGTTCTGATCAACAGGATGGGTTACTGCGAATTCAACTGCGTGCTCTGCGGCCATGTCTGCCCGACAGGCGCGATCTCCCCGCTCACAGTGGAGAAGAAAGTAGGAAAGGAAAAGGGGCAGAGACCCGTAAAAATCGGCACGGCCTTTTACGACCGCGGTCGCTGCCTGCCCTGGGCCATGAACACTGACTGTATTGTATGCGAGGAGGTCTGCCCGACATCACCCAAGGCGATCTGGTTTCAGACCTTCGAGGTCCAGCTCCGCGACGGGTCCATGAAGACCCTGAAGCGGCCGTTTATTGATCCGGATCTCTGCACCGGCTGCGGCATTTGCGAAAACAAATGCCCTGTCAGGGACCATGCAGCGGTCAGGGTCACATCTGTCGGAGAGACGCGGTCTTTGTCAAACCGTATGATCCTGAAAAGTTGATCTAACTTGACAGCAAATGATATTCTCTGCGGTCTTGCCACCTGCTCGGTTAAATGCCACTTCTTAACCTCTGGCCACTTCCCTTAGCTTCGGTATCAGCGGGGTCTTGCCTTCACCGACAATATCGCCTTTTATCCCAATGACAATCTCTTCTATGGGGATGTCCTTGCCGGAGGCCCTTACCGCTTCTTTTGTAAGATATATCAAGCCGCCGCAGCAGGGGACCTCCATCCGAACGACGGTTACGCTTTTTACGGTGTTTACCCTGAACATCTCGGTCAGCTTATCGAAATATAACTGGGCATCATCAAGTTTCGGACATGCGATCACAAGCTTCTTGCCTTTGATAAATCTGCTGTGGAAGTTCACTGCTGAAAAAGCCGTGCAGTCAGCTGCCAGCAGAAGATCTGCTTCATTAAGATAAGGCGCGTTTGTGGCAATAAGTTTGAGCTGTACAGGCCAGTTTGTTAGTTCTGGTTTTGTCTCAGCCGCAGTCTGCTTAGTTGCAGACTCTTCAGCAAAATCCACCGGCCTTGTGCTGGGACATCCGCGGAAAGTTTCTTTTTTCTTCTTTGTCTCGTGCATATGCCTTTCAGTGGCCTCTTCATCAAACGGGTCTGACTCCCTTTGCACTACGGTAAGTGCGCCTGTAGGACAACTCCCCAGGCACGCGCCAAGGCCGTCACAGTATATCTCCTTGATGAGCCTTGCCTTGCCGTCGACAATCTGCAGTGCTGCCTCTGCGCAGTCGACAATACACTGTCCGCATCCATTACACTTTTCTTCGTCGATTTGTATGATATTTCTTAATGCCATGATTAACCTCCAAAAGATTTAATATTCCAATTATTCTAAGTATAGAAGATCCCCCGATAGCCTGCTATGATCTAAATCATCCTCTTCCAATCAAGGCCTTTTTCCCTTGCAACTGGCTGACATGTTATAATAAATTTGCTCGTAATTATTATTTTACAGGAAGGTAAATATGAAAGCATGTCATATCTGTAATGAGACAGAAGATGTTTCTTCGTGGAAGCATCCTGAGAACGGAAGCGAATACATGCTCTGCAGTTATTGCCTCAATGCTGTCGTCGGGAGTATGCGCGGAATGCAGTGCCATTCTGGTCAAGCTGGACCCTATCGGAATAAACAACGAGGGCAAGAGAATATGTTATAAATGCAGCGCAATGCATGACATGGCAGATGATGAATAACAGCGTCTTTGCCCTTTGATCCACGGAGGTTATGATGTCAAATATAAGCGAAGAAGAAAAGGCCCATCAGATCAAGACCTCTTTCGAGGTTGACAGTATATACCTGCAGGCCCTTGAAAAACTGAGGGAAGAACTGACAGGCCAGGGCCTTGATATTGACTCAGGAGAAGGCAGAAAAACCTTTATCCGGGCCGTGCGCAAGCTCAATGAACGGTTTATCTAGATAATTCCTCAGGCATTCATAATTGAACAATGAAATGCCATAATCAAAAATTTCTTTCCATAACTCCAGCCTTGAAAAGCGAAGACTCCGGAAAAGCACCCTGGTTTTCCTGATACACTTGTCGATTACCTCAGCGGCAGGGAGATACCCTTTTCCAACAGGGACAATATCAGGCAGAAATTAGTAAAAACGCTTGTTGAGGAAAAAGGTTATTGGAAAGAGGACATTTCTCTGGACAGGGAAATCAGGTTCGAGATTGAAGGCCGGCAGATATGCTCTCTTGTTGACATCTCGATCGGATTGGAAGGCAACACACTCATGGTCTTTAAGTGTGCCTCAGGTTCGGTCGTCTCAAGAGAACGTCAGATCATAGCAACAGCCAGGCTGCTGGAGGATTATGTCATCCCTTTTGCGGTTGTCACCAACGGAGTAAATATCGAGTTGCTCGATACCATTTCCGAAAAAGTCATTGGCGACAGTATGCAGTTAATCCCCACACGCCAGGAACTGCTTGAAAATTCGAGAAACCTCACCCTGAAATCCGCGAAAAAGAAAAAACTTGTATATGAACAGAGGATTCTTCATACATACGATGAAATAAGCTGTGATATATCTTCAGGAGCGGTCCTGCAACCTGAATAATTTTATTCAGAAAATCAGTGCTGTTATTGCTATAATAGCTTGCCCCCGGGATTCAGGGGTATTTATAACCATGCTTTACACAAAAGGGTCTTGTTAATGGACATCAAAGTCAGTGAATTGATTATAAAGTACCTCGAGAGGCTTGGTATTGAATATGTTTTCGGCATACCAGGCGCTCATATCCTCCCTGTATATGATGCTCTCTACAATTCCAGGATCAAGTCTGTGCTTGCAAAGCACGAGCAGGGGGCTGCTTTTATGGCCGGCGGTTATGCAAGGGTATCCGGGAAAACAGGGGTATGTATTGCAACCGCGGGGCCAGGGGCCACCAACCTTGTGACAGGTCTGGCAAATGCTTACCTGGACGGACTGCCTGTCCTTGCACTGACCGGCGAAACTCCAACGTACTCCTTTGGAAAGGGTGCTTTACAGGAAAGCTCAGGGGAAGGCTCCTGCATAAACCAGCACGATATTTTCAGGGGGATTACGAAATATAACATCCTTCTCCAGAGGACGGATTATCTGCTGACTATACTCAGAAAGACAACAGGGATACTCCTGTCCAAAAACCCCGGACCAGTACTACTGAGTTTTCCATACAATTTGCTGAAAGAAACCGTTGACAGCAGCCTGCTGGATCATATTAATTTCAACGCAGGCCATTCACTTTCAAATACCCTTATACCAACTGATGACCTTGTCAGTCTGATAAACAACTCTGCAAATCCTGTGGTAATTGCAGGTTACGGGAGCATTGCTTCAGATGCTGAAGAGGACATATCAGGCTTTTGCATACAATCCAATATCCCGGTGGCTACAACCCTGAAGGCGCGGGGGATACTGCCGGAGACATCCGACCTTTCTCTGGGTGTTCTGGGAATAACCTCTAATGAACTTGCCTTCAGATATATAACCGAAAAAGCGGACCTGCTTATTATATCTGGCGCGAGCTTTGGAGAAAGAACAAGTTACAACTGGAATAATGAGCTGCTAAAGGGCAAAAAGATCATCCAGATAGACAATAATGAAGAACATCTCAATAAGGTCTTCACTGCAGATATCGCACTTGATGCAGATGTAAAAAAGGTCTTTAGCCTTCTCAAAGAAAAAGCCAATGCCAATATGATCAGTCCCAAAAAATTCCGGGGATGTCCTGCTCTACAAGTCAAAATACCTGAACCAGGATACCAGGGACAATGGCTTTATGCTTGTCAGTCATTTCCTGAACATGCTCAACAACCATTTTAAAGGCGATGTCTCTGTTTTCGATGATAATATCATTTACATGCAGCGTTTATGTCATGTATTAAAAAGCAGAAGCTATTTCCCGAATTCAGGCATCTCTGCCCTGGGCCATGCTATACCTGCTGCCATCGGAGCAAAACTCGCTACAGAGAAGCCGGTTATCGCAATACTGGGTGACGGTGGGTTCCAGATGTGCTGTATGGAGATCATGACAGCAGTGAACTATAATATCCCTGTACTGATCATACTCCTCAATAATGCATCTTTGGGGCTTGTAAGGAAAAACCAGTTTTATAACTATGCCGGCAGATTTATCGCCAGCGACTTCATAAACCCTGATTACAGAAAACTCGCGGAGTCTTTCAGCATAGAGTATTTCAAAGTGGCCACTCTGCCGGATGCTGAAAACGTATTTGAGACAGCAGATTTCAGAAACAGGATAAATCTTGTTGAATTGATTCTGGACAAGGACGAGTTTCCAAAATATTCATCAGGGAGATAAGGTGCGCAATTGAAGGAGAGCGAACTTTTCACTAATCTGAATATTTTTTTCAGACTTTTTAAGGACAATACAACCGCAGTCGACATTAAAGAACAATTTCTTTTCTGCCTCAAGGGCATGAATAACCGGCATAGAGATTTTCGATAACCTGAACACTGTTAAGGCCGTCTATGAGACAGCCCTCAGGTTTTTAGAGGAAGCTGCTGCTGATAAAGAGTTCGACGAAGACCTGCTGTCTTTGCAGCGTGATCTCTACATAGAACTTGAGTATATTCTTTCTTTTGGACAGGGGATGAGCGACACCATTTTCTGGTGGTCATCCCTGTAGCAGACAGGCCTGTAATGCTGAAAAACTGTCTTGAAAGCCTTATTGAACAATGCCGTATCTTCCAGTACGGAGGGTTCACGTTTAATGCGCATGGGAGACCTGTTTATAATAAAATCAGCGCTTTTATCATCGATGACAGCAAAGATGAAAACAACATCCGGAAGATAAGAGAAATATGTTCCGGGACAGCGGACGCAGGCCTCAGGACTTATTATATTGGACTTGATGAACAGACTGAATTGCTCAGCAATCTTCCTTTCAAATACAGGGAAAAGCTCCAGGATCTGCTACGGCAGACACGTCAACCCGGTGCCGCCTCACAAAGGCGCATCGATTTCCAGAAACATTGCATATCTCTGGCTGCACACATTTTTGGCTGAATTCAGGGAGAAGTCCCTGATTTATTTTCTCGACAGCGACGAAGAATTCAGGATAAAGATTAAACGCAAAACCAGCACAGAGGACATACAGTTTATTAACTATTTTTACTGGCTGGATAAAATATTCGGCTCAAGCGATGTGGAGGTTGTCACAGGCAAGGTTGTGGGAGACCCGCCTGTTTCTCCCTCTGTAATGATAAATACTTTTCTGGATGATATAACCCTTTTTTTTGAAACCCTTTCTCAATGCTTCGCCGGATCGAAAAATGCATCTTTCATGATGATCAGGCAGTCCAGACCTCCTCTGCAGAATATCATGACATGGTCAAATTATTCGGATACAGCAGTCCAGCGCAACCCAGAAAATATCTCTGCAGCCTGTCAGGAGACCATACTGTCATGGACTGTCTTGATGATTTCTCGAAAAAGGCCCTGGGGTTTTTTTACGGGCTCCATCCCACGAGAACACAGCTTTATATCCACAGGGGTGCTTTTACAGAGACGGACAATGCACGAACTGTTTATACAGGCAATTATGTCTTCAGGACAGCAGGACTCCGGCACTTCATACCTTTTGCCAGCCTGAAATTGAGGATGGCCGGACCTGCCCTGGGACGTATCCTTAGAAGAAGACTGAATCATAAATTCGTCTCAGCCAATCTGCCGCTGCTGCATAAGCGCACGATCCGTCCGGCTACAGCAATGAATTCAGAAGCGGCATTTCTGAAAATATGAACTCAATAGATCTGTCCATGGAATTCAACAGACAATTCTGGGGGGATGTCATGTTGTTTTCCATTGAGAAACTGGCTGAGATTGCCTACCCTGACTCAAGGGTAGGACTTTCCGTTATAACCGAAATCTCATATGCACTTCAGGATAAACTCTGGAATCTCTACAAAAAACGCCAGACTGAAATAGCCGTGAAGAAAGCAAAAATCGAAAGCTATATATCTCAAGAAAAGTTTTGGTGGAACAGAGAGGCCCGCAGCTCAAAGCGCTGTAAAGAACATGCTGTTATTTTGTTCTGCGGTTGAAAACAACTTTGGCGCAGACTCCTCCGGCATGAAAAAGATTTCAGAGCAGATCAAAGATGGCTCTCACATCTCTATGATTATCAATGCCATCCATTCCTTCTACGAAAACGAACTCTCCTGGAATGAACTTCTGAAATCAGAGATTGCAGTATCTTTAAACTGCGAAGCCGCCTGTAAAACTATACAGAAGAGATAGACAGTTTCAATCTTCCATCATGCATGCGTATGAGATAATCCGCAAGTCTTTCCGCCTGCCCTTGGTCATGGGTTGTCATGAGGACGCTTGGATGCCCTCGTCTTTTCATCTTCAGAATTATCTCTTCAATGAGCTCACTGTTTTTCTGGTCCACCGATGCAGTTGGTTCGTCAAGAAAAAGAATATCAGGCTCTGTCACCATAGCCCTTGCGATGCCCAGCCTCTGACTTTCGCCGCTCGAAAGCGTAAGGGCCTTCTGATTTTTCTTATGCATAAGACCAAAGCATTCCAGGTATTCGCTGACCTTCTCCTCTATGTCTCTCTTTTGCATTCCTCTTATCTTCAGCCCATAGGCCATATTGCCGTAGACCGTTGTATTAAATAACCCCACCTTCGGCAGGACAAGGGTTATCCTGCGCCTCAGGGAAATATCATTGGCAAGGGTCTCATCGCCTGAAAAATAGCTGACAGTCCCGCTGTCAGGCTCTTCTATGAGCGAGGCTATCCTAAGGAATGTTGATTTGCCGCAGCCATTGGGCCCTGTCAAAATATAAACACCTTTTTTTGCAAAGGTAAATGAACAGTTATTGAGCACCTGCTTACTGTCATAACTTTTCGAGATATTTGTTATTGCCAACCTGAGGTCTGTCTTTGTCATCTTCGTATAGGTGCCCCTCTCTTTTGGATGGCATGCAACCCCAGGTTTATAGACAGTGAGATCGCCAGAAGTATTATGCCGAGGGCGAGGGCAAGCTCAAAATTGCCCTTGTCAGTCTCAAGGGCTATGGTCGTAGTCATGACCCGTGTGTATCCGGCAATATTTCCGCCCACAATGAGTATGGCCCCGACCTCTGCCATTACCCGTCCGAGCGCTGCGATTATGCCTGACATGATGCCGAAAGCGTGCCTCGTTGATTATTGTCATCGATACCTGAAAAGGGGTGGCTCCAAGGGTCATGGAAGCCTGTCTGATTATAGGATCAACGCTGACTATAGCAGAATAACAAAGGGACGCCACGATCGGAAATGCAAGTATTGTCTGGGCTATCACCATGGCAGAAGGTGTATAGAGCAATCCCATAAACCCAAGAGGACCGCTTCTGGAGAGCAAAAGATAAACAAAGAGACCGACAACTACCGGGGGAAGACCCATAAACGTGTTAAGAAGGCTGATTATCAATCCTTTCAAGGGGAACTTTCTGAACCCCAAGGAGAGCGCTTAGCGGCAGGCCGATAAAGGTCGCAGCAACAAGGGCAGTCCCTGAGACCTTGATGGAAAGAATAATAATCCCCAGTAATTCCTTATCGAGATTAAGGATAAGAAAAAGCGCTCTTGAGAAACTTTCTATGATTGAATTCATATGTTCAGCTGCCAGCCATCAGTGTACAGCTCTCATCAAAAAAAGGCAAAATAATGACTGTATAAAGCGCTCTGCCGGACTCGCCTCTGGGCTTCGTATAATCCACTCTTCGCTGGCAGCTAATTGCTGAGGCCTGAATGTTTACGAATGCATAACTAACATCTTCTGACCCTTCACGATTCAAGGTTTACGATTCACAGCTTCATTTCGCATCCGGATAGAAAAGTTGGTTGCCGTTACTGTCTTTGAATGAAGCTATGGTCTGCTGACCTTCTTTGGATATCACCCAGTTTACAAACTCCATGGCCTCTTTATATTTCACATGTTTGAACTTCTCAGGGTTGACCGCCATAACGCCGTACTGGTTGAACAAAACTGGGTCACCTTCAAGGACAATTACCATTTCGAGTTTGTCCTTGTCCTTTGTCGCAAGCCATGTGCCCCTGTCCGTAAGTGTGTATGCACGTTTTTCATTGGCAATCCTCTGTGTCTTTTCCATCCCCTGGCCGACTTCGAGATACCATTTCTGGCCTTTAGGATCAATCCCGACCTTTTTCCAGAGGGACAATTCCTTTGTGTTAGTACCGGAGTTGTCCCCCCTTGAAACAAACGATGAGGAACCGGCAAATTTTCTTGAACGCCTCTGCCGCGGATTTCATCCCTTTGATCTTCGCAGGGTCATTGTCAGGCCCTATGATTACGAAATCGTTATACATAACATCATGCCGGTTGACAAAGAAGCCTTCTTCAACTGCTTTCAGTTCCTGCTCCTTCGCATGGACAAATGCAACGTCAGCGTCGCCCCTCTTTCCCATTTCAATTGCAGCGCCAGTGCCCGCGCGCAACAACTTTTACCTTGATACCGGTCTTCTTCTCAAACAGAGGCAGAATGTAGCCAAACAAACCCGAGTTCTCCGTGCTCGTCGTAGATGCGCAGATGATCTCTCTTGCCGCTGAAGCGCTTAGCAGTAAAAACAAATGCGCACAATACCAAAACCAAAAGATGCTTTACTGTCTTATCCATAGATCCTCCTTTTGGTAGCACTAATTTTCATAAACAGCTTTCCTTGTAGTGAGCAGCCTCTACATACTGATTGCCTACTGACCCTTATCAACCGAAGGAACGGCATCAGGATAAAAAAGGCAGGTTTTGTGTTTAACATAGGCCGCAATTATGCCCTGGCCTTCAGGGGAGGTCACAAAGGCGATAAATTCCATAGCCTCTCGGTATTTGACAGATGGAAACCGGTCAGGATTTACCGCAATCACACTATACTGGTTCCTGAACATGGGATCATTCTGAAAGAGGATCTTCAGTGTGATCCTTGACTCATAATTGAGGAAAGTCCCTCTATCGGACAGCGTATAAGCGTTTTTTTCATTTGCAACAATGAGAGTGTCTCCCATTTTGGCGCCGGCCTCGAAGTACCATCCCTTGCCTTTTGGATTGATGCCGGCATCATCCCAGATGTCCAGCTCCCTGATGTTCGTCCCTGAATCATCACCCCGGGAGACAAAAGGCGCGCCGTTTTCGGCAATCAGTTCAAACGCGTCTGCTGCATTTTGGAGCCCTTAATCCTTGCAGGGTCTTCTGCAGGCCCAGGGATAACAAACATGTTATGCATCACTGCACGCCTGTTGACGCCGAATCCTTCGGCAACAAATTTTTCCTCCCGGAACGGATCATGCACGAAGAGCAGATCGGCATCGCCCTTTTTGGCAATCCGTATTGCCTTGCCGGTTCCTACGGCGATCACCTCGGCTTTTACACCATATGTCGATAACTTCTCATAGGCAGGAATGAGCACATCAAAGAGTCCCGAATTTTGCGTGCTTGTAGTTGAAGCAATTACAAGAGTGATGTTTTCTTTGGCCATGTTTAAAAATAAGATTTAATCATTATTAAGTCAAATGTATTTTCTACATAAGCACTATGAATATTTTTCATAATAAGAATACATAACTTTTTTTATCCTTTCCATGAAAATTATGAGTTGGACTTTGCCTGTGAAACTAGTGCTTAATATTAATACCTTACTAAGGCAACTGACGGAATCAAGATGGGTTAAACCATCGGGGAGCCTCCAAATATCATGAAGTCGTCCGTCTGGACTTCAGATTTACATGGAGGTTGATTTGCGCACACAAAGAAAAAATCTTTCCTTTTTCACCAAAGCAAAGCCCTTTTCTCTCCCTCGGTCGCTTTTTTTCACATAGGTGGTTTTCGTGACCGGGAAGAAAAGAGAGCAGATTCTGGAAAAATATTACAACGAAAAAGGCAGCATAATATCCATACTTCAGGATGTTCAGGACGCTTTCGGTTATATCCCCGAGGATGTTGTATTTTGGTTCGCCGATAAACTGAATATCCCTGCAAGCCACTTCTACGGCGTAACGACCTTCTATGCGCAGTTCTATTTAAAACCGCGCGGCAAAAACATCGTAACAGCATGCTGCGGGACTGCCTGTCATGTCAAGGGAGCAAGCCCTATGATCAACAGGATCAGGACCGACCTGGAGCTTGCCGAGGGAGAAACTCACCACAGAGGACAATCAATTTACTTTTGAGACTGTCGCCTGTGTCGGGGCCTGCAGTATTGCGCCGGTGCTCATAATAAACAAGAAAGTTTACGGGAGCATGTCTCCGGAGAAGGCCTCAAAGGCGCTGAAGGAATTTAACAAAGTGAGGGCGGATAGACAAGATGGCAGTCACTAAAAAGAAAAAGGAAAAATCTGAAGATAAAAAATCAGCAATAAAGGATCTGCTCATCAGGGTTTGTGTGGGCACAGGCGGACTTGCAGCAGGCAGCAGCGAGGTCATTGACGAATTTTATAAAGAACTCGGCGCTCGCGGACTTAAGGCGGAAATTGAAAAGAAATGTGTAAATAAGACAGGCTGCCGGGGGTTCTGCGCAAGAGATGTGCTGGTGGATGTAATACTTGACGGGAATATCTCAACGTATCAATTCATAAAGCCCGAGATGGTGAGTCGTATTGTGGAAGAGCATATTATTAACGGCGCCCCTGTCGAGGAATGGCTGGTCGGCCCTGACTATCATGTCTTCCACGATAAACAGACAAAGATTCTTCTGAAACAGTGCGGCCAGATCGATCCTGAAGATATAGAGGCATACCTAGGCATCGGCGGATATGAAGGGGGCAAAGAAAGCACTCTCAATGACCCCGTTTGAAGTCATCGAAGAGGTGAAGGCCTCGGGACTTCGCGGAAGAGGCGGGGCCGGATTTTTCACAGGCCTCAAATGGGGGTTTTGCAGCATGTCCAAAGGGACTCCGAAATATATCATCTGCAATGCCGATGAAGGCGACCCCGGCGCATTCATGGACAGGTCTGTTATCGAGGGCAATCCTCATTCAGTCCTGGAAGGCATGATCATCGGCGGTTTTGCCATAGGCGCAAATCATGGGTATATCTACATCCGGGCAGAATATCCTCTTGCGATAGCCCGGCTGGAAATAGCAATAGAACAGGCGACCGAAAGGGGCTTCCTCGGGCAGAATATTCTCGGCAGCGGCTTTGATTTTGATATAAAAATAAAGAAAGGCGCAGGCGCCTTTATCTGCGGTGAAGAGACCGCCCTCATAGCCTCGATCGAAGGCAGAAGAGGCATGCCGCGCACAAAACCTCCTTTTCCCGCAAATAAGGGTTTATTTGGAAAGCCCACAGTCATCAATAACGTTGAAACACTTGCAAACCTGCCTGCCATCATGACAAAAGGCGCATCCTGGTATGCTTCAATCGGCACTGAGCAAAGCAAAGGGACAAAGGTCTTTGCTCTTACAGGCAAGATAAAAAATACCGGCCTTATTGAGGTGCCGATGGGGATGTCGCTTAAGGAGATTATTTATGACATCGGCGGCGGCATGGAAAAGAACCGCAAGTTCAAGGCCGTGCAGACCGGAGGACCGTCAGGTGGATGTATCCCGGCCTCTCATATCGATATGCCCGTGGACTATGAATCCTTGATAAGGATCGGCTCCATGATGGGCTCTGGCGGGATGGTCGTCATGGACGACACCACCTGCATGGTGGATATGTCAAAGTTCTTCCTTTCTTTTACCCAGAACGAGTCCTGCGGCAAATGCGTGCCCTGCAGGCTCGGGACAAAGAGGATGCTTGAAATTCTGACAAGAATAACCGAGGGCAAAGGAAAGGAAGACGACATAGAGCTTCTCATGGAACTCGGCACTGATATTAAACTCTCATCCTTGTGCGGTCTCGGTATGTCTGCTCCAAACCCGGTGCTGTCGACCATTCACTTTTTCAGGGATGAATACGAGGCGCATATAAAAGAAGGCGTCTGCCCTTCAAATGTATGCAAGGCATTGCGGCAGGTATATCGTCAATGCCGATATGTGTAAAAAATGCGGCAAATGCTTCAAGGCATGCCCGGCAGGCGCCATTTCCTGGGAGCCCAAAGAAGACGGCAGTCACTGGATAAAGCAAAATGCATAAAATGCGGCGCGTGCTTTGAAGCATGTCCGTTTAAATCAATCATGTAACTGTTGATGGAGGGAGTATGATCAGCACAAGAACGATTAAAGGAAATAGTTTTATTCAGGGAATTTTCGGACAAAGAGCTTGAAAAACTTTCAACAGGTGCTTAAGGAAGTCTTTTATCCGAAGGGCACTCTTATATGGGAAGAAGGAAGCACTGAACAGGGACTGCAGATAATTGATTCCGGAAAAGTCAAAGTGACGAGGATGACCCAGGAGGGAAACAGACAGGTTTTGGCGGTACTGAAGGCAAATAAGTTCTTCGGTGAACTCTCAATCCTGGACGGCCGCGCGCATTCAGCCTCTATGGAGGCGACTGGAAGACACAAGGGTATTTGTCCTCGGAAAAACCGAAATGGACAGACTTCTGGAGGAAACTCCCCTGACGGCCTTTAAAATCGTCAGAGAAATGACAATAGCAATATCTGAGATACTGCGTGAGATGAACAACAAGTTCATAAAGATGGTCGATTACATCTGGGAGTAACCGGATAGATTATATGGTGGAGGTTGATCTTGACTGACAGGGAAATAAAGATAAAAATAAACGGCAAAGAAATTATCTGCGACAAAGACGAAACTATACTTCAGGCTGCTCAAAAAGCCGGGATCCGTATCCCCACACTCTGTAATGACGCACGTCTTGAACCCTACGGCGGATGCCGTCTGTGCATAGTCGAAATCGAAGGGGTCAGCAGACCCCAGCCTTCTTGCACCACGCATGTGACAAGCGGAATGGAAGTCAGGACCGAAAGCAGCACGCTGACGAGGATCAGGAAAAATCTCATTTCCCTGATCCTCTCTAACCATCCGAATGATTGCATGATATGCGAAAAGACAGGCGACTGCTCGCTCCAGGAACTCGCCTATGAATACGGAGTTGACGGCAAACGATTCGAGGGCGAGGCGTGGAATCTGCCGGTAAGGGAGGACAACCCTTTCATAACATATGAACCTAACAAATGCATTTTATGCGGACGCTGCACCAGGATATGCAATGAAGTGGTGATGGCAGGGACGATCGAGCTTGTCGGTCGCGGTTTTGATTCAATGCCTGACACGGCCTTTAAGAAACCCCGCTCTCTGGAAAACTGCGAATTCTGCGGACAGTGCGTTTCCACATGTCCGACCGGCGCGCTTACTGACAGGAAAGGCAAGAGGCATGGGACGTGCGTATGACATGAAAAAAGTGAAGACCACCTGCTCTTACTGTGGAACAGGATGCAATTTCTATCTGAACGTAAGAGACAATAAAGTTGTTAAAGTAACGTCAGACTATGATGCGCCGGTGAACAAGGGGAATCTCTGCATTAAGGGAAGATACGGTTACGATTTTATTCACAGCGACGACAGGATAAAAACACCCCTGATCAAAAGGGACGGGGTATTCCATGAGGCCACCTGGGATGAGGCCCTTGAACTTGTTGCGTCGAAGTTCAAAGAACTTATTGATAAATACGGGCCGGAGAAAGTGGGCGGGTTTTCATCTTCCCGCTGCACTAACGAGGAAAACTATCTTCTTTCAAAATGGGTCAGATGCGCAATTGGTTCCAACAACGTGGACAATTGCGCACGAGTTTGACACGCTCCCACTGTGGCCGGTCTGGCCACCAGCTTGGGAGCAGGCGCTGCTACGAATTCATTAAGTCAGATGCCGGATATGGACACTCTTTTCCTGTTTGGCTCAAACCCCACAGAAGGCCATCCGATAGTTTCCCTTTGGCTTAAAAAGGCCCTACGCAATGGCGCAAAACTTATTGTCGGAGATCCGAGAAAGACCTGGATGGCAAAACGCGCTGATGTCTGGCTTAACCTGAAACCCGGCAGCAACATTGCGATGCTCAATGGTCTGATAAATGTAATCCTGCAAAACGGCTGGGAAAACAAGGATTTCATTGCAAAAAGGACGGAAGGGTTTGAGGAACTCAGGGAAAAGGTCAAGGAATACGATCTTGACCGGGTTGAGAAACTTACAGGGGTCTCGAAAGAAACCATAATTGAGGCGGCCCGTTTATATTCTCATGCTGAAAAGGCGATGATAGTTTACGGTCTCGGTGTCACCGAACACCGGACAGGCACTGAAAACGCGATGGCAATTGCAAATCTCGCGCTTGTCTGCGGCCATCTCGGAAGACCCTCAACAGGCATCATGGCCCTCAGAGGACAGAACAATGTCCAGGGCGCATCCGACCTCGGGCCATTGCCGGCAACTCTGCCGGGTTATCAGTCCGTTGCCGATGAGAAGGCGCGTGATAAATTTGAGAAGGCGTGGAACGTTAAAATAAGCCCAAAACCCGGACTCAAATCAGTTGAGATGCTGGATGAGTGCAAGAAAGGAAATTTCAAAGGATTGTTCATACTCGGAGAGGACCCTGCTCAGACAGACCCCGATCTTCATCATGTGTGGAGCGCACTTGGAGTCAGTAGATTTTCTTGTGGTGCAGGATATCTTTCATACGGAGACAACACGCTTTGCAGATGTGATACTGCCCGGCGCAAGCTTTGCTGAAAAAAATGGGACTTTCACAAACGGTGAGCGAAGGGTCCAGCGAGTGAGAAAGGCGATTGAACCGCTTGCAGGAATGGCGGAATGGCAGGTCATCAGCAAACTTTCAACCCTTATGGGTTATCCTATGCATTACAATCACCCCTCTGAAATTATGGATGAGATCGCAAGCCTTGTCCCGATTTACGGCGGCATAAGCTATGAGCGTATTGAAAAACAGGGAATTCAGTGGCCCTGTCCGACAAAGGACCATCCCGGCACAACGACCCTTTATTCGGACTTATTTGCAAGACCCGGCGGATTGGCAAGATTCGTGGCGCTTGACCATAAAGGCTCCGGGGAAACGCCGGATGAAAAATATCCGTATGTCCTGATAACAGGAAGAATCCGCGAACATTACAATAACGGCTCCATGACCGGAAGAGTCCCAGGGATCATGGAACTGGTCCCAGAGGAACTGCTGGAGATTAATGCGGAAGATGCAGAGGCCTTGCAGATAAAAAGCGGCGAGCAGGTCCGTGTTGCTTCAAGAAGGGGCGAGATCAAGGTAAAGGCAAAGGTTACCGAACGCTCACAGCCAGGCAATGTCTTTCTGACCTTTCATCACAGGAATGTGCTTACAAATATTCTTACATCAGAGCACAGGGACCCGATAACCGGCACTCCCGAATACAAGTCGTGCGCTGTAAGAATTGAGAAGTTGTAGAGATGCCGCCATACAATAAACTTATGACGTTATGGGCAATAGTGAAAGAAGCAGTTTTGTTATTGCCGGATTTTGAAATGCTCTTTGGATGAGTCTGTAAAGGTACATGGGCATCTTTGCCCTGGACAGGTGCTTGGCGTGAAGATGTCCATGCTTGGGCTCAGAGAAATCGGTATCACTGATCCCAAAGGCAAAGACAGGAAGAGCATCATTGTCTTTGTAGAAATGGACAGGTGCGCAACTGATGCTGTGCAGTCTGTGACCGGATGCAGTCTTGGCCACAGGACCATGAAATTCATGGACTATGGCAAGATGGCCGCAACATTTCTGAACCTCAAGACAGGCAGGGCAGTAAGGGTCATTGCAAAAGAGGAGTCACGACAGAAGGCAAAGGAATATTTCCCGGAGATCAGAAAATAAGTATGAGGCACAGCTTGAGGCATACAAGATCATGCCGGATGACGAACTCTTTGATGTGATGGAAGTTCAAGTGAAGGTAAAGCCCGAAGACATGCCGGGAAGACCCCTGCGAAGGATCAAATGCGATTCCTGCGGTGAATACGTTCAGGACTTGCGGGAGGTTCATAGGAACGGGAAGGTCTTATGCAGGCCCTGTGCCTCCGCCGGATATTATGAACCTGTAGGCCGGGCTATTTTTTGATATGCGTTATGCAGATATTCCATAACGGATGAATTGCAATAATGGAGATTAAGTCAAAGCTCTGGATCGAGTCGGGAGGCAAACCGGTCTTCGGCGGAGGAAGAAGGTTTTTGCTTGAGGCCATCGACAAGTATGGCTCTATCAATCAGGCTGCAAAAGAGATCAACATCTCTTACAGAAAGGCCTGGGGCTATATAAAGGCTATGGAAGAAAGGCTTGGATTCAAGCTTATAGAGAGACAGGCTGGCGGCAGAAACGGAGGAGGCGCAACCCTCACCGAAGAGGCAAAAAAGTTCCTCAAGAAGTATGAGGAGCTTGAGATGGGTATAAGAGAGCTTGTTGATGAGAGGTTCAGAAAGATATTCAACGATAACGGATTATAGAGGAGGTCTTTATGTGTGATTCATCGCAGGAGAATCATAACCCCGGAACAAAAAAACTGGCTGTTGCCGAAGCCGTCGGCACTGTCCTTGCCCATGACATAACAGAGATACGTCCTGGAGAGTTTAAGGGACGGGCCTTCAAGAAAGGACATATTATCAGGGAGGAAGATGTCTGCCATCTTCAAAGGCTCGGCAAGGAAAATCTCTTTGTGCTGAATATCGCAGACGACGAGATGCACGAAGACGACGCTGCATATGCCCTTGCACATGCTCTCATGGGTGAAGGCGTGAAGATAAAGGGAGAGCCAAAAGAGGGGAAGATAAATATCGTTGCTGAGACAGACGGCCTTCTTAAAATAAATAAAGACGCGCTCCTTGCGTTCAATATGCTTGGTGATGTCATGTGCGCGACGATCCACAGCAACACGATTGTGAGAAAAGGGCAGACAGTCGCAGGCACAAGGGCCATACCGCTGATTGTCAAAAAAGGATATCGTAGAGGCAGCAGTGGCGATCGGCGAGCAGGCCGGGGGAATTATTCAGGTCAAGGCGATCAGAAAGCCGAAGGCCGGCGTGGTCATCACGGGAAACGAGGTTTATTACGGCAGGATAAAGGATGCCTTTGCGCCGGTTATCAAAAACAAGATAGAGGCCATCGGCGGCGAAATCGTAGGCACATATTACGCTCCTGATGATGAATCATTTATTGAGGACAGACTGAGGGAATTGATAAGTGCCGGAGCTGACTTGCTCATTACGACCGGCGGCATGTCTGTTGACCCTGATGATGTTACAAGGTTTGCGATAAGAAACCTTGGGGCAACTAACATCACTTATGGCTCTGCAGTGCTTCCAGGCGCAATGTTTCTTGTTGCTTACCTTGGCCCTATTCCAATCCTTGGCATCCCTGCCTGCGGAATGTATGCAAGGACTACGATCTTCGATTTAATCCTTCCAAGAGTCCTTGCCGGTGAAAAGGTCGGAGAGACGAGAGATTGCTGAACTCGGACATGGTGGGCTGTGCATGAAATGCGAGATATGCAAGTATCCTGTCTGTCCTTTTGGAAAGTAGTGGAGACTGATATGAAGAAGATATCGATTATTCAGCAGTGTTGATAGTATGTTTTTGCATCTCGGTAGGTCTTTCCCATGCCGAAACGGAGGATATTACGGTATCAGCGGCACTAGCCTGAAAAACGCGTTTGAGGAAATCGGCAGGCTGTATGAAGCAAGACAGTGCTAAGGCCTTGTAATTTTGGGGCTCGGGTGATCTCCGAAGCAGATAGCTGGTGGAGCGCCTGTGGATGTCTTTGCTTCTGCTGCGCAAAAGGACATGGATATGCTTGACGGCAGGGGCTCTTCTCTGGCAGCACGGGAGACTTTGCAGGCAACTCTGTTGTTCTCTCGCGCGGGCACAGGGAAGGCTTTGAAAGCGGTTCGAAGATTTGAATACTGCTGCTGTGAAGGAAAATGCGGTCGGCAACCCGAAGACCGTTCCTGCAGGCAGGTATGCGGAAGAGGTATTGGGTTATTACAAGCTGCTATCTGGAGTGATTAAGGACACGCTGATTTTCACTGAAAACGTCCGGCAGGCACTGGATTACGTCGCACGCGGAGAAGTTGACGCCGGAGTTGTTTATGCGACCGATGCAGCAGTCACGAGTCAAAGGATGTCAAACTAGATTGCCGCCACTGCTTCCGAGGCAAGCCATAAGCCGGTAGTTTACCCCATGGCCGTGGTCAAGGGAGCAAAGAACGAGGCTTCGGCGAAGGCCTTCATCTCACTGGTGCAGTCACCTGAAGGCAGGAAAATACTTCAGAAATACGGGTTTAAACCTGTAAAATAAGCTCATAATGGATGAAGCAGTTTTATTTCCGATACGCCTATCTTTGCAGGTGGCTGTTGTGTCGACTGCGCTTATTGTGCTGACCGGAATACCTGTAGCGTACTTTCTCGCGCGAAAGGACTTCAGGGGCAGGGAACTTCTCGATGTGGTCTGTACAATCCCTCTGGTGCTTCCTCCGACAGTTACTGGTTATTATCTGATCATCCTCTTTGGAAGAAACGGTATTATAGGAAAACATCTCTACTGATTGACCGGGTGGAGCATCATGTTTACGTGGTATGCGGCAGTTCTCGCTTCTTATGTAGTGGCCCTGCCTTTATTGATAAAAACTGCAAGGTCGGCCATCGAATCTGTCGACAGGAGTCTCATCAATGCCTCGTACACACTCGGACATTCTGAACTCGACACGGCGCTGAAAGTCGTCCTGCCCCTTGCCAGACGCGGTATTGTCGCCGGGACGGTCCTGTCCTTTGCCCGTGCCATGGGAGAATTCGGGGCGACGCTGATGCTCGCCGGGAACCTGCCGGGAAAAACAAACACAATGCCCATAGCGATATACAGCCTGGCCGGCAGCGGCGAATGGACCCAGGCCCATCTCATGGTCCTTCTCTTGACCGTTGCTGTCCGGCGTCTTCCTGTATGTTGCCAACAGGTATTCCAGGAGGATCATCTGATGGGCCTGATGGTAAACCTTGCAGCAATCGCTCAGCGGGTTCAGTCTTGATATCGCATTGGGAAACCGGCGATGAACTAACTGTACCTTCGGATTTTCAGGCGCCGGCAAGTCCGTGACCCTGCGGATGATCGCCGGCCTCATGAGGCCTGACAAAGGAAGGGTGAGTCTGAATGATAAGGTATACTTTAGCAGTTCGACGAGTACGGACTGCCCGCCGCAGGAACGGCCTTTCGGTTATGTGTTTCAGGATTTAGCGCTCTTCCCGCACATGACCGTTATCCGCAACATTCTTTAGCAAAATTTCTAAGACATTCATGAATAACCCTGAAACACTCCCGGTATTCCCTAAGACTGCAGCCATAAGGATCGGAAATGCTCTTCACTATTTTATCGCTGTTGGAAAAATCAGCCAGATTATAGACCTTTTCATATATTGAACTAGCAATGGAAAGCACCCACTCTGCGTGGGCGGGCTCCATGCATAAGATCATATCGCTATTGCTTATGAGCACGCTATCAAGGGGCCGGGCGCTGTGACAGGTTATATCTATCCCTTTTTCCTGAGACGCAAGGATCGCGAACTCCGTGGCAGGATTCCCGGCAACGGCATGAGTCCCTGCTGATGAAACTGTCATAAATGGATCAGCTTGAAAGATCGCGCGGAGTATTCCCTCAGCCATGGGACTGCGGCATATATTCCCGTGCATATAGTCAGGACCCTCATTTTCTTCTTATGCGGCATATCACAAATTGAATTTCGTAAAGCCCTTCAACCGGTTTATTGCTTAATTTTTTCTCAGGGTATAGAGAACAAATCAGCTGTTTCCGCGAGAATGGGGCTTTAGTCCTGACCACTAAACCTTGAATTTTTCCAGTTCAGCCAGAAGACTCATCGCCTCTTCTTTCAAGGAAGTGATTACGGAATTCATACTGTGCGCTGAACCCGTCAGCTTATTGGTCGCATTGCGGATCATTTCCAACGGACTGGACGATATCTACACTCTTTTCCTTCTGTTTCGCTGTAGCATTTGCTATCTGGGATGCCTGCTGGGTCACATTTTCGATAACTCCGGCGATTTGCCTGCTTCCGCTTCTTTGCTCAGCTGTTGATGTTTTTACCTGATATGATATATCTTTTATCCTCTCGGTTGATTCAATAATCAACTGGCTCCCCTTGTTCTGCTCTTTTATCGCACGTGAAATGTTTTCTGTCTGTAATTTAGTGTTCTCCATATCTTTGGTTATCTGTTTTATTACATGAGTTTGTTCAGCAGTCGCCCTCTGTATGGCTTTTGCCATGTCAGCTGATTCCCTGGAACTTCCAACAATATCCTGCAGGGCGTTATTGACATCCCTTACAAGTGTCAGCCCCTTGTCTACTGTCTGAATGCCTTCTCCCGCCATTTTGATACTTGATTTTGTATCATCCTGCACGGATTTTATCAACCCTGCTATCTCACTTGTAGAAAATGAAGTCCGTTCGGCGAGACTTTTTATTTCATCAGCAACCACAGCAAAGCCTTTGCCGTGCTCGCCGGCCTTTGAAGCAAGGATGGCAGCATTGATTGCCAGCAGGTTGGTCTGGTCGGCAACATCATCTATAACATTCACTATTTTACCGATATCATTTGCCCTCTTACCGAGCATATTGATAATTTCCGAAAGTGAGGTCACACTGCTTTTAATGTTCTCCATTCCAGTCACGGCTGCGTTGGCCGCCTTAATGCCCTTCTCAGAGGCGTCAGTTGTCACAGCTTCAGCAAGCTTGACAGAATCATCCGCACTGCGTTCTATATCCAGGGTGGTTGCGTTGACCTCTTCAATGGAAGCGGCTATCGCCTCGGAAGACTCTACCAAAGTCTCCAGGCTGTCCGATATCTCTTTGATGATCGCTACCATTTCCTCTATCGAAGAAGCGGTTTCATGGGCAGTTTCACTGAATATATTTGCGTTTTCCGCTATCATCTCTATGGATGTGGTCATCTCAGATATTGCGGAGGCGGCATTGCCGGCAGAGTCGGAAAGGCTCTCTGAACTCGTTGCCACTTTTGATATGGAACCATCCATCTCCCCTATCGCCGATGCTGTATTGTCTATTGCCTGCTTTTGTACATCAGTTGCTGACAATACTCCCTGCGACGACACAACGATATTCTCAGTCACTTTTGTGACACTGTGAGTAATATTTCTGATTTTCGAAATCATATCCTGTAAATTATAAGACATCCTGTTGATAGCTTCCCCAAGCGCTGCCACCTCGTCTTTGCCTGCGATATCAATGGTATACGTAAGGTCTCCGGAGGCTATCCTGTCAGCTGCTTTCTCCATGGTCATTATCGGCCGGACTATAAACTTGGATATGGATGCGTATATAAGCGCGACTGACAGTATAAAGCAAAGAGAAGATATACCCAGTGCCCAAAAGAGCAGTATATAAACCTGGGAATTGATGGCCTTTAGCTCAACCCCTATACGCACAACACCCTGAATATCGCCCACCGCATTTACCAGAGGGAAAGAAAGATCATAATATGAATCAACAGTTTGAGTAAGAGAGACCGCAGAAGAAACAGCCTTCATGGATGCAGCGTCTTTGAGTTCCTGACCCACTTTGGAGACATCATTATGAAACAATATCTTTCCGTCTTTATTAACAACCATGGCGTATCCGATTGCCTTGTCCCTGGCTACAAGATCTGCCATTTTTTCGTTCACACCCTCCAATGATTCTATAGAAACGCCCAGGTCCAGGACCTTCGAAAGCTCTTTCTGTATGCTTTCGCCAACAGTTTGGGTCTTGGAAAGTATCGCATTTCTGTATTTCGTAGAAGCCACAAACGTAAGGACTCCGGTATTAATAGCAATGATAAAAAATAGAATGACCGCGACGATGAGAGTGGATTTTTTCTGTAAATTCGTGCCGGCCTTCATTTTATGACCTTTGTTGCCGCACTCAAAAGGTCAAAAGGTATTTTCAGGCCCATATCATTGGCCTCTTTTATATTTATTATCATATCTATCTTCTTTGGCTGTACTACTGGCAAAGAGGAGGGTTTCGCCCCTTTGAGGATCTTCGCTACCCGTTCTGCAGCCTCTCTGCCTTGTTCAGCAGGATTTGCTGCTATGGTCAGCATTATGCCGTTGTTTTCACCGCCCCCTATTGTTGTAGCTGTCGGTATTTTTGCCTTGCGTGCCGTGCCTATTATATTATTCACACAGTGCATGGCTGCGCAGCCAGTAGTTAAAAAGAGCGCCTCGACATTCCTGATCTTGGAGACATCTTCTGTCTTCTTGAAATTAATCTTTGAAGAAGTGAACCCAAAATTGCCCTCGAGCTGTTTGACCTCATTAGCCTGCAACACCGTGTCCTTTTCAGCGTCACTGTAAACAACGCCCAGGGTCGAAAATTTGGCAATGCTCTTTAAATTTTTGATCAATGTTGCAACAGAAACCTTCGAGCTTATCCCTGTAGTATTTTTCCCGTTTATTCCTATAGCCCTCGGATCATATACACCTGCAAAGACAATAGGTATATCCGAGGTCTCACTCATTACAGCAAAAGTAGCAGGGGCCCCATATGAAACAATAATGTCCGAACCAACTGCAACCAGCTTTCTGGCCGAATTCGTCCATGACATTGCCTCAGGGTTAGGAGTCTGGGTCACGATCTCAACGCGTCCCGGCCCGAATCCCTCGGAAGCCAGACTTTCCATAAAGGCCTTATGGACCTCCTTGTAATACGGTATGCTGCCTGTCAAAATCACACCTATTGTTTTTTCCGCAGCAAAGGCAGGGATGCTGACCAAAATGCATCCGGCCAGGATCAACATACTAAATATATTCCTGAATCTATTCATTTTCATTGTCCTACTTTACCATTTCTTTGAAATCGTCAGCAATATTATGCTCACCCTGCCGTCTTCGATGTCGTTGTATGGGTTCTTCAGCAGATCTTTTAACGTGCGGTACCGGTACTGGAGGCCAGTTGAAAAGCCGCCTTTGAATTGATACTCACCTGATGCAGAATACTCTGTTTCTCTTGTCTTGAGATCAGAGAAAACGGGTATGTCCTGCAAATTTGAAGCTGAGGCAGAAAACATGCCCTGGCTTATTGTATGATTAAACCCGGCGTCCAGGCTGATAAAGCTTTTCGGACAGTAATGCACAGCAAAGGAATAAGTACGGGCTGTTGTTTTATAGGGCTGACGGTCCCAGTATGCAGAGTCATCCGGGGAAAGTCTGATGTCCTGCAGTATCCTGCTATGTATATAAGCATAACTTGCTGTTACAGAAAGGTCTTTCAAAAGGACATAGGACACTGTCCCGATTATCCTGTCATCATTGACCTTCCTGTTATCAGCGGTTTCAACCTCTCCAGTATCATAATTGACGAAATCCACGGAGTCCCTCTTCTCCCCTTTTACAGCGTAGCTTATATAGGTATTCAGACCTGGTAATGGCAGCCATGAGAGTGTCAGCAGCCCTTCATCGGAATGATCAGGCTCCATATTGGTTGCTGGATTATTGATATCCTTGTGGATATATTTTGCCCTGAGCTTCAGCCCTGCCATGATTCTTACATCACCGTACAAAGAAAGCTTCTGCCTCTGGGTAGAATCCGGAATTGTATACCAGTCATTCACGTCATTTCTGCGGATATCCTCATACGTATAGTCTGCCTTTAGCATAACACCCTTGAGAGGCCTGTAACGCGCTATTCCAGTGACGGAATCACTGACTGAGGAAATAGAATCTCTTACAGCGTATGAATATTTGCTAAGATCAGTCAGATTCTGGACCGTGACAGAATCGGGGTTGTCGATGTCTCGTTCCTGGTGCCGGTATTTCAGATAAAAGGTCAGCCTTGTCACCGGCATCCATGTTATATCACCGGCAGCAAACAAATAAGAAGCCTTCGCCCCACTGTCCCTGTTTTCTTTGTCTGTTGTTGACAATGTTGTGCTGGCAACAAGCCCTCCAGTATATGAGGTGTGCAGCTTAAGGGTATTGGTCGAACTTTTCAGTTCAGGTATACGATTATGAAAATAATCACCTGCTGTCCTTGAGGGATCGCCTGCGGTAGCATCAAACCTGTCTACTAAGACCTTGTCTCCGCTCACATCAAACCTCTTTTCACTGTGAGAGAAATCAGCCTCTACAGGGCCAAGATGGCTATTTGCCCCGACAGTATATACGCTGGTAAGCCAATCAATATCTCTTCCGTCTGATGTCCTTGTATTTTTAGTGCGGTCCAGAAACTGATGATAAAACCTCTGCTCAGCCGTACCGTCCTTTTCGACAAAATTTCCTTCAAAATAGAGATGAGCCGGAAAATCAGGTGCCTTGAAACGCAGGAGGACGTTGCTTATTCCGACTTTAATTCCGTATTTTCCATCCGGGTCCATATTGTCTACTAAAGAAGGAGGCGGGGAAAACTTAAAGAGTCTTATATTGTCGAGGTTATGGAAGAGCGTTGAATTCACAGCCCTCAAGAGGACCAGGTCTTTATAGGCATAGGAAATATCGCCATAGTAGTCCTTGCTGTTTTTTATATCAAGATCAATGTGCAACCGGTGGTCCAACGTAACCGTACGCAATTCTCCCCCGAGGACAATGGAATTATGAAGATAATCGTATTCTGCTGCCTGGCTAGAGCCGTTGAGATGGACATAACGGTATCCCCCGGTCAGCGAGATTACCGGCTTGATGTCGGGGAAAACATAGCTTTCTACCGGCTCTGACTCGACCTGTTCAGTATCAGGAGAAGGCGCCGGCTCTGTTTCCTGCGCATATGCTCCTGAGACGCATAATCCGACTATGAGTAATAACAGTATAGTTATTTTCTTCATCACTCCCTCCTCTTAATCAGTGAATCTGCCACGGCCGCTTCTTGAAGGGATATCTGTCCCGTGTATAGTCGGATGGCAGTCAGTACATCTGGTATAGAATTTCCCTCTATCGGCTACAGTCGTGGGAGTATGCGGGATATGGCATTGCATGCACAGGAAAGGCACTGCCACCTTTAGCATATTATTGTTCACGGAACCATGCGGACTATGGCAGCCGAGACAGTCCTCGTTATTTTCCGCGTGCTCATAGATAAATGGACCATCCTTGTCGGCATGGCACTGGGTGCAGACCTCCTTTACTGTTGGCTTTCTGAGCAAATAGTCATTCGGGGTCCCATGAGGCTCATGACAACTGGTGCAAAAAATCTTTTTTTCGTGCATGGGGTGGTGGCTCGGCATAGCGAACTCTGCCTGGACTTCCTGGTGGCAGCGTTCGCACATGTTCTCCATGTCGCTTCGCCTTACTGTCAGATCAGGTCCCGTGTGGACATTATGGCACTCGAAGCAGGACACATCAGAAATAGCATGTGTTCCGGCATTCCAGTTATGAAGATTAAAATTCACTGATGACGTATGACATTTGAGGCATATCAGGGACTGTGCAGGGGCGGGGAGTCTTTTCAGATCAATCAGTGTTTTGTAATCGCAGGTAGTCTGCTTTCCCTGCTTCGCATCCTCTTCAACCTTCGCAGGGGTAAGTCCCTCTACAGCAAGGCTTCCGGGGCCATGGCAGGATTCGCAGTCTACAAGCGGCATCCCGGATTTCTTTGATAGCTGCCCCCCCATAGTACTGGCGTCAAAATCCTGCTTTAGCTTGTCGTGGTAATGGCAGGCAGACAGGCAATTTCGTGTCCCGATATAATTGGCATCAAGACGACCGACAATCATGCGTTCATATTCCTTGATAGGAAAGATCGCCTTAGAAGCTTTGAGCGACTCACAGCCTGAGAAAACTATGCTTGTGATGGCAAAAACATAGAGGACTTTCTTAAAGAAATCCATACTTACCTCCTTGTCCAGATTTATAAATGTTATTATTTTCCGCTGTATAGGACTTTTTTTGACCCTCTTGAAAAGTTTATTCTTAAAATACGGTAATTTTTTAATTAAAAAATAATATGGGTAATTCAAAAATATGTCAATACTTTAATGCATCAACATTTGTAAATAGACGGACTGCAACGTTATAATATTGCAATCAATGGCCCCTGCGACTTTAAAAAAAATGGAAATAGTCAAAAATAATGTCGGCATACCTGATAGAAAACTACGCAGTGATGATCTCTTTTCATTCAGCTGCAGCAAAGAGCTTGAATGTTTTAACCGTTGCTGCAGGGACATAAATCTGTTTCTCACACCATACGATATTATCAGGATAAAGAGAAGGCTCAAGATCCCCTCGTACGAATTCCTCAGGACATACACTTTTCCGCTGTTTCCTCAAGAGGTCGGGCATCCTGTAATACTTATGAGGATGGTCCCTGATGAAACAAAAAACTGTCCATTCGCAGGCAGCGAGGGCTGTATGATATACGACGACAGGCCCTGGTCTTGCAGAAGCTTCCCTCTGGAGCCTGTTACAGAAACCTCTGATCCGGAATTCGAACTCGTTAAAAGAGATTTTTGCCTCGGCTTTGGCAGCAACAAAAATCATACTGTAAAAAAATGGCGTAATACCCAGAATATCGGATTCTATGAAGAGATGAACAACGAATGGAAAATTATAACGCACCATGAAAACTTCGGAACACTGGATATGCTTGCGGGAGAAGCGCGGGACATGTTTTTTCTGGCCAGCTATAATATAGATGAGTTTAGAAATATGGTCTTTCAAGGTAGTTTTCTCGACCATTTCGATATCGGGAAAAAAGAGCTCAAAAAAATCCGTTCTGACGAGACAGACCTGCTGAGGTTTGCCTTCAGATGGCTCAGGCAGGTGCTCTTTGGTGAAAACGCTTTAAAGAGAAGAGACTAGCTTTTTTAGTTATATTTACTTGTCTGTTTTGTTATAATAAATAAAGTAGTTAGTTTATTAATAACCATAAAAGGGGCAGTAATTTGCAATCCGGATTATGGAACCAAATTCAACCCCCCTCTTTCTAAAGGAGAAGGAAAAATGGAAAAGGTCATGGAAGAGAAAAAACTAGTATGTCCGCATTGCGAACAGAAGCTGAATAAATTAAGCACCCCGAGCTTTAATTTCTCCGACGGGTTGGGCTGGTGCACTCCGTTTCTATATGTATGTTTTAATGATAACTGCAAGTTCTTTCAAAACAGCTGGAAGCATATGAGCGAGACATACGGCCAGGAAATGGGTTACCGCTATATGCTTCATCCTGATTCAGGGGAGTCATCAAGTGTACCGGTGGGGCACAGGCTTGCCATGAGGGGTGATATTATTGACGAAATACAGGAAGCCCAGGAAAAAGAGGCACTGGAAGCAAGGAAAAAGGCCTTTCAGCTACTTACCGATTATTTCATCAGTAAAGATGTTGATTCTATCCTTGCTATGCTTATGGACGAAAGCGGGTTTGGCAGTGTAAGGCTTAAGGCTGCGGAACACCTTGGCGAGATCGGTGAGCTGCGGGCTGCCGAGCCAATGGCAAATCACAAATTCAGCCATGAGGCAATACAGAACAAAGTTGATGAATCTATCAAGAAGATCCACAAGAAGAACTTCACCATGGAATGCCCCAACTGTGCTGAGATAATCAAGATCAGGGCAAAGGTCTGCAAGCACTGCGGGAAAGAACTGACAGCTTAACTCATGCTGGTTTTTCGGACCTGTGCGAATTAAGCCGTAGTTTTTAAATTAAAAGGGCAGGCCGCTCATCGGCCTGCCCTTCTTGTTTCGAGTTGTTTCCCTGATTCTCTTAAGTCAAAGTATATTTTCAGTTATAAGCGTTTCATTATTATCTTGCTATTACGCTTACCGACCTGCTGGCAATTGACTTAAGGCCTTCAGAATCGGTTGCGGTAAGAGTTAAAGTTTTGTCTCCCGTTGAGCTGTAGGTATGCGTTGCGGTGCCGCCAGGAGCAATAGTAACTGATGTTGTGTCTCCCCAGTCCACTTTTATCAAAGAGATGTCCCCGTTGAGGTCCATGGACGTATCTGTCACTATTACAGTATCGCCGGTGTATATCTGTATCCCGCTCACCTCCTGCCTTCTGTCTTCTGCGGTCAGTTCCATAGATGCTTTCGGCGCTACCTCATACCCGTTGTTCAGATGTATATTCACCGCAACCTCTGCAAGGGTGGCCTTGTCCATATACGGCGCCTTGTTAGCAACGCCAGTCGGCCCTCTGCTGCCGCCGTGGCACTGGCCGCAGGCAAGGTCGATATCAACCCATACTGCATCTGCATAAGTGATGTCAGACGCTGTCTTGGCCCTTCTGTCCTTCACAGCAGCAGTCCATACACCCGGGTTGCCGTCACCGCTTAAGTCTGCAGCACATAACGCTGGTGTAGTGTTGACCGGATAGCCGGTATCAGGGGCCATCGGATTCTTACTGCAGATGCCGCCATAGAATGCAGCCTGCGACGGGAAAGTGTCATAGGCAGAATCGGTGTTGATCCTCCATAAGTGCATCGGGAAGCCCTCCGACGTTGGTTTCGGCATATGGCAGACTTCGCAGCTGAGAATTCCGAGGGCCAAGGGTGTGCCGGCACCACTTGGGTGATTAATCTTACTGAGGTCTGCCTTGTCGTCATGACAGTCTACACATTCCCTTCTGATAGGCTCAGCTGCGCCGACCTCAGGAACCATGCTCTGATGAACATCATGGCACGTAGAACAACTCCCCTGGGACTGGCCAATCCACCATGTGCCACCGGCAGTGGCGCACTGATCGCTGTTACTGATTTTTGTGCCGTCCACATTGGTGGTCAGTTTGGCCCCTGTGGCATTGGGAGTTCCATCATTATTATTGTTTCTGCAGAAAATATCTCCGAAGGTGGTGCCAAATATGCCTCCACTGACAAGATCATATTTGCCGAGCGAATTCGGCACGACTGCTCCCTTGAACGCTCCATGAGGGCTGTTGAGGAACTGGTTGCCAATAACGTGGCCGTTGAACTCCCTGGCCCAGTTGGCCCCATGGCCTGCACCTGTGGGTATCTGGACCGGGTCAAGTATTTTATCGCCGGTTGCGTAGTCTGTTGCCAGACTCTGATGACAGCCAAAGCAGAGCTTGGTGGTCGCGGCCCCGCCTATAGCAGCGCTGGAATCATGTGTGGCAGTAATTGCCGTTGTCCCTGAATATACTGCCGGCCACGTCGCGGCATGGCACCTTGAACACAGAATGCCGTCCTGGTCCCAATTACCGGTAATTCCGGTAATCCCAGGGAATGATTTCTGCGGCTCCTCACCAACGACTCCCTGGACTCCTGTGGAAGGATACCATGTGCCACCCGCACCGGTACAGTCTGCTGATGTGAGTTTTGAGGATTTACTGCAAAGACCGGCTGCCGGGTCGCTCCATCCTGTTGCATGGCATGATGCACAGTTATAGCCGTTAGTGACCATACCTCCGGCCGGATTAGCATAAACAGCGGTCGGATTAGGAGCCATCCAGTCAGCAAAGATATAGAAAAGCTCTCTGTCACTGCCATCTACATGAATGGTACCGTTTGCCCAGTTTATTGAATTCGTACCATCGCTGGCATATACACACAAACCTGCCTCGTTTGGGGTCTGGCCTTCCGGGCAGGGACCTGCCCAATTCTTGCCCGCTGTCACCTTCCTCAACATGTTTCTGTGGCCTGTCTTAAGGTAGGTCTCTTTCCATCTCTCTGCATAACCGTTATTCTGGGAAGTAGAGTTATGGCACCTGAGACAATTCCAGTTGCCTGTCACCAAACCCTGCGGCATAGTTACACCGTGATCGGTAACCGTTCCTGTCTTTGTAGTGTAGTTGTTCCATCCGGCACGGGAAGTACCACCTATATTTAGCAGGCACTTCCCCATAGTATCGTATACACTCAAGTCAACAGTATCGCCGGCAGAGAAAATAATGGCGCCGGAGAGGCCCTGTACGTCGTTATCTATCACGCCCTTGATACCATAGGCATAGAGGCATCTGCCATTTGTGGTGTCCCACGAATAGCCAGGCTTGGTAATCGGGCAAGTGTCAACTGTGTAGTCGGCCAGCCGCATACGTCCGTAGCAGAAGCCGTTATCACCCTTTAAATCTCTTCCCATATACTGCCAGGAAGACGTGCAGGCAGGGGCCCATGTCCCGTATGCTTTTCCTGCTGCTATTGCTGCCTGATTGCACATTGCGGCAGTCCTGTCCAGACCGTCCAATGAGATGCGGCTGCCATCGTCGGCAACACAGGTGTTGGCCCAGAAATGCGCTCTATTATTTGACGCGCTTCCGCAGCTTGCCTGCGTTTTGAAGACCGAGAATATGCGGGAGATGCAAACAGGTCGGGATTTAATGGTCTCATCAATTATCATGGTGCCGTCGGCCGCTATCGCTGTCACGCATCGCCCCATGTCTTCCGGCAGATTCCAGCCGCCGGTATTTCCGTTCTGACTTGCCCCGTCACTCAAGTAAACTGCCCAGGTAGTGCTGACCCCAAAGGCAAACGGGATTACCAGCAGGATGAAAGCTATCATGTAAAACCACTTATTTTTTAGCTTCATTTGTTTTTCTCCGTTCGTTAATTGTTAATAAATATATTTGACCCCTTAATTTTCCTACTCACCACAAACAAACCTGAGAATTTTCCTTTAACAGGCATCCTCCTTTATTATTATTAATGCTATGAAATAGCATAAGTTGTCCCTCTATGTCAATATAGCTGTGTGCCCTTTGTACTTCCTCGGTCACATATGAAAACTCTTCACTACAAAAATAATATATCTTCCTATCGAACATAAAGTGGCCTATAATTATTTACAGGACGTCTGCCATGATATTCAGGGTGTTTAAAAAAGAGCAACTAAAACATCTTTTTGATGTTATTTCTGCTGACAACAGGATTGTCGGACCTGTAGAGGTGGGAAGAGACCCAAATGGATATCCCCTGTACGCATTCGATCAGGTTTCTGATTTCAACAAATTATGTCTGGACTATACCACTACAAAAATATCAGCTAAACACTATTTCCTGCCTTACAGAGAAGACCTTGCCACATTTAACATAGGGGGAAAGGACTGGCAGAAACATATCAGCTATAACATTGAAGCCCCCTGCATATTATTCGGCCTTCATGCGTGCGATATCAATGCATTGAACAAGCTCGACAAGGTGCTTCTCGGCAGTATCTACCCAATGCCCTATTATGCCGCAAAGCGGAAAAATGTGTTCATCATAGGTCTTGACTGCATGCCGCAGCCCTATTGTTTTTGCCGCTCCATGGGAGCTGACACCGCGCTGCACGGCTTCGATATGTTCCTGACGGATATGGGTGAACACTACTTTGTCGAGATACTTTCAGACACAGCCTTTAATCTTCTGAAAAATATTAAGACGGCAGAGCCTGTCGAGGCAGATCACGTCCTCTATATGAAGCTTATCGCAGAGAAGAACAGAAAGTTTGTCACCCACGTAGATACAACAGACCTCACAAAGATCCTCGATATGGAATTTCAGTCAGATGTCTGGAAACAATGGGGTGAAAAGTGCCTTGCCTGTGGCACGTGTGCCCAGGTATGCCCGACCTGTTACTGCTACGGGGTCGAAGAGACTGTGACATATAAATCTCCATGAAGCAAGAAAAACAAAACTGCTCTATTCCTGCAACCTCATCGACTTTGCCGAGGTGGCAGGCGGCCATAATTTCAGGTCTGAGCGGCATGTCCGGTTGAAATACCGTTATTATCACAAGCACAGAGGCTTTGTCGAGGCATATGAAGAGTCCCTCTGCGTCGGCTGCGGACGGTGCGGGGAGGCATGCCTTGCGGAAATCACTGTTCCTGCGGTCATCTCAAGCGTAAGAGGAGAAGAGGCCTGAGATGGATGCTAAACTGGAGTTTGTCAATATACTTAGTGGAAAAGAGGAGAAATATCACCGTCCGCAGGACCTCGGCGCATTTGAATTCACCTACAAATCTGAAATAACCAGCATACATAAACTCACCCAGGCGGAGAATCTCTACCGGGTGCAGATCCTTGACCCTGAAGAAAGAAAATATTTCTCTTTCGAACCAGGTCAGTTTATCATGCTCGAACTGCCGGGGGTCGGCGAGGCCCCGTTTTCAATATCTTCTTCTCCCTCAAGACACGGCGACCTTGAGCTTTGTATCCGCAGGACCGGAAACTTTACAAATTTTCTCTCCAGGGCTGAACGGGGGACCTGTATAGGACTCCGGGGACCCTTTGGAACAAGCTTCCCGATGAAGAAGATGGAGGGACAGAATATACTTCTGATCGCAGGAGGTCTGGGGCTTGCCCCGCTTCGGGCGCCTATAGCTTATGTACAGGAACACCGCAATCGTTTCAAATATGTTGATATCATTTACGGCACAAAGGACCCTTCGCAGCTGCTGTTTACCTATCAATATGATATGTGGCGCGCTGACGACATCAACCTGAGCATTATTGTCGACAAGCCTGATACAGAGTGGAAAGGTCAGGTAGGGTTGGTTACAAAGATTCTGGAGGAGATGTTCAAGGAAAGAGATGACAATTTTTTTAAAAATATCTATGCGATAGTCTGCGGCCCCCCTGTTATGTTCAAATTTGTCTGCAATATGCTGAACCAAAAGGACATCCCCATGCAGAAGATGTTCGTCTCGCTGGAACGCAGGATGCACTGCGGCATGGGAAAATGTTGCAGGTGTAATGTAGGCTCAACCTATACGTGTCTCAAGGGCCCGGTATTTGATTACTGGACAGTCATGAACCTGAAGGAGGCTATTTAGATGGCAGATCAAAAGCCCCGGAAAACTTATCTCGGGATACCCCTCTACCGGCCAAAAACAGCGTTCTTCGAGCTTTCGTCCTGTGAAGGATGTCAGCTCCAGCTGCTCAATAATGAGGCCTCCTTGCTGGATTTTCTCTCTCTTTTAGAAATTGTGAATTTCCGCGAGGCAATGACTGAAAAATCAGACGAATTTGAAATGGCCTTTGTTGAAGGAAGTGTCACCCGCAGCGACGAGGCTGAGAAATTGAAGAAAATACGAAAAACCGCAAAAGTGCTCGTGGCATTTGGTTCATGCGCCTGTTTCGGAGGAGTAAACCAGCTAAAGAACCGCTTCAGCAGTGAGTGGGTAAAAAAAGAGGTCTATGGTGACCATCCCGTTGAAACAGGCCCTGCCCGGCCTCTGGAGGACATCGTTACCGTTGATCTGAGGATCTTCGGATGCCCTGTAAAAAAAGAGGAAGTGGAGAAGATCATCATGAATATTGCGCTTGGGAAGGCTGTGGTACACCCAAAGTACCCGGTCTGCATGGAATGCAAGGCAAACGAAAACATCTGCCTTTTTGATCTTGGCGAGCCCTGTCTCGGCCCTGTCACACGCGCAGGCTGTGATTCATGGTGCCCCAACAGCAGGGCCGGATGCTGGGGATGCCGCGGGCCTGCAGATGATCCCAATGTTGACCAACTCAGAGAGATAATGACCAGGCATGGCTTTTCAGAAGAGACCCTTATGGACCGGCTTGAATGCTTCGGCGGTTTTTCAACATACTCAGGTGCATTTAAAAAAATAAAATGAAAATTGAAGGCAAATGAAAATAACCACTACTATCAACATCCAGCACCTCGCACGAGTAGAAGGCCACGGGAATATCAGGATAAAAATACAGGACGGCAGGCTTCTGGAGGCAAAGTGGGAGGTTGTGGAGACACCGAGGTTTTTCGAGGCCTTGCTTGTTGGCAAGAGATGGGAAAACGCGCCATGGATATGCGGACGGATATGCGGTATCTGCTCCATCGGACATACTCTGGCAAGTATTCGCGCCATCGAAAATGCCTTCGGAATCGTCCCAACCATCCAGACACAGAAGCTGCGGCTTCTCCTTAAGCATATGGAGACCCTCCAGAGCCACATACTCCATCTCTATTTCCTTTCAGCGCCTGATTTCCTGGGTTCGGGGAGTGTATTTCCACTCATAGAGTCTGCCCCTGAGGTAGTACAACGGGCTGCCAGGATCAAACAGCTTGCCAATGATATCTGTGATTGTGTCGGGGGAAGACGCATGCATCCGACGCGTACTGTTGTCGGTGGTTTTACGATGCTGCCCGAAAAAGAGGAATTGTCAACATTCAAAAAACGTCTAAAGGAAATAACCGGAGACCTTCTTATTACAGCTGAACTCTTTAAGACATTCAACATCCCTGATTTCACAAGAGAAACAGAATTCGTCTCTTTAAAAGGCGATTCAGTGTATCCATTTATCGGAGGAGATTTGGTCTCATCTGACGGCATTCAGAAGAAAGAATACGAATATAGGAAGATGACGAATGAATACTGTGTAGAGCAGTCGACATCCAAGTGGTCCAGACTCTCCCGCAAATCTTTCGCTGTGGGAGCACTCGCCAGAGTCAACAATAACTTTGCCTTTCTCCAGCCAGTGGCCAAGGAAATAGCAGTGAAGTTCGGCCTGACTCCGTTAAATTATAACCCTTTCATGAACAATCTCGCCCAGCTTGTTGAATCTGTGCACGTTGTCAGATGAATCACTCACCCTGATCGACGAACTGCTTGATTCGACATGGGAAGAGCCGAAGCAGGCAGTAATACCGCGAAGCGGAATTGGAGTAG
Organism: uncultured Nitrospira sp.; assembly: GCA_963801505.1. Taxonomy (GTDB): domain Bacteria; phylum Nitrospirota; class Thermodesulfovibrionia; order Thermodesulfovibrionales; family UBA6898; genus JAOUFP01. The sequence goes on from CAWDEY010000006.1 coordinate 37,599, forward strand.
GCGCAGTAGAGGTGCCCAGAGGGATCCTCTATCATTGCTATGAGTTTGATGATACAGGGCATATCCTCAAATGCGACTGCGTAATACCCACAAGTCAGAACCATGCCAACATCCAGCATGACCTTGAAGAACTGTCAGCACAATATGCCGCCACCGGCAGAACTGACAGGGAGCTTGAACTTCTGGCCCAAATGCTCGTCAGGGCCTATGACCCGTGCATTTCCTGCTCTGTGCATTGAGACTGCATAAATGCAGCTAAACTGGAACAACTGCCAATTAAACACTTTTTGCGTCTGAGAGCTACCAAACAGACCTTCAGATCTCAAGAATCTCTCAAGGTTTACTATCATTCTCTTGCCTAACGGTTATGTAGTATAATTACACGAAGCTATGGAAGCTCTTTTCTCAAATAATAAGACTGCATTCAGTCTCTTTGAACTCAACAATATCATTAAGGACGCGATCAGTTACGCGTTGCCTGATACATACTGGGTTGTGGCTGAAATCGCCGATACCAAGCTCAATCAGAAGGGGCATTGTTATCTTGAGCTTGTTGAAAAAGACGACAACAAGGTCATAGCTCAGGTAAAGGCAAACATATGGGCCTATGAATACAGGAAACTCAGCCTCAAGTTCCAGGCGGCAACTAATGAATCCCTCAGGCCGGGTATGAAAGTCCTTCTTTTGGTTGCCGTAATCTTTCACGAAGTCTACGGTTTGAGCCTTAATGTCAGGGACATAGATCCTGCCTATACCATGGGCGAGATGGCACTAAAAAAAAGAGAGGTGATCGACAGACTGACAAAAGAAGGGCTGATTGGTCTTAATAAAAGTCTTTCCCTGCCTATTGTGCCGCAAAGAATCGCTGTTATCTCTTCTCCTACAGCTGCTGGATATGGTGATTTTTTCAGCCAGCTTGACAATAATCCCTATGGTTACAGGTTTACTCATACCCTCTTCCCTGCCTTAATGCAGGGTCCCGGGGCTGAACAGTCAATTATCTCAGCTCTGAAGAAGATCAGTCAAAAAATAGACCTTTTTGATGTTTTGGTCATTATACGGGGAGGCGGCTCTGTGGTCGATCTGAGTTGTTTTGACAGCTACAGCCTGGCCTCACAAATTGCAAAATCGCCTCTCCCTGTAATCAGCGGCATAGGACACGAAAAGGACGATACAGTAGCTGATATTGCTGCGCATACCAAAATGAAAACTCCCACTGCTGTAGCAGAATTCCTCATATCAGGGCTCCGCAGTTTTGAGGAGAATATCATTGAGATACAAAACCGTTTAATAAAACATGCTGGAATATATATCAGTGATGAGAAGTTCACTCTGACCTTACTTACTCGAAGATTGAACTTTATCTCAGTCCAGTTGACTGTATCTATTCATAGTAAAATTGAGGGGCTGGGAAAAGATCTCAGGATCCATGCCAGACAGGTCATACAAAACGAAGGCAGCAGGCTCGACAACCTGGAAAAAATAATCGTGGTCCTGGATCCGGCAAATGTCCTCAGGAGAGGTTACAGCATTACACACCACAAGGGAAAGCTATTAAAAGATGCATCTCTCCTCAGAAAAGGTGATTTCATCGATACAACATTATTCGATGGCGTTATTAGAAGCATAGTAGAAACTGCAAAGGAGGCAAAAGAGCGTGAGCAAGAGCAGGCAAATGACCTATTCTCTGGCATTGACAGAGCTTCAGCAGATAATCAGTGAAATTGAGTCGGAAGAAATTAACGTGGATGTTCTTGCAGAAAAGATCAAGAGGGCGGCATATCTTATTAAATTCTGCAAAGACAGATTGAGAAATACAGAAGAAGAGGTTAAAAAAGTGCTCTCTGAAATAGAGGAACCTGCAGGGACAGACGAAGGAGAGACAAAATAACGCATGACAGGTCTGCAGTAAACATAGTGCTTTGAAGTCAAGGGACCCGGTTTTGCAGGTGGTGGTTTTGCCGCTCCCCAGACGGGGCATCAGATGTACTAACGTAAAAGTACCGGCTAGGAACAACAGGCAAAGACCACCTTATTTTCCCATCCGCTTTACTAACCGCACCTGCTTCAGGGTTTAATCAGGTCGATGAGGGACTCGATTTCAGTTTCGTTGAGGGGGCCACCATTTTTAAGATCGAAACCGGGCATGAGGGTATTATTGACGCCTTCCCTTATTGACTTGAGCAGTTCCGCGCGGGGTTTCTTGCTCATTGTGGAAAGGGAAGTATTCTTGCCCGCATTGTGACACATAAAACAATCTGCCTTGAACAGGTCCCATCCACTTTTTCCTTTTCCATTGTCTACGTGGCACCCACTGCACTTTTCAGTGAATATCTCGATTGCATTGTACTGGCCCAAATGTATCTGGTCCTTAACATGGATTTTCACAGACAATGTTGTGACCGGCGTTACCGGGTCATTCGTGTATACTTCAACCGTTTTAGAGAAAAACCCTTTCTTCCCCCGCATGTCGACCGCTACGCTGATGCTTGCCTTTTGTCCTGGCTTGATCTCGTTCGAACTAGCCACTGCCTTGGTGCTGCCTGAGGTCGCGACAACTTTTTCTATCAGGAGGTCTGTGTCCCCTGCATTTGAGAATTCAAAGACATATTCAGTCTTGTCCCCCTCGGAGATATTACCAAAATCGTGGTCAACTGTGGCGAACCGGGCCACTGGTTGGGAATAGGCAAGCGATTGAGTGAGAAAGATGAAAATAGCCGCAAAAATAATTCTCTTCATTTTGGTAGTATAGCATTTTCGTAATATAAATTTGGCTTTTTTTTTAGCCCCTCTTTAGTTAAAAAAATTCACTGTAAATAGGCAGGCAAGGTACGTTATAGGGCGAAAGAGATTTTCAATTCTTAATCAAATCAATCAAGGATTTGATTTCAGCATCGTCTAAGGGACCGCCATTTCTCAGGTCGAACCCCGGCATAAGGGTATTAGCGACGCCTTTCCTGATTGACTTGAGCAGTTCCACGCGGGGCTTCTTGCTCATTGAGGAAAGGGAAGTATTCTTGCCCGCATTGTGACACATGAAACAGTCCGCTCTGAATAGGTCCCACCCTCTTTTACCCTTACCCTGGTCAATATGGCATTCCCTGCATTTTTCGCTGAATATCTCCATTGCTTTATACTGATTCAAATGTATACGATCTTTAATATACATCTGGACGGCCAATTTCGTCACTGGGTTTCCCGGATCGTTAGCATAGACCTGAATCGTCTTGGATATATAACCTGTCCTGCCCCTGATATCAACAGACACATTAATCTTTCCACTTTCTCCTGGTTTTAGACGGCTCGAACTAGCCACCACCGAAGTACAGCCTCAGGAAGCCTGGAGTTTATCTATCACAAGTTCCTGGTCCCCTATGTTGGCAAATTCGAATACATGTTCTACCTGATCTTCCTGCCCGATTGTAGCGAAATCATAGTTAAGATGATTAAAACTTATCGCGGGCTGGGCATAGGAAAACGATGCAATAAAGAGCATCAGAAATAATGCTAAAATAACTGTTTTCACCTAACTATATTACCGCAGCCTTCAAAAAAACTGAAATCCTTGAAGACTTCTGAGGGCAGTTGTTTCGAGAATATCTCATCACTTTTCCGTTTATTTGAGGCTGCTCCTAAGAGTGAGAATGAACTAAAACTCCACCATATTCCGCGAGGAAGCTGCAAGCCTCTCGGACAAAGTCCGAAGGTCTAAATCTTAAGTTTTTCAGAAACTTGCAGATAAAGTGGCTATCCTCCCTGGTCCGCCTCTTTCATAATCTCTTCAGGCGTCTTTGCCAGGGCCTTTTCCTCGGCTTTCTTCTTCAGTTCTATTTTTTCATTTGCCTTCGCTGCCTGTCTTTCCTTTGCCAGCAGCCGGGCCTCTTCTCTTACCTTGAAATCACCCTCTCCGTACATGACAAAGCGCAGCCATCTGAGTGAGAATTTGAGGAGTTCGAGCTCGTCTTCTTTTATCTTCGTGACAACCTCAGGCCCAATCTCATATGCACCAAGAAAACTGCTGTTGAATATAAAATCCCTCACCATATCAAGATTCGAGCTGAACATGAAGAACAGGTCTAAAGATTTCTGGCCTAATTCAACAATCCCCAGGGTCTTGGTCTTCAGGACAACTTCCATCCAGTCCTTGTTCATCTCGTCATAGAGGTCTGATTCCTGATCAGCACGCCATTCCTCGATAGTCCATTCCTTGTCTTCATTATGACCGAGGCAATGGTCTTCCTTTATCCTGATGAAAAAATCCTCTCCGCTCTTTCTGTCATATTTCTTCATAATCGCCATGCCTATCGGGTAGTAACGGCAGGTCACCGGACGATCAGAATAGACAGTACACCCCTCAGGCGTAACAAAGGGGCAGGACTTCTCTGCATCGTTTTGCAGCTTAAGGACAACAATAGGCAGCGGCGTGCCGTCAACAGAACTCGGCACTGTATGCTGCAGGAGAAAATCGTGCGATGACATGCCAAGCCTGTTTTTTAAGCGAAAAATATCATATGGTGTCAAATTTATCTTTATGCCGCTGCAGCATTTTGTAAAACAGCCGATGCCAGGATAGCACCTGAATTTTATTTTACTTTTGAGGGTAAGCTGTTCCGGTACTATAACGCTCTTTTGCAGCTTTTCTTTAACTTCATCCATCTTCTTTTTGAATTCTTTTTCATCTAGCGGCATATTCAAATCCTCTTCTGTTTTGTATATGTATTTTCAGGCGTAACTAATCAGGTATTTAGGCTGAAGACTGAAGGCTGAAGTATATTAATAATTTACAACTGTTTATCCAGCCATCTCAAATGCCCGAGGTTTGAGATAACCTAAAAGCCTTCTACCTTTAGTCTATCCACCTGAGCAGTTATTATAACAAAAAAGCCGGTCCCGATACCCAGGAACCGGCTTTTTCCTGTTATTAACTACTTCAAACTATTAAATCAAAGGAACAATCAGAAGCGCGACAATGTTGATGACCTTGATCATCGGGTTGATCGCAGGTCCTGCGGTGTCCTTGTAAGGATCGCCGACTGTGTCACCCGTGACAGAGGCCTTGTGTCCGTCGCTTCCCTTCTTATGGACCTTACCTGTGGAATCAGTAACTCCATCTTCAAAGGATTTTTTGGCGTTGTCCCATGCGCCACCGCCACTTGTCATGGCAATAGCCTGGAAGAGTCCTGTCAGGATACTTCCCATAAGGACGCCTCCGAGTGCCTCTCTGCCCAAGGCAAAACCTACAACAACAGGAACAACAACCGGGATAAGCGCAGGGACCATCATCTGATGAATGGCGCCCTTGGTCACGATGTCAACGCACTTGCCGTACTCCGGTTTTCCCGTGCCTTCCATAATGCCAGGGATCTCACGGAACTGCCTACGCACTTCAACAACGATGCCGCCGGCAGCCTTAGCAACGGCCTCCATCAGGAGCGAGCCGTAATAATAAGGAAGCAGACCGCCGATAAAGAGACCTGCCAGAACCATCGGGTTTGAAAGGTCAAATTTCAGTAAAGATGCCTGTGTGACCGGGTCAACGCCAAAAGAGCGTGAATACTCTGCAAAAAGAACCAGCGCTGCAAGAGCTGCTGAACCGATTGCATAACCCTTTGTAACAGCCTTTGTGGTGTTGCCGACTGCATCCAGGGGGTCTGTAATGTTGCGGATCTCTTCAGGCATTCCTGCCATTTCTGCTATTCCACCTGCGTTGTCTGTAATCGGGCCGTAGGTGTCAATGGCCACAACAATGCCTGTCATTGAAAGCATTGAAACCGCTGATAATGCAATAGCAAAAAGGCCGCCTGACGCATCACCGTTAAATCCACCGCCTAAATAATAAGCTCCGAGGATCGAAGCAACAATAACTAAAACAGGAGCTGCGGTTGACTTCATGCTGACTGCGAGACCGGCGATTACGTTTGTGCCATGACCAGTCAAGCTGGCTTGTGCAATGTGTTTTACCGGTGGATACTGCGCAGCAGTGAAGTACTCAGTTATAACAACGATCACTCCGGTCAATGCAAGGCCGATGATCGCCATAAGGAAAACATTCATCTGTGTAAATGAAGGGTGTGTAGCCATTGCAGCCGGATCTATACCTTTCAGGAATTCACCTGTCACGATATAAAATGTTACTGCTGCAAGACCCCCGGCTACAGCGAGTCCCTTATAGAGGGCGCCCATGATATATCCGCCTTTGCCGAGTCTTACTGCAAATGTTCCGATAATGGAAGCAATAATCGATATTCCGCCGAGGAGCATCGGGAATTCCACCCATGGACTCTCAGCGCCGAAAACAGTCTTTGCAAGCAACATTGCTGCAACGAGTGTGACCGTATATGTCTCATAAAGGTCAGCTGCCATACCAGCGCAGTCGCCGACGTTGTCGCCGACGTTGTCTGCGATAACAGCAGGGTTTCTGGGGTCATCCTCAGGAATTCCTGCCTCAACCTTACCAACGAGGTCAGCGCCTACGTCAGCAGCCTTTGTATAGATACCACCTGCGATACGGGCAAACACGCTCATGAGTGAACATCCGAATCCTAGTCCTACAAGCGCATGGAATGCCATCTCAGGTGCTGCCGTTTTTACTATAGTATAGAAACCCGCAAGACCGATAATCCCAAGACCAACGACCATAACTCCGGTCACCGAGCCGCCCTTAAAAGCAAGGCCGAGTGCAGCCTGGATGCCCTTGTAGGCTGCCTGGGCCGTGCGCACATTGGCCCGCACCGATACCATCATGCCGATGTATCCGGCGAGCGCCGAACCGACAGTGCCGATGACGAACCCTACTGCTGTCCAGGGCCCGAGGAAGGACAAAAGAACCGTTAAAATTACTGCAACAACAGCTACTGTTTTGTACTCACGTGCGAGGAACGCCATTGCGCCCTCTTTTACAGCATTCGAGATCTCCTGCATCTTCGCATTTCCTGCGTCCTGCTTTGATACCCATATTGCAGTCATCGCAGCGTATATCACGCCTAACACTCCGCAACCTAAGGCAAATAATATAGTATTACTAAGTGCACTCATTAAATTCCTCCTTATTATTAATTAAGACCTTGTTATAAACTCTCCTAAAGCGACCTTGCTACCTGGGAAAGCGCCTGCTCCTTCACCTCCTTTGTTACATTCTGTGCCTGCTGATTCAACAATTCCCGTATTTTCTATCCAGGATATTTATCAGAAATATAATCTTTCAGGTAATGGTTCTCTGCCCTAAGGTCAGTTACCTGGGCCTTTACTACGTCTCTGATCGATAACATGGCGATAATCTTGTTCTTTTCAAGCACAGGAAGGTGTCTTATTCTGTTTTTTATCATAATAGTCGTAACATAACAGAGATCGTCATCCTGTTCTGCAATGATCATGTTCACGGTCATAACCTCTGCTACCTTTATATCCCTGAAAGGCTTCTCTCCCTTTCTTGTCCAGCACTTCAACACATCTCTTTCGGTAAACATTCCAACCGGCTTGTCCTCTTCAACAACGATAAGCGCTCCTACCTCATGTTCGACCATCTGGCTGATAGCATCCGCTACAGACCGGTCCCTGGATATCGATAAGATATTTTTGCTTACCGGACCTAAAATCTCTTTAACTGTTGCCATACCACGTTACTCCATTTCTTCCGTATAATCGGCACGCCTGGTCATCTAGTATTTTTTGTCCTCCCTGCCCGAATACTTTGCAAATACAAGTGCAGTGGTCCTGTAAACCATATGCGCCATCTTTGAAAAAGGCGCATAGGCGAAGAGGAAAAATATGGTCACAAGGTGAATGAAGTAGACGGGATATGCAAGCAAAGTGATGTCCATAAGCCTCAAAACATAAGCAAGTATCCCGGTCGTTACCAATGTTAATATTATGCTGATAAACAGCCAATCGTAGTAACTGCCGGCGCCGGCCTTCTCTTCATTCTTTCTCCTGTTTAAGAGGACCTGGAGAATTCCGGTGAAAAGGACCAGTCCGCTTACGGCCCCCAGAAGCTTCATGGGGTCATACCATGGATACGGAGACTCACCAAAGTGGAAAATCGAGAATGCCTGGATATCGAAAAGCTCCCACCCGTAAAGGTAAATTATCGCCCAGGTAGTTGTGATGGCGAGTCCGACAAACCCGAAAAATACGAACATATGCGCGGTCGATCTGTCCTTCGTCACCTCGCATTTGTCGAAACGCTTGTGCGTCATAAACTCCAGGATAGTATTCATGATGATGATTGGAATCGGCCCTTTCACCTTCCTCTGCCATGGATTAGTGCTTATCTCCGTACCTGATTTCAGGTCCTTCCAGTACCTTACGACTCCCGCGAAGAATCCGAGAAGCGCAAACAGGGCGCAAGCTATAAATACTGTATCGATTATTGGGACAGGCACCATATCTCTTGCATAAACAATATCGTGTGCAGGTATCGAGAGGTGACCAAGATACGCAAGTATTGTCGCGAATAGCACTACAGGAACTGCCAGCAGCATCCAGAGGTTCTTCGGGTCTCCCAGGGCCTTTCCCATGAAAGACGGAAAAGCGTAATGCTCAATGCTCAGCTTTCTGATCGCGCCAAGGACCTCCCCTGGTTTTGCGCCTCTCGGACAGTAGGCTGTACAGTCGCTGCACTGATGGCAGAGCCATATATCGGGGTTGCTGAAGAGCTTGTCTTTCAGTCCCCATTGTGCCTGGATCATCTCTTTCCTTGGGAACGGTTTGTCCTCAGGAGTTACATTACAGACAACTGAACAGGTTGCGCATTGATAACACTTCTTTAATGATTCCCCCCCTGAGTTTATTACCTTTTTGACAAATTCCAAATCTGGTTTGATCGCCTTAGCGTTTGCCATTATTTCCTCCTAAAATCCCTTCATTGGGTTAAAGCCTACACCTTCTATGACTTTCACAAAATTATTTATAACTTCAGGGATCTTATTGTATTCATCTATCGAGAACTGTACCTGCTGGACCCTGACAGGTTCAAGCCTAAGTTTGCCAAGTGTTTCCGCCACGTTGTCCATTCTCTTGTTACAGAGCTCGCTGCCTTTGACAAAGTGGCACTGGTAGTCGTCGCCGTATTTACAGCCGATAAGCAGTACGCCGTCATTGCCCTTTGACATCGCGTCCGCGATCCAGATCGTGTTAACTGATCCCAGACAACGCACTGGGATAAACCTGACATCAGCGGAGAATTTAAGTTTGTTAAGTCCTGCCATGTCCAGCGCAGGCAAGGCATCGTTTTCACATACAAAGGCGACTATCCTGTATTTTTCTTCGTCTTCATCAGGTACATTTATCGCCTTGACCATGGAGCCGATCATGTCGACGTGGTAGTTTTTAAAGGAGATGATCCTCTCGGGACAGGCTCCCATGCAGGTACCGCATCTCCTGCAGCGAGTAGGATTCGGCTTTGGGGTCCCTTTCTCATCATCATCAAGCGCTCCGAAAGGACATTCTTCAGTACACCTCTTGCACTGGGTGCATCTTTGGAAGAAGAATTCAGGGAAGGACGTGTCTCCTGACCTGGGATGTACAGCCATGCCCCTGTTCGTTGATTCAAGACACTGTATGGCCTTCAGGGCTGCACCTGTTGCATCTTCAATACATTCTCCGTTAGTCATCGTCTGTCTCACGTTACCTGCGGTGTAGATGCCGGTCCTCCTTGTCTCATATGGAAAGCAGATATAGTTTGAATCACAATATCCGTCGAAAAGCTCGAGGTCCTTAAACGCAGGGCCCTGCCTGTAGGCAAGATTGATTACCGGCTCGAACTTGGTTTCAGGCGCCATGCCGGTCGCAAGCACGACCATATCCACGTTCACAGAGATCTTCTCCCCGATCATGGTATTATCCACCTCAACGGTGAGGCTTTTGTCAGCATTTTCGGTAACGCTCTGGACTTCACCTCTTGTGAGGAATATCCCTTCGTCACTCTGCATGCTTTTGTAAAAATTCTCAAGGACTCCTGGTGTGCGCATATGTTTATAGAAAATGAAGGCCTTGCCATCGTTGTAATCCTCACGCACATATTTTGCCTGTTTCAGCGATATCATGCTTGTAACTGACGAACAGTAGGGGAAATCGCTGTCGCCTCCGTCTAGACTCGGGCTTTGAATAAATGCCACTGTCTTGGCCTCTTTCCCGTCCGAAGGCCTGATTATCTTGCCCTTGAAGGCCGCATCCTCCATCATCACATTCGTAATGACATTGGCATATTTGCCGTACCCAAGGTGTTCAAACTCAGAGGGATCAGCCGGCCTTCCTCCTGCGGCAACAATAACAACACCAAATCTTTCGGCGTCAGGGTCACTCGTCAGGATATCTTCACATTTGATCAGGTCGGCCGCAACTTCCGCCGGTTCCTCTGCCGTCTCTTCCCCTTCTTTTTTCTTTGGCGGCGGCACGTCCCATTTTGTTTTTGTGCCCGCTTGTTTAAATGAAACGTCAAACATGCCGGGTGCTCCGCTTATTCTGGCAATCTCCATGCCGGTCTTTACTGTTATCCGCGGGTGACTGGTAATCTCCTTGATCTTTTCCTGGATATTCGTAGGTTCCGGTTCACTGTATGGCGCTTTTGTAGGGATCTGTTTACGCTGCCTCGCTGCATATCCGCCAAGCTGAGCGTTCTTTTCGACAATAGTAACGTCATACCCGGTGTTAGCGGATTCAAGCGCAGCAGTCAGTCCCGTAATTCCGCCGCCGATTACAAGAATTTTTTTGGTAAATGTCTCAAGAAACGGCTCAGGTAGAGTGGTTTTATTGGCCTTGACAATCCCCATCCTGAGATAGTCCTCGGCAAGCATCTGGGTATCTTCATTGGGTTTTGTCTCTGTCTTTAACTCTTCCTTGCCTTCAGCATCCTTTGTCTTTACCTCAACCTGCTTTGTCCAGTCATGACTCCAAACAACCTGCTCCCGCACGTTGACCCTTTCTACGATGTTCTCGGGGCCAAAGTCAAACACATCAAATTTCACCCTGCCTGAGCAAGCACTGATTATAATAGTGTTAACACCCTCTGCTGAAATATCCTGCTTTATCAGCCCGACGCCTTCTTCACCACAGAGTGCGGGATGGGTCTTGCATACCGGGACCTTATATTCCTTTGTTGCAACCAGAGAAAGCTTTTCAAGGTCAAGGCCTTCCCCGATGGAGCAGCCGCCGCATATATATACACCAAGTTTCTTTTCCATGTGTCCTATCTCCTCCCCAGCATTTGGATGGCTTTAAGTGCAGTGCCCGTTGCTGTCTGTCCGGAGGACATTACATCACACGGTTTCTTAACACACCCCGTTGCCAGTATTTCACTTGAGATAACAAAATTGTTTTCATCATATTTTGCATTGCCCGGGACCTTAACCGTAGCTGTTGAAGGTTCCATTCCTGTCGCAAGAACAACCATGTCAAATGTCTCATGGATTTTCTTGCCTGAAAGCGTATCTTCGACAGTAAGGATAACATCCCCTGTAGCTGTATCTTCCTCTACCTTTGCAACTTTGCCTTTGACAAAGGACACATTTGTATCTGCCTTTACTTTGTTATAGAATTTTTCGTATCTCCCCGGAGTTCTAATGTCTATATAGAAAATAGTTGCCTTGGATTTTGGATTGGCTTCCCTTATATATGTTGTCTGCTTAAGAGACGCCAGACAGCAAACATATGAGCAGAAGGCGAGATGGTTTTCATCCCTGGAGCCTGCACACTGAACAAAAGCGATATTCTGGACCGCCTTTCCATCGGAAGGCCTTACGATTTTGCCCTTAGTAGGGCCGTTCTGAGCGGACAGCCTCTCCATCATGACATTCGTAATCACATTTTTAACCTTTCCGAAGGACAGGTTATCTATCTTTTTGGCATCATACGGGTTCCACCCGGTCGCCCAGACTATAGAACCGGCCTTTATCGTATAGGTATTCGGTTTCATATCAAGGTCAATGGCATTATACACACAGGCGTCCTTACACTTCTGTGCAGTAGGTGTCCCTATTATGGATGGATGAAGAACAAATCTCTGGGGGAAAGCCATCTCATGCGGCAGGTAGGCTGCCTTGGTCTTGTCCATTCCGAGATTAAATTCATTAGGTATCTCCACATCACAAGCCTCTGCACATTTCCCGCAGCAGGTGCAATTGCTATTGACATACCTAGGAGTTTCCTTCAGGGTCACATCATAATTGCCTGGTCCGCCTGTTATCTTCTCTACTTCGGTAGAGGTAAAATATTTTACATTGTTGTTTTTCTTTATCCGCTGGAAGTTGATTTCCAGTCCGCAAGTAGGAGGGCACAACTTGGGAAAATACTTATACATCCTGGTGACCCGCCCGCCTAAATATGGGTTCTTTTCAACAATAAACACTTCGTGACCCACCTCAGCCGCCTCGAGCGCTGTGGTAATGCCGCTTATACCTCCACCGACAACCAAAATGGTCCCCGAAACAGGAGCTCCGCTCTTTTCATCAGCCATATTATTCCTCCATTGTTACTTCAAATTAACAAGCTCTGGCCAGCCAGGTTTTTACTGCCTGTTGTGTTGCTAGCCCATAAATCTGTTGACTCAGCAGAAGGCTTCTGCCTGAAAGGGCAGAACTGAACAGGTGACATATCTTAGAAGAATTACACATAACTCTGACATCAGAAAACATGCCTTTTGCTGAATCAACACATCCTGCTCAATTCATATTGTGCCCGGGGTCTTTAAAACACCCGGGCACAATATAATAAAACGAAACTCAGTTTGTCAAAGATTAGTCAGGTATTATCTGGATATAATCCTTTTTGAATACCGACCATTCCTTCTTGTCAGGATCATACTTTGAATTCACAAAGCACTTCCAGTTCTTCTCATCAACAAGGTCAAAGTCCGCCCTGTAATAGAAGCCAGGATACCTGGACTCTTCTCTGAAGAGGATATGTCTGAGATGTGACTCAACAGTGCCTAGTCTGTGATAATTCTCCCAGGCCCTGAGCAGTTCGTGGAGGTCACCTGCGGCCATTTTTTCAGAGTCTTCCCTGAGCATGCCGAGGAGTTCGAATGCTTTTTTAAGCATTGCGCCGCTGGTAACGTATGATGTTGCGATACCTGCGCCATATTCGTCTGTGATCTTCATAAGCCTTCTCTGGAAACCTGCAGGCTTGATGTAGTTAGGGTTTACATCACATGACGTTGACTTCTGATAGTGCTCCATGAAGGTTTTTACCGGCTTGTAGACAATGTCAGCAAGCTCTTTAGGTGATTCCTTAAGGGTCGGTTTGTAGTCAGCGTTGTCCCTGATAAACCTTACCATTGATTTTGCAACCTGTCTGCCTTCGGCGTGTGAGCCTGAGGAGAACTTGTGACCTGAAGCGCCTGTTCCGTCGCCAGCAGTAAAGAGGCCGTTAACAGTCGTCATCTTGCTGTAATTTTTGCCCTTGTACATGATCTTGTATGATTCAGGCACCC
>CAWDEY010000007.1:0-23713 GCA_963801505.1 uncultured Nitrospira sp.
CTCTGTCTGTTATATCGGGATGTCATTGATACTGAAGATGCCCAGCAGCATCGAAATCACGATCAAACCAACGATCACGCCCATTATTAGTATAAGCGCAGGCTCAAAGAGACTTACGAACCTCTTTATGAGGTTCCTGGTTTCTGCCTCAAACCTCTCTGCGATCAGGAGGAATGTCTCCTCCAGCTTGCCTGCCTCCTCGCCTACGATTACCATCTGATTGAATATCGGAGGGAAAACTCCGCTTTCCTTCATAGGTTGCGATATCCCCCTGCCCTTGCTCACGCCCTCTTCCAAAAGAAAGAGCTTCTTTGAAATAGCATCGTTATCAATAACATCTCTAGATATCCTGATAGCTTCCAGTATAGGCACCCCGCTTTGAAGTAAGGTCCCAAATGTCCGTGCGAACCTTGAAATGATCATTTTCATAGTCAGCTTATTGAGGACCGGTATCTTCAATTTCAGACTGTCTATGTAACTCTTGCCCTCTGCTGTCTTCCCGTAACCACGGATCATGAATATCACCGCGGCAATTGCCGCTACAATCGCCCACCAGTATGAGGAAAAGAAGCCGCTGACCTTTATCAGCATAAGGGTCGGCAAGGGCAGCGTCTGTCCCATATCCGAAAATATCTTGGAAAAATTCGGCACAACATAGAGCATCAAAACAGCTACAGCCAGGCCGCCGACGCCTGAAAGCAAGATGGGATATATCAGCGCAGAGATGATCTCCTCTTTGAAAGACATGGATGTTTCAAGAAAAGACACCAGTCTCTTTATGACGACCTCGAGGATGCCGCCTGACTCTCCTGCCTTTATCATATTGATATAAACACGCGGGAATATCTTATGCTTCGCCATTGAATAAGAGAGCGTATTGCCTTTCTGGATATCTATATATACCTCCCGTACAACTGACTTCATTGCCTTTTTCTCGGAATGTTCGGAAAGCACATACAGTGCCCTGTCAATAGGCAGCCCAGAGTCCAGAAGGTTGCCAAGCTCCTGTGTGAACGTCAGAAGGTCTTTAAGGGAAATCCGCTCGAAAAAACTGTTCTCTTTCGCTTCTCCTGCCTTGATGCTCAGGGGTATTAGGCCTTTAACCCTTAACGCAGACTTAAGTTCCTCTTCATTTGAAGAATTAAGAGCATCCTTTATCTTCCTTCCAGAGGAGTCTATAGCTTCGTAATTATAAAGAGGCATGTTTTATATTATCATTACGCTTCCAGCAGGGTCAATTAAGGACTGCCGGACTGTTGCCGCATTCAGAATTATGGAAAACAGCGCTTTTGCTTACGGCAGAGTATAGAAGCTGTCCGACAGTCATAAAAATCTGCCTCTACGGATGCCAAATAAAGTATAATATTCTGTTTCTTAAATCATGAAAAGACACGAGGTAGAATCATGAAAGTACTTGTTATCGGAGGCGGAGGAAGGGAGCACGCTATTGTATGGAAGCTCTCGCAGAGCAGATCGGTCGATAAGATCTACTGCTGTCCGGGCAATGCAGGGATCGCAGGGCTTGCGGAATGCATAAATGTAAATCAGAACGACTTCAGCGCTTTGCTGGATTTAGTAAAATACGAATGGATAGACCTCACCATCGTAGGACCTGAAGACCCTCTGTCAAAGGGCATTGTAGATCTCTTCGAAAAGGAAGGAAGAAAGATCCTGGGACCGACAAAGGCAGCAGCACAGCTGGAATCAAGCAAGGTATTCTCTAAGGACCTCATGAAATCCTATGGCATACCGACTGCGGAATACCGTGTATTCACCTCTTATTTGCATGCTGAAGAATATTTAAGGTTCAAAGGCACTCCGATAGTAATAAAGGCTGATGGACTGGCTGCAGGAAAAGGGGTTTTCATTGCCAACACAATGGATGAGGCAATGGACGCCCTGAAGTTAATCATGAAAGACAGGGCCTTCGGCGACGCGGGGAACAAAGTGATCATAGAAGATTGCCTTATTGGCGAGGAGGCCTCATACATGGTCTTCACAGACGGCAAAACCATAGTTCCTATGGTAAGCTCCCAGGACCATAAGCGCATTTTCGATAATGATAAAGGACCCAATACCGGCGGCATGGGTGCCTACAGTCCTGCTCCTGTAATGACAGATGAACTAGAGAGGGCCGTTATAGACAAGATTATGAAACCGACCATACGGGCACTCAAATCAGAGGGAATAAACTACAAGGGCATACTATATGCAGGTCTGATGATAGACAAGGGTGTCCCCTCTGTACTCGAATTCAACTGCCGCCTGGGTGACCCTGAAACGCAGCCAGTGCTTTCCAGACTCAAAACAGACCTGATGGATATCGCAATGGCGGTAACTGAGGAAAGACTTTCAGAAATAAATATAGAATGGAATAGCGATCCGTCAGTATGCGTGGTTATGTCATCTTCAGGATATCCGGGCCAGTACAGAAAGGGCGATGTTATCACAGGCATTGATGAGGCCACCAAGATGGAAGGCGTCCAGATATTCCATGCAGGAACAGCCTTTAAGGACGATCAGGTAGTCACTGCAGGGGGGAGAGTTCTCGGAGTTACAGCCATAGGAAAAGATATTGCAACTGCAAAATCAAGGGCATATGAAGCAGCCGGGAAAATACACTATAACGGCATGCATTACAGAAAAGACATCGCTGACAGGGCGTTGAAAAGACAGTAAAAGACAGTGATTGGTAACTTGTGATTAGTGAATTGAAAACAAAATAATTAAGCTGTTCACTAATTACTAATCACCAGTCACTAATCACTCTTTTACAAGGAGGAATTATATGAAGCCAAGGGTATTAATCATCATGGGCAGTGACTCTGACCTTCCTGTAATGGAAGAAACCGCACGCATTCTGGATAAATTCACTGTCCCTTACACCATGACTGTGGCATCAGCCCACAGGACGCCGGCCAGGACCCTGAAGCTGGTCAAGGATGCTGAAAAGAACGGCGTTGATGTGATTATCGGAGCTGCAGGTATGGCAGCCCATCTGCCAGGCGTCATAGCTTCCCATACCGTGCTGCCGGTTATCGGGGTCCCCCTGGACTCTTCTCCACTCAATGGCATGGATGCGCTGCTGAGCATAGTCCAGATGCCTCCAGGCATTCCAGTAGCTACTGTATCAGTTGGAAAGGCAGGCGCCAAAAATGCAGCTATTCTTGCTGTTCAGATAATGGCAATAAAAGACCCTGAACTGACCAGAAAACTTCTTGACCACAGGCAAAAGATGGTAAAAGAAGTCGAAGAAAAGGCCGGCAGGATAGCAAAAAAGAAGTGATAAAGACAGAAATTGAGTGTTTCCCGTGCTTTCTCAGGCAGACTGTAATCGCACTGAAACAGCTTGATGGCTTGAAGGAGGATCTCCGGCATGAAATATTACATGAAGTGCTTTCCATCATTCAGAAAGCGGATATTAACAAACCGCCTGCCTACTCAACAACATTCATACACAGAACAATCAGGGACAGAACCGGGCAGGACCCCTTCAAAAAAATAAAGTCCGCCTACAACACGATCGCTATGGGGCTGTATCCTGGATTAAAGGAAAAGGTCCTCAGCAGCAGTGATCCCTTATGGACAGCTGCCAGGCTGGCCATCGCAGGCAATATCATTGATTTTGGGATATTCACATCAATCGATATCAGCAAGTCTATTGGAGACGCCCTGAAGGAGACCATCGCGGTTGATGATTATAATTCCTTCAAACATGCGCTCATCGAAACAGATACCATCCTCTATCTTCTTGATAACTCAGGAGAGATCGTATTTGACAAACTCCTGATAGAAGAGCTTCTCCGGAAAGGGAAGAAGGTCAAGGCTGTGGTAAAAGGCTCGCCTGTTTTAAACGACGTGACCATGGACGATGCATGCCAGACCCGCCTGACTGAACTCTGCGAAGTCGTGGATAACGGCTCGGATGCGGTAGGCACCATACTTGAATGGACATCCCCTGAATTTCAGGCGCACTTCCAGTCCGCTGACCTTATTATCAGCAAAGGCCAGGGCAACTTTGAAACCATAGCTGATATTGGCACTGATAATGGAAAAAGGACGTACTTCCTCTTTCAAGCCAAATGTGAGGTGGTCTCTAAAGGTTTAGGACTTTCATCTGGTTCGATGCTTCTTAAGAAGTCCTGATATGGTTAGCTGGTTAAATAGCAGGCGTGCAAGCAGTCAGCTATCTTCTTTCCCCTCTTCTGCTGTCACCATAGCCGCCCCGGCTCTTGAAACCTCCGCCGCCCGGGCCTCTCTTTTCCTGAGGTTTTGCTTCATTGACAACAATGGACCTGTCCATAACCTGTTTCCCGTTAAACATCTCAATGGCCTTTTTACCGGCTTCCTCTGAAGCCATCTCAACAAAGCCGAACCCTCTGAGCCGGCCGGTTGCAGCGTCCTCGATCAGCTTGACGTTTAAAACCTCTCCTGCCTGCGAAAATAGCTCGCGAAGATCGTCCTCTGTTGCCTTAAAAGAGATGTTCCCTACATACAGTCTCATTGCACTCATGCGTCCTCCTAAAAGATAATTAAATCTCCTGAATCAACTCACAGGATAGCCTAAATATGACTAATCCTGATATTTTTGTCAAGAACTAAATATTAGACTTTCTAAAGAAACGATTATTATGCTACCATCTCAAAATGACAATAATGCGGCCTGCTGAAACAGGGATCTCCGAAGCCCTTGAAAAGGCCTCGGGGATAATTAAAAAAGGGGGTGTCATCGCCTACCCCACAGAGACCTTTTACGGCCTCGGTGTCAAATATGACGACATCTCAGCACTCAAAAAACTATACGGGATCAAACACCGCTCCTGGAATAAGGCGCTGCCGCTCATCATAGGGGAAAAGGGGGAGCTTGACCTCATAGCCTCAAGCATAACAGTCTCAGCAGAAAAACTGGCCAGGAAATTCTGGCCTGGCCCGCTTACTATCCTGCTCCCTGCAAAGCCTGATATTTCCGAGTTCATTACAGCAAAAACAGGAAAAATCGCGGTAAGAATTCCAGGTGAATCATTCGCGCTGGACCTTGCTCGGTCCCTGGGATTCCCGATTACAGCCACAAGCGCAAATATCTCCGGCATGCCTCCTGCTGTTAATACGGACGATGTGATCAGGTATTTCGGGGATGCCCTGGACCTTATCATCGATTGCGGGCAGACACCAGGTGGAAAGCCTTCTACTATCGTAGATGCTTCAGGGGAGAAGATACGGTTTTTAAGAGCAGGTGCTGTATCGATAGAAGATGTATTTAATGCGCTCTGAAATCCAGTCAGCCTATATTCGGCAGTTGGAAGAGCTGTTTTTCGCTCAAAAGGCTCTCTTTCTGCAGTTCTAAGCTCATTATACTACAGCCGTGAAACTCACCCTTCCGGGTTCAGACAGTCACGGCTTAACGCTCCACTTCGCTAAGAACCGCAACGAAAAGAGAGCCAAGTCGCTCAAACCAACTCTTCCAACTGCTGTTATTAGGGTCAGTGATAGTTCATGGCCATCAACAATAAAAAGGCAACACCTTTGAACACTTCCAGCCATCCGGTCACCTTTAATTTCAACCGGTAAAGGGTGATAGAAAAAACCAGGTTATCAATCAAAGGCAGCAGGATGATTGCAGGTGTATGCATCAGCCGATAGGCTGCGATGGACAATCCGACATAGATAGCCATCAGGACCCTCTGCAGCAGGCCTTTTGTAAACTGCACCCTCACCTTAAATACTCCGGCTGTAAAAAAAATTGCTGTTGTGGCAAACAGCACCGGGTCGCTCACTCCGGCGGCTGTCAGCTTTGCAACCAGTGCTGACATCGAAAGGAGGACAAATCCTGATATCTCAGTAATAATCGAATGTTCCCCCAGAAATTTCAGGCTAATCAGATAAGCCAAAGGCACAAGCGCATACGGCATCAATAAGGACAGATCTTTCCCTAAAACAGGCAGGAGCAGCATGGTAGCAGCCAAAACCTGCACCACAAAAGCTGCAAGAGATCTCAAAGGATTCCCTTCGCGACGACGCATCCAAAGAACAAACGCCTGCTTTGAATTTATATACAGTGCAATCGCCATGAAAACAGCCACAGCCCCTGGGGTCACCCTGTTGCTGACAACAAGGCCGGTCAGGTAGGAGAGCGTCATCACTCCCCATGAACCATATTCCCTGAGAATGTATTGTTTCAAACACTTCTCCTTGCTGATTAGGGGTTTAGGCTGAAGACTGAAGGTCGGAGCGACCCTGAGTCGGGGAGAGCCGATTCGGGCTGAAGCATATAAACCAGTTGCCGGAGCCTCTCAAGCCAGCTCAGCGACGCAAAGTTGCTTGTGCGTTCACCTAAAAGCCTTCCACCTTTTCTCCTCGGGCGAATCCGCCTGAGTGCGGACAGCCTATTTACCTGACTTGCTTTGCTTCCGTGATTATCTTCTCAATATCAGCCTTGTCAAGGATCTCCTCTTTGATAAGCGCCTCTGCCAGGCTGTCGAGCACCTTTCTGTTTTTGAGCAATATCTCCTTTGCTCGTGATTCCGCCACATTAAGAAGCTTCTGTATCTCCTGGTCTATAAGCCACGCCATCTCTTCGCTGTAGCGTTTCGGCTGGGCAAGCTCCATGCCGAGGAAGGGATGTTCCTCTCCTCTTCCAAGATTCACCGGCCCTATTTTTTCACTCATCCCCCACTGCGCCACCATCTTTTCCGCAAGCTTGGTAGCTTCCTTCAGGTCGTTCTGAGCACCGCTGCTGACATCATCAAACACGATTTTTTCAGCGTTTCTGCCTCCGAGGGCTACACTCAACTTATTCATAAGGTATGTCATCGGATAATAATGCCTGTCTTCCTCAGGCAGCAGCTGCGTAACACCCATTGCCATTCCACGGGGGATAATGCTCACTTTATACAGGGGGTCTGTGCCTGGCAGTTCCCAGGCAACAAGTGCATGTCCCGCCTCATGATAAGCGGTTATCTTTTTTTCCATATCATTGATTGTCTCTTCCCTTATTGCCCCCATCAATAAAATGTCCCTCGCCTCTTCAAAGTCACGCATGTAAACGCGGTCTTTTTTGCTCCTTAGTGCAACAAGGGCCGCCTCATTGGCCAGGTTTTCAAGGTCCGCCCCTGTCATTCCTGGAGTCCCTCTTGCGATGATTTCAAGGTCAACATCATCAGCCAGCACCTTGCCTCTGACATGGATCTCAAGAATCGCCTTGCGTTCCTTCCAGCCAGGCCTGTCGATAACAACATGTCTGTCGAACCGGCCCGGCCTTAACAAAGCAGGGTCAAGCACATCAGGCCTGTTAGTTGCAGCCATGACAATCACTTCCGTGTGAGGATCAAAACCGTCCATTTCGCTTAAAAGCTGGTTGAGGGTCTGCTCCCTCTCATCATGCCCCCCTCCTAATCCAGTGCCCCGTGTGCGGCCCACAGCATCAATTTCATCTATGAAAATAATGCTGGGATGTGCCTCTTTGGCCTTTTTAAACAGGTCTCTTACCCTGGACGCCCCGACGCCTACGAACATCTCTATGAACTCCGACGCGCTGATACTGAAAAAAGGCACGCCGGCCTCTCCTGCTGTTGCCCGCGCAAGAAGGGTTTTCCCGGTGCCGGGAGGCCCGACCAGAAGCACCCCCTTTGGGACCTTCGCACCGATGCTTGCAAAACGGGAAGGGTCCTTCAGAAATTCGACTGTCTCCATGAGTTCGTTTTTCACATTGTCCATTCCTGCAACATCCTTGAATGTTATCCCCGGTTTTTTGGAATCAAAGAGTTTTGCCTTGCTTGCACCGAAGCTGAAAACATTGCCCGGGCCTCCCTGCATCTGCTGTTGTGTACGCCTCATCAGAAAGATCCATACTCCGATTATCAAAGCCCAGGGGAGAAGTCCCACTACAAACTGCCAAAGAAGAGACCTCTCTTCTTCAGGTTCTATTGTAATAATCACGTGCTTTTCTTCAAGCTTGCTCAGGAGCGCTTCCCCCTGAAATGAGGGCAGGAAGGTCTTGAAGATCTTTACCGTTGCAGCCTTCGCCTCACCCGGTATAGTGATTTGTGTATCCTTATTAAAAGCACCGGTGACCACCAGTTTTTTTATCGTAACAGACTTTATATTGCCTGCTTCGAGCTGCTCTATAAACTTGCTGTAGCTTATGTTATAGAGCACCTGCTGATTATTTTCAGCAAAATATTGGGTCCATACGATCAGGAAAATAAGGATAAGAAGGGAGGCTATAATTGCCCGCCACTGGGGGGTTTTTAATTTGTCCAGCAGTTTTTCTTTCTCAGCCATGGCTTCATTGTACCATCTTATCCATACTTCTCCAAAGCAAAGAATACGTTATGGCTGAAAGGCCTTGCAAATCAAAAACATTACCGCAAAAGGCTTAGTGCCGCTTTTAATTGACACGGTAAACTTCCAAAATAATATCGCCCGCTATCCATTTATCCTCTTGTTTTGGTCCTTCAAAATGTCCCGTCTGGCAAAAACAACAATTGTCACAACAAGAAGCACTGCAGCAATAAGGTAAATCACCCCGCAGTATGCTATCGCCTCGCTCATATTGTCCATTTCTGTCTTCCTTCGGCCGTACTTGGACAGTACCCCGACAGCAAGAGGGCCCAATGCCCCGCCTCCCCAGCCGACCGCATTCATAACGCCGGCTGCAGAGGCCCTGGCCCTTGGTTCAATCGCGTCATATAATGAGGCGAAGATATTCGAATCGTAAAGCCCTTTGCAAAAACCAAAGCAGGCCATTGAGACCAAAAGAGTGATAACGTCTGTGGTGGTTCCAATCAGGAAGACAAATACAGAGCCGATCGTCAGGCCAGTCGCCTGGACCAGCATGCGTCCGCCGGCGAACCGCTTCGAGAAAGAATCTGCCAGAATCCCTCCCAGGGGCGCACTGAATGCACTGGCCAGGTGTATGAACATAGCCCCGGAAAAACCGGCCATGGTGAGTCTGAAATGGAACTTCTCGACAAGAAACGTAGGTGTCCACGTAAGGAAGATGGTTGCGACAAAATTGGCGCCCATGAAAACCAGCATGAGCATGACAACCATAGGCGTTCGGAATATCACACTGCCTGTCTCCTTAAGGGACAACGGCACATCCCGGTCGAACTGAACAACAGTCTCTGCTTCTCCACGGCGCGGTTCGCGAAGAAACTTCCATAATACAACCGCCAAAACCAAACCAGTGGCGCCGAAAAAGTAAAATCCCATACGCCAACCCATATACTCTGCGAACCAGGCCCCGAGCCAGCTGCCTGCGATGGTTCCGAAATAGACGCTGGACTGATGAAAGGACAAGGCCCTGGAGCGGGTGCGGGAGTTGTGGTAGTCGCTGACCAGGGACATAGAGGCTGGAAAATAGAAGGTCTCGCCGAAGCCTTCAAGCGCCCTTACTGTCACAAACTGCCAGAACCTGGCGCACCAACCCGTCGAAATAGTGACAAAGCTCCAGAATGCGCAACCGCCGAGGATCAACGTTTTCCGGCGCAGCCTGTCGCTGACAAACCCGGCAAGGGGCGAGCCCGCTGCATACACCCACATGAATGCCGAACCTATAAGCCCGAGCTGGACCTTGTCAAATCCGAACTCCTCTTTTAATTTCGGGAAGACTGAGAAAATAGCCTGGCGGTCTGCGTAATTAAAAAAGCAGATAAACCAAAGCATAAAAACAACCCACCATTTGTAGCGGGAAGAAATAGGGACATCTTTTCCGGTATTCATTTCACAGGAAATGATACCAGAATTCAGCTTTTTTTATGGCGAAATCCACAGTTATAAAAAAAGAAACCGTTGCGGATTAAAAGACTGAATTATCATGTCGTTTGTTTGACTTCATTCCACACGGAGTGTTCCCTGAAATTGACACAACAAGCTTTTAAATGGACAGCGAGTGATATTCGTGGTCTTGCCACGGTGCTAGCGAGCGAATATAAAAAGACAACTATACCGTGCATTAAGATTCCCTGCGGTCTTGCCGGAGGGAGTCTTCAATATGCACTCTCAATAACTTCCTGAACTAAATGATCTTGTCGTCATTCGGTACAATGAACCTTTCTTCAGAAAAGCAAAGGAGAAAATCGTGTTTTCACCTCCTTTTAGTAAGCATCTTCGCTCATTCCCGGCTATTGACAGCCGTCCTCACCTGTGATAAAAGAAAGGAAGTAGAGAAGATGGATGAAGGAAAAAGCGTCCAACTTGTGTTTTGATGCATAATCAATTGTAAAAGGGGATCATTAGTGACCCTCTATAATCCGGCTGGATAACATCCGTTTTCCGTTGTTATCCGGTTAACTATCTAAAACTGGCTACACGCAGCAGGGATCACGCACTTTTTAAAACCAGGATGACGGAGGAACCATGAAAAAGATGATAGTCCTGACTATTTTCATTCTTTTGCCACTAAGTACATTTACAGGGGGAAAAGGCACAAGGAGAAAATTCGGCGGTCAAGAACAGTGAAACCGGGAGAACAGCCACGACCATGGTGGAGAACCGTGACGGCGAACTGAAACCTAACGAATATGAGGTCATCAGCACGAATGGCGCCATCACCCGGGCCTTTTGTCCCTATACCTGCGCCATGAGAGGGCTTAAGGCCAAACACTGCAAGGCCTGGCGTTCATTGAATGACCCGAAACTCTGCTATGTGCAGGATACCCGGCTTAAAACGGATGCCATCGATTGGGGGGGCGCTAAGCAGGGAAGGTAAGAACGTCTGGCGACCGGAGTCGTTATGGGTTGACAATCTATATATCAGGTGAAGTCAAAGGCCTGGATACGTGGTCACATAGCTTTCTTCGCTTTATGCCGCACAAGACCGTTTCCCTTTCTGCCACTAGTATTGCCTGTGTACAAGAGTTTGTTTAATACCTCTTACCATCACGGCCTTTGGCCCTGCCTGCGGGACAGGCAGCCACCCCTCCTAAAATAGGCGGGGAACTGGCGGGACTCCGGTATTTTAATAAGGTTCTGAATCCCGGGTCAAGTTTACCCGCCTTAGGTGGCGCCAGAGGGCGGCCCGAGGACGACAACTTCTTACTTTATGGACAAACACTACATAGTCTAGATATCATTAAGCAGCAAAGGATTGGAATGAACGAGCAGATCGGCAAAGAAGAGTTAGTTCATGGGGAGCAATGGGGTGAGTTGCACGGGGGGTATTTTTCAGATCAGGCGATTGCGCAACCTTTTGTAGATAGAGTAAAAGACGTCTTAATGGAATCGCGCACTGACGTTGTGGTTGACTTAGGTGGTGGCACGGGTTTTCTGCTGTCTCAACTGGCTGCACAGGGACTCTGCGGGGGCTTGGCTCTTGTGAATCTTGATGGCTCTGATGTTCAACTCGCCTCAGCACGCAAGGCGGGCATTACGTGTGTTCGGGCACTGATTACAGATTTCCAGCGCAGGGATGTTGGACCGGAAGACAAGCGGTTTTTCTTCATAATGCGTTCAGTCCTCCACTACTTCGGGGAGGCGGGACTGTTGCCCGTGCTTCTCCATCTTCATAGGCAGGCAAAAAAAAGCGAGGTCTTCGTGCATCAGACCGCCTCTTTTGAAGACA
Source organism: uncultured Nitrospira sp. (assembly GCA_963801505.1). Taxonomy (GTDB): domain Bacteria; phylum Nitrospirota; class Thermodesulfovibrionia; order Thermodesulfovibrionales; family UBA6898; genus JAOUFP01. The sequence goes on from CAWDEY010000007.1 coordinate 11,564, forward strand.
AGGGTGATGCCGCCTGCCTCAATGCGCTCTACAGACATATGCACTCGGACAAATGGTATCCCACAGTCAGGGAACTTAAAAGCAGCATTACAAAGGCCGGCTGGCGAGTGACTGACCTGTCCACGGCGCCGGCACTCTTGCTGACATCGGACGATTTGGCCATAAGATATAAGCTTGAGATGGATGATGTTATTCGAATACGCAATGTTATGGCGCAAGACTTCGGAGGGCAGACCAGCGTCTTTGGAGTGCTGACCAATGGCTTCTGGGCAAAACTCCACTACCGCATCTACACATGTGTCGCTTATTAATAAGAATAAAGCAATTAACCACAGAGCACACAGAGAATTGCTTGCAATAAAAGTCTTTTTAGAGTTAAGAATACCTCTGTGAACTTTGTGGTTAATGTTTTTTAAGGTTAAATTACGGCAATGCAGTCCTGCCGCCAGATACAGCGCAGCTGATTGCATTCTTTTACATACGGTGTTGCAAAGCAGTCAAAATTGCCTTCCGCTTTCTGGATCGCGTTAATAAGCATTGTCTTATTCAGTTTTGCCGGAGCTACCCCTTTTTGCTTCGCAATTTCCCTAATGGCCTGCATTTTCACTGTTCGCCCTCCTGAAACTACTATTAAATGCTTTTTTTCTTATCCCCATGACTGCAGCAATAATTATATTTCCCATTATTGGCATAGAAAACTGACCATGTCAAGTTAAAATAATAATTAATATTGTAATTGTGGTTAATACGCAAGATAGGCTTGTCTGAAGGCGAAAACAGTGGAAATAACGATTTATTATTTTCTTTGCGTTTTTTCTATGAAGTCTTTTAATACCCTCAGATGTTTTTTTCTTGAAAATCTGCTGAAAAAATGTATGAATCTTGTCATGCACCCTGAGAAAATATGCATGCCGGAATTGTATATCTCAATTCGCTGTTTTAACAAAGTCCCTCTCGTATTTTCAGCTAACTCATATATCTCCAGAATATATCCCTTGACCGGGAGGTTGCCACCTGAAAGATGGATGAGAAGTTTTACCGGCTTCTGATATTCCATAAACTCTGCCAGAAAATTACTCTCCCTGCCAATCATTTTGTATCTGACCCTGTACCTGTATCCCTCTGCAGGCTCACCCCATGAAACAGGGACAAAAGCCCTGATCCTGGGATTCCATTCTTTCATGAGCGCCGGACTTTGAATATATTGCCAGACCTCTTCCGGAGAGCGGTCTATCTGGATCTTGTCCTTAAGAATCATTTTCCTCTGTGCCTGTATGCAATTTTGATCCGGATAATTATATCAGGAGTATAACGAAAAAGTTCATGTATTTGAACTCTTGCCTATGCTTGGTTCTTAAATTCTTTCAGCAGCTGGTTAAAGTCTTCTTCACCCATTTCCTTTGTCAACTCAGATATTAACTCATTGATGATATTGAGATTGGGCGAGCCGATCCTTTCAAATATATCGAGGGAAATAAGGTAATCTATGAAGGCGTCCTTATAATTTTTTTTCATATGCATGACCTTCCCTATCATGCCCACTGTGCTGGCAACGCCGGCAATATCTCCGACCTTTTTGGCTATCTCAAGGGCCTTCTGGTAAAACTCCAGGGCACTGTCATAGTTGCCCTTGTTTTGATAGACTATCCCCATCTGATGATAGCTCTTTGAGATGCCTACGATATCCCCGACCTTTTCGGCTATCTCAAGGGCCTTCTGGTAAAACTCCAGGGCCTTGTCAAAGTCGCCTTTTTCCTGATGGACTATGCCTATCTGTTTGTAACTCATTGAAACGCCGGTCACATCCCCGATCCTCTCCGAAATTTCAAGCGCCTTGCATGAAAACTCAAGCGCCCTGTCATAATCTCCCCTGTTTTGGTAGACTGTTGCTATCTGGTTATAATTTTTAGATACCCCGGCAACATCGCCGATCTTCTCGGCAATCTCAAAGGCTTTCTGAAAAAACTCAAGGGCCTTTTTGTCTTCTCCTCTTTCATGATTAACAATACCTATCTGTTTATAACACATGGATACCCCTGCGATATCTCCGATCTTTTGAGCAATCTCAAGGGCCTTGAGCGTAAAATCAAGAGCCCTGTCATAATCTCCCCGTAATTTATGAAGAAGCCCTATCTGGCCGTAAATCCTTAATATTGTATGATAATCGTCTGTCTTTTCCTTGATCTCGAGTGCCTTGTAGGACAGTTCAAGCGCTTTGTCATAGTCGCCTCTTTTTTGATGAACAATCCCTATATTCTGATATCCGACAGATGCGCCGGCTATGTCTCCCGCCTTCTGGGCAATATCGAGGGCCTTCTGGTAAAAATCGAGGGCCCAGTCATAGTCGCCCCTTTTCTGGTGGACTATCCCTATCTGGTTATAGCTCTTAGATATACCGGAGATGGAAGCGATCTTTTCAGCGATGCCAAGGGTCTTATAAGAGAAATCAAGCGCCTTATCATAATCACCACGTTTTTGGTGAACTATGGATATCTGGTGATAGCTATTTAGTATCTCGGCAGTGTCCCCGACCTTCTCTGAGAACTCAAGGGCCCTGGAAGAAAAATCAAGCGCCTTATCATAATCACCACGCTTTTGGTAACCACTGGCAATCTGGTTATAACATTTGGAGATTTCGGAAATGTCACCAGAATTTTCAGCCGCCTCCAGTGCTTTTCTGAAAGTTTCCAGAGTCACGTCATTAAAACTCATATAGGATTTTCTCCTTACAAAACCTTTCTGGTAATAGTTCAGCAGCGCAACAGCGCAGCAGAGTCGCAGGGCTTGAGAAAAGACAATCAGCGGATCAGAAGGCGACACTTGGTTTTTATTATATGCTGCTTATCTATTGCTCTACTGATCCGCTGCACTTTTACCCTGTTTATTTTACAATATCCACTGGAAGTAATGGTTAATGACCGGCCTTTGAGCGCCTGATTTTTTCTACGGCAATCATAATAAGGGACAAAGCAGCAGGGGTCATACCCTGTATTCTGCTTGCCTGACCGAGATTATCAGGCCGCACTTCCTCTAGCTTGCTGAGTATCTCTTTTGAAATTCCCGGCAGGATCTTATAGTCAATGTCCTCTGGGATCTTTTTTTCGTCAAGCTTCTTTAATTTCTCTGCTGCCTCGATCTGCCTGATTATATATCCAGCGTATTTGACCTGTATCTCGACCTGTTTTTCAACTTCCTCTCCGAGCTTAATTTCAGAGGGCGAGCATTGCCTGATAACAGGATAGGCAACCTCAGGCCTTTTGAGAAGCTGCTCAAGGGTAATGTCCTGCTCTATCAAAGATGTGCCAAGCTCTTTCAATGTCCCGTTGATACTGTCAGGCTTTACGCGCGTTTTTTGAATCCTGATTATTTCATCTTCTATTTTTTTCTTTTTATCTAAAAAACTTTCATAAACCTCGTTGTTAAGGAGACCGATTTCATGGCCTTTGCCCATGAGGCGCATGTCCGCATTATCATGCCTTAAGAGCAGGCGGTATTCAGCCCGTGAGGTAAACATTCTGTATGGCTCCCTTGTGCCTTTCGTTACAAGATCATCCAGCAGGACCCCGATGTATGCCTCATGCCTGCCGAGGACCAGTGGTTCTCTCCCCTGGAGCTTCAGCGCTGCATTTATTCCAGCCATTAAGCCCTGTGCAGCAGCTTCTTCATATCCGGAAGTCCCGTTGATCTGGCCGGCAAGGAAAAGGCCTTCTATTTTTTTTGTCTCAAGGGAATGTTTCAGCTGCGTTGGGAAGACAAAGTCGTACTCAATCGCATATGCAGGCCTCATGATTTCGGCATTCTCAAGACCGGGGATCGTACGTACAAGTTCTGTCTGAACATCAAGAGGAAGACTTGTTGAAATGCCGTTTGCATAATATTCAGATGTCTCAAGACCTTCAGGCTCCAAAAAGACCTGATGCCTTTCACGCTCTGCAAAACGAACGATTTTGTCCTCTATAGACGGACAGTATCTTGGTCCTATGCCGGTGATTTTGCCGCTGTACATCGCTGAACGCTCAAGATTGTCCCGAATGATTTTATGAGTTTCCTGGTTGGTATAGGTTATATAACAGGGCAGCTGAGGGTTCTCTATCTTGATTGTGCTGTGGGAAAACGGGATTGGCGGCTCATCGCCAAACTGCGCCTCTGTCTTTGAGAAATCTATTGTCTTTGCATCGAGCCTTGGCGGGGTGCCTGTCTTGAGACGGCCAAGTTTCAGGCCGATCCCTGCAAGGCAGTCCGACAATCCGACTGAGGGAAATTCACCAGCCCTGCCGGCCGCGAAACTTTCATGCCCGACGTGCATCAGTCCTTTTAAAAATGTCCCGGTGGTTACAATGACACATTTTGTGTTATAGAATGTGCCGAGCGATGTCCTGACTCCTTTTACATGTCCATCTTCGACCACAATCTCTTTTGCTGTGGCCTGCTTGATATCCAGATTCTCCTGCGCTTCGAGCGCCTGCCTCATCCTCTGCCGGTATAAGACCCTGTCAGCCTGCACCCTCAGGGACCAGACAGCCGGACCTTTTGATTTATTGAGCATCCGAAACTGTATCCCTGCCTTGTCGGTAATCTTTGCCATCTCGCCTCCGAGGGCGTCGATCTCCCTTACGAGATGCCCTTTTGCAAGTCCTCCGATGGCAGGGTTACAGGACATCTGGCCGATGGTGTCGAGGTTCATGGTAAATACGCACGTGGACATACCCATACGTGCGGACGCAAGCGCGGCCTCACAGCCTGCATGTCCTGCGCCGATAACTATCACATCATATGCTTTGGTCGTAGTCATTAGGATTCTATTATAAAATAATTCTTGATGAAGATGCTTTTAAGGCCGGGGCAGCGATGGATTGGAAAGTCTGAAGAGTTTATAATCGCCCGCGCCTCGGCTGATTACCAATTACCACCCCGTCCTTCGGACACCCCTCCTAAAATAGGTGGGGAGCTTTTTGCATTAATTCCCCTCCTTGGTCAAGGAGGGGTAAGGGGTGGTTTGCCCAAATAATGCTTAGGGATCCTTTTTCTGCACTTCCTGCTTGCGATCATGCAAGATAGTAAGTTAATACAATCCCATTGCCTTGCGGACAATCACCATGGTTTCCTGAGCCACTTTTCTCGCCTTCTCATTTCCCTTTTCAACAATAGCATACAATTGATCAGGATTGCCGAGCAGTTCTTCCCTCTTTGCCCAGATAGGCTCAAGGACATTGAAGACATTCCGTATAAGGATCTTTTTACAGTCAATGCACCCCATCCCGGCTGTCCTGCATCCTGCGGCAACTTCATCCTGCTCTTCCTTTGAAGAGAATACTTTATGGAGCTGAAACACCGGTGAAAGCTCGGGGTCCCCAGTATCGGTACGTCTGATCCTCGCAGGGTCGGTGGTCATTGTCTTTATCTTGCTCTCGACTTCTTTTGCGGTGTCGGAAAGATAGATCGCGTTATTGTAGCTCTTTGACATCTTCCGTCCGTCAACACCAGGCACCTTCGGAAACTCTGTTAAAAGCGCGTCAGGCTCAGGAAATACTTCTGTGTAGAGGTTGTTGAACTTCCTGGCTATTTCCCGCGAAATTTCAAGGTGCGGTACCTGATCTACTCCCACAGGCACATACTTCGCCTGATAGATTATTATATCTGCTGTCATAAGGAGCGGATATCCTAAAAAGCCGTAATTTGCAAGGTCCCTGTCTTTTAATTGCTGCTGTTTCTCTTTATAGGTCGGCACCCTTTCAAGCCATCCCAGCGGTGTTATCATCGAAAGCAGCAGATGAAGTTCCGCATGTTCCAGAATTTTTGACTGGAGGAATATGGTGCATTTATCGGGGTCAAGACCTGCTGCAAGAAAGTTTATCAGAAGGTCATTTACAGAATCATGCAGCGCTGCCGGGTTTGCATATCCTGTTGTAAGGGCATGCCAGTCAGCAACAAAATAATAACAGTCATATGTGTCCTGCAGCTTGACCCAGTTTTGGATAGCTCCGACCAGATTGCCGAGATGGACCTTGCCGCTTGACTGCATTCCGCTCAATACCCTGTCTTTTGTCATTGCACCCCTCTAATACAGATATACCTGAAAGATATTCAGGAATAAATTGATAAAAGGCATAATTATTTTACCGGCGATGCCGGTGTATATCAGAATAATAACAATTATAAAACCAAATGGCTCTATTTTGCTGAATGACATAGCCTGCCTTGAAGGCAACAGACCTGTGAGCACCCTTCCGCCGTCAAGCGGAGGAATCGGGATCATGTTAAAGGATGCGAGCACGACATTCACAATAACGCTGGACTTAAAGATCATCGCAAGAGGGCTTAGGACAGTCTCTGTAACTGAAGCAGGCAATACCGCTGCCAAAGGGATTATTACGAACTTCAGTATCAGTATGCTTAATAAAGCCAGGACTATATTTGTCACAGGACCCGCTGCAGCAGAAAGGGCCATGCCCTGCCTGGGGTTTTTGAAATTCATCGGGTTTATCGGGACAGGCTTTGCGTAGCCAAATACAAACTGCCCGTTTGTTGCAATTATGAGCATCAGTGGCAGCAGGATTGTCCCGAATATATCTATATGCGCAATCGGATTAAGCGTAAGCCTGCCGAGCATTTTTGCTGTCGGATCGCCAAGTTTGTATGCGACATAACCATGAGAAACCTCATGGAAAGTGATAGCTATCAGAATGGGAAGCGCTGAAATGAGAATTTTTCTTATAACATCTACTGTTGTAGCATCCAATGCAATTCGCCTTTATTTAAACCTTTCTTCGGGATTTCTGAATCCGGTCGAATTTTGTATGTGAAATTTCTCTTGTGCTTATAACAGTCTAAAAATAATTGCAACATTGATTTGTAAAATCCCTCCTGACCTCCCTTTACCAAAGGGAGGAATAATTCCCCTCTTTGGTAAAGAGGGGTGAGGGGAGATTTTCTGAATAATGAAATCCCTTTATGAGACTCTTAACATCTTCATGAAAAATCTCTTTGATACGTGCACTGATTCATGGGCCGGCACCTGAAATCTTCCATATAAGTTCGAAATTACATATGATGACCTGTGGTTCGCCGTAACTATTATTCATAATCTTCCCGTTGCTGTCAATGGCCAGCAGAAGGTCGTTTGCCTTTAATAAAGACCCGTCATAGCCAGCATTCTTCAGATTCTCCATAACCTTATGTAAAAGCATCTGGCATGTCGATTCATCAATATTGCCCTGATAAACGGCCCTCGAAAGGTCGACGGGCATATAAAGCGGCCCCTGCTCGGCAACCGAATAATCAGGGCCATTATAATAACCCCGGATGGTAATATAGTTGTGGTTTTCCCGCAAAACCGGGTTGCCCTCCGGATCCAGAATGTCCTTATGTGAATCGTATTTCCTGAAATCGACTGAGGGCTCTATCTTTGTAGTGCCGGTCATGTATATGGCCCTTACGTAGACAGTAGGTATCCCGAGTTCTTTCAACTTCTGAGCTATAGCAAATTCCTCAAACGGACTTTTTATGCCATACTGCCGGATCCTGGGATCATCGCTTCCACCATCTTCCTCGCCAGGCAGCTCTCCGACACGGGACGTTTCCCAGACCAGGTGAATATTGTCCTTTGTAATTGTATAAAACACTTCCTTTTTGTCGGACAATTTCAGGGACGGGGTCTTTCTCCATCTTTCAGGAAGAAAATAATCGAACAGACGGGCGTTTCTACCGACTACCCACAGATGACCACCGGTGCTTTCCGCGTTACCATAAATATAGGGCACTCCCAAGATCTCTGTTTCCTTCAGGTGGGCTGGCAGGGAAGTTGGCTTGAAACGGTCCCGCTGATCATCCAGATAGTGATGTCTTCTCGACTTTTTGACCTCTTCCTCGTGTCGTGTAGTCCGCAAAAGAAGTTCATAATCTATCACCGAATAGCTGCCCTCTTTAATCAGTTGGTACAAGAGGTCCACCTGTCTTTTATAAGCATCACTGTTATCAGCCGGACGGCCGAGTTCTTCAATGCGCATGGAGTCAGCCTCGCTGAATATAATATGCTCAGGTTTCATGTCAGCCACCAGATATCCTTTTCTGTCAAGGTCGGCAAGGACTATGTAATTAATACTTTTAAGATGGCGTACGATTTCTTCATCATTGATGTCTATGTGCTCGAAGACTTCAGGAAGGTTTTTCCCCTTGATCCACTCGTAAATCAGCTTGTATTGCTTTAGTATATCCAGATCAATGCCAGGATGTTTTGCATGTATCCGGTTGATTTTCGAGCGTGACCTGCCACTTTGCCATGGCTGCATCCTGTCGGGCGGAACATATATGGCCAGAGGACGCTGTGTTTTAACTTTTAGCTCCCTGGGCCCATACGTACCTTCCCTCATTTCCATAACCAGAGAGAATTCTTCCCACGGGCTGTTGAATTCAGCGTCACAAAACTCCTGCAGCGTATGAGTCTCTATCGGGACATCCTCTCCCACTCTGCAATTTTTGACCACCAGATCAAGGCTCTGTCCGTTTACCTCCCTGGTAGGGACTCTGTAGACAGAGCTTGTGCCTAGCAACCTGATCCCGTGTTCGCTAAACCAGTCCCGCTCATACCAGTTCCTGATCTCAAAATGTTCGCGATAAGGTTCAGCAAACCGGGTCAGATAGAGATCTCCCCCATCACTGGTTTTGGTGTGGGAATACACTACACGTAAAACATTGACTAATGATCTTTTCGAAGTTAATTTTTCCATTAACTTACAAACGACAGTTAAACCACAGAGGACACAGAGAACTTACGCTATAACAAGACAATACGGAGACTCCCCTGTGCACCTTTTGGGTGATTACTCTGTGATCTTTATTTTGTTTAAATATTAAAATGTTTTCTCCGTGCTCTCTGTGGTAAATGCTTTTTTAGGATTAACAATCTAAACGCAAAGCGGATCTGCAGTTACACTTTCTGATAGTGTTCAGCATGGTCCCCTTAATAACACAAAGCGGGTTGAAGACTCCCCGCAGCAAGCTGCGGGTAATCTCAATGCAATGAATTTTATTTTTATATTCGCTCACTTGACTCTGCAGCAAGTCGGATCGACCCTGCGTCGAGAAGACCCGACTCGGGCGGCAGGGAATACGCTCGCTATCCATTTATCCCAGGCGGGATCTTAATTCCTGAAGCTGTCTCATCAGTCTTTCCGGCAAACGGTCCCCGAATTTTGCGAAATGCCTCTCGATGTCAGGCACTTCAGCCGACCAGGCCGCAGGGTCAACCCGCATCAGCTCTTTCATGTTTTCTGTCGAAATATCCAGCCCTGCAAGGTCCAGATCGCCTTCATTGGGCATCAAACCTATCGGAGTTTTTCGGGCCCCAAGCCTGCCTTCAATCCGTTCACACATCCACTTTAGGACCCGGCTGTTGTCACTGAAACCAGGCCATAGAAACATGCCTTCAGGACTTTTCCGGAACCAGTTGACATAAAATATTCTCGGGGCCTTGCTGCCAAGCCTGTCGCCCATATCCAGCCAATGCCGGAAATAGTCTCCCATGTTGTAGCCGCAAAAGGGTGTCATGGCAAAGGGGTCCCGCCGCAGATTGCCCACAGCTCCGATATTGGCGGAGGTGGTCTCTGAGGCTGCGGTTGCGCCGAGAAAAACACCGTGGTCCCAGTTATGGGCCTCGTAAACCAGCGGCACAACACTGCTGCGGCGGCCGCCGAATATAAAGATATCGATAGGAACGCCGGCAGGGTTTTCCCAGTCTTTGCAGATGGCAGGGCACTGAGACGCAAGGGCGGTAAACCTCGCATTAGGATGGGCGGCATCCGCCTTGCTCTCAGGGGTCCAGTCGCGGCCCTTCCAGTCAATGAGATGAGAGGGGACTTCGTCAGTCATACCTTCCCACCAGACATCTCCATCGTCAGTCAGGGCACAGTTGGTAAAAATAACGTTTTCTTTCACTGTATCCATCGCCACAGGATTCGTATCATATGATGTCCCAGGTGCCACGCCGAAGAAACCATTTTCTGGATTGATAGCATAAAGACGGCCGTCAGGCCCGATCTTCATCCAGGCTATGTCGTCGCCTATGCATTCACATTTCCAGCCTGCAATGGTAGGCCGCATCATCGAGAGATTGGTTTTTCCGCAGGCCGAGGGAAAGGCCGCAGCGATGTGGTATTGTTTCCCTTCGGGATTGGTCAGACGCAGAATGAGCATATGTTCGGCCATCCAGCCTTCGCGCCTTGCCATGGCAGAAGCTATACGCAGGGCCAGACATTTCTTTCCCAGCAAGGCATTCCCGCCGTATCCTGAACCATAAGACCATATCAGGTTCTCTTCAGGGAAATGGCTGATGTATTTGCTTTCTATCGGAGCGCACGGCCATTGAACATCCTTCTGGCCTTCAGCAAGCGGGGCGCCAACAGAATGAAGACAGGGAACAAATTCTTCACCCGCGGAAAGCATCTCCAGAATCCGGGAACTCACACGGGTCATAAGATGCATGTTGCATACCACGTAGGGACTGTCCGTCACTTCAATGCCTATCTTAGAAATAGGAGAGCCTACTGGTCCCATCGAAAAAGGGATCACATACATCGTGCGGCCTTTCATACAACCTTTATAAAGACCCCTCATCGTCTTTTTGAGTTCATCAGGGGCCATCCAGTTATTTGTAGGCCCTGCATCATCCTTTAGAGATGTGCTGATAAAAGTGCGGTCCTCAACACGGGCTACATCACTGGGATCAGATCTGAAAAGAAAACTGTCGGGGCGTTTCTTCAGGACCGTGGCGCTGCCGGATGCAATCATCTTTGCCATCATCAGGTCATATTCTTCCCTGGTCCCGTTGCACCAATAGATACTGTCAGGCTGGCACATATCTGTAATTTCTTTTATCCACGTGTCCAGTTTTTCATTTTTCACAGTAATGTTCATGAAATCTTCTCCCCGAAAAATTATTTTCTCTTTATCTGCAAGATAGTCTCGTCAAAAATAATTCAGTAAACAGCCAGCAAAGATTTAACCTGGGTTAACCTGTGGAATCAACTGTTTTATATCTTAAAATATTATGTATTTCTGCGTCAAAAAAACTATAGCTACCACTAGGCATATGATCTATTTAGATTCTGCGCATAAAGTCGTCGATTTTACTGTTTATCCGTCATTCCGGTCCGGTCTCCTCGGCGACCCGCAGTGGCGACAATCTTTTTGATGGCTTAAAAGAAAGATTTCAATATTGACGAAAACTACGACAAAAGGAGAAAGCAGCCTTCTATTCCAGATGGAGAAGATCCGTCGCCCCAAAGGCTTTCAAGGCATTACAACTATCTTCATTTCCCAAATTACATGTTTTCTGCAAGACTGTAATCTTGCGCCAGACATAAGAGGCAAAATCGGATGGATCCAAGAAAAGCGCCACATCTAAGTCTGCAATGGCTTTATCGTACTGCCGGATTTTGCGAAAATATTTTGCTCTATTAACATAGGCAATAGGACACGCTGTTGGTTCTTTTTTAATAACGTAAGTCCACAGGTTATAAGTGTTTTCCCATATGCCTATTTGTTCAAAGGAAAGATAAGACAAAGAAATAAATACAAACACCGCAATAACAGCAGTGAGAGGCCTGATGATCGACCTCCATTTTGTAGATTTTATCAAAATCCAAGCCACAGCTAATCCTATGATAAGAAATGGGCCAAGGCTTGGCAGATAAGTGTATCTGTCCGCCATGGATTGTCTGCCCACTTGCACTATGCCAAGCACTGGGATCAAAGTAATAGTATAATAACCCCAAGTTGACAACCATAATCTTTGTCTTTTGGCGATTTTCAGACATATTGCCGTAATACCGACAATAAGCGCTGTAGGCAAAAGATACTCTGAGGAGAAAAATGATGCATAGTCGGGATATGGATAAAGAGGAAGTAATTCCATAGGGAAACTCATTTTCCAAAGATAGGTGATAAGACTTTTTGCAGCTACAAGCACACGTGAAGATAATTGTATTTCTTTCAAATTTGATATAGCCCCCGCCGACCGCTGTGCAAGAATAGCAAGGATGGATGAAGCAAAACTCAATACAAGAAACGGGATTTTTTCCACAAGTACAGTTCTGAACAATTTCGCTGACTCAATCCTTTTGAGCGGATACCAGTCCAAAATGAGCAAAACAA
>CAWDEY010000008.1:0-47255 GCA_963801505.1 uncultured Nitrospira sp.
GGACGAGCGAGTGTGGCGGGCGGCGCCGGAAGCGACGCTGCAGCCCGCCGACGAACGCGCCGCGCGCAGTGGGGCGTTCGCCCTGCGCCTGGGGGACGTTTCGTACCTGACCGTGCACGTGCAAGTGGACGGCATGGACCCCACCGACGGGCTGGATGCGTTCCTGGGGCGGGAGCTGGCCGCGGAGATGGCCCCCGTGGTCACCCTCGAGAAGAAGATGGCGGCCGTCGGCGTGGCCGCGCTGCTGGCCACCCTGGCGGCGTCCTGGGTGCTGGCGGCCAGTATCACCAAGCCCCTGTCCAGCATCGTGCGCGCGGCCGGCGAGGCACAGCGCGGCAACTACGACGAGCCGGTCGAGCTGCGGGGTGGGGACGAGGTGGCGTTCCTCGGGCAGCGCTTCGTGGAAATGCGCAGCTCGCTGCAGAGCTATGTCGAGCACCTGCAGAACCTCGACAAGGTGAAGAGCAATTTCCTGGCGCTGGCGGGGCACGAGCTGAAGACCCGCTCACCATCATCTCCGGCTTCAATCAGCTGATCGCCAGCGGGGCCATGGGGGACTTGCCCGACGACGTCAAGGAGACCTCGGCCGTCATCCAGGACCATTTGACCGATCTCAGCCGGCTCGTGCAGAACATGCTGGGACATGTCGGCGCTCGATCAGGGCATCTGCGAGTTCGACCTGCACCCCACCGACCTGCGCGAGATCGCCGAGGTCGCGCTGCGCGAGCGGGCGCGGAAGATCCGCGACCGCAACCTCGGCGTCGAGACCGCCTTCGCGACCCGCCCGGGCGTGGCGCTGGTGGATCGCATGCGGATGGAGCAGGCGTTTTGCCACCTGCTGGACAACGCCCTGCGCTTCACCCCCGAGCACGGGACCATCACCGTAGGGCTGCGGGACGAAGCGGAGCTGTTGCTGTGGAGCGTGAAGGACACCGGCATCGGCATTCCCGCGGGCGAGCTTGACTGGATCTTCGAGAAGGTTTACGAGGTTGGCGATATCATGCGTCACTCCTCGACCAAGGACCAGTTTGGCTCGCAAGGGCTGGGGCTGGGCCTGGCGCTGTGCAAGGCCATCGTCAACGGGCACGGTGGGCAGATCCGGGTCAACAGCGGCCTGGGACGCGGCAGCGAGTTCACCATCGTCCTGCGCAGGGCGGACGTGCCCGACCCGTCGCCCATGCCACAGCCCCAACTGGTGACGACCCACGAAGGGATCCCCTCATGAAGCTGGCCGCAAGTGTCGCCGCGACCAACACGGGTATCCAGGTGGCGATCGTCGTGCTGCTCGCTGCATGCTGCGGCCACCATGGGCCTTGCCGAGACGACGGTGCAGGTGCGCGGTCTGCTGGATGTGGCCGTGGCCGGCCGCGAGGATCTGCGCTGGTTGAACACGTTTAACTTCGACGACACCGGCTTCGATTTCCTGCGCTCGCGGCTGTTTTTCCGGGCGGAGTCCGAGCGCACGCAGGCTCACGTGCAGCTGCTGAGCGACGACAGCCGCACCCCCGTGCGCATCTACGGCGCGTATCTGTTGCACAAGCCCCTCGAGGCCCACGAGTTGTATCTGGAGGGCGGGCGCATCCCGACCCACGATGGCACGTGGGCACGGCGTGCGTACTCCGACCGCAATCCGTTGGTGGGTGTCCCGCTGGCGTACTACTGGAAGATGGACCTTCCCTACCGCATGCTGCCCAGCAGTCTGGACGCGATGCTGGCCCAGCGCGGCCGCGGCCAGCGCGGCGTCTACTATACCGACACACAAGGCAATCCGCGCGGCGTCGCGTGGTCGTCCAGCTCACGCGGTTTCTCCCATGCGTGCTTCGAACAGCGTCTACGTATCGCCTCGGGGACCGAGCACAACGTGGAATACGCGCTGGGGGTCACCGTGGGTCCGCCCACGGCGCCGGTGTACAGCGCCGACAACAACGACGATCTTTCGCTGCACGCCAAACTGGGCTACCAATTCACCCCCGGGTTGAAGGCATCTGTAGCCTACGCACGGGGGGCGTATCTGGCGCGCGACGTGCAGTCCTATCTGCCCGCGGGCGCGTCCGTCAACGACTACGACCAGCGCCTGTGGATCGGCAGTGCAGAGGTGTCGGTCGGGCACGTCGAGGTCAATGGCGAAGTGTTTTTCAACGAGTACGATACACCGCTGCGGGCCGATGCCCTCAGCAGCCTGTCGTACTACGTCGACGCGAAGTGGGACTTCCGGGCCGGGTGGTACGTGGCGCTCCGCTTCGACACGCTCATGTTCGGCGATGTCCAGACGGCCGGCGGGCAGACTACCTCGTGGGACCAGAATACCGAGCGCGTCGAGGGAGGCATCGGCTTCCACGCCAGTCGCAATCTGCTGGTGAAGGGGGTCGTGCAGGCCACCAACGTCGGTGAGGGCTATACCAGAGAATACGTCGCACCGGTTTTGCAGGCCTCGTTCTCGTTCTGACATATGCCTTGAAGCGCCGCCTCCAACTCGAGATTTTGCCGCAGCCCGACGACACCACGTGCGGCCCCACCTGCCTACACGCGGTCTATCAGTACTTCGGCGAGTCGATTTCGCTGGAGCAGGTCATCGCCGAAACGCCAAGCTGGCCACCGGCGGAACGCTGGCGGTATTGCTGGCCAACCACGCCTTGCGCCGTGGCTACCGCGCGACCATGTACACCTACAACCTGCAGGTGTTCGACCCCACCTGGTTCGGGGACGGGGCGCCGCCGCTGTTGGAGCGGCTGGCACGGCTGCAGGACTCCGCGACCGACCCGAGGCTGCGCGCCTCGTGCAAGGCGTACCTGGAGTTCGTGGCGCTGGGTGGGCGGGTGCGCTTCCAGGACCTGACCGCCGACCTCATTCGCCAGTACCTCAAGCGCGGCATCCCCATTCTGACGGGGCTCAGCGCCACCTACCTGTACCGCATTCCTCGCGAGTTCGGACCCGACGAGGCCGACGACATCCGGGGCGAGCCCGCCGGGCACTTTGTCGTGCTGTGCGGCTATGACCGCAAGCTGCGCTACGTGCTGGTGGCCGACCCATGAACCCCAATCCGGTCTATGGGACAAGCCTTCTGTCTTAAACAATGTAGAGACACTGGCCCAGATAGCTCCGATTATAATGAACGGCGCTGAGTGGTACAGAAGCCTCGGGACTGAAAAGAGCTCCGGCACAAAGGTCTTCGCCCTCACTGGTGCAATCAACAATGTCGGACTCGTCGAGGTGCCGATGGGCATACCGCTCGAAGGATCATCTATGATATCGGCGGCGGACCCAAGAAGGGAAGAAAATTCAAGGCAGTACAGCTCGGGGGTCCTTCAGGAGGATGCATACCTGAGAGCCTCCTCGATATACCTGTAACATACGAAGATATTGTCGCAACCGGCGCAATTGTGGGCTCAGGAGGTATGGTTGTCATGGATGACAATACCTGCATGGTCGGCACAGCCAAATTTTTCCTTGATTTTACTGCTGACGAATCCTGCGGCAAGTGCACGCCTTGCAGGGTAGGAACAAAGATCCTGCTTGACATGCTTACTGACATTACAGAGGGAAAGGGAAAAGTTGAAGATATAGAGACCCTGCAGGACCTTGGCAGGGACATTATTGCAGCATCTCTTTGCGGACTCGGTCAGACAGCCCCCAATCCTGTACTTACAACAATAAAATACTTCAGGGATGAATATGAGTCCCACATAATAGACAAATGGTGCAAGGCAGGGGTATGCAGGGACCTCTCCAGCTTCTGGATAGACGAAAAACTCTGCAAGGCCTGCGGCGCCTGCCTGAGGGCGTGCCCTGCAAAGGCGATCGTCGGCGAAAAGAAGGTGCCTCACAAGATCATCCAGGAACTCTGCGTCCATTGCAGGACCTGCTATGATACGTGCAAATTCAAGTCCATAAATATTCTGCCGGCCGGCTTTGAAGGCGATCCAACAGAGTTTCTCGCAGCTGCCGCAGCTAAAAAGGAAGGGGGGAATGCATAAATGACCGAACTTACCATAAATGACAAGAAAATATCTGTTGAAGATGGCACCACCATACTGAAGGCCGCCCAGCAAAACGGCATAAAGATACCCAACCTTTGTTTCGATAAAAGGCTCAGGCCTTACGGAGGCTGCAGGCTCTGTGTTGTTGAGCTTGAGGGCCAGCCAAGGCTCTTTGCTGCCTGTTCGACACCTGTTGCGCCTAACATGATCGTCAAGACTGAGACCCCCAAGCTGAGGAAGGCCAGGCAGACTGTCCTGGAACTGCTTCTGGTGCATCATCCCCTTGACTGTCCGATTTGTGACAAGGCAGGTGAATGCGATCTGCAGGACCTGGCTTACGAGTACGGAAAGCCGGAAGGCCGTTTCATCCGCCACAGAAAGGCGGCCCCGCCTGATGTGAGAGGTCCTTTGGTAGAACTCACGGCAAACAGATGCATACTATGCGGCAAATGCGTCAGGATCTGCGCTGAGCACCAGGGCCGCGGCGCCCTGGGACTGATAGGAAGAGGGTTCCCGACTGTTGTGCAGCCGGCCTTCGGCGAGATCCTCGAATGCGATTACTGCGGACAGTGCATCGATATCTGTCCGACTGGCGCCCTGCTGAGCAAGCCTTTCAAGTTCCAGGCGCGCGCATGGTTCCTTGAGGAAAAAGACACGATATGTCCCTTCTGCGGATGCGGATGCACCCTGACGCTGGGGATGCGTGAAGGGAAGCTGCTCAGGTCAAGGGCAAAGGAAGACAGCGGCAGAAGCGACGGCAACCTATGCGGCAGGGGACGGTTCGGGTTTGATTATATCTATAGCGAAAACCGTCTCAAGACACCCCTCATAAGAAAAGACGGGGAACTGGTCCCGGCGACCTGGGACGAGGCGCTGAATCATATAAGCGAGAGTTTGAAATACATAATAAATTCTTACGGCAAGGAATCCGTGGGCGCCATAGGATCTCACAGGTGCACCAATGAAGACAATTATATGTTGCGCAAGTTCATGGTCAATGTCGCGGGCTCACGCAATATAGATTCATCTGCTGCCTTCGGTTATTCAAAGGTCCAGAAGGCACTTGATACTGCTTTTGGTATAAAGGCACATCCCATTCATCTGAAATCTCCGCTGGGCAAGGATGTAATTTTTGTCATTGAATCAGATATCAGCATTACACACCCGGTATTCGGCCTGAACATAATGCAGGCAAAGAGGGAGGGCTCAAGGCTCATAGTGGCTGATTCAAAGGACACAAAGCTCACAAGACACAGTTCAGCCCATCTTAAAATGAAGCAGGGGACATCTGTAGCGCTCATAAACGGCCTGATGAAGATCATCATGGACAAGGGACTCTTCAACAGGGAGATTGTATCGAAGACCCCGGGATTTTCCGCCCTCGAAAAAAACCTTGAGGAGTATAAACCCGAGCAGGTCTCTGCCATTACAGGAATCCCTGTGGAACATCTCGTTGAAACAGCCGAAGCCCTCGCAAAGGCAAAGAGCCGGATGCTTTCCTTCACTGTCAGCCTCAACGAAAATACTAAAGGCACCGACCTCGTCTATGCAGCATCTAACCTGATTATACTTCTGGGCGAAGAAGCCGATGCACTTCAGATACCCGCTGAATATGCAAACACCTTCGGCCTTTACAAAATGGGCGCAAGACCTGATGCAGGAACTCCAACCGGCAAAAACATCTTCGATATGCTCTATGACGCCGGCACAGTCCATGCGCTTTTTATTATGGGGGAAGACCCTTTATCGACCTTTCCTTTCAACTCAAAGATAATGCGGTCTTTGAAATCCCTCGAACTCCTTGTTGTCCAGGACATAGCCATGACTGAAACAGCCAAACTTGCACATGTAGTATTGCCTGCTTCAAGCTGGGCTGAAAAAGACGGCACATTCATCAATGCAGAGGGCGTAACACAGAAACTGCAGAGGGTAGTCGATGCCCCCGGGCAGGCCCTTCCCGACTGGCAGATACTCAGAAACCTCTCGCTGTCCATGGGAACGGACATCTCCACCAGGAATATCGAAGGTATCTCTGAGGAGATTAAATTTTCAGTCAGAGAGGAACAGACCGCATCTGACAGGAGAAACTTTACGCCTGTCTCTTATGCTCCGGGTGAAGCTGTTGACTCTGAGTATCCTTTGTCCCTGGTGACCCGGGATGTGCTCCAGCATTCAGGAAGTATGTCGACGCGGTCAAAGGCGCTCAATCTGGTTGTTTCTGAACCTTTCCTGGAAATAAGCGAAGAAGACGCAAAAAAATTCGGCATAGCCGACAACAGCCATGTAAAGGTATCATCAAGGCGGGGCACTGTCTATCTGAAAGCAAAGTTATCTGATGCAGTAAGAAGCGGCACTGTCTTTACCTCGGTCCACTTTCCCCACGGTCGTGTCAATGCCCTGACTTATTATCCGGAAACCGGCGTGGCAGGTCCCGATGCAGTAAAGATAGAGCCCGCAAAAGGCTAGCCGGCAAGTGAATACACTGCCCTCCATTATGCAGTTAAGGGACATCAGGGCCCTGCTTAATGCTGTAGTCCTCGCAAGAGAGGAAGACATGGGCATGGAAATCGCAAGGGCCTACTGTGCCGATCTCATGAGCGATGTGCTTGCCTTTTCGGTCAGCAACTCGCTGCTGATCACCGGCCTGACAAATACGCAGGTCATACGTACCGCCGAGGTTGCCGCTATCAAGGCGATCGTCTTCATCCAAAACAAAAGGCCTGACATACGGACTATATCCCTTGCAGATGAAAAAAAGATCCCACTGCTCGTAACAGATTTTTCGATGTTCGATACCTGCGGACTCCTCTTTGAAAAAGGACTTCGCAGTTGTTCGGACCTGGAGTTCTAGAAATGACATCCACTGAAGGTGTTTTTTTCCTGACAGGAAAGGATTTCAAGAACGCAGGAGCAGCATCCAGCAGCCTCAAGGGCA
The DNA here is from genome assembly GCA_963801505.1 of uncultured Nitrospira sp. Lineage (GTDB taxonomy): Bacteria > Nitrospirota > Thermodesulfovibrionia > Thermodesulfovibrionales > UBA6898 > JAOUFP01. Next base: position 6,913 of record CAWDEY010000008.1, read on the forward strand.
TCCTCGAAGGCATGGGCATTCCGGCTGCCACCATCCGCAGGGTTGCCATAGCTGCCTTTGAAGCAGAGATGAACACGATCATATACGCGGTAGCCGGGATGATGAACTATTTAGTGACCCCTGAAATTATCAAAATCAGGATACAGGACATGGGACCCGGCATCCCGGACATCGACCAGGCCATGAAAGAAGGTTACTCGACTGCCCCTGATTATATAAGGGAGATGGGCTTTGGCTCGGGGATGGGCCTGCCCAATATCAAGAGAAACGCCGATGCCCTCACCGTAAACTCAATACTCGGAGAAGGCACAACAGTCGAATTTATCATAAACCTGACCCCAAGCGATTAAAGGAGCAGACCATGAAACTGCAGGAAATCATTGACAGTCTTTCCCTTAAAGTCGAAACCCCCTCAGCAGACCTCAATAGAGAGGTAAACGGGGCTTACGTCAGTGATATGATGTCGGATGTTATGGGCAATGCAAGGGAGGGTTTTCTATGGATAACCGTCCAGGTACATCTGAATATAATAGCCGTGGCTTCCCTGAAAAATCTCTCTGGTATCATTCTTGTCAACAGCAGGGTGCCGGCTGAAGACACGCTGAAAAAGGCCATTGCAGAGAACATCCCCCTCATGACAACGCCGCTGTCTGCTTTTGATCTTGTCGGCATGCTATACAGCCTCGGCTTGAGATGCCGGTAGAATTCAGGGCAGACCTTCATATCCATACCTGCCTGTCCCCCTGCGCCGAACTTTCCATGACACCGGCCAGGATAGTCGAAAGGGCCGCTGCCCTGGGCATAAACATTATGGCTGTGTGTGACCACAACACGGTGGAGCACGTTGAGGTGACGGCAAACATCGCAAAAAAAAAAGGTATCAGGGTCATTGCCGGCATCGAGATAAATTCCTCAGAAGAAGTCCATGTCCTTGGTCTCTTTGAAAATATGGCAGACGCCTCCAAAATGCAGGCTATCGTATATGCAAATCTCCCGGGTGAAAACAATGAAGAGGCCTTCGGAATGCAGGTGGTGGTCAATGAAAATGAAGAGGTGCTCGGGTTTAACAAAAGACTTCTGATAGGCGCCACGGAGCTTTCCGTCAACAGGATAGTGGAGTTAATACACACTTTTAACGGTCTTGCAGTAGCTAGCCATATTGACAGGGAGGGCTTTGGGATCATCGGTCAGCTTGGCTTTATACCTGAGGGCATAGAATTTGACGCGCTGGAGATCTCATATAAAACCAGCAGAGCAAAGGCGCAGGAGATGTTCGCGCCTTACAACCATATCCCATGGCTCACCTCATCCGATGCTCACAGTCTTGAGGACATAGGCAGAAGCACCACATGGTTTGTAATGGAGCACTCGACGTTCGAAGAGATGAGGCTCGCACTCAAGGGGACTGAAGGCAGAAAGGTGATATTTTAAATATACTGCAGGATGTGATAGCATGGATATATATGCTATCAACGGAGGTGTATGATGACTTCACAGATATTGGTAAGAGTTGACAAGGACATAAAGGACAAGTTGCAGAGGTTGAGCAGGTTTGAGCATAAATCCGTCAACGAAAAAATCCGCGAACTTATTAAAGACTATGTGGAAGAGCACAATATTGAAAATGCCATGAAAGGCCTCTGGGACGATATCGGCAGTTCCCTGAAAACAAAGGGCTATAAAGTATCGGATGTGGAAAAGACCATCAGAAAAGTCCGCTCAGGGAAATGAGGGCGGTAATAGATACAAATGTATTTGTTTCCTCGTTTTTTGGAGGCATTCCTCTCAAGGTCATTGAATATTGGTTCTCCGGCAGATTAACGCTCTGTGTGTCAAAGCCTGTCCTGAAAGAATATTTTGATGTGCTTAAACAGGTTTGAGTTTGAAGATCAATCTCTTTTATACAGGTTGATGTCTGCTTTTGAGAAAAATTTCAATCTCCTGTTTGTAAATAATCCCAGGGAGCAGATGTGGATAAAAGAAGACCCTGCCGACAACAAATTCATTGCCTGCGCCTTAGCGCTTAAGGCGGAATATATTGTTTCAGGAGACGCTCATTTACAGGAAACTGAAAAATATCGAAAACATTAAGATTGTATCGCCTGCTGAGATGCAGGACCTCTTAGGGGATTAGCATGGAAGACATCTCCCTGCATATACTCGACATAGCTGAAAACTCCATCGGGGCAGAGGCTACACTGATCACAATCTCGATATCCGAAGATACGGTCAAAGACCTCTTCTCTGTTGAGATCGAAGACAACGGCAGAGGCATCCCCGAAGCTATGAGATCAAGAGTGCTCGATCCTTTCTGTACAACGCGGACGACAAGGAAGGTCGGACTGGGGCTTCCACTGCTTGCACAGGCCGCAAGGGAAACAGGCGGCGATATTTCCGTAAGGCCCGGGAGCAGCTCCGGCACAGTAGTGACAGCGACTTTTAAAAAAAGCCATATAGATATGAAACCCCTTGGCAACATCGCTGAAACCCTTGTCGTACTTATTGCTGGTAATCCTCAGACAGATTTTCTGTTTACCTACAGCAAAGACGGCGCTACGTTCTCTCTGGACACACGCGAGATAAAAAAAGACCTCGACGGGGTCCCCATAAACTCATCTCCGGTGCTTTCTTTCCTCAGGGACTATCTTGGCGCGTCGCTACAGGATATATTAACAGCCTCATAATAATGAGGACCCTTATTTGTAAAATCCCTCCTGTCCTCCCTTATTCCAAAGGGAGGAATAAAGCCCCCCTCTTTGGCAAAGAGGGGTGAGGGGAGATTTTCTTAATAGTGTGCATTCTATTTAGGAGACCTTTAAAATAATTAATTTGTGTAAAATGAAATATGCTTACCATGATTTTGAAGACTCCCCGCGGCAAACTGTGGGGGAATCTCAATGCAATGAACCGTTATTTTTATATTCGCTCACTTAACCGTGCAGTCCCGATGCATTGGGACAGGGAATACGCTCGATATCCGTTTAAAGGCGGTTACTGATGATACCCTACAAAGATGACAATCCTGTAAGTATAATCCCTTTCAGCACTATCTCAATCATCAGTCTGAACATACTGGTTTTCATCATGCAACTGATGTCCGGAGAGGACAGTAAAATCATAGTTTACAGCTACGGCGCAATACCGCATAACCTTGTGACTTTCGAATCAAACCAGCCGATACCCCCTGTCCTGACTATATTCACCTCCATGTTCATGCATGGGGGCCTGTTTCATCTGGGCTGGAATATGCTTTATTTCTGGATATTCGGCAATAATATAGAGGAAAGGCTCGGGCATGTGAGATTTATTTTTTTCTATCTCTTCTGCGGGGTCGTGGCCGCATTCTCGCACGCACTGCTCAGCCCGGGCTCCAATGTCCCGATGATCGGGGCGAGCGGTGCAATAGCCGGTATGCTGGGGGCCTACATCCTGCTTTTTCCTATGGCAAAGGTACACACGCTTGTATTATTAGGTTTTTATATCACGGTCATCAAGGTCCCAGCCTTGATAGTTATTGGATTTTGGGCTATTATACAGGTCGTGAGCGGCTTAATCTCACAGGGAAATGCTGCTCAGGGCGGCATTGCGTTTTTTGCCCATGTAGGCGGGTTCGTTGCCGGCCTTTCCACGATTAAACTCTGGCAACCAAGGAGGTCCAGCAAGTGGTAGTAATATGTCCTAAATGCAAGGTAAAGCTGAAAGTGGATGATGCAAAACTCACTTTAGCAGGGTCAAGGTTCAAATGCCCGAAATGCAGCACTGTACTGGTTGTAAAAAAACCGGCTGAGCATATAAAGCCGGCTGAGCATATAAAAAAGGCCCTTGACAGCACCAAAGTACTCCTGGCCCACTCCAATACTGAAGTGCTGGAGAGCGCCCGCAACTTACTTCAGGACCAGGGTTATAAAGTCATTACTTCAGTTGAAGGTATCGACGCCATGGTCAAAGCGCTCAGAGAACTCCCGTTCCTTGCTGTAGTCGAGGTCTCGCTCCCTAAAATTTACGGCTTTGAGATCTGCAAAAGACTCAAGTCAAGGGCTGAAATGAAAGATATGAAGTTCATTCTCATCCCCTCGACATTTGATAAGACAAAGTACAGAAGAGAGCCTGTTTCGCTTTACGGCGCAGATGATTATATAGAGGCCCATGATATCCCAGCTATGCTTATCGAAAAAATCAACAAGCTGGTAGCCATGCCTGAAGAAGCCGCGGAAAAACCACAGGCAGAACTGAAAACCCCTGTTCCAGAGCCAGAGACTCCGGAGATCAAGGCTGGAGTTCCCGGCGTTAAACCAGAGGTCAGGGCGGAGGTCGGTCAGCAGGCTGCATCGGCCGAAACAGGGCCTTCTGAAGCAACTAATGAGGCCATTGAGAAGGCACGGAGGCTTTCCAGAACAATCATAGCTGATATTTATCTTTACAATTCTGCGAAGGTAATGGAAGCAATAAAAAACGGGAACTTCTATGCGGTATTTGCAGCTGAACTGAAAGAAGGACAGAAGTTATATGAAAACAGGATCTCGCAGGCAATAAGGGATGGAGGCAACTACTACAGGGAAACCATAGAAGAATTCATCGCCAAAAAGAAAAAAGAATTAAGTTAGATTTTTTAAAAAAAACAGAGCTATTTAATGGAAACAGCAGAAAACAGCAATTAATCAGTTTTTTCTACCTTCAAAAAGACCTTGCCTAAATACATCATTTCTTAGTATATTAGCACTCAACGCATGTGAGTGCTAACAACCCAAAACTCAGATAAGAAAGAAAGGAGAACTACTTATGAAATTCAAACCACTGAAAGACAGGGTATTTGTAAAATACTCTGAGGAGGCAGAAAAAACAGCGGGCGGTATCTACATCCCTGAGTCTGCCAAAGAAAAACCTCAAAAAGGTGTTATTGAGGCTGTAGGGTCGGAAGTAAAGGAGATTAAAGTCGGAGACGTTATACTTTTCGACAAATACTCAGGTTCCAAGATAAACATTGACAACAATGAATATCTGATTATCAAGGAAGAAGACATTCTCGGAATTGTCCAGGACTAACCTAAACTAAACTTATCTAACATTTTTCAAGGAGGAATTAAAAATGGCAAAGCAGCTTCTTTTTGATGAAGCAGCAAGAAGCTCAATACTGAAGGGTATTACGCTGCTCACAAACGCGGTCTCGGCAACACTCGGACCAAAGGGTAAAAATGTCATCATTGACAAAAAATACGGCGCTCCGACCATAACAAAAGACGGCGTCACTGTTGCAAAGGAAATCGAGCTGAAAGACCCTTTTGAAAATATGGGTGCACAGCTCGTAAGAGAAGTAGCAAGCAAGACCTCTGATGTTGCAGGCGACGGGACAACAACAGCCACTGTTTTGGCGCATGCGATCTACAGCGGCGGGATAAAGCACGTTGTTGCCGGCTCCAATCCAATGGACATAAAGAGAGGCATTGAAAAAGGCGTAGAGAAGATCGTAGAGGAACTCAAAAAGATCAGCAAGACAGTGCAGGACAAAAAAGAGATCGCTCAGGTAGGGACTATCTCCGCAAACAATGATCCAAAGATAGGCGAACTGATAGCTGATGCAATGGACAAGGTTGGAAAAGACGGCGTTATCACCGTTGAAGAGGCAAAGAGCATGGAAACATCCCTTGATGTTGTAGAGGGAATGCAGTTTGACCGGGGTTACTCTTCCCCATATTTCGTAACTGACCCTGAGAGGATGGAGTGCAACCTCGAAGACGTCTTTATACTCATCAATGAAAAGAAGATATCCTCAATGAAAGACCTGCTTCCTATCCTGGAACAGACCGCAAAGATGGGCAAGCCCTTGATGATCATATCAGAAGATGTTGAGGGAGAGGCACTCGCCACCCTGGTCGTCAATAAGTTAAGAGGCACTATCCAGGTATGCGCTGTCAAGGCCCCTGGTTTCGGCGACAGGCGTAAGGCAATGCTCGAAGATATCGCTGTCCTTACGGGCGGTACGGTAATTTCCGAAGACCTCGGGATCAAGCTCGAAAACGTCAAGCTGACCGACCTTGGAAAGGCCAAGAAGATCACCGTTGACAAGGAAAACACCACTATTGTCGAAGGCGCAGGCGATCCTGCAAAGATCAAAGGCAGAGTAAAACAGATCAAGGCCCAGATCGATGAGACCACCTCTGATTACGACAAGGAAAAACTCCAGGAACGTCTCGCAAAGATAGTCGGCGGGGTCGCTGTTATCAATGTAGGGGCTTACACAGAGACCGAGATGAAGGAGAAGAAGGCAAGAGTGGAAGACGCGCTCCATGCCACAAGGGCCGCTGTTGAAGAAGGTGTGGTCCCTGGCGGAGGAGTAGCCTTGTTAAGATGCGTAAGCGCCTTGCAAGGACTGAAACTCGACAACCATGACCAGAACGTAGGTGTTGATATCCTCAAGAGGGCGCTTGAAGAGCCGATCCGTCAGATAATCAATAACACCGGTCTTGAACCATCGGTGATCGTCGATAAGGTCAAATCCTCCAAGGATGCAAACTACGGGTTTGATGCCTCAAGCGAAGAATATGTTGACATGCTGAAAGCAGGTATCATCGATCCTACGAAGGTGACCAGGTACGCTCTTCAGAACGCTTCATCCGTAGCATCACTGATGCTCACCACCTCTGTAATGATCTCCGATCTTCCTGAGGAAAAGCCTGAGATGCCGGCAATGCCTCCGGGCGGCGGAATGGGCGGAATGGGCGGAATGTACTAAAATTCTTTTGTCCGATACTTCTGTTGAAAGCGGGGCGTTGCCCCGCTTTTTTTATTAATAAGTTCATTAGTAATCGGAAAGTTTTATAAAATCCCTCCCGCCTCCCTTTGCCAAAGGGAGGTATAATTCCCCTCTTTGGCAAAGAGGGGTGAGGGGAGATTTCCTAAAGGATTGCCCATTATTTATGGTCTCTTTAATAGCTATACTTCTTTACATTTCAACAGCTTATTTGGCATCCTACAGTATATGAAAAAAAACCTTTTCATTATATTTTTGATCATCCTGTTAATGGTCTTCTCTTATGCGGCTTTTGAGCTGTTTGTGCCTGCTCAAACAGTGGGAGTCAAGACAGAGATAGAAATACCCCATGGAGCGACCTTCAGGCAGGCGATAGAGATCCTGTATGACCGGAAACTGATACGCGACAAAAACATCTTTCTGGTGCTGGGAAAGCTGACCGGGGCTGACAGGAGGATCAGGGCCGGGTTTTACTCGATCTGGAGCAATATGAGCCCGCTTGACATATTCAGGATAATACGCCGGGGACAGATAATAGAATATGAGATAAAAATACTCGAGGGAGACTCACTCCTGGAAATATCCGAACAGTTTGAAAAAAACCATATCATGGATAAAGAACAGTTCATGAAGCTCGCGACAGACCGCGCTTTCCTGGACTCCTACGCCATTGAAGCAAATAGCATTGAAGGATATATATTCCCGGATACCTATAAGATCCCAAAGGGAGTTTTGCCTGAAGATGCTGTAGGCAGCATGATCGACAAGATGCGCGAGAAATTCTCTTATCAGCTTCTCAGCAGGATGGATGAATTGGGCATGACTGAAAATGAAGTCCTGACCCTGGCATCAATCATAGAGAAGGAGGCTGTATTGGATTCTGAGCGGCCACTGATCTCAGCTGTTTACCACAACCGTTTGAAAAAAAATATGCTGCTGCAGGCAGACCCTACAGCGGTCTACGGCTTAAAGAGTTCCAGGGAAAAGATAACCAGGGAAGACCTTCTGCGCATGACCCCTTACAATACCTACAAAATAAAAGGGCTTCCTCCTGGCCCTATCGCGTCTCCAGGACTGAAGTCGATAGAGGCGGCGCTCTACCCTGCTAACGTTCCTTATATATATTTTGTTTCACTGGATGACCGCTCGCACCAGTTTTCTACAACAGCGGAAGAGCATTTGCAGGCTGTAAAGCAGTACAGGCAGCGGCAGCAGGAGATAAAAGACAATGCAAAAGAAGAAAATAGCGCCTCGTAATAAGACAAGAAAGATATACGTCGGCGGCGTGCCGGTTGGGGGCGGAAGCTTAATCTCTGTTCAGTCCATGACCAAGACAGACACGAGAGACGTAAAAGCAACAGTCAGACAGATAAAGTCTCTTCAAAAAACGGGCTGTGAGATAATAAGGATAGCAGTCCCTGACCTCGAGGCTGCAAAGGCACTCGGCAGCATTAAAAAGTCTGTAACCATACCTGTTATAGCAGATATACACTTTGACTGGAGACTCGCCCTTGAGGCCATAAAACAGGGAGTGGATGCTTTGAGGATCAACCCGGGCAACATCGGCGCAATCTGGAAGGTTTCAGAAGTTGTTTCAGCAGCCGCTGACAGACATGTCCCGATACGGATCGGCGTAAATGCAGGGTCCCTTTCAAAAAAACTGCTCGCCAAATACGGGCATCCAACACCTGAAGCCTGGTTGAAAGCGCGGAGGAGCATATCAATATACTTGAACAGCTGAACTTCAGGGAAATAAAAGTCTCGCTCAAGGCCTCGAATGTTTCGACAACAGTTGACGCCTACAGGCTTTTTTCCCACAGATCCAGATATCCTCTCCATATAGGCATATCAGAGGCAGGACCTTCTTTTACCGGTATCATTAAAAGCTCAGTAGGTCTTGGTATACTCCTTTCAGAGGGCATAGGAGACACCATGAGGGTTTCCCTGTCAGAAGATCCACGCCAGGAGATCAGGGTCGCCTATGAAATACTCAAATCCCTTGGGCTCAGGTCAAAAGGTGCCAACATCATTTCATGCCCCACCTGCGGAAGATGCGAAATAGATATCAGGGGACTTGCCTCAAAAGTAGAGACCCGCCTGAAGAATATAGATAAGTCTATCACGGTTGCTGTCATGGGCTGTGCGGTAAACGGACCAGGAGAGGCAAGGGAAGCGGACATCGGCATAGCAGGCGGAAAAGGCATAGGACTGCTGTTTCGGAAAGGGAAGATCATTAAGAGGGTAGAGGAAAAAGAGCTTCTGAACGAATTGATGGAAGAAATCAATAAGTAGGACAGCAGGAAGATATGGAAATACTCAGGATACCGCGGATAACACAGGACAGTTGCAAAAAGCACCTTCTAAGGGGAAGGTCTCTCGGCCTTGTCCCCACAATGGGCGCGCTTCATGAAGGCCATTTAAGCCTTGTAAAAAGGGCAAAGATGGAAAATGACGTCACAATCGTGAGCATTTTTTTAAATCCCCTGCAGTTTGGCCCTGCCGAAGACCTGGAGAAATATCCGAGGGACATTGAGGAGGACATCAGGAAACTGCGTGAAGCGGATATTGACATCCTTTTTCTGCCTGATAACAGTCTGATGTACCCCGAAGGTTTTTCTACCTCCATTGAAGTCAGCGCTCTGTCTGAAAGACTCTGCGGCAGGCTCAGGCCCGGCCACTTTAGGGGGGTTGCAACAGTTGTAGCAAAGCTATTCAATATTATCGTCCCTACCCGGGCATATTTCGGACAGAAGGATTTTCAGCAGACAGTCATAATTAAAAGAATGGCAAAAGACCTGAATTTCGATACTGACGTCATTGTCTGTCCTACAATACGGGAGCAAGACGGTCTGGCCATGAGTTCAAGAAACACCTATCTCAGCAGTGAACAGCGCAAAGCTTCCTGCGTACTTTACCACTGCCTCAATAATGCCTCCGGGGCAGTAAAGTCAGGGATTACCTCAGGAGAAAAGATAAGAGAAATGATGAAACAGACCCTGATGTCAGAACCTCTGATATCACAGATAGATTACTCCTCTGCTTACAATCCTGAGACTCTGGAAGAAGTCGACGAGATAAGAGGCGACGTGCTTTTTGCTGCTGCAATCCGGATGGGCAACACCCGCCTCATAGACAATATTTACCTGGTCCGCTGAAAATCCTCTCCAATACTAGACCTCGAAGAGAATAGCTCTCACATTAAATTAAATAAAGAGTATTTCATCACCACAGAGGCGCAGAGATCGCAGAGGTTAAGATAATTTTGTTTTCCGGTGAGAGACTGGAAAACAAAAAATAAGCCTCATGGCAGTTTATATATTTCTGGCCTCTCAACAGAAATATATATATACTCTCTGTGTCCTCTGCGCCTCTGTGGTGAATTCTTTCAAAATTCCGAATATCTTTGGCTAGATTTGTCTGAAAAAAAATCAAATCCTCCTGCACCTTGTCAAAATGCAGGAGGATTTGGGATGAGACTGGCGCCTCAACAGCGCATCTATTTCATAATGACTTCGAAGTGGACCCTTCGGTTGGCCTTGGCCTCTTTTGAATTCTTATTTTTCTTCGTGGGTATCTCAGGCACCGCAAGCCTGGTCTCTCCATAGGCTATGGTGGTCAACCTGTCTCCGGAAATGCCCTGTCCCACGAGGTATTCCTTTACAGCGTTTGCCCTTCTTTCACTCAGAATCATATTGTATCCCGCAGGCCCGTGGGCACACGCGTATCCCTCTATCTGCACCGTAATACCCGGATTCTCTTTGATAATTTCTATGTTCTTGTCCAGAATCTTTTTTGCGGCTGCCGTCAACGTCGCCTTGTTAAAATCAAAGTGAATATCTTCGAGGATTACTACAACGGCCGCTGGTGCTGGCACTGGCACTGGTGGCTGGAGTCGGTGCTGGAGCTGGCTCCGGTACCGGTGTCGGTTCCGGTGCTGGTGCCGGCTCTGGTGCTGGTGTCGGTGCTGGTGCTGGCGTCGGTGCCGGTACTGACTTCGGGGTCTTTCCGCCGAAGGCAAACGTAAGGCCTGCTGTTACAACCGAATTCTGGGAATGCGTCATCACGTCACGTATCTCTGTTCTAAACGCGATATTTTCCGAAAACCAGTATTTGAACCCTACCCCGATGTCCGCCATAACTGTGTCATAAGAACCTGCTCCCTGTGGCCTGACATGTGCACCCCCTATGCCGGCAATAATGAAGGGATTCAGGGCTTTCTCAGGCATGAAATGATAAAGGGCATCTACATGGTACATTGTGGCTGAATCCGAGCCCACCCTCTCAAGATTGCCTTCAATTTCCCAGTTCGGAGTAAAAGTGTATCCTAAACGCAAGCCGTATACATCTTTATGACATAAAACAGGTGAAGTAGAACCAGTGCAATACCCGTAAAACGGACTAACCTCAATCCTTCCTTCTCTCATCTCAGCGCCAGAGAGTGCAGGGAAGTTAAGTGCTGATAACGAAATAAAAATTATCATCAGGAAAACCTTTTTCATTGTCTCCTCCTTAAAAGTTATCAATATAATAGGGCCTAAAAAAATTACCTGTCAACAGATTCAGGGACCTCCCCTGCCCAAAGACAGGGCAGGAGAGAAAACCGCTTTTTACTGACCGCAATTACCCGGACACCTTTTCTCTATATATTAGGGTCGAGCAATCTGGCAGAGCCCGAGATATTACCCGAAGTCGCAGTAATAACAGTCATTCCAATTACGCCATCCGTAGTAGCTAACCCCTTGGATCCCGGTTGGTTACTGATGGTGGCCACAGAGGTATTCGACGAACTCCAGGTTACCAATTGGGTTATGTCCTGTGTCGTGTTGTCAGAAAAATGCCCTATAGCCGTATACTGTACATTTGTATGAAAACCAACATATGCATTTGCAGGTGTCACTGTTATCGATACGAGGGTGGCGGCTGTAACTGTCAGCGTTGCCGAGCCCGAGACACTGCCGGAAGTGGCGATGATGCTGGTCGAGCCGGCGGCAACACCAGTTGCCAGGCCCCTGGAACCCGCGGCATTGCTGATGGTGGCGATGGAATTATCCGAGAGACTCCAGACAACCAAGTTTGTTATATCCTGCGTCGTATTGTCGGTGAAAGTCCCTATGGCGGTAAACTGTTGTTGTGTGCCCTTCACAATGCTCGTATTTGGCGGAGTTACTGTTATCGATGCAAGGGTAGCAGCTGTAACTGTCAGCGTTGCCGAGCCCGAGACGCTGCCGAAGGTTGCGATGATGCCGGTCGAGCCGGCGGCAACACCCGTTGCCAAGCCCCTGGAACCTTCGGTATTGCTGATGGTGGCTATGGAATTGTCCGATGGACTCCAGACAACCGAGTTTGTTATATCCTTCGTCGTATTGTCAGTGAAATTCCCTATAGCAGTGAATTGTTGATGTGTGCCCTTGGCAATGCTCGGGTTTGGCGGAGTTACTGTAATCGATACAAGGGCGGCAGCTGTAACTGTCAGAGTGGTCGAACCCGAGACGCTGCCCGAGGTCGCGATGATGCTGGTCGAGCCAACGGCAACACCCGTTGCCAAGCCCCTGGAACCTGCGGTATTGCTGATGGTGGCTATGGAATTGTCCGATAGACTCCAGACAACCGAGTTTGTTATATCCTGTGTCGTATTGTCGGCGAAAGTCCCTATAGCCGTGAACTGTTGCTGCATGCCTTTGGCAATAATTGGATTTGGCGGAGTTACAGTTATCGATACAAGGACACCAGCTGTAACTGTCAGTGAGGTTGAACCCGAGACACTGCCGGAGGTCGCGGTGATTGTTGTTGAGCCGATTGCCTGAGATGAAGCCAATCCTGCTGCCCCGGCCTGGTTACTGATAGTAGCTATGGATGTATCTGCTGAACTCCATGTCACCGAGTTAGTAAGGTCCTGGCTGGAATTGTCGGAAAAAATACCTGTAGCCGTAAACTGCTGGGTTGTTCCCAGTGCAATGCTCGGGTTAGCTGGAGTTACCTCAATAGAAACCAAAACAGCAGGAGTTCCTCCACTTCCGCCTTCGCCTCCTCCTCCCCCGCACCCGCATCCTGACACAAAAACCGCTAGAAGTAATACAACGACCCAAATCTTGAGCTGTAGTTTCATCTGCTTCTCCTTTTTAAAATTGGTATATCGCAAAAAACAAAATAAGCCTTCTTTTAACAGGCAACTGACATCAATTAATACATACAGATTAGGAGAAAATGGAGATCATGTCAACCTGATTTTATTGATTTTTCGGGGCTAACGTCCAGGCTTTATCTCTCCGCCTGCAGGCCCCTGAGTTCAGAGTATGGCCAAATACTGCACGCTTAGCCGTATTTCTTATACTCTTTTTTTACAGTCGGGAAGAGGTCAATATTTGTATGGGGGAGGAAAAGTGCGGACATATATTCGTCCATGAATCCGTGCAAAACAGAGAGCTCCACATAGGTCATCTTCCTGGCTATATCCTCGGCCTCCTGACGCATCTTCTGAGAAAGCAGGCAGAGATAGGCCCCTGCAATGGAGGTATTGCCGATAAATGAAAACTTCTCTTTTGGAAGGTCAGGGAGCATACCGATCATAATAGCCTTGTCTATATCAAGGTAATTGCCGAAACCCCCTGCGATATACACACGCTCCACGATATCAAGCGAGAGTCCCACTTCCTTTAAAAGCACTGAAACACCCGCATAAATAGCCGCCTTTGCGCGGATGACATTTTCAACATCAGCCTGTGTCAGAACAATGTCCTTGTGTTCTCCCCTGTAAAAGACAAATTCAGGCCCCTCGTCCTCGGTCCTGATCCTGTCTGTTTTAAGGTCTCTTGCAAATTTCCCCTTCTGGTCAATAATACCGGTGAAAAAGAGCTCGGAAATCGCGTCTATCATGCCTGAACCGCATATGCCAACAGGACTTGTATTGCCAATTACCCCGAACGCTGGTTCAAATGTTACAGGGTCTATCTTTACAGATTCGATCGCGCCTTCGGTAGCACGCATGCCATGCCTTATTCCGCTTCCCTCAAAGCATGGGCCCATAGAGCATGCTGCTGTTATCAGCCATTCATTATTGCCTACAGCAATCTCTCCGTTTGTACCGATATCCATAAAAAGTGCGACCTCGGGATTTCTGTGCATCTTTGATGCCAAAACGCCTGCAACAATGTCACCTCCGACATAACTGCCTACAGAAGGCAGCGTATACACAGGCGCCTGTGTATTTATCCTTATCTTTGAGGTGCCTGCCCTCCATACAGGGAATAGATTAACAGTTGGGATATAGGGTTCCTCCCTGATAGAAGACGGGTCCAATCCCCAGAAAAGCTGTGACATGGTCGTATTTCCGGAAATGACCGCAGCAACAACATGGTCCCTGTTGATACCATTTTTCTCCAGGACCGGCAAAAGCATATCATTGATATCTCCGACCACAGCCTGCTGCAGTTCTTCTATGCCGCCGCCTTCTGTGGCATGGACAATCCTTGTTATTACATCGTCGCCATAACGCATCTGTGAGTTATAGGTCATACCCACATCAACAAGGCTGCCGTTGTAGCAATTTATAAGGTAAAGGACAACGGTTGTTGTGCCGATATCAACAGCTATCCCGTACTCATTCATACATTCAGCAGGGGACAGGGCAAAGGCCTCAAGTTCATCCGTATAGGCAAGATTCACCTTCCAGCCGGCATCTCTGAGGGACCTGGACATGGAAATAACAAATTCGTGAGAGAATCTCATGCCATGGACCCCCTTTTCATCAAGGGCCTTTTTAATGCGCTCAAGGTCGCTGATATTATCATGTATGGAAGGAGGAGCGAGATTAAGGACGGTACACCTGACAGGCGGGGTAAACTCCGGCTCAAAAGTACGCAGAAATTCCAGCAGGTCTTTTGACTTCGTTACAGCTATCTTGTCGCCGATGACAAGCTTCGCATCTTCAGGTATCTCTATAAGAATATCCTCTTCAGGGAAGGTCTGGCACGCAAGGGCCACATTTTCCTCAATGTCTTTTTTCCTGAGCTTGCTTGTCGACTCAATGCGGCTCCTGCCTTCAATGACCTTAACCCTGCATTTGCCACAAACTCCCTTTCCTCCGCACGAGGCCACGAGATAAATGCCGTTATGCTTGAGTGCTTCATAAATGCTTTCTCCTGCAACTGCCGGCAAGGTCCTTCCATCTGCTATCCTGATTTCCATAGTCCTGATTTTATGTGTTATCGGTGTGTAAAATCAAGAAATCAGGTGGATAGACTGAAGGTGGAAGGCTGTTAGGGAGTACAACTGTTTCATAGTACTTAACTTCGAGCATTTACAACAGCAGATAAACCACCAGTCCATGCTTTGTTTACTTCAGCCTTCAGCCTAAACACCTAATCAGTTACAAAATCTGCTATTATTTCTAAAGAGGTTTTTCATGAAGATAGCATTGATACAAATGGACATGGCCTGGGAATCCAAAAAAGCAAACTATGCCAAGGCTGAAAATTACTTCAGAAGGGCAGCCAGGGAGTCCTGCGACATAATTGTTTTCCCTGAGATGTTCAACACCGGTTTTTCAATGAATATTTCAGCCATTGCAGAGGACGAGCAGGGAGAGACATCCGAGGTCCTTTCTGCGTTGGCCAAAAAATATGCAATGAATGTTATAGCAGGCTTCGCAGCAAGGACCCCGAGACGAAAAAAGTTAAGAAACCTCGCAGTTGCCTTTGACAGAAAAGGATCAGTCATAGCCTCATACGCAAAGATGCACCCGTTTTCATTCGCAAAAGAAAATAAATACTTTTCCAGCGGGGACACCAGGGTCATTTTTCATATCGAAGGGGTCCCTGCGAGTGTCTTCATCTGTTATGACCTCAGGTTCCCTGAGGTCTTCAGGGACATCGCCAGGGGCATTCAGGTGATATTTGTACTGGCCAACTGGCCAGGCAGCCGCAAGGACCACTGGGAAACACTCCTGAAGGCCAGGGCTATCGAAAACCAGTGTTTTGTCGTCGGGGTCAACCGGACAGGTAAGGACGGCAATGGGATCAGGTATCCAGGCACCTCCCATGTTTACGGTCCTATGGGAAATGATATCTGTTTTGGAGGTCCAAAAGAACAGTTTATTGCCTGTGAGATCGACCCTGAGACAGTTACGAAAGTGCGCACCAGTTTCCCGTTTCTTAAGGATATGAAGTCTTGATAAGATATTCGGATTTTAATAATAAAGTGCAAATCCATGGCTGAAGTCTCAAAAGAGATAAACATCGAATGCCCTGTGGCCTACAGTCTTCAGTATGAGGACGGCAGTCTGCAGGCGGTAGGACAGGCCAAAGCCCGGCTTGACAGCAACGCGTTAACACTTTTCCCTGAATCCCCTGGATCCTGTGGAGGGGAACTTATGGTCACCTACAGAAACATCCTCGCTTTCTCTGGAGGCGACTACAAAATCAGCCTGACCCTCACCTCTCAAGATAAAATCGTCCTTGCGGAGCTCGGCTATCAATATGAAAACTTCCTGCGCATCCTGTCACAATTGAGAAATGAAATGCTCCTTAAGGATATGTTGATGGAGGAGTCTCTTAAAAGCTCATGGAAGGACGCTCAATTTTCCTGTCGGGACAAGGCAGGTGCAGAACTGCTCAAAGGCAGCTGCGAACTGAGGCTCTATGACACAGGACTTGTTGTAATGCCTGAATTGGGAGAACTGATGCGCATCCCTTACAGTGATATCGGGGATCTAAAGTCAGGCGATTACGTGCTGACACTGACAACGGAAAACAGCGAGGTTTTTGCTTTTTCCCAGCTTGGCAGGAACTTTGAGCCCTTCAGTGCAACGCTTTCCGCTGCAATGAATGAACTGTCAATAAAAGCGCAGGCCATTTTAAATGAGGCGCTTCCTGAAGTCGACAGCCTGCTTCTTCAAAAGGCCTCCAGACTCATGAAAGAAGGCAGGGCAGCAATGAAGAGCGACCTTGATCACATTTCTCCGGAGATCTGGAACAGGCTCGAAAAAAGGCTCGCTGACTTCGGCCTCGGCGAGGAATACTCCTTTCTTAAGTCCCTTGCAGAGGAAGACAAGCTGAGCATCGGCATCAAGCGGGGACTAATGGGAGACCTCACCGGGGAGTATGTCTGGTTTCTCATCCCGATCTGCAGCGAGGACACTGCAAGGCCCGGAAATGCGATTGCCATGGAAGCGGCCTCCGAAGGCGGAGAAGGCAAGGCGACATACTTTTTCAGAATAATGCCGAGGCAGGATTATAGAAGTAATAAGGATTTCTCCCGTATACTGCAGGAAGTCGACAGCGCCATCCGGACGATAAACCGTTGTATGATAGAAATCAACTTCAGGCGGGAACCAATCTACCTCAGCGATGAGCGACTTGAGGAAGCTGCATATATCAAATACATTTTTGCTGTGGAGAAGCTGCGCTCTCTGAGATTTCTCAGAGAGCGTTTCATCGGCAGGGTGGTCCATGCATCCCCTGAACAGTGGAAGCAGGACGTCCTGGACCTCTTGAAGTTCAACACTGAAGCGGATTATGATAATCAGAAATGGAAAAAGGAGGTGTGATATGCCAGGCTACAAACATCCCTGCAGATACTGTGACAAGCTGATAGAGGCCGACTCCAATACCTGCCCTCTTTGCGGAAAAGTGAACCCTCTCGGGCCTCTGCGCTGCCCTAGATGCAAAGATCCGGTCGTAAAGGGCTATAAGAGCTGCGGAAACTGCGGACTCTCCCTTGAGATAAGCTGCCCTGCCTGCAGCAAAAATACATTCTTCGGAGATTATTGTGAAGGGTGTGGCACCAGGCTGGTTGTTGTCTGCCCCAATCCCAAATGCAAAACAGAACAGCCCCCGGTTTCCGGCAACTGTATTAAATGCAATAAACCACTGCTATAGAGGAGAGAATTATTATGGCGCTTAAAGCTTTTACAGACAATTATGAGGACAACAGCACAGACGCCGGTTTTCAATTCACCTTCTTCTGCGAAATCTGCAACGAAGGGTATAAGACCAGCTTCATCGAATCAAAATGCTACAAAAAGGCCGGGTTCTTTCGGGGGCTTGGCGATGCGGCATCAGCCCTCTCTTCCATATTCGGCAGCAGCATAGGCGCCAGCGCTGAGCGCGGCACAGACATCCTTGCCAGGCGGTATGAAGGCATGACCCCGGAGTGGCGCAACGAGCATGATGAGGCCTTTGCAGTCGCACAGAATGAGGCAAAGGGCCAATTCCACCGCTGCCCTAAATGCACCAAATGGCTCTGCGAAAACGACTGGAACGAACAGGAAGGCCTCTGCACAGCCTGCGCCCCTCGCGAAAATATCGAGGTAGCCGCAGCACGCTCAAGGAAGATACTCAAAGACATCGAAGAACAGGCCGAAAACACCAAGGTCTTTACAGGCCAGATCGAATCCAAACAGACCCTCTGCCCCCAGTGCGGCAAGCCCGCCGGGGCCGGCAAGTTCTGCAACAACTGCGGCGCGTCACTGAACATGCTCAAGTGTCCCAAGTGCGGAGCCAAAAACGCTGCAGGGACCCGCTTTTGCGGGGAGTGCGGCAACAGGATAGGATAGCCGACTACGACAGTCTGTTCTTTCAGAAGATTTAAAAAAATGGATGCATGATCAGATAAGATATGTTTAATATCGTTGATCAGTCAGGACACAAAAATTGATAATGCCCATCAGGGAGGAACCTCATGGAAAGAAATAGGTTTACATTTTATTTGCTCATCGTATCCACGTTTTTTTTAGTCGCAACTCTCACAGCCGGGGTTGCCCAGGCAGGGTCCGCATCACCTCTGCTTCCCGCCTTTGCAGACAAATCTCGAGTGCCGGCATCCGGCAAACAGGGGCCGCCTGCTGAAGCTGCCTCGCTCTACGGAAGCTGGAAAAAGGGGGAGGACCTCTTTTCCAGGCATTGTCAGTCCTGCCACGGTCTCAGGGGCACAGATAAGGTACCTAACCCGGGTTCAGCAGACGGCACTGTCCCTCCGCTCAACCCTATTGACCCGGACCTTGCCGACAAAAACCCTGAGGTCTTTGCTGCTAAAATAGACCGGTTCATCCAGCATGGCTCTATCCCGGATGGCCCTGAGCCAGCGCTTTTCATGCCGGACTGGGGCGATAGCAGAAGTCTTTCGCAAAAGGAAATCGCTTCTGTCGAGGCCTATATTATGCGCCTAAATGGTGTCAAAAGGAAAAAATAAGATGAAGAGGGCCCTTTTTAAGGCGCTGTGTCATAAATTTTTGTGCGAAACATTCCGCTCAGCTTCTGACATCAGGAAGCTGAACCCGGGCGATCACCTTGACGAGCTTCTGCAGACTCCACCCTGATCTCTTGTCTTTTTTGGCAGAGGATTTTATTGTAGAGGATGAATGACATCGATTCCTTTATACAACAGGTCAAACTCAACTGCAATATATCCGATGCAAAGTTCTGGGGCTTTTATTCAATCTGCGGACTACTCATGCGCTACAGGGAACTCTACAGAAGCGAACATTCCCTCATGCCCTGGGACAACATAGACAATGCGGAGGTGTGCAGATGGATACAGGAAAGGGAGAAGCTCTGGCTTGATCTGGAGGGCACTGACCTTCAGAATATAATTATTGAAGGCAGGTCCTATGATCCCTTTGACATCACAGGCCTGAACGCAGTCCTTCAGGCTGAGGGCCTTCTCTACAGCGGAGGATACGGCACCTTCAACAAACCGACCTTTTTCATAGCAAAGCTTGCTGCCGCCAGGGACCTGCTCGATTACCGGGTGCATTACACCGGCAATGAACTTTGCAGAGACCTCGCTGCTTCACCGGCAGTGCTCCAGGGCAGCTGTATTTATGTGCGTCCTGAGGTGCTCTCCATATTCATTTGGGACCGGTTCCAGGAGTTGAAAGCCAGCAGGTCCAGCCGGTTGACGGAAAGAATGTTCTCTGAGTACCTCATACAGAGTACGGATAAGCAATGCCCTGAACTTTACGGGAAAATCAATGATATGGTAAGTGATGCCTCTGAGGTCTTTGTCCTGCATGAAGCAGGAGAGGCCTATGAAGATGAATACTCCGATGACTGGCACGAGATCCTCTCTGAAGGCTGCGACAAGGCAACTGAACTGTTTCTCAGAGGAATAAAAGACGTCCGTGCGGATACCTCGGTCATGGGGCCTCTGCGGGTGATTGCCGACAGAAGGGACAGATCGGGCCTCAGTTTTTTTGTCGCCTTTCTGGACGGAATCAGAAAAGAGATCTTCCCTGAGATCAGGGACGCCTTCCAGCAATTCGTGAAATCAGGAGACTGGTCTGTACTTGAAGATGCGCGGATAACGGGCTATCACAGGACAGTGGGTCTGCAGGCAGAGACAATAGCTCTGTGGAAAAAAACTAAGGACGTAGCGGTCATTGCAGGGTATATCAGGGACACACTCAGGAAAAAGCAATAGGGTGCCTGTTTTTTATCAAACGTGGTTTCTCAGCATGAGTTCAACAGGATGAGGGTTGAGATAATGCTGCCGTGCAAGATATTGCTCATCGTATTTCCGGACATAATGTTTGATCAAGGTAACAGGAACTATAAGAGGTACGAACCCTTTGTGATAATTTTCTATCACTTCCAGTAGTTCCTGTTTTTCTCCGGATGAAATCATCTTTTTAAAGTATCCCAGTAAATGATGCAGTACATTTGTATTTTTTTTAGTGGTTGAAAGGAACTTAAGACCATCCATAAGTGTGTATATATATTCTGAATGGAGCTTTCCGGGCTGGTATTGTTTTGCGCCTGCCACCATACTGCCGAGAGTCCTGTAATGCCGTGTGCTATGGGATAGGACAAGGAGTTTATGGTCTGTATGGAAAGAGACGAGGTCTTTTATCTTTGCACCTCCTCCCTGAAGTTCCTTCCACCGCTTAAAGACAAACACCCTCTCAATGAAGTTCTCCCGCAGGGCCGGATCCTGGAGACGGCCGTCATCCTCAACAGGCAAAAGAGGGAAGCGTTCCATGAACGCCCCTGCAAAGACCCCTACACCTGTCCGGGCCGGGATGCCCGAGGGACTGTATACTTTAACCGCCCGCATCCCAGAACTCGGAGACCTGCTTTTAAATATAAATCCGCACAGGTCCTCTTTCTCCAGTCCCTTAAGCCGCCGGGCTGCCCATCTTTTCATTCCGTCTGTGTGGTCCACCCCTGTGCGGGATGTCACGAGGCGCGGGTCTTCTGAAGTTCCAGCCAGATGCATGGCCTCCCTGGGGACAGGCAGGCCATATTCCACCTCAGGGCAGACAGGCAGCCAGTCCACATACTGTCCAAGCGTCTCTTTGAGATAGTGATCAAGCTTGTGTCGGCCATCATAACGGACCTTCTGACCAAGAAGGCATGAGCTTATTCCGAGCCTTATTCTTTCCATTACTGATTATTTTCAGCAGCTTTTTTAAAATCTCTTAAAAGTGCTCTTGTCAACTCCCTTAACCTTTTTTCAGGAAAAAGCAACGACATGTTATCAATGGTTAGTCCCTTAAATGTCTCCCTGCTTATCACCGTTGTCTCTTTTTCTGACTCCTCAAAGACAAATTCATGCCTCGCAAAGATACCGAACTTCGAACCGCTCCATACTACCAGCTTGTTGAGGATGACCTCTTCTATAAACGGTTCGATATATATGGGCACTATAAAAGGCCTTAAACAGAACGAGAAAGCCGACCCCTTTTCAAGAGACTCACTGCCAGAACGGACATCTTTCATTACAGTGTTCCAGTCAGCCCAGCAGGTAAGGTCCGTAAAAGTCTTCCAGACTGTAGCCAAAGGGGCATTAATAGTTATTGACTCTTCAATGAGCATTCAGAACCCAGTAATCCCTGGGCCGGCCCTTTCCTCTGAAAAGGCTATTTTCACAGCCTCCTTAAACGGGGTCTTTTCTATGGCAATAAATTCATCGATACTATTGTCCTTGCAGATCACCTCGTTCTTTAAGCCTTCGATTAGCGGATGGGCGATACCTGAAGACACAGGCGTTACAAGATCAACCCAGTAAGCTGAGAGCAGAGG
The DNA here is from genome assembly GCA_963801505.1 of uncultured Nitrospira sp. Lineage (GTDB taxonomy): Bacteria > Nitrospirota > Thermodesulfovibrionia > Thermodesulfovibrionales > UBA6898 > JAOUFP01. The sequence goes on from CAWDEY010000008.1 coordinate 28,678, forward strand.
GGTAAGGAAAGGGACTCTGAATATCAGTCTTTTAGCAAGCCCTCGGGCATCAGCATAACTTTGCATCATCTCCCTGTAGGTGAGTATCTCAGGCCCTCCGATGTCAAAGGAATGACCGGCTGTTTCAGGGTTCAAAAGACATCCGGCAAGATATGCAAGAACATCCCTCAAGGCTATTGTCTGAATACGGGTGTCTATCCATTTAGGACAGACCATCACAGGAAGACGTTCAACGAGATACCTCAGCATCTCAAAGGATGCTCCTCCGGCCCCGATGATAATTGCAGCGCGCAGTATAGTGGCAGCGGGCTTTCCGGAGGAAAGTATCTCAGCAACCTCAGCACGGCTTTTAAGGTGTTCCGAAAGATCATCCTTGGCTTCCCCTAACCCGCCGAGATAAATGACCCTTTTTAAATTCTCTTCATTCGTTGCTGATATAAAATTCCTCGCCGCAATCTTATCTTTTTCAGCATATTCAACGTTTTTAAATATGCTTTGGCCTCCCATTGAATGAACAAGGTAATATGCAGAGTGAGTCCCCTGAAGCGCTTCTTTCAGTCCCTTTCCTGAGAGGAGGTCACCCTGAAAAACCTCGACATCCTTGTCCCTGACCACAACATCAGAGACCCTGGCCTTATCGCGGACAAAAAGCCTCAGCCTCACATTCTTTTTCCTTAGTTCAGGCAAAAGCCTCCTGCCGACAAAACCTGTTGAGCCGAATATAATCACCCTGTCTTCAGGGGACAGCGCTAAAGTGGCCATATCAACAGTGTACCACACAATTTTTATTGTTCTTACAAACTTCATAGTCACCTGTTAGCCATCAGAATTGAGACTTCCACCTACTATACCTACTCTTCAACATAGCAAGCTAAACGTTTTTCAAAAAGGTGCAACAATGAAGATTTACAGCGGAACTGCACAGAAGGCAAAAGCTCAGGGAATGTTTTTTTCATTATATTCGCTCGCTAACCCGTGGCAAGACCACGGGGAATATCGCTGGCTATCCATTTAACATAAACATCTATGGCGATTTTCTCGCACAAATTACTTCATCTTCCTTCGATTTTTCTTTCTTCTTCCTGATCACGTTCCTGAATCAACGTTGTGATTTGTTTTTCCTGTTCGTAAACACGTTCATTGAGGTAGTCAACCTCTATCTTAAGTGATGCAACTTCTTCTTTAACTTTGTTCAGGATTTCCATCAGAGCAATCACCTGTTGAGCTATGGATGGTTCGGCATTCCTTTGATCTGTCATTTGTTCACCTCCTGCATGTTCATAATAATTGAACTTACCCTGTTGTATGGCTAAAGTCAATTGCAAGGAATATAAGAGATTTACACGAGGTTTTCACCTATGAGTCAACACATTTTGAGCTATTACAGAAATTTACCTTAGAAAAACAGGCAATTGTTGAGAAAATAAACAAATGGAGAAGGTTTTAATGACATGTAAGTGCTTGAAAAATAATGGTGGAGCTGAGCGGGATCGAACCGACGACCTCTTGAATGCCATGTATGCCCTGATCAATAGACTTGCCTTTCATATCCCTGCCTTAAACAATCACTGCAACAATAAACAGAATGCTTTCTGGCATATCCTTACAGATACGAACTATTATAGCTCTGCCGTAGATGCCCTGGCGCCTCACAATCGACATGAAATAAATTAGCTGGAAACCTCTCATAAAATAATGATTACATTGTCTCCAATAGTCTCACTACAAGCAATATGTGTTTCCTTTGGACACATATCAAGAGCAAGCCTTTTACAGGCTGTCTTATATTTAATTTTCACAAATGGCGCAGTTGCGCTGTTCTCCCCCTTATGCTTAAGCACACGTTTCGAAGTGTCTCAGCAGGGATTTGGTACAAATATTGCTGTTACATTAGTTATGCAACTGGAAATAATGAAAAACATACCGAAAAGGAGCGAAGGCATTCAGCAAAGAGATCTTGTTGACGGATGCATGCTGCTCGATCAGGAAAGAGCCGTCGCCTTTGCACTCAACGTAACGGCGTCCCTCATGTGGTCTCATTGCGACGGTCAGCATACCATTGAAGAAATTGCAAAGATAATTGCAGAGACGAGCAGCCTACCGGCTGATCACATCATAGAAGACGTCAAACAGACATTCAAAAACTTCCATGCCCATGGACTCCTGTATTTTGTGGGACCTTAACAGGGATATTTATGAGAAGATTTTATAAAATTCATGACTTTTGTTTCACGCTCTCAACAGACTGCGATAATGCCAGGGTTCTTCTTGAGCGTCTTTTTCCCTCTCTTCACACTGTTTCTGCAGAGTACTCGACAGAATGGCATTTGCACCGAGACGCTGAAGATTCCGGCATCCCTCTTTATACCATATACGCAGATGGCAAAGCAGCACTACAATCTGAAACGCTGGACAAAGCGCTTGACCGTCTTGAATGGTCCATAACGACAAGAATACTGCATGCTCACCGTCACTTTCTCCAGATCCATGCAGCAGCGTTAGTCGGCGAGCAGGGGGCACTCATGATTGTCGGCCCCTCTGGGTCTGGAAAGTCATCCCTTGCTCTGAGTTTGCTGCTCCAGGGGTGGAAATGTTTATCAGATGAGATAGTCTTCATTGACCCGTCATCCTTGCGTATATTTTCCTTTCCGAGGAACTTTCATTTAAGCCGTGAAACGTTAAGGCACTTTCCAGCACTGGTCATGAGAGATGACGTGCTTGCATTCACCGATGCTTCCGGAAAATCGAGGATTGATCCTGCTCTTATTACGGGTGAATGGACTACGATTTCAGCGCAACCTTGGTGTCTCGTTTTTCCTGCTCATGGACCGGATTACCTTGCAGCACTTACACCCCTTGGACAAACCCATTCCCTTACGCTTTTAACGGCTCAGACCTTAAATCTCGGAGAGTTTGGTATGAGAGGACTGGAAGCTCTCGCTCATTTTGCAGGTAAATGTGACTCATATATGCTGACATCAAACGATCTCTCATCTGCATCCGGCATCCTGTCGCATTTGACGAAAAATAGCAGGAATAACACAAAGCCGACCTGTAACAATGATCATCAACTGTATACATTAGATCGTAACGAAGAAGTAACGATGACGATGGGCATTTGATAATAAAATGCAACAAAAGGGAGAAGAAAATGTCAGAAGAACAGCCTGAGAAGCAGATTTCCCGCCGGGAATTTCTTAAGGTAACCCTCAAAACAACTGGGTATGTTCTACCGGCCATAGCCGTCATTAAGCTAAATACCGTTGATGCATGGGCGAACAGTTACGGACAAGAACAGACATCAAGTCAGAACACAAATGGTAAGCGCGAGGATTCGTGCAATGGGTTCTTTGAGAAGATTTTCAATACAAGGTGTTGGTGATGAACTTCTCAGTAAATTTTGTCCTGTGCTTTTTCTCAGCACTTTCAAGAAAAATTTACTGGTGGAGCTGATCGGGATCGAACCGACGACCTCTTGAATGCCATTCAAGCGCTCTCCCAACTGAGCTACAGCCCCACGGGCATATAAAATAACATATTACTGATTGCTATGACAATAATTCAGACTTCAAAGGCGTCCTGAATATGTTCTATCAGGGTTTCTCCTCTGTCTGTCGTGATGCTCATTACATCAAATCTGGATGGGGACTCCTTTTTCTGTCTTTTCATAAAACAGAGGGCCACTTTACGGATCTTCTCCCTTTTTTTGGGGTTTACTGCCTCAAAGGGATAACCGAAGGTTGTATCAGATCTGGTTTTGACCTCCACAAAGACAATAACACCCCTGTCCTGCGCGATGATATCAATCTCCCCAAATACGGTCCTGTAATTTTTCTCGATAATCCTGAATCCCTTTTTTTTCAAAAAAGCTGCGGCAATATCCTCACCATCTTTACCGAGAGTATTCATTGCCCTCCAACCTTGAAAGCAGCTTTGGAATACCTTCCACGTCCTTTATGTCCTTCTGGCACAGTATCTTTATCAAATCCCTGAACACTGAAAACTCCTCCCAGTGACCAAGAAGATTTCTGCCTATGGCTTTATAAAGGTTCTCTCCTTTTGTGTCCCAGTCGAGCAGAATAACCACCCTTGAAAACCTTTCCATGATATCTTCGCAAAAATCATAGAGGTTCTTGCCGCTGTGAAGAGTTATTATATCGCCTTCCAGACCGAGTTTCTTAAGAGCAATCGCATCTTTTTTGCCCTCTACAATAACAGGGAACCTCTTGTTCACCTCAAATAGTGCTGCTAGGACCTCTCTAAGCCTCTCAGCCCTTTCGATGTCCTCAGGCAAAGGCATATTTTTCTGTGTATTGAGCATTTGTGAAAAAACTAACCCGCAGTCAGTTTTAAAGGGTTTATCATTGATTTAGATTTTCTCAAAACAATCTTTACATTGAAGATTCCCTCAGACAAGACTGTAGGGAATCTCATTTCAAGGCATATTTTTTTCATATATTCGCTCGCTACCCTTGTAATAATCTAGTGCAATCTACAATAACTTAAAAGACTGATTTTATGCTCAATTTACTTTAGCTTTAAGGACATAACATATTAATTTATATTATTTGTGAGTGTGTTGACTTTACTTGTCTTTTCATATATTTTAATCATATGGCAGCTAAACTGGGACAGATATTAATTACTTCAAGTATTATATCTGAAGAACAGCTCAAACAGGCTTTAAATGTTCAGAAAAAAGAAGGCGGCAGACTCGGCACAAACCTTATAAAACTGGGATTCGTAACCGATGAAAAACTGGTAGCTTTCTTAAGCAAGCAATACGGAGTCCCTGCAATAAACCTTACCGATTATAAGATCGACCCTTCTATCCTGAAATTGATCCCTGCAGATATGGCAAAAAAATACCTTATTCTGCCTGTTGCAAGGGTCGGTGCGACTTTAACAATCACCATGGCTGATCCGTCGAATGTTTTCGCAATCGACGACGTCAAGTTCATGACAGGCTACAATGTCGAAGTTGTGGTTTCAAGCGAATCTTCAATTATCAAAGGCATATCCAGCTATTATCTTGGCAAGGGAGAAAGCATGGTGGCCACCTCAGAGACACCTTCCAGGCCAACGGTTTCCCTTGAGGCAAAAGATTATACCCTCGGGGCTGACGACCTGGATGCAGGCAATTTCGATACTGGCGGATTTGATGAAGGACCAAGCGTAAATGTAGATGAATTTGACAAGATCGTCGGCAGCGCCCTTGACAACGTTGATGTTATGGAGGAACAGGAAGAAGAGGGAGTCATCAAAGATGTCGAGGCGCCGATTATAAAGCTTGTCAACGGCATCCTTGTCAATGGCATCAAGTCCGGGGCAAGCGATATCCATGTCGAACCTTACGAAAATTCTCTCAGGGTAAGATACAGGGTTGACGGCGTTATGTATACAGTCATGAACCTGCCGACAAAGATCAAGGCCGCCCTTACTTCAAGGCTCAAGATCATGTCTAAACTTGATATCGCAGAAAGAAGACTGCCTCAGGACGGCAGAATAAAACTAAAGCTCGGCAAAAAACGTGACATCGATTTTCGGGTCTCGGTACTTCCCACCCTTTTCGGTGAAAAAACTGTTCTAAGAATACTTGATAAATCCAACCTTCAGGTAGATCTCACAAAATTGGGGTTCGAACAGTCGGCGCTTGATGATATGATGGAAGCACTGAACAAACCTTTCGGAATGATCCTGGTTACGGGCCCTACAGGAAGCGGAAAGACTACTACACTGTATTCCGCCTTACATTTCCTGAACAAGCCTGACACAAATATTATGACAGCGGAAGACCCTGTTGAATTCAACTTTATGGGTATAAACCAGGTCCACGTCAGGGAAGATATCGGCCTCACCTTCGCAGCAGCCTTGAGGTCCTTTTTAAGGCAGGACCCTGATATTATCATGGTCGGAGAGATCCGTGACTTTGAGACAGCGGAGATAGCCGTTAAAGCGGCCCTGACCGGCCACCTCGTCCTGAGCACCCTGCATACCAACGATGCGCCAAGCACGGTCAGCAGACTGCTTAATATGGGAATAGAACCCTTTCTGGTCTCCTCAGCTGTCGTACTCATACTGGCCCAGAGACTGGCAAGAAAGATCTGTCAACAATGCAAGGAAGTCGAGAAGGTCCCTGTTGTGGCCCTCGTCAAACTCGGTTTTTCTGAGGAAGAGGCAGCCAAGATCACATGTTACAAGGGAAAGGGCTGCCCGGCATGCAATAACACCGGTTATAAAGGAAGAATAGCGCTCTACGAGGTAATGCCTGTCAAGGACGAGCTGAAAGAATTGATACTTGAAGGCGCCTCTTCAGCAGAGTTAAAAAAAGCTGCTATCCGTTTGGGAATGAAAAGCTTAAGGATGAGCGGTTTGACAAAAGTAGCTGATGGTGTAACAACCATAGACGAAGTATTACGCGTATCTTTCGGAGATTAAGGAGAATTAAATGGCAAGCATTTATGACCTGCTGAAAATAATGATTGAAAAAGGCGCTTCTGACCTGCATATAACAACAGGCAGTCCCCCAAGGCTGAGGGTAGACGGGAAACTTATTCCGCTTGACCATCCTCAGTTGACACCGGTAGAGACCAAAGCCTTGTGTTACAGCATTCTGACCGATGCCCAAAAGCACAAGTTCGAAGAGCACAATGAGCTTGACCTTTCTTTCGGGGTAAAGGGCCTCAGCAGATTCAGGGGCAATGTTTTTATGCAAAGGGGCGCTGTTGCAGGGGCCTTCAGGACTATACCTTTCGAGATAAAAACCTTCAAGGACCTGGGGCTTCCGGAAGTGATGAATGAGCTTGTTAAAAAACCAAGGGGTCTCATACTATGTACAGGCCCTACGGGGAGCGGTAAATCCACTACTCTTGCAGCCATGATCGACCGGATAAATTCTGAACGTTATGAGCATATTATCACTGTTGAGGACCCTATAGAATATCTCCACGGACACAAAAAATGTCTTATTAACCAAAGAGAGGTAAATGCCGATACATCCTCTTTTAAGGAGGCCCTCAAATATGTGCTCAGACAGGACCCTGACGTTGTTCTCATCGGAGAGATGAGGGACCTTGAGACAATTGAGGCTGCTCTGACTGTGTCTGAGACAGGGCATTTGACCCTCGCTACACTCCATACCAACTCAGCTGTGCAGACGATAAACCGTATCATAGACGTCTTCCCTGCGCATCAGCAGGAACAGATCAGGGTCCAGCTTTCCTTTGTCCTCGAAGGAGTTCTTTCTCAGCAGCTTATCGCCAAAAAATCCGGTAAAGGTCGGGCACTTGCAGTAGAACTCCTCATACCAAATCCAGCAATACGGAACCTTATAAGAGAAGACAAGGTCCACCAGATATATTCCACGATGCAGACAGGCCAGTCCAAATTCGGCATGCAGACAATGAACCAATCGTTAATAGAGCTATATACAAAAGGGCATATTTCATATGAAGATGCTATGGGAAGGTCACCCGTGCCTGATGAAATAATAACAATGCTCCAGAAAGTAAGCGCCGCTCCTTCTGGACGCGGGAGGTTATAGTAAATGGCAACGATCTTTGAGTGGTCCGGGAAAACAAGCAGGGGAATTGTAGAAAAAGGCGAAATCACCGCGAATTCAAAAGATGAGGTCATTAATCAGCTCAAAAAAAAGAATATAACGCCAACCTTCATCAAACAAAAAGAGAAAAAAGCACTCTTTAATATGAGCTTTGGTGGTGGGGTTAAAGATAAAGATATCGTCATTTTCACGAGACAGTTTGCAACAATGATCGATGCCGGGCTCCCGCTTGTTCAGGCACTTGAGATACTTTCAACCCAGGTGGAAAATAAATTCCTGGCCAAAACACTTGAAACCATAAAAAGTGATGTTGAGTCAGGAGCGACCTATGCAGATGCCCTCAAAAAGCATCCAAAGGCTTTTACAGAACTTTACGCCAATATGGTAGCTGCAGGTGAGTCAGGAGGCATCCTGGATACCATTCTTAGCAGGCTTGCTGCCTATATTGAAAAAGCGATGAAGCTCAAGAAAAAGGTCAAAGGGGCGTTGGTTTATCCTATCGTTGTCTCATCAATAGCAATAATATGTATTGCGGTTATCATGATTTTTGTAGTCCCCACATTTTCTAAAATGTTCGGAGCTTTGGGAGGCACTCTTCCCTTACCCACATTAATGGTCATAAAACTGAGTAATTTTCTGGCAGGAATCGGGGGGGTATTGACAGGCCTGACATTCGTCGGAATTTTTATTGGTATTAAACAAGTCAGAAAAACCCCAAAAGGACAATTGGTTACAGATAAAATAATTTTAAGACTTCCGATCTTTGGCATTCTCCTGAGAAAAGTCGCTGTCGCCAAATTCACCAGGACGCTCGGCACCTTAATAAGCAGCGGAGTGCCTATACTGGACGGCCTTGAGATAACAGCAAAAACCGCTGGTAATAGGGTAATAGAATACGCAGTCATGGAAGTCAGATCCGCAGTATCTGAAGGGAAAACCCTTGCTGAGCCTTTACTGAAATCAAAGGTATTCCCTCCTATGGTCACCCACATGATAGCGGTAGGAGAATCAACCGGCGCGCTTGATTCCATGTTGAATAAAATAGCCGACTTCTATGATGATGAAGTCGATTCTGCAGTCAACAACCTCACTGCAATGATGGAGCCTATGCTGATGGTTTTTCTGGGAGGTTCTGTCGGATTTATTGTTATTGCCATGTATCTGCCCATATTCAAACTCATGACCCTCATTAAATAGTTTTTATGGCAGCAAAGGCCCTGAACTCCAGAATAAAGGCGCTGATAGCCTTCAGGGCCTTATTTATCACTCTGCTGCTTAGCGCATCTTTCCTCTTTAAAGTCGAGTACTTAGGGTCTCCACACCCCAAACTCATATCTTATTTTATTATCACATTATATTCCCTGACTATCATTTACTCACTTTACCTTAATAGAACAAAGAACCTTTTATTGTTCGGATACATCCAGTTAATACTCGATGTGGTTACTGAAATAATCCTCATTTTCATAACAGGAGGAATAGAAAGTTGGTTCTCCTTTACATTGATTCTGACTGTGCTTTCTTCAAGTATTGTCCTGAATAAAAGAGCAGGCTATGTCATGGCAAGCCTTAGCAGCATATTATACGGGACATTACTTGATCTGCAGTTTTACAGAATGCTGCCGGTCCAGTATGAAGGGGTAATGAATGAAGAGCATTTTCTGTTTAATATTTTCATCCATATCACTGCTCTGTATATTACCGCTTATCTCAGCGGATATCTGTCTTACAGCCTCGAAAAAACCGTTGAGAAACTCGAGGAAAAAGACAGCAGTCTGAAAGATCTTGAATTATTCAATACCAAAGTAATTGAAAGTCTTCCAAGCGGATTATTTACAACCGATATTAAGGGGAATGTCCTGATCTTCAACCATGCAGCGGAATTAATTTCAGGGATAAAGAAAGAAGCTGTCATAGGCAATACCATCAATAGCGTATTGCCTTTTCTGGATCTTCCACCCCAGAGCAGGAGGTATGAAGGCGTATTGCCTGCAAACACTGACAGTGAAAAAATTATCGGGCTAAACATTTCAGTCCTAAGGGACATCAATAATAACGAGACAGGATTTATAGGTATTTTCCAGGACCTCTCACAGATAAAAAAGCTTGAGTCAGAAATGAAAAACAAGGAAAAATGGGCCGCAATCGGCGAGCTATCTGCAAATATAGCGCACGAGATCAGAAACCCCCTCGCCTCTTTGAGAGGCTCTATAGAAATCCTCAAGGAAGGCAAACTTCCCGAAAAACACAGGGAAAAGCTGATGAATATAGCCCTAAGTGAAATGGACCGTCTTAATAACACTATATCGGACTTTCTCGCATATTCCAGCCCGAAACCTCTTGAAATAAAACTCATAGACCTTCAACCAATTCTTGACAACACATTAGAGCTTCTGAAAAATTCGGCAAATAAAGGCGAAATATCGATCAACAAGGATTATAAGGGGCAGCTTTTCAGTTATGCTGATCAGGAGAAAATCAGCCAGGTTTTCTGGAATTTGGGGATAAATGCGTACGAGGCCATGGACAATGGCGGGGTGCTGACTGTATCAACTGAAAACACCTCCTCCCATGTAACAATCTCTTTTTCAGATACAGGGCCCGGGATATCTCAATCTGATATTGAGAAGATTTATTATCCTTTTTTTACTACAAAGGAAGCAGGAACCGGTCTGGGTCTGTCGATAGCTTACAGGATTATTGAAGAGCATAACGGCAGGCTTCTTGTTACAAGCAAGCCTGGCATCAAAACCACATTTAAGATTATACTAAAACACTGAAATGAAAAATACCAAGGGCCGCATACTGATAGTAGAAGATGAAAAAAGCCTGAAGGAAGTACTTACGATACTCCTCGAGGACGAGGGCTATGAAATCACGACCGCAGCCAACGGACTTGAGGGAATAGATTATCTCCAGAATGACATATTCGATCTCGTTGTTACTGATATAAAAATGCCAAAGGCCGACGGCTTCGAGGTCTTGAAAAAAGCAAGGGAAATCTCGCCCACAACCATCGTTATCATGATAACAGCCTTCGGTACAACCGAATCGACTATTGAGGCAATGAAACTGGGGGCATATGACTATATCCACAAACCTTTCAAGATAGATGAGATACGGCATGTCATTGAAAAGGCTTTTGAAAAGAAAAAGCTAAGCGAGGAGCTTTCTCTCCTGAGGCAGAAGATAAAATCATCCTTTGGACTGGAGAATATTATCGGAAAAAGCCTGAAAATGCAGGAACTCTTCACCCTGATACAGAAAGTTGCTCAAAGCAATTCTACTGTGCTTATTACAGGAGAAAGCGGCTGCGGGAAAGAGCTGGTGGCCGCAGCAATGCATAATCTAAGCCCTAGAAAAAATAAAAACTTCGTAACCATCAATTGCGCAACTTTTCCGGAAGGACTGCTTGAATCTGAGCTTTTCGGGCATGTAAAAGGTTCTTTTACAGGGGCCTTATATAACAAAGAAGGGCTCTTTGAAGTAGCAAACAGGGGAAGCATTTTTCTTGATGAAATAGGGGAAATGCCCTTGTCCTTGCAGTCCAAGTTATTGCGTGTGCTTGAAAACGGCACCTTCAGAAGGGTTGGCGGTTTAAACGACATCACTGTTGACGTCAGAGTAATATCAGCAACAAACAAAGATATACCTGAGATCGTTGCCTCAGGCAGTTTCAGGGAAGACCTCTTCTACCGCCTGAACGTCGTACCTTTAAACATACCGCCTTTAAGAGAACGTACTGATGATATCCCTTTATTGCTGGACCATTTTTTGAACAAGTTTTCAGCCAACGCTAAAAAATTTTCTCCTGAAGCGCTCCGTTTTCTCGTGAACTATTCGTGGAAAGGAAATGTGCGAGAGCTTGAAAATATGGTGGAACGGACAGTACTTCTTACTGACAGGGAAATCATACTTCCTGAAGACCTGCCTGAAGAGATATGCAAGACTGTTGGACCCAGAAAACATCTGCCTGAAATCAGTGATGAAGGCATAGACTTCGAGGACATTTTGAAGCAGATCGAAAAAGACTATTTGATCAAGGCGCTCGAGAAGGCAAAAGGTATAAAGACAGAGGCAGCCAAACTGCTCAATCTGTCATTTCGCTCATTCAGACACAAATTATATAAATATGGAATAAAATAATGGTTATGAAACTGGGAGAGGCATTAATAAAAGGAAGTCTGATCACAAAAGAGCATCTTAGGCTTGCCCTCGAAAGACAGGTAATCTTCGGAGGCAGAATCGGGACAAACCTGGTTGAACTCAAGGTAATCAAAGAGTCCGAACTCGTCTCTTTTTTAAGCAAATATCTTAATGTCCCCGCAGTCGATCCGACCAAGCTTGTTTCAGTAGACAATGAGACTATATCCTGCATCAGCAGGGAAATGGCTGAAAAATATAAGGCTGTGCCGTTTCGGAAAGACCGTAACAGGCTGCATGTTGCCTTGCTCGATCCGCGTTCGATGGCGGCAGTTGATGAACTCAGGTTCATTTCTGGCTATGATATAGTCCCCTATGTCACTTCTGAACTCAGACTTCTCTATGCACTCGAAAAATATTACGGACTGGAAAGAGATCTTCGGTACATAAGCATTTTCGGCAGGGAAGAGGAACAGGTTGAGGCAGCCCCAAAGGACAGCGACGAAAGCAAGAAACAGCTGACAAAGATCAAGGAAGAGTTCTCAAATGCAAAGGAACGTGATGAGATCATAGGACTACTGCTCAATGAAAGCAAGAAAATCTCTTCAAGGGCTGCGATATTTATCCTTAAAGGCGACAAGGCCACGGGATGGAAAGCAAGAGGGATGGATGCTGAAAACATTGAGATTAAAATAACGCCAGCTTCCATATTCGCAGATGTAATTAACAAAAAAAATTATTACAGGGGCCCTCTGCTGAAAATACCCGGCAATGAGACCCTCATATCTATTTTGTCAGGGACACCGCAGGATTGCTGCATGATTCCCATACAGCTAAGAGACAGGATCATCGCATTGCTGTATGTAGATAACGGCAACAACTCTGTAATGGACGCGGGCCTGAGCTACATACACACCCTGGTCACAATGGCCTCCTACAGCTTCGAAATCAGTATCCTGCGAAGAAAGATATTAGACCTGTAGCCTGATCCTCTGTCTTCCGGTATAGATATTCATCCTGTCCCCCCGAACAAAACCAACAAGGGTAATCCCCGCAGCATCTGCTATTTCTACGGCAAGGCTCGTGGGCGCAGACCTGCTCACAACAACAGGGATTCCGGCACGGGCGCACTTTGTCACGATTTCGGAAGAGAGCCTCCCGCTTGCAAGCATAACCTTTCCCTGCACCGGGACATTTTCCAAAAGCGCGTATCCTATAACCTTGTCAACCGCATTATGCCTGCCAATATCCTCAGTGAACACGAGCATATGTCTGTCATCAGCCAGTGCAGCGCTATGGACCCCCCCGGTTTATCTATACCCCTCTGATTTCTTCTGGAATTCCCGATAAAGTTCTTTTATATGAGAAATATCGAATACTGTATCATCGGAAAGTTTTTCCCCCGGTAAGGGCCGGGCAAAGCTTATTCCGCCGGCGCATCCCGAAGTAACTGTCTTTTCCCCTTCTGCCACTGTTCCGTCCGCGGGAACATCTACATTGATTTCATCTCCGTATTCTATGCTTATCCTGTCAGCACACCATCCGCCTGATATCAGCCCCTCGTTATATATAACGCCTGCCACAAATTCGCGGACCATAAAAGGACTGCAGTATAGGCTAAGCAGGTGCCTGCCGTTGACAGATATCCTCACCCGCTTTTCAATGGCAACAAAATCCTCAACCTCTTCAGCAGAGTCATCCTTGATCTTTAGTGTTCTTATTTTCTTGTAGACTTCCACATAAACAGTTTACCAGAGCCGTTTTGTTTATGTCGACTTGACTTTACCCACCACGGATTCTTATTATTTCATAGTCGGGGCGTAGCGCAGTCCGGTAGCGCACACGGTTCGGGACCGTGGGGTCGGAGGTTCAAATCCTCTCGCCCCGACCATAATCCTTCATTGAATATTCAAAGGTCTCTGCCTGTCCCTTTTGCACTTCAACTTAAGTTTCGGCCCTTCGGTTTTGGACTTCAGAATTATTGGCCCCTTATCAGGCCTATAGAAGACTTTCACCTCAAAGAGTCTGTCTCCTGCCGTCCGCACCACAAAAAAGCCCCGCCTCTTGCGAGGCGGGGCAGATCACTACATCAAATCAGCTGTTACAGTCCAGCTTATGGACGTTCAAGCGCGTTCCACGCTCCGGTAGTACGGTTGTAACCGGCCAGATACTTGTAAGCCTCGGTGGTAGCAGGATCGTTCGCCGACGGTCCCTTCACATAGATGGCAGGGAAAGCTGCGATCGCCGTGGCGCCCGTAGACATGTTAATTACACCGTCATCGAGGAAGTCGATGGTGTCATAGAGCAGTCTGCGTGCATAGGTCCTGGCATGGACATAGGCAGCAGGTTCACGATTGAGCACGTTGATATTGAAGCATGCGCCCATCACCTTCTTGCCGAGGGCCTGATCTCCCGTGCCGCGAGTCCAGTCCTTGACCGCTGTCGCACCGCTCGGGTCCTTGGCCATGTCATAGAAGTACGGATAGGAGGCCGAGTTGTAAGCGATGTTGTACTTATTCTTCAGAACAGTCGTCGCCACCAATATCGCCTCCTGGAAGACCGTCGCCTGCTCACCCAAGGAACTCTTCCAGATGCTCCGCCGTATCAACTTCAGTGCCGTGGCAATTGATGCAGACCTCATTAGCAGCATTGATGTCGATAGCCAGGCTGTGGCTCGTCGTCCGGGTAGGTTGGCCTGTGCCCTGCATATGGCAGGTTACGCAAGGCCCGTTGGAATCGAAATTACCCGGGGTGAAATACCGGCGGTGTTGTGGCTGTCGCCGTTGATCGCCGTGGTCCCGAGCTTACGGTGAGTGCTGGTAAGTGCACCGCCGTCCTCATTAGAGGTGAGAGACGCACCGTAGGTGCTGCTTCCGATAGGCGTGTTGGGGTCGATGAAGCCGGTAAAGCCCGATCTTCACATACATCAGACCTGCTGCGGCCATGTAATGGGAGTTTTTGAAGCTTGCATTAGTGAAGTCGGCAATAGTGTTAAGAGATTCACCGCTTTCACGCCCTCCGTGGCAGGCTATACAGACGTCGGAGGCAGCGACGTTCGGGAACTGGGCCTTTGCGCCATGGAAGTTGTAGAGCCCCTGAAGCGCGCCCGGGTCATACAACAGGGACGCGATGTTGTTTCTGTCCTGGCTGGTGTTGCGGTGGCAGCCCCAGCAATAGAGCATTTCCCTCTGTTTGGAAGTTTTGGTCCGTTTCTACCGCCCCAGCCGGCCAAGTGCGAATAGTCGTTGTTGGTAGGGTCATAGGTGGCAGGGTTCTTCAGGAAGTTCGAAACGCCGGTTGCGGTGTGGCACCTCTGGCAGGCCTGCTGGCCTGCAGCGCTCCAGTCGTCCGCCTGCCAAGGCTCTGCTTCAGGCGGCAGCGGCATTCATGACCGTATCGACCTGCTCAGAGCTGTCCTGGAGCCGGAACCTGCTGCGTCGTACTTTGCCTCAAGCAGCCCGCCGCCGTGGGTCGACATCGCCCAGTCCCTGAAGATCGACGTCTTGTTCGGATCGAAGCCCGATGGTTGGGGTTATTGCTGGTCTCGGTCCTCCACTCATGACCGTGGCAGTCGAAGCATGGCTGCGTTCGGGTTCGTTTGTCCGGAGCACATATCCGTGAATGCCGTTGGTCGTTGTCGCAGGTTGTTAATGTGAGTGGTAGCGATAATGCGGTACCACGTCGTTCTCGTGATGACCGACTTCACCGTGCCTGAAGCCGGCAGTCCCCGACGCCATCGTCTTGACCGTCAAAGGTCTTCAGGTTGTGGCAGCCCGTGCAGAGGTTGATACTGGTCGTTGACAAAGCTGCTCCCGCTAGGGTTCCAGCTACGAGATTGCCTGCCGCGTCCCTTGTATTGACCCGGCGAAGCCCGCCGCCGTGCTCATGGCAGGTATCGCAGGTGAATGCGCCGAACTCTTTCTGCGCAGGAACCGCGCCCTGATATGCCTCATTCTCCATCAAGTCGCCATCGCCCGTCAGCCCGTAAAGCGCACCGAGGACCGCGCCCTCGCCTGTATGGCAGCGCCTGCAGGGGTTCCCTTCTTCAATCGTCATCCCTGCTGAGTGCTTTGAACCGGCGAATTGGGTCGGCGCATTGGTCGCATAGTTGCCTGTATGGCAGCTTGCGCAACGGGTGCCGTTGTTCGCAAACGGGATTGGGATAGGGGATCGGACCTACGCCATTGTGCTGGGCTCCGCCGCCGTGGCAGGCCTCGCAGCCGTTGCCATTGTTCGCGTGAGCAGAATTTCTGTGTGGTGAAGTTGCGTCATACTGGGCAATAATACCCTCGCCCGTCAGGGGGTCAAGAACAGCGCTATGGCACTGTCTGCACATTGAATCTCCCACACTTGCAACAGTGTCAGGGGTCCCCGAGGCTGCTCCCTCCCTGCTGGACGAACCGCAGCCGTAAAGAAAGGCTGCAAGGGACAACATACATAGCATCATGATACTCAACTTCCTTGTACTCATTTGCATTTCCTCCTTTTGTTGGTGTTTTTCCATAATTAATAAGTTCCGGGTAGGTGACACTTCAGGCACATTTTTTCATTGGTCCTGTCCTTGAAATTTCCGGACCTCCAGCTCCTGGGATGAGGCCTGACTTTGCCGCTGCTGTGGCACTGGATGCAGACATCTCCGTCGGGGTGGCAGCTCTGGCAGGATTGCAGATTTCTCCGCGCCTCTGTAGAATGTTCGCCTATTGCAGCAGTATATTTCTGGCCATTGGGTCCCAGCATCATGTGTGACTTGATCCGCAGTGAGCCCATGGGAAAGCGGCTGTGGCAGGCGTTGCAGTATGACTGGTCGTGGCAGCGGTAGCACGACTGCGGGTTGTCCTGGGCCTTTATCGGATGGATGTTTATAAAGTCGCTGCGATGGCTCTTGGGCTTAAAGTCCCGTCCAAAGTTCTCCTTTGCAAGGTCGGAACCGTCGCCGCCGCCCTGATGGCAATCAAGACACCAGGCCTGGTCATGGCACTGATTGCAGTTATTGCCGGCCTTGCCGGCCAGGACACGATGCTCCGCGCACAAAGTCGGCATCGTGGTTAGGCTGCAATGCCCTGCCCCTTATGGCAATCATTGCACTCCTTGATGGCCATGGAGGCGTATTCCTTATGCGACATCTTCTCTGCATAAGACTGCTGCTGGAGATACACCAGGGCGCATCCCAGAAGCGCAACTATGAAAATAATCTTTTTCACTGATGTTTCTCCTTTCTAAAAGTTATAGTTGAAGGCAAGACGGCCCTGCCAGTCGCTCTTATACGTGGCATTGACGTTGTCTTCGATCCGCACTGAGGCGGACATGTCCTTGTTGATTTTGTAATTGCCGCCGGTCCAGTACTTACGGGCGGTTTCCCTGCCGGTAGTACGGTCGCGCTCGTACACGTCATAGTGGATGCCTCCGGCCAGTTCAAGTTTCTTGCTCACCTCGTAGGAGACGTCTGCGATACCGCCGTTGAGATTGCCCCCGTAGCCGTGACGGTAATCATAGTTCAGGCTTACCTGAAGGCGCTCCATCGGGCGGATGCGGCAACCGAGTTCAAGCACATCAGCATCTGCCGGTCGTCATAATTCTGTCTGTTGTATCCGGCATTGACCGATATCTTGTCGCTGATCGTATAGTCTGCACGGAACACGGCCTTCCTGGTAGCGGTCAACTGCAAAGACCGCGTAGATCGAGGTGTTATCGAAGGTCGGATAGCTCTGGTACCATTCTCCGGTAAATACCAGGGCAGAGGAGGGATAATACTTGGCACCCACAAGCACTTCGCTGAACGTCTCACTGGCCAGGTCAAAGCGCGCGTTGGCATAGACCTTGACGGAATTTAACAGATACTGCTTGAAGGATGCGCCCAGCTGGTCACGGGCCACACCGTCTTTGTCCCACTTCACAAAGTAGCTGATTTCGGCATCGGTGCTTTTGAATACCCCTGAGATATGCTGCTGCGCCGAATACAAAGTCTTCAGAGTCTGTTCCCTCGCCGTTGAGATCAAAAAATACATTGCGGCCTCCCATTACTGAAAAAGCAACAGGCCCGATATTTTTCAGTTCCACCTGACCTCCGTCAACGATAGCATGTCCCGGCGGCATAGTTGACAAACTGCCGGCCCAGACGAAGGTCGATCTTGTCATACAAGTCACGATAATCCAGGTAGAGAAAATACAGCCTGCCGTTCAGTCCGTCACTGCCGTGGATAGCCTGGGATGCACGTCCGTATCCAGTAATAGAAAGTTTGTTGTCCTTGTCAAGCTTGGTAATTGAAAAGTTGAGATATTCTGCAAATTCAGCTTGTTTTTCATCGGTAAAGATATCGTTGTACCACAGAAACTGAGTCGAACTTCTGCCGTGAATCTCCGCCGGCCATGCTGTCGAGGCAACCAACAGCGGGATACAGGCGAGCATTCGAAAAAACCATTTAATGCCCATCAAATTTACCTCCTTTCCAAATCTCAAATCAGCACTTAGCAGATTGCAATTAACTCTGGAGAATTGTCTTTTACCTCCTTTCGTTACAGGGTCACTTGGAACCGTGTATTTGGTAATATTTATTATCGTCGCTGGATAACCTCATAACCGACATTAATACATAAAATACTGCATAATGCAAGTTATTATTTTTAAATGACATTTCTGAAGGTGTCTACCCCGACATGGTCTGCATCACCTTCAACAGTTTTTTGCACATAAAAGGGAACAAAACCAAACAAATAAAGCTAAAAAAACGTACAGAATTTTCTTTATAGTTTGACACCCTCAGAATCTACAACAAAGAGTACCACAATTCAAACGAACTTTTAATATTTTTTTAAACAAAAAATAACATGTTATTTACAGTATTTTGCTTGTTTAACAGATATCTTCTTTTGAATA
>CAWDEY010000009.1:0-182175 GCA_963801505.1 uncultured Nitrospira sp.
TTAATCAGCGGGTCGCAGGTTCGAATCCTGCACGGCTCACCATAACAATCAAGGACTTAGGAGCTTTTTCCTGAGTCCTTTTTTTCTTCTGATCACTACAAAAAGACTACATTTTTTTAACTGTTTTTGCTGGTTCTTTAAATTCCTCTTCATATTTTAAGGTCTCTTCTTTTGTTGTAACAAAAGAGGGTAGCCGAAGTGTGTGCCTTATCCTTTTCTTCCGTTTTCGTAGCAATCAACAACAAATAGTTTGCCTGCTTTTGTATTTTTGACTCGGACTGACATTTTATTATTTTATTTTGACTGCCACATGAAAGACATGGCTAAGAAATATATTCCGAGGAAAAATACTGCCATGCTTATGTAGGAAACTAACGTTGCAACCCAGTATAATATTTGATATTCGGAATCATTACTGTTGTATCCTTTTCTGGAGTATATTACCTTATCTCGTATCATCAGTGCTGTTACGGAAAATATATAGGTAAAGGGTGTGGATATTAAAAAATAAGTACCGAGCATGAAGGCGAAAGTCCTGCTTAATTCTATTGCTAATTGATTTGTATCCATTCATGTCCCCTCCTTAGAGATATTCAATCAAATTAAGGTATTCATATTCTGTATTATTTACTCATCATTTGCCGGTTTCTGTATGTCTTTATTTCTACTTTTTTCTATTGCATTTTCTATTACTTCTACAACCTTTTCAATATCCCCTGGTTTTTTTATTATATTTTCGGCCCCTAATTGCCCGCATTCAAGTGCAACTTCCAATGAGCTGTATGCGGTCATCATAATAATTGGAACGTCTGAATCTATTGCTTTGAGTTGTTTTAATGTTTCGTTTCCGTCTAGTATTGGCATTCTGATATCCATCAATACAGCATCCGGCCTTTTCATATTGAAAGACTGTACTGCTTGTACTCCGTCATGACAGATATTTACTTCATATCCTTCTCTTTCAAATAGATCTCTGAAATATAATCTGCAGATTTCATCATCATCTACTACCATGATTCTATTACTCAAGACCTTTTCCTCCTGTATATAGTTTTTAATATTTTCTGTAAAGAATAAGAAAAACGTCCTGAAGACATCTAGTTTTGTTTTCGCATGATTGCTGTCTCCTTTCCGTGCGCATGCCTGGTCGTTTAAGTTTTTCTTTTATATTGTTTGTTATTCCTAATATGGCCTATCTGACAAAACCTCATGCCGGACTTAGCTCCTCAGCGCTTCAGATATTCCCCTGTAAATGAGCCCTTTGCCAATATCATGGGGAGTGCCTTCGAAGATAATCATTCCGCCTTTATCTCCGCCTTCAGGGCCGAGATCAATGATCCAGTCTGCGGCCCTGATAATATCCAGATTATGCTCTATAAGTATCACCGTGCTGCCTGTTTCAACGAGTCTGTTGAGGATATTGAGAAGCGCCTGCACATCGGAAAAATGCAGTCCCACTGTAGGTTCATCGAGAATATAAAGAAGTGACGAGTGACGAGTGACGAGTGATGAGTTTAATTCAGCGCAGATTTTGAGCCTCTTCTCGCCTCCCTCCGGAAAGTGTTGTGGCAGATTGTCCGAGCCGGAGATATCCAAGGCCCGTCTCCATCATCAGTCCCAGTTTGGACATGATAGCCGGTTGGTCTTCAAACAAAATACACGCCTCCTCAACTGTCATATTCAGAATATCGTGGATGCTTTTATACCTGTAGGTGATCCTTAAGGCCTCAGGCCTGTACCTCTTGCCGTGGCATTTTTCGCATTTTATATACAGGTCCTCAAAAAAATACATTTCCATTAGTTCATAGCCGACGCCCTTGCAGGTCTCGCACCTGCCGCCAGGGACATTGAAGGAAAAGAACCCCGGACCATAACCATAGGCCTTGGCCTCCTTCTGTCCTGAAAAGAGTTTCCTTATATGATCAAATATCTTCAGGTACGTTACAGGATTGGAGCGCGGACTCCGGCCTATCGGGGACTGATCAATCAGTTTAACTCCTTTGAGATGCTCATCACCTTCAAGCCTCTCATAAGGCAGAGGCGGTTCACTGCCTGCTCTGAATTTCCTGGCCAGCGCATTGTAAAGCGTCTTAACTACAAGACTGCTCTTGCCGGAGCCTGAGACTCCTGTAACAGCGATCAGTCTATGCAGAGGGACGCTGAGTCTGACAGCCCTGAGGTTGTTCCCCGCAGCTCCGGAAAGGGTAAGCATTTCACCGGAAAATCCCCTTCTCTTGAAGGGCACTTCAACCTTTTCGGTGCCCTTCATATATCTTGCTGTCAGTGAATCAGTCTTCAGAAACTCCCCTGCGGGTCCTGAGAAAACAACCTCACCGCCCTTATGCCCTCCTCCGGGGCCTAGTTCGACAACCCATTCAGCTTTTTCTATTATCCCCCTGTCATGTTCAACCACAATCACTGTATTTCCAAGGTCTGCCAGACGCCTCAGAATCCCGGTCACCCTTTCAGTGTCCCTCGCGTGAAGCCCGACTGTTGGCTCGTCAAGGACATAGAGTGTGCCGGTCAACAATGAAGAGAGCTGGTTTGAGAGGTTTATCCTCTGATACTCCCCTCCTGAAAGCGTTTTGCCGTAACGTTCAAGGGTAATATATTCGAGTCCGACTTTCTCCAGAAACTGGAGCTTCATGCTTATCTGCCTGAGGAGTTCCTTTGCGATGTCCCTTTTGAAAGGCGAAAGCCCGATATCAGCAAAAAAACGCGAAGACTCAGAGATCGGCATTCTGCACAACTCAGAAATGTCCAGGTCTGCAACCTTGTATGCCAGGGCTTCCCGGCTCAGTCTTTTACCCTGACACACAGGACAGGTAACGCCTCTTCTGTATCTGCTTAGGAACACCCTGACGTGCAGTTTATAGCGCCTTCCTTCCATGTCCTCGAAAAAAGCGTCAATGCCGTAAAAATCAGAGGTCCCTTTGAAGATCTTTTCCCTTTCATCAGGAGTAAAATCCTGAAACGGTTTTTTTACGTCAAGGCCTGTCTTCTTTGCTCCTGCAATCATCTGCTTCTTCCACCATATATACGCGGGCTTATTCCAGGGGTCAACGGCTCCTTGTGAAAGAGAGAGGGTTTTATCCGGGACAATCAGGTCTTCGGCGTAACGCAAGGTATTACCAAACCCCTTGCATTCAGGACACGCTCCGACAGGATGATTAAAGGAAAAAAGAATAGAAGAAGGGGAAGGCAGACTGATATCGCACTCGTCGCATGCGTTGTCTGAAGAAAAACCGTGAACCGTGAACCGTGAACCGTAAACAGGATTCATTATTGCCACCTTGATCTTGCCACGTCCTTCCCTCCATGCCATCTCCAGGGAATCCGAGAGCCTCGGCTCATCCTTTAACACAAGCCTGTCAAGGACAATATCAAGCGAAGTATATTCCCCGCCGGGCAGTTCTTTTATATCAATGGTCTCATCCTGGTGCCAGACCCTGTAAAAACCTCTTTGCTGAAGCTCTTCTGCCGATGCCGCAGACGGGAACATAATTACTGCCTTGCTGCCAGGGTATTTCTCAAGAAGTTCTGAAACAATCTGCGAGGGGTCCCATCTCCGTATTTCCGTTTTGCACACAGGGCAAAAAGGGGTTCCTATCTTCGCATAGAGCAGCCTGAAAAGTTCGTAAAGTTCTGTCAGGGTCCCTACTGTTGAGCGTGAACCGCGCACAGGGTTCTTTTGCTCAAGGGCTATCGCGGGCCTGATATTTTCGATGGAATCAACCTCAGGTCTGTCGAGCTTTTCAAGAAAAAGCCGGGCATAGGTGGAAAGAGACTCAATAAAACGCCACTGTCCCTCCGCAAAGATCGTATCAAAGGCCAGAGACGACTTGCCGGAGCCTGAAACACCCGTAATGACGATGACTTTGTTATGCGGAAGCCGGAGGTCTATATTTTTGAGATTGTTTTGCCGCGCGCCGGTAATAATCAGTTCATCTTTGGACATTTGGATATTTTAACACAGCCGCAACAGACATAATAGAAAACCGTCTTTGCATTGCAGAAATAAATTCAGGGCAATCTCTTCTTAAAAGTTTCTGTTATTATTGCAGTCTATGGCAAATTTGTCCCCTGCTACCCTTGTGCCGGCAATACCGGTAGCAGTTGCGATAAAGCAGGGAGTGGTAGCCGAAGCTAAATCTGCCGTTGTATTGTTATAGGGGTACGGGACGGGTGTAGGGAGGGCTTTACCGGCCACAGTAGTAATTACATAATTGAACTTCAGGTCTGAACCCGGCTTAAAACGCGGCAGGGCTGCAATCAGGGCTGCTGTATTAGCACCTGGAACATAGTTTCCGCCATCTGCAAAAACCTGCTCTTCGAGCAGCCTCAGATTCTGGAGATTAGTATAGGCCTCTGTCCTGGCGGCCTTTACGCCCTGACCGACAAATGAAGGGACAGCGATCATAGCAAGAATCCCTATTATGGCCACGACTATTAAAAGTTCAATAATTGTAAAACCTTTTTTATTCATTTTTGCCCCCTCTCAATCTTTCAATTGTTTTAAGATTATCTATGGCAGGTGAAAATAATGGGTCTATTTTTAAAGCTGAGAGAAAATAATTTTTGGCCTCATCCATTGCCCCTTTTTTGGCGTACAAAACCCCTATCTTATTATATGTCTTCACGGTCTTCACGGAACCAGGGTCTATCTTTATTATATTCTTATATTGCATTATAGCATCATCATAAGATTTCTTGCGCTCATACAAAACTGCTAATGCATACCTTGCAAGGACGAATCGGGAATTTTTATTTATCGCTTCTTTATAACTTTTTACCGCTTCATCGATTAAACCCGCTTTTTCGTAAACAGTCCCGACCAAATACTGGAGGTCAGGTGAATTGATTGGATCAAGGACAAGCGCTTTTTTCATTTCCGACAACGCCTCCTCCTTCTTTCCCATTTCAGCATAGCATAGTGCAAGCGCAAGCATGGAATTAGGTTTTTCCTTTACCTCGGCCAGGCTTGTTGCTTTTTGATATGCAGCAACCGCAAGGTCTCTTTCCCCCCGTTCCTGATAAGCGCTGCCAAGATTGAGATAACCACGCGCCTTCAGGGGAGATTTATGCACTACATCTTCCCAGTAAGCTATTCTGCTGGTCCACACCATATTCCTCTTTGTAGTGATATAGGTCAAAGAAAAAAGAAGAACAGCGACAGTGAGTATTATCAGGTATTTTTTTTGCGGAATATTCACAATTTTTGAGGCATGGTAGAGACCTAAAGAAAACAACAGAAAGAATCCGGCTGAGGCAAGATATACCCTGTGCTCAAAGATTACATCTATTAAAGGAATAAAGCTTGACGTAGGGGCAAGTATTAAAAAAAACCACACGAGGGCAAAAGAACCGATCTTCCATCTCTTAAAGAGCAATACGACCGCACTGAGCAAAAGCAGCAGTAAAATAAGAGAAGGAAGGGTCGAGGGCGGATCAAGGAATCCATGACTGATGGCAAAATCATAGTCGCTGTTCTGATTGATTGGCAAGATCAGAAGGCCAATATATTTTGCTATCACCCTTGTCTGAGTCAAAAAATATTCATACGGCCCAAACTGCAGCTTGAACCCTATGCGCAGAGTGGTATCATTGATAATAGTATGGATCCTGTAAAAAATTCCCACCATTACAGGAAGGACCACGATTCCGAGCTTTGTCAGCTGAAGTCTCCTTCCGGGCTGGTCCTTTAAAAAATAAAACCAGTAGGCGGAAAGCACAAAGGGAAGCGTTATTATAATTTCCTTGCTTCCAAGACCGAGGAAAAAACAGATTATGCCTCCCAGATATGAGATATTGCTTTTAAGGGAGTTGTCCGAAAGCCCTCTTATAAAAAACAGCAGCGCCAGCAGGTAGAAGAAAGAGCCCAATATCTCCGCCCTCTGGGATATATAGGAAACAGCCCCTGTCTGTATTGGATGGAGCCCAAAAAAAATGACTGTAAGGAAAGATATCCAGATTGCCTGCTCCCTGTAAGGCGAGGCCGGAAGAGACAGTGTTTTATAAACCAATATATAAAGCAGAAGAATATTCGCAAGATGGACAATAAAGTTAAAAACATGATAACCAAACGGGTCGAATCTCCCGGCCGCGTAATTAACTGCAAAGGTAAAATAGGTAAGAGGTCTGTTGCCCTGGATCGCGTTGTTTAAATAATCTGCGACCCCGAGGGTTCGGAAAAATGAAAAATCCTTGATCGTCAGATTATCTTCAATGGTGCTCACATCGTCAAATACGAATTCCCCATTGAGAGTGTTCAGATATCCGAGAAATGCAAACAAGTAGACTGTGAAAAGCAATAGGTATGTATACAGTACCTGTCTTTTCGCCTCTTTGGGGGCGTCTTGCACACTCACTCGGCCGAGACGACCTTGTCTACCAGTATTTTGCCGTCGATGTCCCTTGCTACGACCCTGAGACTCTGTGTGCCTGAGATAACGCTGATTTGTCCTTTATAGGTTAAATCAGGGTCCATCAGAACATAAGTACTATCGAGTGCCTGCCAAAGTTTGACGCCGGAATTCCATGGCGACATTTCCTTTAACTTTAAATTTCTGTTAGCTACATATGTGTTTGAAACGCCTGCGATAGCAAGTTCATGGTTAGTCTTATCTGCCTGTGCTCCTGCCGTAGTAATAGTTCCGTCAAAGTTAGTGTCTACCTCGATGATGTCCTCCACGCTTCTTCCAGCCATCAGCCATGCCTGCAGCTCAGGGACAACAGACGTTGCAGAACGACTAATTGAGCCTCTTCTGGACTTCTCCTGCATGCCGATGTATCCGGGAATCGCTATTGCTGCAAGGATGCCGATTATCGCCACAACGATCAACAGTTCGATAAGCGTAAAGCCCTTTTGTTCTCCTGTAGACAGTGCTGTCCTTATTTTCATTATGTATAATTTCCTGAAGAGTAACAAATAAAGAATGCATGGGCCCGTCCCCATGCATTCTTTATTGCCAAAAATAAATTTTACCTTAGTCTGATGTTACGACCTTGTTTACCAGCATCTTACCATCGTTGTCCCTTGCTACAACCTGGATACCCTGTGTGCCTGAGATAATTTGGACTTCACCTTTAGCGTTTACATCAGGATCTACATAAACATAAGCGCTATCTTCAAATTTCCAAAGCGGGGTGAGAGAATTCCATGGGGACATTTCCTTCAGCTGCGAATTTCTTTTAGCTACATATTGTGCTGGAACACCTGCTATAGCAAGTGCCTGGTTGGTCATATCTGCTTGTGCTCCTGACTGCGTAACAGTTCCGTCAAAGTTAGTGTCTACCTCTATACGGTCTTGTACGCCCCTTGATGACTGCAGCCATGCCTGAAGTTCAGGGATAACAGATGTTGCCGACCGAGTAATCGCGCCCTTTCTGGATTTCTCCTGCATACCAATATAGCCCGGTATTGCAATTGCCGCCAGAATACCGATAATCGCCACAACGATCAAAAGCTCAATCAGTGTAAAACCTTTCTGTTCTTTCAAATTGTTCACTGCCTTGTACATAATATTTCCTCCTTATTAATGTTAGTGTTCGGGATATCCGACACATACTTCAAATTTCCAGCTGCCAGTAACTGCCTTATGCCTTTAATCTCCACCTCCTCAAAATAAGAATCGCTTTGACGCTAATGATATAAAAGCAGGTTCTGTGCCATTATCTCTAAGTTAAGCAATCCTATTAATATCAAGCAGTTCCGGTTTAAAGAATGGGTCAAAAATTATTATACGCCAAGATTGGTTGACATAATTTGTCACTAAATGTCTAATCCTTGTCATAATGCTGCAAATTTCATGAAAACCTGCCATCGTGGAAACTATGATATAATTGATCGAAATCATATTATACACTGGATGGTCATGAAACATATTGGACTCGACGCAGGATCAGTAAGCGTAAAACTTGTTGTGCTCAATGATAAAGGCAGCATACTAAGCAGCCGTTATCAGAGGCATAAGGGGCAGCCACTGCCTGTGGCCCTTGAAATGCTAAAGACCGTAATGCGTGATGAGTTATGCGTAACGGATAAATACAAAGCACAAAGCACGAAGCACGAAGCACGGCATTGCCATCACCCGTCACTTTCAGTCACTGGTTCAGCAGGCAGATTGATAGGCACTGTCCTTGGTATTACACCAGTAAATGAGGTGGTTGCTTATGCTTACGCAACCAAAAAGCTCTATCCTCACATCAGGACGATCATAGAGCTAGGGGGGGAGGATTCTAAACTGATCATACTCGGGGAGGATTCTTACAGCGCCAGGGACTTTTATATGAATTCAGTATGCGCCGCCGGCACAGGCTCTTTTTTAGACCAACAGGCAGAAAGGCTCAGGCTCTCTATCGAGGAATTCAGCGAACTTAGCCTGAAGTCCCAAAGGCCTCCAAGGATTGCAGGCAGGTGCAGTGTTTTTGCAAAATCAGACATGATCCATCTGCAGCAGATAGCGACCCCTGTCGAAGAAATCGTTGCAGGGCTCTGCTTTGCTGTTGCAAGGAATTTCAAGGGCTCGATAGCAAGGGGCAGGGAACTGGCCTTCCCGGTCTCTTTCCAGGGCGGTGTTGCTGCAAACAGCGGGATGATACGGGCGTTTAAGGAGATCTTTGATATCAAGGAACTCTTTGTTCCGGCAGAGTTCGCCGTAATGGGCGCTATCGGCGCTGCAATGAAGGATTCTGACTCAGGTATACATCAGGACTTTGATCTCCGGAAGCTCGAAGATTATTTTATGCATTTTCACAAGCGTTCTGAAAAGGGGTACAGTCCTCTCATCTCTAAGGGCGATGACTTTACCGAAAGACACCTTAAAAAACGTGAATCGTTAAACGTGAATAGTGAATCGTCTGAAGCAATAGACCGGCAACAGGAGCACCTTTCACCTTTCACCTTTCACGTTTCACAGCCTTTAAAGGCTTTTCTCGGAGTCGACATAGGCTCTATCAGCACGAACCTGGCTATAATAGATGGGTCCTGCAAGGTCGTCGCAAAACGCTATCTCATGACAGCAGGCAGACCTATCGAGGCGGTAAGGCAGGGGCTTGAGGAGATATATCAGGAAATCGGCGACAGGATAGAAATTGCAGGGGTGGGCACAACAGGTTCAGGCAGATATATGATCGCTGATTATATAGGCGCTGATATCGTCAAAAATGAAATCACTGCCCAGGCAACAGCAGCGGCATTTATTGATAAAGATGTGGATACCATATTCGAAATCGGGGGGCAGGATTCAAAATTTATATCCCTGAAAAACGGTGTGATCGTGGATTTTGAGATGAATAAGGCCTGCGCAGCCGGCACAGGTTCTTTTTTGGAAGAACAGGCAGAAAAGCTGGGCATATCTATAAAAGGGGACTTTCAGGAATCAGCTTTTTCTTCAGGGAACCCCTGCAGACTTGGAGAGAGATGCACGGTCTTCATGGAAAACTCCCTGATTTCGAACCTCCAGTGCGGCACAGACAAAAAAGACCTGCTTGCGGGCCTTGCCTATTCCATAGTGCAAAACTATATCAACAGGGTTGTCTGCAAGAGGCCCATAGGCAGGAAGATATTCTTCCAGGGCGGGGTAGCGTTCAACAAGTCGGTTGTAGCCGCCTTCGAGAAATACTTAGGCAGACAGGTCATCGTTCCTCCGGACCATGATGTTACAGGCGCTATAGGCATGGCCCTGATAGCAATGAAACATATGAAAAATCAGCTATCAGCAGTCAGCCATCAGCAGTCAGGAGAAAAACTTAAAACTCCGAACGCTGAACTCCAAACTAAATTCAAAGGCTTTGAACTTTCCAGGCGTTCCTATGATATCTCATCCTTTGAATGCAAGGGCTGTCCGAACGTATGCGAGATCAACAAGATCAGAATAGAGGGAGAAAAAGGTCATCTCTTTTATGGCGGCAGGTGCGAAAAATATGATGTCAGAAAGATAACAGAGGAAAACAAAATCCCTGATCTTTTCGCATTCAGGGAGGAAATGCTCTGGAAGGCACATCGGATGTACCGTGAGAGGTTAAACGTGAATAGTGAAGAGATCGCAGAAAGGAGCATTGGAGACCTTTCACGTTTCACGTCTCACGTTTCACGAATAAAGATGGGGATACCATACATCTTCTATTTCCATGATTTTCTGCCCTTCTGGACCACACTCCTTTGGGAACTTGGCTTCGAGGTGGTAGGTATCGCCTGAAACAGACAGGAATATCATAGACACCGGGCAGGAAACTGTCCTTGCAGAAACCTGCTTTCCTGTTAAAACAGCCCACGGACATATCAAATATCTCATTGACAAGGGCGTGGATGCCATATTGATACCGAGCTTTGTAAATCTCAACAACACCGGGGACCCCTTTGATACAGGCTTTGCATGTCCCTACACGCAGACAATTCCATATCTGGCAAAAACAGCTTTTCAGGACTTAAAAGCGCTTGTCCCTATCGTAGACATGAACCAGGGTGAGGCCTTTTTGAAAACTGAGCTGAAGCGCATATTTAAACCCTACAATATCAGCACATCCCGGATATCCAGTGCTTTCATAACAGCCAGCGCTGAACAGGACAAATTTACAAACGCGATAAAACATAAGGGGCAGGAGCTCATTTCCTCCCTGAATACACGGGCAGTTGTGATTGTCGGTAGGGCTTACAATTCCTTTGACAGGGGTGTAAATCTTAATATCCCGAAGAAACTTGCGGCCCTCGGAGTAGTCTCTTTGCCCATGGATTTTCTGCCCATCGAAGATTCGCCTGTAAACCAGGAATGGCCTAATATGTACTGGCGGGCAGGCCAAAGGGTCCTGAGCGCTGCCAGGATCATAAGGACAAACCCGCTGCTCCACGCGGTTTATATAGGCAACTTTTCCTGCGGGCCGGACTCTTTCATTATAAAATTCTTCGACGAAGAGATGTCAGGAAAACCCTACCTGCATCTGGAACTTGACGCCCACAGCGCTGATGCAGGCGCTATCACCCGGTGCGAGGCCTTTTTAGACAGCATAGAGAACACAAAGATGGGTGACTCTCTTACCCTGCCTCAGAAAAAAAAGAGCAACGGTCATTTCTCAACAGAGAGGACTGTTTTTCTCCCCCGCATGTCCGACCATGCCTTTGCCGTGGCAGCAGCATTCGAATACTGTGGGATAGCAGCAGAGGTACTCCCTGAGTCCACAAGCGAGACTGTAGATATAGGCAAAAAATATGTCTCCGGCAAGGAATGTTATCCCTGTGCGGTCACTACGGGCGATATGGTAAATAAGATCATGGAGCCTGGCTTTGATCCCGAGCGCTCAGCCTTTTTTATGCCCTCAGGTGCAGGCCCCTGCAGGTTCGGACAGTATAATGTATTCAACCGGCTCGTAATAAAAGAACTGGGCCTGGACAATGTGCCTGTTTTCTCGCCAAACCAGGATGAAAATTTCTACAAACATCTGAAAATTCCCGGCAAAAGTTTTGCGATGAGGTCATGGCAGGGCATATCTGCTATCAGCCTGCTTCAGAAATGTCTGCATGAGACAAGGCCCTATGAAAAAGAAAAGAACATGTCTGACGAGACCTACGCAATGCACCTTCAGAGGGCTTACAACTCTGTGCGCGGCGCTGACGGAGGCATCGAGGCGGTTTTGAAGAAAGCACGGGTTGATTTTGAAAATATCCCTGTAAATAAGCATAAAAGACCCCTTATAGGCATCGTCGGTGAGATTTTCGTTAGATCAAACAGGTTCTCCAACGAAGACCTCGCAAGGAAAATTGAGGAACTGGGTGGTGAGGCATATCTTGCGCCGGCTGAAGAATGGATATACTACGTTAATCTTATGGCGCTGCGCAAGGTCTTGATAAAAAAAGACTGGTCTGGTATGATTACACTTCTGTCAAAGAGGTTCTTTCAAAAGAGGATAGAGCACAAATTTGAAAGTTTTTTTGCAGGTTTTCTGAAAAATCTGCATGAAACGGATACCAGGGAGATTCTAGAGAAGGCAGGTCCGTATATCCATCCCTCCTTCGAGGGTGAAGCTATCCTCAGTATCGGCAAAAGCATTGAACTGATAGAAAAAGGGGCCTCAGGCATTGTCAATGCCATGCCCTTCGGATGCATGCCAGGGACTATTGTCAGCGGGTTGATGCGCGGAATCAAGAGAAAGTACGGCATACCCTGCTTGAGCATACCTTATGACGGGACTGAATCTCTCACAACAGAAATTCAGCTTGAGGCCTTTATGGACCAGGCAAAAGAATATAATAAATAATGCAAAGGAGGTAAGTGTGTGGGGAACGTTGTAAAATGGCGTAAGAAGAAAATGAGCAAGCATAAACACAAAAAGCTTCTCAAGAAAACAAAACATCAGAGAAGGAATAAGTAATTCCTGCCGAAAATATATTTTTATTTGCCATTTCCGGAAACCTTTATCTGGAATCCAGGTTTTTAAATAAGTTCTGGATCCTGAATCAAGCCCGTGATGATGACTTAATAATCAATTGACGCATTGTATTGAATATGTATTTTTCTGCGTCCTCTGCAGTGAAATTATGATAGTTAGTATCTGTCCATAAACTCTCTTTTCTTGTGCGTCATTCCCGCAGTCTTTAGGCGGGAATCCAGTGTTTTAAGAGGTTCTGGATCCCCGGGTCAAGCCCGAGGATGACAAATTCAGAGTTTATAAACAGACTCTATTTTAGTTGAATGTGATCGTCAGGGTTGACAGAAAACCCTGCGTCGTGATATGTTCAATATGTGAACGTTCAAGATTTGAACAACGAAAAGTCCGCAAACCAGGATAGTTACAAATCCCTTCAACTGCTCGATCAGATTTCAAAAGGCGAACCTCTTTCTCAGAGGGACCTGAGCAAAAAGCTTAATTTGGCCCTCGGTCTTGTCAATTCTTATTTAAAAAATCTGGTCTCGAAGGGCTATATCACGATAAAGACCATACCTGCCAAAAGATACACCTATTATCTCACTCCCAAAGGTTTTTCCGAAAAAACGCGCCTTACCTATCAACTGCTTCAGGATTACACGAACATCTACATGGAAGCACGCAGGGATTTCCAGAAACTGTTTCATGATTTGTCCCTGAGCGGGGCAACCAGGGTTGTCTTTGCCGGGGTTGATGAGGTTGCGGAAATAGCATACCTTTCTCTCCAGGAGTTTGATATAGAACTTGCCGGAGCTTTTGACGATGCAAAAAAGGGCACAAAATTCTTTAAGACAGTTGTCATGCCCTTTCATGAGATACATACGATTGATTACGACAGGGTAGTACTTAGCACCTTTCTCAGGAAAGAAGAGGTCTATCAGAGCCTCCTGGAAAACAGGGTCCCTGATGATAAGATCCTTTCGATCCATGATCTGCCATCAGTCAACAAATAGACTGATAGCATAGCTCAGGACCATTACAACAAGGCAATCCGAGATGATTATTGCCGGAATGAATTTTAAATGTGGGTATAAAAGTACCTGGTCGGCGGTAGCCCGTTTAAATGGACCTAAATAAAGCAGTTAACCACAGAGGACACGGAGAAGACAGAGGAAAATCAAAAAGTCTTTGTTTTTCTTTGCACACTTTTCGGCTTTGCGCGAACAACTGCCGTTTTTAGGATGAAAGCAACTGAAGTGAAAAATCGGATTGAAACAATACAGGAAGAACAGTGGACAAAGGTGATCGGCCCTAAGAAAGGCTGGTTCGATATCAGACCTTTCGAATCTCTGGAACTACAGAGATCTGATAGGCCTCTTTGTAAAAAGGGATTTTGTTTCCTTCTACAAACAGACGATTCTTGGGCCGCTCTGGTTCCTGCTTCAGCCCCTCTTTACAACGATTGTCTTTACGATAATTTTCGGCAGGATCGCGCAGATTTCAACTGATGGTCTGCCCCAGGTGCTTTTCTACATGTGCGGCATCGTGATCTGGAACTATTTTGCCGACTGCCTGAACAAGACCTCCGACACCTTTGCATCAAACGCGAACATCTTCGGCAAGGTCTATTTCCCCCGGCTAACCGTGCCGGTCTCTATCGTCATAACAAACCTCATAACCTTTGGTATTCAGTTTGCCCTTTTTTTGTCTTTCTTATCATATTTTTATCTTGCAGGGGCTGCCATTAAAATAAGTTATTGGGTTTTCCTTACCCCTCTATTGCTGCTCCAGATGGCAGCTCTCGGCCTCGGTCTTGGGATACTGATTTCTTCTCTGACAACTAAATACAGAGACCTCAGATATGTCGTCGGCTTTGGCGTCCAGCTCTGGATGTACGCTACTCCCATTGTCTATCCGATGTCGCAGATACCGGAGAAATGGCAATGGGTATTTGCCCTCAATCCCATGTCTGCCACTGTGGAGACAGCCCGCTATGCCTTTCTGGGCGCAGGCGCGATCCGGCCATGGAACCTTGGCATAAGCCTGGGCATGACAGCGCTGATATTATTTGCCGGCATAGTCATGTTCAGCAGGATAGAAAAGACGTTTATGGATACGGTCTGAAGACTGAGGTTTCAGAACAGTTGAAGGCTTCGCACATTTTCCTGCAAACGAACAGTTTGGACTTTCAAACCAAATGAAAAGAGCGGCTGTTTCAGTAGCTTCTAATCTGGCTGAAGGAGGAAGCAGAACCAGTCTCAAAGACCAGGCACATTTTTCACAGCTGGCTTTTAGTTCTCTCATGGAAGTGGCATGTCAGGCAGATATAGCCCTGTCTCTGAGTTTTATTGATGAAGCAAAACACCAGGTATTGCGGCAAGAAATTGAGATGCTTTCAAAAAAACTGGGCGCCTTAAGGAATTCTCAGATAAGAAGAAGTTCTCAATGAACTCAACCTTAAACTCTCAACGTTCAACTGACCCGGAAGTCGTCATCCGGGTCGAAAACCTCTACAAAGAGTACCGTCTCGGCACGATCAGCCACGGCACGCTCTACCGTGACCTGCAGAGCTGGTGGGCCAGGATGCGCGGCAAAGAAGACCCGAACTCCATTATTTCAACTTCTCAACCTTCAACCTCTCAACTCTCAACATTCTCCTGAGAATCCTCACTTCCTCGCCCTCAATGACGTTTCCTTTGAAGTGAAGCGGGGAGAGGTGCTGGGCATCATCGGTCGCAACGGCGCAGGCAAATCTACCCTGCTGAAGATACTTTCTGAGGTGACTTCTCCGACAAAAGGGACGGTGAAGATAAAAGGCAGGGTCGCCAGCCTGCTTGAGGTTGGGCACAGGTTTTCATCCTGAGCTGACGGGAAGAGAAAATGTGTATCTTAACGGCGCTATTCTCGGAATGACAAAAAAGGAGATCGATACAAAGTTCGATGAGATTGTTGCCTTTGCCGAAATAGAGAAGTTCATTGATACCCCGGTCAAACGGTATTCATCAGGGATGTATGTGAGGCTTGCCTTTGCGGTTGCTGCGCATCTTGAGCCGGAGATATTGATTGTCGATGAGGTGCTGGCGGTGGGGGATGCGCAGTTTCAGAAGAAGTGTCTTGGGAAGATGGGGGAGGTAGCAGAAGAGGGAAGGACGGTGTTGTTTGTGAGTCATAATATGACAGCGTTGAAGGGCCTCTGCAGCCGGGCCATTTGGCTTAACAAGGGTTGCATGATCAATGATGGCGAGGCTGAAACTGTGGTGGCGAATTATCTTCAGGACACCTCCAAAGTGGTCCTTGAACGAATCTGGGATAATTCCAATACCGCCCCTGGAAATGACCAGGTACGTCTGCACTATCTCTCGATAGCTCCCATAAATCAACAACAAGATGAATTAATTTCAGTAAAAACGCCAATTCGATTTACCGCGGGATTCTGGAATTACCTGCCAGAAACAGCCCTCAATTTTAGCGTTGTGTTTTATAATATCGAAGGGGTAGCAATTTTCAACACCGCTTCTCGCAGTCAATCTTTCCCAGATAGGCTTATATGGGGAAGTTTTGACATCCCGGGTAATCTCCTAAACGATGGCACTTACACAATTAGGTTATTAATAGTGAAGGATGCCACCAGACCACTTCTAGACTTAGATAACCTGCTGGTATTCGATGTTCACGACACCGAGCGAGCGGGCAGTTGGCATGGGAAGTGGATCGGAGCTCTCAGGCCTGAATTTGATTGGGAGTTGAGGATAGGCAGTTAGCACTGTAATAATATTGGTCGATGCTATGAGTAAAATTTATAATGTTTTGGTTTTCCCCGGCGGTACCGAGATAGGTCCGGAAACCCATAAAACGCTAAATCAGTGCAAGGATATAAGGCTGTTTTCTATCGGCTTGAGTATCTCAAATCACGCGCCAATAACTTGGATGGATCGGCAAGAAAAATGTGGTGATTAGGCCAAATCTAGATTGGGAACTCTGTTCTTGTGAATAAAAACTCCCCACTGCAGAGAAAGCGTGGTATTAAAAACTTTAATAAACTGGAGGAATCATCAAATGAGCAACCAAGCTTACTCCATCGGTCTGGCAACAGTAGGTCACGATGTAAGTATCTGGCCTTTGGCAAAGATTGTGATGCCTGAAGTTATAACTATCGGAGATTCGGTCATCATCGACGATTTCGTGTTCCTGATGGGCGGCGCGAAGACTGCAATTGGCAGTTTCACCCATATCGGCTCGTTTACCTCCATCACCGGCGGCGGGGATTTCATAATGGAAGACTATTCCGGCCTGTCGAGCGGAGTCAGGGTCTACACCGGCAACGAGGATTATACTGGCGGCTGCATGACCAACCCGACAGTCCCTGCCCCATACCGGAGTCCGCTCCGCTCGTTTGTCCACATCGGGAAACACGCCATCATCGGGGCCAACTCAGTGATTCTCCCTGGGGTCGTGATTGGCGAAGGTGCAGTGGTCGGCGCCAATTCGCTGGTCACTAAGAACTGCCAACCTTGGACGACCTACTTCGGCTCTCCCGCGAAACCTCTGCGCCAGCGTCGATCCGAAAAAATCCTGGAACTGGAAGCACAGTTGCGCACGGAACTCTATGATGCGCACGGGCACTACATACCCAAGGATATGCGCTGAATCCCTGTTTAGAGGTGGTCCCATTTGTTGACACTGGAAAGGAAACACTTCATGCGCTATAAAATAGTGATCTGGGGAGCGTCGAGCCATGCGATGGTGGTTGCAGATATCGTCATGCTTATGAATGAATACGAGCTCGTTGGGTTTCTGGACGACATAAACCCGGAACGCCGAAATAATATATTCTGCGGTTTGCCCATCCCTGGAGGAAGGGAACAACTGGACAACCTCAAGAGCACAGAGGTCAGTCATATTATCTTCGGGTTTGATAATTGCGAAGCGCGATTAAAACTGTCAGAAACGGCTCGCAGCTGCGGGTTCGCGCTGGCAACGGTCGTTCAGCCCCGGTCTGTTATCGCGGAAAATGTGTTGATAGGAGCGAGAACCATGATTGGAGCCGGAGCGGTAGTGGTCAAGGATGTTCCAGACGGAGTGTTGGCCTATGGCGTCCCTGCCAGGGTGATCAGGATGATTGTGGAAGATGGGCACTAAGAATAGTATAAATGATCTTGCCCTGCTGGGAGGTAAACCGGCTTTTGCAGAAAAGCTCCACGTAGGGCGCCCAAACATTGGAAATCGCGAGGTTTTGTTCAACAGAATCAACGATATCCTCGACCGGCGCTGGCTCACCAACAATGGCTCTTGTGTGCAGGAATTTGAACAAAAACTAGCAGAGATGATAGGGGTAAGGTATTGCATTGCCATGTGCAATGCCACAATTGCACTGGAAATCACCACGAGAGCGCTTGGCTTGACCGGCGAGGTTATTATCCCTTCGTTTACTTTTATTGCCACTGCCCATTCCCTCCAGTGGCAGGAAATAACCCCAGTGTTTTGCGATATAGACCCGAAAACGCATAATATTGATCCGGCATGTGTCGAAAAGATGATCACCCCACGCACAACCGGGATAATCGGTGTCCATTTGTGGGGCAGACCGTGCGATACCGAGGCATTGCTTAAGATTGCCCATACGCACAATCTTAAGCTGATGTTCGACGCGGCTCACGCCTTTGGCTGCTCCCATAAGGGTCAGATGGCCGGTAGTTTCGGAAATGCGGAGATATTCAGTTTCCATGCCACCAAGTTCTTTAATACCTTCGAGGGTGGAGCCGTAGCGACTAATGACGATAAACTGGCAGAACAAATCCGCCTCATGAAAAACTTTGGCTTTGCAGGATATGACAATGTCATTTATATCGGGACCAACGGCAAGATGAATGAAATGTCGGCAGCCATGGGCCTGACGGGA
Source organism: uncultured Nitrospira sp. (assembly GCA_963801505.1). Lineage (GTDB taxonomy): Bacteria > Nitrospirota > Thermodesulfovibrionia > Thermodesulfovibrionales > UBA6898 > JAOUFP01. The sequence continues at coordinate 18,260 of CAWDEY010000009.1, forward strand.
CTTGGCAGTCTCGATGAATTTATTGCAATCAACCGTCTAAATTATCAGCAGTATCGAAAAGAGCTTGCAGGTATATCGGGCATTGACCCGGTGATATACGATGAAAGCGAGAAAAACAATTATCAGTACATTGTTTTGGAGATCGATGAGCAAGCTGCAGGCATAAATCGCAACGCTCTTTTGCAAATACTGCATGCAGAGAACATTATAGCGCGCCGCTATTTTTACCCTGGTTGTCACAGAATGGAACCGTATCGGTCATATTTCCCTCACTCCGGCCTGCTGCTGCCCAATACAGAGCGGCTTACGCATAAAGTGCTATCTTTACCGACCGGAACGGCTGTTGGTGCAGATGAAATACACAAAATCTGCCAGATCGTCAGACTGGCTGTTGCTAATGGTGCTGAGATCTCCAAAAGATTGAGCAGATTGAGTTAATGGCGGTGCCGTAATTATGTCCGCTTCATTTAATTATGAATATTCTTCACATTGCTCCTGACTATAAATTTATCCCATTTGTTGCGGGCATATTCAATGCCTTCGACAAAGTATCAAATCTATTCTTAATGAATGTAGCCGACAATGCAGCGCATCCCAGACACATCGACGAATTGGGGAAAATGCGTTACGTTGATTACACCTATTTCGGTTCCCATGCAATGGCTGATGATCTGGCATGGTGCGATTGTCTGATCGTGCATTTTCTTTGCGGAGAGAGCGCAAGGATGATTTTGAAAGCCCCTCCACGAGTTACAGTCGTATGGAGCGGGTGGGGTGGTGACTACTATGAGTTATTGCCCCCCGAGTATAAACAAAATTTGCTAGGCGACTACACAAAAGACCTTGTTGAGAAAATGATACACAAGGACCCGTTACCAGCCCCAAGTTTAATAAACTATACCCTAAGCAAATTAAGTCAGTTTAAAGAAGACTTTAAACATAATCGAATGATGCAAAAAGCAATTAAAAGAGTCGATTTTTTCTCTGCGCCTATCCGTGAAGATTATGCCATTGTACAGGCTGGACTCGACGCTGGTTTTCGAGCGCAGTACATTCAACTGAATTACGGCAGTGTTGAGCAGACGTTCGCACCTGGCTCATCCATAATAACCGGGAATAACATCATGGTAGGCAATTCTGCGACAGCAACCAATAACCATGTCGAGATTTTCAGGGCCCTTGCAAAACTTGACTTGGACGAGCGCAGGATTATCGTTCCGCTAAGCTACATTGATCCTGATTACAGAGATGCCATTATTCTATATGGCAATGAACTATTTGGCGAACGCTTTCAACCCATCGTGGATTTCATGCCATTGGATAAATACAGACGCATTGATTGCTGAATGTTCAATTGTAATCATGGGGCATCGTCGTCAGCAGGCCCTCGGGAATATATGCACCATGCTTTACAAGGGGGCAAAGGTGTTTGTTAGTGAGGATAGCGTGGTGTATCATTTTTTCAAAAATAGTGGTGCATTCGTTTACGGCCTTCGTGATTTGACAGAAAGTGGCGGGAAGGTATTTGCTCCGTTGACAGAGGAGCAAAAACAAAAAAATCGCGAGGTATTAGAGTCTCATTGGGGGCAATTCGTAGTCTTGCAAAATGTGCGTAACTTGATCGAAATATTGCAGGTGAAGGTAATTGCATAAGATTAACTATTTAGCTTGTAACTGGCTGGCGCTCAAGATGAACAATGAAGATGTGCAAAACTGCCTCAGCGAGATGTCCGGCGTGGTTTACGATCTTGGCTGTGGTATCCGCCCGTATGAGAAAGACATCCTCACCGTGGCAGACCGCTATGTGGGCGTGGACTGGTCGAGTACATTACATGGCCTGCATGCCGATATTGAGGCGGATATGAATAAGCCCTTGCCGATAGATGACGACGTTGCCGATGCCATCGTTTCGTTTCAGGTTCTTGAGCATCTTTACGAACCTCAAGTTGTGTTAAACGAGGCATTCCGTATTATTCGCCCAGGTGGAAAAATTTTTATCTCTGTTCCATTTCAGTGGTGGGTACACGAGGCGCCATATGATTATTTCCGGTATACACGCTATGGCCTCGATACATGCTTGCCAAAGCTGGCTTCGTGGATATCAAAATAAAAGAATCTTCCGGTTTTTGGGTTATGTCGGTTACTTAAATTCAATTACCAGACAGCCGGCATGACTTCCGGTCCCGGACTCTTGCAGCGGATTTTTCGGGCTTTCTTAATCCCACTCTGGCTGATTAATCAGTTAATTGCGCCAATTTTAGATCGCCTCTGGCCTAATCCGGCTGAAACTGCGGGCTACTATATTTGTGCCTTTAAAAGACAAGACTGAAGAATAAAATGAAAAGTGCAGAGAAGCGATCAACTCTTCAATCCGGGTTATTATCAGATGCTTGCGCAGCAACTTTACGGATCGGCCTATTGAATGATTAGAAAAGCCATAGAAAAACCAGGGCCTTCACTCGTGAGCCGCGCTCTCATCTATTTTCAGCAGTATAGGGAAGCTAAAAGGAAAGCAGCTGTCATTGCTAAAAAGAATAAAATAAAAATAGAATCTCTCATGCGGAGTCCCCTGCCGATAAAATTGGAACTGGGCGCGGGCGAGAATCGAGGGCTTCCCGGCTGGACTTATATCGATGCCAACGACCATTGTGACCTCGTACTGGATCTAACTCAACCATTGCCCTTTCCGGATGACAGTATTGACATTATCTATTCTTCACATCTCCTTGAGCATTTTAAGCACACGGACCTGCTCAGGTTTTTGGCGGAATGTCTGCGCCTTCTCAAACCCGGCGGCCAATTCAGCGCGGCAATACCCAACGCAAAAATATATCTGAATGCTTACCATGATACAGATAATTTAAATCCCGAAATATTCTGCCGTTACAAGCCAGCATATCATTACAACTCCAAAATCGATTATGTAAATTACATAGCTTACATGGATGGACAACACCAGTATATGTTCGACGAGGAAAATATTATCGCGATATTGGAAGAGACCGGGTTCAGGAATGCGTCACTGCAGAGACTTTGACGAGGTGCTGGATCTGGAGGACAGGCGCGCTCAGACAATTTATGCTGAAGCTGAAAAATAGCCTCAGGCATGAATGCTCTTGCGGCTAATACCATGAAAGCACCAATAGTTTTGTTTGTTTATAACAGGCCATTCCATACTTGTCAAACTGTTACTGGCCTTCAAAACAATGACTTGGCAAAAGACAGCGAACTTTTCATCTTTTCAGACGGTCCGAAATCGGAATCCGATAGGGCTAAAGTTCAGGAAGTCAGAGATTATGTCAAAACAATAAGGGGTTTTAAGAATCTTACAATAACCGAACGGATTAATAATATTGGATTGGCGCAATCAATTATTTCAGGAGTGACAGAAATAGTCAATAAATTCGGTAAAGTCATCGTGCTGGAAGATGATTTAGTCACTTCTCCATTTTTTTTGCGATATATGAATGATGCCCTGGAGTTCTATGACAATGAAAAAAAAATAATGCACGTATCGGGCGGAACTTATCCAATAGGAGATTTTAGCACTGATTACACCTATTTTCTTCGCATTCCTTTGTGCTGGGATTGGGGCACATGGAAGCGTGCCTGGGACGATTTCGACAACAAGATTGAAATTATGCAGCAGTTCAATAGTCAAATGATTTCAAAAGTCAACTTTGACAATACCTATCCTTACTGGGAACAGCTAGAGCTCAATCGTACCGGAAAAATTCAGACTTGGTTTGTCTTCTGGTATGTTAAAGTCTTTTTAACCGATGGGCTAGCGTTATTCCCCCGCAGGTCTCTGGTAAAAAATATTGGAAATGATGGGAGCGGGGTGCACTGCGGCAAGACCGATGTGTATGATGTCACGCTCAGCTCTGTTCCAATAAAAGTTTTCGCTATTCCACTTCAAGAATCACGCAAAGCATTTTATCAACATAAAAAATATTTCCGCAGTATTCATCCAAGGCCTTATGGTCCTGTTCTTTACAGGGCGATAGGATTGGTAAAGAAACTAATAAAATTTTTACGTTAATCCTAATGCAAAAAGGTTAAATTTATGGCCATCGGGTTTTTAAGAAAATCTATTATCGCCCTAAGAAAATACACATACGAATATGTACGAGGAAGCATTACTCTGTCCACTCGTATTTCAACGGATTCATTTCTGGAAATAATACTAAAGTCGGCTCACACTCGATAATCTCGAATTCAGCTTTGGGGGACAGAGTTATTGTCGGTGATAATTGTGACATAAACAAATCAACTCTTGACTCAAATATTGTTATTTATAAAAACAACAGATTGTTTCAAACATCAATCGGGAGATTCAGCTATGTTTCTCCCGGATCTGATGTAAGCATAACCAAAATCGGCAATTTTTGTTCCATTGGACCTGGTCTGTTATGTGGAGCTGGCGAACATCCGGTCAATTTTGTCAGTACTAGTCCTGTATTCTACTCAACTGCAAACCAGTGCGGGATTTTGTTTGCTGAAAAGGATTTATTTATTGAATCAAAACAAAGCAATATCGGTCACGATGTCTGGATTGGCACCAGGGTTTTTATTCGCGACGGAGTGAAGGTCGGCAACGGAGCAATTATAGCCACTGGCGCAGTAGTTGCTGCGGATGTTCCCGACTACGCGATTGTAGGTGGAGTTCCTGCAAAACTCATCCGCTATCGATTTCCAGCTGACGTGATCGGTAAATTATCGGACTTGCAGTGGTGGGACTGGCCGGAGGAAAAGCTGCGCAGGGCACAGCCGTACTTTGCACAGAATGATATTTCAGCTTTGATAAAGTGGGCGATAGCTGAAAAGCTGGTTAAAGATTGAAAGTTTAATACAGAAATGACTGTTAAAGATCTTACAAAAAAAATTCATCGGGTTCCCGATAACCCGCATGAAAAGAGGCCTATGGGCATAAAGCCGGCTAAAATGTTGAGCAGGAGTTTACCCTTCAGGGACAGACTGAGCAATATTTTACTGTCTTATAAGATCTGACCTTATGAATCTGAATACAAGAGTTCCTCTGCTTCCACTTTCGCCTGGAAAAACAGGATGGCCATGGACGCATACGCCCCAAAATACTCAAGCGGTAACGACTGAAGGCAGACATTGGCCAAAGATCAGCATCGTCACGCCTTCGTTCAATCAGGGGCAGTTTCTGGAGGAAACCATCCGTTCAGTCCTGCTCCAGGGGTATCCAAATCTTGAATACATTATTATTGACGGTGGCAGTACAGATAACTCCTTAGAAATAATAAAGAGGTATGAACCCTGGCTTTCATATTGGGTGAGTGAGAGGGATCAAGGACAGACCGAAGCGCTCAATAAGGGGTTTGCAAGCGCATCAGGCGAGTGGATGGCCTGGTTAAACTCTGACGATATTTATCTGCCGGGGACATTGATGAAAATTGCACGGATCATAATAAACAATCCAGCGATTCATTGGTTGGTAGGCACGACGGTCCTGGCGGATGCCAAACTTTCCGAGCAGGGGCGGTCTGTCCCTCTGAGCAACTCCGGACCATGGACCGATTATATATGCATGCGTCAACTGGGAATTAATCTGCCACAGCCCTCTCGTTCTGGTCGAGGCCGGCATGGTCGGCAGCAGGCCCCCTCGATACAGTCGTTTCGTTATGCGATGGATCAGGAATACTGGGGACGTTTGGCACCGAAAGGCTTTTTACCTTTTGCATAGAAGAATCCCTTGCAGCTTTTCGTCTCCATGGGAAAGCTAAGACAGCAGAAGGGGTTGAGCCATTTTTAATGGAAGAGATAGCAGTAGTCGACAAGTATATGAGCGGGATTTCTCCGGCCGAGATTAGAGATTCTGGCCTTTATCGTAAATCTCTTGTGAAAATGATAAAGAAAATCCGGAGGGACAGATGCTGAATACGTTATATAAAAGTTTGCCGGCATCTGCAAGAAAATATATTAAAGATTCTATTAACAGGTCCGTAAGACCGCCTGCTCCATGAAATCGATATGCTTTGCTTGCTCGCCGGGTCCTCCAATTTTGCCGATAGCGCAATATGTGACGTCATGCAGTTTAGCGGTCATCGAGCGGAAGGGTAAGAAGATTGTGATGATCCTGTTTTACAATAGGGGAAACAATAAACTCAACAATGAGCACGTGCTACGTAACAGGGGCTGCACGGCTTTATAGGTTCCCATTTGACTGATGATGCTTGTTAAAGAAGGGGCACGGGTTAAAGCCCTGTCACACTATGACTCCTTTAATCATTGGGGATGGCTTGAAGATATTGATTGCCTTAAGCAAATCGAGGTCGTCGCAGGGGATGTGAGAGACCCTCATTACTGCAGGCACATCACCAAAGGGGTGGATGTGGTCTTTCATCTGGCGGCGCTCATTGCCATCCCATATTCATATGTTGCCCCCGCGAGCTATGTCGACACAAACGTCAGGGGGACGTTAAATATTTGCCAGGCAGCGCTGGACAATGGATGTGAAAAAGTGATCCACACGTCAACGAGCGAAGTTTACGGCACCGCCCAGTATGTGCCGAATAGACGAGAAGCATCCTCTGCAGCCGCAGTCTCCCTACAGCGCGAGCAAGATAGGGGCCGATTCCATCGCAATGAGCTTTCATAATGCGTTTAATCTTCCGCTGGTCATGGTCCGGCCATTTAATGCCTATGGCCCGCGACAATCGGCCCGGGCTATCATTCCCACTATCTTAACTCAGCTTTTATCGGGCAAAAACGAAATCAGGCTCGGCTCTTTACACCCCACAAGAGACCTGGTGTATGTTAAAGATACAGTAGAAGGCTTTCTCGAAATCGCGCGTTCTGACAAGACCATAGGCGAAGAGATAAACATCTCAACTCAGACGGAGATTTCAGTCGCCGACCTGGCATATAAAATTATTTCGCTGATCAATCCTGCCGCAAGGGTCATTTCTGAAGACTTGAGAAGAAGGCCTGTGAAAAGTGAAGTAGAAAGACTCCTGGGAAGCAACGAAAAAATACGCAACATGACGAATTGGCAAGCAGGACATACTCTGGAAGAGGGATTGAGGGAGACCATTGAGTGGTTCAGAGACAGTAAGAACCTCAGTTTGTACAAGGCCGACATATATAATCAGTGAATAATTATTTCTTCTTTGTTTTTTTAATAAGCTCTTTTTCGGACTCTTTCTGACAGACAAATCTCACGATATTTATTTATAATAAAACCCTTATGAATAGCGGACCCAAGAAAACCATCAGAGTTCCCTTTTCAGCCTCTGAAATAATGTTGCGGACTATGATGAAAATCAGATTTTTTGAGGACGCTGTAGTTAAGGTGGCCTACGGGAAGGAAATACAGACCCCGGTGCATTTATATACAGGTCAGGAAGCCATCGCCGCGGGTGTATGCCTTAATCTCGACAAAGATGATTATGTCTTCAGTACCCATAGAAGCCACGGACATTATCTCGCCCAGGGCGGAGACATGAATATGCTTATGGCTGAAATATTTTGCAGGGAGACGGGCTGTTCCTCCGGATATGGCGGTTCCATGCATGTAACCGACCCGGACGTCGGCTTTATGGGAAGTTCCGCGATCGTGGCCGGCACGGTCCCCATAGCTGTGGGGGCCGGCCTGTCTGCCAAAATGGACAAGGGGAGAAGGGTTTCGGTCGCATTTTTCGGCGATGGCGCGACTGACGAGGGAGTTTTCTTTGAAAGTGTCAACCTTGCCGCACTTTATGAAATTCCCGTTATCTTTATTTGTGAAAACAATCTTTTTTCTACGCATTTGCCTATTTTTAAAAGACAGAAAAAAACAGAGTTGTTTCAGAAGGCGAGGTCCTTTGGTATTAATGCTAAAAGGATTGACGGCAACAATCCCTTTGAAGTTTATTCGGCCGCTGGGAAAATGATCCGTATGGCCAGAGATGGAAACGGACCTTCATTTTTGGAATGTATGACTTACAGATGGCTGGCTCACGTGGGGCCGACACCTGATATCGATATCGGATACCGGCGCAAAGAAGATATTGAGCATTGGCAGGGGCGCTGTCCGATCCGTTTTTTGACCGACTATCTTATTAGAGAGAAGTGCGCAACAGAGGAAACTCTTGAAATTTTGGAAAAAGAGGTCAGAGAAGAAGTTGATCAGGCATTGGCTTTCGCGAGAAACAGTAATGTTCCATGCCAGGATCATCTAAAATCCAAACTCTTTGAGGTTGAATAGGAGCGAAATAATATTTTGCGAATACTGAAATATCCTCAGGCTATCAATGAAGCGCTCCATCAGCTTATGGAAAAAGACAGGAATGTCTTTCAAATTGGTGTTGGAATCAATTCGCCGTGGTATGTAGGTCAGACAACAAAAGGCCTGCTTGATTCTTTCGGAGAAGACAGGATGTATGATACCCCTGTATCGGAGAACTCGATAATGGGTATCGCCGTTGGCGCTGCGATAACTGGAAAGCGGCCTATAATAACCTTCCCGAGGATGGACTTTATGTATTATGCCATGGATCAAATTTGCAATCACGCGGCCGTTCTGGAGTACACTTTCGGAGGTCGGTTATCTTTACCGTTGACCATAAGAGCCATAATAAACCGCGGCGGCGAACAGGCCGCTCAGCATTCTCAGGCCTTGCAGGCAATCTTCGCTCATGTGCCCGGGCTTAAAGTGATTATGCCTTCAACCGCCTATGACGCAAAAGGGATGCTAATCGGCGCAGTGGAGGACAATCATCCTGTTTTATATATTGAAGATCGGTGGCTCTATGAAGAAGCAGATGAAGTGCCCGAAGAATATTATTCAGCGTCCCTCTCCGAGGCGCGTGTAATCAGTCAGGGTACTGATGTAACACTGGTTGTCTCATCTTATATGGTTATTGAGGCGAAAAAGGCAGCAGAGGAAATGGAGAAGAACGGAACAAGCGTGGAGCTTATCGATCTTCGTGCAATAAAGCCCTTTGACAAGAAAAAGATATTGGCCTCAGTGGAAAAAACAGGCAAAATAGTTATTTGTGACGGTGGGTGGAAGACATGCGGAGTCGCTGCAGAGGTAAGCGCCACGATAGCTTCAGACGGTTTTAATTTCCTGAAGGGTCCGATCAAACGTGTCACGCTGCCTGACACTCCAGCGCCTGCTTCCTGCGTTCTCGAAAAAAAGTATTATCCGACGCATAGAAATATTATTGAGGCAATTTATGAAGTTCTTAAACAATAAAAAACTCTTACCGGTGACATGCAATGAAAGTACCTTTTGTTGATTTGAAGCGTCAGATTGCGCCGTATGAAACAGAGATCAGAAAGGTCTTTGAAGAAGTCGTGTTTCAGCGCGCTGATTTTATCATGCGGCAGGACCTTTTAGATTTCGAAAGAGATTTTGCCGTTTACACAGGAGTAAAACATGCTGTTGGGGTTGCGAACGGCAGCGACGCGCTAAACCTCTGCGTAAAGTTGCTGGGAATCGGACCCGGGGACGAGGTGATAACCGTTTCTCACACCTTTGTCGCAACGATTGCGGCCATAACGCATGCGGGGGCTAAACCCGTGCTGGTGGATGTTGCGGATGACTATAACATGAATATCGACAGCCTCAAGTCAGCCCTTACGAACAGGACAAAGGCGATAATACCGGTTCATTTAAACGGTAGAATATGCGATATGGGACCCATCCTTGAAATCGCGAAAGAAAGGAAACTCGCAGTCATAGAGGATTCAGCACAGGCCTGCGGGGCCGCGTATGACGGTAAAAAAGCCGGTTCGTTCGGTATATTGTCGACCAACAGCTTTTATCCGTTCAAAATTCTGGGCTGTTTTGGCGATGGAGGAATGATTACCACAAACGATTCCGAGTTGAATTATAAACTGAGATGTCTCAGAGATAACGGCCAGGACAGGGAAAGGGGAGAAATACTTTTCTGGGGATGGAATTCGAGACTGGATAATCTGCAGGCCGCGATATTGTCCGTTATTCTAAAATACATGCCCCGGATAATCTCAAGGAGGAGAGAATTGGCATCAATCTATGACAAGTCCCTCTCCTTCATCGAAGGGTTATCATTGCCTCCAGGCCCGGTTGACGGGGATAAATATTATGATGCCTTTCAGAATTATGTAATCAGGACTAAAAAGAGAGATGATCTGGTTAAGCATCTTAATGATAACGGCATCGGCACCCTTATTTCATGGCCTGTTCCAACTCATTTCCACGAGAACCTCGGATTAAAAGACTTTGCCCTGCCCAATACTGAAGGCATCGCCGGAGAGGTTGTCTCGCTACCCATGCATCCGGCTTTATCGGACAAAGAGGTCCTGTACGTGTCTGAGACAATAAAAAAATTTTTCACAAAGGGGTAATTGTATGCAGGCGTTTATTTTAGCCGGAGGCAGAGGTGTAAGGCTGCAGCCTTATACCATGGTATTTCCGAAACCGATGCTGCCTATAGGCGGCATGCCTATAATAGAGATTATAGTCAGACAGCTGGCCTATTACGGATTCGGCGATATAACCATATCGCTTGGCTATCTGGGTGATTATATAAAACTCTATTTCAAAGATGGGGCGAAAACTCCCCGGGGCGCAGTAATAAAATACGTGGAAGAGGTTGACCCGCTTGGTACCGCCGGGTCCATTTGCCTGCTGGATAAGTATGATAACGATTTTCTCGTCCTTAATGGAGACCTCCTGACAAGCATTGATTTCAGGGATTTTTTTAATTTCCACAAAAGCAAAGGCGCTGCTTTAAGCATAGCGGTAGGTGTCAAGAGTGTCAGGATGAACCTCGGTATTTTAGAAATGAAAGGGGAAAATGTTATTGATTTCAAGGAAAAACCTACCTTTTCATATAATGACAATATGGGTATATATATCTATAACAAAAGGGTGCTGGACTATATAGAAAGGGGCAAAAGGCTCGATGTCAACGATCTGATCCTGCGTTTATTGCAAAACAAAGAGAAAGTCCTTGGCTACCGTTCTGAAAAGTCTTATTACTGGGTTGATATAGGACAACATGCGGATTATGAACTGGCCAACAATGAGTTCGAAAATAACAGGAAGGATTTCCTTAAGGAGTGATTTGGTGTTAACAGCCTGGAAGATATGAAAATCCTGTATTTTGCGCCTATGCACGTCATCCATTCCAGAAGATGGATAAAGTATTTCGCGGATAAGGGCCATGAAGTGCACGTCATCTGTCCTGTATTTAACGGCTTGCCTGACAGGAACGATTACTCCGGTCTTGATAATGTTATTTTCCATAAGCTGAAACTGGACAAGTCCGCCATGTCACTAAAGTATATTTTTCAAAGGCTCGCTCTCAAAAGACGGCTGAAGAAGCTTATTCATGCGATAGCTCCGGATGTTATTCACGTTCATTGGGTCAATGTCTGGACATATCTTATCGCGAAGATGAATGTTCATCCTTTTATCATTACAGCCTGGGGATCAGACATTCTCATTGAGCCGCGGAAGAACATTCTGTTTAAGTTGATTGCGAAGGGCGCATTGAGGGGCGCAGATGCCATAACGTGCGATGCAGAACACATGAAGCGTGCGATATGCAGTTTTGGTGTAGATCCGGACAGGGTGAAAGTGATATATTTCGGGACTGACCTGACCTTGTTCAATCCCCTGAAAAAGGACTCCACCATAAGAAAGGCCCTGGGATTCGAAGGGGATGCTAAAATCATAATCAGTCTGCGCTCTTTAAACCCTATTTATGACATCCAGACCTTTATAATGGCGATGCCTCATATTCTGAAAAAGGTCAGAGAAGCTCGGTTTGTCGTGGTAGGAAGCGGTTCAGAAGAGACCAAGCTGGTTCGGCTATCTCAAGAACTTGGTGTCTATGACAAAGTCAGATTCGTCGGAAGACTTTCTGATGAAGCCCTGCAAAGATTTACCGCGTCAGCTGATATCTATGTTTCCACGTCATTGTCAGACGGCGGACTCGCAGCCAGCACGGCCGAGGCTATGGCATGCAGGATACCTGTTGTCATCACAAATTTTGGAAACAATTCTGACTGGATAAAAGACTATGAAAACGGGCTGCTCTTCCAGATGAAAGATTTCCGGGGACTGGCCGAACGGGTCGTGTATCTGGCCCAAAACCCTGCTAAGGCCTCTGAAATGGCGAGAAAAGGTCTGGCAGTAATAGAGGGGCGTAACAACTGGCACAGAGAGATGGAGAAGATGGAAGACATCTACAGGGAATCCAGCAAGGGGAAGTCCAGTCTGACCTGACCTTTTTCCAGAAAATCTGATAATTCAATAAAAATAAGAGACACCTACTTTGCCAGCTGATCTAAGAGACTTGATAAAAAAAATTCCCTTGACGGTACCCCTTTATGAGTGGTCCGTTCTGCAGTGGTCCAGGTTCATGGCCGAAAGGTTCGGCAGAGGTCTAAGGGATTGGACCGAAGAAGATGAGGAATCTATGCGTCAATGCTGGGCCGACCGCTTCCGACCAAGAAATATTTTCCTCAAGGAAAAAATAGTTGCTCTGAGACCTGTGAACGTTCTTGAAGTAGGCTCGGGCTGCGGGAATGTGCTTTTCCTCCTGGCAAAGGAGTTGCCTGAGGCTCGGCTGGTCGGAGTCGATATCAATCCTGTAGCAGTGGACTGCGGTAATACGTGGATGAAACAGGCTGGAATTCCGAATGTTACCCTGGAGCAGGGAAATGCCGAAGGACTGTTCAGCTTTCCCGATAGGGGCTTTGACGTTGTTTATTCCTGCACTTCGCTTTTGTATTTAAGTCCTCGTGAAATCGAAGACGCGCTCCGGAACATGCTCAGGATAGCCAGGAAAGCGGTGGTGATGCTTGAGATGCATGCTGATGGTGCAAAGAAATATCTGGGTGAGTTCCACAGGCCAAGCAATTGGAAAAGAGATTACCGAAGGATATTCAGTGAACTCGGGATAGCAGACAAAAACATTACAATTGAGTTCGTCTCGGAGCAAATGTGGCAGCCCGGAGGAGGAGGAGGGGCCTACATCGAAGTCAGGCTGTTTTGAAAGAAAGATAGAATTCTTGTGAGAAAGGTCCTTTTTATAGATTATTTCTTCCCGCCATTGGGAAATAACTGGCGAGGCATGGCATTTTCAAAATACATGCCTCAAATGGGCTGGCAACCCATCATTATTTCTGCTGCAGAAACAGTAAGATATGAAAAAGATTACAGCACTCTTGCTGATGTCCCTCCCGATATAACGGTACATCGTGTAGGCCACAGGGAATCCTCATCTGTCATGCATTACGCGCGAATGAAATTGAAGATAGCAGCCGATTTTCCTGACGTCTTCAAAACCTGGTACTCGCCTGCGTATGAAGTGGCCAAAAGAATATTGCGGGATGAAAAAATCGACCTGATTTATAACGCTTCGCCTAACTTTACAGCAGCCACTGTTGCCCTGCGATTGAAAAAGGAATTTAATTTGCCCTGGGTAGCAGACTTCAACGACGGCTGGGCGGTCAATGATTTCCTCCTAAAGTCCTATGAGAATCAGATAATAACGCCCCTACGACAATTCCAGACAAGAAGGATCCGAAGGACTGAATTTGAAATTCTGACTTCTGCTACAAAGGTAGTGACTGTGCATCCACATGTGAAAAAGCGCTGGATGGATCTTCACGGGATAGCCGGGGACAATATCGATATTATAACAGAGGGTTATGATGAAGAAATTTTCAGTAATCTTAAACCGAGAAATCTCTCAAACGGCAGATTGACTATTACCTTTTTGGGTACTTATTATGAGCATTTCCTGGATACTATTCGGCATTTCCTGATAAACCTTTATGAAATCGCCAGGGAAGCGGAAGTTTTTTTTATAGGAAGAAATGTCATGGAAATACAAAAAATGGGAATGCCTAATGCCGTATGCATGCTGAATATACCACGGAAAAAGTCTCTCGAATATGCGCTTGGCAGCGATTTCGTATACGTTGTTATGCCTTTTTTCGCCAAGTGGACTCCGGCGAAAACATATGATTACCTGAGACTTGGGAAACCGATTCTGTCGAGCGTGCCTGGAGACGGTGATGCTGCAGAACACATTAGAAATGCAAATGCCGGCTTTGTTCTCTCTTTTGAAAAAGAGGAGATGAAAAAACAGCTAACTGATATCCTTGACAGGTTCAAAAAAGGTGAATTCAGGAATTTCAAGCCTGATGAGACTGTTGTCCGGACATTTGAAAGAAAGATTATTACAAAGAAAATGGTCGCCATTTTTGACAGTCTGGTCACAAAAAAATGAATAGGGAAACTGATGAGCTCTGAAACACTGGATAAAATAGAATCTAAAGAAGTCGCATTTAACAAGCTGACGGTCGACAGCTGTGGAGCACTTTTTACCTGGAGGAACCGCCTGTTCAGGGCCATAAACCATGAGTCGGTTGAGACTATCAAAGACATGTTTCAATGCGGGATGATGGATGAGCTTATGGATAAGAGACTTTTTGTCAGGAGCTGGATTACGGATTATGTGCTGGACGGTTACGGTCTGGTCATTGAGCATCAGCGGATATCTCCTGTTGTCTATCCTTACGAATGGTCTTTTTCAATGCTTAAAGATGCTGCTATCGCTGTTCTGAAGCTTAATGCCATAGCAAGAAAGTATTGCTATCAGACCAAGGATTGTCATGGCTACAATATATGTTTTGATTGTACTGATCCGCTTTTCGTAGACCTCGGAAGTTTTGAAAAAATAGACAGGCAATACAGGGGTTGGATAGCCTACGAAGAGTTTTTGAGGTTCTATTATTATCCGCTGCGCATCTGGAGCCGGGGCAATCACTATTTTGCCCGTCGTGCCCTGTTCGGGTGCGGTCTCAATGATATGATGACGCATTTGGCTTATTACCTGTACAGGAGCCCCTTCTTTAGATTGCTGAATTACAGGTTCCTTGACTATTTCTTTTTTTTCTGGGTCAAGGCCATAACTGTCTCTCTCAATCCTGCGATCATTCTCTCTATAGTGAAGAAAATCGACATAAGAGCGCTAAAATTCAGGGAGATGACCACCCTTGGTGCAATCACACAGGCAGTTAAAGCGAGCGATCTGTGGCTGCTGCAGTCTGTCAGTTTCGAAGCGTTGATCAGGAAGGTGAACAGGGTTTCCGCAGGAAAGTTGAAGACCACATGGGGAGATTATCAGGCCGGGTGTTTTGATTCGGGAGACAGGCTAAAATCCAGTGCCCGCTTCGAAAGGATTTTGACCATCCTGAAATCACTTGAGATTACCACAGTCATGGAGCTTGCGGGTAATCAGGGCTTCTTCTCACATCTTATGCTGGAACGTCTGGGAATCGAACAGGTGATATGTACAGACTACGACGAACGTGCTGTTGACGTGTGTTATTTGACCGCCAGGAAAGGGGCACGACTCGTCCCTGTAGTCCTGGATTTTACATTCCCTATGACAAATTACATTAATAACCAGCCACCTTTTGAACGCTATAAGGCCAACGCGGTGATAGCTCTCGCCGTTACTCATCATCTCGTTCTGGGGCAGGGACTTGCACTCGACTATATCTTTGGAAACATGAAGATGTACGCAAGTAAATATGTCCTGACGGAATTCATGCCGATGGGGCTTTATAACGGGAAATACGCCCCCGAGCTCCCGCCATGGTATACTTTCGACTGGTTTAAGGAAGCTTTCGAGAAGCATTTTAAGACTATTTTAGTAGAAAAACTTGAAGCGAACAGGATACTTTTTGTTGGCGAATTACGCAGCTGAAGAATCCGCAGCCAAACTTTTTTTTATAGAAGCTGAATGTCACTGTCATCAATATCCGTTATTTTATCGACCTGTACCCGGGCAAGGACAATTTGAATGGATAAACCATGAGGGCGCTTTTGCTTGGCACCGAGTCTTTTTTTGATGTCGGCCGTATTTCCGGCATTCAACATATTGCTGCCGGTTTAGCTAATAATGGATGGCAGGTGGATTATATATCTAGTTCATCATCACCACTTGATCTTCTTGTATCTATGCACCGTGAAAGATTTATAAGGACATGGATTAAACGTTTCGACAAAAAAGGAGTAAAAGTCAGCGACAACTTAGTGGAGTATTCATTCAGGACTTTTTTCCCAACTCGCAGAGAAATATTTCGTTTTAACTGGCAGATAAAGCTCTATCCCTCTTTATTGCCAGACAGGTTTTCCATGTACTCTATGATTTGTGTATGCATGAAGCCTCACTGACGGTCCTATTTTTGCCGCTAATAAAAGCAAGAAACCTCATTTTCAGATTAAACGACCCGCCCTCCGGCTTTTCCTTTGCATTGCATCCTGCTGTTGTAGGTATATTCGACTCGTATGGTTGCAGACGGAATTTATAATGAGATATGGGCGGTATCAGGACATCTTGCCGATTATGCGACGAGACTTAACAGTAGAAATAGGGTAATTGTGCTACCCAATGGCATAAACCTGGAATCTTTTTCTCTCAAGTCCTGCACAGAACGTAAAGCTAAATCGGCGGTTTTTGTAGGACATATTTTCCCATGGTTTGATCAGGAATTAATTGATAAAACAGCGCGGCTTTTGCCGGAATGGAACATTGATTGCTATGGGCCTGTTTCATGTACAAAGTGGAACGTCCAGGCCCCGAATGTAAGACATTGCGGAGTAGTCGAACATGGCAATATGGGAAAGACCCTTGAACAATACTGTGTTGGCCTCATTCCCTTTAAGGATGTGGAATTTACTAAATCACTTGAACGGCCCCTTAAGTTCTATGAATATATAGCTTCAGGTCTTGGAGTCGCATCTACAGATGTTGGATCATTGCGCAAGGGGATGGGAAATTGGGCAAAATACGGACAAACCCCGGAGAAGTTTTCACAGGCTATTGTAGAAGCGGCCAAACAAGCAGTTGAAAGAACACCTGAGGAAATCAGGGATTTTGTGACCAAGAATTCATGGGACAATATTATGACAGTGATACTTGAACGGTTAGAGAAGATATCGCAAAGCACCTAATTACACAAGCAAGGAGCAAGGGATGCAGATTAAATTTGTTGATTTACGGGCGCAGTACGATTCTATAAAAAATGAGATTGATCAGGCGTTTCACAATGTTATGCAGGATTCCGCATTTATAGGAGGCAAATATTTAAAATTGTTCGAAGAAAATTTTGCTGATTATATAGGCGTAAAACACTGCATAGGTGTCGGTAATGGCACTGATGCTCTCTTTATTGCGCTAAAAACAGCTGCTATTAAGGGAGGAGATGAGGTTATAACCGCGGCCAATAGTTTTATCGCTACTTCGGAAGCTATTACGATGACCGGCGCAAGAGTGGTCTTTGTAGATTGCAGCAAAGAGACTTACAACATTGATATTAAGAAGATTGAAAAGGCCATTACGAAAAAGACAAAGGCTATTATACCTGTTCACTTGTACGGACAGCCTGCGGATATGGACGGGATATTGGAGATTGCCAGAGAATATAATCTTATTGTAATCGAAGACGCAGCCCAGGCCCATGGCGCTCAATATATGGGTAGAAATATTGGAACTTTTGGGGATTGTGCTTGTTTTAGTTTTTTCCCGGGTAAAAACCTTGGGGCCTACGGTGACGCAGGTGCAATTGTGACAAATAATGATGAATCGGCAAAGAGAATAAGGATGTTTGCCAACCACGGCAGGAAAGAGAAATATCATCATGAATTTGAAGGGGTAAACAGCCGTCTCGATGGTTTGCAGGCCGCAATCCTTGATGTCAAATTGAAGCATCTTGCGGAATGGACAGAACGTCGCAGGGCAATAGCAGAGATGTATAGTGAAAGGTTGAATGATATTGTAATTACACCAGAGGGATTAAAAGATGGGAGACATGTTTTTCATCTTTATGTAATACGTGTAAGAGATAGAGAGAAAATTATTAAATATTTGGATGAGAAAGGTATTTCTACGGGCATTCATTATCCTATACCATTACCATATCTTACAGCATACGGATACTTAGGACATAAACCAGAAGATTTTCCAGTTGCCTATTCGATAAAAGATGAAATATTGAGCCTTCCTATACATGGAGAAATGACAGATGAGCAGGTTGAATATGTAATAGAGAATTTAAGGGAAGCATTACTTGAAAGGAAAGAAGAGTATGAATGGATTAGCGGATAAGAAAATCAGGTTTGCCTTAATCGGTTGTGGGGCAATAGCCAACAAACACGTAGCGGCTATTAAAAAACTCCGTGAAGCAGAAGTGGTCGGTGCCTATGACATCAATCCTCAGGCAACGAGCAGCCTAGGTGAAAAGTATCAGATTCCGGCATTCACGAATGTTGAAGAGATGGTAGAAAAAACAGAGCCGCAGGTTTTAAATATCCTGACCCCATCAGGTGTTCATGCCGAAAACATCCTGAATTTAATCCGCTTCAACAGACATTTTGTTGTAGAAAAGCCCTTGGCCCTCAGAATTGAGGAAATTGATAAGATACTGGAAGAATGTGACAAAAGAGGAATCAAAATATTTGTGGTTCAGCAAAATCGGTTTAATCCACCGATCAGAAAACTCAAAAGTGCCTTACAGCAAGGGCGCTTTGGTAAACTTGTGATGGGTACCGTCAGGGTTAGGTGGTGTAGAGAGCAGAGTTATTATAATCAAAAATCATGGCGTGGTACATGGGCATTTGATGGAGGTGTATTAACAAATCAGGCAAGTCATCATATAGACATGCTCATATGGATGATGGGTGAGGTTGAAAGTGTGATGTCCAAAACTGCGACTCGCCTTGTCAATATCGAAGCAGAAGATACGGGTGTTGCAATTCTAAAGTTTAAAAATGGGGCACTGGGTGTCATCGAGGCAACTACGGCAACAAGACCAAAAGATTTAGAAGGATCTATAAGTATACTTGGCGAAAGAGGGTCCGTTGAGATTGGTGGTTTTTTCATGAATGAATTGAAAGTCTGGAATTTTAGCGAGCCTGATGAAATGGATAATGATATCTGGGAGAAGTTTGCAAAAGTTCCGGCTGAGCTGGCATGGAACCATACTGAGTTTTTTAAAGATGTTGTACATAGCCTGAACAGCGGCAAAAGAGGCCTGGTTGATGGGTTAGAAAGTCGGAAGTCTGTGGAGTTGATAAATGCCATCTATGAATCATCGGAAACAGGAATGGATATTTTTCTCAGGTTTGCCCCAAAAAAATGCCGTCTTGGAGCAAGAAATGATAAGTAAAACCGCAATCATTCATCCTAATGTAAGACTTGGAAGAAATTGTGTAGTAGAAGATTTTGTTATAATTGGAACCCCGCCAAAAGGATATAAAGCTCATGACCTTGAAACAATAATCGGCGACAATGCAATAATAAGGTCACATACGGTAATATATGGGGGTAACAAAATAGGCAGCAACTTCCAGACCGGCAACAAAGCCAATATTAGAGAACTCAATGAAATAGGGGACAATGTGAGCATCGGGACACTTTCAGTTGTTGAGCACCATGTAAAAATAGGGAATGGGGTCAGGATTCATACCCAGGTTTTTATCCCGGAATTTACAGTTTTGGAGAACGAATGCTGGATAGGGCCCAATGTGGTAATTACTAATGCGAAGTATCCAAGGGCCCCAAATGTTAAAGATGAACTGAAAGGGGCTTATGTCAAAAAGAGGGCAATTGTAGGTGCAAATAGTACCTTGCTACCCGGTATAACTATTGGTGAAGATGCTTTAGTTGGGGCTGGCTCTGTTGTGACAAAAAGTGTTTTAAAAGGATATGTGGTGGCAGGAAACCCTGCAGTTGAAATAAACAAGATCAATAAACTTCCATATAAATTTAAGAAGGAATAATTTATTTAAGTTTTTTAAATGACCTGAGAATGGGACAAACCAGGAAATGCTGTGGACAGGTTTTTTTATGAAGACAAACTTTTGGCGATAATCATCATGGAGTTCACCCGGGTTAGTAGACACCATTTAGGTAAAATTGGAAGTAAAGGAGGGCTGGAGAGATAAAGATCATGAAGGAAGATATTGAGAGGATCGAACACGCAAATAAGCTTCTTGCAATAATTGTGCGCTCGGATTATCGCAAGAGCGGCATTGAGTTTTTCACGCCGGATGATTTTTCGCAGCAACTCGCCTATATGAACCGGCCTGCAGGATATAAAATTGCCCCTCATATCCACAATAAAGTCCAACGCGAGGTTTTTTACACCCAGGAGGTTTTATTCATCAAAAGAGGCAAGATAAAGATCGAGTTCTATGATAACGACCGAAACCTCATCGATACTTGCATCCTTGAAACAGGTGATGTAATCCTTCTGGCCTCCGGCGGTCACGGGTTTGAGATGCTCGAACCAACAGAAATGCTCGAGGTCAAACAGGGGCCTTATGCAGGCGAACATGATAAGACCAGGTTCTGAGAGACGGATGATTTTTGATGCCATTCCTGTCAACGAACCATTGCTGGATGGGAATGAGAAAAGGTATCTCCTTGAATGCATAGATACCGGCTGGATATCCTCAGAAGGTCCTTTTATCAAGCAATTTGAGGAAAAGTTTGCTGCAAGGATGGGAAGAAAATATGGCATTGCTGTAGCGAACGGCTCAGTTGCATTGGATACTGCTGTTACCGCAATAGGTATTAAACATGGTGATGAAGTCATTATGCCAACTTTTACCATAATCTCCCCTGCGGCATCTGTTGTGAGGGCAGGGGGTATTCCTGTTCTGGTTGATAGTAATCCGGTTACCTGGAATATGGACATTAAGCAGCTTGAGGCCAAGGTCAAGGACGAGGTTGAGGTCAAAGGGAATAAAAATCTAAAGGCAATTATGGTTGTCCACATATATGGGCTACCAGTGAATATGCGTCCTGTTTTGGAATTGGCAAAAAAATATAATCTTAAGATTATAGAAGATGCCGCTGAGATGCACGGACAGACCTGTTACGGAAATCCGTGCGGCAGTTTCGGCGACATCAGTATTTTCAGCTTTTATCCGAACAAAAATATAACAACCGGGGAAGGAGGTATGGTAGTCACTGATGACGAAGCCCTGGCTGAGAGATGCCGTTCCCTGAGAAATCTCTGTTTTCAGCCGCAAAAAAGATTTGTCCATGAAGAGTTGGGATGGAATTTCCGGATGACGAATCTGCAGGCGGCCCTTGGCTTGGCTCAATTAGAACGCCTAGATGAATTTGTTTCGCGCAAGCGCAGAATGGGACTACGTTATACCGATCTTTTGCGGCATATTGAAGGTTTGGAGTTGATGCCTGAAAAAACAGATTATGCTGATAATATTTATTGGGTCTATGGATTAGTGCTGAAAGATGAAGTGCTGTTTGACGCAAGAGAGGCCATGCAACGTCTTTCAGTCGAAGGAATCGGCAGCCGTCCTTTTTTCTGGCCGATGCATGAGCAGCCAGTATTTAAGAAAATGGGGCTTTTTACAAACGAAAGATATCCCGTTGCGGAGAGATTTGCAAGAAGAGGATTTTATGTCCCGAGCGGGTTGGCCTTAACTGATGAGCAGATGGAAAGAGTAGCGGCAACAGTGCAAAGGATAATGCGGAAGAAGATCTAATCGAATTTCAATTTTCAACGAGGTTTAACGAGGATTTATGACAGTTTTCGGATCATATTCAAAATACTACAATCTGCTCTATAAAGATAAGGATTATGCAGGAGAGACTGAATATGTTCATGCGCTAATTCAGAAATATCACCCTCGGTCAAAGAACATTCTTGATCTCGGATGCGGTACGGGAAGACACGATTTTCTTCTTGCGCAAAATGGGTATTCCGTGACAGGAGTTGATATGTCGGAGGAGATGCTCGCTGTCGCTAACTCTCAACTCTCAACTCTCAGCTCTCAACCTTCAACTATTCGCTTTATTAAAGGTGACATCTGTACTGTCAGGATGGACCTGGAATTCGATGCAGTTCTCTCACTTTTTCATGTTATGAGTTATCAAATAACCAATGAACTGCTCCGCAACGCTATCAGCAATTCATACAGGCATCTTAAGAGCGGGGGAATATTTATCTTTGATTTCTGGTACGGCCCCGCTGTTTTGACAGATATACCTACGGTCAGGGTAAAGAGGCTGGAAGATGAAGACCTGTCGATATATAGAATAGCGACACCAGTTATGCATATGAATGAAAGTATTGTCGATGTAAACTATGAAGTGCTTATCGAATACAAAGAGACGAAAACTCTCGATAAATTAAAGGAAACCCATAGGATGAGGTATTTTTTTCTGCCTGAACTGGAATTCATGTTAAAAAGTGAGGGGTTCCGTATTATTGCGGATCTTGCTTGGATGCGTTTAGATAAAAAGCTTAGCTCCGACAGTTGGAATGGCGTTTTGATTGCGAGGAAATGACTTTTTTTATATTTACATGTTAGTGGTGATTTTGTGTGAAAAAGGCTTATTAGTTTCGCCTTAAAACATGCTTTAATACTTAAATGACTTGGCATACTGCACATTTTAATTGTCCATGAAAAAGAACATAGGCATAGTATTATGGGCCCACCCTTATTACGGGGGAGTATTCCAATATAGCCTGTCGATTATTAATGCCATGGCTGATTTGGATCGCGATCTTTATGACATTACTATATTTTATCGTCATAAAGCCTGGCGTAATTACATGCACGCGGTAAACGGAAACAGATTTACCTGGGTCCGCTATCATGCGAATATTCCACTCATCGTTCTCGGCATGACTTGTAAAGTTGCTGAAAAACACAGATTGCTGCTTCAGCTCACTCGACTCCTTCATCCTCTATACTACATGGCGAAATCACGCAAGATCGACTTGATGGTATATCCTGCGCCCATAGCAATTTCCTTTGAGATAGGAATTCCATATATTATCGCGGTGCATGATCTGCAGCACCGCTTACATCCTGAATTCCCTGAGGTATCAGCATATGGAGAATGGAGCAGAAGAGAATATCTTTTCAGAAATTGCAGCCGGCGTGCTGCTGCTGTTCTTGTTGAATCAGAAACTGGCAAAAACGATGTGCTGCGTTTTTATGAAGTAAAAAAAGATAATGTCCATAGCCTTCCTTATGTCGCCCCTTTTTATTTGACGAATACAAAAGGGAGTGACGTTGTCAAAAAATATGGTCTACCAGTGAGGTATGTATTTTATCCAGCACAGTTCTGGACGCATAAAAATCATGTAAAGCTCATTGAGGCGTTAGCCCTTATAAAAAATGGCAAAGGCATTGAAATTCCTATTGTCCTTGTTGGAACAAAAAGGAACGCTTACCATAAGACAATGAAAAGGGTCGCAGAGCTTGGGATTGACAAACAGATTATTTATCTGGGTTATGTATCTGATGAAGATATGGTTGGGTTATATCAAAAAGCGCAGGCCCTTGTCATGCCGACTTTTTTCGGCCCATCGAATATCCCTCAGCTTGAGGCATTTCTATTTGGATGCCCTGTAATAACCTCAGATGTTCCCGGTATCGATGAGCAGGTTGGAGATGCAGCAATTCTCGTTAATCCAGGTTCTGTAGAGAGCATTGCAGATGCGATAGAGAGAATATGGAACAATGAGGAACTCAGACAGGACCTTATTCGAAAGGGACATGAACGTATAGCGTCCTGGACCCCAGAGCACTTCTTCATGGCGTTTCAAACAATATTTTTAAAAACATTAGATCATTTAGCTTCCTGCCCCTAAAGCATCTTTGCATGCACACTCCTTCGTATTGACGGAGGGAAAGTAGAGACTTTGCATCAGTCAGGAGGCTTCTCACAGGAATCTATACAATAGGCTCAGGGTCTTATAATGAAGATAATGTCTGAGTATGGGGTACTTGCCTTGTGAAGTAGCGTGTCTTTTTGCGGTAAGGTATGTTTCATAGGCTGCCTTTTTAAAATCTCTGCTATTTTTGGATTCGCCATGCCACCTGAAATTAGCCAGAAATTTGTTTATGTAACAGGGCTCATATTTTTTGCCGATTCTTAGCCAATAGTCATAATCCATTGAGTATTCGCAGGTTAGAGTCGAGAGGTCCGATTTCCCTGAAAACTTCTTTTGTGAAAAATGCAGCCGGCTGTGAAATAAAATCTTTTGAAAGCAATCGCCGGAATGAATATCGCCTGCTTTCCATCATTTTGTATCTTGTAATGGACTTACGTATTTCCTTGTCATCTTCATTTATAATCCTGCAGTCGCCGAAACACCATTTGAATTTTAATTTTTCATAGCTTTGCGCGACTTCGGCCAAAGCATCCGGTTCGTAAGTGTCATCTGAATTTAACCACGCCAGGAGGTCTCCCGAGGCCATATTAAAACCCTTGTTAATAGCATCCGATTGCCCCCGGTCCTTCTCTGAGACCCACATCAGACTATTTTTGTATTTCTGAATAATGTCTAAGGTATTGTCTGTAGAGCCGCCATCAATGATTATATATTCCAGGTCAAATTTTCCTCTTTGATTTAAAACACTCAAAATAGTCCGTTCTATATATTTGTCCTGATTAAAAGAAGGAGTGATGATGGATATCTTCACAGGTTTTGCTCCTGAATTGCCAAATCAGGACATGAATTTGAAAATTTGAAAATATGCCTGGAGTTTGTTCCAATCTTCAAGATACAATCTCCTTCAAAAATGCTGCAAAGCCCTTTAAATAATAAGGCAGGCTTCCGGGGTTTTCTATCACCCTTTTCATGTAATTGAGCATTATGCGGGGTCTGAGATAGAACCTTCTTAGCATCTCTTTTGAGTATCCCCTGAGGTCATCTTTTGTCAGACCTTTTGGAACGAATACAACATCCAGTTCATTCATTTTTGCCCAGTTGTCCTCAAATTCTCCATACTGTGAGGCAATATCATGCAGTTTACTTCCCGGAAATGGGGTCATCATGCTAACACTTATGTCATCAAGGGGAATACGCAAGGCAAACCCAATAGTCTTTTTAATTGTCTCCTGGTTGTCGGTAGGATGTCCTAAAATAAAAAAGCCCTTTGAAAGCAGACCTGCTTCTTTCGTCCATTTTACAGCCTGTTCAATCTTATCGAGTGTAATATTCTTTCCTATGAACTTCATTACCTCCGGATCACCTGTCTCAATGCCAAAACTTATGCTCCAGCAACCTGCCTTTTTCATCAAACCCAGAATCTCAGGTGTTACGGCATCCGCCCTTCCCAGACATGACCAGCTTATCTTGATACCGCGCTTAATTATCCCCTCGCATACTTCAACAAGCCTGCTTTTGAAGGTCACGAAGGTGTCGTCTTCAATCAATATCTCCCTGATGCCGAATCTATTGTAAAGGTGTTCTATCAGTTCAAGTATATATTCAGCGCTGTGTCCACGGCATTTATTACCAAATACGGAACGATCACAAAAGATGCATTTATTGGGACAACCGCGGTTTGTAACTATGTAAGCGGCAGGGAGTCGTTTGAAACGAAATGGCGGTGGATGATATTTACCCGGGAAATCTGCAAGAAGGTCCCAGGCAGGGAAGGGAAGTTCGTCCAGGTCATCCAAAAATTTTCTGGGAACAGTCCTTATAATACTATCTTCTTGACGAAAAATAATGCCCGGGATACCGGAGATTGCCTTCCCCTGTTTAAGTGCATTTATCAGCTCCCTTATTGTTTCCTCGCCCTCGCCTATGACCCCGAAATCGAAGGATTTGAAAAGTCCCATTGTTTCTTCAGGGATGGCAGTAAGATGCGGGCCTCCAACGATGATCTTAATTTTATCATTGTTTTTTTTGATTTCATCTGCAAGGTTAGAGGCATTAAATATTGAGAGTGTGGTAGCGGATATCCCGACAAACTCAGGGTTGACTGCGATTATCTCGTCAAGAAGTTCTCTCAAAGAAAGCCCCAAAGATGACGCCTCTATAACAGACACTGCGCAGCCTTCTCTTCTGAGAACAGCCGCAAGGTAAAGTATTCCAAGTGACGGAAGTGTATTGGCTGCCCCTGATAACTTGCCGTATCTTTCTTTAAGTGTAACAGGAGGTGTAATAAAGACGACTTTCGTCATTATTTATTTTGACTTGGACTTGTCTGTAAATTTTGTTTTTTTCATTGAAATCCCTTTTTTTGGCCTTTTGTAATAGTATGATAGGTTTTAAAATTTTACCTGTCAAGCGCAGGGACCCATGTATATGATAAATGGTTTGCATCGTATAAATTATTATGGGCTGGGCAGTCTTTTATTTCCTGATTGCGGTCATTTCACGGTCCGGGAGTAATTCTGATTATTCGGAGACGTAACAAAAGAATTCAGGAAAAATGTGATGATTCTGGTATATTTATAGCATGAGAAAAACCTGCAAAGGTCCTGGCATTTGAGCCGTGGCCCACACTGAGTCTGTAATCATAATCCCTGCCTATAACGAAGAAGGCAGGATTTCAACCACGATAAATGGTATCCGGAGCCATTCTGATTGTGAGATTATTATTGTCAACGACGGGTCAATCGACAGTACAGTCCGGGAGGCCCGGGAAGCAGGGGCAACTGTTCTTACACTTCCTTTTAATCTGGGCTACGGTGCGGCGCTGCAGACCGGATATAAGTATGCGCTCAGGAAAGGATATAAGTACGCAATCCAGATGGATGCCGACGGCCAGCATGACCCGTCATTTGCTATGAAACTATTGAAAGAAGTGCAGAACGATTCAGTTGACGTTGCAATTGGATCGAGGTTTATGGGAGAAGGTGATTACAGGTCTTCCGGACTGAAGAAAATAGGGATCGCTTATTTCCGGGGGCTCGCTTCTTTAATTATAGGGCGGCGAATTACCGATCCCACCTCGGGCTTCCAGGCACTGAACCGGAAGGCGATGCTTTTTTATGCAAGCGGGTCATATCCTGTCGATTTTCCGGATACTGATGTGCTGATCATGCTGCACAAAAGAGGTCTGAGGTTTAAGGAGATACCCGTCCGCATGAACGCTTCCACCAAACCAAAGACCATGCACAGCGGTTTTGTACCGGTTTATTACCTGTTTAAGATGATGCTCTCTATTTTTGTTACCTTGCTGAGAAGAGATTAATTTATAAAATGAAATGAGGAAATCATGATCAGATTAAAGATCCTGGCCGGTCTTATCGGAGTATCTCTGTTTATCTACATTATTGAACTTGTCCGCCGAAGAAAGCTGCGGGAAGAATATGCCTGGCTCTGGCTTCTGACAGGTATGGTCACAGTTGTTCTTTCGTTCTGGTACGGCCTGCTGGTTTATATCGGCAAGTTACTGGGAGGGATATGGCCTTCAGCAGTACTTTTCCTGTTCGCGCTGATTTTTCTCCTGCTGATTGCCCTGCATCAGTCGATCAAGATTTCACGACTGACAGATCAGGTCAATCAATTAACACAGGAATTGGCTATCCTCAGCAGTGACACGCAGTCAAACATAAAAACCGACGATAAGAGCTGATTTCTTCGGGGACATCTTTGTTACGGTCGATACACCTGCTTATTGCTTTGAATCCACCCTGAAAATGAGTTATCATTAGGGATGCTGAAATCCTTTCTTACAACAGGAATAGGAAGCCTGCCCCACCGCAATGCACTGGAGGCATGCAGGCTTATACTAGATACGTTTGATATCCCGTTTTGGCCGCAGCTTCCGGGACTCTCCTTCAAGGAACTGATGGTCCCCCAGTATTCGGAAGGACTGCCCTTCCTGAAAATGGATGCTCAGAAAGAGACCATTTGGGTAGAAAGAAACAGCTCCGATGAACTCGAGCGGTTTTATGAAAGCTGGACAGAGCAGAGCAGGATCGCCATATCAGAGGATTTCGCGCAGGGGATGCACGCCTTCCTTAAAACTATAAAAACAAGAAAATTCGCCTTCCTCAAAGGCCACATTACCGGACCGCTGACATTCACGCTCGGATTAAAAGACCACACAGGCAAGCCTGTATACTTTGATGAAGAGTTCCGGGAGATTTCACTGATGCTCCTGAAGGCAAAGACCAGATGGCAGCTTGACCAGTTAAAGCAGCATGCTGAAAAAGTGATAATATTCATTGATGAGCCAATACTCTCTGCACTGGGAAGTTCCGGTTATCTCGGGGTAAACAGCACTGAGGCTTCGAGGCTCTTAAGGGAGCTTATTGATGTGATAAGAAGCGAAGGCGGCCTTTCAGGCATCCACTGCTGCGGAAATGCGGACTGGCCTATGGTAATCAACTGCGGGCCTGACATAATCAATTTCGATGCCTATGATTATACGGATACCCTGGCACTTTACCCAAAAGAATTCAGGACTTTTCTTGAAAAAGGCGGTTACCTTGCGTGGGGGATTGTGCCGACCTCAGATGCCATAACAGGTGAAAACCCTGAATCAATAAGGCTGCGGTTTCAAAAAAGCGTAGAAAAACTGTCCCTTCATATCCCCAGGGACCTTATTTTTTCCAACATCCTTCTGACGCCTTCCTGCGGAACAGGGTCAAGGACTGTAGAGGAGACACTGAAAGTCTTCCAGCTTCTCATGAGACTGAAAGAGGAATACTCATGAAGGGTATTTTTATATCATTTGAAGGGATAGAAGGCACCGGCAAGTCAACACAGGCAGGACTTCTTGCAGGTTACCTGAAAGAAAAAGGCTACAGCGTTATACAGACTATGGAACCCGGCGGGACCGGGATAAGTCTGAAGATCCGGGAACTGCTCCTGTCGCTGGAGAGCAGAGGGATGGACCAAGTGGCCGAACTTCTCCTGTACAACGCAGCACGGGTCCAGCATATTAAAGAAATTATCGGGCCTGCCCTTGAAAGAGGCGACATCGTTATTACGGACCGCTTCAGCGATTCTACCGTTGCGTACCAGGGCTATGCAAGGGGCATAGACCTGCAGCTCATTGACTCCCTTGATATGATAGCGACCAAAAAGCTGCGGCCTGACATCACCATACTGCTTGATGTTGATGTCAGGACAGGTCTTGCACGCAATAAGAACCTTGGCAAAAACGACCGTCTCGAACTTGAAGATATATCTTTCCATGAAGAGGTCCGGAAGGGGTTTCTCCTGATGGCAGCCAGGGAACCCGGACGGATAAAAGTCGTCGACTGCTCTGAAAGCCTGGATGGTGTGCGTCAAAAAGTGCTTAAAATAATCTCAGCGTTTTTGGAAGCACGGGTTTATTAAAGAGTATGTCACTTGCGGAGATCATAGGACAGGAAAAGGCCATCGGGATGCTCACAGGCATCCTTGAGCGCCAGAGGCTTGCCAGTTCGTATATCTTCAGCGGCGAACCCGGGATAGGCAAGAGACTGACTGCCCTCAATTTTGCAAAGGCCATTAACTGCCTTAAAGACAGTAATGAGTCGGAAGCAATGAGCAATGGGTTGTTAACTCCCCAGCCCCTCCTTAATCAGGGAAGTATTACCGAAGAGGTGGACTCATCACTCATCACTCATCACTCATCACTGGCTTTGGATGCCTGCGATATGTGCGAGTCATGTATGAAGATCGACTCAGGCAGCCATCCTGATCTGCTGCTGATCTCCCCTGAAGACAGGCAGATAAAAATTGACGAAATACGGCTTATCGATGAAGCCCTCTCCTTCAGACCCTTCGAAGGCCGAAAAAAAATCGTGATCATAGACGATGCAGATACCATGAACATTGCCGCGGCAAATGCATTTCTCAAGACACTGGAGGAACCTCCGGAGGACAGTGTAATAATTCTGATCTCTTCAAGGTCCGACCGTCTTCCTGCCACGATACGGTCGAGGTGCTCACGGGTGAATTTTGTTACCCTTTCCATAGAATCCTGCAAAGAAGTCCTCCGTGGGAAAGTTCCGGACAAAGAGTCCGAGGCACTGGCAAGGCTCTCGATGGGGAAGCCGGGGCTTGCACTTTCATCCGACCTTAAAAAAGAAATCTCCTGGTTCATCAGTCTCCTCCAGGGCATGCTGAATGCTGAAAAAGACAGCTGGGCCTCACGGGAGGAGATGGACAAATGGTTTGAATACGTCTTGACGATAATGAGGGATGCCGCAGTATACAGGATAACAGGCGAGTCATCACAACTTATCAACGCAGATACTAAAGAATATGCCTGTAAACTGGGAAAATCTACTGACTTAAAGGTTATAATAGACCTGTATAAAGAATTGTCCTTTGTAAAAGGACTGCTCATATTCAATCTGAATAAATCAATAACATGGAATTACACTGCATCATTATTGAGAAAAGGACTGGTGATCTGAGATGCCGAATATCGTAGGGATCAGATTCAAAAACTGCGGGAAAATATATGATTTCGAAGTAAACGGACTCGAAGTGCGTAAAGGCGACCGGGTCATTATAGATTCAGATTTCGGCCTCAGTATAGGAAACGTGGCTATTGACTCTCATTTTGTGGAAAATCCTGCGAAGGAACTGAAAAAGATCATGCGCATTGCCAATGAGAAGGACCTTCACCAGAAACAGGAGAATGAAAATTTCGAGAAAGAGGCCAGGAGCTTCTGCTACGAAAGGATCATGGCCAGAGGACTGCCGATGAAGCTCGTCTGCTCAGAGGTGGCGCTTGACAGAAAAAGGATCGTATTTTACTTCACTGCGGACGGCAGGATAGATTTCAGGGAGCTGGTCAAGGACCTTGCGGCCAGATTCAAAACCAGAATAGAGATGAGGCAGATAGGGGTGCGTGACAAGGCAAAACTGGTCGGGGGGCTTGGCATATGCGGAAAGGAATTATGTTGCAGGCTTTTTTTGACCTCCTTTGAACCGATCTCGATCAGGATGGCGAAACAGCAGGACCTCAGCCTTAATACAGGCAAGCTTTCAGGCACCTGCGGCAGACTGATGTGCTGCCTGGGTTATGAATATAATGAAGGCGAGCCAAACACAGGCCGGAGAAGGGCCGAAGAAACGTCAATGGCTACCGCAAACGATGAAGTGGAGGCCCCCGAAGAAGCATCGGATGTCTTGTCCCCGGAAAGCGTATTCTGCGACACAATTCAGGCACCCCAGAAACCGGAAAATATTACAGCGGTATCTGAGAATAAGGGGGACCAGAAACCCGAAGGCTCCGGCACACACAAAAGAAGAAGGAGAAGAAGACACAGAAGAAGGGGTCCCAAGAAAGATGAATAAGAGGTTCTATGTAACAACGCCCATATACTATGTCAATGATATCCCGCATATAGGACATGCCTACACAACGGTGGCAGCAGACATTCTGGCGCGCTACAACAGACTCATCGGTAATGATGTCTTCTTTCTTACCGGCACAGACGAACACGGACAGAAGGTCGAAAAGGCGGCACAGGAGAAGGGACACTCGCCTAAAGAGCAGGCGGACCTGATGGTCGAAAACTTCAAGGCACTCTGGAATAAGCTCAACATATCCAACGACGCCTTCATACGCACTACAGATACAGAGCACAAAAAGACTGTACAAGGTCTCCTGCAGATGCTTATGGACAGAGGGGAGATAGAAAAAAGGTCGTATGCGGGATGGTACTGCACTCCTGATGAGCGGTTCTGGACTGAAAAGGACCTTGTCGAAGGCAACTGCCCTGACTGCGGACGGCCTGTAGAACAAATACATGAAGAGAATTATTTTTTCCTGATGTCAAAATACCAGGAAAGGCTGATAAAACATATCAATGATAACCCGGATTATATCCTTCCCGAGACACGCAGAAACGAGGTGCTCGGGTTCCTGAAGCATAACGCGCTCGGGGACCTCTGCATTTCCAGACCCAAACAGCGTCTTGCATGGGGCATCCCCCTCCCCTTTGATGAGGACTTTGTGACCTATGTATGGTTCGATGCACTTGTCAATTATTTTTCAGCAACACGTTACCTTGTCCCGCATCCTCAACAGGCAAAAACCGGTGATTTCTGGTGGCCTGCCAACCATCATCTGGTCGGAAAAGACATACTGACCACTCACGCTGTATACTGGTCAACTATGCTGATGGCGCTGAATTTACCGCTACCCGGAAACATATTTGCGCACGGCTGGTGGACTGTTGACGGCAGGAAGATGTCTAAGTCAGTCGGCAAAGTAGTAGACCCGCATGCCATGGTGGACCAATACGGCGTGGATGCCTTCAGATATTTCCTCTTCAGGGAGGTGCCCTTCGGCCTTGACGGAGATTTTTCCGAACAGGCCCTGATAAATCGTATAAACACAGACCTTGCCAATGACCTGGGCAATCTCCTTAGCAGGTTTCTCACGATGGCAGAGAAATATTTCAATGGTGAAATTCATTCCGAGCGGAAAACAAACAAGGCATTGGAATTTTCTCAACAAATCGTCAATGCACAGGCAGGCGCCCATGACGGCCTGAACTGGTCTCACCTCCGTTTCAATGTAATACTCGATTACATCTGGGACATAGTAAGAACAGCAAACAACCACATCGCACAGACAGAACCGTGGAAGCTGGCAAAATCCGATCCTGAGCAGCTCAAAGATGTAATGTTCCAAATCTGGAATATTTTACGTCTCAGCGCGGTCAATCTCTATCCATTCATGCCTGAGACAGCAGAAAAGATCTGGATACAGTTAGGACTCAAGTCGCTCAAAGGGGAAACCAAACAGAGCATGTCATCCGGCGATGCTCCCACTCCCGGCACGTTTAACTGGGACTGGGACCCTGGCTATGCAATCAAGGTCTCAAAGGGCGAACAACTCTTCCCGAGGATCGATAAAAACAAGAAGGAACAGATGGAAGAAAAAAAACCGGAAGAAAAACCAGAAAGAGAAAAAATTGAAGGACAAAATCTCATAGCCATTGGCGACTTTGCCAGGGTCGAACTGAAGATCGGCAGGGTACTGAGCGCGGAGCGGGTCAAGAAATCCGACAAGCTTCTCAAACTCATGGTAAATACAGGTGAAGAGAGACAGATCGTGGCAGGGATAGGAAAGGCCTACACACCTGAAGACCTTATAGGGAAAAAGATCGTTGTCATAACTAACCTTCAGCCTGTAAAGCTCATGGGTATTGAGTCCCATGGCATGGTCCTCGCTGCAACAGGCCAGGACGGAGTGCCTGTCATACTGATGCCGGAAAAAGACGTTGAAGAAGGTGCGAAGATAAAATAATCTTTAATGGTCCTGGAGAAACTGTCCGATTTATATGACCCTGACCCGTATTATTCATAAATTTCAGACAAATCAGACTGGAAGAAGGCGCGATGTAGTATTGGAGCGGATTTTTTTGCCGATATTCCTACAATGTAAATATGAATTCAGGAGGCAAAAACCCTCGGCCCATGTTCAGATGTCGGGGCGAGAATGAGCGAGGATACTATATCCCGTCTTCTTCTCAACAAAGTTTATGAATAATATGGGCTTAAGATAAGGGCTGTCAGGTTTTAGGGGTGGTCTTGGTTCTCTGTGCGTTTATTCTCACAATAATCTCCGGCAAAACAATAGTCTTTCCTTCCTGCTCAAGGGTAATCTTGAATTTCACTGCCTCAGGGAGATAGGTTTTATCTTCAGGGTCCCACTCCGAGATCCAATCCCCAGTTTTTCCGTCCTCAGGCACATCGTAATATTCTAACTCCAGTGTTTTGACTTCAGGGTCAAGCTGATATACCTTACCGCCTTCGTCATCAAATACATCTTCGAGAAAAAAGACCTTTTCCCTCAGCTTCAGACCTTCCCTGTCCGTAAAAATAGAGACCCATTTGAGGCCGGCCAAATCTTCAGGCCCCTTTCCATAACTGTCCACACTGCTGGTAACAAACCCTATCTGATCAGATTCCCCTTTGAAAAAAATCTTTTCCTCATCAGTATCAGTTTTTTTGACAAAAAATGGATAAGCCCCCCTGAGCAGCCACGTCAGCCTGTCTTCCAGTAACCTGAGCTTTTGGGACATTTCGACCTTTTCTGCACCTTTTGCCTGAGACTTATACGCCAGCCTCATCGCTGCCAGGAGGATAACAACAATGACGACTGAAAGCGAAAGTGCGATAACAAGTTCGATGAGGGTAAAGCCTTTATTGGCCTGGCTCATAAACAGTTCTCAGTCCACTAATTTTGAAATTCCCTGATGGCGGCCAGGCAACGGCCACAGTGATTTCATACAACTTTATCTTTCCATCCTCTGACTCTGACTTAAGACTCACTTCCCTTTTTACCTCATACTTGTCTTCGTATTCTTTTGAGTCAGCTGCATCTACAGGATCAACAAAGCTGTAAGCCTCATCGAGCATTGACCTTGCGTATAAGATGGCCTTTGTATAGTCCTCTGCCTTTTGGGTAGAACGCAGATTAATGGAAAAAAGCTGAAAAATGGCGACTAACGCTATCCCAAGGATGGCAAGAGCAACCATCACTTCAAGCAGACTAAAGCCTCTTGATCGAAGAAGTGCCGAAGACCTGGTCAACTGTGACCTCATATTTCTGCCCTTTTTCATTGCCTATTTCTATCCTTCCGCCGGAGCTGTTTCCCTTGGGGAAAAAGATGACATCCTCGCCTGTAATAGTAAACTGCTGTGGGAGGGAATGCGTTTCTGAAGTCTTACCATCCCCGTAAGCGATCCAGTACTTCCTGGCATCCTGATCGACCTTAAAGACAATATCCATCCTTTCAATAATTGATATCTCACGTGCGTGCTTTACGGTCAGGTAGAGTTTTCTCGCCTCTGTATTGAACATTGCCTTTTCCTGCATCCTGCTACCGGAGGACATCGCAACAGCAGCAGCAAGACCAACGATGAAAAGCACTAAAAGGAGTTCAAAAAGGGTAAATCCTCTATTCCCAGCTGTTAACGTCTTTGTTTTCACCTTCACCCCCGGGAGCGCCGTCAGCGCCATAGGAATAAAGATCATAATCACCATGAGTGCCAGGGCTCTGATACTGGTACGGCTTCCTCCATGGGTCCTCCGGGAGCTTCTTTTTGAGATACGGACCTTCCCAGCCCTCGACCCCCGGATTAGTTTCAAGGGCGTTGAGTCCCTGAGATGTATTGGGGTATTGACCTGTGTCAAGTCTGTAACTGTCAAGCGCCTGCCCCAGCATTTCTATCTGTGTCTTTGCAGCAGACTGTTTGCCCTTGCCTACCTTGCCAAAGAGCTTCGGCCCTACAATAGCGGCGAGCATCGCGAGTATTACCATGACGACCAGAAGTTCAATCAGGGTAAATCCCTTCCTGTTAACGCGACAGCTTCTTCCTTCTCTGTTTTTCATAGTTTCCTCCTGTATTTAATCTTAATCTGAATATTTTCTCCTCTGTCTGTTATATCGGAATGTCATTTATACTGAAGATGCCCAGCAGCATCGAGATCACGATCAAACCTACAATAACGCCCATTATCAGTATAAGCGCAGGCTCAAAGAGACTTACGAACCTTTTTATAAGGTTCCTGGTTTCTGCCTCAAACCTCTCTGCGATAAGGAGGAATGTCTCCTCCAGCTTGCCTGCCTCCTCGCCCACGATTACCATCTGATTGAATATAGGAGGGAAAACCCCGCTTTCCTTCATGGGCTGCGATATCCCCCTGCCCTTGCTCACGCCCTCTTCCAAAAGAAAGAGTTTTTTGGAAATGGCATCGTTATCAATAACATCTCTCGATATCCTGATCGCTTCCAGTATCGGCACCCCACTTTGAAGAAGGGTCCCCAGGGTCCGTGAAAACCTTGAAATAATCAGTTTCATAGTCAGCTTATTGAGTACCGGGATCTTCAATTTCAGATTGTCTATATAACTCTTCCCCTCGGCTGTTTTCCCGTAC
Source organism: uncultured Nitrospira sp. (assembly GCA_963801505.1). Lineage (GTDB taxonomy): Bacteria > Nitrospirota > Thermodesulfovibrionia > Thermodesulfovibrionales > UBA6898 > JAOUFP01. The sequence continues at coordinate 53,922 of CAWDEY010000009.1, forward strand.
CCGCGGATCAGGAATATTACTGCGGCAATTGCAGCGAAAATCGCCCACCAGTATGAGGAAAAAAAGCCGCTGACCCTTATCAGCATAAGGGTCGGCAGGGGAAGTGCCTGTCCCATGTCCGAGAATATCTTGGAAAAATTCGGCACAACATAGAGCATCAAAACAGCCACCGCCAGGCCGCCGACGCCTGAAAGCAAGATCGGATATATCATCGCAGAGATAATCTCCTCTCTGAAAGACATGGAAGTTTCAAGAAAAGATACCAGTCTTTTTATGACGACCTCAAGGATGCCGCCTGATTCTCCCGCCTTTATCATGTTGATATAGACACGAGGGAATATCTTATGCCGCCCCATCGCGTAAGAGAGCGTATTGCCCTTCTGGATATCTATATATACCTCCCGCACAACAGACTTCATTGCTTTTTTCTCGGAATGTTCGGAAAGCACATACAGTGCCCTGTCAATAGGCAGCCCTGAATCCAGAAGGTTGCCGAGTTCCTGTGTGAACGTCAGAAGGTCTTTAAGGGAAATCCGCTCGAAAAAACTGTTCTCCTTCGCTTCGCCTGCCTTGATGCTCAGGGGGATGAGGCCTTTCCCTCGCAAGATGGACTTCAGTTCGTCTTCATTGGAAGACGTAAGCGCGTCCTTTATCTTCCTGCCCGAGGGATCGACAGCTTCATAATTATACAGCGGCATATATTATATTATCATTACGCTTACAACAGGGTCAATTAAGGCACTGCCGCACTGCTGCCACATTCAGGATTACGTCAAACAGCGTTGATGATCATGACAAGACCGTGGAAGTTCTCCTGCTGTCAGAAAATCTGGCTTTACCTGCAATCAAGGTAGATGATACAATCTCTTTTATTCCAGTGGCATATGACCGTATAGAAGAATGGTAAAATGAACGGTCGCGGGAAAGGTTATATGTCCGGCAAATGCAGTATAATATACTGTTTCTTAAATTATGAAAAGATAGAGGTAGAAACATGAAAGTACTTGTTATAGGCGGCGGGGGGAGGGAGCACGCCCTTGTATGGAAGCTTTCTCAAAGCAGGTCGGTCGATAAGATCTACTGCTGTCCGGGCAATGCAGGGATTGCAGGACTTGCAGAATGCATAAATGTAAATCAGACCGACTTCAGCGCGCTGCTGGATTTAGTAAAATACGAATGGATAGACCTCACCATCGTAGGACCTGAAGACCCTCTGTCAAAGGGCATTGTAGATCTCTTCGAAAAAGAGGGGAGAAAGATTCTGGGACCGACAAAGGCAGCGGCACAGCTGGAGTCAAGCAAGGTCTTCTCCAAAGACCTCATGAAATCCTACGGCATACCGACTGCGGAATACCGTGTATTTACCTCTTATTTGCATGCTGAAGAATATTTGAGGTTCAAAGGCACACCGATAGTAATAAAGGCGGATGGACTGGCTGCGGGAAAAGGGGTTTTCATTGCCAGCACAATGGATGAGGCACTGGACGCCCTGAAGGTAATCATGAAAGACAGGGCCTTTGGCGACGCAGGGAACAAAGTGATCATAGAGGATTGTCTCAAGGGTGAGGAGGCCTCATACATGGTCTTCACAGACGGCAAGACCATCGTTCCTATGGTAAGCTCCCAGGACCATAAGCGCATCTTTGACAATGATAAAGGACCCAACACAGGCGGAATGGGTGCATACAGTCCTGCGCCTGTAATTACAGAGGAGATTGAGAAGGTCGTTATGGAAAAGATTATGAAACCGGCCATCCGGGCCCTCAAATCAGAGGGAATAAACTACAAGGGCGTACTCTATGCAGGTCTGATGATTGACAAGGGTGTCCCCTCAGTGCTGGAGTTTAACTGCCGCCTGGGTGACCCTGAAACGCAGCCGGTGCTCTCCAGGCTTAAAACCGACCTGATGGACATCGCAATGGCGGTCACTGAAGAACGACTTTCAGAAATAAACATAGAATGGAACAACGACCCTTCAGTATGCGTAGTCCTGTCGTCATACGGATATCCGGGCAAGTACAGAAAGGGCGATGTGATCACAGGCCTTGATGAGGCCAACAAGATTGAAGGCGTCCAGGTATTCCATGCAGGAACAGCCTTTAAGGACGACCATGTTGTCACTGCTGGGGGGAGAGTTCTCGGCGTTACAGCCACAGGCAAAGATATCGCCACTGCAAAAACAAGGGCATATGAAGCAGCCGGGAAAATAAACTTTAACGGCATGCATTACAGAAAAGACATAGCTGACAGGGCATTGAAAAGACAGTAATTAGTGACTAGTGATTAGAGACCAAAAACAGTAAAACTTTGCTGTTGGCTGATTACTAGTCGCTGTTTTTAAGCTGATCACTAATTACTGATCACCAGTGACTAATTACTGTTTTTAAGAGGAGGAATTATATGAAGCCAAGGGTATTGATAATCATGGGCAGCGACTCTGACCTTCCTGTAATGCAAGAAACAGCACGCATTCTGGATGAATTCACTGTCCCTTTTACCATGACAGTGGCCTCAGCCCACAGAACGCCGGCCAGGACCATGAAGCTGGTCAAGGACGCTGAAAAAAACGGCGTTGATGTGATTATTGGAGCTGCGGGCATGGCAGCCCATCTGCCTGGCGTCATAGCCTCCCATACTGTGCTGCCGGTTATCGGGGTCCCCCTGGACGCCTCTCCCCTCAATGGCATGGATGCGCTTCTGAGCATAGCCCAGATGCCCCCTGGCATTCCCGTCGCTACTGTATCAATAGGAAAGGCAGGCGCCAAAAATGCGGCTATCCTTGCTATTGAGATAATTGCACGTAAGGACCCTGAATTGACCAAAAAACTTCTCGAGCACAGGCAAAAGATGGCAAAAGAAGTCGTGGAAAAGGCAGGCAGGATAGCAAAGAAGAAGTGATGAGGACAGAGCTTGAGTGTTTGCCCTGCTTTCTCAGGCAGACAGTAATCGCGCTGAAACAGATTGAGGGCTTACAGGATGATCTCCGGCAGGAGATATTACATGAAGTGCTTTCTATAATTGAGAAAGCAGATATGAACAAACCACCGGCCTATTCAACAACCTTCATGCACAGGGCAATAAGGAACAAAATCGGGCAGGACCCCTTCAAAAAAATAAAGTCCGTCTACAACACGATCGCCATGGAGCTGTATTCTGAATTAAAGGAAAAGGTCATAAGCAGCCGTGATCCCTTATGGACAGCTGCCAGGCTGGCCATCGCGGGCAATATCATTGATTTTGGGATATTCACATCAATCGATATCAGCAAGTCTGTTGGAAACGCACTTAAAAAGACCATCGCCATTGATGATTATGATTCTTTCAAAAAAACGGTCACTGAAACAGATACTATCCTCTACCTTCTTGATAACTCAGGAGAGATTGTATTTGACAAACTCCTGATAGAAGAGCTTCTCCGGAAAGGGAAGAAAGTCACGGCTGTTGTGAAAGGCTCGCCTGTTCTAAACGACGTGACCATGGACGATGCGCGCCAGACCCGCCTGACTGATATGTGCGAAGTCGTGGATAACGGATCGGATGCGATTGGCACCATACTTGAATGGACAACCCCGGAATTTCAGTCGCATTTCCAGTCCGCTGACCTTGTTATCAACAAAGGCCAGGGCAACTTCGAAACCTTGACTGATATTGGCGCTGATAATGGAAAAAGAACGTACTTCCTCTTTCAAGCCAAATGTGAAGTGGTCTCTAAAGATTTAGGACTTTCATATGGTTCAATGCTTCTTAAAAAGTCCTGATATGGTTAGCTGGTTAAATAGCAGGCTTGCAAGCAGACAGCTATCTTCTCTCCCCTCGTCTGCTGTCGCCATAGCCGCCCCGGCTCTTGAAACCTCCGCCGCCCGGGCCTCTTTTTTCCTGCGGTTTTGCTTCATTGACAACAATAGATCTGTCCATGACCTGTTTTCCGTTAAACATCTCAATGGCCTTTTTCCCGGCTTCCTCTGAATCCATTTCAACAAAGCCGAACCCTCTGAGCCGGCCAGTTGCAGCGTCCTCGATAAGCTTCACGTTTACAACTTCTCCTGCCTGTGAAAATAGCTCACGAAGATCGTCCTCTGTTGCCTTAAAAGAGATGTTCCCTACATACAGTCTCATTGCACTCATGCGCCCTCCTAAAAGATAATTAAATCTCCTGAATAAACTCACAGGATAGCCTAAATATGACTAATCCTGATATTTTTGTCAAGAACTAAATATTAGACTTTCTAAAGAAAAGATTATTATGCTACCATCTCAAAATGACAATCATACGGCCTGCTGACACAGGAATCTCCATAGCCATTGAAAAGGCCTCGGGGACAATTAAAAAAGGGGGGGTTATCGCCTATCCCACAGAGACCTTTTACGGTCTCGGTGTCAAATATGACGACATCGCAGCACTCAGGAAACTATACGGAATCAAACACCGCTCATGGAATAAGGCCCTGCCGCTCATTATAGGGGAAAAGGAAGAGCTTGACCTCATCGCCTCACGCATAACAGTCTCAGCAGAAAAGCTGGCCGGGAAATTCTGGCCGGGCCCGCTTACTCTCTTACTCCCTGCAAAGCCTCATATTTCAGAATTTATTACAGCAAATACAGGGAAAATAGCTGTAAGAATTCCAGGTCAATCATTCGCACTGGACCTTGCACGGTCGCTGGGGTTCCCGATCACAGCCACAAGCGCGAACATCTCCGGCATGCCTCCTGCTGATAATGCGGAAGATGTGATCAGGTATTTCGGTGATGCACTGGACCTTATCATAGACTGCGGGAAAACCCCGGGTGGAAGACCTTCTACCATTGTAGATGCTTCAGGGGAGAAGATCCGGTTTTTAAGGGCAGGTGCTGTATCCATAGAAGATGTATTTACTGTACTTTGAAATCTATTCAGTGATAGTTCATGGCCATCAATAATAAAAAAGCAGCCCCTTTAATCAATTCCATCCATCCGGTCCCCCTTAATTTCAGTCTGTAGAGGGTCATGGAGAAAACCAGGTTATCGATCAAAGGCAGGAGGATAAGGACAGGCGTATGCATCAGCAAGTAGATTACGATTGCGAATCCGACATAGATAACCATCAGAATTCTTTGCCGCGCGCCTTTTGTAAGCTGCACCCTCACCCTGAAAACACCGGCTGTAAAGAAAACAGCAACAGCAGCAAATAACGCCGGATCAATCACTCCGGTCGCTGTCAGCTTTGCAACCACTGCTGAGAGCGAAAGAAGGACAAAGCCTGATATCTCTGTAATAAGCGAATGTTCCCCCAGAAATTTAAGGCATATCAGATAGGTAAAAGGCACAAGCGCATAAGGCATCAATAAGGCCAGATCTTTCCCCAAAACAGGCAGAAGCAGCATGGTGGCTACTAAAACCTGCAGCACAAAAACTGCCAGAAATCTGGCAGCCTTTCCTCCGCGACGCCTCATCCAGAGAACAAAAGCCTGCTTTGAATTGATATACAGAGCGATCGCCATGAAAACAGAGAGTGCCCCCGGGATCACCCTGCCGCTGACAACAAGGCCTGTAAGATAGGAGAGTGTCATCACTCCCCATGAGCCGTATTCTTTTAAAATGTATTGTTTCAAACTTTCTCCTCATAGGATCATCTTGCGTGTTGTGCTTTATTTTGTGTAAACTGCGTATAAAGTAGTTAGTCTCTTGCCTGTCATTCCCGCAGGTCGTTAGCAGGAATCCAGTATTCTCACTGGTTGTGGATCCCCGGGTCAAGCCCGAGGTGACAGATTGTGAATTGAAGACTCCCTCCGGCGACCGCAGGGAATCTCAATGCAAGGAATGATTTTTTCATTATATTCGCTCCTAACCCCGTGGCACCAATAGTAGGGGCCTTAGGCCAGACCACGGGGAGTATCACTCGCTATCCATTTATTCGCAGACACTACTTATATTTTCCCAGAAAAAATCGGTGAAGGAAATGAGACAGATCATACTGTCTGAATGCAAAAGAAATGCCGGATTATTCCGTGGTCTTTGTCTGTGTCTTCTCTCTGGAATCGTTTATTATCTTATCAATATCAGTCTTATCAAGTATCTCCTCTTTTATAAGCGCCTCTGCAAGACTGTCGAGCACTTCTCTGTTTTTAAGCAATATCTCCTTTGCGCGTGCTTCCGCAATATTAAGAAGCTTCTGTATCTCCTGGTCTATAAGCCATGCCATCTCTTCGCTGTAACGTTTCGGCTGGGCAAGCTCCATGCCAAGGAAGGGATGTTCCTCTCCCCTTCCAAGGTTCACCGGCCCTATTTTTTCACTCATGCCCCATTGGGCCACCATCTTCTCCGCAAGTTTGGTAGCTTCCTTCAGGTCATTCTGTGCCCCGCTGCTGACATCATCAAAAACAATTTTTTCAGCGTTTCTGCCTCCGAGGGCCACACTCAACTTGTTCATAAGGTATGTCATCGGATAATAATGCCTGTCTTCCTCAGGCAGCAGCTGCGTAACACCCATGGCCATTCCACGGGGTATAATGCTTACTTTATAAAGAGGGTCTGTGCCGGGCAATTCCCAGGCAACAAGGGCATGTCCTGCCTCGTGATAAGCGGTTATCTTTTTTTCCATATCATTGATTGTCTCTTCCCTTACTGCCCCCATCAATAAAATGTCCCTTGCCTCTTCAAAGTCACGCATGTAGACGCGGTCTTTTTTGCTCCTCAGTGCAACAAGGGCCGCCTCATTGGCCAGGTTTTCAAGGTCCGCCCCTGTCATGCCGGGAGTCCCTCTTGCGATGACTTCGAGATTGACATCATCAGCCAGCACCTTGCCTCTGACATGGATCTCAAGGATGGCCTTGCGTTCCTTCCATCCAGGCCTGTCGATAACAATATGTCTGTCAAACCGGCCCGGTCTTAAAAGTGCAGGGTCAAGCACATCAGGTCTGTTCGTTGCAGCCATGACAATCACTTCAGTATGAGGATCAAAACCGTCCATCTCGCTTAAAAGCTGGTTGAGGGTCTGCTCCCTCTCATCATGTCCCCCTCCCAAGCCGGTGCCCCGTGTGCGGCCCACAGCATCGATCTCATCTATAAAAATAATGCTCGGGTGTGCCTCTTTGGCCTTTTTAAACATGTCCCTCACGCGGGAAGCCCCGACACCTACGAACATCTCTATGAATTCCGACGCGCTGATGCTGAAAAAAGGCACCCCAGCCTCACCTGCTGTTGCTCGTGCGAGAAGGGTCTTACCTGTGCCGGGAGGCCCCACCAGCAGCACCCCCTTGGGGACCTTTGCCCCGATGCTTGCAAAACGGGAAGGGTCCTTCAGGAATTCGACTGTCTCCATAAGTTCGTTTTTCACCTTGTCCATACCGGCAACATCCTTGAAGGTTATCCCCGGTTTTTTGGAATCAAAGAGTTTGGCCTTGCTTGCCCCGAAGCTGAAAACTCCTCCCGGGCCTCCCTGCATCTGCTGCTGTGTGCGCCTCATCAGAAAGATCCATACACCAATTATTAGCGCCCAGGGGAGAAGTCCCAATACAAACTGCCAAAGAAGAGACCTCTCTTCTTCAGGTCCTATTGTAATAAGCACATGCTTTTCTTCAAGCTTGCTCAGGAGGGCTTCCCCCTGAAAGGAAGGCAGGAAGGTCCTGAAGTCTTTCACTGTTACAGCCTTCGCCTCGCCCGGCATGCTGACTTGGATGTCCTTATTAAAAACACCGGTGACAACAAGTTTTTTTATCAAAACAGACTTGATATTGCCTGCTTCCAACTGCTCCATAAACTTGCTGTAGCTTATGTCATACAGCACCGGCTGGTTGTTTTCTGCAAAATATTGGGTCCATACGATCAGGAAAATAAAGATAAGAAGGGAGGCCATAATTGCCCGCCATTGCGGGGTTTTTAATTTATCTATCAGTTTTTCTTTCTCAGCCATGCCTCCATTGTAGCATCTAATCCGACCTTCTCCAAAACAAAAAATGTGTTATGACTGAATGGCCCTGCAAACTTCAAAAGGCTGATGTGAAGCAGGTGGTGCTTTGCCCGCTGATCTTTAGCCGATGCACTGCAAAACTGGACAAATCACTTCTTCACTCTCATAATAAATCAGATGACAGATGATAGAGGGAACAACAGATGAGTACGGACTATTGTCCATTTTGCTCTATACCGGCATGCGAGATACTTGCTGAGAACAGATACTCTCTGGCTGTCAGGGACAGATCTCCTGTCAGTGAGGGCCATACGCTAATTATTACTAAACGGCATGTCGGTGATTTTTTTGAACTCTCGCCCAGGGAACGGATTAATACATTCGCACTTCTTACAAAAATGAAAGACGAAATAGATGGTCAGCTGCATCCGGACGGGTATAACATTGGAATGAACATCGGGGAGGCGGCAGGCCAGAAAATTCTTCATGTGCATATACATCTGATTCCTAGAATGAAAGATCAAACGGTAAATGGGAAACGTTTTGTTAAAGGGGTCATTAGGCATAAGATGAGCTATTAATAATGTAATAGAGCTGATTAACGTCAGACAGAATTTTTCACTTGAAATACATTCCCTCTTCACCTATAGTCATTATTAGGAGTATAGATGAGTGTAAAGAACAGGTGAAGCATCTTCTACTGCTCTATATTTGCTGACAATAGGGCAGAGATATGCCATCGACTGATAAACCCGTCAACAATTAGGAGGAGATTATGGATAAGATCCTGAGAATCGATGTAGGGGCCGAGGGTGGCCCGAGGGCTACAGCAGTTCCGGTTGGTGAATATGCAGGTTTTGGAGGCAGGGCGTTAACTTCGGCAATAGTTTCGAAGGAGGTGCCGCCTTTATGCCATCCCCTGGGGGCGGAGAATAAACTGGTCATTGCCCCCGGCCTCCTGAGCGGGACCGCCGGCGCACAGTCGGGCCGGATATCCGTAGGCGGCAAGAGCCCACTTACCGGAGGTATCAAGGAAGCAAACTCCGGCGGCCAGCCTTCCCAGGTCTTGGCAAAGCTCGGCTACAACGCCATCGTACTGGAAGGAAAACCGACTAGCGATGACCTCTACAAGGTGTTCATTGATAAGGACGGGGTAAGGATCACGAAGGACAACAGCCTCAGGATGCTTCCCAACTATGACCTGATTGAGAAGATGAAACAGGAATACGGCGATAAAATATCCTGTATCTCGATAGGACCTGCCGGCGAGATGAAGATGGCGTCCGCGACTGTCGCATTCACCGATATCGAGCTTCGGCCGACGCGCCATGCCGGACGCGGAGGCTTGGGCGCGGTCATGGGCTCCAAGAACATCAAAGTCATAGTCCTCGATTCCACCGGCATGCCGGTGCGGGCCCCGAAGGACCCGCAGAAGTTTCAGGACGCTAACAAGCGCTTCTTCGACGGCCTGAAGAAGCACCCGGTCACCGGGCAGGGCCTTCCGGCTTTCGGCACGAACGTCCTGACGAACATTCTGAACGAAGTGGGTGGCTATCCCACCTATAATTTCAAGCAGGGACGCTTCGACGGAGCTGCAAAGATCAGCGGCGAGACGATGGCGGAGACCGAAACGAAGCGCGGCGGAATGGCAACGCACGGTTGTCACCGCGGCTGCGTTATCCAGTGCTCCGGGACCTATAATGACAAGGATGGTCATTTTCTCACCAAGCAGCCGGAGTACGAGACCGTTTGGGCGCACGGCGGAAACTGCGGCATAAGCGATATGGACAAGATAGCCATGATGGACTTTCTGGATGACAACTACGGCGTTGACACCATTGAGATGGGCGCAACTATAGCGGTTGCCATGGACGCGGGTCTGGCCAAATTCGGCGACGCAGATGCAGCGATCCAGATGATACATGAAGTCGGTAAGGGCTCACCCCTCGGCCGCATACTCGGCAGCGGAGCGGCTGTTACGGGTAAGGCGTATGGTGTTGAGAGGGTCCCGGTGGTCAAGGGTCAGGCCATGCCGGCCTATGATCCACGCGCTGTCCAGGGTATCGGCGTCACTTACGCAACGAGCCCTATGGGTGCAGACCATACCGCAGGCTACGCGGTTGCCCAGAACGTCCTGAAGGTGGGCGGCGATGTTAACGCACTCAGGCCGGAGGGGCAGGTTGAACTTTCGAGGAACCTTCAGATCGCGACCGCTGCGATCGACTCGACCGGCATGTGCCTCTTTATCGCCTTTGCGATACTCGATCAGCCGGAGACTTTCCAGGCATTTCTTGATATGCTCAACGCCTTCTACGGATTGGAGCTTACAGGCGATGGGGTGACCGAACTCGGGAAAAAGATCCTCTCGATGGAGAGGGACTTCAATGCCAGGGCAGGCTTCACCTCTCAGCATGACAGGCTTCCGGGCTATTTCAAGACCGAGAAATTTGCTCCACACAATGTTACCTTCGGGGTCAAGGATGAGGACCTGGACAAGGTCTTCAACTGGTAGCCTGACCCCTTAATTTCAAAAAAAGGAGAGACACAGGTCTCTCCTTTTTTGTAAAACTTTAGCAGCATGCGGGTGAACAACTATTATTCTTACAAAGGGGATTCACTGAGAGGGGAAAATAGGTTACATGGATATTACCAATATTTGTTCCGGAGAAATTGAGTCGTGTCACCGTCTCACATTTGTTGTGGACGGACCTCTCATCTCACACTTTGTTATTCTGCTCCAGCAGGGAGTAATTATCAGGTCCCGCATCGGCTGCAGCATAGGTGCGTTCCTGAGGGAAGAGATAGGGGCAACCGAAAGGACAATCGAAAAAATACAGTCCGTTATACTTGATGGAAGTCCGGTCGATGACATCGAATCTGCATTGTTAAAAGCCGGCTCGGTCCTTGCACTCTCGGCTGCCATGCCGGGACTCGTAGGGGCCACACTCAGGAGAGGAGGAACATACTCATCGTTTCGCAGCGCTATCACCTACCATGAAACAGGGGAAGAATGTGCATCCGGCGAGGGTTTTGTTCAAATAAAAGTCTTCAATCTCCTCATGGCTGAGTTGGGTCCTGCACTCTTGCAAAGGGGAGTGATCCTTAGTTCCGTAGATTTTCTCAGCTTTGCGTCCGGGCAATCTCCGGATTTTTGGGAGAGATGCCGGCATATCACCTTTGACAGCAGGCCGGTCAACAGCCGGGAACTGCTGTATGCCGCAGGGCTGTCTGGAAAAGACCGGGTTTTCCTTTCGGTATCTTCAGCTTAGTCAAAAGCCCTACAAAGAATGTTATCCGCCGGCTATGGGGGGAAAGAGGGCGAGTTCGTCACCATCCTTTAGCTGGTGCTTTACAGGTCTGTGTTCCCCATTGACGATTCTGAGCATGGCGCTCCCGGGAATACTCAGGGAGTTTATGGCATCATCAATTGTGGCATTATCTGGTAATTCAATCACCTGCTCATCAGGCCCGTAGTTACGCAATGATGCAAAAAGCTTAATCTTTACCTTCACGCAATATTATATCAGATTTAGCGGGTGAGTTGAGTTCAAAAACCTGACCCCTCGCCGTTGACAGCTTTTGTGCGATATAATAAATAAAGCCTAATGAAATTGGACGGAAGGAGATGACATGCCTGATACAACAGATGAAAGAGCAATGACTCCTGGCAGGGAAGACTGCCTGATTATCTCAGTTCAGCCCTCAGGTTCAAGTATACTGGGAACTGACGGAAGGGAGGTCCCGTTCTCCAGGGCGATTCTGAAGGTCCGAAACGTCTGCGATACTGAGGTCGTAAACATTGTGCTTCACGCCATGTTGGGACAGGAGGGGGGAACAGTTCAGGATGTTTCAGCCTCCTTTTCACAGTCGGCCCCTTTATCAATTCCTCCTGGCGTCACTACTGAATGGGATGTATACAACCTGCTACTGCCTGCTCACCCCGGCACTGCAAGTAAGGTCCACATGTTCGGATACCGTGCAGTATTGAACTGGAGGTTTGATCTTTCTGTATGGGCTGAATACCCGACTCCTGTCTCTTCCTTCCAAGTGCAAACACAGGTGTCAAGATGGTCATTGATATGGAGCGTTACAGACCCCTCTGCCGGAGAAATAGGACTGGCCATTGAAGAGGTGTGGGACTGAGGAACAATGTCCTCGGTATGATTTGTCTCGTTGAGGATGGCAGCATCAACAATTTTGATTAAATAATGAGTGCTAATTGACTCTTTCAACATTTCCATTGTCCACGTGTGGCTGGCAATACTAGATTGCATATTCATGAACGCAACTATGTTTGAAGTGAGACGTACTTCTACAAGGCCCGCTGTTTCTTTTTCAACTGCTTCTGTTCGTACATTGCCTTGTCAGCACGAGTTAGTAAAGTATCAATGGAAACCAGTTTTGACGGATCGAGATAAGCTAATCCCCAGCTTATCGAAAGTTTATGACCCCTCGTCTTTCCTTCGTTGTGAATATCGATGTTTTTTTGCATACGAGCCGTTATCGTCTCAACATTTTCGGTCTTCGTTTCTATCGGGAATACAGCAAACTCGTCACCGCCAAGGCGGGCGACTATATCGGATTCTCGGAATGTTTCTTTTAGTATATTGGCTATTTCGCTTAATGCCTGGTCACCCTCGTGGTGACCATATGTGTCATTGATCTCTTTAAGCCCATCAAGGTCGGCATATAGCATAACGACTTCCTTTTTTTGCCTTTTGGCTATTTTTTGCTGTTGTTGAACAAAGGTGAAAAAACCCCGCCGGTTGTAAAGTCCCGTAAGTTCATCAGTAAGTGAAAGGCTGCGCAGTTCCTCTTCCATCTTCTTCTTCTCGGTGATATCTTTGGAAACATGTACAATCTCGACAATTTCACCCACCTCATCTTTTACTGGATAAGCGCAGACCTCAAGATAAATCTTATTGCCGCCTTTATCGAAGTGCTCATGCACTGTGGACTTTGCTTCGGCTTTCTCAAGGAGTTCATGCACGGGACAGGGGTCGCCCGACGGTTCGCAGGGCTGCTCCCGATGGTGGGTCGCCCTATAGCAATAATTTCCTATGAGCTCCTCAGTTGAAAGCCCGGTCTGGATTAAGGCCGTCTTATTCGCCCATTTGATTTTGAAATCTGTCGAGAGGAGCATTATGCTCTCGGTAATGCCCTCAGTAACGCTATCAAGCAGCTGTTTTGATTTTTCTGTTTCCGCTTCCGCTTTCCTGCGAGCAGTAATATCCTGGTGGATCGCAATCCAGACTTTGCCATGTGCAGATTGCTCGAACGTGGAAACGACCGCAGAACTCCAAAAGTATGTGCCGTCCTTCCTCATATTCAAAATCTCCCCGCTCCACACCCCTTCTTCATTAAGAGCGTTGATAATATCACCCGCTGTCTCTTCCACACTTTTATCTGTAACTGCATTTAAGTTTGACCAGTGCTTTCCGACTAGCTCGTCTGGACCATACCCGAACATCTTCTCATATTTTGGATTTGTGTAAGCGATGACGCCGTCGCTGACCCTGATAAGGCAAACCCCTTCTGCCATATTGGCAACGATTTCGCCATAAAGGCCAAGCTCCGCTTTCGACGCCTCCCAAAACTTGACACGCTCCCTCAGGGCTTTCACTTCTTTCAATAAATCTTTATTTATCATATATCTCAATATGGCTCAAACGGCAGGATTTTCTTTTAGCATTCCTTAAACTAACATATTATGCATGTCTTTACGGTTTTCTGCCTTTTGAGAGGCTTGCTTCCTGGAAATAACTTACACGCATTAAATATGAATCTGTCCAACAACTCATGATTCGCTTTATGTCAAATTCCGTAATAATATAGCAAACTACTTGTTGATGGTACAATCCTACTTGGGTAGGGGATCCATTCCCTTTCCGGTATCGATATCGGCTTTTATCAGAGCAAGACAGTCAGACGGAAACACCCTGCGACACCTTAAGCGCATCTGCTATGGTCCACCAGCCAAATAGCAGGAACTCACTAACTATGAGGTTGCCGTCAGGTGAATATAAATCAGAACAACGTCGTCATGTAAGGTTTTTTCAGCTCCTTTGTCTCGACATTTATGTAACGATAGGGTAAAGACCTGACTCTCATTCGGAGTTCCCATTCGCTCTGCCGGATCGCTCTGTTGTACCTGCCTTTTTTTTGCAGTAGCTGCATAATACTGGTATTATTGTAAAACCTTACTCTATGATGGACAACAACTCAAATATCGTATTAATCGGCATGCCGGGTGCTGGAAAGAGCACCGTCGGCATTATTTTGGCCAAAATGACCTCACGCGATTTCATTGATACGGATATTCTTATTCAGCTCTCAACAGGCCGGTCCCTGCAGGAGATCGTCGACACGGAAGGCCCCATGGCCTTGCGGAAAATCGAGGAGGAAGTAATACTCACCCTGGCTGGCCGGCATCATGTCATCGCTACCGGGGGGAGCGCGGTATACAGCGCCGCAGCGATGGACCACCTGCGGTTAAACGGGACCATTGTCTTTCTCGATGTGGACCTGTCTACCCTGACGTCGAGAATTCATAATATCCATAGCCGGGGGATAGCAAAACAACCGGAGCAGAGCCTGGAGGACCTGTTTGAGGAGCGTCTTGTCCTTTACAGAAAATACGCCGATATCACCATTGCCTGTGCAGGACTTTCGCAGGAAGAGGTCTGCATGCAGATCATCAAAAGAACAACGGGGCCACACTGACACAACGGAGGATTCATTTTTTCTCATACACGGGTTTTCTGATATATTAATGAGGCCATAAGTAATCGTGATTTTTCCGGAAAATCTCCCCTCACCCCTCTTTGCTAAAGAGGGGAATTATTCCTCCCTTAGGCAAAGGGAGGTTAGGAGGGATTTTATAAAACGTACCGATTACTTATGAACTTGTTAATACAGGAGGCAAAAAGTGAAAAAGATTGTAGTCTTTGTCCTGGGACCGGACAGAACCGGAATAATTGCGGCGGTCTCAAAAACACTCTTCGATCAGGGCTGTAACCTGGAAGATGTGAGTCAGACGATTCTCCAGAGACAGTTCGTCGGCATCTTCATCGCTTCAATGGCCGATAACGGGAATGAGGATGAGGTGCTCTCGGCGCTGCGCGCCAGGATCGCCTCTCTCGGTCTGTTCGTGCACCTGAGGCCGGTGGAGGAAGAGCCGGCTGCCGGCGTCCAGACAGGCGAGCCTTTTGTGATCACCACCGTTGGGCCGGACGGGCCGGGGCTCATGGCAGGGGTTACAGAGGTCCTGGCCCGCTATGGAGCGAACATCACGAGCCTCAGGGCAGTCTCCAGGGCAGATGAGAGTCACCACGACTACGTCATGATATTCGAAGCCGACATCCCTTCGGCATTGGATCTCTCTGCGTTTCGGGCCGCACTGTGCGGCAGGGCAGAGGATCTTGGGCTGGACATCAGTCTCCAGCACAGGGAAATCTTTGAAGAACTCAACCGGGTGTAACCATGCTGACAGAACGTGAAATCATCGCAACCCTTGACATGCTCAAAAATGAAAATCTGGACGTCCGCACCGTGACGCTCGGCGTCAGCCTCTTTGACTGCGCCAGTGATGACGCCGGCCGTTTCATCGACCAAGTACGTGCCAAGATCAGCCGCCTCGCAGCAAATTTTGTGGATGTCTGTGACGAGGTAGGGCTCAGGTACGGTATCCCGGTTGTAAACAAGAGGATCGCCGTCAGCCCCATCGCTGTTGCCGCCTGCGCCGCATCGCCTGAAGATATGTTAGCAATAGCTGTCGCGCTCGATGACCTCGCCGCTGGGCTCAGGATCGACTTTATCGGCGGCTTCGGCGCCCTTGTCGAAAAGGGCTTCACCAAAGGCGACCGCGCGCTTATCGAGGCGCTCCCCGAGGCGCTCGCAAAAACCGGCCGCGTATGCTCATCGATCAACGTGGCGACAACGCGCGCAGGCATCAACATGGATGCAGTGTCGCTCATGGGCAGAACGATCAAGCAGGCAGCAGAGCTCACCGCAGACCGGGACGGCCTAGGCTGCGCGAAGCTCGTGATATTTGCCAACATACCGCAGGATGTGCCGTTTATGGCCGGAGCCTACTTAGGCGTGGGTGAACCGGACGTTGTGATCAATATAGGCGTAAGCGGGCCGGGAGTGGTGAAAAAGGCGATTGACCGCGCCCGCGCCGCAAACCCCGGGCTTGACCTGGGACAGCTCTCGGAGATCATCAAACGCACGGCCTTCAAGGTGACCCGAGTAGGTGAACTCATCGGCAGGCAGGTGGCAAAAAAACTCGACATCCCTTTCGGGGTAGCAGATCTTTCACTGGCCCCCACGCCAAACGTGGGCGACAGCGTCGGCGAGATATTCCAGAGCCTCGGCCTCAAGAGCATCGGCAATCCCGGCTCCACGGCAATCCTGGCAATGCTCAACGATGCGGTGAAAAAAGGCGGCATCTTCGCCAGTTCGCACGTGGGTGGACTGAGCGGGGCCTTCATCCCGGTGAGCGAGGACCTCAACATTGCGGAGGCGGCAAGGAATGGACATCTCAGTTTGGAAAAGCTTGAGGCGATGACAAGCGTTTGTTCCGTGGGGCTCGACATGGTCGCCCTGCCGGGAGACACGAGTGCCGCGACCCTCGCGGGCATCATCGCCGATGAAATGGCCATCGGTGTGATCAACAGCAAGGCAACAGCGGCCCGGCTCATTCCCGTTCCCGGAAAAAAGGCGGGCGAGAGGGCATCCTTCGGGGGCCTGCTGGGCGAAGCCACCATCATGAACGCCCCTAATGACGGCGGCTCCGATGGGTTCATCTCTCTGGGCGGCAGAATCCCGGCGCCGGTCCAGAGTTTTAAGAATTAGACTAACCATGAAAAATCTCCTCTCGCCCCTCTTTGCCAAAGAGGGGAATTATCCCTCCCTTTGGCAAAGGGAGGTTGGGAGGGATTTTACAAAATATTCCGAACCGCCTTTGCCGCTGTCCCGACCCGCGATATCGATATTGCGAGGGAGAGGATGCACAACTGGCAGAAAAGAGAAAACCATTGAAGAAAACTAATTTCGATCGTTACCTTGAGGAACAATTAACTGACCCTGAGTTTGCCGGCCGCTTCAGGCGCGCAGGCGAGGCCTGGGACGTGGCCCTGAAGATGCGGCCCTCAGACAAAGTGAGGGTCTTTCGAGAAAGATCTGGCAAAACTCCTTAAGACCTCGCAGCACCAGATCAGCCGGCTGGAGTCGCCTGGTTACGAAGGCCACTCACTGAGCATGTTGCGACGCGTGGCCGAGGCACTGGGTCATGTCTTGCAGAGGAGGAAAAGGAATCTCTAAGATCGTATTTTGCGACCTTAAAAGCGGCAGGGGAAAACATCGAAAATATTTGTCCTATGCTTGTACCAAGCAGGGCCTTGAAATGCTCGTTACAGAGAAAAGATTTTAAGTCCGCCATTATGCCTTATACTCTTTCAGTTCTTCATTAACAACGCGGTCAAGTTTCTCATTCAGCCATGCATTAATGCTTTCATTGGAAAGCCTCGCGGAAAGGTAAATCTTTCGGTGCAACTCAGGAGAAATGCGGACAACAAACTTACCTGTAAAAGGTTTATCAGGGTCTTCGCCCCCCAGGGCACCATCGCTTTTGTCTGCCCAAACGGACCCGGCCGCTTTCCTGAATACTTCATGTTTCAGTTGACCAAAGAAGAGTTCGGAAGCTTGAAGTACCATTTTGGAACATCAAGTTGGGACGGCACCCGCAAGTTGATAAACCGGATGAGCCGAAAAAAATGCGATTGGATTCATACGGGAGCCGGATCAGTGAATCCATTTAAGCTGGAAATCCAATAATGCAACCCCTCACAAAGGCCTACCCCTCACATGTCGGTAAGGAAAGGTTGATCTATTTTCTGACAAAGGGATGAGAAGCGGTTAATCATTCGCTAATAACTGTCTTTTCTTGCATCAGCAGCAATCATATAAATAACAGCTTCTGTTTCATCAATCTCATAAAAAAACCGGTAATCTCCGATCCTGTAGCGCCATGTTTCGGGATTATAATTCTTCAGCTTTTTAATGTTTTTTCCGAAATACGGATTATCACTCAACTGTGGGTAAACATAACTGAGGAGCTTGTCTTTGACCTTTGCCCCTCTGCCTTTAAAATCAGCAGAAAGGTCGTCAATGAATTGCGCGGTCTCAAATATCTTGAACTTAGCCAATTTTATCCGATCATCTGGCCCTTTTTTTGAGTTGCCTGCCGATGGCCCTTTTTCAGCCTTCCCAACAATGATGTATTAGACAATATCTCTGCGGTCTCAAAGGTATCTGTAAAAAGCTCTTCGTCGAGTTTCTTTAAGGCAAACGTCTCTATGAGATTCGAAAGACTCCTATGCTCTTCCGTAGCAATCTCACTGAATTTCCTGTATGTTTCATCATCGAGCTTTATCGTTACACTTTTGGACATTTTCATCACCTTCCTCTTAAATGGATAGCGAACGTATTCCCTGAGTTTGCTGCGGGGTGTCTTCAATATTATTTCATTATATATCACACATGATCATTCTGAACAGCCCCGGCAAGGAGATTTGCCGCCCCGGCGTCCTTTTTCCAATGGGTTGATCTTTTATACCATGGTTGATAGATACCGGGAAGTGGAAAAAGCAGTATACGGTGCCAAGCGGAGCAGGGGAAAAAGATTATGAGAGCCAGGACAAAAAAGACAATTGATCCTATGCCCGCAGTGCATACAGCATATTGTCCCCATTGCAGAGTCGTCACTAATCTGCGCGTATCTATTATGCCGGGAATTGTGACTGCACCGGATGGGGAGGAGCAACTTGTTACCTCAAAGACATATCATTGCCAGGCCTGCGGCTTGTTTGTCAGGAGTGAGGAGGACGCGCAGCCTGTATCAGACTATACTTTTCTCTTCGATCATCCCGATTAGCATGAAGTGCTCAAGTCAGATTACTCGGTCAAATACCATAAACCAAAACCAGACCCCACATTAAATTATTCTGCCCTCAATCCATTGTTTGTGTTATATTCTCTCAATGAAAGTAATTAACGGCACAGAGAAAATTACAAAGACACTTTATTAATATTCTTATGTCTTCTACTCTGACATTACGAGATTGGTTCCTATACTCGGATAGAGAAAAACTCGATTTCAATCCGACCATTGGGACCACTATCACCATTGAGAGGTTATGGGAGGGAGAAAAAAGTGATCTCAACTCGCCAGATTGGCGGCGCGAAGAGTGCCTAATCCGCTCTGCTCTCGTCCCTGTTGATCAGCTTCATGCTGCAGCTGCGGAAATTCCTTCGCCTCATTATCTGAGTTTTGAAATGGGTTGGGGTTCTCAAGATCAATTTAGCTTTGGCGACTATGCTCGGTACAAGGCTATTCAACTCTATCCTTTAGCCTTAATGATAAGACATCCAATTACAGAGGAAGATACCATTGAACTAAATTATAAATTCCTCATTTATCACGCCTTAATCAAAAAGAATTCTGCTAAATATTATCATCCATTAGATAATATTCAGGTTGCCGAAACATACATTGACTTTCATAAGTTTCATAATCCGACTGCTAGAGTAACTATACATCGTGATTATCTGCGTGATTTTCTGGCAACGGTTAAAATGGGATTACTTATATCGGTGGCTGCCGACCGATTCGCAAATGCGCCGACAGAAGAAGGGCTTGAACTCAATCCAGTTGAAGATCTCAAGATTGATGAATTTAGCACGATTTCATCATACGTACATGATCCGAAATTTACGAACCGTGGGTATTTTGCTGGACGTTCTATCCTTCATCGCAGCTTCATAATTCAGCCTTACGATATGCCTAGATTTGAACGTAGCCCCTGGTATTATTATGGAGAGAAACGGATAGGCGAATCGGAGTTACCAGTTTTCATAGTAAATAACGAAGGCAAAAGGCAAGCATTGCCGCAAAATGGATTCATTGGGAACTATATTGAGCAGGGTATTGGAAACTTTGGATACTTATATTTTAGGCCAGAAGTTTTACAAAAGTATTTACAAGTTCCGGGATATGGCGTCTTTTTTCATATGAGAAATTGGGGAATAGCTTCATTACCCGGAGACAGAGGCACAATTGATGTGGGGATAAACTCTCGGGGACTGGTTAATGCTTTTGCTCCTGATATAGCCAAGTTAAATTTTGCAGAACAGGCCTATTGGGCCTCGTTTTCTTCATTGCCTAGTAGTGAGATTTGCGAAGAGCTATTCCAGACCAGAATGCAGCTGAACCCTCCAAATTCTCCTGGAGTAATCGACCTAATTCGTGGTTCTCGCACTCTACTCGATCATGGCTTTAGAGAAAGATATCATCTCGACCTATTTAGTCACTTAGAACCAAGTAAGCCTGAACTCTCTAGGTTGAGTGTAGGTCCCCTTACCAACCAGTACTCTGAGCTGCTTGAACTTGCTCGAATTCTTTATGGATGGGTTATTGAAACTATGAAGATCGATTCACTTCGGGGCTGTTTGAGCACTCTTGGTCAGTCAGCAGATAATAACCTAAGACAGATAAAGCTCCTTGAAAAAATTTTGATTGCCAAAGGGCTGAAAGAGACTGACGCGCGTTCGGTAACCGCCCCTCTCGTAGGATTGAATGAGCTTCGCATAGGTTCAGCGCACATTGGTATTCTAGAACTGGAGCCAAGTTTTCAGTTAATGGGTGCATTATCAGCACCTCAGACACCTAGAGCAGGCTGGAATCTCTGCGTCGACTCAGTAATAAGGTCTCTCTCTGCAATTGCAAATTCCATTGAGGCTTGACCGCTATCTAACGAGTACTTCGAGCAACTTAAGGGCTTGGCCGAGTCGTGCACGAATAGGCAGATTAAAGCGGAACTCCCGGCAGCCATGACGTAGAGGGCGCAGACAAAAAAGGCGATAACGGCTCTTAGATACTTCCCCTTGGCACATCACTTTTTTAAATCTTCAAAGCTTGAAATCAAGAACATCTTGGTAGGTAACTGTAAACCGCTTACGGTTTTCTGGATAGAGGTCAAACATAAAGAACTTTTCCCGATGCCGCGGGAAATAGTCTTCTCGAGTTCTAATCAGTCTCCTTTTGATCTCACCAACACCGCCAGCTGGCGCAGCCCCTCGACGCTTGGTCTCAAGGTACATGGCAAGTGCCCAGTTCTTCAGCGCTCGTGGGGCAAAGTTGTTCTGTAAATATTTTTGATATACCATTTTGAACATGAACTCGCACTGAGCAAAAGTGTAGGAAAGTTTTTCTGTACTCACGGCCGCGTTCAGTCGCCTTAGAGACGCTGATCCATTACCTGTAGCAAAGAGCTCCGTATAAAACTCTAAGAAACTCCTCAGTAAGTCGTCAGGATACATCGCCTCATTCGGGCCTACAAGTCCCCAGCAGGGCGCTCTATCAGTTGGAACAAGTGAGCTGGTCAAGTGTGCGCCATAACAAGCCGCAAGTACTACAATAAGATTGTTATGTGTTTGAATATTGAGCTTCACCAAGGGTGTCTTCAGCACGTCCCATGTCACAAGAGCATCTGCTGCAGATGCTAAAACTAGGCCTTGCGGGTTGCCATGAGTCTCAAAATGCAAAATAGGCCAATCCCCCTCAAGGCGTGCCTTCTCTTCAAGCGCAGAAAGTAAGCCCAGCAGTTCGCTCCGAGTAATGACATTGTGAAGCTCTGATTTCAGCCCCTTTGCGTGCCACGCATCCAGCGTCTCTAAGTCCTCATGAAGTTTAGTTCCTGTGTGTAATTCGTCCGGCGGAATAGATTGAATTACCACAATCTTACTAAAATTCGCTGAGATACTCACAAATGTGTCCTACTGTGAATGTTTAGAATCATAGTTTATTAACAGTACCACATAGTTACCACCAGGGAAAAGATGACAGATGAGAGCTACCCGCACAATGACACAAAGAAGTGGCGACCTAAGATAGAAAACGGCAAGGGCACAGAAGAAAGGATGGACTGAGGAGAGCGCATCGCAGGGGCTGCCCAGTGTAATGGGGTTGCCCCCACCGACAAGTCGAGCGTATGCATTGCTATTTTAGATAACCCAAGAGCTGTTGCGAGAACATGCTTGATGTAAGCTATAGTTTACTGCATTCACTTCATGTTAATATTATGCGCCCGTGCAATCTGCATATGTGTAGTCGGGAGTGTTCGTTTAACGACCATCCCTTGCGCAAGCACATTGAAATCATTATGGACAAATTAATTGAGATATTAAGCCGCCTTCCTCTACATCCAAGAGTGATGATAGCGATCGTTCTTGCAAGCATTGTTGTATGCATTTTCTTTTCTCTTGCTTTACTTTCTGATGATCGCCGGAAAAGGGTACTTCGGTTTGTTTTCTACAACCCGCTGTTTTATGTTTTTCTTGTCGTTGCTATCGTCACAGCATCGGTGATTCCACTTAACCCTGAGAAACCCGACAGCGAGAAGCCCGTTAAAGCCGCCCCAAAGAGTGTTCCGCTGCAGGAGAAACGGGCGGAGGTTCATGACAAGAAGAAACATGAAACTGAGACCAAATTCATTGATAGCAACGTTGAGAGCAGAAACGTTGTTAAGAAAGCGAATCAAATTCCAACAGCGCCGCCAAATACTGGAGCAGCGCCAATTGCAAGCGACAAACAAATTAACTCGATAAGAGCGCAAAGACGCGACCGTGTGCTCTCAACTTACGCGCTCGCAAAAAAACTCGAGCAGCTCGGCTTAACGACAGATATTTGCAAGGCTTTAGCAGACAAGGTTGAAAGACGGGATTATGTGGTTTATCATTTTAGTAGATCTGATATGTGGTTCCGTATTGATGAAAAGTTAGGCTTGTTGCCTAATTGATATTATTTAATTTGGCGGGGCCTTGTATTGTTGTATTTGCGGACTGGGTCGGACCAAGCTAACTGACTGACGTCATTGATGAAAACTTAAAAACAGGGCTGTTTTTAAGTCTTAGAAGTGTATTTTCGGTGACAAAATAGACTACCTAAGAAGAGTCTTCTCTCCCAAGGCCGCATCCATCAATTACGGCAGGCTATATAGGTACTTATAACTTTTGAATTTAAAGAAATATCTTGATATTTCCAATTATGAGCGTTATGATGTCCAAGAGCTGAAGGAGGTAAAGTAGATGCATCGATTTCTTATTGTAATTGAAAAGGCTGAGGGCAACTATTCGGCATATTCGCCGGATTTGCCGGGTTGTATTGCAACCGGCGCTAACCGCGAAGAGACTGAGCGTAATATGCATGAGGCGGTTGAAATGCATGTCAGGGGCTTGATAGAAGACAATCTGCCTGTCCCGGAGTCAACGTCTTTTGCGGAATATTTAGCAGTCCCCTGAATGGGTCTGAAACGCAATATTACAGCCGATGGAGTTCAGCATGTCATTTTAGGTTGTAACAGGTGCTCTACCATATGCCTAAGGCGTACATTGCATGACAGAAGAAACTACACTTTCCTTAAGGATCTCATCGCTGTTTGCCGGCAGGAGCCTGTTGGATTTCCACACCCAGCGCTTCAAGTATCAGACCACCGAAGAATGGAAGCTGGAAATTGGACGCGGGAAGGTGACGGTCAACGGCAAGGCAGCATCAGTCGATTATCTTCTGAAAATAGACGATATTGTAGCGTATTCGTTTGTCCACACCGAACCCCCTGTTGATATGAATATACAAATAATGCATGAAGAAGAGACCTTTCTTGTTGCCAATAAACCCGGCAATCTGCCTTCGCATGCTTATGGTAATTACATCAGGAATACTTTAATCTCTCTATTGCGACAGCGTTTGGCCGACAAGGGATTTCGCGGTGCCATTCACCTGGCACATCGCCTGGACCGGGAAACAAGCGGTATAATCGTCACCGCAAAGACAAAAATCGCACACCAGTCGCTCTTGCGGCAGTTTGAGGCCGGAACAGTAGAAAAGGAGTATATTGCGATAGTCCGGGGAGTAATCAATAACTCTTCTTTTGAGGTCAAGGGGTTTTTAGTGCCTGATCGTGACAGCTGCGTCTCGATAAAAAAGAAAGTCGTATCCGATGATGGCGCGGGCGCAAAATACTCCGCCACTGCCTTTGATGTAATGGAACGTTTCGCATCGTACACAATGCTCAGGTGCAGGCCCGTCACCGGCAGAACAAACCAGATAAGGGCCCATCTGGCACATGCCGGTTATCCATTGGTGGGTGATAAGTTATATGGAAGGACCGATGATGAGTTCCTTCACTTTGCAAAAAATGTCAGGGCCGGATGTTACGACCTGCTTCCGTGGCTGGAAACCCCGAGGCATTTGCTGCATGCCTCACAGCTTATCATAAATCATCCTGTCTCCGGCGAACTGCTTGCATTCAATGCGCCCGTACCGGAAGATATGGAATCATTTATCCGTAATAATCGCGCCTGATTGATAATAGTGATCTCTGTGTCTATGTGGGGTCTGGCTTCTTTTTAGGATTATTCGGTTAATTTCAGACAAATCAGAAGCTGAATTAGATGGACAGCGAGCGTACTGGTCCCCGTGGTCTGCCACGGGGTTAGCAAAGAGTCCGAATAAGAAGTCGATTTCGAAATAATTTCGAGTAATATTGCATTTAGAATCCGTGCGGTGACTCTGCTCGCTAAGGGTGAGATCAATCCGTCCTTGCCTGCTCAGCTTACCTTACATAAATCCTCGCTCCTTCTGTTAAAACTCCGTCAAGACCGACCTCGTTCCCCCATTCGTCATAGACCTTTTTTGAGGCCTTCAGTTCCTCAAGGACCCCTGCGGTCAACAGCGCATGCCGCACTGTCATGCCGGCATAAATATGTACAGCCTGATTATTGACATAGACCTTCATTTTTCCTTTAGCTCTATGATTCTGCCTTCAACAGAGGATGAGATTTTCTTTCTGTCCTTTATATAATCAACAATAACGTCCCTGACCCATTTACCTGAGTTGCTGTATGCAAGCTTCTCTCCCTTCATCATGCCTCCGACAACGGCGTAATCACTCGATGCCCTGACCGCCTCGCCAAAGACCTTATAGCCGTCACCTCCTGCTGCCAGAAAATCGTTTGTTGCCACGACATATTCCTTGTCAGGATCGGCCTTCTGCCCGTTGATCATGACCTCTTTGACCCTTGAGCCAACAGGAGCTGAGCGACTATAGACAAACTTAAGTCCTGAGACCTGCGGGAACCTGCCTGCGTTGTCTTCTACGGCCGAAACCCCATGTTCAAGCGCCTCCAGAATCTGCCTGCCAGTGAGCCTCACGGCAACGACATAGTCATTAAACGGCGAGGCTGAATAGACATCCTTGATCTTTATCTCACCTTTTTTTATGCTGGTGCGAATGCTCCCGCCTCCTATTATCGCTGCGTCTGCATGGGCCGCGTTTTTTATAATGTCGGCGATAAGGTCGCCGAGATTGGTCTCCTGCTGCCTGACCCTTTCACCGTCCAGATCAGTAAGGGCCTCACCGATCGTCTCATCCAGAACAGCATCCTCTTTTTTCCTGTATTTTTCGACAATCGCATCTACCGCAGTATCTGATATGCCGCCTGTCGGCTTTATTTCAACGAGCCTGCCTTCAGCCTTTATGACCCTGTGGCCCTCAATGGTAAGGTCAAGCACACCGAGTGCCTTTCCATGTTCCCATGCCTGGACTATTGCCGTGCCTCCAATCATGACAGGCGTCAGGACTTTTGTGTGAGAATGACCGCCTACAATGGCTGCCAGACCATGGACCTTCCCGGCAAGTTCCCTGTCAGCCGAAAGGCCCAAATGTGAAAGGACGATTATGATGTCTGCCTTGTTTTTCAGGATCTCCATATATTTTTGAATAACATCAGAAGGCGGATCAAACTTCAGCCCAACGACATTTTTAGGATGTGTTGAAACAGGGACGTCTTCTGTTACAACCCCTATGATGGCGATCTTCACCCCGTTTATTTCCCTGATGGTATAGGGTTTTACCATATCCAGTCCTTCAACATTGGCGCACAGCACCGGGAACCTGGCCTCTGAGATCCTTTTTCTGAGGACGTCAACACCAAAGTCGAACTCATGGTTGCCGAGCTCCATTGCGTCAAACTGCATCGCGTTCATAAGCTCAATGACCGACTCACCCAAAAACATGTTCGCCCAGTTAGAGCCCTGTATCATGTCACCAGCTGCCAGAAAGAGCGTTGGTTTTTCTTTACGCAGTCTTTCAGCCTTGGCAGCAAGAAATGATATGCCGCCCAGCATCTCATCCGACCCGTATGGTTTATAGGGTTCGGCAAACCCGTGGAAGTCATTTACATACAGTATGCGGACAACAGACTCTCCGGCCTGGGCTGCAGCTGTCAGAAAAATAAGGAGAATTGCGGACAATAAAAACAAAAAATACCTTTTCATCGAAACTCCCGTGAGGCCGTGTATTTTAAAATATATAATAGCATGGGGTGAAAAGAAGGAGGGCAAGGACGGTTTTAAAAAACTTTTTATTTTACTCCAGGTAAGTCTATAATGTTTTTATTTACGCAGTAAAGAAATCATTGGGCGGCAAAGGGCTGGAATGAACGAGCAGATTGGAAGAGAAGAGTCAGTTCACGGGGAAAAATGGGGCGGGTTGCACGGCGGGTATTTTTCAGATCCGGCAATCGCGCGACCTTTCTTAAATAGAATAAGGGACCTCTTAGAGGAATCGCGTAATGATGTTGTAGTTGACTTAGGGGGTGGAACTGGTTTTCTGCTGTCTCAACTGGCTGCTCAGGGGGTCTGCCGTGACCTGGCCCTGGTGAACCTTGATGCCTCTGACGTTCAGCTTGCCTCAGCACGCAAGGAAGACATTAAGTGTGTTCGTGCAATGGTAACAGAGTTCCTTCGCAGTGATGTTGGACCAAAAGACAAGCGTTTTTTCTTCATGATGCGTTCAGTCCTCCACTACTTCGGGAAAGCCGGCCTGATGCCCGTGCTTCTGCATCTTCGCAGTCAGACAAAGGAAGGTGAGATTTTTGTGCATCAGACCGCCTGCTTTGAAGACAAGAGAGAGGCCGCCTGTCTGAATGCTCTGTACAAACATATGCACTCGGAGAAATGGTATCCCACAATCAGCGAACTTGAAAGCTGCATGACAAAGGCCGGCTGGCGTGTGACTGACATAACCCCGGCGCCGGCACTCTTGCTGACATCAGAGGACCTGGCCAAAAGATATTCTCTTAAGATGGATGAGCTTACGCGAATACGCAATATTATGGCAGAAGAGTTCGGCGAACAAACCAGCGTTTTTGGAGTGCTGACTGAAGGCTTCTGGGCAAAACTTCACTATCGCATATACACATGTGTCGCTGATTAAACCGAAAAAGAAATTGACCACAGGTCACACAGAGAAAAATATTGATTGAGAGAGAAGCTGTCAGTCTTTATGCTTTCCTCTGTGCACTCTGTGGTTAGTGTTTTTTAGGGTCAAATTACGGCAATACAGTCCTGACGCCAGATACAGCGCAGTTGATTGCAATCTTTTACATGCGGTGTTGCATAGCAGTCAAAATTGCCTTCTGCTTTCTGGATCGCGTTAATAAGACCTGCCTTATTGAGTCTTGCCGGAGCTACACCCTTTTGCTTCGCGATTTCCCTAATGGCCTGCATTTTCACTGTTTACCCTCCTGAGAGAAATATCTAATGCTTTTTGCCTTATCCCCGTGACTGTTTCAATAATTGTGATTTTTCATTATTGTCACAGAGTGCAGACCATGTCAAGTCAACATAATAATTCATATTTTAATTGTGGTTAATTGATGGTTGCATGAACCTAAAAAAAGCAGAATCCACAGAGACACAGAGATCACAGAGTAAAATCAAGGAGTTATGGGCAGGGTAGGGGCAACCAAATTGGTCAGTCCCCTATTTGCTCAAACCCGTGGTTTCTCAGCGTCTCTGTGCCTCCGTGGTGAATAAATTGCCGTTTTTAGGATGACTTGGTTAAGCTGTCGTCCCCTCATCAGAAGTAGTCGTCTTAAGCGGGCGGAGCACTTCAGGAATCCTTTCTTATTCGGAAAGATCCCGGACAAGCCGGAATGACGAAGGGGTTATTTGGCTTGCAAATTAGAATTGGTTTCGATGAAGTCTTTTAACAACCTCAGATGTTTTTTTCTTGAAAGTCTGCTAAAAAAATGTATGAATATTGTCATGCATCGTGAAAAAATATTCATGCCGGAATTGTAGACCTCAATTCGCTGTTTTAACAAAGTCCCGCTCGTATTTTCATCCAGTTCATAGACCTCCTGGATATATCCCTTGACCGGGAGGTTGCCTCCTGAAAGATGGATGAGGAGTCTTACCGGCTTTTGGTATTCCATGAACTCTGCCAGAAAATTACTCTCCCTGCCAATCATTTTGTAGCGGACCCTGTATCTGTACCCCTCTGCAGGCTCACCCCATGAAACAGGGACAAAAGCCTTGATCCCGGGGTTCCATTCTTTCATAAGCGCTGGACTTTGTATATATTGCCAGACCTCTTCAGGAGGCCGACCCATCTGGATCTTGTCCCTAAGAATCATTTTTCTCTGTGCCTGTATGCCATTTTGGTCCGGATAATTATATCAGGTGTATAACGAAAAAGTTCGTGTACCTGGAGTCCTGTCTATGGTTCGTTCTTAAATTCTTTCAGCAACTGGTTAAAGTCCTCTTCACCCATTTCCTTTGTCAACTCGGATATTAACTCATTGATGATATTGAGATTGGGCGAGCCGATCCTTTCAAAAATATCGAGGGAAATAAGGTAATCTATGAAGGCGTCCTTATAATTCTTTTTCATATGCATGACCTTTCCTATCATGGCCACTGTGCTGGCGACTCCGACAATATCTCCGACCTTTTTGGCTATCTCAAGGGCCTTCTGGTAAAATTCAAGGGCACTGTCATAGTTGCCCTTGTTTTGATAGACTATCCCCATCTGATGATAGCTCTTTGAGATGCCTACTATGTCACCGACCTTTTTGGCTATCTCAAGGGCCTTCTGGTAAAACTCAAGGGCCTTGTCAAAGTCGCCTTTTTCCTGATGGACTATACCTATCTGCTTGTAGCTCATTGAGACGCCGGCCACGTCCCCGATCCTCTCGGAAATTTCAAGCGCCTTGCATGAAAACTCAAGTGCCCTGTCATAATCTCCCCTGTTTTGGTAGACTGTTGCTATCTGGTTATAGTTTTTAGATACCTCGGCAACATCGCCTATCTTCTCGGCAATCTCAAAGGCTTTCTGGAAAAATTCAAGCGCTTTTTTATATTCTCCTCTTTCATGATTAACAACGCCTATCTGGTTATAACACATCGATTCCCCCGCGATATCACCGATCTTTTGAGCAGTCTCAAGAGACTTAAGGGTAAAATCAAGTGCCTTGTCATAATCACCCCTTAATTTATGAAGAAGACCTATCTGGCCGTAGATCCTTAATATAGTATGGTAATCGTCTGTCTTTTCCTTGATCTCGAGCGCCTGGTAGGACAGTTCAAGGGCTTTGTCATAATCGCCTCTTTTTTGATGAACAATCCCTATATTCTGATATCCGACAGATGCGCCGGCTATATCTCCTGCCTTCTCAGCAATGTCAAGGGCCTTCTGGTAAAAATCGAGGGCCCAGTCATAATCGCCCCTTTTCTGGTGGACAATGCCTATCTGGTTATAGCTCTTCGATATGCCGGAGATGGAACCGATTTTTTCCGCAAGGCCGAGGGTCTTGTAAGAAAAATCAAGCGCCTTATCATAATCACCACGCTTTTGGTGGACTATAGATATCTGATGATAGCTCTTTAGTATCTCGGCAGTGTCCTCGACCTTCTCTGACATCTCAAGTGCCCTGGAAGAAAAATCAAGCGCCTTGTCATAGTCACCCCGCTTTTGGTAGACGTCGGCAATCTGGTTATAACATCTGGAGATTTCAGTAATGTCCCCTGAATTTTCGGCCGACTCCAGTGCTTTATTAAGAGTTTCAAGCGTAATGTCATTAAAGCTCATATAGGATTCCTCCTTGCAAAACCTTTCTGCTGCAATTGCGATGGCTGAAGAGCATTATAATAACATTTTCTGATCAGCCGGCGATTAACGGGCTCAGAATATAATGCCCTATTCAAAAAATCTCCCCTCTCCCCTCTTTGCCAACCAAAAGTAGGTGCTTTAAGCAAGAGGGGCTCTATTCCTTCCTTTGAAAAAGGGAGGTTAGGAGGGATTCTACAAATCAATATTCTCATTGGTTAATGACCAGCCTTTGAACGCCTGATTTTTTCAACAGCGATCATAATGAGAGACAAAGCCACAGGTGTCATTCCCTGTATCCTGCTTGCCTGGCCGAGATTGTCAGGCCGCACTTCCTCAAGCTTGCAGAGTATCTCTTTTGAAATGCCCGGCAGGATCTTATAATCAATGTCAGCAGGGATCTTTTTTTCGTCAAGCTTCTTTAATTTCTCTGCTGTCTCTATCTGCCTATGGATATACCCCGCGTATTTGATCTGTATTTCTACCTGTTTTTCAACATCATCCCCGAGCCTGATTTCAGAGGGCAAACATTGCCTGATAACGGGATATGTAACCTCAGGCCTTTTGAGAAGCTGTTCGAGGGTAATGTCCTGCTCTATAAGAGATGTGCCCAGTTCCTTCAGTTTCTCGTTGACATTGTCAGGCTTTATACGCGTTTTTTGAAGCCTGATTATTTCGTTTTCTATTTTTTTCTTTTTATCCAAAAAACTTTCATAAACCTCATTGTTCAGGAGGCCGATTTCATGGCCTTTTTCCATAAGACGCATGTCCGCGTTATCATGCCTTAAGAGCAGTCGGTATTCAGCCCGTGAGGTAAACATCCTGTATGGCTCCCTTGTGCCTTTTGTTACAAGATCATCGATCAGGACCCCGATATATGCCTCATGCCTGCCTAGGACCAGCTGTTCTCTGCCCTGGAGCTTCAGCGCTGCATTTATTCCGGCCATTAAGCCCTGTGCAGCAGCTTCTTCATATCCGGAGGTCCCGTTTATCTGTCCGGCGAGGAAAAGGCCCTCTGTGTTTTTTGTTTCAAGAGTATGTTTCAGTTGAGTCGGAAAGACAAAATCGTACTCAATCGCATAGGCAGGCCTCATGATCTCGGCCTTTTCAAGACCGGGTATCGTCCGGACAAGTTCTGTCTGGACATCATATGGAAGACTTGTTGATATGCCGTTTGCATAATATTCGGACGTCTCAAGGCCTTCAGGCTCCAGAAAGACCTGATGCCTTTGGCGTTCTGCAAAGCGCACGATCTTGTCCTCTATAGACGGACAGTATCTTGGCCCTATGCCGGTAATTTTGCCGCTATACATCGCTGAACGCTCAAGATTGTCCCTGATGATTTTATGGGTTTCCTGGTTGGTATAGGTTATATAACAGGGCAGCTGAGGGTTTTCTATCTTTATTGTGCTGTGTGAAAACGGGACAGGCGGCTCGTCGCCGAACTGTGCTTCTGTCTTTGAGAAATCTATTGTCTTTGCATCAAGCCTTGGCGGGGTGCCTGTCTTTAGGCGGCCGAGTTTCAGGCCGATACCTGCAAGGCAGTCCGACAGTCCGACAGAGGGGAATTCACCTGCCCTGCCGGCTGCGAAGCTTTCATGTCCGACGTGCATCAGTCCTTTTAAAAATGTCCCTGTGGTTACAATTACACATTTTGTGTCATAGACTGTGCCAAGCGCTGTCCTGACGCCTTTTACATGTCCGTCTTCGACCACAATATCTTCTGCTGTGGCCTGCTTGATATCGAGATTCTCCTGCGCTTCGAGGGCCTGCCTCATCCTGAGCCTGTATAAGACCCTGTCAGCCTGCACCCTCAAGGACCAGACAGCCGGACCTTTTGACTTATTTAGCATCCGGAACTGTATCCCCGCCTTATCGGTAATCATTGCCATTTCACCTCCGAGGGCGTCAATCTCCCTTACGAGATGACCTTTTGCAAGGCCTCCGATAGCCGGATTACAGGACATCTGACCTATGGTGTCGAGGTTCATGGTAAATACACATGTGGACATGCCCATGCGTGCAGCAGCAAGCCCTGCCTCACAGCCTGCGTGGCCTGCTCCGATAACTATAACATCATATGCCTTGGTCGTAGTCATTAGGATTCTATTATATAATAATTCATGTTGGAGATACGTTTAAGGCAATAAGCAGTGGTAAATAGAAAATCCTGAAGAATTCAATATTAACCTAAAAACAACAATCATTCACCACAGAGACACTGAGAAAACAATGGGTTGTAGAATACTTTTGTTTCACCACAGAGGTGAAAGATTCATTCAGGCCTTTTCTCTTGCCTTTCAACTCTGTGCCTCCGTGTCTCTGTGGCTAACTGCGTTTTCCAGGTTGATGCCTGCAGATTAATACAATCCCATTGCCTTGCGAACAATCACCATGGTCTCCTGTGCAACTTTTCTGGCCTTGTCATTTCCCTTTTCAACAATGGCATGCAATTGCTCAGGATTGCTTAGTAGCGATTCCCTCTTTGCCCATATCGGCTCAAGAACCTTAAAGACATTCCTGATCAGGACCTTTTTGCAGTCAATGCAGCCTATCCCGGCTGTCCTGCATCCTTCGGCAACTTCATCCTGCTCTTCCTTTGAAGAGAATACCTTATGAAGCTGAAATACCGGTGAAAGCTCGGGGTCCCCAACATCAGTCCGTTTGATCCTCGCCGGGTCAGTGGTCATTGTCTTTATTTTGCTTTCAACTTCTTTTGGAGTATCGGAAAGATAGATCGCGTTATTGTAGCTCTTTGACATCTTCCTGCCGTCAACACCAGGCACTTTCGGGAACTCTGTTAAAAGCGCGTCAGGCTCAGGGAACAACTCTGTGTAGAGGTTGTTGAACCTCCTGGCTATCTCCCGTGATATTTCAAGGTGCGGGACCTGGTCTACCCCCACTGGAACATACTTCGCACGGTAGATGATTATGTCGGCAGTCTGAAGGAGCGGGTACCCAAGGAAGCCGTAATTATTCAGGTCCCTGTCCTTCAATTCCTGCTGTTTCTCTTTATAGGTCGGGACACGTTCGAGCCAGCCCAGGGGCGTTATCATCGAAAGTAGCAGATGCAGCTCCGCGTGCTCCAGTATCCTTGATTGCAGGAATATGGTGCATTTATCAGGATCAAGGCCTGCTGCCAGAAAATTTACCAGAAGATCCTTTACGGAATCGTGCAGAGCCGCAGGGTTCTCGTATCCTGTTGTCAGCGCGTGCCAGTCAGCAACAAAATAATAACAGTCGTATTTGTCCTGGAGCTTCACCCAGTTTTGGAGGGCACCGACGAGATTTCCTATATGCACCTTGCCGCTTGACTGCATTCCGCTTAATACCCTGTCTTTTGTCATTGCACTCCTCTAATATAGGTATACCTGAAAAATATTCAGGAATAGATTGATAAAAGGCATAATTATTTTACCGGCAATGCCGGAGTATATCAGGACAATAACAATTATAAAGCCAAATGGCTCGATTTTACTGAATGTCATGGCCTGCCTTGAAGGCAACAGCCCAGTGAGCACCCTTCCGCCGTCAAGCGGGGGAATCGGGATCATATTGAATGCCGCCAGCACAACATTCATAACAACACTGGACTTAAATATCATCGCAAGCGGACTCAGGACAGTCTCAGTAACAGAAGCAGGCAATACCGCTGCCAAAGGGATTATGACAAATTTCAATATCAGCACACTTAAAACAGCCAGGACTATATTTGTCACAGGACCTGCGGCAGCAGAGAGGGCCATGCCCTGTCTGGGGTTTTTGAAGTTCATCGGGTTTATCGGGACCGGCTTTGCGTAACCAAATACAAACTGTCCGTTCGTTGCTACCAAGAGAAGCAGGGGCAGCAGGATTGTCCCGAATATATCTATATGCGCAATGGGATTAAGCGTAAGTCTGCCGAGCATCTTTGCTGTTGGGTCGCCGAGTTTGTATGCGACACAACCATGAGAAACCTCATGAAAGGTGATCGCTATCAGTATGGGAAGCGCTGAGATGAGAATTCTTCTTATAACATCTACTGTTGCAGCATCCAATGCAGTTTACCTCTAGACCTTTCTCCGGGATTTTTGAAATCTGGTTGAAATATTTTCTGTAAAAATTAGCTTTTGTGCTTAGTTAGTATCTGTGTTTATACTCTCGATTTTTGTCCGTCATTCCCGAAGTCATTAATCGGGAATCCATTGTTTTCAAGAGGTTCTGGATCACCGGGTCAAGCCCGAGGATGACGACTTCTTACTTTTATACTCAGACCCTATTAATATGGACAACTTCTTTGCCCGGTTGCAGACGCATCGATTCATAGGCCGGCATCCGAAATCTTCCATATAAGCTCGAAATTACATATGATGACTTCTGGTTCGCCATGAGTATTATTCATAATCTTCCCTTTGCTGTCAATCGCCAGAAGGAGATCATTTGCCTTTAATAACGATCCGTCATATCCTGCGCGCTTAAGATTCTCCTTTACCTTGTGAAAAAGCATCTGGCATGTTGCTTCATCAATATTGCCCTGATAAACAGCCCTCGAAAGGTCGATCGGCATATAGAGCGGACCCTGCTCTGCAACCGAATAATCTGGACCGTTATAATAACCACGGATGGTAATATAGTTGTGGTTTTCCCGCAAAACAGGATTGCCCTCCGGGTCCAGGATGTCCTTATGTGAATCGTATTTTCTGAAGTCGACTGAGGGCTCTATCTTTGTAGTGCCGGTCATGTATATGGCCCTAACGTAGACAGTCGGAATTCCGAGTTCTTTCAATCTCTGAGCTATGGCAAATTCCTCAAACGGACTTTTTATGCCATACTGCCGGACCATAGGATCATCGCTTCCACCATCCTCCTCGCCAGGCAACTCTCCAACACGGGAAGTTTCCCAGACAAGGTGAATGTTATCCTTTGTGATTGTATAAAACACTTCCTTTTTGTCGGACAATTTCAGGGACGGTGTCTTCCTCCATCTTTCAGGGAGAAAATAATCAAACAGGCGGGCATTTCTTCCAACTACCCACAGATGCCCACCTGTACTCTCCGCATTGCCATAAATATACGGCACTCCAAGGATCTCTGTCCTCCTGAGGTGGGCAGGCAGGGAAGTTGGCTTGAAACGGTCCCTCTGGTCGTCCAGATAGTGATGTCTCCTCGAATTTTTGACCTCTTCCTCGTGTCGTGTAGTCCGCAGAAGAAGTTCATAATCTATGACCGAATAACTGCCCTCTTTAATCAGTTGATACAGGAGGTCAACCTGTCTTTTATATGCATCACCGTTATTGCCCGAACGGCCGAGTTCTTCGATGCGCACAGAGTCGGTCTCACTGAATATAATGTGCTCGGGTTTCATGTCAGCCACCAGATATCCTTTTCTGTCAAGGTCCGCAAGGACTATGTAATTGATACGTTTGAGATGTCCGACGATTTCTTCATCATTGATGTCTATGTGCTCGAAGACTTCAGGCAGGTTTTCCCCCTTGATCCACTCGTAAATCAGCTTGTATTGCTTAAGTATGTCCAGGTCAATGCCAGGATGTTTTGCATGTATCCGGTTGATTTTCGAGCGTGACCTGCCACTCTGCCACGGCTGCATCCTGTCAGGCGGGACATATATGGCCAAAGGACGCTGTGTCTTTACTTTTATCTCCCTGGGTCCATACGCCCCTTCCCTCATTTCCATGACCAGGGAGAACTCTTCCCACGGGCTGTTGAATTCAGCGTCATAAAACTCCTGCAAAGTATGAGTGTCTAAAGGGACATCCTCTCCCACTCTGCAGTTTTTGACCACCAGATCCAGGCTTCTTCCGTTTACCTCCCTGGTAGGGACCTTGTACACAGAGCTTGTGCCTATTAACCTTATCCTGTGTTCTTCAAACCAGTCCCGCTCATACCAGTTATTGATCTCAAAATGTTCGCGATAAGGCTCCGCGAACCGCGTCAGATATATATCTCCCCCATCGCTCGTTTTGGTGTGGGAATATACTACCTGCAGAACATTGACTAAGGATCTTTTAGAAATTAATTCTTCCATTAACAATATGAACGCAAAGTGGATCTGCCGCTACACTTCACACTGTAGTCGTCAGCATGATCCTCCATAAGGATTAGTGGCTGTGTATAAAGTCGTTTTCTTGTCTGTCATTCCGGCAGGTCGTTAGCCGGAATCCAGTCTGTTCAAAGGTTCAGAATCACCGATCCGGTCAAGCCGGGGGATGACAATATTTGGGTCTAGCTCGGACTCTAATTACACAATGCTGGTTCATCCAAGACGGGATCTTAATTCCTGAAGCTGTCTTGTCAGTCTTTCCGGCAAACGGTCCCCGAATTTTTCGAAATGCCTCTCTATGTCAGGCACTTCAGCGGACCAGGCCGCAGGGTCAACTCTCATCAGCTCTTTCATGTTTTCTGTCGATATATCAAGTCCGTCCAGGTCCAGATCGCCTTCCTCCGGCATTAAACCTATCGATGTTTTTTGGGCGCCGACCTTTCCGTCAATACGCTCGCACATCCATTTCAATACACGACTGTTGTCGCTGAATCCGGGCCACAAAAATTTTCCATCAGGACTTTTGCGGAACCAGTTGACATAAAATATTCTCGGGGCCTTGCTGCCGAGTCTGTCGCCCATATCAAGCCAATGCCTGAAATAATCTCCCATATTGTACCCGCAAAAGGGTGTCATGGCAAAGGGGTCCCGACGCAGATTGCCTGTAGCTCCGATATTGGCCGAGGTGGTCTCTGAAGCTGCGGTTGCCCCGAGAAAAACGCCATGGTCCCAGTCACGGGCCTCATAAACCAGAGGCACAACACTGCTGCGGCGGCCGCCGAATATAAAGATATCGATAGGAAGGCCCGCAGGGTTTTCCCAGTCCTTGCAGATGACAGGGCACTGAGACGCAAGGGCTGTAAACCTCGCGTTAGGATGGGCGGCATCGGCCTTGCTCTCAGGGGTCCAGTCGCGCCCCTTCCAGTCAATGAGATGAGAGGGGACTTCATCAGTCATGCCTTCCCACCAGACATCACCGTCGTCAGTAAGGGCGCAGTTGGTGAAAATAACGTTTTCCTTCACCGTGTCCATCGCCGAAGGATTGGTATCATACGATGTCCCCGGCGCCACACCGAAGAAGCCGTTTTCCGGATTGATGGCATAAAGACGGCCGTCAGGCCCGATCTTCATCCAGGCTATGTCGTCGCCTATGCATTCACATTTCCAGCCTGCAATGGTAGGCCGCATCATTGCGAGATTGGTTTTTCCGCAGGCAGAGGGAAAGGCGGCAGCGATATGGTATTGCTTACCTTCAGGATTGGTCAGGCGCAAAATGAGCATATGTTCGGCCATCCAGCCTTCGCGCCTTGCCATGGCGGAAGCTATACGCAGTGCCAGACATTTCTTACCCAGCAAGGCATTTCCGCCGTATCCAGAACCATAAGACCATATCAGACTTTCCTCGGGGAAATGACTGATGAATTTGCTTTCTATCGGAGCACACGGCCATTGAACATCCTCCTGACCTTCAGCAAGCGGGGCCCCGACGGAATGAAGACAGGGGATAAAGTCTTCACCAGAATTAAGAAGTTCCAGCACCCTGGAACTTACACGGGTCATAATATGCATGTTGCAGACCACGTATGGGCTGTCGCTTATCTCTACACCTATCTTTGAAATAGGAGAGCCGATAGGTCCCATCGAAAAAGGGATCACATACATCGTGCGGCCTCTCATGCAACCTTCGTATAGACCTCTCATCGTCTTTTTGAGTTCCTCAGGGTCCATCCAATTATTTGTAGGTCCGGCTTCGTCCTTAGATGAGGTGGAGATGTATGTGCGGTCCTCAACACGGGCCACATCACTCGGGTCAGATCTGAAAAGAAAACTGTTGGCGCGCTTTTTAAGTATAGTTGCGCTGCCGCTTTTGATCATCAACGACATCATCTGATCATATTCTTCTTTTGTGCCGTTACACACATAGATCTTATCGGGCTGGCACATATCTGAGACTTCCTTGATCCATGCATTCAGTTTTTCATTTTTCACTGTAATGTTCATAACGCCTTCTCCTTGAAAAATTATTTTCCCATTTATATGCCAGATAACCTTATTAAAAATGATCCAAAAAAACTGCCGACAAAGATTTATAGATTACGCAGTGGAATCAAGTGAATATTATACTAAAATATTATGCATTTCTTCGTCAAAAAAATCTCTGCCTTTTTCTTCGACCGATAATTACGTAAAAACGAAGGAACCGTCCTGAGGGCAGAATTTTTTAAAACATATTTGCCATACCATATAATATATGTTATATAATTGGTAGTTCATGTCCGCCATTGTAATCATACCAGCCCGATACGCCTCTACCCGGTTTCCGGGAAAGCCCCTTGCACTCCTTAAAGGCATTCCTGTTATACAGCATGTATATCAGCGTGCTCTGCATTCCCGCCTGGCTGACGATGTTGTGGTTGCAACCGACAGCCGGATGATATTTGAAAAAATTCTCTCTTTCGGCGGCAGGGCTGTTATGACCAGCTCAGATCACGCCTCCGGCACTGACAGGATAGCTGAGGTCGCCAAGTCGATGAATTATGATATAATTGTCAATGTCCAGGGCGATGAGCCGCTTATTCGAGCCTGAAATGATAGACGATGTTATTTCTGTTTTGGATGATCCCGACGCATCCATGGGCACCCTGGCAATCAGGATAAAGGACCAAAGAGAGATATTCGACCCTAATGTAGTCAAGGTTGTTTTTGACCTCAATGGCTTTGCGTTTTATTTTTCACGTGCGCCGGTCCCATATCATAGGGACGAGTGGAAGGATATTGAGGGGGATAGGGGATTGGGGTTAGGGATTGAAAAGGCAGGGGTTAGGGGTTTGGGATTAGGGGTTAGTGGAAAAGACCAATCCCCACCCCAACTACCAACCCCCAATCACTGCTTCAAACATATAGGGATATACAGTTACAGAAAAGACGTGCTGACGCAGTTGTCCAAACTTCCTCCGTCACGCCTGGAAGTTATTGAGAAGCTTGAACAACTCCGGGCGCTCGAGCACGGTTTTACAATAAAAGTAAAAGAAACAGCTCATGATACTTTAGGGGTAGATACACCTGAAGATCTGGAAAGGATTGAAAAATGCCTAAATTCATCTTTATAACAGGCGGTGTTTTATCATCTCTGGGCAAGGGGATCGCAGCTGCTTCAATAGGCGCCCTCCTTGAGGCCAGTGGTCTGAAGGTAACGATCCAAAAGCTTGACCCCTATATTAATGTCGACCCCGGGACACTCAGTCCGTTTCAGCATGGAGAGGTCTTTGTCACTGACGACGGGGCGGAGACAGACCTCGACCTCGGGCATTACGAGAGGTTCACCCATATCCGCACAGGTCAGGCAAACAATTTTACGACCGGGAAGATCTACTACAACGTTATTTCAAAGGAGCGAAGGGGTGACTACCTTGGGGACACTGTACAGGTCATCCCTCACATCACGGACGAAATAAAAAAGGCGATCAAATCTGTAGGCGATGGTAATGATGTTGTTATCGTTGAGATAGGCGGAACGATCGGAGACATAGAGAGCCTGCCGTTTCTTGAGGCCATCAGACAGATGCGCTATGATGTCGGCAGGGAAAATGTCCTCTATGTCCATCTGACCCTTCTTCCATATATAAAGACCTCCGGAGAGCTCAAGACAAAACCCACCCAGCACAGCGTCCGGGAGATACGGGCGATAGGTATTCAACCGGACCTGCTTTTATGCAGGACAGACAGAAACCTTACGCCCGAGGCAAAGAAAAAGATAGCCATTCACTGCAACCTTGA
Source organism: uncultured Nitrospira sp. (assembly GCA_963801505.1). Taxonomy (GTDB): domain Bacteria; phylum Nitrospirota; class Thermodesulfovibrionia; order Thermodesulfovibrionales; family UBA6898; genus JAOUFP01. Next base: position 93,638 of record CAWDEY010000009.1, read on the forward strand.
CGGTGATGCGGTCATTAATGCGATAGACGTAGAGACGATTTATGAGGTCCCCCTCGCACTGCATGCTGAAGGACTTGACCATCAGATAATAGAAAAGCTCCGGTTGAACGCCAGTGAAGGAGAACTGGAGGTATGGAAAGACATAGTAAGAAAGATAAAGGAACCGAAAAACGACGTCACGATAGCGATCGTAGGGAAATATGTCGGGCTGAAGGACGCATACAAAAGTCTTACGGAAGCCCTGATTCATGGCGGCATAGCCAATGACTGCAAGGTGAACCTGGAGTGGATAGATTCTGAAGAGGTCGAAGTGCACGGGCCTGAAAAATATCTCTCTGAGGTGGACGGTATTTTGGTCCCCGGCGGGTTTGGCTACAGAGGCATAGAAGGCAAGATTGAGTCTGTCAGATATTCCAGGGAAAAAAAGATCCCTTATTTCGGGATATGTCTGGGCATGCAGTGTGCTGTCATAGAATTTGCGCGTAATGTCTGCGGCCTCAAGGCAAACAGCTCAGAGTTTGACCTCAACACCGAGTCGCCTGTCATTTATCTTATGGAAAAATGGTATGACTTCAGAAAAGGGAAGATAGAGGAGCGGACAGAGAGCACGCAAAAGGGCGGGACCATGCGTCTCGGCGCATACCCCTGTGTTATAGAAAAAAATACCCTGGCCTATGCCGCTTACCGTCAAAAAGAGATCTCAGAACGTCACAGACACAGATATGAGTTCAACAACGCCTATAAGGGCATAGTGACACGACTCGGCATGAAGATCAGCGGTGCGAGCCCGGATGGTGAACTCGTCGAGATCATTGAGATCGGAAACCATCCCTGGTTTTTGGGGTGCCAGTTTCATCCTGAGTTTAAGTCCAGACCTACTGAGCCTCATCCCCTCTTCAGTGCTTTTATTGGAGCTTCATTGCAGGGGAAAAGCTCTTTATTCCCCTCTGTTGAAACTGATCTGCGGAAGAGAAACAGGGATTGACGAACAAAATAATTATTGGCAATATGACCCTTGGCACTGGCGAGCCACTGTGCCTGATAGCCGGGCCATGTGTAATTGAGAATGAGGACATAACATTTCATACTGCGCAAAAACTAAAACAGATTTGTGATGAGTTAAAGATCTCTTTCATCTTTAAAAGCTCCTATGACAAGGCAAACAGGACTTCTCTGAGTTCTTTCCGCGGACCAGGCATAGAGAGGGGACTGAGGATACTTTCCGATATAAAAAGCAGATTTCAGCTGCCTGTGCTCTCTGATATCCATTCGGTTGAGGAAGTATCGCCGGCAGCAGAAGTGCTCGACGCCCTCCAGATACCGGCCCTCCTCTGCAGACAGACGGATCTGGTACTGGCTGCGTCAAAGACAGGCAAGGCTGTCAATATCAAAAAAGGCCAGTTTCTTGCGCCATGGGACATACAGAACATCATAGAGAAATTCACTTCAACAGGGAACAGGAATCTTTTTATAACCGAAAGGGGGACATCTTTCGGGTACAATAATCTGGTGGTTGATATCAGGTCATTCCCTATTTTAAGATCTTTTGGCTATCCTGTCTTATTCGATGTCACACACAGCCTCCAGCTGCCCGGGGGACAGGGGAGCTGCTCCGGAGGCCAGAGGGAATTCGCCGGCCCTCTGGCACGCGCGGCTGTTGCGGCAGGGGTCGACGGGTTGTTCATGGAGGTCCATCCCGAACCAGACAAAGCCCTTTGTGACGGGCCTAATATGATAAAGCTGGATGATATGAAACAGCTTCTGCAAGTTGTAAAGAGTATCCATGAATTTGTCTCAGTCGATGCGCAGAAAACGGGGGAAAAGTAGCGATGTTCAAAAGTCTTTGTCTTTTGTTTTCTATTTTTCTTGTTAATTCAATGTGCTGCACTGCAGCAAATGGGGATGACAAGTCTGCGCAGGGGCAAACTCAGCTTTTTACAAACCAGGACATAGAAAAATATAAAGTACCTTCTGAAGCCAAAACAACGGACACGAAAACAGTTTCAAGGGAAGACAGGGAAGAGGTCCGGAAAGATAAAAATCAAAGCATCAAAGAAGATCAGGAAAAAGAATACTGGTGCAAAAAGGCTTCAGCCTATAAAAAGAAGATAAAAATAGCAGAGGACGATGTAAAAGAAACAGAGAAGAAAATTTCTGAAGAGAGCAGCAAAGGCCTTCATGCCGGCAAAAAGACCGTTCAGTTACAAAAAAGGCTTGAGAAGGCCAGAAAAAAGGTCAAAGATGCAGAAGCAGACCTTGGTGAGCTTGAGGATGAAGCACACAGAAAAGAAGTGCTCACCTGGATGGCTGAGATGTCAGAAATAAACACCCTCGAAATCGCCAGGAAAGTCTTAAGGACCGAGGCCAATGCGATCATGGGGCTTATAGAGAGACTCAACAGCGGGTTCCAGGATGCTGTTGATATCATCTATGCGAGCAAGGGCAAGGTTATCGTCACAGGCATGGGCAAATCCGGACTAATAGGCAAAAAAATCGCCTCCACCCTTGCCTCTACAGGTACTCCGGCCTTTTTCATGCATCCTGCAGAGGCGAGTCACGGAGACCTTGGCATGGTGTCCTCTGAGGATGTGCTCATCGCCATCTCCAACAGCGGTGAAACTGACGAACTTCTTGGCCTGGTCCCCTTCCTCAAAAGGTTCGATGTTCGACTTATAACCATGACCGGCGAGACAAATTCAACTCTCGCCAGGGCTGCTGACGTAAATCTCGATGTAGCTGTAAAGGAAGAGGCCTGCACCCTCGGGATCGTACCGACAGCTTCAACGACCGCTTCACTGGCAATGGGTGATGCCCTGGCAGTGGCCCTCCTGACAAAAAGAGGCTTCAGGGAGGAAGACTTCGCCTCTTTCCACCCCAGCGGCAGTCTCGGCAAAAAGCTCTTCATTAAGGTCAGAGACCTCATGCATACAGGCGAGGCCCTTCCTCTTATATCACCGGAGGAATCCATGACAGGGGCTGTTATGGAGATTTCATCCAAAAGGCTGGGTATTGCGATAGTGGCTGATAAAGATAAAAAGATCGCAGGGATTATCACGGACGGTGATGTTAGAAGGGGCATAGGAAAATGGGGGAAGGCGCTGTTTGACATGAAAGCTCACGAGGTCATGTCTGAAAACCCCAGGACCATAACAGCGGAGGAGCTTGCGGCAAAAGCTCTTTCTGTTATGGAGAAATATTCCATCACAGTACTGGTAGTGCCTGATGACAGTGGGAAGGCTGAAGGGATCATCCATCTCCATGATATATTGAAGAAGGGCATAGCATGAAAAAAAGTCGGGAGTCAGAAGTCAGAAGTCAGAAAACGAAATCAAAAAAAATAAAAGACATTGCAAAGGGCATCAGGCTCCTGGTCCTGGATGTGGACGGGGTACTGACCGACGGCTCTATCATTCTTGACAATGAAGGCAATGAACACAAGTCCTTTCACGTCCGTGACGGACACGGCATTAAAATGCTGATACATGCAGGGATACCTGTTGCGATCATCACAGGACGTCATTCAAAGGTGGTTGAACAGCGGGCCCATGAACTCGGCATCACCGAGGTCTTTCAGAAGTGTCATGATAAAAGGATCGCCTACAGGAAACTTATTGAACAATATTCGCTCAAAGACAGTGAAGTCGCCTATATAGGGGATGATATCGTAGATGCTCCGATCATGGCCATGGCAGGCCTGCCGGTTGCCGTAGCCGACGCCACTGAAGATACGAAAGAATATGCGCTGTTAGTGACCAAAAGCAGGGGCGGAAGAGGGGCAGTCAGGGAGGTCACGGATTTTATTCTCAGGTCAAAAGGTATATGGCAGAGGATGTTCGATGACTACTTTAAAATTTAATCTCCCCACTATTCTGACCTTAAGCAGAATTGTCCTGATCCCCTTTTTTGTGCTTTCCGTTTATCAGCATCCGGTCCTCGGGGCGCTGATATTCAGCATCGCCTCTATTACAGATTTCCTTGACGGTTATCTGGCCAGACGTTCGGGACAGGTAACGACATTTGGAATAATCATGGACCCCCTGGCTGACAAGTTTCTGGTCGTATCAGCACTGATAGTCCTTGTTGATATGGAAAGGCTCTCGGCTTTTATCGCAATAATATTAATAGTGAGGGAATTTCTCGTGACCGGGCTGAGGGTCGTGGCCCTTTCAAAGGATATCGTAATACCTGCAGAGATGGGTGGAAAACTCAAGACAACGGCCCAGATAACCTCCATACTCTGCCTGATTCTTGTCGGTACTGTTTTTGACAATTTTCCGGTAGATCTTTATGACATAGGGCTTGGCTTTGTCTGGATAGCAGTGGTGCTTTCAGTCACCTCAGGTGTACAGTACACCATCTCTTTTTGGAAGAAGATTTGAAGGTCATACTCCTCTCGATCGTGGCATTCTTTATCGGGTCCGTGCCCACCGGGATTCTTATCGCCAAAAGCAGGGGGATAGACCTGAAACAAAAAGGCAGCGGCAATATAGGAGCAACCAATGTGCTGCGGACTACCGGCAAATGGCCTGCCGTTGTAACCCTTTTGGGGGATGCCCTGAAGGGTGCTGCAGCTGTATTGCTCGCAAGGCATTTCGGGGCTGGTGTTTTGTATGAAGGGGTGATCGGGATATTTTCGATACTTGGACACAATTTTTCCGTATTCATGAAGTTTAAAGGCGGCAAGGGTGTAGCAACAAGTCTTGGCGTTCTGGGCATCTATTCTCCTTATGCAGCTCTTTTTACTGTTATTTTATGGCTGGTGACTGTTTTAACAACAAAATACTCCTCCCTTGGGGCCCTGGTTTCTTTTGGTTTTTTGCCTGTAATTATGATATTGTTTGATACAGGGGAAAAGTTCCCCATAGCATTGACTATAACTCTTATGATTTTTATAAGGCACAGGGAAAACATATCCCGTCTTGCAAAGGGAACAGAACCGAAGGTCGGAAAAAAGATATGAAACGCCTTATTATTATAATATTGCTCTGTCTGGTAACTTTGCCGGTTATCAGTTCTGGCGAGGACCTTCGCGAAACCAGGCTAAACAGGGGCCTCAGGAGCACAGAGGCCTATTCATACCTGTTAATTGAAAAAGCACATAAAAAAAGGGCAGAAGCAGTCCCACTGCTCAATGAGGCTGCAAAAAGCTCCCCTGACCTGCCGGCTGTTTATTTTGAGCTGGCAAAAACAAGCTTTTCACTCTCATCTTCCGGAATATTCAAAAGCGTTACATATATAGTTGAAGGCATAGACGCCTACTCAAGGAATTTCTGGTCTGCCTTCACCCTGGCCGGCAGTTTATTGTTTAGTCTGGTTATTTCTTTTGTGTTTGTGGCGGCGATAATAGTTGTTATAAGATTCCCGGGTGATATACAGCTGTTTGTCCACGATATCACAGAGGCGAAATATCTTCTTTTTATGCTTGTTCTGCTTGTGGTCATATCGATCATAAGCCCGCTTTTGTTCCTTGCGGGAATGCTGGTATTGTTTGGCATGTATATGAGAAGGATCGACCGCATAGTCGTTTATCTTTTTTTGGCGTTCCTTGTTTTTTCTCCTCTGTTTTTCAAGGCTGGTTCCATGTTCGTAAATGCACTATCTTCGCCTCAGATGAAGGCCATCGTTGATGTCAATGAGTCAAAAGAAAACAAGTACGCCCTCACAGCATTAAAAAATGCCGATGGTTCTGCATCGCTTTTTTCATATGGACTTGCACTTAAGCGTGAGGGACGATACGATGAGGCTGTTTCAGTATATCAAAGACTGCTCCAGGAAAGACCTGATCCGAGGGTTTATGTAAATCTTGGCAACTGTTACGCAGGATTGAACAATACAGAGAAGGCCATCACTTATTACCTGAAGGCCATAGAGATTAAACCTCTTGCTTCTGCCTATTATAATCTCTCCCAGATATCGAGAGAGAACCTTGATTTTACGAAGGGTAACGAATATTTCAAACTGGCTCTTGAAATTAACAGGGATGCTGTTTCTGATTTCAGATCGATTTACAGCAGAAACTCAAACAGGTTTGTTGTGGATGAAACACTTTCTTCTGCAGAACTATGGCGGCTTGCCATGGATAATAAGGGGAAAACGTATGTTTTTCGTTCCTCTGTCCTGCCTCCATCCTTTATTTCAGGCGCTGCAATCATACTGATCTTCCTTTACTTTCTCCTGAACAAAGTCGTAAGGAGCAAGGCTTATCGATGCAGACGATGCAGCACCATACTTTGCCCCCGGTGCGAAAAGCAGCTCACGTGGGGAAAGATGTGTCATAAGTGTTACGCGTCCATAGTGAAAATGGATGAGCTCGAAGCAAAGGAAAGGGTCTCTAAACTCCTCTCTATCTATGAGCACCAGAAGAAACGCAGGAATATAATGAAAATTCTTTCTTTTCTTATGCCAGGCGTTTCTCAGATTTATGCAGGGAAGATATTGGCAGGGGTTTTGTTTCTCTGGCCTTTTCTGTTTTTCCTTTTTATTCCTGTGACAAACACCATATTAGCAGGGGCAGGTTTACTATTCGCACACAGTTTTTTTACTTGGGCCGCAATCTTTTTTGCGACTCTAATATATGTTATTTGTAATATTCTAACAATGGAGAGGATAAAAAAGGGATGGCTTTAGAAGGGTCTTTAACAGATTTCGGACTTGCAGATATCCTTCAGCTTATCTATTTCCAGCACAAAACAGGTGTTTTGAAGCTTGAGGGTAAAACAGACAAGGTAAGTCTCCTGTTTATCGATGGGAATATCGGGGGCGCTGAGTCCAAAAGGCGGAATGAAGACAACCGCCTGGGGAAAATTCTGCTCAAAAAAGGGCATTTAAAAGAAGAGGACCTGGACGCAGCCCTTCAGGAACAGCTCAAGACAGGCGCCAGGCTAAGAAATATATTGCTAAAAATGGATCTTGTTGAAAAAGAAGTAATAAAGGATGTGCTGCAAGGTCAAATAACAGAGATTATAATACAGCTTTTTGGCTGGCAGCAGGGCACCTACGAATTTGCAGCACAAGATGTTGCCCGCGACAAGGAGTTCCCTTTTGCACTGGATACCCAGCATCTGCTTATGGAAGGCCTGAGAATTGTTGATGAGTGGTCTGTCATTCAGGGCAAGATCACCCTCGAGAGCCTGTTCAGCAAACGGATTGATTCCCCTGAAACACTTACAGAACAGGAGAGGGAGATCTTTAATTATGTTGACGGTGAGAATGACGTAAGCACCATAATAGATCTCAGCGGACAGGACAACTTTGAGGTCTCTAAGACTCTCCTGTCCCTGCTTGATAAGGGTTTTATAAAAACAACAGAAGCTGCTCCGGTAATAACTGAAGAGCATGCAGTGGCTAACAAACCGTCACTTGCTTTTTTAACATATCTGCCTTGCCTTGCGGTCATTCTCTCACTTTTTTGCTCACTGGGAGGCCTTTATATCCATAAAGGCGGGGATTTTAAAAACTTCAGCGCATCTAAAGAGATCGATGAACTCAGGGTAAAGATAGAGGCCTTCCAGCTTGAACATTCCGCGTACCCGTCGACCCTTGATAAGATAACACGGTCAAAAGATGCATGGGGCCGCCCATATATTTACAAGACCAAAGATGGTTCATTCTATATCGCCAGTGCCGGAGCTGATGGAGTAGAAGGCACAAAAGACGATATTTATTGATGATGGCCTCTGAGAGTCCTGGCAAGGCGGTAGTGCTCCTCAGCGGAGGGGTGGATTCCGCTACCACTCTGGCTATTGTCCGCGCAGAGGGCAAAGAACTTTATGCCCTCAGCTTTGACTATGGTCAAAGACACCAAAGAGAGCTGGAATCAGCAAAAATGATTGCGGCCTGTTTTGAGGTCAAAAAGCATCTTATCGTAAACTTTAATCTCAGGGATATAGGAGGTTCAGCATTGACATCGGAAACTGAGGTGCCTAAAGCTGGGGTTAGTGAAGAGGGGATTAGGGACCAGGGATTAGGGCTTGGTGGAGAAAATCTAAAACTCCAAACCCCAAACCACAAACCCCATACCCCGATTCCTATTACCTACGTGCCTGCCCGCAACACCATATTTCTCTCCTTTGCGCTGGCCTGGGCAGAAGTTATAGAGGCTGAATATATTTATATCGGGGCTAATGCGGTTGACTACAGCGGCTATCCTGACTGCAGACCCGAGTACCTGCGATCATTTGAAACAATGGCAAACCTTGCGACCAGGGCTTCGGTAGAGGGAAAGATGAAGTTTTCGATTGCCGCGCCGCTTCTTTTCATGAGTAAGTCCGAGATAATAAAGACCGGCCTTAGTCACGGACTTGACTATTCGCTGACCTGGAGCTGCTATGACCCACAGCCTGCTAAAGCAGGAGTTCAAGGTTCAAAGTTTAAAGTTGAAAGTTACAAAGAAGAAAACACCAATCACCAATCGCCAATCACCAATCACCGTTTTGTTCCGTGCGGTTTGTGTGATAGCTGCAGAATCAGAGAAAAGGGGTTCAGGGAGGCGGGCCTAAGGGACCCGTTGATTTTATAACCTATAAAAAATCTTTAATCTTTGGAGGAGGGATATTATGGAAGAAAGGCTTTCCCATGAAGAGTTTGTGAAAAAAGCAATAGTCAGCTTGAGAAAAGACGGGTACAAGGGGATTCATACGGTATATTCCGGATTTAACGAAGCCTTCAAGAAGTATTTTCCGGGAGATAACCCCATTGAAGTAACAAATGGTCTTGCAAAGGAAGGGAAAATAGCTATCAGGCCTGTCAAGGGGGGCGTAATGCTTTATCTTCCGGAAGAAGCACCAGGGGCAAGCACTGCAGAAGAAACTCTGAAGAAGATGGGCCTGTCTTGAAAAAAATCCCCGATGAAAAACAGAAAGCCCTTTCCGGGATACCGTCTGTTGATGAACTGCTCAAGAGTCCCCAAGGCACTCAGTGGGTCTTTGCTTTCCCAAGAAAGATAGTCATCCAGTCGATAAGGACTGTCTTAGAGTCAGTAAGGTCGAAAATCCTTGCAGGACAAACCTCGGATATCTCCCTGGCTACAATCTCCGCGTGCATTGAAGCAGAGATAAAAAAACTTTCTTCATACAGTCTTTTGCCTCTCATTAATGCTACGGGCATTGTTTTGCATACTAACCTGGGACGCGCGGTGCTCTCTGAAAAGGCCCTCGAAAATATTTATGTGACAGGCAGGGGATATTCCAATGTGGAATATGATCTTGAGACAGGAAAGAGGGGAAAGAGGCATGTCCATACCAGGGGTCTCCTCAGGCAGATTACCGGCGCTGAAGATGCCCTGATCGTAAATAACAATGCAGCGGCGGTCCTGCTCTGTCTAAATACAATGGCAAAAGACAGGGAGGTCATTGTCTCAAGGAGCGAGCTTGTTGAGATCGGCGGTTCCTTCAGGGTCCCCGATGTAATGACCGCCAGTAATGCGGTCTTGCGGGAGGTTGGGACAACGAACAAGACCCATCTGCATGATTACTCTAATGCTTTAAATGACAGCACTGCATTGCTGCTTAAGGTCCACCAGTCGAACTATCAGATAATAGGGTTTACCGCTGAGGTCAGGATAGATGAACTTGTCCTGCTGGGAAGGAAGCATAAGGTCCCTGTGATGTTTGACCTCGGAAGCGGGTGTCTTGTGGACCTCAAGCCTTACGGAATACATTCAGAACCAACAGTCCAGGAGATAATAAAGGCAGGGGTCGACTTAGTTTCCTTCAGCGGTGATAAGCTCCTGGGGGGGCCTCAAGGAGGCATTATTGTTGGCAAAAAGAAATATATAGACAGAATACAGAAGAACCCGCTTGCGCGCGCCTTGCGGGTTGACAAAATGACTATAGCTGCTTTTGAAGCGACCCTCATGGCATACATGGACCCTGCAGGCGCGAAGCATACTATACCGGTGCTGCAGATGCTCTTGCAGTCTTCTGATGAGATAAAGCAGCGCGCAAAAAAGATAGCTTCAGCTCTCAAAAAGACAGCCAAAACAACTGACATCAGTGTTATTCCTGATATGTCAAAGGCAGGAGGCGGTTCGCTGCCTGATAAGGAATTTCAGACCTTTGCGGTACAGATCAGGCCTGGGATGATATCCGTAAACGAACTGGAAAAAAGACTCAGGCATGCCTCTCCCCCTGTTATAGCAAGAATAAGGGGAAATGCAATGCTGATTGACGCCAGGACTATCAGGCCTCACGAAATAAAAGACCTTGTCAGAGTAGTGGCAGCAGCATTAGCAGCCTGACTAATATTTAGTCTCTCTAGTATTTAATCTTCTTACTTCCCTTTGTCAAATAGGACGAGGGGAGGTTCCAGAAAAATCTTCAACTCATAAGTAAAGCCTTACCGGGCAGACATGAATTTACTTTTCAGGCCCGGGATATTTTGTTACAATAAACAAAAACATCGAGGTAAGAAAATGAAAAAACTAATTATTGTAAGTGTTTTGCTCATTTTTACAGTTTTCGGTTGTCAGAAAAAGGAAGAGCCGAAACCAAAGTATGACTTCCCTTCAGGGTCTGGCGGGGCTATTCAGTCAATGGATCAGGTGAAAATGCTCAAAGATGCTGTTGCAAAAGACCCGAAAAATATGGATGCATGGATAAATCTGGGCAACATGCTGATGGACTCATCAAGGTTCAGCGAGGCTGCTGATGCCTATGAAAAGGCCTTGGCCATGGATCCAAAGAATGTTGACGTCAGGGTTGATATGGGCACGTGCTACAGGAATTCAGGGAAACCTGATATGGCTGTTAAAGAATACCTCAAGGCGCTGGAAATGAATCCGAAACATCTGCTTGCGCTCAAGAATTTGGGTATTGTCTATGAGTATGATCTTCGGGACAACAAAGAGGCGGTGAAAGCCTTCGAAAAGGCGATTGCAGTAGCCCCTAATGACCCCGATGCGGAGCGGCTGAAGCAGGAGATACAGAAACTAAAGGCGGAAAAATAGGGCCTGATAAGTGGGAATCTTTATGCTCATTGCCGGGCATTGAACATATGCCCGACAATCATGATTTTCCGATGGCAGTTGACCCTGAATGTCAGTAGCGACTTGAAAATATGAATCTTCCGGAACTACAGGAAAAGCTCGCGTCTGTTCCCGAAAGACCAGGCGTATACCTTTTTCATGATGAGTTTCATAAAGTCCTTTATGTGGGTAAGGCCAGGATATTAAGGAACCGCCTCAGGAGTTATTTTCAGAAATCCACTGTCCTTGATCCCAGAAAATCAGCTATGATGGGCAGCGTCAGAGACTTTGAGTATACTGTGACCGGCAATGAACTCGAGGCCCTTGTCCTTGAGGCCAACCTCATAAAACAGCACAGACCCCGCTATAACATACTGCTGAGGGATGATAAGAGCTATCCCTATCTCAAGCTTACAGTGAATGAAAAGTGGCCCCGCCTCCTGGTGGCAAGAAAGATACAGAAAGATGGCGCACGTTATTTTGGCCCTTATGTCCCTTCAGGCCCCATGTGGGACACCCTTTTTTTTATCAGAAATAATTTCCCGGTCAGGACCTGCAAATATTCACTCGAAAAACGGATGCGACCCTGCATCCAGTATCAGATCAAGAGGTGTATGGGGCCATGTGCCGGAGAAGTTGACCATAGCGAATATCTCAACATGATTCATGACATCAGTCTTCTGCTTGAAGGTAAAAACAAAGGTCTTCTGTCGTCGCTTGAAAAAAAGATGCTGACGCTTTCCGGAGAGATGAAGTATGAAGAAGCAGCCCTTGAAAGAGACCGCATAAAGGCCATCAGGAAAATATCCGAAACCCAGAAAGTGATTGCTCAGGGGCTTGGAGATGTTGATATTATTGGTTTTTTCAAAACCAGGGACATGCTCACCTTTAAAATACTTTTTTCGCGAAACGGTATTATGATCGGTTCGAGAGACTTTTATTTCAGGGATATAACCGAAGAATCAGATAGTTACCTGCTGAAGAATTTCATGGAACAGTTTTATGGCAAAGAGATCATACCGCCGCCTGAGGTGATATGCCGGCAACTGCCTGAAGATGCCCAGCTGTTATCTCAGTGGCTGTCGGAAAAACGAGGCGGAAATGTAAAAATTACTGTTCCGAGACGCGGCATAAAGAGAAAGCTTCTGGAAATGGCTGAGGAAAATGCGAGAGTCCACTCCCTAAGCGCAAGAGATACCGGGAAGAATCTGGCGCTGAAGGAGCTTGCGGAGAGATTCCATTTCCAAAGGATACCTGAGTCTATCGGCGCCTTCGATATCTCGAACATTTCAGGGGAAAATGCAGTAGGAGCTTTTGTCTGCTGGGAACACGGAGAATTTAAAAAGCAGCGCTACCGCCATATAAAGATGGATGCAGTCAGAGGGCCGGATGATTATGCAATGATGAAAGAGATGGTTAACCGGACGATCAGCAGCCTGGAAGGAGATTTGCCCGACCTTATAATAATCGACGGAGGCAGGGAGCATCTCGAAACTGCCCTGACTGTCTTACGTGAAAAACATATCAAAGACAAAGACATAGTCGGACTCGCCAAGGACCCTGACAGGATTTTTTTGAGCGGGCGGAAATCGCCCGTTGATCTTGAAGACGGAAAACCGTCGTCTCTTCTTCTGAAAAAAATCAGAGATGAAGTCCACCGGTTCGCTATAAGCTATCACAAGAAACTCCGGTCAAAAAAAGCCATGGATTCTACTCTTGAAAGGATTTACGGAGTGGGCAGAAAAAGGCGTTTTGAATTACTGAAACATTTTGGTAGTATAGAGGCTATACGACAAACGTCAATCGAAGAAATAGCTGGGCTGAAAGGTTTCAATATCAAAATAGCTGAAGATATTCTGACAGCATTAAAAAAATAAGAAATAATGAACCACAGAGAACACAGAGAAAAGAATGTATTTTGATAAGCAAAGAAAATATTTAAAACAAGTGCAGATAAATCAAAGGCTTTTCTCACAGGGAAATGGCCTAGAGGAAAAAGACAGAGGTCACAGAGAGGATAAGGCTTTAAGGCAGTTAAACTGTTCTTAATACTATCTCTGTGTTCTCTGTGGTTAATTTTTGATAATAGCAAGGAGATACAATGAATATTTATATTTCAGGCTCAATGGCCTATGACAGGATAATGGACTTTCCAGGGTCCTTTGCGGATTATATACTGCCGGAGAAGATCCATGTCCTGAATGTCTGCTTTAACGTCACAAGCCTGCAGGAGAAGTTCGGAGGCACTGCTGGCAATATTGCCTATTCCCTCGGATTGCTTGGCGAACGGCCGTTTATCATAGCTACAATAGGCAAGGACCATGGCCCTTATTTCTCCTGGCTGAAGCAAAACGGCCTCTCAGTGGAAGGGATCGAAATCATCCCTGACGAATTCACTGCCGGTGCATACATAACAACAGATAAGTCCGACAACCAGATAACAGGCTTTAACCCCGGGGCCATGAAGAGGGCCACCGGCTTTGACCTCGGCAATGCAGATCCAGGGGATTCGGTCGTCCTCATCGCACCGGGAAACCTCGAAGACATGCTCGGCTACGCTGCTGCCTGCCGCGAAAAAGGCATACGCTTTATATGCGACCCGGGACAGTCGCTCACCCTCTGGACCGGGGAACAGCTCAGGGAATGGATCAAAGGTTCTATGATGCTTATCACCAATGACTATGAGCTTGAGGTGATCATGAAGATGACCGGCCTTAATAAAGCTGATATACTCGGCCTTACCGGAATGATTATTACGACCCTTGGAGAACACGGGTCATTGATCTCGGCAAACGAAAAGGACATGCAGGTGCCTGTGGCAAAGGTCTCGGATGTCCTTGATCCAACCGGGGCAGGCGACGCGTACCGGTCAGGGCTGCTGAAAGGCCTGGCACTGGGCAAGGGCATCAAAACAGCTGCACAGATGGGGGCGGTAGCCGCAACCTACGCCATTGAGAAATACGGCACCCAGGAGCATCATTTTACGTTTGAGGATTTTGCCGAAAGATACAAAGCTAATTTTGGCGAGCTATAGAGGCGACTATAACACAAAGCCTTCCGAATCCCGCAATGTCAAACCTGGCCGCGTTTATGCCCTTAGATTCTTTTGACAACTAAAAGGTTGTGAATTAAGCTTTTTGAGATATGTATGTCTTTTCCTGTTCTTCCCATATGTCCCGGGCAAGGTATTCCTTAATAAAGACTTTCAAGGCAGCAGCAGAACTCGGGGACACATTTCTGAATTCAATCGCCATGCCGGGCGACACCCTGAACAAATCGGAAAAAAGCCCTTTCACATAAATTACTCTGCCACTGAATGTCATAGGAGCTATCCCCTTCAGAGGTATGGACACTTCAAGTTCTGTAGACACTGCATAGGGTTCTTTTTTCCTTATAAAAACACCGCCTTCTGACAATGATTCGGCAAAAAATTCCTGAGTCGTGCCGTTGCATGCAACAGACACCTTTTCGTTAAAGGGAATTCTCAGATGCTTTCTTGTGAAGCCCATAGGCTTGAATATGCACTTTTGCAGGACTTCGTGCAGTTCTTCTATCTGAACAGGCTTGTGCAAAGTACCGCAGCAGTTGAATTTCCTGGATGCGAGCAGCGAATCCTCATCCGCGGACATCATGACTATATTGAATGGGACCTGCTGCTCTGAGTGCACATATCTGAGAACAGAAATGCCATCAAGCATCGGCATCAGACAATCCAACAAAACGAGGTCCGGCTGCGTCAGCTTGATCAGCTTTAAGACCTCGATCCCGTTTTCCGCCATGATGACTTTAAAACCCATCCTCCTTAAAAGGATGCCCATGTACATCAAAAAAGACTGGTTGTCATCAGCAAGGAGAATCTTTTTTCTTCCGCATTCCATTGTCCTATCCCTCAAAGTCCATCCGCTTGGTGGACAACAGCCAGTCCTTTTGAGAATCCAGCACCCTTATCCACGCATCCACCACTGACGGGTCGAACTGAGTGCCTGTATTTTTTAGTAGCTCCGATAGTGCCTGTTCAATGCTTATCGAGGGACAGTAAGGCCTCTCCTCAGTCATAGCGTCAAAGGCATCTGCAACGTAAATGATCCTTGACCCGATAGGAATTTTATCGCCCCTGAGTCTGTCGGGGTAGCCGGTCCCGTCCATTCTTTCATGATGGTGCTTTACCATCAAGGCCACATTTTCGAAATGCTTTATGCCCCTCAGGATATCCGCCCCCTGTACAGGATGTTTTTTTACGATATTGTACTCATTCTCAGAGAGTTCACCAGCCTTTTCCAGGATACTGCCAGAGGTGCCGATCTTTCCGATATCATGCAAAAGAGAGGCGATGGTTATTTCTTTCTTCAGTCCTTCGCTCAGTTTCATTTCGCAGGCAATCTCCTGGGCAAAGGCGGTCACCCGCTCGGAGTGGCCTCTGGTCCACGGACTCTTGGCCTCGAGGGCGTTTACCATAGCCTTAACAAAACCCATAAAAAGGTCTTCGAGTTCGTAGTAGGCCCGTGACAGCTCGCTAAAGGTTTTGTAGGATACATTCTCCATGTTTGTCACAATGCATTAAATGAAATAAAAAAAGAGATATCAGCCTTGCAGAAGCTCCCCTCTTCTGTAAAGCAGCCACTGATTACAGCTGTATCATATTGGAAACGTCGGGAAATTTCAATAGCGGGAACAAAATTCTTCGTTCTTTTGTCTAAGGACTAAAGGTCTCTTAAAGAAAGGAGAAAAAAATGCGTTACGTGATCATTGTCTTACTTGCAGCCGTAGTACTGTTGTCCGCTGTACCGGGCTTTCCTGACGGAGGAGGCAGCGTAAATGTAGAAGTCGTATCTGATAGCGGGGGCCTGCTTTCGCTGATACCGTACAGGACCCTTGAAACAGGCGGCACGCGTGTCATCAAGAAATATCTTGAGGCAAAGAGGGGAGAAAATTACAGTATAGTAATCAGGAACAACCTCCGACAGAGGATAGGGGTTGTTATAGCTGTCGACGGGAGGAACATCATAAACGGCCAAAAGTCATCACTCAGGGGCAGTGAGATAATGTATATTGTGGGCCCGTACAGCTCTTCAAAACTGGAGGGCTGGAGGACGAACAATGACACGGTGCACAGGTTCTATTTCACTGATGTCAAAGATTCTTACGCCTCAAGGACATTTGCGGACACTTCCGCAATTGGCGTTATAGCTGTAGCAGTATTCCTTGAAAAACAAAGGCCAGCGGTCTTATACGATAAGAATGTGCTCAGCGGAAAAGCGGCCCCGGCGCCCGGGGCTGCCGCAGGGAGCAGAATGCAGAAACAGGAGAGCGATGCAGCAGGGACTGGCTTTGGAGATAAAACTTACTCACCTGTGGTAAAGGTAGAGTTCGAACCTGAAGGCGTGCCATATGAAAGGTTTCTCATAAAATATGAATGGAGAGAAATGCTCTGCAGAAAAGGGGTCCTCAACTGCCTGGACGATGAGAAGAACAGGATCTGGGACTACGATATGGAATATTCTCCCTATCCTCCGGGATATTCTGGCCGCTGATATAAGGGGAGAGAAAACCGTAAAACGGGCAAGAGGGGTCTTGTGCTATAAGGCCCCTCTTGCCTGCGATTCAATATCGATCAGGGGTCAGGCTGGAACTGTTCCTCAGCTGACCTTGATACTGTTACCAACTCCCTGAAGCTCCACCTCCGCGCGGTGAGCATCAAGAAAAAACCTGGCAAACTTCGGAAACAAGACGCACAGCAGGGCGCAAGCTCTGGATTGTCCGGTCAAGCCGGATAATGACGAAATTGCGATATTTAATTGCCGAAGTAATAATAATGCAGATCTTGTTTTCCATATAATCTGTTATAATTTTTCAGCCATATTTTTAAGGAGGGATATATGAAATATAGCGAAGCTGATGCGGAGTTCCAGCAGAGATTAAGGGCTGAAATTGGCGCATGGCTGGAGAAGGGCTTCATATCAGATAAACAGAGGGACCAGATACTCTCACATTACAGCGCTATGCAGGAAGTCCACGCGAAGGCAGGTTCAGGGAAACTCATCACTGTAATATCTGTCTTAGGCTCCATACTTGTCGGCCTTGGAATAATCCTTTTTGTGGCATCAAACTGGCAAGTCATACCAAGATGGGGCAAAGTCATATTGCTGTTTTCAACCATGTTCATAACATACGGCATTGGATATTTCCTGAGATACACGAGAAAAAATTATCCGAAGGTCGGCGCAGCGCTAATATTCCTGGGGACAATGGCATATGGCGCGAATATTTATCTTATCGCTCAGATTTACAACATAAGCGTCCATTATCCCAATGGAGAACTACTTTGGGTGCTGGGTACATTGCCCCTTGCGTATGTCCTGGGTCCAGGTCCATACTCGGTCTCGCGCTTATCAATCTTCTCGTATGGCTTGGCATGGAGGCGAGTTTCTGGATAAGAGCAGAAAGCAGTTATGCGACATTTCATTTCTATTTCCCCCTGTATTTTATGACAGGCCTTACGCTTTGGGTGACCGGAATGCTGCATAGCGGCAGTGAAAGGCTCAAAGGTCAGGCTGGGCCATATATGATGCTCGGGATATTTCTGACAATGCTGTCGTGGTATATATTTACATTTGATGAAATATTCAGGATGGACCTCGGGACTGGTTCGCTTATCATATTTTATGCCGCAATAGCAGTAGTATTTGTTGTCATGACAATCTGTTATTTGTTCTTTTCAAAAGACAAAAAGAAATGGTGGGCACTTGAGCTGGGTATCCTGTTTTTCATAATGGTTTCATTAATA
Source organism: uncultured Nitrospira sp. (assembly GCA_963801505.1). Classification (GTDB taxonomy): domain Bacteria; phylum Nitrospirota; class Thermodesulfovibrionia; order Thermodesulfovibrionales; family UBA6898; genus JAOUFP01. The sequence continues at coordinate 111,385 of CAWDEY010000009.1, forward strand.
TTGCTTACATATCATAATCCCGGTGCAAGGGAATACCTGCAAAATGCAGTCCCTCAAAAATATGAGACACATGAAAACTTTGTAAGTATTATGACCCTGCTTTCGAACATTCTTTTTGCCGCAGCAATAATAGGGATGATCTTTATGGGGTTTGCAAGGAAATCTATCGTCTATATCAATTTCGGACTGCTCTTTTTTGTCCTTGATGTGATAGCAAGATATTTCGATTTTTTCTGGAAGATGCTTCCCCGCTCATTGTTCTTTATCATAGGCGGACTGCTTCTTATGGCAGGAGGGGTCTTCCTTGAGAGAAAACGAAAAAGGATACTTTCGTCCTTTAACATGAAGGAGGTCTCCTGAGATGAGGAACAAATTTATAGCCATAATTCTTATCCAGACCATTCTCCTTGCCGGCATCATCCTCTACAGACAGCACTGGATATCCACAGGCGACAAGGTCCTCCTAAAGACACTGCCTGTTGATCCATGGAACATGTTCCGGGGGGATTATATGACCTTCAGATACGAGATCTCAGAAATAAATGCAACTGCGCTTAAGGTGCAGGATGTCTATAAAACAAACGATAAAGTCTTTGTTGTCCTGCAGAAAACTGACGACGGCACTTACAAATATGCTGACTTAAAGAAGAACCGGCCCACAGCAGGCAAATTCATACAGGGCAGGGTCACAAATGTCGTTGATAAAAGCAGATGGGTCGTTACTGTACAGGACGATACAGGACAGACACAGAATTTTGAGGTCCAATGGTATTTAGGGGTCAAAAAAGGAGACCGTGCCCTGTTTTGCAAGTCAGAATTCGGCGGGATTATGCATTACAGATTGGATGGCAATTCACAGCCGAGGTGCGGAAAGAACGATGAAAGTTTTGAAGGTGTTGTTACAAATTCACAGGAGTTTAAAGAAAAGATAATAAATGTGGAATACGGGATAGAGCACTACTTTGTTGAAGAAGGCCATGGAAGCGTGGCCGCGTTACTGGAGCAGCAGCAAAACCAGGGCACTCCCCCTGCCCAACAGGGAGTTGTACCTCAAAGGAACAGCAACAGGCATCAACTGACTGTCGAGGTTGCGCTCAGGGATGACGGCAAGGGTCTGATATCAGGGATATTCATTGACGGGAAAGCAATAAGGTAGACGGGTGGGTCCGGCAGGACTTATTGGTAAAGCTACGCCTGGTATGGAGGGGATTATTGAAGTAATCTCCAAATTCACTGAAGTGACACATCGATGTTGCGACAGTCCCCTGAACCTGCTACGATTCAATTATGGTCAATGAAGATGCTATAAGGGCATACATTTTTCAGCGCTTCAATGATATTGTCAATGTTGATATCCAAAAGCTGGGCTCTGGTGTCCAGGGGTCGGGCTTCCTCGTAGAGATGAAGACGCGGGGAGGTGATAAATCCTACGTTGTAAAGACCCTTTTAAAGGAAGGTTTCGGACATGATTACCCTTCTGACCGGGCTGCGGTATTTCTCCTTGATCTTGAGACTTATAATGATCTGCCAAAGCACGTGAAGGCGGTTGATGTGCTGGCTGAGATGAAGGACGGCTCTGCGAAGTCCATAGGAGGAGGTATTGAATATTATCTTCTAATGGAAAAGGTCGAAGGGATGGATTATTTTAAAGACCTGAAGTCTTATGCGCATAAAGACAGGCTCGGTCCACAGGACGCCCAAAAGATAACCGCGATGGCCCTTTATCTAGCCAAGATCCATGCAACAAAAAACGATTCAAAAACACTGTACTGGCGAAAGCTCAGAGATACTGTGGGACATGGTGAATGTCTTATGGGTGTCTTTGATATCTATCCTGAGGGCGTTGTCCCTTATGAAGTGATGACATCTATAATCAAGAAATCAGTAGACTGGATATACAGGCTCAAACCCCGTTACAAAAGGCTCTCGCAGGTGCATGGTGATTTTCATCCAGGCAATATCTGGTTTAAGGACACCAATGATTTCATTCTCCTTGACAGAAGCCGTGGGCCCTGGGGAGAACCGGCTGATGATGTTACTGCACTGGCGATAAATTATATATTCTTTTCACTTATGGAGCATGGTGACGTAAGAGGCGCATACAGGCAGGGGCTGGAGCTTTTCTTTAAAGAGTATATAAGGGCCTCAGGGGATGAAGAGATAACAGGTGTGGTCGCTCCGTTTTTTGCCTTCAGGGCAGCTGTTGTTGCCAATCCGCTATTTTATCCTGAGCTTAGTCCTGAGGCGCGTCAGAAGATCTTTCTCTTTGCAGACAGTGTCCTTTCAAGCGATACATTCTCTGTCGAAATGCTGGATAGACTGAATTAAACATCTCCGGCCTTATTAACCCTAATGTTGCAAAAAGAGATTGCCGCGCTCCGCTCGCAATGACATTAATCTGCGAGTTTACTGGCTGTCATTGCGAGGAACATAGTGACGAAGCAATCTCATCGGGAGGTCACGAATAGTGAATTCCTCCTTTGTTATTGCAACTATGTTAAAAACGGCGTAGCGTAAGGCCTTAGTCTTATAGCAAAATGTATTTTATGCAACTGTAAGGTTAACTAAGCGTATACCACAAGTCCCGCTGGACACGGTAAATGTCAGGAGTTTAGGGAAAAATTCCCAAAGGGGGCGGAGGGGGTTGTTTCTTGGTTTCTTCCTCCATGTTGGCTTCACAACCCCCTTTATCCCCCTTTCTTAAGGGGGAATTCCTGAAATTCCTCCTTCTCAAAGCTAATTTTCCCGTGTCCGGCAAAAGATGTGTGTAAAGATCAGTTATCTTAAGAGGACCTCAAAATTTTGCTGGGCATCCTAAATATATACATGTTATCCTTGTATACTACACTTTGCTCATGGAAGACCTCTGTGAACTCTGTGGTTAATTTTTAATATTATTGGACTACGTTAAGGAGATGGCATGAAATATCAGGTGGGCAGACCAGGAAGAATTATTGTGGCGAGATTTGAAGACAGGGAGGATGTGCTTGCTAACCTTGTTGAGATCGCTAAAAAGGAAGACTTAAAGGCCGCTGTATTTCAGCTTGTCGGCGGCATGAGAGAGGGCAGCATAGTGGTAGGTCCGGAGAAGGACGAGTTCCCGCCAACGCCTATGTGGAGGCAGCTGGGCGAAAGCCATGAAATTTTCGGATCAGGCACGATCTTCTGGCAGGACGAGGAGCCCAGGATACATTTTCACGGCGCCTTCGGCAAGAGGGACATGGTAAAGGTCGGATGCCTCAGGGAGAATTCCGAGACATTTTTGGTCCTCGAGGCTGTGATTACAGAACTGGTAGGCATCACTGCAAAGAGGGAACTTGACCCTGTCTCAAAGATGGTACTGCTGAAATTATAGAAAGCTGGCTTCTGGCATTGCAAAAATTGTTGTTTACAACTCAAAAAATAGTGTAAAGTATCAAGTGCTCGGTTTATAAGCTATTGACTCAGACTGCTGCGGGAAACACACTGAGTTGGGAACAAAGTAAAGCAGGCTGGCCAAACAAAGCAGAGAACATGGCTCTGATTTTCAGGGCAATCTTTCATAGGAGGTAACAAATGACAAAAGCAGAACTGATCGACAAAATGGCAGGCGCAGCCGAAATTTCAAAGGCCGCTGCCGGGAAGGCGCTCGACGGCGCCATCGAGGCTATCACAAAGGCAGTAAAGAAGGGCGACAAGGTTTCCCTTGTTGGCTTCGGCACTTTCTCCCAGTCAAAGAGGAAGGCAAGAAAGGGCAGAAACCCCAGGACAGGAGAGACCATCAAGATTGCGGCCGCTAAACTGCCTAAGTTCTCTGCAGGAAAGACCTTCAAAGACATAGTTAACAACAAATAAGCCGTAAGGCCCTGAGTTTCTAAAAGCCCCGAATGAGCGTTCATCCGGGGCTTTTTTAATCACAGCTCTGCATCAGGGTTCCCCAAATAACTTTTAACTGCAGCTGCGATCCGCCCCATCCCTTCTATGCCTATCTAGTAACCATTGATAAAAGTTTATTGACAACGTTCTCTCTCTTTGATAGGATTTTGAAAGTTCACTATTAGCTCTGCGGCATCATGAAGATGCTAAATATATCAAGGAGGGAACAAATGGCAACAAAGAAGGTCGTCAAAAAGGTAGTGGCTAAGGCAAAGGCTGCTGAAAAGAACGTGGTCAAAAAAGTGGTCGCTAAGGCAAAGGCTGCTGAAAAGAACGTGGTTAAAAAAGTGGCTGCAGTAAAGAAGGCAGTTGTCAAAAAAGTAAAAAGAGCGCCGAACCCTGCTTTTATGAAGCCCATGCAGATCAGCGATGCCCTTGCCAAGATCGTAGGTAGCAAACCAATGCCCAGGACAGAAGTGACCAAAAAATTGTGGGAATACATCAAGAAGAACAAACTTCAGGACAGCGTAAACAAAAGAGATATCAATGCTGATGAAAACCTGAAGGCTGTGTTTGGGGGAAAGAGCAAGGTCTCGATGTTTGAGATGACAAAGCTCGTCAACAAACATCTCAGCTAAAGACGCAATATGCCTGCAGGCCCTGATTGCTGCGGACAAAACTGATCAATGACAATAGCATCCTGAAAAATGATTATGTAGCTGATTGGGGATAGACTGTCCGCACAAAGGCGGACAGTCTGCAGTCTAAACTCCTGAGTAGTTTCGGAATATGCTAGTATAGAGCAATGAAAACCATCCTTGGATTTATCATGTTTGCACTTGTGTTACTCGGGCTTCTCTTCTTACTGTCCTCAGGCAAATATCCCCCTCTTCCTAAGGACAAAGTCCATGCAGCCATAAACAGCAACTCAACCTGTGCCGATTGCCACGGCCCTGGGCAACGCCATCAGTTAAAACCTGGACATCCTCCAAAATTCGAATGCCTGAAATGCCATAAATCATAGAATTTTTTTAAATTATATGCCCGGTGAATTTGAGCTGACAAGATCATTTTGGCAAACTGCCTGGGCAGACATGATCCTAAAAACGGCAGTTCATTCACCACGGAGGCACAGAGACGCTGAGAAACCGCGGGTTTGAGGCAAATAGGGGACTGACCAATTTGGTCGCCCCTACCCTGCCCGTAACTTCTTGATTTTACTCTGTGATCTCTGTGTCTCTGTGGATTCTGCTTTTTTCAGGATGATAGATGAAGCAACTAGACAAAGACAAAGGCGATCATTGGAGAGATAACTGCAGATTAAGCTTTTCCGGCCAAACGCTGGCGGCTAACGGTCGCAGTAAGCTACGGCGCGTCTACAGGTCTGACCTCGCTGCCATAGACCTCGGCAAGAATTTTGTCGGCACCCATTGAAAGCAGTTTTTCGCCAAGCGTGATTCCGATTGTCTCGGCATCCTCAATATTCCCTTCAAGGTGCTCCTTTACGATCCGGTCGCCAGTAACGCTTCCCACAAGTCCGTCCATGACCAGCCTGCCGGCCTTGATCACAGCATGTGCTGCAATAGGGACCTGACAGCCGCCTTGGAGCCTTTTAAGAAGAGCACGCTCGGCCCTAACGCAAATGGACGTCTCTTTATAGTTTAATGGGGCGATAAGCGAGTTGATAGCTTCATCATCAGTCCTGCATTCGATCCCGATAGCGCCCTGACCAATAGCAGGAAGGCTGACAGAGGGATCTATGATCTCGGTTATACGGTGCTGCCATCCCAGTCTCTTTACCCCGGCAGCGGCAAGTATCATAGCATCAAACTGTCCTTCATCAAGCTTTCTGAAGCGGGTCTCAAGGTTGCCTCTGAGCTGGACTATTTTAAGATCAGGCCGTATGCTCAGCAGCTGAGATGATCTGCGCAGACTGCTGGTCCCCAAGCTCGCGCCATCCGGCAGGTCCGCGAAGCTTTGGACCTTGAACTTTGTACCCTCCAGAGGTGCAATAAACGCATCTCTGGGGTCTTCCCTCTCGCAGATCACAGCAAGGTGAAGCCCCTGAGGAAATTCGGTCGGCACGTCCTTCATGCTGTGTACGGCAAGGTCGGCCTCTCCCCTGAGCAAGGCCTCTTCGATTTCTTTCACAAAAAGACCTTTACCCCCGACCTTCGCAAGAGGGACATCCAGAATCTTGTCTCCTGTAGTCTTTATCTTGTTTAATTCAACCTGGAGCCCGGGGTTCATCCTCTCCAGTTCAGCCTTGACCCATTCAGCCTGCCAAAGAGCAAGTTTGCTGGCCCTTGTTCCTATAACAACTTTATTTTTTGTCATCATCTTCTCCATTTAGTCCGTATAGTCTTTTTATGGTGGCTATCATGATGTCCCTGTCTTCAGAGTCTTCTCTCAGGGCAACGGTCGGCGCGTGGATAAGCTTGTTGATAATCGAACTGGCCAATCCTTCTATCGCTTTTTTCTCTTTTTCGCCGATTTCAGGGAGACGGTTCAGAAGCTTTTCTACCTCTTCTTTTTTGATCGCCTCGGCCTTTTCCCTCAGGGCTATCACCACAGGGACTGAATCAAGAGAGGACAGCCATCTATTGAAAGTCTCGATCTCCTCTTCAATAATCTCTTCGGCCTTTTTCGCCTCTTTCTGCCTTTCAAGGATATTAGTATCCACAACCCCCTTAAGGTCATCGACATCATACAGGTAAACATTATCAAGGTCGTTTATCTCAGGGTCTATATTCCTGGGTACGGAAATATCAATAAGAAACACCGGTCTGTTCTTCCGCTCTTTCATCACCTTATGCATCTGGTCTTTCATCAGAACGTATTTCTGAGCGCCTGTTGAACAGATGAGGATATCCATATGAGCTAGTTCATCCAGGTATTCCTCGAACTTTATCGCCCTGCCATTGAATTCCTTCGCAAGATTGCAGCCGGTCTCATAAGTCCTGTTGGCAATAACAATATTTTTCACGCCGTTGTTCATCATATGTTTGGCAGCAAGCTCTGCCATCTCCCCGGCACCCAGGAGCATAATAGATTTTTCAGGAAGGTCGTCAAAGATCTTTCTGGCAAGCTCGACAGCTGCAAAGCTTATGGACACGGCATTTTCAGCTATTTTCGTCTCGGTCCTTATCCTCTTGGCTACTGAGATGGATTTTTTCAAGAGTCTGTTTAAAAGGACCCCTGTGGTTTTCCTCTCGAGCGCGAATTCAAAGGCGTCCTTTAGCTGACCGAGTATCTGCGGCTCTCCCACCACCATTGAATCGAGGCTTGAGGAGACCCTGAAGATATGCCTCACAGCCTCCATATCATCATAGAGGTACAGCGCGTTATCCAGAGACTCTTTCCTGATCTCAAAAAACCGGACAAAAAAATCCTTTACTGCTTCGAATGCCTTACCGACATCTTTAACCGTTAAATAGATCTCTACCCTGTTACAGGTAGAAATAATAAGAGTTTCCCTTATCTCGGGGAGTGCCCTGATCTGGCGGAGGCCCTCTTCAAGCTTCGGTCCGTTGAAAGCCAGTTTTTCCCTGAGGTCAACGTCGGCTGTTTTATGATTCAGGCCAATAACTACTGTCTTCATTAGAATGAATGCAATCCTTTGAGCAGCAGATTAACGCCGAAGAAAGTAAAAAGAACAACACAGAAGCCTATAATGGAAAGTATCGCTGCCCGTTTCCCTCTCCAGCCGACAGTAAGCCTTACGTGCAGTACCAGCGCGTAGATAAACCATGTTATTAACGACCAGACTTCCTTGGGGTCCCATCTCCAGTAACTGCCCCATGCGCTTTCAGCCCATATGGCGCCGGTTATAATAGCAAGGGTGAGGAATGGGAACCCTATCGTGATCAGCCGGTAATTAATCTCATCGAGTATCTGTAGGCTGGGCAGCCGCCTGAAAAGCCCGCCGATATGCTTTGACTTTACATAGTGTTCCTGTATCAGATACATAAGGCCTATTCCAAAGGCCATGGCAAAGGCCGCATCGCCGATAAAGGCAAACACAGTATGTATGCCAAGCCAGTAGCTTTGAAGGACTGGGCTGAGTGGCTCAATTTTCCGTGGCAGGAGAGAAGAAGAAAGCATTACAATAAAAACAACAGGCATGATAAAGGCGCCCAAAAGGCCAAGTTTATACCTGTATTCCAGATAGAAGAAGAGCAGGACTATGCACCAGGAAAAAAAGGAAGAGGCCTCGTGCAGGTTCGCTATGGGGATATGTCCTGAAAGAACATACCTGGCAATAATATTGGCTGTGTGAAAAGCAAAACCAACAACAACAAGACTCAGCATTATCCTTGAGGTGGTCTTGGTGCCCTTGAAAAGCTCCATGATGCAGACGATCATCGCGGCAAAATAACACGTCAGCGCGAGTTCAAAAAGCATTATCTCCATCAGAAGCAGCCGAGCTGACAGTCTTTGATCTTTACTCCGAGTTCGTCTGCAGCAGCGCCTACCTCCGGATAGGGGACACCGAGGTCCTCTGCTATCTTCCTCGCAGCAGCGCAGGGCAGTTTTCTATCAACAGCCTTTTTCATTATTTCCTGTCTCAGTTTTTCTTTCATATATCAGATCAGAGATTAATTTTAAAAAAATCTGGATCTCCTTGATGCCGGACCCATCACTGCAAAAAAGCCTTTTTGTTTTTGAGATCTTCGGGAGGCCGGATTCATTTTCATATATGATAATGTCAGCTTTGCTGACAATCTCCTCAAAGCCTGTTTTCCAGCACTCTTTGTTCTTTCCTATCATGAATATTACAATATCAGGCTTTAAAAACTCAATCGCACTGTTGCCCTCGACAACAAGTCCATCCAGAGAAGAAAGCCTGCCAAGCGCCACTGGAAGCAAATCTTTCAAGTCCTGTGGCGGAGATTTGACCCATATTACATCTTCAGCGCCTGCATCGATAAATTTACCTGTATCCTTGTCTTTTCTGTAAAGGAGCGTCTTATCATCAACAAGAGAGGCGTAGAGTTCTGTTTTTGTATATTTAATGGCCCCCCATTTCCCGGGACCACCGCTCTTTGGATTGGTGAGAGTGGAGAGACCGTTATCGGTATCCTCTCCGCTTCCGTCCGTCGACTGTTGTCCTTTGCCTGCTGCGAGATGCCTCAAAAGTAAAACCGCGGTGGTTGTCTTGCCGGAATTGCTGGATGTCCCGCCGACACCGATGATAAAAGGTCTTGTCATATTGATAAGCTCATAAGTAATCGGAAAGTTTTTTAAATCCCTCCTAACCTCCCTTTACCAAAGGGAGGAATAATTCCCCTCTTTGGCAAAGAGGGGTAAGGGGAGATTTTCTAAATGAATCACCATTACTTATGGTTTCCTTCATAATCGGAAAAGCTCAGTCCGCTGAAGCAGTCTCTTCCCTTTTCACTTCTTCCTTGTGATTGCATTCCTTGTTGAGGCAGGAGTATGAGACATTTCCTGCCTTGTCCCATTTTTCGACCATGAACGCAGCTCCGCATTTCGGACATGGCTTGGGCACGGGCTTGTTCCAGGTCGCGAATTTGCAATCCGGGTAATTACTGCAACTCCAGAAGGATTTGCCTCTCTTGGATCTCCTCTCCACGATATCTCCGTTGTCTTCAGGGCACTTGACCCCGGTTGCCAGAGGTTTGGTTGTCTTGCACTCCGGATATTTTGTACAGGCAAGAAATTTTCCGAACCTGCCGGACTTCAGGACCATCGGAGATTCACACTTGGGACATTTCTCATCCGTAGCAACGGCCTCTGCAGGCTGGGCTTCACCCTCCAGAGGTTTGGCGTTTTTGCATTCAGGGAATCCTGTGCAGGCCATAAACCGGCCGTGTCTTCCCCAGCGAATTACCATAGGCTTGCCGCATTTTTCGCAGGCAGACTCTGTTTCAATATCAAGGGGTTTTACCTTTCCCTTTATAGCCAGGGCCTCAGTCAGCTTCTCATGAAAAGGAACGTAAAAGTCCTTGACCACCTTGACCCATTTCTTTTTGCCGTCTTCTATATGGTCAAGGTTCTCTTCCATGCTGGCAGTAAAACCGATGTCCATAAGCTCCGCAAACCTTTCCACAAGCAGATCATTGACTACAACACCGAGTTCTGTAGGCGCGAACTTCCCGTCAGTTTTCTGCACATATTTTCTGTCCTGTATTGTTGACATGATAGCAGCATAGGTGCTGGGTCTGCCGATGCCTTTTTCTTCCAGTGCCTTTACAAGCGTCGCTTCTGTGTAGCGCGGTGGAGGCTGTGTAAAATGCTGCTTTGGTTCAATCTGTAAAAGCCTGAGCTTCTCCCCTTCTTTTAATGAAGGCAGGAGGGCCTCATTTTCATCCAGGATCTCATCAGTTCCCTCAGTATAGAGGGCCATGAAACCCTGGAACTTCACAACGCTGCCGGAGGCTTTAAAAACAGCATCTCCCTTGCAGCTGTCAGCGTCACAGGATATCTCGAAGGTGGTCTGCTCAATTTCGGCAGGCGACATCTGGCTTGAGATGAAACGGTTCCAGATGAGCTTATACAGGGAGTGCTGGTCCTTGCTCAGATAATGTTTTATCGCCTCAGGGCTATGGTCCAGATAGGTGGGCCTTATGGCCTCATGGGCCTCCTGGGCCGAGGCCTTGCTCTTATAGACCGGCGGTTTTTCAGGGACATAATCCTTACCATATGTTTTTTCTATGAACTCTCTTGCAGCCTGCTGGGCCTCTGCCGCAAGCCTGTTGGAATCAGTCCTCATATATGTTATCAGTCCGACAGAACCCTCTTCCCCGAGTTCTATGCCTTCATAGAGCTGCTGGGCCATCATCATTGTCTTTTTGGCGGTAAAGCGTAATTTTCTCGAGGCCTCCTGCTGAAGGGTGCTCGTAATAAAAGGCGGAGAAGGCATACGTCTTCTTTTCTTGCGGTCAATCTTCGTCAGCAGGTAACTTCCGTCCTTTAAATTTACGACAGCAGCATTGGCGCCCTCAGCATTATTTATGTCAACCTTCTGATCATTGAACTTAAACAGCTTTGCCCAGAACTGCGGTTTCTTTGATCCCTCAAATTCAGCGTTTATAGACCAGTACTCCTCCTGCTTGAACGCCTCAACCTGACGCTCCCTCTCCACAACCAGCCTTACTGCTACTGACTGCACCCTTCCAGCACTCAAACCCTTTCTGACCTTCCTCCATAAAAGCGGGCTTAATTCATAACCTACAAGCCTGTCGAGTACCCTTCTGGCCTGCTGGGCATCGACCTTTTGCATATCTATCTGGCCGGGGTTCTTCATGGCTTCGAGCACCGCGGACTTTGTTATCTCATTGAATTTTATCCTGTAGATCTTCTTTGCCTTGCCTTTGACCTCATCAGCGATATGCCAGGCAATGGCCTCGCCTTCCCTGTCAGGGTCAGGGGCTATGAAAATCTCCTCTGCGTCTTTCGCAGCTTTTTTCAGTTCTTTGATTATCTTCTCTTTCCCCGGGATAACAATATAATTCGGGGTAAAGTTATTTTCTATCTCAATGCCCATTTCCTTTACGGGCAGGTCTTTTATATGCCCGACTGAGGCCTTGACAGTAAAGTCCTTACCCAGGATTTTGCTGATAGTTTTGGCCTTGGCAGGGGACTCGACAATTACCAGTGATTTCATTTTATACCCCCTTCCCGTCGTTTTCTTTAGTTACTAATTCCATACGATCCTTCTTCCTCCGGCAAAGATTAATGAAAATATTTCCTCTTTCTCACGCGAACTGTCTTTCATTAATATATAAGCAATAAGTCCCCTTAAAATGTCAAGCTCATCATCTTCGAGATAATCATAAAGCTCAAGATTTTCCAGTTCCTCTCCAATATCCATGATATCAGTTTCATCATAATCCGGCCCTTCCAGTGTCTCGTCTGAAACAAATTCCCTGTCTTTTAGGTCCCTGGAGATCATCTTTAAAATCTTTAATAGTTTCTTTGACAAAATTTCCACCTCATGCAATATAAAATCTCTTGCCGCTGGCCTGTTTCACAATCCCTTTGAGCTCAAGGGAAAGAAGCAGGTTGAGCAACTGATTTACAGACAGGCCGCTCTCTCTGGATATCAGGTCTACGTGCTTGGGCTCCCTGGAAAGCACGGTGCACAGACTGCTTTCTTCCCCTATCAGGAGAGAACACTCTTTTTGCTTTATCCTGATATATCCCTTAAGCACCGGTGCAAGCTCCTCTATAATATCGTCGGTTTTCAGTACAATTTTTGCTCCCTGTTTTATCAATTTGTTTGTCCCCTCTGAATTACGGGAAGTAATATTGCCGGGGACGGCAAACACCTCTTTGTTTTGTTCAAGGGCATAACCTGCTGTAATCAGTGAACCGCTGTTGTCTGTTGCCTCCACAACAAGGATACCCAGGGAAAGCCCGCTTATCAACCGGTTTCTGCGGGGAAAGTTTTCCTTGTTCGGCAGAGTTCCTGGAAGAAACTCGCTTATCACGCTGCCTGAGTATGCGATCCGCTCTGCTAGCCCTCTGTTCTCTGCAGGATAGCAGACATCCGGGCCCGAGCCCAGCACTGCGATAGTCCTTCCCCCTGCGGCAAGTGCGCTTTTATGGGACAGGGTGTCTATGCCGCGTGCCAGCCCGCTGACTACTGTAAAGCCGGCAGCAGAGAGTTCTCCTGCAATACGCTGCGTTACAGCCTCGCCATAGGCAGTATGTTTACGCGAACCGACCACCCCGATGGCAAACCTGTCATCAGGATGATATTTTCCCTTCATATATAATACTACCGGAGCATCTTCAACATTTTTCAGTACTTCAGGATAACAGGCATCCTGATAAGGGACGGCCTCTATCCCATTTTTTTCCATTACTCCAAGGTGTTTTTCTACCTCATCCCATTGGCTGAATTTCCTGATATTCTCAACGCGCTCCCTGCTTATCCCCTTCACTGACATCAGGCGGTCCGTGTCCGCCTTGAAAATGTCTTCCGGGTTTCCGAAGGAGGCAAGCAATTTTCTGCTTGTAACCGGCCCTATGTCATGCACCATCGACAGGCCGATCCAGTACCTTATATCAGACATCCCTTTCCCTGAGGGACCTGTTGGCCTTTAATCTCAATGCATTGAGCTTGATAAATCCTTCAGCGTCTTTTTGGTTATATACGCTCTCGGCCTCAAAGGTCGCAAGTTTCGGATTATATAAGGACCTGGGGGCCTTTCTGCCGACAGTCAGGCAGTTTCCCTTATAGAGTTTCAGCCGCACTGTTCCGGTAACATCCTTCTGGATTTCATCTATCATCTTTTGAAGGGCGATACGCTCAGGCGCAAACCAGTAGCCGTTGTATACAAGTTCAGCGTACTTCGGCATAAGCAAATCCTGCAGGTGTGTCACTTCCCTGTCAAGTGTGATCGATTGCACTGCCCTTCTGGCAATATGCAATATGGTGCCACCCGGGGTCTCATATACCCCCCTAGACTTGATGCCTACATACCTGTTCTCTACAATGTCCACCCTGCCTATGCCATGCCTGCCGCCTGTCTCGTTCAGTTTTTTAAGTAGCTTCGCCGGTGTCATCTTTTTGCCGTTGATGCTTACAGGGTCACCTTTTTCAAATGCTATCTCGACATATTCGGCCTTGTCAGGGGTCTTCTCAAGAGGCGCTATCATGGTATACATATCACTTGGAGGCTCAGCCCACGGGTCTTCGAGTATCCCTCCTTCATAGCTTATATGGAGAAGGTTCCTGTCTGTGCTGTATGGCTTTGCCTTTGTTGCTGTCACAGGTATACCATGTTCATGAGAATACTCAATTAAAGATTCTCGTGAATCAAAGGACCACTCCCTCCAGGGAGCTATTACTTTTATATCAGGTTTAAGCGCATAATAGGTCAGCTCAAACCGAATCTGGTCATTCCCTTTTCCTGTGGACCCATGTGCCACAGCATCCGCCTTTTCCTTCAAGGCGATTTCAATCTGCTTTTTGGCTATCAGCGGTCTCGCTATGGACGTGCCCAGCAGGTAGAAGCTTTCATAGACAGCATTGCCGCGGAGCATGGGGAAGATATACTCCTTGACAAATTCTTCCCTGAGATCTTCAACATATACCTTGGAAGCCCCTGTTTTTAAAGCCTTCTGTCGTACTTTTTTCAGGTCTTCACCCTGTCCAAGGTCAGCGCAGAAGGCTATTACCTCGGCCTTATACGTCTCCTTCAGCCATTCTATAGCCACAGAGGTATCAAGCCCTCCTGAATATGCAAGGACTATTTTTTTGACCATATTACCTCCAAAAAGATTTCGTAACGATAAGAACATGAACTGTTCTTCAATAAATTTATAACTACTCAGGTTGTTTAGACTGTAGACTGTTAGGCCTGCCGAAGACGAAGCAAGGCTTGCAGACCTAAATACCTACAGACTATTCACCTGAATAGTTACATAAATTCAAAGCTTATTATATAAGCAGCTGTTAATTAAGGTTTAAAAATAGCACAAAACCAAATTAAAAGCAAAATTTGCAATACAGCTAAAAACTCACAAATATCCCTGTCTTTAAAGGTCTTCGAAGCATTGCTGCCTATCCAGTTCAAGTTTCCGTAACCCTCTCAGGTTGACTCTGAGAGTGGGATCTGTTAGTTCAGTAAGATAAGGGGAGGCGAGGCAGGCGTTACAGATCCTTCTCCGATTCACTAAAGCGACCTACAGACTCTTCAATCAACGCTGCAATAAGTTATCAAATTTCTAAACAATTCAATTGATATTTAATCTCAATTTCAATTAGAATAACTCATGGAAAACAAGATTTTTCAAAACTTTCTTGGAGAAAAGGGGCTTAAACTTACAAAAGAACGCACAGCTGTGCTCAAGGAAGTTTTTTCGTTCCATGGTCATTTTGACCCCGAACATCTGTACCTGAGGATAAAAGATTCAAGTTCAAAGGCCTCGCGTGCATCTGTATACAGGACCCTGAATCTCCTTGTTGAAAGCGGACTGGTAGAAAAAGTCACAAGGACAGAAAAGGGCAATGTCTATGAACATACCTTTGGACATACCCATCATGATCATATGATATGCGATTTGTGCGGCAGTATTACAGAATTTTATTCGGAAAAACTCGAAAATCTGCAGAAAGAAATCTGTCATGCAAATAATTTTGACGGTAAAAGTCATACTTTGGAAATACGAGGTCATTGCGCTGAATGCAAAAAAAGAAAATAACAGCTGAAAACAAAAAGAAGTACAGCAGGATTGTGCTTGCAGGCAATCCCAATGTTGGAAAGAGTGTGATATTCGGACTACTTACAGGACAGTACGCAACTGTTTCAAACTACCCTGGCACAACAGTAGAAGTCTCCTCCGGCAACATAGAGCTTGGCGGCAAAAAATTTCTCCTCATAGACTCACCGGGGGTGAACAGCTTTATCCCAATGAGCGAGGATGAGCGGGTAACAAGAGACATACTTTTAGGAGAAAAAAACGAAAATGTGGTCCTGGTGGCTGATTCAAAGAACCTCAAAAGGGCCTTGATGCTTCTTATACAACTGGCAGAGATGGAACTCCCCTGCATACTAGTTCTGAATATGGAAGACGAAGCAAAGGCCAGAGGAATCGAGACAGACTGCAAAAAATTGGAAACCATGCTCGGAATCCGGGTCATCGAAACAGTGGCCCCCCAAAGAAAAGGAATATCCAGATTAAGGGATTCTCTGCTGCTGACTAAAAAACCTGAAATTACATTGAATTACGGAGAGCAAATTGAACGTTTCGTCGATGAAATCTCCTCTTTGCTGCCCCAGGCCAATATTGCCAGGAGATCCATAGCATTGATGCTGCTTGCAGGTGACACGAGTCTGAAGAGTTGGGGTGTCGCACATCTCGACACTGAAACAATAGATAAGATCGAGGACATAATTGATAAAGCCCAGATAGTACTGAAGGAACCTCCTGCAACTATTTTATCGAAAAAAAGAATAACCTTCGCGGACGACATAGTTCAGGCAGTTGTAAAGAAGACTGGTCTGGAGGCAGGGCACATTTTAAGATGGGTCGGCAAATGGACCATGCACCCTTTCTGGGGCATTTTTTCGTTGCTTATTGTGCTTTTTTGTTTCTATGAATTCGTCGGCAAATTCGGCGCCGGCACACTGGTGGATTTCTTTGAAAAGGTGATCTTCGGTGAATATCTCAGCCCAGGTATTATCAAAGGGGTGAAATATATAGTCCCCTTTGTTTTTATCCAGGATTTTCTGGTCGGTAAATATGGTCTCTTTACCATGGCATTGACCTATGCCGTCGCAATCATCATGCCTATAACCGCTACGTTCTTTATCGCCTTCGGATTTCTCGAAGACAGCGGGTATCTGCCCAGGATCGCTGTCTTAAGCAACAGTCTGTTTTCAAAAATAGGTCTCAACGGCAAGGCGGTCCTGCCGATGGTTCTGGGACTTGGCTGTGGAACTATGGCAACCATGACGACCAGGATCCTCGAGACAAAAAGGGAGCGTATTATCGCAACGTTCCTCATAGCGCTTGCCATCCCCTGTTCTGCTCAGCTCGGGGTCATAATGGGCATGCTCGGATCATATCCTCCACGAATCGCTCTCTGGTGGTTTGGCACCGTGCTTTTTGTCCTGCTACTGGCAGGCACAATCGCAGCAAAGATAGTCCCTGGAGAAAAGGCTGATTTTTTCCTTGAACTGCCTCCTATCAGGGTCCCACGTATAGGGAACATACTAATGAAAACAGTCAACAGGATTGAGTGGTATCTAAAAGAGGCTGTACCGCTGTTTCTTCTGGGGACTTCGATATTGTTTCTCCTGGACAAAACACATTCCCTGGAATGGCTCGAAAAAATCTCCGCGCCTGTTATTGTCACCCTTCTGGGACTGCCTGAGAGGGCAACAGGAATTTTCCTTATGGGCTTTTTAAGGAGAGACTACGGCGCAGCCGGCATCTTTGATCTTGCCAAAAAGGGACTTCTAAATGAAAACCAGATCACGGTAAGCATCATAACACTTACCCTGTTCGTCCCCTGTCTCGCGAGTTTTTTCATGATCATAAAAGAACGGGGGCTCAAAACAGCATTATCGATGTTCTCCCTTATCACAATTTTTGCCCTGCTTGTTGGCGGGACAATGAATTTTATCATGAATCTGCTCTACTGATACCATAATGACACAACTACTTTCACCACAGAGTACACAGAGAACACTGAGTCAATGCATCATAAAATGAGGCTTTTCTCTGAGTCCTCTTTTATCTCTGTGGTTAAAAAGGTCTTTTTTACGAGGCCGTCAGTATCGGCATAATTATTTTTTCAGTGCCCTTATTCTCTCTCTGTGAACTCTGTGGTAAAACTTTTACAGGAGCCTCTTTTGACAGTTATTTGAAAACAAAGTTATAATTTTTATATATGAAACTTAAGTTTATCATTGTCCTTATCCTCCTATCTGTCCTGTTTGGCGGTATAGCAGGTGGCTATATTGCCGTCTCCAAAAGTATTCCCTCCATAGAGGAACTGAAAAAATATAACCCTTCCGGCGGGACAAAAATTTATTCTGACGACGATGTCCTTATCGGGGAGCTGAAAATCGAAAAAGGCATATTCGTCCCGATCGATTCCATCCCTAAAAATATGGTCAACGCACTTGTCGCTGTAGAAGATTCACGGTTCTGGACACATAAGGGCATAGATTATATCGGCATTGCAAGGGCCATCTCAAAAGACATCATCCACGCAAGCCTCAGAGAAGGCGGCAGCACCATAACCCAGCAGCTTGCAAAGGTGGTTTTTTTGTCCCCGGAGAAAACAATCAAAAGAAAAATAATGGAAGTAGCCCTCGCGATAAAGATCGAAAAAAACCTCACAAAGAAAGAAATCCTTGAATTGTACCTCAATAAGGTTTATTTTGGCCACGGCGCATACGGCATTGAAATGGCGTCAAAAAAATATTTCGGCAAGTCAGCGAAACAGCTCAATCTGGCCGAGGCATCTTTGATCGCAGGCCTTGTAAAGGCCCCTTCCTCATATTCGCCTTTTAACAATCTGACAAAGGCCAAAGAAAGACAGTTCACGGTACTTTCCCGCATGGCAGAAGAAGGATATATCAGCAAGAAAGAAAAGGAGAACACCTACAGACAGCCCCTGAATCTCTCGAGTCTCAAAAAAAGCTCTGAGTTCAACGGCTATTTTACGGAATACATCAGGAAATATCTGGAAGAAAAATACGGAGAAGATACTGTTTACCGAAGCGGCCTCAAAGTATATACCACTCTCAACAGGGCCATGCAGGAAGCCGCGGTGAACGCCGTCCAGGCAGGCCTCAGAGACGTTGATAAGAGGAGAGGATGGCGTGGTCCAATAGAACACAGGAAGGACATTGATATTGACAGTGAACTGAAAAGCAAAGAACTCTCGACAACTGTAGCAATATCTCCCGGGGACATTTATCCAGGAGTTGTTCTGAAGGTCAATGCCAAAGAAGCCCTGATAAAGACGAGGGGGGTCGTCGGCAGGCTTTTGCTCAATGATGCAAAATGGGCGGCAAAGGTGCTGGACCCCAGACAAGGCACGGCAAAGTTTATAAAAAACTTCGACCTGACCAGTATATTGAAGCCAGGTGATATTGTAAAAGTAAGCATAAAAAGTATCCAGAAACAGACCTTGCAGCTTTCCCTTGAACAGGAACCGGAGGCCGAGGGCGCGCTCGTTGCCGTCGAGCCCTATACAGGATTTATCAGGGCCATGGTGGGAGGCTACGACTTTTCCAAAAGCGACTTTAACAGGGTGTTGTATGCAAAACGGCAGCCTGGTTCTTCATTCAAACCGGTCATTTACGCCGCTGCCATGGACAATGGCTTCACACCCGCAAGCATTATAAACGATGAGCCCATAACTTATCCCGGCGGCATTGGAAAAGAATGGAGTCCGGAGAATGCAGACCATAAGTTTTACGGCCCTACGCGGTTAAGGGAAGCCCTTACCTATTCGAGAAACGTTGTTACAGTAAGACTTGTAGATGCAATGGGCATCGATGCCCTGACCAACTTTACAAGGGCCATTGGATTTTATGGTGATATGCCAAGAAATCTCAGTGTGGCGCTCGGGTCATTCAGCATTACACCTCTTGAATTGGCGATGGTATATAACGTATTTGCAAGCAATGGGATGAAGACCAATCCGGTTTATATTAAATATATATCCGACCGTCAGGGCAGGATTGTGGAAAGCTCCGATCCAAATCCTGTACAGGTCATAAGCCCTCAGACAGCCTTTCTCATAACCTCAATGATGGAGGATGTTGTGAAATACGGTACAGGATGGCGTGCCAGGGCTTTAGGCAGGCCGGTTGCAGGTAAAACCGGAACCACCAACGATTACAAGGACGCCTGGTTTGTGGGCTATAGCCCCAATCTTGTAGCATCTGTATGGGTTGGCTTTGATAATTTAAAATCACTGGGCTCCCAGGAAACAGGGGCGCGCGCGGCATCCCCGATATGGGTCTCTTTTATGAATAACGCTCTAAAGGGAGAAGCGGAAAACTTTTCTGACCCCGAAGGCATAGTGAGTTATTTTATCGATCCCGCAACAGGCCTGCTTTCACGTGATGGCTCAGGACTTAAGGAATATTTCAAGGAAGGGACGCAGCCTAAAGAACTCGCCCCGTCTGAATCATTGCAGAAGGTATGGGAGATAAAGGACCCGTCGCAGTTCAACTTCGACTGAGCGTCATACATACACTCGGAACTCCTGTCTTAATCGCTAATGTAGTGCAGTCAGTCCTCTTCAGTGCTGTCCTGAATTCAAAGTCTGTCATCCTCGGGCTTGACCCGGGGATCCAGAACATATTGAAAAAACATGGATTCCCGCTTAAGAACTGCGGGAATGACAATAAAAGGAAAGGATTCGCTGGATTACTCCGGATTATTTCCTGAAAGGTTTCGCCGGCAATTTTTTTGATATGTAGACTATGCAATCCTCGCATAATCTTCCAGACTCGGTATTGCATATGGTCCTGTTTAATTCCCAGCAGGGCTTGGTATGATCTATATAAGCAGAACATTTGCTTCTGCGCTGTTCCGGACACTGGGTAATGTCCCAGCAGGGTGCATAATCAAGCAGTTTTTTTATGCCCTCTATACTAATTTTCTTGTTATGGATAAGGTCTCTGAGGCACCTGATCCATTTTATGTCATTTTCCGAATAATATCTGTTTTTATTCCGCCTGGCAGGCTTAATCAATCCGTGCTTTTCATAAAGCCTCAAAGTCTGATCTGTGGTCCCGATCAACTCCGCGACAATACCGATCGGATACAGAGGCATAGTCTTTTTTTCTTCTTCAGTCAAATCTTTTTTCATTTCTTTCCATTTGCTGTTTTAGTGTTGCAAGTATTATGAAATAAATCTTCTAATAATTCCAGTTATTAATACACTTTTAAACTACAAAATGCAAGCTTTTGTTTTGCCTATTATTTTTTTGTTTTTTATTGTTGTCAATAAATAGAATTGTCCGGTTATAGAGCACATAAACTGTCCGCTTAGTAGCTATTGATATCAGGCAGCTTTTTTGTCTAAGTTAGAGACCTCCTTTCCTTGTGAGTTAAAGTTAGCCAGCTTTCTGTGACCATGGAATATTGCCAGGTTCCCATTTGGATAACGATGTACTCGGACCTTTACTTTAACGTAGTGAAATCGGTATTTATCAGAGGGAATCTGAAGGGTCATAGCATCGAATTTTACGCAGTTGTCATTGCCGACCGTACGTTCATACTGTTCGCAGAGTATGTCTTGAAGAGGTGTCCCGGCCCAAGGCACGAACATGCTTGCTGACTCCTCTGGGGACACAGTAAACTCATCGTTATAGGCAGGCATATAAACATCACTGATATAGGCATTGCCCTGTTTCATCTCCGTGATGCCGGCAAGGGCGAGTTCCTTTACAAGTCTATCCTGATGGGTACGAAAGGCGCGCTCGGAGCGTCCCCGTGCCTCGGGAGAATAAGCCGGAATCATCTCAATCCCTAACTGTCTCATAGCACGACCGAATTGAGTCAGACTTTCTTTGTCCACTTTCTTCCCAGCCTCCGGTGTATACCAGTAGTGGCTGCCGCGATCAGTATAAAAAGAGGCAAATACTCCATGTTTGTCGATGACCTCATTGACTCCCTGAAAACTGCTCTGAGTCCCTTCTTCCCCGACAAAGAACATCGAGTAATGTTTACTGGTAGCATCATCCATCGTCACAATCAGATCCCATAACTTCCCTGGCACCCACTCATGCTTGGAGCCATCCTGATGCAGCATCATACCAATATATGGCGCTCGTGGGCGCTGTTTCCTGTGAGTTCCCTTCCTTGAATCCTTTGCCACAAGCCTCTTGCCCTGAAGGGTATTTTTTACCCATGTATAGCTTCTGATACCGCCGTGAGATCTTCGATACCAACTGTAAAAGTGTTTGACCGTAAATCCCTGATACCGAAAGTTGTATAAATCTGCCAGAGCTATTATCTCATCAACTGGTGCACTACGGTGCGATATTTGTCCTAAACGCCTATCTACAAGCCCCTCCATCCCCTGCTCCTCATATCTGACCAGATAACGTCGGTAGGTGCGATCGCATACTCCAAGCAGTCTTGCCGCCTCCGCCTGTGTCAATCTCCCCTTTTTCCATCCTTCATATGCTTCCTCAAATCTCATCTTCCGTACCTCCTGTAGTAGTTCTGTCTTTTTCATGGATGGCTCCTTTTTGCCATCCAAGTATAACCGGACAGTTTATGTGCTACAGATACGGACAGTTTACTTGCTCGCTACACTTTTTGCATTATCTATTGACAATTGCCATATGCATATGTAATATTACATCGATTTTTCCTTAAGGAGGCTCATATGCATGAAGAAAAACTCTTAATGGACATTCTTATAAATCCACACCAGGTCCCTCACTATGTCTCATATGCTTTACTGGCTTCTATCATCCTGATAATAGTGGCATTGCTAGTAAAAAGTTCTATCAAGCTTGTCCCCAGCGGCATCCAGAATTTCATGGAAACTGTAATCGAGGCGATACTCAACCTCTGCGATGAGAATATCGGTCATCACTGGGCAAGACATTTTTTCCCGCTGATCGCAACCATAGGCCTCTTTATTACTGTTTGCAATTTCATGGGACTCATACCGGGTTTTACATCTCCAACAAGCAACATAAATACTAATGCTGCGATGGCGATCCCTGTTTTTCTGGCGACCCATGTATATGGTATCCGCGTCCACGGGTTCGGATATCTCAAACATTTCGTCGGTCCGATCCGTTCCATATTTGCTCTGCCTCTGATGATACTGATGTTTGTCATCGAGTTCATCGGACATCTCGTAAGGCCTGTTACTCTTTCTGTCAGGCTTTTTGGGAATATGGTAGCAAAGCACTACCTGCTTGCAGTTTTGGGCCTGCTGGCCCCGTGGATCATTCCTACCGCCATACTCTTGCTGGGCGTGCTTGTCAGTGTAATACAGGCCTTTGTTTTCACCCTGCTTGCTACATTGTATCTTGCTGGTGCCGTTGAAGAGGCACATTAAATAAAAGTCCTTAAGAAAGGAGAAATTGTATGAAAAGAATTATCGCATCTGTTTTTCTGACACTGGCTCTGGTTGTTCTGCTTGCCCCTTCTGTATTTGCGGCGGTAGAGGGAACAGCTGCTGCTGTTGCAGGTCCTGATGAGGCAAAGATGAAATACTACGGTGTTGCAGCCCTTGCGTGCGGTCTGGCAATCGGCATCGCAGCCCTGGGTACCGGCATCGGCCAGGGTCTTGGTCTCAAAGGGGCAACTGAGGGTATTGCACGGAACCCCGGCGCCTCCGGAAAGATCACGA
Source organism: uncultured Nitrospira sp. (assembly GCA_963801505.1). Taxonomy (GTDB): domain Bacteria; phylum Nitrospirota; class Thermodesulfovibrionia; order Thermodesulfovibrionales; family UBA6898; genus JAOUFP01. Next base: position 134,066 of record CAWDEY010000009.1, read on the forward strand.
CCACTCTGATCATCGGTCTCGCCATGATCGAGTCCCTTGCGATCTATGCGCTGGTTGTTGCGCTGATCCTGCTATTTGTAAAGCCGTTTGGATTCTAGTTTTTCCAGTTGATAAGCAAAAAAAGGCTGTGGAGACACAGCCTTTTTTTTGCTTAAACGTCCTTTTTTTTACTGTTCCTGTCTACGCAGCCTCTGATACATCCTTGCATTTTCAATCGCCATGCCGCCCTGTTCAGCCAGCGCTACTGTAAAATCTATTTCATCCTGGCTGAAATTGCGGGGCTCATCTGTAAGAAGCCTTATTATACCTATTATTTTATTACGCACAACAATAGGAACAACCAGCATGCTTTTTATTCCCTCTTCTTTTGCCTCATCCCGGTAAACAATCCCGGAGTCTGTCGTAACATCATAAATATCTATGGGCTTGCCACCCAGGGCCAAAGAGATGCTCTTTTCAGCGTCGACCGGTCCCCTGTTTAAATATTTTTCACTGAGGCCGTGGGCGGCGACAAGCTCAAGTTTTCTGCCCGAGGAATCAAGCAGCCTGATGGTCGCGGCCTTTGTTTTCATGATCGCCGGAATTTTCTTAACAATCATGTCGAGCACTTCATGGATATCCAAAGTTGAGCTTATAGTCTTTGATATCTCCTCCATGGTCTTCAGATACCTGATTTCCCTGTATTGGCGCTCATACATCCTTGCGTTTTCAATAGCAGTCCCGCATTGCTCGGCAAGAGACGCTGCAAAGGATATTTCTTCATTGGTAAAGTTTCTCGGCCATCCGGTAAGGAGTCTGAGGACCCCGATCACCTTACCCTTGGCCACTATAGGAAGGGTGAGCATGCTCTTGAGGCCTTCTTCCTCGGCCTCTTTCCTGTATCTTAGCCTGGTATCAGTAGAGACGTCATAGATCGCTACAGGCTTTTCGTTGAGGGCCTCGATGATATTTTCCTCTGTGTCCACCGGCCCCCTGTTGATGTATTTTTCGCTCAAACCAAACGACGCAACAAGACACAGCTTTTTCCCTGTATCGTCCAGAAGCCTGATCGTTGCAGCCCTGAGATGCATGACCTCAGGGAGTTTCCTTACTATCATATTAATAACTTCGTTGACATCCAGTGTTGAACTGACGGCCTTTGTGACTGCCTGAAAGACATTAAGATACTCTCTTTCTATGGACAACCTCTTTTCAAAGACACGCGCGTTCATGATCGCGATTGCGGCCTGCTCAGCAATGGCTGTCACAAACTTCAGGTCCTCCTCTGAATATTCAGTAGGCTCCGCCGTATACATCCTGAGCACGCCAATGACCTCGTCTTTAAACCTCAGAGGGATGGAAAGGATGCTCCTGATACCTTCCCTTTCAGCCTCCCTGAGATATTTAGCGCTCCGATCAGCGGTGATATCATATACCGATACAGACTTGCCCGCCAGCGCGTCATCAATGCTGGCATCATATGCCACAGGGCCTTTGTCCGCGTACCCCTGACTCAGACCATGGTAGGCGGCAAGTTCAAGCTCATTAGTTTCCTTATTCAATAGCCTGAGAAGACTTGCCTTGACATTCATTACCTTCACTACATTGGTAACAATGAGCTTCAATACCTCTTCCAGTGACAGGCTTGCGCTTATCGCCTTGCAGATCTTCTGATAACTTTCCATATATATTTTTTTAGAAAATATCTTCTCAGCACAGGTCGGGCACATTGAATGGGTAAAATCCCCCATCCCCTGGTCTGTCAGAAAGGCCTCCAGTTGCTCCCAGACATCATTGTCATTACGGATCTTCTTGCACCAGCCGCATATGGGAATGAGCCTCTCCAGCTTATGGACCTTCAGTTGAAAAGGTCTCAGACCTGTGAAAAGTGAAATGTCCCTGAAAGTTATAATTACCCCTTCTAATTTTCCATATTTGTAGAGGGGTGATATATGTTCTTCGACAAGCAGCCTGCTACCGTCCTTCTTTTTCAGAAAGAGGTTCCTCTGCACAGGTTTATTTTCTTCAGAAAAAAGTGTTATAGGACAGCCGGAGTCGCAAAGACTATTGCCTTTTTCATCCTCATGCTCCAGAAATTCATCATAGCAGGCCCTGCCCACTGCCTCAGAAGCAGTATAACCGGTAATTTCCTCAGCGCCTTTGTTCCAGTAAACAATCCTTCTTCCTGTTGAGACAAAATAAACGCCATCGGCTATATTGTCGAGGATATGGTTATAAAACTTGAGTCTCTTGTTGAACATTCAGCTTACTCTTTTCCTCTAATTAGAGTCTGTTTTTAAGGCCGTCATTCCCGAAGTCCTTAATCGGGAATCCATTGTTTTTGCGAGATTAAGCATCCTGGATTTCCGCCTGCGCGGGAATGACGACTTTTTTTCAGGCAATCAAAATTCTTTTTATCTGTGAGCTCTGTTGTTAAATTTTGTGGTTTCATATAAAAATTATTATAATTATACATGAAATACTTATTCTTAAGCGCCCTTCCTGCTAATCACAATGTATCATAAATTGAAAGAAAAGGCCCTTAGTGCCGCTTTTGAAGCAGGAGCACCATCTTTTTATATGGAACACAGGAAAGAGCTGGAGGCGTCGCTTTCATCATATTCTACGAGCAGCCTGGTCAGCAAATGCAGGACATACCTTGATGAGTCCAAACTGCACCCCGCGCATGGCCTGTTCCACTGTGAAAAAGTGGCCCTGGAGGCCGGGGCAATACTTCAAATAGAAGGCAGCGCAATGGGGCTGGACGCTTCTGACATAAGCGAACTGATACCTTGTGTCCAGATTGCGGGCCTTCTCCATGACATAAAACGCGCGGGGAATGACCATACCATAGCCGGCAGCAAAGAGGCCGCGGCCATATTGAGAGACTTTGAAATAAAAGAACGCTATAAGGGCTATATTGTCTCGGCCATACGAAATCACGAGGCCTTCAAAGAAGTATTGGCTTCAGATGACGAGTCGGCCAGACTGATCAGCGATTGCCTCTATGACGCGGACAAGTTCAGATGGGGGCCTGATAATTTTACAGTGACCTTATGGCTGATCATAGAATCCACAGGGCTCTCTCCTGAGAAACTCTGTAATTGTTTTATTGAAAAAATGGACGGCATAAAGAAGATCAGGGAAACATTCAGGACAAAAACCGGCCAGAAATACGGGCCTGAATTTATTGATAAAGGTATAATGATTGGCAACACAATTTACAGAGAAATGCGATACAGGATAGGCGGTCAAAATGATCTTGATAACTGATTTGAGCAAAATACAAAAAAGATTCAACAACAGCATTATCACCCTCGGCAACTTTGACGGCCTGCATCTGGGCCATCAGGAACTCATAAAGAAGATCATCCTTCGCGCCAAGGAATCCGGCGGCCTCAGCATGGTAGTTACCTTCAGGCCGCATCCGCTTAAAATACTGGCTCCGGAGAAATGTCCTCCCCTTATAAGCATCTACGAAGAAAAGATCCAGCTGTTTGAAAAACTCGGTATAGATGTACTCGTCAAGATCCCTTTCACCCTGGATTTCTCCGCAATGGAGCCCCGTGACTTTGTCAAGGACATCCTGGTTGACCTCCTGGGCGCAAAAGAAATATTCGTCGGCTACAATTACCGGTTCGGGAAGGGCCGTAAAGGAAATATACAGATGCTCAGGGACCTCGGGAAAGAGCTGGGGTTTATTGTCAGAGAGGTAGAGCAGGTGTCCTTGGGCGGGGAGGTAATAAGCAGCACAAGGATACGTCAATTACTGATAAATGGCGAAGTTAAGCCTGCGGCAACACTGCTTGGCAGACCTTACGCGCTCTGCGGGATTGTTATAAAAGGGGATGGCAGAGGCAGGGGGCTTGGCTTTCCAACTGCCAATCTGGCCTCAAGACATTCGATTATCCCCAGCGACGGGGTGTATGCCGTTGGGCTCTTGGTGAGGGACAAATACTACGACGGCATCGTCAATATCGGGCTGAGGCCGACCTTTAAGGCAAAGGCCATGGCCATTGAAGTGCATATCTTTGATTTCGATGAGGACGTCTACGGCGAGGAGATGACCGTGTATTTTGCCGATAAAATTCGGGAAGAACGGAAATTCGAAAGTGCCGAGGTCCTGGTCGGTCAGATAAGTAAAGACATTTCTGCTGCAAAAGCAATCCTTGCCAAAAACCCTGACTGTGTTGACCTGAGTCTCTGAAGTCCAGCAGGCATAAAGACCGGTCCTGATGACCTCGCTACAACTTCGTTATGCGGGTCTTGCGGCCCTGTTAGAAAACCTTCGCTCCGCCGATGGACTTCTGCTCTACTATATCCGTAAGCGCACCGGCCTCGTCAAGTTTCTCCTTGAACCTGTTTAGCTCTGCTAAGCTATCGGTACGGATAAGGATGATGGTTTCGCCTCTGTCCACTCTCGCTTTCCACTCTGCAAACGATTGCTCCGGCCAGAGCTCACCCAGTCTCCTGGCGGTGATATACTGCAGCCTCCTATCATCCGTCGCCCTGAGAATCAGGGAATATTTATACTTTTTTTCCTTCATGGTTGAACGATAGAAAATTCATTAATTAGCATGTCAAAATAATAACACGGGACAAGGCATTTTTCAAGCTGACCTTGACTGAAATTGACTGAAATAGCACGCAACTGCATAACAGCAAAGACGCCATTGTCATTGCGAGTTGAGCGCGGCAATCTCGTTTTTGGGACTTTTGCAAAATTCTCAATAGGCATATAAGGCTTCAACGTCTGACCTTTCACGCGGATTTAAAGGATCACTATCCTTATCCTGTGCCTGGATCTCAATACTATACAGATAAGGGACATGAGGCGGACTAATCATTGCCGAATTCGCAGCAACGGTCCCTTGCCCTCCCAGCTGACCTCCCCCGGTCACCAGGTTGCTGACCTCGGAATTGCCTGCAACAGTATCCACTATCTTTGCAAATACACGATACTTGCCGAGGTCAAATATCATATCAGGATTGCTCGTTGGGTCCCAGGTTAAGTCATTAGGATTAGTGCAAGAGGACCAGGCTGACTTTGCGAACCCTAGTTTATCAGCTGTGCATCCTGTGGAACTGCTAGGCACAGCATCTCCTATCGACGCGCTGAGTTTATCAAAGAGATCACCACTAACAGTGGCCCCTCTGGCCTGAATTAATGCCCCCGCTATATTGGCCCCTCCAAAGCTTGCCTCTTCCGCAGTCCTATAAAATTTCTGGGAGCCGGACATCTGGGTGCCCTGCGTCAGCATATAAAGCATCGCGGATACAATCGCAAGAGAGATAAGGGAAAGGATAAGTACCATTACCAGGGCAATACCTTTGTTATTGGTGAATAGTGAATAGTGAATAGTTTTTTTAGCTGGATTCCGGATTTTCATCATCACCTCAAATTGGCAGGAGTTATTATCATAGTGTACAGCTTCCATCTGTAATTTCTATTGGGGACAGTAAAAGCCTTGATTAAGCCTAACCCGCCGACATCATTAATGCATACCTGATTAGCGCCTGTGCAGCCTGTAATGGGAGTACCATCGGGATTTTTAGCAGTATTCGTATAGGTGTAGTTCGTATCAAGCGATCCTTCATGTGCAATTATGTATACCCTTACCTCTCTGAGTTGATTTCTGATGTCCAGCGCTGTCAGCGTATTAATGTCGTCTGAAGGAAGATCAACTTTGTTGTCACTGTTAGTGTCCAGACCAAAAGCAATCTGCATATCGGCAACGCAGTCAAGAAGGGGAAGCTCGGTCGTGCTCGGAGTGCCGCCGACGCCGTCTAGGGCCACGGCTGTACTGTTAGAAAGCACTGTCTTATAAAGAACGCCGGTATGTTGCTCACATTTCGACGGCATGCCTGTAGCTGGTCGTCTTACATAATACTCCGCCCTGTCAAAAGGCCTTCTGGGGTTTGTTGTTGACGGACTGATCCCATACATAATATACGTCAAAGAGCTGTTCGGAGCAGGAAGAAATTCAGAGTTATTGGAAACAGACGTATCAGCAATGAAATCAGCTATGTCATAAACCTTTGAGGGATATGCCCCGCTTGTCCTGAAGTTTGCGTAAAATTTCCCTGTGGAGTCGGTCATCAACAGTCTCTGGTTAAGCCCCTGGTCAGGCCTGATTACTATTACCCTCTCGTTATTCTCAAATTCTTCTGCAGCAGCGCCTGGTATAGGTCCGAAAACATAATTCGACGCACCTGTATTAACAACATATGTCCACTTCTGAACAGTGTTATTTGTCCCTATGTTTACGGCCTTAAGAACAAGCACGTCGGAATTGTTCATTATGTTTGTCGGATTAGTACTGCACCGGAGGGCATATCCGAGTTGTACGCACAATCCTGATAGCTCCCGGCGGATTGCTAAGGCCCGCCAGCGTCTGCCATCCCTGGCAGGATGCGTGAGCGTTACCGGGTGGTCCGTCATTATAGTCACGATCAGTCCATGGAGGGGTCGAATATGGGGTTGTTATTGCCCGGCTTCCGTATACGTTGCGCCGTTAAGGTTCCAGGGCAGCCCGTACCCGGCCTGTTCTATGTCACGCCGCAGCATTTGCAGCCCTACATTGCCCTCAATATTGCTCTCTGTCATCCTTGACTGTTGCTTGAAATTGCCCAGAAGGATTGAAAAAACATTTCCGGCCATTACAATCACGATCAAAAAAATGACCATCGTGACCATCAGTTCCACAAGGGTGAAGCCCTTCTGACTATGTCTTATTCCGATTCTCATTTATTTCTCACAATGGACATTATACTATGGCTGCTGCGGGCTTATTCCATAAAAGAAGGTTCTCTTCCCGGTAATTCCAATCAATCGTGACCGTCACCTGCTCGCTGACAGTGTCGAGATCGGACTATGCATCTGCGGAACTGATGCTGTTTGAAACTGTGATCGTTCTGGATTTTTTACAAGGTCCTGGCGGATAGTTGCTGTGGTACAAACGCCGTCCGTACAGCGAAGATTTCAAAATGACCCTTCGCCGTGCCATCTCTCTGACGCAATTCTGACGGCCTCATCCCTCAACTCATTCCGTATATTCACATCAACACTCAGCAAAGAGGCCTGTATCAGGCCCATGGAAACAATAAGGAGTATGACGAGTGAGATCATCACCTCAACAAGCGAGACGCCTCTGCTGCCCTGATTTTTATTTTGTGACACAATTCGTCGCATTACAATTCGTGCCTCCGGTATTTATCGGGGTAGTCAGCTTCCCCATTAATATTCTGGCCTGAGATATTTCAATGCAATTATAATCCGAATCAATTGGATCTAAAGGTGGTGTTGGAGATAAACATATAGCAACATCTGTAAAGTTTGCCGGCAAAAAAGGTGATGAGATAAGGCCCCTGTTATCAAAAGTGAGGTACCGTTGCGCAGCCGGAATGGTACTGTCATAAATATTATGACTAATCGAATAAGCAACTGTCTTCGGAAATGTCGGCAGAGTTGTGTCCGTATTAACTGTAGCAACAGCCGGATCTACCTGTGGCTGAAAAGTACCATCTCCGCCACTTCCGTCCATCGGCTTTGGCTTTGCAATCCCGTTGCTGTCATCAACCGAGACCCTGTACGTAGTATTAGTAGGGAAATCCACAAAAGAATCGCAGTTTCTGGTCATCGCCCTTGTCCTCGCATTCACAAGGTCAGCATACAACTCTTTTGTCTGACTCTCTATTTTATAGCTGCCCTGCCATCCTACATACGAAAAACCGAGCGCAACAGCGAGTATGCCGATGATCGAGATAACAATTATAAGCTCTACAAGTGTTACGCCCCTGCTTTTCATTTTTGCCTTATATGCAACATCTTGTTTGTCGGCTGGGGAGGTACGACCAGCGAAAGACCCTGCCCTGTAGGCGGCACTCCTGTTATGCCGCCCGTCCGTCGGTTCAGCTTATAGTCTGTAGTATCCGTGGTATCGGGGGTACCGTCACCGTGCGTCCTCTGCCTAAAAGCATCTTTCATCTGGATCTGCTCAATATCGCCAGTCGAGACCTGCACCAGGGCGATACCACTGAGGTAATCGCTGACTGAGGCGGCAGTGTCATATTTGACGGCCCATAAATAAGAAGCGCCGCCGTAGGCGCAGATATCAGAATCCGGAGAGACAGACGTGTAATAAACAACCCCTGTCTGCGCCGCGACCGGGTCGGTGATCACCCGTTCAGTATAAGAGGAACCTTGCTTGTCCGCCAGATTTATAAACCAGCCGTTTGTTGCAGCGGTCAGAGTTGAATTGTCTGTCGCGTCCTCCAGGCAGCTTGCCGGATCGATCAGGTCCTTGGACACAAAGTTGCCGTCAGCATCTGTAACTCCCGGCGGGTCTTTAACTCCGAGTGTAGTAGAACAGGTAAAAGGCGTCCCGCCGTTTTCGTCACATAACGTTGAATGCAATGCCGACAATGCAGGGTCGGTGGTGATGTCCTTTATCTTGGACAGGCAGGGCTCGACAACACCGTAAAGGCGCTGCCTTGTAGAGCCATCGTCGGAAGGGAAAAAATAACGGCCTGAGGCAAAATAAAGGTACGCCTTGTCAGGGGTTTTGCCCGTAACAGGATAGTGGGCAAGATGTGCAACCGATGCGGTAACCGCGCCTATGTTGTCAACCACCTTCGACACACGCCAGTTTGCAGGGTTCAATGCCGTACCGTGAGCAGCAGCTGTTGCAGTCGGAGAGACATCATAGCCGTTCAGGTCTTCTCTTGTGATAAGGCGGAGCACCCCGCCCTTGTTCCAGATTGTAGTGCTGGAAGGTGTTGTGTCTTCAGCTTTTGTATAACCCATATAAAGTGCATCATCCTGGTAGTCAAAATCATAGTCAATAGTCGCGTTGTTGAGAGACCCGCCGAAGGCATTCGCTATCCCTGTGTCTATGGTGGTAAGCAGGCCTCCTGTTTTCAGGTCAAGGACAAAGAGCTGAAGGTGCTGGTCCGAATATCCCTTGAACTGAGAAGCCCCGACCGGGCCGGTAGGTCCTGAGGCCAATACAACGAACCACTTGCCGTCCTTGCCTCCATCAGTCGTACTCGGATTCGTCCCGGTCGACTTTCTTGCCTTTATTTTCACTATAGCCGGGCCGCTCGAGGCAAAGCCGAGGGCAGGATTTGAGAATTCCCACAAAAATTGAGGGGCTTCCGGGTCCGTGATGTCAAGGGCATAATACGATGAATATCCTATGTCCGTTGCAGGCGTCTTCACTCCAAAAGTGCTTGCTGAGTTCTTGCAGCCCCCGCCAAACCTCATGCCCCCTATCAATATAGTCCTCCAGGAACTGGAAGTCCTGGCAGTTGTCCAGTAGTTGCCTGACAAGGGCTGGCCCGGGGCCTCTATACTCGCGTCAAAAACATAGGGCGTTAAATCAGTATAGTAGAGGTGACAGTAACTAGGATCATCCAGGTACTGCAGATAAGGCAGGGCATTTTTGGGTATGAACGCCCATCGTTCTTTGCCGAGGTTGCCTTTGTTAGTCTCACCCGCTTCACACTTGCCGTTATTAGCGGTCCCGCCGCCAGCTCCGTCGTCCTCACAAAGCTGCGCCTTGATGTTCCCTGATACAGTCAGATCGAGGGTGCCGAGCTTGAAGGCATGCAGCATCCCGTCGTTGGATCCCACGAACACCATCCCCCTTCTTTTGTATGATGATGAATTGACAAATGTGTTATATGTCGTGTCGTTATAGGTCGTATTGTATGTACCCTGCGGTATCCATGATACTACGCGCTGGGTAGAATTGACAATGTCCCCCAGTTTCCAGACCTTGGGAGCTTCAGACCAGGTTTCACCCCTGAGGGTATATGAATCTAAAACCGTATCGTTCTTGGGGTCGGAGAGGTCGATGCCGGTCGTCCTGCTTCTGTAATTAATGGTCTCATCCGGAGACGTAAATTTGACAAAAGTTTTGCATATTCCCGGCGACACACATGGCAAATTAGTAGGATTGGAATCAAATGAACCGCAACCCCTGCTCTGATCATTCGAGCAGAATCCGTCAATCCCCCGGACATAGCTGATTACATTTTTGGCAACAATAGTATTATTTGCAGCTGACCGCTGGCCGGCAGAAGACCCAACTGTAAGGCCAGTGTTGAGCAGGGTCTGAAGCGTTTTTGGCGAACCACTAGCGAGCGCCGCGTCTGTTGCAACGAAAGGCTGCATCCCTGCAAAAGCGGTTGTGCCTGTTGCAGCGGTATCAGTCAGGTTCGTAAAGATATTCCTGCAGGGCGTAGCAAGCGTTGGCACTGCCCCTGAAGCGCACTGGGCGGCAGGGGTATTCCAAAGTTCCAACCCTGCCTCCCACAGGTACTTCATATCAGAGGCATCCACGGTTTTATTAGGGGTAGTGCTGTCGGCGAGACCGTCTACAGGGCTTGCATCGGCATACAGATTCGCCTTGGACATCTGGGAAGCACTATCAAAGAAGAAGTTAACTATATAGTCTTTGTCAAGGTTCAGCTGCATAACGCCATTGGCCGCGGAATCCGCGGTATTCTCCCTGATGGTGCTGTTGGATGTCCCTTTATCAAGATAGTACCACAGGTTCATCAGAGTGCTGCTCCAGTAGATGTCAGGCTGATTGCTTATTGACCGCCGTGGATAAAAAATGGACTGCAGCAGGTTGGCTCCGCTTCCCTCTCCTGAGGCCAGCACTGAGGCCGCAGTGCCGGAAGCGGTCCTCCTCACTATCGCCGAGAGGGCATTTTTTATACTGTCCTGCAGCTTATATCCATCATCTCCCTCGTAATAGGTGATCGGGTCGTCTGATCCGTCAGACCTTATGACGCCGTCCTCATCCGAGTCTCTATAGCATTCTGCCGGGTCCGTTATGCAATCAGGCACCCCGTTTCCGTTTAAGTCATTAAACCCGCCGTATATCGCAGCGTCCTTCAACAAAGTGGACCCGGTGCCAAACAGGAAAACAGGATATAAATATATATTCTGTGTCTTCGGCAGGCAACTATTGGCGCTCCAGGTAGTTGGTTTTGTCGGGCAGTCAGAGCCGTCGGAGTTGGCGCGCATGTCGTTTGACCTTCCCCAGAACGCCACATCAATCATGTAATCCGTCCCTGACGAGGAATAGGTCGTCCCTATGGAGGTACCTGCAAATCTGGGGTTGGGAGGGGTCCATGTCGCGGTAGATCCGGCAGGCTTGTGGCCTGAACACGCCTTTATATTGGTTGAGGAGCAGGCAGCGTAGGGAGATGATGTGCTGGATCCCGGAACGCTCTGGTCCATGGTAGATTCTCCGTCTGTCAGAAACAGGACAAAGGTATTTGTGCAGGGCACATATGTATTCACAGGAGGTTTATAAAAATAAGGGTCTAGGCCCAGGGCTGTCTGCTCGTCGTAAGACACGCCTGAAAACGACGCCCCCGTTGTATAATCCCCTGTGATACAGGTATCGGCTGTGGCACAGGTGTTGCCTGCCAGCGTCGTGCAGATGTTGGCCCCCACCGCACAGGTGCCAAGACTGCAGGTGTTGCCTGTCACCGTCGTACAGGTCTGATTGTAACCACAGGTGTTTCCGGTGCCGCAGTTCGAGTTTTTGGTGCAGGTCTTATTATGGTTGTTTGAGCATACCTTTTGACAATCAGTTGCCGTTGTGCAGCTCGTCGCGGGGAAATTTGAACATGTACCGGTGTTGCAGTTGGCGTCCGAGGTGCAGGGCAACCCGGGAAATTGTGCATTGCCCGCAGCTCGCGTTCGTGGTGCAGCTGTTCCCGGTATTTGAGCAGGAGTCGCAGTCCGTGTCAGAGGCACAGATGTCCCCGGAAATTGCGCATTGCTTGCAGTTTGCGTCCGAGGTGCACGTGTTCCCGGTAATTGAACATTGCCCGCCGCAGTCTGCGCTCGTGGTGCAGCTCTGCCCGGATTTTGCGCAGCTTCCGGCGAAATACGGGGATTCCTGCCGGAAATAGCGATAGATCTCATAAAGCGTCTCTCCCAGGGGCGTATAGTTGGAAGGGTCCATGTCGCTGATTGAAGCGGTTATTGAATTGACCTGCCCGGAGTCGACAGTGTTGACTACGTGTCCCCCCTGGTCGGCATTATACTCGGTCAATCCAAACCTGACTTCAGATAAGACCGAGGCCGCATCAGCAGCCATTTGATTCAGTACACCGCTTGCCGGTGTTGCGCCCTGGTCGACAATAACGCTGTATGTCCCTGTCGGGTTGGTGATCGTCACAACCAGATACATCCGCGTAATACGATAATAGTCGCTGGACGACGGCGTCGTGCTCGCCTGAACTCCGAAACCGAGCAGGCTGTTGACGTCAGTGCCCAGGAGCTGGCTCCAGTTCCAGGCAAGCCCTGTAATCGGGTTTTTACTAAAGCCGAAGCTATAATCAACATAGCTTGTCGTAATATTGGCGGCCGAGGTCGCCAGGTAATTTGAATCAACTGAAGCGCCGTGCATCCTCAGCATGCCCGTTATACTGCGCGCGTTGGTTGTCGATGACCCATACTTTTTCGCGGTCACCATAACGGTAACACTCGAAATTACCCCGGCAACAGGCGGTACGACCGCAGCCTTGTTGTATGCAAGCAGGAGAGGGGCAGAATACGTGCATGCCCCTGATGATGTCGTACACAGGTTCTGTACATAAGTGGTGTCGCTGTCATGCCCGGAGACCGGGTCATCGAGATCAGCGTAGGCGCTTGTGGAAGAAGGATTCACGGTCCACGCGGAAGGCAGACTGAGATCACTGCCCGGCAGTATATTCGCCGGCGGCGTAGTGGTCATAGACGTCAGGGTAAGGGTCCTGCTGTTGCTGCTGATCGCAAATTTATAGCTGTCCTCCGCAAATGGGGGCGATATTTCAGAGGTTGTGGGGGTATATGTCTTGTTAAAAGAACTGCCCTGGTTATGCCCATAGAGTATTACAGGGTTGGTGCTGCGATCGGAAAGGTCGGTAGAACTCCCGTAGGTGCCTGATCTCGCCTTGCCTCCGATCAGGATCTTCTTTGAGATATCGACCCTTTTCATTGTCGCCCAGTTGAGCAGGTCGCCGATTATGATGGGATTGGTTGCATCTCCGGTGGATATATCATCAGTAGTCGGCACCCACCTGTTAGGAGTAACGCTCGTTGTCCACTTATATTTTGTTGTTGGTTCAAAATATCCGTAGTAATGTCCGGTGCTGAACTGAGCAGGGTCATAGGAGCCCAAAAATGCGGCCCCTTCCATACTCCCTGAATTGTCCAGGACTATCATGACGTTCGGTTGTGTGCGGGCCACAAGGAAAGGAGGCTGTATGCAATAGGTGGCCATCGCCGGCGGGTTCGCCGAGGCCTGTGATAACAGCATCAGGACAGTGCAAAGAAAAACACCTGTTAGGACAACAAGAAAATTGTTTCTGAGCTTCACAATAACACCTCCCTCTATCTCGGCACTTCTTTTATTAAGACAATCATAAAACCATTTTTCGTATATTCGTATTCGAAATAAACATATATCGGGGGTTGGAGTTTATTCAGCGATATGCGCTGCCCGTTAAACCGCTGAACACGCACCGCTGGATACACCAGATAAGTGTCAGACTGGCTCTTGACGTCTTCAACCTTGCCCTTGACTTTGACCTGGCCCTTGTCCGCCCTGATAACGACTCTTCCGTCGTTTTCAATAGCTGTCAGTGTGCCATACCCGCTACTCCTGCCCGCGGCAAACCCAACGCCTGAGACAACAAGCAAAATAGCGCATCCGATCAGCAGCATCTTCAAAATATCCCTTTTATTCATATCAGCCTCCATGTGTTATCACGAGAAGAACCAACTGCTTCTATTAAGTCTATTAACAATAAAGCAAGCCACATGCCAAACAGGAGACACGTCTACGGCTTGTTATTAAAGGATATATTCTGTTGATCTTCGAAGATTTGTGTAATCAGATTCCTAATTATGTAATCAGTTACACAGCACCCTACTGCCTGTCCTTGCTGCCTTCCACGATCTTCTGCTCCTCTTCGTTGAGCTTTCTTACATCCTCATTGAAGGTGTTGATCCGTGTCTCAAGCTCGGAAACACGATTTTTTATTGCATCGTATTGCTGCTGGGTCCTGATCATACCGGTTTTTTTTACATCTTCGTGGAGCTGCTGTCTTTCATCGATCAAACGTTGGCGTTCTGCCTGGTATTCTATTTTCTTCTGGTTTATCTGGGCGAGCCTTTCTGCTTCTTCCGGCTTCAGTCCCTTAACCAGGTCTCCATCGGGCTTTTTTTCGGGGGCCTTCAAGTCTGCCTCAGGTTTCACAGACTCTTTCTGACCGGATGCAGCCTCCTGTCCTGTCTTCTCTTCAGGGACTTGTTGGGTAGCGGAGCGCTCTATGGTTATGCCCTTGACGTCCAGAATATCCTGCTGTTCGATCTCAAACTCTCCGCCTATCTTCTCACAGATGAGCTTGCCGTTTGAGTCTCTGCAACTGTCGGCGATAATGTCCCTGCCGTTTTTCAGGTATATTTTGACTTCGGACATCGCTGCTCGCGGAAAAACAAACAACCATGTAAAAAGAATAAGCGTAGCGATTAGTATTGACTGTTTCATTTCCGGACTCCTTTCGCTTAACGTTTTAAAACAGATTCGATTATTGTCCTGACATTCCTAATTTTACTAAGTTGCGGGTAATAAATCAAAAAAAACGACGGGCCCGAGACCGAGACCGTCAAACATCAGGAAATTTGAAAGTCAGTGCCATTCACAAACAAGTTGAAATGCCCGGCATGCAATTCTTTGAGCGCGTAAGTCTCGACCTTCTACAAAGTAAAGTTCATTCCTTTTTAGCCTGTTATTTCCTGTCACAATTCTCGGCCTTACATGTGCCTCCATTGCCTGGCTGCCTTGTCAGCTTCCCTACACTTATCCTTGTCTGACATATTACAATGCAGTCATAATCAGGGTCATTATCAGTAAAAAAACATATCGTTCCGCCAGCGGCCTGCCCTCGTGGCTGAACAATCCCTCTTTTGTCAAAATTAATTATTCTTCCGGCAAAATTGTTTGTCATAGGATATTCAACTGTTTTTGGGAATGACGGAAGGAAGGTGTGTCCGCCCGTATCAATTATCCCGTTTGCGTCGGCATCCCCTTCGCTATCGCCATTTGTGTCCTCTGCTATCCTGTATGTTCCATAACCGGCAGGCGGGGCCGGAAAATTAAAATCGACAAAATGATCACTGCTTCTTGTCATTGCCATACACCTTGCATCCAGCAGGTCAACATAGAGTTCTTTGGTCGCCTTTTCGACTTTGTACTTGCCCATCCAGTCAGCATAGGAAAAACCAAGGGCCGCTGCAATGGTGCCGATAATTGAGATAACAATTATAAGCTCTACCATTGTTACGCCCCTGTTGTTCATTTCTTCCTCAGGTGCACTTGCCTCTCGGTGGGCACTACCATAGACAAACACCCGTAAACATCCGACCATCAGCATCCTGAAAAGATCTTTTTTATGCATGTCCCCTCCGTTTATCCACAAAAAACAATCAACTATTTCAGTTCTTTCGCAAAAAAATGAAATCACTATCAATAAAAGAAAGTATCTGGATTCCCGCTCAAAAAACTGCGGAAATGACGGTCATACGATGTAATGTTTTCATCCCTTATTTTCATCTTTTGCAATGCGTATGCCAAACAACCGGAACGCGACTGGAATTAGGCTGGATGTAGTATTCAAGCTGGTTTTCTTCCAAAGGCGGATAGATTCCGCTTATAGTACGACAGTGTGTTTCTATGAAAGCAGGAGGAAAAAGCCTCGGAGCAATAGATAAAATTTACCTAATACCATGTAAACTTTACCTAACCAAAAAAATGCATTTAAATAAAACCACAGAGTTCACAGGGATTTTTAACTTTAAAAGATTTTTAATTTCGAACACTTCTCTGTGTTCACGTGTTATCTTTTTGGAAATAATTAAGTTTAATCTTACATAAAAGAGTTCACAGAGGAAATTATAAAAACTGATAGTTTCTCTTTTACTATCGATATGTTTCTCTGTGTGCTCTGTGGTTAATTGCATTATTCGGGCTAGTTAGAGTCTGTCCATAAACTCTCTTTGCCTGTTCGTCATTCCCGCAGTCCTTAGCCGGAAGTAGGCCCCTTAAGCAGCGGGAATCCAGTGTTTTGAAATTGTACTGGTTCCCCTTCTTCAAGATGACAGCGTCTGTAACCCAGGGTCAGCCCGAGTCGGGTATCCGCGAGGAGTCGTTCCTCACCACGGGAAAGGTTTCAAGCAGGGGATAGGAAAACGAAGGTCTCTTGTAATAATAATCCTTCCTTCCTCTGCTGCTTTCGTCCACAGAATTTTATCAGAAGACCCTATGAATGCTGAACCAGCCACATCGAGAACATTATGCTTTTGAGACTTGGGATATTCCGAGATCGAAAAAGGAAGGTTTTCATCAATGAGAAACAGCTATGAGATGTTCCTCTGAGAGGGTTTCTGCGGCAACTGCTTACGGTTGCAGCAGCTTTTCTATTTTCCCCTTTGTCTCAGGCTCTGTCCAGTCGTATTCGCCATAGAATTTTTCAACCAGCAGGCCGTTTTTGTCTATGAGGAAGGTCGTAGGCATTGAAAAGACCCTGTACTGCTTTGAAGCGCTGCGGTCCGCGTCAAAGAGGATGGGAAAGTCTACTCTGTGCGCTTCGAGGAAGTCTTTGATGTCATCGCTTGATCTGTCTGTGGAAACACCGAAGACTTCCAGCCCACGGGGTTTCAGCGCATGGTATAGCCTGTTTAAGGCCGGCATCTCAGCCCTGCAGGGAGGGCACCAGGTTGCAAAGAAGTTCAGGAGCACGACCTTCCCCCTGAGGGCTGAAAGGGACACTGTTTTGCCGTTGAGGTCTTTCAGCGTAAAATCAGGCGCCTTGGATTTTACTATTTTGTCGGAATTCAGGGGTGATATTCCGTCTGCGTTGTTTCCCTGCAGACTCGGCCCCATACCAATAAGCAAAAACATACAGATGATGAAGATTATTTTTTTCATGTCGTTCACCCTTAATGTTAGCAGTATTTTACTTTTTTGTTTCTAAATTATCAATCTGCGCAAAGGCCGTGAATAGTAAATGGTGGAAAAGCCTTTCCGCCAGGACTTCAGGTTATGTTCACCCCTGTTTTTTCATCCACGTACTTATTTATTACTGAGATCGCCCCTGCGATTTCCTCTGACTGAGGCAAAACAGATGCGAGCTTTCGGATGTAGGCCCTTTCTGCCAGTAGTCTGTAGGAGTGTCTGAAGTTGAGGTCGTATACCCAGGAAAGCTGCATCAGCTTGAAATCATTCAGGGTTTTCAGGCCCGAAAAGGGGGCCGGCTTCTTTTCGTAGAGGCAGGTCAGGACAGTCTTTGAATAAGCAGGCTGGTCAGGCAAACCCAGACTAACAGCTGTGGGCTGTTCCTCTTGAGGACTTTCGTAATATTCCAGAAAGACCCGCCAGATGTCCAGTTTATCAGCATCCCGTATCAGTTTTAAAAAGAGGACATTTTGCCGGTCCTCAAAAGAAGGGACCTCATAGGCATTATGGAATCTTACAGTATCCATGATCAATTGCTGCTCATGCAACGGTAGAGATCTCAGGATGTTTTCCTTGTCGAGGACCTCTGCCCCGAGCCTGCCGTGGTTTACCGAGATACTGTCGCGGAAGGTCTTGTAACGGGAGTACTGCAAAAACCTGCCTATATCATGGAAGAGGGCCACTGTTTCAGCAAGCCTGAGGTCATTATCGCCAAGCTGCTCGTCTTTGGCGATAATGACAATATTTTCACAGACAAAGTATGTGTGTCTGACCTTCAGGTCTATATTCCTGAAGTCTCCGGCATTATCAGTATAGAAGGTGCGGGTGTATTCCGCGAACCACTTTTTAAAGGTGTCCAGGTCGCTGATCTGCATACGTCAGGGTTTTGAGGGCCCTTTAGGTTCTGTTGGATAGCCGGATTTCAACCACTGACTCCAGCCGCCTTTGAGTGCATATACCTTTGAAAACCCTTTTTTGATAAGTATTTGTGCCATCCAGGCACTGGTATGTTCGTTAGGTCAATCGCAATAAAGAACGATTGTCTTGTCTTTGGGGTATTTTTGCGCCCAGGTCTCTACATCCAGAAAATCTTCCCATTTGGCCCCCCTGATTTTCAGCGAGCTTGAATTCCAGTCACGCTCCCGTCTCACATCTATAATGATGAGGTCAGGATTGCTCAGCATTGCCCTGAGTTCTTCCTGGCTGATTTTTGGGACATCAGATGCAGATGCAGCAGCAGGCAATCCCCCTATAAGGGCAATCAGAAGCAACAGGTGAAAGGCTTTATTATATATATGTGTCATTTGTCGGCCTTTAAAAACTATAGTTTCACTTATTATAAACCATTTATATGCATATTTCAAAGCAGAAGCATATCACGGCTAATGGTATAATGACGTATCATGAAAAACAGCAGCCCCCATATAGTGCCGAAGTACATTGTCTACAGCTTTTTCATGCTAGGACTTGTCTCAGCCCTGGCCTTCAGGGCCATCATAATTTTGCAGCACCTGGGACCTTCCTGGGTGAGGCCTGTATGGTATATAGGCACAGCGGGATATGTCCTTTTTTTTCTTTACCGTTACCATATCACAAGGAAGAGGAAAAAGGCGGTGGAAGATTTTCAGCTCATAGAAAAGATCAGGGCCAATGCCTGCCTTCAGGATGAAGACCGCGAGGTGCTGCTGTATCTCCTGTCGTCGATAAGGGTTTCCCTTGAGGACATCAATTATGTCATTATCTTCGTGCTCTCCTTAATAGCGGTCGCGGCAGACCTTGTTCTCAGCGCGATGAAGCATTAACAGTCTTGTGGTAATGAGATCATTGATTTGTAAAATCCCTCCTTACCTCCCTTTTCCAAAGGGAGGAATTAAGCCCCTCTTTGGCAAAGAGGGGTGAGGTGAGATTTTCTGGATATCTATATATGAGACCTTTAATAACAGCCTTAAGCACCTTCAGCAGACAGGATATGTCCCTTCAGCGAGCCTGTCGCAGAAGCCGGATATTTCAGAAAGTTCTTTCTCCAGGATTGCCGTGACAGCCGGAGATATGTCTTTGAGCCTGACCCCTTTCCGGGGAAGGACCTGCGCGGTCGCCATATGCGGCTTATTGACAGGCGAGCCTATTCTGCTCAGGAGAAGCACATACACCTCCTCTATGCCGCCTATTTGTCTGTATATTTTCTCGGCTGTCTTGTGCGCAAGCAGGTTATAGATCTTGCCGACATGGCTTACAGGATTTTTCCCGGCCGCTGCCTCCGTGCCCATAGGTCTGTTTACTGAGATCAGGCCGTTTACACGGTTGCCCCGTCCGACCTGGCCGGAATCAGCGCCCTCAGCTGAAGTGCCCAGCAGCGTCAGATAGATGCCTCCCAGCCCCCTCCCTCTTTGGTCGAGTGTATTTAAGTTTACTGTGATGTCCCTGAAGGCCCTGTATTTCATGAGGAACTTTCTGATTGCCTTTAGACTGACCTCTTTTTTTCCGAAATATTCATCTTCTGATTTTATGAAGGCTGATATGAAGGGCATTGCGACAGTAAGGTCAAGGTCCGCGCCTGTCCTGAGGCCCATCACCTTTATGTCCTCCCCTGTCTCAGGATATCTTTCCTTGAATGTCTTTGAATTGAGATGCTGTTCGAGCGCCAGCACGACCTCCTCAGTCGGAGAGAGGGGATAATACCCAATCAGCGCCGAGGTATCGTTTGCGCCATGGACTTCTCCCGGCCGCAGAAAAATGTCCGTAAGCTCCTGTGAGCCGGGGGCCAGGACAGTCCTGTACCTGAGATGAATATCAGGGTCCACAAAACGCAGGTTCCGCCTGATCCATTGCTTTGCAGCTTGTACTGCTATCTCCTTGACAGGGACCTTTCTGCCTCCAGCTGAAAATGTTGCCCTGTCGCCGATAATGAGCTCCATGGGTTTTGTGAGTTTCCCTCCCCCAAATTCGATAACTGTCCTGCCTGCCGCGAGCAGACCCTTGTCTATGTTGTGGTGGAGTATTGTCCCGAAGGTATTTTTGTATTCCCTGCAGAGGGCTATGGATACGGCTTCCATCAGGGCATCGCACATGAAGTCAGGATGACCTCTGCCTTTTCTCTCGACTATCTCTACCCTGTGGCCGGTTACTGACCTGCCCCTGAAAGCCTCTACAACTATCATATCTGCAATTGTATCAGGAAAGACTTTTAAGGACAATTATCATTTCTGAAAGCGGTCAGCGTTCAGCAATGAGCTATCAGCGGCAAGCGGAAAACATAAAGCCCACAGGTGAGTTCGGCAGAGCATCCTAATAAAGGCTCTCATTGGCCTTTTCTTGCTGAAAGCTGACCGCTGGGTGCTGAACGCTAAACTACGATTCTGACCGTGAGTGTTATTATTATGATACAATGGTTACGCCTTGAGAAAGTTATTGCGTAAAATTATGCTGACAGTCACCGCGCTCATTTTATTCTTTCTGCTTGCTTCTGTCTATTTGTATTATAGACAAGACAGCATGCTTTTTTCCCCTGACAGGGAAATCCGGCAGACTCCGAATAATATCGGCCTTGAGTACGAGGAAGTCAGCTTAACAACTAAAGACAGTGTGGGGATAAACGGCTGGTTCATACCTGCGGAGAACGAAAAAGGGGTGGTCCTTTTCTGTCATGGCAATGCAGGGAATGTTTCTGACAGGCTGGACTCGATAAAGATCTTTCATGACCTGGGACAGAGCGTACTGATCTTCGATTACAGGGGATATGGAAAGAGCGGGGGGACCATATCTGAAAAAGGGACCTATCTCGATGCCGAAGCAGCCTGGGACTATCTGACAGAGGTCAGGCACAAGTCATCAAAGAATATAGTAATCTTCGGTCGTTCACTCGGAGGGGCCATAGCTGCTGAAACAGCCTTAAGAAAGGGACCGGCCTGCCTTATCCTGGAGTCAACCTTCATGTCAGTCCCTGCTATCGCCAGAAAGTATTACCCATGGCTGCCAGTCGGCCTCATTGCGAAATACCGGTATGCAACATTGGACAAGATAGGCCTTATCAGAGGTCCCAAGCTTATTGTCCACAGTAAGGAAGACGAGATAATCCCCTTTGAGCACGGACTGAAAATCTATGAAAAAGCTGTCTTCCCCAAAGAATTCATGGAAATCAAAGGCGGCCATAACGAGGGGTTTATGCTCTCCGGAGATTCTTACAGAAAAGGGCTGGAGAGTTTCCTGGATCACTGCATGAAGCGCGATATTGCCCCTTGAAGAGATATCTGAAAAAAGCACTTTGCGATAATCCGTTATTTAAGAATACAATATAGTGATGAAGGATTATTCCAGACAAAGGCACTATTGTGAGACAACAAGGAAGCTGCACGTGCCCTGTCCCCACCGTGAAAAGACAGGCATTACAGTGCATGTGGTTGTGAAGGATGGTTACTGCTACCGCTCGGAAAACTGCATGGCCATCTGGTGCAAATATAACAGGCTTCAGTCAGACATCAAGACCCTTCTTTCTTTGACGTGGTAGTGGCATACCTGAAATTGAATCCCTAACATTAGACCACTTTTTCACCCTGAATAAACCTGGATAAATCTAAAGACCGTAATTAAACCACAGAGAAGCAGAGATCACAGAGTAAAATTAAGGAGTTACGGGCAGGACAGGGGCAACCAAATTGGTCAGTCCCCTATTTGACTCAAACCTGCGTTTTCTCAGCGTCTCTGTGCCTCCGTGGTGAATGAACTGCCGTTTTTAGGATAAAGGGTTTGGAACAAAACACAACCATATTAAAAAAAGAGCTTAGATACAGTGTTTGGAGACCAGTGGCTGAGGCATGTTCCCAATGACCTCATTTTTTGAATACAACAACTTGATTTAAAACAAATATATTACTGCCTAATTATTGGGCAAAACGAAGAGAATCCTGCCAGCAGAAGCTATGCCGGACTTGCCGGGAAAGTTACTGACAATCAATTAACTTTTGTTAGTAAATATACTTGTTGCTGAATTTATTAATTAAAAAAGACAACATTTATTGGAGAAAATCAAAACCCGGCAGGTCCAGGCTAACTTGCTGAATTTATTGGTGCCGATGGAGAGAATCGAACTCTCACGAGGTTGCCCTCACCGGATTTTGAGTCCGGCGCGTCTGCCAGTTCCACCACATCGGCACAGTTTTGATAGTATACAAAATTTCAATATCGATATGATAGTTTTTATCAAAATATCAGTCAGGGTTTCCCATGCTGAGCGCCTGACCCAGGGCAGGGATAAAATCCTTTTTTCTCGACATGACTCTCGGCAAAATACAGGTGTTGTTTTCTATTTTTACATTGAAGGCCTTCTCAACGATCCAGGCCTCACCTTTTACGAGGACGCGTTCATAAGAGGCAAGCAGGGGGTTTGTTATGAGAAGCACTGTGAGGTCATAGGCGACTTCAATTCTTATGCGCTCCAGTTCGGCAAGAAGCGCCGGCTCTATCCAGTCGACTTCTTCACAGTCAAGCACCATCATCTGGCTTACTCCCAGCTTTTTCCCGCTGATAAGGAATTCCTTGAAGTCAGCAGCAATCAGTTGGGCTGCCGACTTATTTTCCATATTGATACTGGCGTGAAGGAGTTCTTTTCCGTATATCTTCAGCGAAACACCGGCGATTTCGGCAAGCTTCGCAGCAGTCTCCCGGTCGCGATCAGTTGTTGTGGAAAGGGTGAGCAAAAGGGTATCGGAGAGTATACCTGAGAGAAGGACCCCGGCGATCTCGGAAGGGATATGTATCTGATGGAGGAACATCATGCCTGCCACAACAGTGCAGGTGCTTCCTATCGGGTCATTGTATACGTAAATCGGCGCAACTGTGGATATGTCGCCCACACGGTGGTGGTCAATGATCTCAAGAATCTCAGCATCCCCGATATTTTCGACTGCCTGGGAAACTTCATTATGGTCCACCAGGATCGCCCTTTTTCGGACAGGCTGAAGGAGGTCAGTCCTGGTTATAAAACCAATCAGCCTGTTGTCACCGTCTACCACTATAGCGGAGCGGTATTCCGATTCCAGAATTCTCTTCCGAAGTTCAGTCATGGGAGTGTAAAGGCCCACAGCTGAAGTATTTGAGCACATGATTGCTGCAACAGGCTCTGACATGGTCATGAGCTGCACTGTTGCAAAGGCATGGTGAGGAGAGGAGATGAGCAGTGTGCCGCGGTCTTCTGAAACGGCAATAATATCACCGCCTATGGGCATGCCGTCAGTTACGATCAGGGCAGAACAGCCCGACAGTATCAGGTCGAGCTGAATGTCATGCTGGTCACCGATAATAACAACGTCGCCGGGATGGACCCTGTTGAGGAGAGTGCCTTTCTGCATTGAGGCGATAAATATTTTCCCTGTAAGAGAGCCGATTTTTTTTGAGTTGCTGATGACACGTCCATCGAGTGTTTTAATAAGGATATCGAGGCTTAAGGGCGCTTCCTTAAGGTCACTAAAACCCACGCTGTCCATATAATGTTTTGCTATGTCCTTAAGTCCGACTATGCCGGAGACGCGGCCGCTCTCATCCACTACAGGGAGAGACCTGACTCCTGTTTCCCGCATGAGGAGCGAAAGGGCCTGTACGGAATCATGTTTATGGATGGCGATCGGTTTTTTAAATTCCAGATCGCTGACAGTAGCAGTAAGGCTTTCTATCATATTAGGCACAGGAACTCCAAAACGTTCCAGCACAAACTTCGTCTCCTCATTGATTTTCCCTGCGCGGGCCGGTGAAAAGACAAAGCGCTTGTCAGTGACATTTTTGAAATATGCATAACTGATAGCAGAGCAGACAGAATCAGTGTCAGGATTTGTATGGCCTATGACATGGACGATCTTTGATTTCTGCGCAGTCATTTCTCTATTGCCCTTGTTGTTTCCGCATACTGATAAAATTACTTATGGAACGATCATAGGTTTTCTCGTACTCTTTGTTAAAAAAACAGGCAGGGAGTTCGTCGCTGTTCCGGTGATAGCGCATGCATTCGCAGCATTTGTATTTCCTTGGGCATGGCTCATATGTGCAATTGCAGTTCAGTTTGTTTTTTTCTGTAATACACTCCATAAGCGCCTCCTTGGTTCAAATTTTTGTAAGCGTTCAGCCGTCAGCAATTAGCTGTCAGCGAAAAGCATAAGTTCCACAGCCCATAGCGAGTTAGAGCCCTGGTAGTTCTCTTTTCAGCCTTACTTTGCTGAAAGCTGACCGCTGAAGGCTGATAGCCGAACTATTCAACTTTTAAA
The DNA here is from genome assembly GCA_963801505.1 of uncultured Nitrospira sp. Lineage (GTDB taxonomy): Bacteria > Nitrospirota > Thermodesulfovibrionia > Thermodesulfovibrionales > UBA6898 > JAOUFP01. The sequence goes on from CAWDEY010000009.1 coordinate 158,322, forward strand.
CTGCCAACCACTAAACCCCATGACTTAAGCCCTGTTTATTTACCGATACAGAATGTGCTGAATATTTTATCCAGAATTTCCTCTGTAGTTACCATACCTGTTATCTCCCCCAGGCTGTCAAGTGTGTCTCTCAGCTCAATAGAGAATAATTCAAGGGGCTGATCTAAAGACAAGAGTCCAATCGCCAGGCCCAGGGAGGATGAAGCTTTGTCTAGGGCTGTTTTGTGCCGTATGTTTGTCACAACCACCCCTTCATGTTCTTCGTTCCAGTTCCTGAGATTTGAATGAAAGATAAGGGATTTCAGAGCTTCAATCCCCTCTCCGGACAGGGCCGACAGGCAGATATGCTCTCTTCCCTTTTCGCTGATGGCATCAAGGGAAAGTTTGGCAGGCAGGTCTGATTTGTTTATAACGACCACGGCCTTCTTCCCTTTGATAAGTTCCAGAAGTTGGAAATCATCCTCTTTAAGAGGTTCGCTTCCGTCCATGAGCGCTATGATAAAATCAGCATTATTGATCGCATTGAGGCTTCTGCGTATGCCCTCTTTTTCAACAAGCTCATCGGAATTTCTTATGCCGGCGGTATCCATTATCCTTATAGGCAGGCCTTTGATATTAAGGTAATCCTCGATTGTGTCCCTTGTTGTCCCTGGCAAATTAGTAACAATGGCACGTTCCTTTTTCAGCAGCAGATTGAGCAAAGATGATTTGCCGACATTAGGCCTGCCGACTATCGCCACAGAAAGCCCGTCCCTGAAAAAACGCGCTTCCTGAAATGTATTTGAAAGATCATCAATCTCTTTCTTGATCTCTGTCAGCTGGCCACGGATTTCTAAGGCGGTCGTTGTCTCGATTCCGTCTTCAGGAAAATCTATATATGCCTCTGCAGAGGCGCACGTGTTGATCAACTTCTCCCTGATGTCCTTGAGTTTTTCGGACAATCCGCCCTGGAGCTGTTCGATCGCAATTTTCATGCTTTCTTCGGTCCTTGCAGAAATAACATCGAACACAGCCTCTGCCTGGGTGAGGTTTATCCTGCCGCTCAGAAAGGCCCTTTTTGTGAATTCGCCCGGATCTGCCAGACGGGCGCCCTGTGCGAGCACGGTTTCAAGGGTCCTCCTTACAGAGATCATGCCGCCATGACAATTTATCTCAACCAAATCCTCTTTTGTATATGAATTGGGGGAATGCATTATTGCAAGGAGGGCCTCATCCATAACCGAGTTATCGGCCGGATTAATAACATGACCGTACAACAGTGAAGCATGCCGCGCAGTTGAAGGGGTACAGGCTTTTTTGGGGCGAAAGACTCTGTCTGCAATATCAAGAGATAGAGGCCCGCTGATACGCACAATGCCTATACCGCCCTGACCAACAGGCGTTGAAATCGCTGCTATGGTATCGTTTTCAAAACGCATCAGCGTAAAACAACTTGGATGAAGAAAGCAATTTAATCCAGAGAAGACACAGAGACATACATCGATAATAAGATATAAACAATCTGCTTTTATAAGTTTCTCTGTGCACTCTGTGGTAACGTTTTCAGCTTTTTACGGCTCAGGCTGCTTGCTTTGCAACTTTTCTGTTGACGAAGAACTGCTGTATGATGCTTTGGATGTTGTTTACAAGCCAGTACAATACAAGGCCTGAAGCGAAATTCAGAAACATAAACGTAAATACTATGGGCATTAGCATCATCAGCTTTGCCTGTTTGGGGTCCATGGTTGACGGCGTCATCCTCTGCTGGATAACCATGGTTATTCCCATGAGATATGGAAGAGGTCCGCCCAGGGAAAAACCTGCGATGTGCCCAAAAAGGGCATCCGGTGCAGACAGGTCTGTTATCCAGAGGATGAAGGGAGCGCCCCTGAGTTCTATGGATACGAGAAGGACCTTATACAAGGCAAAGAATACCGGTATCTGAAGCAGCATGGGGAGACACCCTCCCACAGGGTTTACCTTGTGTTTTTTGTAAAGCGCTGTCATCTCCTGCTGCATCTTCTGCGGGTCTTTTTTGTATTTTTCCTTTATCTCCGCCATCTTCGGCTGAAGTTCCTGAAGCTTCCGCATGGATTTCTGGCCTTTGTTAAGGAGCGGGATGAAGGGGAGCCTGGTGACAATAGTGAGCAGAATGATCGACCATCCGTAGTTGCCGATGAAGCCGTGGAAGAATATCAGTACCCAGAACAGCGGCCGCGCTATGATCGAGAAGAAGCCGTAGTTAATTATATACTCAAGCCCGTTATTGAGTTTTTCAAGTCTTTTTTGTTCTTTGGGGCCTGCATAGAGAACAAATTTGTTTACACCCGGCTTGCCCTTAAAGGCGATGACAGGGCTGTCTTTATACATCCATGCCCTTGCCTCCTCAACAGGGGTCGCAGGGACGAGCGCGGAAAAGAAATACTTGTCCTCCTGGGCAATCCACCTCAGATTTTCCTTGAATATATTAGGTTCTTTAAGTTTTTTCGGGTTTAATTCTTTCAGGTCTGTGCCGGTCAGCAAAACAGGCCCGATCTGGGTGCCGCTGCTCGCCGTGCTGTCATATATTCCGAAATCCGAACCAAGCGATATCCAGTATTCAGGGATGCCTGCAACTTCATCGCTAATATCTACTTTGTATGTGTCCGCATAAAAGGTATATGTTCTCCTTATGGAGATTCCTTCACGGGAGTATTCAAATATGATTGTCCCCGAGGGCTTATTGCTGTCAAGCACCAGGTCTGTTCCTGATACGCTGAAATCGACATTGGCCAGATCAAAGGAATTATTTGCCCCGAGGCTCAGAGCAGGAAGAACGCCCGGTTGTTTCAACAGAATAACGTCCTGTCCTTTTTTGTCTTTATATGCCTTAATGGCCCATGATTTTATTGTGCCGCCTTTTGAGGAGAGCACAGCAGAATAGAAGTCATTTTCTACCTTTATCTCCCTTTCTCCGGCAGATGCCGTGACCGGTATGACAGGGATTGTCACAGGCGCAGGCGCTTCTGCCTTTTTCTCAACAACAGGCTGAGATGGTTTGACCTGCGGCGGCGGTTGAGGAAATAAAAACTGGTATCCGATAATTACAGCTATAGAAAGTATTATTGCTAAGAGAGTTTTGTTATCCATAATTATCTGACGGGGTCAAAGCCCCCGGGATGAAAAGGGTGGCAGCGCAATAGCCTGCGTACAGACAAAAAACCCCCTTTCAACGCTCCGTATCTGCTGATGGCTTCCATGGAATATTCTGAACATGTCGGAGTAAACCTGCAACTGACAGGCAGAAGGGGTGAAAAGGCGTATTTATATGTTTTTATTATTGTTATTAACAGTGTCTTCATTTTTGTCGAGCCTGGGAAATATTTTGACAATGCTCATCTGTAAATCAGAAAATTCAGCTTCAGCTGAAGCGCTTCTTGCAACAACAACAAAGTCAAATCGCAAGCGTCTGTCTGTCAGCTGTTGTCTGAATATTTCCCGCAGACAGCGTTTAATCCTGTTTCGAACAACAGCATTTCCAACTTTTCTGCTTACAGCAAGGCCGATTCTGCAACAGGGCAGTTCGTTTGGCAATGCGTAAATAATGAGTAATTTTGAAGGAAATTTAGATCCAAGTTCAAAGACCTTCTTGAAATCGCCACGCTTTGTGATAGGGCAGAAAACCTTTTTGCCTTTTAGGCAGAGAGCTTTTTCCGTCCTTTTTTCCTTCTTCTTTTAATTATGGCACGTCCGCCAACAGTACGCATTCTGACAAGAAACCCGAGAGTGCGTTTCCTTTTCTTCTTATGTGGCCGATATGTAGTATAAGTTCCCATAGTCTTTTCCCTAAAAGTTATTTTCTAAGCGTCAATTATAATAGGTATTTTTCGTGAAAGTCAAGTTTATGTCCAGAATTAGTGAACAGTGAATGGTGACTTGTGAAAAGTAACGACTCCATGACTCAACTACTATGCCCTCTGTGTTGCTCTGTGGTTAATTGCATTATTGGGGTTGGTCCTTTCTGCCCTTGATAAAAAACCGGCAAAGCAGGTATATTAGCAGACCATATATTCAGGGAGGTGCAGATGATGACAGGATTGGCTTATGCAATGGGAGCTAACCCGCAGGCAGGACAGGGACAGGGAGGCGGATTAATGGGATTTCTCCCCCTTGTAATCATATTTGTAATATTCTACTTCCTGCTCATTCGGCCCCAGCAAAAGAAGGCCAAAGAACAGAAGGCGATGCTGGACAACCTGAAAAAGGGAGACAAGGTGATCATCTCCGGAGGTGAATACGGAGTTCTGGAAGAGGTGAAGGACAACACAGTTATTGTAAAGATTGCAGAGAACGTAAAGGTAAAATACGGCAAGGGGTACATTGTCGCACTGAGACAATCCGAGGATGAGTAAAACGTAACGGTTTTTCACATCATAGTTATAGCAAAGAAGAAAATTACGCGTTAAAGGGAATTCCCTCAAATACCTATTGAAAGTAATTGACGTCTATTTTCGGTCTTAATACAATATTTTATTTTATAAGTGGAGGATTTAATGAAAAAGAATATTCTAGGGAGGTTTTTGCTTATCGGCTTTACCGTACTCATTGCGGTGATATTCTTCCTTCCCAATACACCTCTTTTTAAGTTTATGCCAGAGATATGGAAAAAGAACATGCCGAGCAAGGGGATAGTCCTTGGTCTTGACCTTCAGGGCGGACTTCATCTTGTATTTGAGGTGGAAGGCGACAAAGCTGTGGAGGCATCTGCTGAGAGGTATGCCTACGTTATAAAGGATAACCTGCAAAAAAAGAAGTTGCAGGCAGAGGTCAAGAGAAACGGCCTGAATATAGAAATATCTCCGATGAGCCAGGAAATATCGACGCTCATCAAGGAAAATTATCCGAATCTGGAGACAGTGTCGGCGGGTCAGAACCTGGTCCTTGCCATGTCCGAGAAAGAAAAGACCGCGATAAAGGACAATGCAACCAACCAGGCGTTAGAGACCATCAGAAACAGGATAGACCAGTTTGGAGTTTCCGAGCCGACGATCCAGCGCCAGGGAGATAACGAGATTGTTGTGCAATTACCCGGTGTCAAAGACCCCAAAAGGGCCATAGACCTCATAGGCAAGACAGCCCAGCTGGAGTTTAAACTCCTGGATGAAGAATCTCCGCTCGCAGCACAGCTCCCCCAGTCCATAGCCCCAAGCGATGAAGAAGGTCTTTTAAAACAGTTTGCAGACAAACTACCTGAGGGCGACGAGATACTATTTGAGAAAAAAGTAAACAGGGAAACAGGCGTTGTCAGTAAACTCCCTATCCTTCTGAAAAAACAGGCGGTCATGACAGGCGACCTTTTGAGTGAGGCGAAGGTGAGTCTTGATTCACGCTTCAGCGAGCCCTATGTCTCGATAACGTTCAATGAAGAGGGCGCAAAAAGGTTCGATGAGTTGACCGGCGCCAATGTTAAAAAGAGGATGGCGATCATCCTGGACAATACAGTCTATTCAGCCCCTGTCATACAGGAAAGAATATCGGGCGGAAGCGCCCAGATTACAGGAAACTTCAACATGGATGATGCCAAGGACCTCGCTATTGTATTGAAGGCAGGTGCGCTCCCGGCCCCTCTGAAGATGCTCCAGAATGTTACGGTTGGACCGTCTCTCGGAGAAGACTCGATCAATGCTGGCAAATTGGCAGGGCTTGTCGGGACGCTTTCTGTAATAATCTTCATGTTGATCTATTACAGGCTTTCAGGCGCCATAGCTGATTTTGCGCTGCTATTGAATATAGTCCTTCTTTTTGGAGCAATGGCATCGCTCAATGCGACCCTGACGCTCCCCGGTATCGCCGGAGTAATTCTGGCTGTTGGAATGGCGGTTGATTCAAATGTGCTTATGTTCGAAAGGATAAGAGATGAGATCAGGACAGGGAAACCGCCGCGTTCTGCGATCGATTCAGGGTATGACAAGGCCTTCGCCACGATCCTGGATTCTCATGTAACAACACTGATCACTGCCGCAGTATTGTTCCAGTTCGGCACAGGCCCTATCAAGGGTTTTGCCGTGACCCTCAGTCTGGGTGTTGCTATTAATCTATTTACGGCGCTTGTGGGCACAAAATCGATCTTTGACCTGATTAACAGCAAATACAAAATCACGCGGTTGAGCATATAGGAGGCGAGATGTTAGAAATACTTAAAAAGACCAATATAGACTTCATAGGCAAAAAATATATCACTCTTCTCGTGACCGGAACTCTTACGATTCTTGGTATTATCGCGATCATACAGATAGCAGCAGGCAAGGCAAATATGGGTATTGATTTCGCCGGAGGCACTGAGATCCAGCTGAGGTTTGAAAAGCCGGCCAACCTTCAGGCCATAAGGTCTGCACTGGAGACAGGGGGCATAAAGGGTTTTGAACTCCAGGACATCCCTGCAGAGAACAAGGTGCTTATTAAAACAAAACAGTCGGAGGGTGACCTCAATAAGATAGCTGATTCGATCACCTCTACTCTGAGCCAAAAATTGCCTGATAGTAAATATGTTGTTGACTCCACTACCGCGATAGGACCAAAGGTAGGAAGCAAACTTAGAAATGATGCAGTGAAGGCCATTATCATGGCCACAATCGGCATACTTATCTATGTCGCCTTAAGATTCAAGTTTCAATTCGGCGTTGGAGCGACCGTTGCAACCTTTCATGATGTTCTTGCAATCCTTGGCATCTTTTATCTTATGGGAAAGGAAATAAACCTGATCGTTGTCTCCGGTCTTCTGACAATAGCGGGCTATTCACTGACCGATACGGTCGTTGTATACGACAGGATAAGGGAAAACCTTAAGACACAATTCAAGGAAACTCTGCCGAACGTTATTAATAACAGTATCAATGAGGTCCTTTCAAGGACGATAATAACCTCCTTGACTGTATTTCTTGCTGCAGCGGCCCTCTTTTTTCTCGGAGGTGAGGTTATTCATGATTTTGCCCTTATTATGCTGCTGGGAATTATTATCGGCACCTATTCCTCAATATTCGTTGCGAGTCCGATATTGCTCCTCTGGAAAAAGAACAGGCCTTCTTTCGTCAACAAAAAGTGACGGGCAATCGGTGGTGAGTGATGAGTTATCAGTAACATAGGCACATAAGTGTACTGTTCTCATTTCTCATCACTCTTTGCTAATTACCATCTGGCATGCATAGCACCTGGCTCATAAAAAAGACAAATCCTGAATTTGTCAGATATCTTTCACAGGCCGCTTCCATTTCCCCTGTTTTTGCTCAGGTCCTTATAAACAGGGGGTTAAAGACAGCAGTAGATATCAATGATTTCCTTTATCCCTCCGTAACAGATTTTTCCGACCCCTTTGAACTTCCGTCAATGAAGGCTGCCGTAGCGCGAGTGAAACTTGCTTTACACAGGCGTCAGCGGATACTGGTCCATGGCGATTATGATGCTGACGGCCTTACGGCAACGGCGATTATGATGCAGGCTCTCAGGCATATCGGCCTTGATGCCTGTTATTTCATACCCAACAGGATGCTGCATGGTTACGGCTTCAATATTCCTGCTGTTGATATGGCAAAAAACCTTGGCGTAAAACTCATCATAACAGTTGATTGCGGCATTACCTCTTTTGAAGCGGTCGCTTATGCTGACAAGGCCGGGATTGATGTCATTATAACCGACCATCATGAACCAACTCTGAGCAACGAGCAACGAGCAACGAGCAATGAGGAAGAAGGACCATTAATATCCCCTCACCATTTCAGGGTGCCTGAGGCGATAGCTGTTATTAATCCAAAGCTCGGAAATCATAACTCAAAACTTTTCAATCTCTCCGGAGCAGGGGTCGCATTCAAGTTTGCAGAGGCCCTGGCGATGGAGGGAGGGCTGCCTTATTCAAAGGATGATGTCCTGCCCCTGCTTGACCTGGTTGCCCTGGGAACAATGGCGGATGTGGTCCCTTTAACAGGGGAAAACAGGATTATGGTTAAGGAGGGCCTGAAGGTTATCCAGACCAGTACAAGGCCCGGAATCAGGGCGCTCAAAGAGGTATCAGGTCTCAACGGCAAAGAGCCGAAGGCAGGCCGACTGTCATATACACTTGTACCTAGGATAAACGCAGCAGGGAGGCTCGCGGATTCGCAGGATGTTGTAAAGCTCCTGATCTCGGAGTCTGAAGAAGAGTCTCTGAAGCTAAGTTCATGGCTGGACAATCTCAACAGGAAAAGACAGGAGATCGAAGGAGAGGTCTACCAGGGGGCACTTGAGAGGCTCAGGGGAGCAGACACATCCTCGGCAATCGTGCTTGCAGGTGAAGGCTGGCATCAGGGAGTGCTGGGCATCGTTGCCTCAAGGATAGCAGAGGAATTTCACCGGCCGGTCTTTATATTCAGTCTGGAAAACGGCATTGCAAAAGGTTCCGCAAGGAGCATACCTTCCTTTGACATCTGTAAGGGGCTGGCGGCAGGCAGCGATCTTTTGCTGTCTTTCGGGGGGCATAAACAGGCAGCAGGTATAAAGCTGAAAGCTGAAAATCTGCCAGCCTTTGAAAAGATGATCAGCGGTATTGTTAATGCCTGCCTCAATGGGTCTGATCTGCAGCCGGTCCTTGAAATTGATGCTTCTATCAGGCTCTCTGAAGTGACCCACGAGCTTGTTGAGGAGTTCAGCCGGCTTGGGCCTTTTGGTTTCGGAAACCCTGAACCACTCGCAGGGGCCAAAGAGCTTGAGGTCGTAAGTCCCAAAATAGTAGGGAACAAACACCTAAAGATGAGACTGAAAAGCGGGCCCCTTTCTCTGGATGCCATAGGTTTTGATATGGCTGGTCTTCTGAAGGAGCTACAGGCTTCCGCGGTTGCAGACGCGGTCTTCACCCCTTCGGTCAATGACTGGAACAACAGCAGATGCCTCCAGCTTATTGTCAAGGCCGTAAGGCCTTCAGAGTGATGAGCGATGAGCAACGAGTAACGGACAAAGTTTTTTCACTCATTGCTCACTACTCATTGCTCATTGCTGTCTTTATTGTATAATAATCCCATGCGTGAAATGCTCTCTCTGAAAGGTCTTATAGAAAAGATCCGGTCTTACACCCAGGACGCTGATCTGGAGCTCCTCAAAAACGCCTATCACTTTTCCAGAGAGGCTCATTGCAGCCAGAAACGAAGTGAAGGCTCTCCGTATATAAAGCACCCCCTTTCAGTGGCCTATATTCTCGCTGATATGAAGATGGACGTGCCATCCATCTCTGCTGGACTTCTTCACGACACCATAGAAGATACCATCGTAACAATAGCGGACATTAAAGGGATTTTTGGCGAGGAAATAGCCTTTATAGTCAACTCGTTGACAAAGCTTGCAAAGGTTGAATTCAAGACAAAGAAAGAGGAGCAGGCAGAGAATTTCCGCCGGATGCTGCTTGCTATGTCAGAGGATGTAAGGGTCATACTCATAAAATTTGCCGACAGGCTCCACAATATGCGGACCCTCGAACACCTTCCTGAAAACAAACAGCAGAGAATAGCCTCAGAGACTCTCGAGATTTATGCGCCCATCGCCAACAGGCTCGGTATCGGCTGGTTGCGTACAGAACTTGAAGACCTCAGCTTTAAATATCTCATGCCTGAGCTTTACAACGAACTGGTGAGGAAGGTCGCCAAGAGAAAAGAGGAACAGGAAGGATATATCAGGGAAGTCATACACCTGGTAGATCAAAAGCTCAGGGAAGAAGGTTTGCCCGGCAAGGTTTCAGGCAGGGTAAAGCACTACTATGGGATCTACCAGAAGATGCTGCAACAGAGGATCACCTTTGAAGAAATACACGATGTCCTTGGGTTGAGGATACTGACGGACACCAAATCAAACTGCTACGGCATACTCGGGCTGATACATTCCCTGTGGACACCTATTCCCGGAAAGTTCAAGGATTATATCGGGGTCCCGAAGTCCAATATGTACCAGTCATTGCATACAACTGTCATAGGTCCAAAAGGCGAGAGGGTGGAATTCCAGATAAGGACCGAAGAGATGCACAGGATATCGGAAGAGGGAATTGCGTCGCACTGGAAGTACAAGGAAAAAGGTGTCATCGACGAAAAGAGCAGCAAATATATCTCCTGGCTGAGGGACATTGTCCAGGGGCAGAAAGATACGCCTGACGCAATGGACTTTCTTGAGGCCGTAAAAGGAGAGGTTGTCCCTGAGGTTGTCTATGTCTTCACACCCAAAGGTGAGATAAAAGAGATGCCCATCGGCTCTACCCCTGTTGATTTTGCATATGGCATCCACACCCAGGTGGGGCATAAATGTGTCGGCGCAAAGATCAACGGCAAGATAGTCCCCCTCAAATATAGACTGAAAAACGGGGACACCATCGAAATCATAACATCCCCGAGCCACGGGCCCAGCAGGGACTGGCTCAAATTTGTAGTAACACAGAGGGCCAAAAACAGGATAAAGCAGTGGATAAAGACTGAAGAGCGCTCCCAGAGTGTGGAACTCGGCATCAAGCTGCTTGAAAGCGAAGTGAGAAGACATAACATGAGTAATGCCCTGATGAAATCCGATGAAATCCTCCGTGTTGCAAAGGCCCTGGGCATCAATTCCCTTGAGGAACTGTTTGTAGCGGTCGGGTTTGGCAAGATATCCCCTCATCAAGTGGTCAACAGGCTGATGCCTGAGAAGCCGCCCGAAGAGGTCGAGGTCGTCAAGGCACGGAAAAAGGAGAAAGAGCAGAAGGGCATCAGCATTAGAGGGATAGACGACATACTATACCATACAGGAAAGTGCTGCTATCCCATTCCAGGGGACAGCCTTGTAGGGTTCGTTACGATAGGCAAGGGAGTGACGATCCACCGCAAGGACTGCCCGAACCTCGGAAGGCTTGCCGGCGAAGATGCTAGGCTTGTTGATGTTGAATGGCAGTCTTCAGGAGACGCTACCGCGCTCACAAAGCTTTTTGTCGAGACTATAGACAAGCCTGGGATCCTGGCCAACCTCAGCGCGCTTATATCTTCCCTAAACATAAATATCAGCCATCTTGAGGCCATGTCGACACAGGACAAAAGAGGCCATATCACCTTTATCATGGAGGTAAAAGACATCACTCAGCTGAAGACACTTATCCAGAAAATCAACCAGATGGAAGGGGTCTTGCGGGTAAAGCGTTGAGAGGACTTTCTCTGTCACAATTGTTTTTGATATAATAAAATGATTGAAAAGATGTCGGGTATAGCCCCAAAAAGGAGCAGATGATGAAAAAATTACTGATAACCCTTATCTTATTGTCTTCCTTCATTTATGTCTCGCCTGTCTTTGCCTTTGGCGGCTGCGAGTCAGACTGCCAGAAGTGCCATTCCCTGAACAAAGAGGAGGTCCAGCAGATATTCACAAAATTACATGCCCCTGAAGCAAAGGTAATAGATATCAAGATGAGCCCGCTCAAAGGTCTCTGGGAGGTCACGCTTGATAACAAAGGCCAGCAGGGCGTCATGTATGTCGGATTTTCGAAAAAATACATTGTAAGCGGGCCGATCTTCGAGGTCGATACTGCATCTAACAAGAGCCAGGAAAATCTCCAAAAGACGCAAAGTGAGGTCCGGAGATATGTTGACGTTGCAACTATCCCTCTTGATAACGCCCTGCTTCTGGGTAAAAAAGACGCTCGTTACAAGGTGATTGTCTTTACTGATCCTGACTGTCCCTTCTGCGGAAAGCTGCATACTGAACTAAAAAAGGTGATAGCCGAAAATAATGACATCGCCTTTTACCTGAAGCTCATTGCGTTGCCAATGCATGTTGATGCGCGCTGGAAGGCGCAAAGTATCCTCTGCAACAAGTCACTTCAAATGCTGGAAGATAACTATGAGCATAAACCAATTCCAAAGCCAGCTTGCGAGACAAAAGAACTGGACGACAACATTAACCTCTCAAAAACCCTTGATATAACAGGCACCCCGACCATGATCATGCCTAACGGAATGATTGTCGTTGGAGGAAGGGACGCAAAAACTATTGCTGATATGGTTATGCATCCTCAGAAGCAGACAGATGCAAAATGAGATAAGCCTAAAAAAGCATTTGACCGCAGAGAAACGCAGACAAATGCTTACAAAACAACTGCTCACTGGCAATGCATAGTTGACCAAAGAGGTGAAATATTTATTGCTGGCAACTCATTGAAAAATTTGGTTTTCCCTGCGTCCGTCTCGTCTGCGGTTAACTGCCTTTTTTAGGTTAAAATGGCCGGGACTAAGTAAAGTTTATCTGAAACCCTATGGCATTTTGCCTCCTGAATTAATATAAACACAGTTTTGTAACAAAAACCCCGGACAAGATGTTTCTGGAGTTATTAAAAATAAGGATTAATTGGCTTAGCGGAAATTACGACTCAGCAGGAGTCCAGAGATGACAGGACACGAACCTGCCTTTTTGCCCGCTTAAAGAAGGCACTATCTTGTCGCAGGGACCAAAACTCTTCGGACATCTCGGATGAAAAGGACAGCCTGAGGGAATATTTATCGGGCTCGGTACATCGCCCTTAAGGACCAGCCTCTGCTGCGCTTCTTCCTCTCCTGATCTGATCTCAGGAATAGAGGAGAGAAGCACTTCTGTGTAAGGGTGTAACGGCTCTTCGAATATTTCATCTGTCTTTGCGTATTCAACGATCTTGCCCAGGTACATGACCCCTACGGTATCGCTGAAATATTTGACAACCCTCAGGTCATGGCTGATGAATAGAAAAGATATCCTGGTCTTTTCCTTGAGGTCCTGAAGGAGGTTCAGTATCTGGGCCTGTATAGAGACATCAAGGGCCGAAAGCGGTTCATCTGCGACAATCAGTTCAGGGGACACAGCAAGCGCCCGTGCAATACATATCCTCTGTCTCTGTCCGCCGCTGAACTCGTGGGGATAGCGGTTCATAATATCAGACGCGAGGCCGACACTTCCAAGGATATCGGCAACAGAATCCCTCATCTGACTGCCGGATGCCAGGTTATGGATCAGCAAAGGTTCCGAGATCGTGTCATAGATGGTCCTGCGGGGATTCAGGGACGCAAAAGGGTCCTGAAATATTATCTGCACAGACTTTCTGAAGGCCTTCATCTCGGTGCGGTCAAATCCGAAAATATTGCGGCCCCTGAACAAAACAGTCCCTGATGTGGGGTTCATCAGGGCCAGGACAAGCCTGGCTACTGTTGACTTGCCGCACCCGCTTTCGCCCACCAATGCCATGACCTTGTCTTCATGGATGGAAAAATCCACACCGTCAACAGCCTTGAGTGACCCCTCCCGGGAGCCGAACATTTTTTTTACCCCGAAATATTTTCTCAGGGATTTGACCCTCAGTAATTCCATGTAATATCTTCCGCCCTCAGGCACCGCACCTGGTGTCTTGCTGCGATCTCCCTTAATTCAGGCTCTCTGGTCCCGCATTCTCCGATTGCATACCTGCACCTGTCCATGAACTTGCATCCTGCAGGAAGGTCTTCGGGACGAGGCACAACTCCTGGAATCGGCTTAAGCAGTGTGCCTCTTTTTTTCGGGATAGACTCAAGAAGGCCTATAGTATAGGGATGCCTGGGGCTGTTGAATATTTCCCTGGTACCGGCCAGCTCCATAAGTCTTCCCGCATACATAATACCGACTCTGGAGGCGTTCTCAGCGATTATGCCGAGGTCATGAGTGATAAACAGAATGGACATCCTCTTTTCCTCCCTGATGCCCTGTATCAGTTCAAGTATCTGTGCCTGTATTGTCACATCGAGGGCTGTTGTCGGCTCGTCGGCGATAAGCAGGCCGGGGTCACAGGCAATTGCCATTGCTATCATAACCCGCTGCCTCATCCCACCCGACATCTGGTGAGGATACTCCTTCACCCTTATCTCAGGGGAAGGCATCCTGACCATACTGAGCAGCTCGACGCTTCTTTCCATAGCATCTTTTCTGGATAGCTTAAGATGGGTCGTAAGGACTTCGGCTATCTGGTAGCCGACGGTGAGCACAGGGTTCAGGGAGGTCATCGGTTCCTGAAATATCATAGAGATCTCTCTGCCGCGCAGCTGTCTCATCGATTCTCCGTCAAGTTTCAGGAGGTCTTTGTCCCTGAATAATATATTACCATCAGCAATCGCATTGGAAGGAAGTATCCCCATTATGGAAAGGGCTGTAATGCTCTTGCCGCATCCGCTCTCGCCTGCAAGGCCGAAAATTTCGGACTCTTTGATGGAAAAGTTGAGGGATGAAACGACCTTTACGGGATTCTTTGCTGACCTGAAATAAATGTTGAGATCCCTTACAGCAAGTAGGGACACAGGCGGCTACTTTTCCTCTTTTTTAAGAAGCTTCATGTAGGTTTCCGCCTCTTTCAGATCTGGATTGAACTGCAGGGCCTTCTCCCATTCCTCAAAAGCCAGGCCTGTATGACCTGCCATATAATAACTCAGGCCGAGCTGAACCCAGGCAGGTCCATAGTTGGGGTTGACCATCTTGGCCTTTACAAAGTGCACAATCGCCTCTTCAGCTTCTCCCTTGTTCCTCAGAGCAATGCCCAACTTAGTAAGGACATCCGCGAGTTTCGGATGAAGCTTTATCGCCTTCCTGTATTCTTCGATGGCCTCATCGAACATATTGAACTCCAGATAGATATTACCGACCCGGTAATGCTCATTGGCCAGCTTGCCGGCGATAAAAGGATCGATAGCTTCGGGGTCAGGATGGGCTATCTGGGCAGCCATCGAAAAGACTTCCTGTGCCTTCTTGAACTCTCCAAGATCATTGTAAGTTACTGCGAGATTCAGGGAAACTTCTGTATATCTAGGATTGAGCTCAAGTGCCTTCTCAAAATGCTCCGCAGCTTTAACCAGATTGCCGTTGAGGTTGGCTATTATCCCCAATTTGTTATGAACGTCCGCATATTTTGGGTTGAGGACCAAAACATCTTTCAAAACAGGTTCTGCCTGAGAGAGCTTTCCCTCTTCAAAAAGTTTTTTCCCAAGCTCGTAGAGTTCCTGCAATTTCTGCTCTAGCATTGTTTTAGATTATATGTACACGCTTTTTTTGTCAACAACCGGGACAGTCCAGTGTTACTACAAAGTAAAGACTCCCATAGGCAAGCCTGAGGGGAATCTCAAGGCAAGATATATTCATTAAATTCACTCCTAATCCCATTAGAAGACCAGATCGCTCATTATACTTGATTGCGATTCTATTAAGTCATATCAATGTTTACGCTGTCAGAGTAAAAGGGAAGCTTTTGACTGGCTAAAAGCAATAGGACATATTAAAGCTCTCTCTCAATCCCCTTAGCCCAAGTGGGGAGGTTTTCAAAATGTCACCTGGAACCCTGGATTAGGCAAACTTTACCGAGTCTATGTAAAGTTTGCCTAATTTTCATAAGGCCCCCATGACATTTCTCGATAATTATATTCATACAAATCAATACAATACAAACCAATTCATCTTGGCATAAGATTTGCTACATGAAGAAATATAGTGTATGTAAGGAAAAATGGTTTTTCTTGGCATCAGCATCGAGGGGATAGCCTGCTGCAGGCAAATTGAGGTGGTCGAAAAGCGGGGACTAGGTCTCAGGTAAGGTGGGCTGGAGGGGCCACTGCCGGAGTTATCACCCCCGCCCCTCTTTTCGGCCTCAATTTCAACACTGCAGAGTTTGGGCAGGTTACTGGCTCCTCACTTTTCAAGCCGATTTTTCAGGGATTTGCCAAAGGTTAAAACAGTGGATATTTTAATTGACAATGAGACCATTCACAAAACCACAAAATGTCCTTCTGACCTCAAATGTCTAAATGACAAAAACTATCGCCTCTGCAGACCTGAAAGTCCTATAAAAGGATATGGCATTTTCATTGATACCAAAAAATCTAACTAATGCCCATATAAGCTCTCATTTGGCAATGGCACTATTTGCAAATGTCCTGTACGATACGAAATTTTAAACGTTATAATCGGCAAGAGAAACCCGGCTGGATAGACATCCTGGTTTCGTAACTTTAACATTACATAAGTTTTGGTTCAATCGTAAAAAAGTTGAATTGAGGATAATACGAGTGGATTCCCGCTTAAGGTCCGCGGGAATGACGAATAAAAACAAGCACTTAAGGTCGTCATCCTCGGGCTTGACCCGGGGATCCATTGTGTCTTCAACTTTAGTACGAAAGACACTAAGTTTTTTTCAATAAACCCTACTGGCTTCTTTTTTTCCAGGAACATTACCCTCTAACTGTCTTCATCCGGAACTCCCTGTCAGAATATTCGTCATTCTTTTTTATCAGGAGCCACTCTTTTTCTTTCCCGGACATCCTGACAAGCACAAATACACCTTTGAGTTTTTTGCCTTTGAAAAGCAACTCGAGCTTCCCTGACCCGGTACTCCCGCCCGTCAACTCATAGGTGCCGCTGTCCCAGATGAAGACGGCTCCTGCTCCATACTCGCCTTCGGGGACCGTGCCCTCGAAGCCTGCATACGCAAGGTCGTGGTCATCCACCATGAGGGCCAGCCTTTTGTCAGCAGGGTTCATGGAAGGGCCTTTGGGAACTGCCCAGGACTTGAGAGCTCCCTGCATCTCAAGCCTCAGATCAAAGTGCAGACTCTTTGCTTGGTGTTCATGTACAACAAATATCGGCATTAGTTCCTTCTATTAACTTGCCTCTTCTTTTTTTATCTTCAAAAGAAGGAGTGTTATCATTCCTGCCATAAAGAGTATTCCGCCTATGAGCGCCCAGACCGCTCCCGGTTCTTTGCTCACCTCTACTATAGCAACAGGATAGGGCTCAAGCTGGACGTTCTTGATGTATATCCCCAGGCCACTCTGAAAGGAAGGACTGTTGGGCCCTATCCTGTCGGTCCCCAGGGACCTGTTCTCCTTGAAATATTCAACATCAGAAGACCAGTCCTTGATATATCCCGTCTGGTCCATATCAGCATTGATCTTTTTGAAGAGCACATCGTTTCCGTTGGGCAGCCTTAGCCCCTGATTTTCATAGACAACAGCAGTCCCCCTGAAGCTGCTATAGCTGCTAAGAAGGTGGGCCAGAAGGATAAAGAGAAAACCGATATGCACCACCTGCGGCGAGATAACGAGCATCCACTGTCTGGCGCTTTTCTTTTTCAGGACAGACTCTATGCTGCAAAGGAGGGTATTGGCAGTCAGGAGAGAAATAACTGTTATGGCAGCCCAGAGCCACCAGGTAATGCCCGGAGAATTTTCTGTCATCCACTGAAAGAGCGATACTGTCTGAAGGCCCTGAAATTCCTCGCTCATAGGCATCACAACAGAGCCGTATAAAAGGAGGCAAAGAAGCGCCATGAGAAGCCATATCGCTGTCTTCAGTGACAGAAAGAACTTAAGTATTTTGCTTAGTATGCCTGTTTTTTTCAACTCATTACTCATCACTAGTTGCTCATTAGCGCCTCTAAAAGGAATGTGAGCTCTTCATGAGCAAACTCACACCAAGATAGGTAAATAACACAATAACAAAACCAGCTATCCCCAGCAGGGCCACAGGCCTGCCCAGCCACCACTGCCTAAGCCTCGCATGGAGGTAGAGACTGTAGAAAAGCCAGAGGATCACTGTCCACAATTCCTTGGGTGTCCAGAGCCAGTAGGTCCCCCAGGCATAATAGGCCCAGATACCGCCAAATATCATGGCAACAGAAAAAAGGAAATAGCCAACCAGTATTATTTTATACTGAAGTCCCTCAGTCCCTTCTTCCCTGTAGAGCAGGTAAAGCATGCCGAGGACTGCGCCCAGTCCAAAGAGGGCATAGGAGAAAAAAGAAAAGGCAACGTGGACCTCAAACCAGAAGGTCCTCAGTACAGGCGGGAGAGGATAGTTGAGGGGCCTTGCAAGCATGGATAATAGCATGAAACAGACAGTCATCGCTGTCACAGGGGTCAATAAAACGCTTTCTGTTTTTCAGACTGAAGGATGCCGGAATCGCAAAGAGCATAAATGAGGTCGAGAGGAAAAAAAGTGTGTCGTGTGGCCCGACGAGCGGCAGCCGCCCAAGTTCCATGCCCCGCAAGACCATATAGGTCACTTGAAGTATAAAGCCCCCGTAGACAAAAGGCATACGGTAATAGCCAAAGACATACAAGGCAACGGACAGGACTACTATTGATAGCGGGATCATATGCATAAGGATCAAGGTCTCAGGGAAATATTTTCCCGGGATTGAGAATATTCTTAGGGTCAAAGACCGCCTTGATCTTCTTCATGAGTTCGAGTTCATCAGGCTGTATCTCCATCGTGATATAATCCTTTTTCGTCAGACCGACCCCGTGCTCGCCTGAGATAGTGCCGCCCATCTCAAGGGTAGCGCTGAATATATCGCCGACGAGTTTCAATGCCTTCGCATATTCATCCCTGTTGTTTTTGTCCACCATCAGGTTCACGTGAATATTACCGTCTCCTGCGTGTCCGAAATTTACTATCCTGATCCCTGTGCTTTCTGAAAGCCCCTTGAGGACCCTGAGCATGTCCGGAAGCCTGGTCCTGGGAACAACTATATCCTCGTTGATCTTGCTGGGGCTGATGCGGAAAAGCGCTGGTGATATTGAGCGCCTTGCCTCCCAGAGCTTCTCCCTCGCTATCTCATTTTCCGCCATAACCACTTCTCCGCCGAGACGTCCGCATATATCTGATACCTTCTGAGCGTCTATAGTTATAACAGAAGGGGCGCCATCAAGTTCGATCAAAAGAAGCGCATCGATATCATCCGGCAGCCCGATCGGCTTATAGTGTTCTACCGCCTTAATGGTCTCCCTGTCGAGAAATTCAAGGGTCCTGGGTATTATCCCCTCTGATATGATCTGCGTGACAGCAACCCCTGATTGCTCCAGTTCCTTAAAAAGAACCATAAGTGTTATGACTTCCTGAGGCAGGGGCAGGACCTTAAGCCGTATCTTTGTTATCACTGCGAGTGTTCCTTCAGAGCCTACCAGGAGGCCGGTAAGATCATATCCTACAACACCCTTTGCAGTCCTTACTCCGGTATTTATCAGCCTGCCATCCGGAAGAACTGCCTCCAGTCCCAGCACGTAATCTTTCGTTACACCGTATTTTACAGCCCTGGCGCCACCGGCATTTTCAGCTACATTGCCGCCAATGGTACAGAAATTCATGCTTGCCGGATCAGGAGGATAAAAAAGTCTGTGCCGTTGCAGTTCCCTCTGGAGCTTCCCGTTGATGACTCCAGGCTCCACCAGGACATTGAGGTTTTGCTCATCTATTTCGATTATCCTGTTCATCTTTTCCATACTCAGGATGATCGCACCTTGTGAAGGTACTGCGCCACCAGTCATTCCTGTGCCGGCACCACGTGGTATTACCGGAATGCCTTTTGTCCCGGCGTACGTTATGACTTTTATGACATCATCAACGTCCTGCGGCCATACTACAGCACTGGGCGGGGCCTCAAGCCCCGAGGCATCGAACCCGTAACATAAAATGTCCTCAGGTGAGGTTGAAGTCTTCCCTGGCAGGAGTTCTGATAAATTATCCATAAACTAAAAGACCGTTAATAATTAACAGTTTCCTAATAACGAGAACATTGATTTGTAAAATCCCTCCTAATCTCCCTTTACCAAAGGGAGGAATAAAGCCCCTCTTTGGCAAAGAGGGGTGAGGGGAGATTTTCTGAATATTGTGCATTCTGTTATAAGACCTTTACTATCTCAATGGATTTGTTTGCTTCCTGCGGGAAGGTCATGGCCCTTTGGCATGCATGCACGGGATTTTCTCATCTCTCAGACCTCAGCCAGCTGCATCGAGATAACCTTTGTGACACCAGCTTCTTCCATGGTAACACCGTATAAATGCTGCGCAACCGCCATGGTGGTCCTGTTATGAGTCACAACTATAAACTGGGTTTCTTTGGACAGTTCTTCCAGCATCTTCGAATATCTCTCTGTATTGGATTCGTCAAGGGGCGCATCTGCTTCATCGAGTATGCAAAGGGGTGTAGGTTTGATAAGGAAACTGGCAAATTGCAGAGAAAGCGCGGTAAGCGCCTTTTCACCACCGGAAAGCAGGTGCAGGTTCTGGAGTTTCTTGCCGGGCGGTTGCGCGACGATATCAATGCCTGTCTCGAGGATATTGGTCTCATCTGTCAGCACCAGCTCCGCCCTTCCTCCTCCAAAGAGAGTCACAAAAACCTCGGCAAACTTCACTTTCAGGGCATCAAATGCCTCTCTGAGCTTTTTTCTGGTTGTGTTATTTATCTTTGATATGGCCTCTTCAAGCTCGGCGATAGACTTATTGAGATCTTCCTGCTGTTTTACCATGAAATCGTATCGTGTCTTGAGTTCCTCATATTCTTCCAGCGAACCAAGGTTCACGGGGCCCATCTCAGCTATCTTGCTCCTGAGCTCAGCAAGTCTTTCCTCTTCCTGCCGGGTCACCTCCTCAAGTTCGAGATCCCCGATCTCAGTCCCATAGTTATTTCTGACATTTTCAGCAAGGTTTTCAAGCCTCATTTTATGTTCGGTCTTAGAAACATCAAGCTCTGAAAGCCTGGATGTCATATGGGAACACTGCTGCCTCAATCCCCGCAGTTCCTGCTCAACAACAATGAGGTCCTCATTTTCCTTCTCTATCTCTTCTTTTCTCTGAGATATGTCCTGAGACACCAGGTCAGCTTCAGCGACGAGCTTCCTAAGTCTTTCATCCTGTTGGGATATGCCTGTCCTTCGCTGGGAGATACGTGATAGAATTGACTCAATCTCTGCCTGTAGACCCGCCTTTCTCTGCTTGTTTTCTTCAAGAAGTCTTGTTGACGATTCCATCTCATTTTTGATCGCCTCAAGCCTTTCCCTGTTTGACGTTGCCATAAGCCTCAGGTCTGTCACATCGGAGCGGTATCCCTCAAGCTCTGATTTCTTCTGGGAGATGCCTTCCTGAAGATTAAGCATCTCAGCCTCCACGTTCGCTCTCCTTGCCTCGATCGTTTTAGCTTGTTCTTCAGTACTCATAATCTCAGTTGTAACAGAGCCCTTCTCCCGGTTAATCTCCTCGAGTTCTATAGACAGATAAGAGAGTTTTCTGCTCACCCTTTCCTTCTCTTCCATATATTTATCAATGGTGAGCTTTGCCAGTGAAATCTCCTTTTCGAAGATATGGATTGAAGAATCCACACTCTTGATCTCCTCTTCCTTTTCAAGGATACCACTTTGCATGGTCAGCATCTCATCGGAAGTCTGCTCAGTAAAGACCTTCTTCTCAGCGATCTGCTCTTCCAGTTCACGTATCTCCCGCTTTCTCCTGAATATCCCCTTCTCTCCACCTATTACAACAGCGCCAGACTGCTCCACTACCTCACCTGCAAGGGTGGCGAAGGTATAGCCCACGGCCACTGCCTTCACCTCAAAGGCGGTCCTGAGGTCTTTGACGATAAGGACATTGCCCAGAAGATTTTCAGCAACCTTAACATACCCTTCCCTGAACTTCACAAAATCTATAGCCCTGCCGATCACACCTTCAGGAACAATGCCGCTCCCAGAATAAGGCAGAGGGGATGCGGTGATAAATGCGGTCTTGTCAACGCTCTTTCCCCTCAATGAGGATATTGCTTTTTCTATATCTTCGAGTGTCTCCATGATAAAGGATTCAGCCTTCTCGGAAAGGGCGCTCTCTATGGCTTTTTCAAAATCTGCAACAACATCAAACACATCTGATATTGAGGCAAGCAGCCTGACCTCAGGGTTTGCCCTGATCAATTCCCTTGTGGGCTGGTCAAATACAATCTCCTTCAGGGAATCCATACGTGATATGCAGGATGCGAGGTCCTCCCTCGCAGCTGAAAGGTCTTGAACAAGCTCCCCAAGTCTGGCCTTTGTTGCCGAGAGTTCCTCATTCAGGATTTCTTTCTTTTCCTTCATCAGGAGGGCCTCGTTGTTCCTTCCGTGGATCCCGGATTCTACCGCGTGGATGGATGACTCGATCTCCTCGATCATCCTCCTTGAATCGCCTGATTCTCTCGTGGAAGTGTCCTCCCTCCTGTAGAGGGATTCAAGTGATGACTCCTGTCTACTGAGCTCATTTTTTAACTTGCTTAGCTCATCAGAGACGCTGAAGATTTCCCGTCTTTTGTCCTCTATCAGTTCTTCCGTGTCTGAAAGTGATTCCTCGATGGCTCTCAGGTTTTCTGACTTCTCCTTCAGTCTCTCTGTCTGGGCCTCCATCTCTTGAGATATCCTGGAGCTGTTAATCTGTAATTCCCCGTATTTGGCAGAGGCCTCAAGACTCCGATGGTCCATGTCTTCTTCCTGCTGCAAGAGCTTAGTATGATATTCATCGAGATTGCTGATATCATTCCTTGCCACAGCTATCTCGCGCTCTATCTCTGAAATCCCCCTCTCCAGCATCTGGAAGGTGTTCTGCACTGCTTCGAGTGCCTTCTCCTGTTCGAGCAGTGTGACACGCCTCGTCTCTGTCCTGTTTTCTGCCTCTGTTATCCCGGCGGACGCAACAGCCTCTTTTTCCTTCAATAAATTATATTCTTCTATTATCCGTCCGAGTGTCTCTTTTATCTGCTGGTATTCTTTTCTGGCGATCTTAAGTTCTATTGTGTGCATCTCTGAGGAGAGTTTCTTGTAACGTTCAGCCTTTTTGGCGAGTCTGTCGAGGATGCTTATTTGCTTCCTGACTTCAGCTATAATGTCATGTATTCTCAGGAGGTTCAACCGGGAAGAATCCAGTTTTGAAAGGGCCTCGGCTTTTCTTATCTTGTATTTCATGACCCCTGCGACTTCTTCTATGATAAACCGTCTCTCAAGGGGCTTTGAGTTGAGGATTTCACCTATTCTTCCCTGCTCTAAAATAGAATAGCTTTTGAAATCCAGTCCTGTATCAAGAAAAACATCCTTGATATCTTTAAGCCTGCAGGTGCTTTTGTTGATCATGTATTCACTTTCGCCTGAGCGGTACAATCTCCTGGTGACCGTAACCTGATCACCCGGTCCCTCTCCGTTGTTTGACCCTGCACTGTTCATACCTGATACAACCATTGAGACTTCGGACATCCCCTTAGGCTTTTTAGCAGCAGAGCCGTTAAAGATGACCTCTTCCATCTTTTCACCCCTCAGGCTCTTGGCGCTCTGCTCACCCAGCACCCACCTGAATGCGTCCACAACATTGCTTTTTCCGCAGCCATTTGGACCGACTATACAGGTTATACCCGGATGAAGAACAAAAGTAGTCTTATCCGCAAATGATTTGAAGCCTATGAGTTCGATTTTTTCGATTCGCATTTTAAAAGAGATGATAAATAAATTGAAGACTCCCTGCAGCAAGCCGGGCAATCTCAATGTAATGAACTTTTATTTCTATATTCGCTAACTTGTCCCTGCAGTCCCGATACATCAAGACAGAGAAAAAGCTCGCAATCCATTTAAGGCCATATAGTATAGCCTATATCAAATTTTACTGACAAGAGGTTGGGACAAAAAAAGAATTCATATTATAAAACCTGAGTTCCTCGAGTAAATTTGACAGCTGCAGACGTAACCAGCAACTCTGCCCTAATAAAAAAGGACTCTGGGTAGAGTCCTTTTGGAACTAACATTTTTTATTCGGCCTGACCGGGCCCTTTTGAGGGGCCGCTCAAGTTGAGACCCCGAACCTCGGCAAAACAACTGTCTGTAAAATTATCCAGGCCGCTATGACGGCGATTCCGATCAATATATCACCCATCATGCTTTTCCTTTCTTATCTGTCTTCTCTTCCTTCTTTGCCTTTCCCTTGGGCTGCTTTATCTTTTCATAATCAATGAATTCGAGTATTGCCATGGGCGCTGAATCCTTCAGTCTGTTTCTTGTCTGGACCAGCCTGAGATAGCCTCCGTTTCTTCCTACAAATCTGGGAGCTATGT
>CAWDEY010000010.1:0-173738 GCA_963801505.1 uncultured Nitrospira sp.
ACAGCTGTCTTGTTGCCATATGCAGCAGACTCAAGCATTGCAGCGGAACCGGAAGGTCTTGAAGCCCATTTCACGCCGTCTTTCGAGGTTAATATAACGCCTTTTTCCCCCACAGCTATATAGCTGTCCAGAAGCGTAAGTCACTCTTTTAAGCCAGGCAGATACACCGGTTTTCCTTAGTGTCCATGTCTCACCGTCTTTGGAGGTCAGGACTGAATCCTGTCCCCCAACCGCAACGAAGCCCTCCTTGCCGAAGGTCACCCCTTTAATGATAAAGGAAACTCCGGAAGCGCTTTTCTTCCATTCGGCCCCATCCTGAGACGTCAGTATTGTGCCGTTTTCGCCGGAAGCAACGAACCTGCCGTCTGCAAAGATGATATCTCTAAGCCCCTCCTGCACACCCGGGTCTCCGGCAGTCCAGGTTACGCCGTCCCGGAGATGTGAGCAGTTTGCCTTTATCACCCACTGCCACAAAAGTATCTTTCCCATAAGCTACGCCTTTAAGCGAGTCAGCAACACCGGAAGAGATTACGGTCCATTTTGCGCGTCTGGTGACGTGAGTATGACGCCTTTATCACCGACAGCTATAAAGGTATCTTTCCCGTAAACGACCGCCCTCAGCGACTCATTTGTGACGGATTTCTCCGAATTCCACGTCCTGCCGTCAGGGGACGTCAATATCGCACCGTGTTCGCCGACTGCGACAAAATTAGCCTTCCCGAAAGTGACCCCGAAGAATGTCAGGGGGCTGCGAAGATGCCATTCTCCGGCGCCGGCTGCAACAGCGGGGAACGAGTTGATAAAGAGCAGACCGATAATAAATAAAATATTTCTTAGTGATTTCAAAGCGATTGCCTCCTTGATACGGTTAGAAATTTAGACTTTTAAATATTTTAAGACTTTTGTGCCTGTTTTTTCAACTTAAGGGAATGTTAATATAAACGCAATTAGTCAAACAGAACTTGACTTAGCTGCTGCGTGAAATATCAAAAAGTTTATCTGCTCCAGGCGAGCTGAAAAAAGGAGAAGAACATGAAAAAAATTTTGTCGGTAAGCATGGTAATTATCTTATTCGGTTTTTCGTTCTGGTTGGTCAGCTGCAGCAAAGTTTCAACAGTCAAAGTAAAAGCAAATAAACAGGTCGTGGAGCTGGTCAAAGACCTGGGGCCCTGATATCAGTTTCTACACCTCAAAGAAAAACCCTCTGAAGTCTATCGAAGGTCTCAGGCAGGAGGAGATAGGCTGTTTTGGGCCGGAACTGGCTCCCAATATACAGGCTTTCTATGATGCGGCCGGTATAGAAAAAACTCATGGAGAGGGAGTGCAGGTAATCGGGCCGGACAACCCGATATTTTCTATGGAGCGCGGTCCCCGCTTATATCTTACCTCAGCCAAGTTTGCCTCCAGATTAAAGGACGCGGTAAAAGTTGAGTTTGTTGAGTAGTCAAAAACAGCTCACGAAAAGACAAGACCCGGGCAAGGTCGCTTCTGAATACACCTCAGCCGACTTAATCTTAGCAGCCTCGAGTAAAAGTCTTTAGGGTCCACTTCTGAGGCCAAAGGGATGCGCTACATTATGCAGGAACTCATTACTAGGAGAGTTTAGCTTGAATCTGAACAGTTCTTTATACTGGTTATGATTATGCGTAATATCCGCCTCCAAAGAATACTCATGCTCATTCTGGTTTCAGCGGTCTTATTCATTGCTTTTTTCCATCTCACCAGAGACATAAGGGACAATGATTTTTTCTGGCATCTGAAGACAGGACAATGGACCTGGGAGCATCTGGAAATTCCCGTAAAAGACCCCTTTTCCTTCACCACCCAGGGGCTTCAGAGTGTCCGGGAGCATGTCATCATGTCATCCGCGTGGCTTAGTCAGGTCCTCTATTGGCTTTTTGCCGGCGCGGCCGGCATGCCCGGCATTGTGTTATTAAGGTTCATAACAGCCGGCCTCTTCCTCCTTGTGATGATAAAAAGGGAGGAAGGAGACAGGGTCCTTTATACCGGGCTCTTGCTTCTTTTCCTGTGCCTGCTTCTGAAATCGTACCCCGTCGAGAGGCCGCAGGTCTTCTCCTTTCTCTTGTTTGCGCTGCTGCTCAGGCTGCTGAAGAGAGGGAAGGAACCCGGCGCACCGGAACGCGCCCGGGGCATTTACGGGCGGTCCTTATACGTTACCCTGCCTGTCTTGATGCTCGTTTGGGCGAACATGCATGCCGGGTACATCGCAGGAGTTGCGACAATAGTTCTTTTTATCGTGTGCGAGGGCCTCAAGTTTGCATCTCCGGGCTTAAGACCTCTGGAAAAGAGCGATTATAAAATACTGGCATTCGCCGGTTTTCTGGGGGTTCTCTT
The DNA here is from genome assembly GCA_963801505.1 of uncultured Nitrospira sp. Taxonomy (GTDB): domain Bacteria; phylum Nitrospirota; class Thermodesulfovibrionia; order Thermodesulfovibrionales; family UBA6898; genus JAOUFP01. Next base: position 2,356 of record CAWDEY010000010.1, read on the forward strand.
TTCATTTATGAACCCGAACACCTGGCGTGTATTTTCCGAAAACATCCTATTTCAATACGACTACATAACGCAGAACAATATTGAATTCCAGTCCACGGTCCGGATATTCAGAAGGTTTCATGATTACAGCGTGGTCGTTTACTGGCTTGTTCTTTCCCTGACTGCGTCCGGGCTGCTGATCAATAGAAAAAAAACAGACATCACTGAAGCGGCCCTGCTCGCTGCCACCGGTTATTTTTCCTTTACGTCCGTCCGCTATGTCGCCTTTTTCCTTATCGCCGCCTTGCCGGCGGTGGGCCGGATGTTCTCGGAGGGGAAATTACTGAAACCAGTGAGGGCGCTTATCATCACAGTCTCGCTGTGCACTGCGGTATTTTTCACCCGGGATCATATGAGCTTCAAAACCCTGTTATCCGGCAGATGGATCGATGAACATAAATTCCCTGTCGAGGCCGCCGGCTTCATCCTCTCAAATGACCTTACAGGAAACATGTATAATTATTTCAACTGGGGAGGTTATCTTATCTGGAGGCTGGCTCCCGGGAAAAAAGTCTTCATAGACGGAAGGACCCTCTACAGCCACACATACCTGCAATCAGAACTGATAGATAACGCGGACGAAAGAAGACTCGGGGAAGTGCCGGCCTGGAAGGCAGCGCTCGAAGAGAACAACATTCAGTACACCATAACTCCTGCGTCGCTGCCGCTTGTCAGGGCGCTTTGTGAAGACAAGAATTGGGTCCCTGTTTTTTATCGTTATAATTCGGTAATATTTGTCAGAGACACTCCCAATAACCGGAATGTGATAGACAAATATTTTATAGACAAAGACAGCCGCGTATGCAAAGGCCCCGGGAAAAGTGAACCCGACGGGGGTGATGAGGACAGAAATTAATGCACGTGAAAAAAAAACGAAACTTAGCCTATTATCTTGCGGGTTCGGTTTCTCTGATAACATTCTCAGTCTATCTCACGTCTCTTCGAAACGAATTCGTCAATTGGGATGACACGAGTATGTTCTGAGAACCCTTATATCCGTTCATTGGATTTGGCTTTTTTCAAATGGGCCTTTTTCGATTTCTATGCCGCCAACTGGCACCCGCTCACCTGGATATCCCATGCCCTGGATTACGCTGTCTGGGGACTGAATCCCATGGGCCATCACCTGACGAACAACATCCTCCATGCGGTAAATACCTTTCTGGTGGTCTTGCTGGTGGTGAGGCTGATGGAGGCTGCGCTGACAAGCACCACCTGCCCCTCCTTAACCAGGAGGGGGTTGCTGACGAAAGCTCCCCGCCTATTCTAGGAGGGGTGCCGAAGGCCGGGATGGTACACGGTTCACTGATCGGGCGTTGATCGCCGCCGCAGTGACCGGCCTGCTCTTCGGCCTTCATCCCATCCATGTGGAATCAGTGGCATGGGTTGCGGAGAGGAAAGACCTTCTGTGCGCCTTGTTTTATTTGCTGAGTGTTATGGCGTATATGAGATATGCAGTCATACTCTTCCCCATGGTCATAACTCCCCTTTACCGCCCTCTTATCTTAAGAGGGGAGATGGCGCTATAGCCGGGGGCGTTATCTCCTTTCCCTCTTCTTCTTCATCCTCGCCCTCATGAGCAAGCCGATGGCGGTCAGTCTTCCCTTTGTCCTGCTGATTCTGGACTGGTATCCCTTTGAAAGGATCACTTCTCTTAAGACATTCAGGACCGCATTTACTGAGAAAGCTCCCGTTTATCGCCCTGAGCATTGCTTCATCGATATTGACAATTCTGGCCCAACAATGCGGCAGGGGCCATAAGGTCCGTAGAGATCATCCCATTTTCATCACGAGTAATTGTGGCTGCCCAGTCTCTTATCGCTTATTTATGGAAGATGCTTGCTGCCTTTAAATCTGATCCCGCTTTATACCTATCCAAGGGATATCTCACTCTTATCTCCAGACTATTTTTTGCCTGTTTTGCTTGTGGCCGGGATTACGATGGCCTGCATTATTGTCGCCAAAAAACAAAAATTGTGGATGTCGGTCTGGGGTTATTATGTCGTGACCCTGGTCCCTGTGCTCGGCATTGTTCAGGTCGGAGGTCAGGCAATGGCTGACAGGTATACGTATTTGCCGGGTATCGGCCCATTTTTTGTCGCGGGATTATTCGCAGCGTGGAGTTGGGAAAAATTGAATATCATGAAGAAGTGGAGTCGGGCTTTTAAATCTGCTGTTGCGGTCGCCGCTCTGTATTCTTGTATTTGTTTCGGCAGCATATTTAACTGTCAGGCAAATAGGCATATGGAAAACCAGCATTGACCTGTGGAGTTATGTTATCGAAAAGGAACCTGTAAAGGTCAATTTCGCCTATTACATGCGTGGGTTAGTTTATCAGGAACAAGGGGAACTTGAGAAGGCGATCGCGGATTACAATATGGTCAATGCATTGGAGCCATTTCATTTTGAGGTCTACCAAAGTCTCGGGTCAATTCATGAGAAAATGGGCCAAACCGATAAAGCGATCGAGGACTACTCTATGGCGATTGCGATAAATCCACATGCTGAAGAAGTCCTTATTAGTCGGGGGATTTTGTATGGCAAGGCCGGCTTGTTCGACAAGGCGATAGAGGATTTCAATAAGGCTATTGAAATTGTCCCGGACTATCCTCCGGCTTATGTCAACCGCGGGACCGCCTATTTCCGCCTGGGTCAGGATGGCAAGGCGCTGGATGATTTCAGCAGAGCTATTGAATTAGATCAGCATTATGCGGGCGGTTATGTTAATCGCGGAAGTCTTTATCTGAAGACAGGCAATAAAGAAGGTGCTGCTTCAGATTACCGGAAGGCCTGCTCTTTGGGAAACCGGGAAGGATGCGATGCATTGCAGGGGATAAGCATTAACTGAGAGTCAGTTCCTTTATAAAGCGATAGAATGCTTTAATAAAGCTCTTGCAACAGACCTCAAGGATGTCGCGGCATATTACTATGGAGGTTAGACTTATTCCTGTATCAATCAGTAGAATAGAGCACTGGAGGAACTGGTAAAGTCTATGTCGAGGTCGAGACTTTACAGAATAGGCATGGTCAAATTTGGAAACCAGGAAGTATGGAATACCATTGAAGGATGCAAGACTATTGACAATGAATCAGGGGAGGGAATAATCCTTGTGGACTATGAATAGAAGGAACGTTAAATATGCTCTCGCAGGCGCGGTTGCGCTGCTGACGTTTTTGGTTTATCTCGCTTCTCTTCAGAATGATTTCGTTGAGTGGGATGACAGCGAATATGTTTTTGAAAATCCTTTTATCAAATCATTTGATTTGACTTTTTTCAAATGGGCCTTTTTTGATTTCTACGCCGCCAACTGGCATCCGCTCACATGGATATCCCATGCCCTGGATTATGCCGTCTGGGGACTGAACCCCCTGGGGCATCACCTGACGAATAATATCCTCCATGCGGTCAATACCTTTCTGGTGGTATTGCTGGTGGTGAGGCTGATGGAGGCAGCTGGCAAGCAGGCCAGCCGACGAGCTCTCAATCAAGGAGCGGGAGTCAGCGGACCCTAAACTGCGCCAGCCAATTTTCACTGACCTCACGGTTCAGCGATTCACGATTTGCGACTTGATCGCCGCCGGAGTGACCGGTCTTCTCTTCGGCCTTCATCCTATGCATGTGGAATCAGTGGCATGGGCCTCGGAAAGAAAAGACCTTCTGTGCGCCCTCTTCTTTTTGCTCAGTGTCCTGATGTATACAAAATACGCCGGCGCAACCCTATTAAATCCCCCCTTGGAAAAAATCGATAAAGGAGAAGTTAAGACAAAAAAGCCGAAAAAAGGCAGGAAACAACCGCCTCCGCCACTTTTATCAAAAGGGAAGTTCTCAACAAATTCCGGGTCTTCTTTCATGGCAGAGGCGAATACAAAGGGTGTTTTCAGCAAGTATTACCTCTTCGCGCTCGTCTTCTTCATCCTCGCCCTTATAAGCAAGCCGATGGCTGTGAGCCTTCCCTTTGTTCTGCTGATTCTGGACTGGTATCCATTTAGGAAAATCTGTTCTCTTAAGACATTCAGGACTTCATTTACGGGGAAACTCCCATTTTTTGCGTTTAGCATTGCCTCATCGATACTCACTCTTCTGGCACAAAAAACTGAAGGGGCCATAAAATCAATGGAAGCAATATCCTTTGTCATCACGGGTGCTTGTGGCGGCCAAGTCTCTTATCGCCTATCTATGGAAGATGCTGGTGCCAATAAACTTGAGCCCATATTATCCATACCCGAAGAATGTGGATCTTCTGTCCGTAGAGTATCTTTTACCTATTATTCTTGTGATCTCTATCACAGCAATATCTTTGTTTTTTGCAAAGAAACAGAAACTACTATTGTCCGCCTGGGGTTATTATGTTTTGACCTTGATCCCGGTAATTGGCATTGTACAGATAGGTGAGCAATCGATGGCAGACAGGTATACGTATTTGCCATCTCTGGGGCTCTTTTCTTGTGCTCGGCTTACTGATGGCATGGGCTTTGGAAAGGCTACAGAACGAACGTCCGTTATGAAGATATGCCGGCCTGTCGTCGGCTGCTCTTGTCCTGCTTTATATTTCATTCTTAACTGTTAAGCAGATAGAGGTCTGGAAAAACACCTTCACTTTGTGGAATTATGTTATTGAAAAGGAGCCCCTAAAGGTCCCCGTCGCCTATAATAACCGGGGATTGAATTTTGGCAAAGCCGGCTTGTTCGAGAAAGCGATAGAAGATTTTAATATGGCAACCAAGATTGATCCAAAGTATTCCGACGCTTACAACAACCGCGGGTATTCCTATTACCTGATCGGTCAGAATGCGAAGGCATCGGATGATTTAAACAAAGCAATTGAATTAGACAACAATTTTGTGAAGGCATATATAAATCGCGCTAGTCTTTATTTGAAGACCGGCAAAAAAGAACTTGCTGTTTCAGATTTCCAAAGTGCCTGCGCTTTAGGCCATAAAGCAGCATGCGGCGCGGCACAAACACTGCGGACCATCGATGTTGAATCAGGAAAACAGGTAACTTTTGCTGAACATGAAAAGGCTAAACCGTAGAGTATTATCTTGCAGGCGCGGTTTCACTGTTGACGTTTATCGTTTATCTCGCTGCTCTTCAAAATGAATTCGTCGAGTGGGATGACAGCCAGTATGTTTTTGAAAATCTGCACATCCGTTCCTTTGATCTGGACTTTTTCAAATGGGCCTTTTTTGATTTCTATGCCGCCAACTGGCACCCGCTCACCTGGATATCCCATGCCCTTGATTACGCTGTCTGGGGACTGAACCCCATGGGACATCACCTGACTAACAACATCCTCCATGCGGTGAATACCTTTCTGGTGGTGTTGCTGGTGGTGAGGCTGCTGACAAGCCGTCAAGCTGTCAAGCTGACAAGCTCCCACATGTCATCCGCCCCGGCGGACCCGCCTGAGGCGGGTAATTCACGATTCACGATTCACGATTCACGGTTTGCGCTTATCGCCGCCGGGGTGACCGGTCTGCTCTTCGGCCTTCACCCCATCCATGTGGAATCAGTGGCATGGGTCGCGGAGAGGAAAGACCTCCTCTGCGCGTTGTTTTATCTGCTAAGCATTATGGCTTATGTGTCATACAGGTCATATACGACTAATAAGTCCTATATTCTTTCCCTTTTCTTCTTCATCCTCGCCCTCTTAAGCAAGCCAATGGCAGTCAGTCTTCCCGTTGTGTTGTTGATATTAGACTGGTATCCTTTCGGGAGAATCCAGTCTCTTAAGACTTTCAGAGACTCTTTTGTCGATAAAATCCCGTTTATTGCCCTGAGCATTGTGTCATCAATTCTCACTGTCCTGGCGCAAAGGGCAGAAGGGGCCGTAACAGCGATAGAGGCCATACCTTTGTCAACGCGAATGCTCGTGGCTTCCAAATCTCTTATCGCCTATCTATGGAAAATGCTCATGCCCATGCACTTAATCCCCTATTATCCTTATCCAAATGACGCATCCTTATTCTCGCTCGAGTATCTTTCAGCGAATAATACTTGCGTCAGCGATTACCACGGCCTGCATCGTTATGGCAAAAAAGCAGAGAATTATTTTTGTCCGCCTGGGCTTATTATGTAGTGACCTTGGTCCCTGTCCTCGGCTTCGTTCAGGTCGGAGGCCAGTCAATGGCCGACAGGTATGCATATCTGCCCTGTATCGGCCCCTTCCTTATAATGGGTTTACTGATCGCATGGAGTACGGAAAAGATGCTGAGGCAGTCTTCTGCGATAAAATATTCCAGTGCTGCTGCAGGTATTTCTCTCCTGCTCTTCATTTCATTCCTTACCTGGAAACAGATAGAGGTATGGAAAGACACCTTGTCTCTCTGGACATATGTTATTGAAAAGGAACCCGACAGGGTTCCTCTTGCCTATAATAATCGGGGCTTTGCTTTTTACCACAAGGGTCAGCTTGATCAGGCAATTGAGGACTTCAATAAAGCCATTTCTTTGGATCCATCTTCTTATAAAGCCTATTTGAACCGGGGAGCGGCCTTCGTTAATAAAGGCCAGCTTAGTCAGGCAGCAGCGGATTTCGATAAGGCGATTGCATTGAATCCTTCTTATTCTGAAGCATATAATGCCAAGGGATCGTTATTCGGAATGTCCGGTTCCCTGGACAAAGCGATAGAGCAATTCAGCAAGGCCATTGAGATAAATCCGAGATTATTCTGCGGCTTATGGCAATCGCGGGGCTGTCTATTCACTCATCGGCCAGAACAGCAGGGCTTTGGAAGATCTTGACAGGGCGATCCAGCTGGACAGTTATTATGCGGAGAATTATCTCAATCGCGGGAATGTCTATCTCACAACAGGCAACAAAGAACTTGCAGTCTCTGATTTCAGGAGAGCGTGCGATCTAGGGAATAAAAACGGCTGTAGCTCATTGCAGGCTGTGAGAATGGATAGGGGGAAATAGTGACCGTCTTATGAAAAGACAAAATGTTAAGTACGCCCTCGCGGGCTTGATTTCACTGACAACCTTTGTTGTCTATCTTTCCTCACTGCAAAACGCATTCGTCCTCTGGGACGACGAATACTATGTCCTTGAGAATCCGCACATCCGTTCCTTTGATCTGAACTTTTTCAAATGGGCCTTTTTCGATTTCTATGCCGCCAACTGGCACCCGCTTACCTGGATATCCCATGCCCTTGATTACGCTGTCTGGGGACTGGACCCGATGGGACATCACCTGACCAATAACATCCTCCATGCGGTAAATACCTTCCTGGTAGTGTTGCTGGTGGTAAGGCTGCTGGCAAGCCGGCAAGCTGACAAGCTGACAAGCTCTCCCGGCACATCCGTTTCGGCAGAGCCGCCCGGGGCGGACAATTCACGATTCACGATTCACGATTCACGGTTTGCGCTTATCGCCGCCGGAGTTACAGGTCTGCTCTTCGGCCTTCATCCTATACACGTAGAATCAGTGGCATGGGTCGCGGAGAGGAAAGATCTGTTGTGCGCCCTGTTTTATTTGCTGTGTATTATGGAGTATGCGAGATATGCAGACAGCACAACTCCCCCTTCCCCCTCTTACCTTTTCTCCCCGGCGAATCCGCCTGAGTGCGGAAAGAAGAAGTGGCAGCGCCGGTGGCGTTACCTCTCTGCCCTGAGCTTCTTCATCCTGGCCCTACTAAGCAAACCCATGGCAGTCACCCTCCCCTTTGTTTTGCTGATTCTGGACTGGTATCCTCTTCAAAGAATAATATCCCTCAGGACGTTCAAGACCGCTTTCATCGAGAAACTCCCTTTTATCGCCCTGAGCATCAGTTCATCGATATTGACTATTCTGGCCCAAAAGGCGGGTGGGACAATAGCAACAATAGAGGCAATACCTTTATCGACGCGCATGCTTGTAGCAGCAAAGTCTCTTGTCGCCTATATATGGAAAATGATTGTCCCTGTGCACTTGCTCCCCTATTACCCTTATCCGAAAGATGCAGCACTGTTCTCGGTTGATTATATTTCAGCAATAGCTCTTACAGTGGCGATATCAGCGGTCTGTATCGTCATGGCGAAAAAGCAGAAATTATTGCCTGTCCGTCTGGACTTATTATGTTGTAACTCTGCTCCCGGTCCTTGGTATCGTTCAAGTGGGAGGCCAGTCAATGGCGGACAGGTATACCTATTTGCCAAGCTTAGGCCCATTTCTAATTGCAGGCATCACAGTCGCAGTTGTTTATGAAAAAGCCGGTAGTTTAAAACAAAAAGGCAGTCTTTTACAGATTGGGAGTTTCGTAACGGTCGCGGTCGCGTTCTTATTTATGTCTTATGTCACTTTTCGGCAAGTCAGCCTTTGGAAGGATGGTATTACCCTCTGGAGTTATGTGATTGAAAAAGAACCGCTGAAAGTGCCTTTCGCGTATATCAACCTGGGAGCGGCAATGAAAGCAAAAGGACGGTTGGATGAGGCTGCCGGGTATTATCGGACCGCAATCACACTGGACCCGACCGATGCAAATGCCCATAATAACCTTGGCGTCATTTTAAAATACAAAGGTCTGTATACCAATGCGATAGAAGAGTTCCGGACAGCATTGTACCTGAAACCTGAGTTTGCGGAGACGCACTTCAATCTCGGCATGCTGTACTTTGAAACCGGTGATTGGAAAGCGGCGCGTAGTGAAGTCGAGGTGGGTCTGAAAATAAGACCCGACGACCAGAAGGCCCGACAGCTTCTTTACTACATAATTTCACAGCAGGGCAGATAAACACGGTTAGATACGAAAGCGCTCCAAAGGATAATTTTAGACTGAAAAAAAAGACGTTCCGATTTTTTTCGGAACTCAACCAACTTACCGGCGCATTTAAGGCTGCCGGCAGTTACAATAGGAGCATCAGAACTAAGATGACTTTGAACTATTTACAGCGATATAATTATCTATGCCGATAAAAACAAAATCTAGTGAAAACATGGCGGGCAGCTTTTCGAAAAGCTGGCTTGTCCTGTTTATTATTATGGTATTCGTTGTCTTTGTGCGTGTAAGACTGCTCGATTTTCCGCTTGAGCGTGATGAAGGGGAGTATGCATATATGGGACAGCTTCTCCTTCAGGGCATTCCTCCTTACAGCGAGGCCTACAACATGAAATTCCCCGGTACTTACCTCATGTATGCCCTTATTATGGCGGTCTTCGGCCAGACTGCACAGGGCATCCATATCGGGCTGATGATAGTTAATTGTGCCTCGATTTTACTGGTCTATCTCCTGGCCCGGAAAATGGTAGACGACATCCCTGCTGTTGTTGCCGGCGGGACATATGGGCTACTATCGCTGAGTTCTTCAGTATTTGGCTTTGCCGCTCATGCAACACATTTCGTCGTATTTCCTGCACTGGGCGGGACACTGCTTCTGCTTCATGCCTTTGAAAAGGAGAAAACTTATCTTTATTTTTTATCCGGTATTCTTTTAGGAAGCTCTGTTATTATGAAGCAGCCGGGCATCTTTTTCTGCATCTTCGGCGCCGCGTATATTCTATGGCATCATTTCTCTTCAAGGGCACACAATTCACTAAAGTCGCTTACCTTAAAACTCGGGACATTCTCCCTGGGGGCAGTGCTTCCGCTCCTCATTACCTTCCTCTGGCTGTATGCTGCCGGAGTTTTTGACAGGTTTTGGTTTTGGACGGTAGTTTACGCTTCCAGATATGGCTCCCAAATTCCCCTCTCCAGAGCTTTTCCGGTTTTTGCCCGAAATTTCTCTTCAGTCTCCGGCAGTTTTTTTCTTTTATGGGTAATTTCCGCGTTAGGTTTGCTTACGACTTTTTTTTATAAGCGCTTAAACGGAAACAGGTCATTTATTATTCTTTTCTCCCTGTTTTCCTTTCTCTCGATATGCCCCGGTTTTTATTTCCGGGGGCATTATTTTGTGACTTTACTGCCAGCGGTGGCCATTCTGTCGGGGGTTTTCATCGATTTCATCAGTGCAGTGGACTTCACCTTTTTAAAGATGCGGTTTTCACGATATTTGGGCGCAGGGATATTCATTGTCGCGGCGGCAGTCGGCGTTATTCATCAAAAAGATTACTTCTTCATAGATGACCCGACAAGTTTTTCGAGATCAATGTACTTTGGCAATCCCTTTGCCGAATCTATTCAAATAGCAAGATTTATCCAGGACAGGACTGCTGCGACCGACCGTATCGCAGTGCTCGGCTCCGAGCCCCAGATATTTTTTTATGCAAAGAGGCCATCTGCCACCGGACATATCTATATGTACGGTTTAATGGAACATCATGATTACAGCTTGGCAATGCAGAAAGAAATGATACACGAGGTTGAATCCTCGCGGCCCAAATTTATCGTTGAAGTGCATGTTACAGCTTCATGGCTTAGAAGGCCGGAATCAGAACAATATATATTTGATTGGATCGAAAATTATGTTGAAGGAAATTACGTTATGGTGGGAATTGTAGACATCATTTCTCCTGATGTGACAATCTATAAGTGGTATGAGGACGTCAGGAATTACACGATCCAATCGCCGGATTATGTGCTTGTATATGAGCGGAGATAGGTGGCTGATATATCCCGGTCCCAGTCGCTGCAGCGACTTTGTTACGTATTGCCGGGCCTTGGGATAATAAAATGAACAGAAGAGAGATAAAGACACAGGGATCTAAATACTACCTTGCGATTTCTATCTGTCTTATCACATTTGCAGTCTATCTGCCGGACCTTCGGAATGACTTCGTCGGGTGGGATGACGGGACTTATGTTGTTGATAATCCTCATATCCGTTCGTTTAATCTATCTTTCTTTAAATGGGCTTTTTTCGATTTCCATGCCAGCAACTGGCACCCGCTCACCTGGATCTCCCATGCCCTGGATTACGCCATATGGGGATTGGACCCCATGGGTCATCACCTGACCAACAACTTCCTCCATGCGGTGAATACCTTTCTGGTGGTACTTGCTGGTGGCGAGGCTGATTGAAGCAGCAAGCCGAGTATGCAGCCGTCACCCGCTCCACAGTTCCGCACGTTTCACGACTCACATTTCACGTTTCACCCTGATCGCCTCAGGAGTGACGGGTCTGCTCTTCGGCCTTCACCCCATCCATGTGGAATCGGTTGCATGGGTCGCGGAGAGGAAAGACCTTTTGTGCGGACTGTTTTATCTGCTTAGTATCATGGCGTATGCGTGGCACGCAGGTAGAGGCGGCCCCCTGTGGCCGTCAAAAGAAGGGCGACCACAAGGTGTTGCACTTCCATGGGCCTATATCTTTTCGCTCGTCTTCTTCATCCTCGCCCTCATGAGCAAGCCGATGGCGGTAAGCCTTCCTCTGGTACTGTTGATTCTGGACTGGTATCCCTTTAAAAGGATCACCTCTATTAAAACATTCAGTATTTCCCTTATCGAAAAAATTCCGTTCATTGCCCTGAGTGTCTTTTGTTCGATTGTAACAATTCTTGCGCAGAGATCCGGAGAGGCGATAAGGTCAGCGGAATTTGCGCCCTTATCGGCGAGATTACTTGTCGCGGGCAAATCCCTTATCACATATCTTTGGAGTATGGTTCTGCCTCTTAATCTCAGCCCTTTTTATCCCTATTCGCAGAAAATATCGCTTTTATCAATAGAATATATCCTGCCGTTGGCCATAATTGCGGGATTCAGCATTGGCTGCGCAGTTACCGCAAAAAGGCAGAAGTTATGGCTGTCAGTCTGGGGTTATTATTTCCTGACACTGATGCCAGTGCTCGGTTTCATCCAGGTGGGAAACCAGGCAATGGCGGACAGATACACCTACTTGCCCAGTTTGGGGCCGTTTCTTTTAGTGGGTTTAGCGGTGGCCTGGGTATTGGCAAAAAAAGACGTATTAAACAGATCATACCGTGCATCTAAAGTTTTCACCATTTCTGCGGCTATTTTTGTTTCTCTGTGTACGGCATATATGACTATTCGTCAAATCAGTATATGGGAAAACAGCTTTACTTTGTGGAATTTTGTTATTGAAAAGAACCCTGATAACGTCCCTTTTGCCTATTATAATCGTGGCTTGGCCTTCGCAAGAATCCGGCAATACCAAAAGTCAATTGAAGATTTTGATAGGGCAATTTCCATGCGGCCGTTTGCCCACTCGGAATACTACAATAATCGCGGGGTTTCATACATTAACGAGAAGTTGTTTGATAAGGCGATAGAAGATTTTCAAATTGCACTCGCGCTGGATCCAAATAATAATGTAGCGTACTATAATCGTGGATTGGCATATTATCGTCGAGGGAGTTCCCTTCTTATTGCGGGCGATAAGGAGCTTGCCAGTGCCGATTTTCAGAGGGCGTGTCATGTGGGAAATAAAAAAGGATGTGATGCATTGCAGGCTTTGGGGTCGTAAAATGGTCATAAAAAATGTAAATACGCAGGCTCTTAAATACTATCTCGCGGGGTTAGTCTCTCTATTTACATTTGGTGTCTATCTGTCCTCCCTGCAGAATGACTTCGTCGGGTGGGATGACGGGACTTATGTTATTGATAATCCTCATATCCGTTCATTTAATTTATCTTTCCTTAAATGGGCTTTTTTTGATTTCCATGCCAGCAACTGGCACCCGCTCACCTGGATCTCCCATGCCCTGGATTACGCCATATGGGGACTGAACCCTATGGGTCATCACCTGACGAACAACTTCCTCCATGCGGTGAATACCTTTCTGGTGGTCTTCTGGTGGTGAAGCTGATTGAGTCCACTAATACCCGATCCGGGTCCCTCAGCTTCACGACTTACGTTTCACCCTGATCGTCTCCGGAACAACCGGTCTGCTCTTCGGTCTTCACCCTATTCATGTGGAATCAGTGGCATGGGTCGCGGAGAGGAAAGACCTCCTCTGCGCCTTGTTCTATTTGCTGAGTGTCACGGCATATGTGAAGTATGCGACCCTTCGACAAGCTCAGGGTGACAATGTCAAGGTGATTCCGTCGGACCATTCCAGTAAGCCTTACCTCCTTTCCCTCAGCTTCTTCATCCTCGCCCTCATGAGCAAGCCGATGGCGGTAAGTCTTCCGGTTGTTTTGCTTATTCTGGACTGGTATCCCTTTGAAAGAATCAGGTCTCTTAAGACGTTCAGGACTGCAGTGCTCGAGAAGCTCCCGTTTATCGCCCTGAGCATTGCTTCATCGGTCTTGACTCTCCTGGCGCAGGAAAAGGCCATGTTTTTGAATGAGATTGTGCCGCTGCCGGCACGGGTCCTCGTGGCGGCACGGGCCATTTTTGTCTATCTCGGCAAGATGCTTTTGCCCACTGGACCTGCTCCCCTTTCTATCCGTATTCGGGAAATGTCTTTCTTTTGTCGCCGGCATATTACCTGCCGCTTCTCCTTCTGATCGGACTTACAGCGACCTTCCTCGTTATTGCCGTCAAGAGACAGAAGTTATGGCTTTCAGTCTGGTTTTATTACATGGTGACTCTGCTCCCGGTGCTCGGAATTGTCCAGGTGGGACGTCAATCAATGGCAGACAGGTATACGTATCTGCCGTCAATCGGCCCTTTCTTTAATCGCGGGATTGTTAGTCGCATGGGTTTACCGGAAGGTCATGCGGTAAACAGGGCAGAGCCCGGCTGTTAAGCTTGCCTTTATCACCCGGTCCTTTGTCTGTTCACTTCTCTGTCATATTTGACCTATAGACAGATAGGCATTTGGAACAATACGCTTGGATTCTGGAGTTATGTCATTTTGAAGGAACCCGAAAGTCCCTTTTGCATATTATAATCGCGGGGTGGCTTTTTACAAAATGGGTCAGACGGACAAAGCGATAGAGGATTACAACAAGGCTATTGCCTTAGATCCATCTTATTCCAAAGCCTATATGAACCGGGGCTTTGTTTTCTGCAAAATCGGACAGCCTGACAAGGCAATCGCAGACTACGACAAGGCTATTGCGCTGAATCCCCGGGATTCTGAAGCGTACAATAACCGGGGCGCTATTTTTGAGAAAATGGGGGAATTAGACAAGGCAATCGCAGACTACGACAAGGTTATTGAACTGGCTCCGGGTGAAGTTCAATCATACAATAACCGGGGCGTTGTCTTTGAGAAAATGGGCCGCTTCGACAAAGCAATCCGGGATTACGACCAGGCTATTGCTCTGAATTCGTCCAATCCGGACCTCTTTTATAATCGTGGTAACGCATATGACGAAATGGGCGAACTCGACAAAGCAATCGCAGACTACGATAAGGCCATTGCTTTGAATCCCCGTGATTCTCAGGCCTACAATAATCGGGGCCTTCTTTTTGAGAAAAGGGGCGAACTCGACAAGGCAATCGCAGACTACGAGAGGGCCCTTGTCCTGAATCCGTCCAATGCAGAGGCTTATAATAACCGGATTGCCGCTCTTGGGAAAAAAGCGGGACGCCCGGCAAAACAGGGACAGACTCGTGAAGACATTGCAGGATACGGCTCATTGAGCACGGCGGAAGATAAATCTGATGCAATGACGAATAAAAAGACGGACTTTTCCATACTATCTCGCAGGCGCAGTTTCGCTATTGACATTTGTGGTCTATCTATCCTCTCTGAAGAATGATTTTGTCGGCTACGATGACAGCACTTATGTTGTTGATAATCCACACATCCGTTCATTTGATCTGGACTTTTTCAAATGGGCCTTTTTTGATTTCTACGCCGCCAACTGGCACCCGCTCACCTGGATATCCCATGCCCTGGATTATGCTGTCTGGGGATTGAACCCCCTGGGACATCATCTGACGAACAACATACTCCACGCCTTCAATACCTTCCTGGTGGTGTTGCTGGTGGTGAGACTGCTGGAAAGCCGGCAAGCCGTCAAGCGTGACAATCTCTCACATCACATACGCACCGGCGGATCCGCCTGGGGCTGACAATTCACGGTTTACGCTTATCACCGCCGGAGTGACCGGTCTGCTCTTCGGTCTTCACCCCATCCATGTGGAGTCGGTTGCGTGGGTTGCGGAGAGGAAAGACCTCCTGTGCGCTTCGTTTTTTTTGCTGAGCATCATGATGTATACAAAGTATGCGGTAACAACTATTCTTTATTCCCCCTTGGAAAAGGGGTATAAAGGGGGTGCTGAAGCAGGTATTGCGGAAAACAGCAGGAAACAACCCGCTCCGCCCCCTCTTCCAGGAGGAAATCGTTCAACGATTTTGCAGCAGGTTTTCAACAAACATTACTTACTCGCTCTTTGTTTCTTCATTCTCGCCCTATTAAGCAAACCCATGGCAGTCACCCTTCCTTTTGTTTTGCTGATTCTGGACTGGTATCCCTTTAAGAGGGTCCACTCTTTTGAGACATTCAGGATTTGCCTTACCGAAAAGCTTCCGTTTATTGCTCTGAGTCTTATCTCGGCAATACTGACTATTTTGGCACAGAAAGACGTATGGCGCCATACAATCGATTGAAGCTATTCCATTGTCATCTCGAGTGCTCGTGGCTTTCAAGTCTCTCTTCGCGTATCTCTGGAAAATGATATGGCCAGTCAATTTAATCCCCTATTACCCATACCCGGCGGATATATCGCTTCTATCGATAGGGTATCTTTCAGCAATGTATCATTGTAGTCGCGATTACCGCAGCCTGTCTGGTCATGGCCAGAAAAAAAGAAATACTATTATCAGTCTGGGCTTATTATGTGGTAACCCTGCTTCCCGTCCTTGGTATTGTTCAGGTCGGAGGCCAGTCAATGGCGGACAGATATACGTATTTGCCAGGTTTAGGCCCATTTCTTATTGCAGGTATGATAACAGCAGGGATTTACGAGAAGGTGAGGACCTCAGAAAAGGGAGGCTTATTCCTCAAGGCAGGGTGCATTCTGGCAGCTTCCATCGGGCTCGTCTTCATGTCTTATGCCACTCTGCGCCAAATCGGCATTTGGAAGGATGGTATAACGCTCTGGAATTATGTAATCAAAAAAGAGCCGCTGAAAGTGCCCCGCGCATATATTAATGGTGGGATCCGCTTTAATGGATAAGGGGCGCATAGACGAAGCGATAGAGTATTTTCGTATTGCCATACGTTTGGAACCCGACTAACGCAAATGCCCACAATAATCTGGGAGTGGCCTACAAGTATAAAGGCCTGTATGACAGAGCGATTGAACAATTTCTGGCTGCGTTAAATCTGAGGCCGGATGACCCTGAGACACATAATAATCTGGGAGTGGCCTACAAATATAAAGGCATGTATGACAGAGCAATTGAACAATTTCTGGCTGCGTTAAATCTGAGGCCGGAATACGCGGAGGCACATTTCAATCTGGGGATCATTTACCTTGAGAGCGGAGATATGGACAAGGCGCGGGAAGCGTTTGAAGCGGGGTTGAAAATAAAACCTGACAATCAAAAGGCCAGGCAGGTCCTCAATAATATAATTTCAAAGTAAAAGGATATCTCCATGAGCATGAAATCCATCAAACAGACGGCATTGACTTAATAAATAGTGTTAAAATAGTTTTAATTCGGTGGCGGTGAATATAAGGGAATCAATATGCTATGGAGTGTCATTTGATCATTGATGATATTTTAGAAAAGTTCTTTTTTCTTTCAAAGCGTCAAAATCTTTTGTCTTTTATCGTTTTCATCTGCCTTGCGGTATATGCATTGAACGCCAACCCCTTTGCAGGACAGACAGTGGCGCCGTTTGACCGGCTGTTGCAATTCCCGGGATGGTCAACCATTCCGAGCGATCGCACCGCCGTTCACGCGGAACGGAGCGATATACTCGATTCGCAGCTGCCTTCCTGGATAACGCTTAAAGACCAGATCAGAAGAGGAGAGAGCCCTCTTTGGTATCCCAACGGAGCAGGCGGTCAGCCTATATCTCTTGAGCTTTGCAACCCCGCATTTCTGCTGTTTGTTGCCATAAAAGACAACGCCCTTGCCTATTATCTCGTGGGGTTGGCCAAACTCGTTGTTTCAGGTTTCGGGTGTTATCTTCTTCTCAGGATTTTTTTGCGATGGCTGCCGTCGATCTGGGGAGGGATTGTCTTCATGTTATGCGGCTTCAATGCCGCCTGGTTTTTCTGGGAACAGGTTACAACAGCCATGTGGATCCCATGGCTTCTTTGGGCCACAGTCATGTATCTCAAGACAGACGATAAGAAATGGCTGCCGGCGATAAGTCTTATTTCAGCCCTTTTGCTCATATTCGGCGGGTTCCCGGCTGTTGCCGCATTCGGCTTTTATTCTTTCGCTCTGCTCATGTTTTCCTGGAATATTTATGACGCTTCAATCCGGCATCGCGGCGCAAACCTCGAGAATGCATGGACGTTAAGACTTATTCTGATAAAGACTGCGTTGCCTCTTGCTGGCGGTCGGCATTTCATTCTTCATGGCTGCTGTCGCCCTTATTCCCTTCAGAGACGGCATGTCGGTGATCAATCTTGGTTACAGGACCGGAGGGGGAACACTCTTCAGGTATTGCCGATCTTCGGCTCTTCTCTTTTTATGAAAATCCGCCGCAAGTCGAGCGGACCGCCTATATCGGCGATCCTTGTCCTGATATTTTCACTGATCGGCATTTTTTCGGCTTTTCGAAGCAAAGACAAAAACTTAAAACGGTTTATTTTTTTTAGTGTATTTCTTGTCGTTGTCTCGACATTGATAGCCTTTGGCCTGCTCCCACATGAGTTAATAAAAGCAATCCCTGTTTTTAATCGCAATTCCTGGGGCAGGTTGATAGTCATTACGCTTTTGGCTTTGTCGGCTCTGTCTGCCGTTGGTCTGGATTTTATTGCTGCAAAGCTTCAGGAATTGTCCGCCCGATATTCGGGATTAACACCCCTGAATGCGCGCAGAATAGTTGCTGTGGCTCTCATTGGGATTATTGCAGTGCAATTTCACTCACAGAAGAAACTTTTCAACAACTTTAACGCAGTCGTCCCTTCAGCCTGGTTCTACCCTTTGACGCCGAGCATCAAATACGTTAGGGAACACCTTCAGCCGCTGCAGTCCGTGCTTGCGGATGCATCTTCTTACTGGTTTGCCGGAACTCTCGGGGCCTACGGCATTCCGGAGTGGTATGCGCATAGTTTTCGAACGGACAGGGAAAAAGAAGTTCTCGGCGAACTGGCTTTTAATCGGTCCAAATCACCGACCTCGATGGTCATCGACGGACGGAGCATTCACTTCGATTCGCCCCTGATGGACAAACTCGCGATAAAATATTTGCTTGTCAGCAAGGACATCGAGAACCAGCGACTGTTGGAACTGCCGGAATTGTCCCGTGAACCGGCGCCGCCTCTGCCCCATAATTCGTGGAGGCAGCATATCTATATTCCGAAAGATATTGACGCCGGGGCGATTGGATTTTCTTTTATGACATACGGCGAACAGAATGCTCCCTCAAATGTAAGGCTGACTCTTTATAAGGACAATGCAGAGAACTCCCTGGTTGAGACCGCATTGGACAAGAATGAGATAAACGAGAAAGAGTGGGCTTTTTTCCCGTTTCCGGACAAGACGCTGCTTGAGTAAGGGAGGATATTACGTGGAGGTATCTCTTCCCGGTTATACAGGACCCAGGAGTCTGACGGCGTGGGCCACAAAAATCAGCGGGAATACAGGCAGCTTCCTCGAAGTAAACGGGACAAAAACAGATCTTTCACTGCTTTGGAAAATAGGATATTTCGATGACATGGCCCTCGTCTCGAAGAAGTGGAACATGATCTCCCTTGAAAAAGATATTGTGATTTATGAAAACAGGCAGGTGACTAACAGCGCCTATTTCGTGAAAGACCTTGATGCCTCAAATGACCGGATGGATTTTTCGGGATTGGATGTCAGACAGACTTCGGTCGACCGGATAGATATTTATAATTCACAGGCAGACGCCGGATGGATTGTCCTGCCGATGCGTCTTCATCCCGGGTGGAAGGCATATGTTAATGACCGGCAAGTCAAATATGACGCTTATCTTGATATGCTGCCTGCAATACCGGTGAGCGGGCCGGCGCATGTTACATTTAAATATGAACCGGAATCTTTTCGGAGAGGGTTAAAGGTCAGTCTGGCCGGTCTCTTCGTGTTTTTAGTATTCTCGGCTTTATGTTTAAGAAAACCCGGCGGGGGGGCCGCCCCGGATGAAAAGAACAACTGAAACTCATCATCTAATTCCTTATCATTCCGGGGCCGATGAGTGTGTTTAATTTAATGCGGGTTATATAATCTTCCGACAAAGACTTATTTTCGGAAGGAAGATCTTCTCCAGAAAACACACTCAGACGGCATTGTTTATAAGATATTGACTCAACGCATAACATTAGAATATAGTGACTTGGAAACAATGAATATCAGGAAAGTCAATATGAGATGGTGTCTAACTTGATCACGGAGGACATTTCAGAAAAACTATCGTTTCTATTGCGGCACCAAACTCTTTCTGCTTTTGTAATATTTATCCTCCTTTCTATTTACGCATTGAACGCCAACCCATTTACCGGGGAAACGGTAGCGCCATTCGACCGCCTGATGCAATTCCCGGGATGGGCCACTATCGAGAGTGACCGCACGGCCGTGAATAGGGAGCGGAGCGACATACTCGATTCCCAGCTTCCTACCTGGGTAATCCTTAAAGATCAAATCCGAAATGGAGAGAGTCCTCTTTGGTACCCCACCGGCGGTGGAGGAGAACCAATATCCTTTGAGCTTTTCAACCCTGCCTTTCTTATCTTTGTACTCATAAAGGACCATGCTCTTGCCTATTACGTGGTCGGCCTGTCCAAGCTGGTTATCTCAGGGTTTGGCGGTTACCTGCTGCTGAAGATCTTTGTGCGGTGGTTGCCGTCAATGTGGGGAGGGCTTGTCTTTATGTTATGCGGTTTCAATGCAGCATGGTTTTTCTGGGAACAGGTCACAACAGCCATGTGGATTCCGTGGCTTCTTTGGGCAACAGTCAGGTATCTTAAGACAAACGACAAAAAATGGCTGCCGGCGGTGACTATATTTTCCCTCTTGCTCATCTTCGGGGGCTTCCCGGCCGTTGCCGCCTTCGGCTTCTATGCTTTTTCCCTGCTTATTCTTGTTTGGAATGCCTATGACTTTTTCAGCAATAAGCCTCTGGAAAATGATAAAATAACCTTTGCCCTGAAGCCAATTCTAATAAAAACTGCCTTGCCTCTGCTGGCTGTAATACAGGCCTTTCTGATGTCTGCCATCGCCATTATTCCATTTAAGGTCTCCATGTCGGGGATTAACCTCGGATACAGAACAGGTGGAACACAATTCAAGGGGATCAACGATCTGCTGCTCTTCTTTTCTTATGAAAATCCGTCTCAGGTTGAGCGGACCGCCTATGTAGGCATTATGGTCCTTACATTGTCCCTTATCGGTATTTTTTCGGTCTTTGGATGCAAGAACATAAATTTCAGGCGATTCATTCTCTTCAATTTTTTTCTCACAATTATCTCGGCATTGATAACCTTCGGCCTGCTCCCGCACGAGTTAATCAGGGCGCTGCCTGTTTTAAAGTCCAACCAGTGGGGCAGGTTAGTTGTTCTCCCTCTTTTAGGTTTGGCAATATTGTCTGCCGCCGGCTTGGACTTTCTTATGCTATACCTGCCGAAAGCTTTGGTAAGATATTTAAGATTAACTCCCGCAAATGCCGGGCGGACTGTCGTTGTGCTGCTTATAGTAATGACCGCCGCACAATTCCACTCTCAGAAGATACTCTTCAACAGCTTCAACTCGGTCGTCCCGGAAGCATGGTTTTACCCCCTGACCCCTGACATCAAGTACGTTAAAGAAAACCTTCGTCCGCTACAGTCTGTAATAGCTGATGTTTCTGCCTATTGGTTCTCAGGTACACTCGGGGCCTATGATATTGCGGAGTGGTTTGCTCACAGCTTTAAAACTGATAAAGAAAAAGAGGTCCTGAGCAAAATCGTCCATGACCCATTCGCCTCAGCCACTGCCTCGGCCATCTTCGCTCCAAACATTCAGTATCATTCACCCTTGATGGACAAGCTCGTTATAAAATATGTCCTTGTCAATAAAGAAGCGTTCAGGAGAAAAAGCCTGCTGGAATTTCAGGAATTATCGCGTGAGCCTGCGCCTCCTCTGCCCCGAAATTCATGGAGGCAACACATATATATACCGAAGGACATGTCTGTCGGGGCCATTGGATTCTTCTTTGCACTCCCCCCGGGAGACAGCCATGCTCCGGCAAAAGTCCGCCTGACCCTCTACAACGATAAAGGTGGGAAATATTTGGTGAACCCGAAGTCGGACAAGGCTGCGATTACTGCAGACCGCCTGGTTTATTTTGTTTTCCCGGATGAACTTTTGCTGAGCGAGGGAGGTTATTACCTTGAGATATCGCTACCCGGCTACACAGGCCCTGGAGGCCTGTCGGCATGGGCCACGAAAACTAACGGGGACACGGGCAGCTTCCTCGAAGTCAACGGCACAAAAACAGATCTTTCTCTTATCTGGAAGATTGGCTATCTCGAGACAATGGACCCGGCGGTCATTGCAGACAAATGGAAGCTGATTGATCTCGGAACAAATATCCTGATATTCGAAAACAAATCTGTGACGAACAGCATCTATTTCCTTAGAGATCTGGTTGAGTCGAATAACCGGTTGGATTTCTCAGGATTAAGCATCAGGGAGGCATTACCTGACAGGATCGAGATCGATAATTTAAAGAAAGAGGCAGGATGGATTGTCTTGCCTATAAGTCTTCATCCCGGGTGGAAGGCATATGTTAATGGCCGGAGTGTCAAATACGATACTTACCTTGATATACTTCCTGCCATACCGGTGGACGGGCCATCGCTTGTCACATTTAAATATGAGCCGAAATCTTTTCAGCAGCGGGTTACAAGGTAAGTCTGGCAGGCCTCTTCCTGTTTTTGGTATTTACGGGATTTTGTCTTAAGAGGGCCGGGAAGATAAAATAGTTATATCTGCACAAAAAACATGACAAAGTCATTAATAAATTATTCGTCATCCAGTGCTCTCCAAAGACGTCGGGCGCAAAGAAAAGGTGAACAGTCATAAAAAAATCAGTTATGTGAGAACATAGTGTATTGCTGTAAGGACGGAGACTCCCTTCACTGCACATGTTTCCCTTTGCGTATTTTGGTTTTGTGAGAGACAGACGCGGGCATTTACAAATAATTATGGTGAGTTTGTCAAACCGTAATATGTATAATAGGACCATATGAAACTGATAATCCAGATACCCTGCTACAATGAAGCCGATACGCTTGCCGTTGCGTTAAAAGAACTTCCAAGATCGATGGAAGGTTTTGATAAGGTCGAATGGCTTATTATCAACGACGGAAGCACTGACAATACCGTCGAAGTGGCAAAGGCGAATGGAGTTGATCATATCGTCAGCTTCACAAAGAATCAGGGACTGGCCCGCGGTTTTCATGGCAGGACTCGATGCGTGTCTGAAACTTGGAGCGGACATTATCGTCAATACGGATGCGGACAATCAGTATAATGCAAAAGATATTCCTTTGCTGATCAAACCGATTCTGGAGAAAAAGGCTGAACTTGTTATCGGGGCCAGACCCATTTCCGAAATTAAACACTTCCCGTTTATTAAAAAGCAATTGCAGAAATTAGGAAGCTGGGTTGTGAGACTGGCAAGCAAGACCGATGTCCCGGATGCGCCGAGCGGGTTCCGGGCCATGAGCCGCGAGGCGGCGATGCGTCTTAATGTGTTCAATGATTATACATATACTCTCGAGACGATTATCCAGGCCGGGCAAAAAAAGATGGCTGTCACCTCTGTCCCCGTGCGCGTAAATGACGAACTTGCGGCCATCACGCTTGGTAAGGAGCATCCCTTCTTATATAAAAAAATCCGTTATGACGATTGTCAGGATATTTGTAGTCTACAAACCGTTTCGCTTTTTCATGACCATCGGTCTTCTCTTGTTTGCTGCGGGCTTTGTAATCGGACTTCAGCTTCATCTACTATTATCTCCGGGAGGGCGGCGAGGGGCACATCCAGTCGCTGATACTTGCTTCTATCCTTTTGGGCATAGGCTTTCAAACAATGCTGGTGGCCTTTCTGGCTGATTTGCTGGCCGTGAACAGGAGATTAATGGAAGATGTACAGTACAGACTGAAAAAGATACAACACAATCAAGATGAATGATCTTTTATGAACATTTTGATTCTCACAAGCACCTTTCCTGCAAACAAGGATGATATAATGCAACACCCTTTCCAGATGGATTTTATCGACCTGCTTAGAAAAGGCAATCATCAGTGTGACAATATTGACACATGCCAAAGCAGGGATCCATGAGAAAGTAAGAGAAGACCTGGATATCGTGTGGTTCCCCTGGCGAAGGGTTCACGGGAGATTGGCCGAAATAGATTTTTTTAAAGACCGGCAATATATTTGCCCTGTTGTCGCTAATTTATAACGGGGTAAAATATACAAGGAAAGTAATAGACCAGAAAAAAATCGATCTGGTCATTTGTCTGTGGGTCATACCTTCAGGTTTTTACATATATCTGAATTCTCTGTTGAGAATGGTCCGAGTGTACCGTACGTCTTATGGGCCCTCGGATCTGATATAAACAAGTACCGCCGGAATTTTCTTGTAAGCTCTCTTCTGAAAAAAATTATCCGTAAGGTCCGCATATGTATTTGCCGATGGCTTCGAATTATGCGATACAATCTCTGAGATGTCCGGAAGGCGCTGTGAATTTCTCCCCACCTTCCGCAAAATATGCTCAAATTCTGAGGAGTCGCAAGATACGTTATCGGCGACCCTGTGTCTTTTCTTTACGTGGGCAGGCATGCAAAAGTAAAAGGTATTGATTTGCTGATAAAGGCGATCATCAGCCTGGAGAAAGATAAGCCCTCTCCTGAAATATTGTGTTACAATAGTCGGCGAAGGAGAGTTGACCCCTCAAATGATGAGAATGGTAAATGAGAACAATCTGAATCATAAAGTGAAATTTACGGGAAAGATTTCCGATGATCATCTCTTTGAGCTGTATTCACAGACAGACTGCGTTGTTATTCCCTCCCGTTCGGAAAGCATACCGGTGGTATTGAGTGAGGCCCTGCAGTTCAATAAACCGATGATCGTCACGGATGTCGGGGACATGGGCATGCTCGGAAGGAGATATGGAATTGCTCGAGTTGTAGAAAAGGAAAATATTGATGCACTTGCACATGCGATGCGGGACTTCATAGAAAAACCTTTGCAAATTGATCCGCAGAAAAGAAATGAATTACTCTCTCTGTTAATGATGGAAAATTCCATGCAAAAAATGCTTCAATATCATTTCTGCAGGTGGAGCCAAAATGAAGGCAGTAATCCTTGCAGGCGGAAAAGGCACCAGGCTTTACCCATACACAACGGTCTTTCCCAAGCCACTTGTGCCGGTTGATGACATGCCGATTATCGAGATACTGCTCCGCCAGTTGAAAAATCACGGGATAAGTTCCGTCACCGTATCCGTAGGGCATCTTGCGGAATTGCTCATGACCTTTCTGGGAAAAGGGGAAAAATTCGGCATTCCGATAGATTATGTGAGTGAAGATAAACCCATGGGCACGGTTGCGCCCCTCACCTTGATAAGGGAACTCCCTGAGGATTTTTTTCTGATGAACGGCGATGTGCTCACAAATCTGAATTACCGGGACTTGTTCGAATTTCATATGGCAAATAAATGTGCGCTTACCATCGCGACCTTTTCAAAGGAGGTTAAGGTGGATTTGGGTGTCCTGGTAACTGACGGGCAGAACCGGGTGACCGATTATATTGAAAAGCCGGCGTATAAATATGATGTAAGCATGGGAATATATGTTTTCAATAAATCAGTAATCCAATATATACCGCGAAATGAGTATTACGACTTTCCAACTTTAGTGAAGGCGCTTCTGGAGAGGAAAATCAAGGTCATGTCGTATCCCTTTAGTGACATATGGCTGGATATCGGAAGGCCGGCAGATTACGAAGAAGCGCAAAATGTGTTTAAGTCTCAAAGAGACAAATTACTGCCTGTGAGGAACTCTTTATGAACTGGAACGGCAAAAAAGTACTTGTGACCGGAAGTGACGGCTTTATAGGCAGTCATCTTCTTGAAAGGCTTGTCGAACTTGGGGCAGATGTGCGCGCACTGGTCCTCTATAATTCGTTCAATTCGTGGGGATGGCTGGACACCCTTGACAGGGAAAAACTGAAGAATGTCGAGGTTATTGCCGGTGATATTCGCGACCCACACCATGTTCAGGAAATGGTCAAAGATATCGACATTGTATTTCACCTTGCGTCTTTAATTGCAATACCATATTCCTACCATGCGCCTGATTCCTATCTGGAGACGAATGTTAAGGGTACTTTGAATCTTCTGCAGGCTGCAAGGAACTCATTCTGTGGAACGGATTATCCATACCTCAACGAGTGAGGTATATGGAACTGCGCAATTTGTGCCGATAACCGAAGAGCATCCCCTTGTGGGACAATCACCCTATGCAGCCTCTAAAATAGCGGCAGATCAATTTGCGGTCAGCTTTCACCGGTCTTTTGACTTGCCGGTCACTATCGTCAGGCCTTTTAATACCTACGGCCCCCGCCAATCCGCAAGGGCGATCATACCCACGATCATTTCTCAGGCACTTTCCGGGAAAGAAGTTAATTTCATATCGGGAATGTTAGGCCGACGAGGGATTTTACCTTTGTGAGCGATACTGTGGAAGGGTTTGTCAAGGCAGCGGAACATACAGATACGATCGGCAAGACACTCAATCTCGGCAGCAACAGCGAGATATCCATCGGCGACCTCGCTGGAAAAATCAGCAGCCTCATGAATCACAGCTTTGAAATTGCAGTTGACAAAGCCAGATTCAGGCCCGAAAAGAGCGAAGTGGACAGACTCTGGTCAGACAATTCGAAGGCCAGGACAATAATGAAATGGGGCCCGACCGTTCCTCTTGAAAAAGGTCTGGAACTGACCATCGAATGGTTCAGGAAGAACAGGCATCTGTATAAAGAAAACCTCTATAATATTTAATGAAAGACATGAAACCTGCCAATATAGCCGATCTGGAAGTATCTGCTGAGCGACATCGATTTTGATGAACGGGAAAAACGTGCTGTTTCAGATGTCCTTGATTCAAAATGGCTTTCCATGGGGAAAAAAACAAGGGAATTCGAGGAACGCTTCAGTCATTACGCAGGAACGCCTTTTGCCCTGGCAACAACAAATTGCACAACCGCCCTTCATCTGGCATTAATCAGCCTGGAAATAGGCAAAGGCGATGAAGTTATTGTTCCGTCTATGACCTTTGTTGCGACATCTAATGCGATACTCTATACCGGCGCAAGGCCGGTTTTTGCTGATATATCATCTCTGGAAGCATCCTCTTATGGACCCTGAAGATATTGAGAAAAAGATCACAAAACGCACAAAAGCAATCATTGTAATGCATTATGCCGGTTACCCGTGCGACATGGAAACAGATAAAATCTCTTGCCAGAAAAAAATGGATTGTATATAATCGAAGACGCGGCACATGCTGTTGGATCTTATTACGGCGATAAAATGTGCGGCACGATCGGCGATGTCGGCTGCTTCAGTTTTTTTGCGAACAAAAATCTCCCCACCGGCGAAGGGGGAATGCTGGTGACCCGACATAAGAAGGTTTACGACAGGGTATCGAAGCTGAGGTCGCATGGAATGACATCGCTTACCTGGGACAGGGTCAAGGGTCATTCTTATTCATACGACGTCGTGGATCTCGGATATAACTACAGAACGACGGAAATCAGTGCAGCAATAGGAATCGTACAGTTAGAAAAATTACATAAGAACAATAAGAAGAGAAATGAGAATTTTTGATGAGTATGTGAAGAAGATTGTCTGAATAACGAAAACATAATGATTCCTTTTTCCTCATTGGGAAGGCAGATATGCCAGGCATCTTTTCCCGGTTATTTTAGATCAGAGAATCGACAGACAATCCTTTATGTCCAAACTGAAAGAACAGGGCATTCAGACAAGTATTCATTACCCCCCTGTTCATACTTTTCTCATACTACAAAAAAATACTTCAGAAATATCAGGCCAGGAATTTAATCAATACGGAAGAGTATGCGGAAGCAGGGTCGTAACATTGCCTATGCATCCTCTGTTAAAAAAGGATGATATAAGAGAAATTTGCGACTGCATTGAGGAGTGCTTGAAAAGAGCACAACCCCCTAGCCCCCTTTGTTAAGGGGGAATAAAATTCTAAAAGTTCACCGTAGTATCAATAATAATTGGAATCGGGCTAAAGGACACAGGTGATCAAGAGCATCAGAAAAGCGACAGATGAAGAATGGGACAGCATGGTCGATGCCGCGGAGTCTGCCATTTATTTTCAGACAAGGGAATGGTTTGACATCTGGGCGGACTATGCAGGCTTTAAAGCGATACGAAACTCATCTACTTTGACAGCGGGAAAAAGGTGCTGTTGCCTCTT
Source organism: uncultured Nitrospira sp. (assembly GCA_963801505.1). Taxonomy (GTDB): domain Bacteria; phylum Nitrospirota; class Thermodesulfovibrionia; order Thermodesulfovibrionales; family UBA6898; genus JAOUFP01. The sequence continues at coordinate 29,816 of CAWDEY010000010.1, forward strand.
TCGCACATAAATCTCCTAAAAGGGCTGGTACCTGTTTATTTTCTTGCTCCAAAAGGCATGGGGGGATTCGTTACAACTGATGAATTGGACAATAATGAAAAAAGAGAGCTTTTTGAAGTCCTAAAAAAAATGAAAATGCTCTATTGCGCTGTCAATCCATACGATACATTAACAAATGAATTTGATAAATTCAATAGACGAGGATTTTACGCAAGTTTTGGATCTGAGCGCGGGGTTTGACCTGATATTCAAAAATTGGACGTGGGGGCATTACAGCAGGGCCAGAAAGGGTCTGCGGGAGGGGATAACCGCAGAACTGGCCTCGACAGAAGATGACTGGAAATCCTATTTTGGACTTTATCAGGATAATTTGGCCCGATGGGGCGAAAAAACGACCAATACTTACAGATGGAATTTATTTGAAATAATGTACACGAAAAAATCCCATAAAATAAAACTGTGGCTGGCCAAATACCAGGGGCAGATAATATCCGGGGCAATATGTTTCTATCACAACAGGCATGTTGCATACTGGCACAGCGCCACCTCGCAACAGGTTTTTCAAAAAACTTAACGCCACCCATGTATTACAGTATTGCATTATTAAAGACGCCTGTGAAAAGGGTTTCCTTCTCTATGATTTCTTGCCCAGCAGCGGACTTAAGGGAGTCATTGATTTCAAAAATGGTTTCTCCCCGCAGAGGAAACCAGTGCATATCTATATGTCGCCATTCATGAAAATATCAGATGCGCTGAGAAAAAGGTTAAGAAACAATGCTGTCTATAAATTGATCATGAAGGATACAGGGTTTTGAAAGAGGTATACTTGATAGAATTTCACCGCATAGATCGAGGAAGGCACAGAGATAGAATTATTCCGAGAGAACATCTTTTTTTGTTTTTCTCCGTAAGTTCTCTGTCCTCTGTAGCGGGAAAAAATGTTTTTTCTCCTGGCTCGTCAGGGACAGGACCGGGTTTGAAATAAGCAAGACCGTTATATGGGAATAAGGAAACATGACTTTACTAAGGTGCTCTGCCCTGTTTGCGAGATGGAACTGGATACCGGATCGATGTCCACGATCGTTCTGAGTACTCCTCGTGGAAACCAGACGTGGACGAAGTGTCCGGTATGCCGGTCTTTTTTTGCTACAGAACATTTCGACACTGAACAGGAAGTGGAACATACCCGCACCAGGCCCTGGGGCATGGTCGAAAGCGGGATATTCCTAAACGAAGACAAGGGCCCCATGTTCGAGGCCATCCTCAGAGTACTCGGCGACTATGCGCCAAAGGGAAGCACACTCCTTGATATCGGCTGTTCATATGGAGGCTTTCTGCAGAGGGCGCAAAAGGAAGGATACCAGGTTAGGGGAATCGACATTGTCCCTGAGTCTGTTGAGTACGTGCGCAGTCAGGGAATCAGATGTGATTGCGCCGGGTCCGTAGACGACCTCGATATACCCGAAAACTCGCAGGGGATTATCTCTGTTCTGGACTGCAACTATTACTGGCCAAACCAGAGAAAGGAACTACGCGCCATCCGCTACCGGCTGTTTCCTGAGGGGATTCTCGCGGTGCGAACTGTTGATACGTCATGGGCAATACAGATAGGGCTTTGGTTGCGCCACATTTTTCCAAAGGCGGGCCTGGATCTTTGTAAGAAAGCGGTGTATGACCACCGCGTCTCGATACCTGTTCGGTCTCTTCTGCGTGTTGTTGAGCAGGAGGGATTCGAAATTGTTTATACATCCCCACGCGATGCAATGCCCTTTCGTCACAACAGCTACAAGATCAAAACTGCATATGCCATAGGAGAGCTTGCCTGGCGGATCTTCGACTGCAATCTATCGCCCGGCTTCGTATTCATGGCAAGGAAGCGGAAATCATGATCCCCCGTCACAGCCTGCCGTTTGGCATAAAAAAAATCCTCGCCGCCTTGATTTCTCGCACGTCCAACACTCATACTTCGGATATAGAGAAGGCTTACGCCGATGCGCTTGGGTTACGCGCCACAATCCTGCTTCCAAGCGTACGGGCAGGGATACGTATGTCTGTCCAGGCAGTTAGTGCACCCAACACGCTTGTAGCAGGTCCGGCTTACACCTGCAGCACAGTGCATGAGGCCATGACCTTAAGCAGCGCACGCACGCAACTGATCGATTCAGCCCTTGACTCTTTCCTTATGCCAGCCCAAGACATTTATACCTCTACTGAATTTGGCTGTGCACTCGTGCTGAGTGAAGTCTACGGCATCCCTTATGACCAGAAAATGCTCCAAAACGCATCAGGGAAAGGGCCTCTGCTGCGGGTCTTGGACATGGCCATGAGCATACCTGCTCAGCAAAGGATGCAGCAACTGGAAGCCGGGGATGTTGCACTTTTCAGCTTCGGGTGGGGCAAGCCGATGTATGCCGGGTGGGGAGGCATCGCCTGCTTTCAGGACCTTGAACTGGCAGGCAGGGTCCGCGAGATAAAGGACAGATGGACTACTCAGGAATCATCCAGCCTTCGATTTAAGCGTGGCTGCTCGACTCTCATCAGTGTTGCCATGAATCAGCGACGCCTTTACGGGCTGTCCCATCAACAGCATCTTTATCGCTTGCACAATAACATTACCTCCGCGCCAAATGAGCAGAATCGTCCAGCTGCTAAGGAGATTATAAGCAAGGCATCGTCACACGCATTGTCTTCGGAATGGACGCAGCCGATGACCGCCCTGAATCGACAACTCGCCCTGCAAAACCTGCTTCACTCCATTCAAAACTCCGAACTGAGGCGTAACCAGGCGGAGATTTATTTCAGATACCTTGTGGAACCCGGTATTGTGCTCGGGGCAGGCAGCAAGGCCCTGCCACAAAGTCACTTCCCTATTCGACTTTCCTCCACCGTGCGTAACAACATGTGTGATTACCTGCGAGGTCGGGGCATTGATACGAGCACGCTTTTTCCTTTTGCAGCAGGGTTGAGCCGGGCCAGTTACCCTAACGCGGCCCGAGCTGCGGACGAGGTGATAACCCTTCCGCTAGGTCCGACAATCACCTCGGACGAAGTGCGGATGATTGCAGAATGCGTCAAAGACGGCTTGCGGGTTCTAGGCTTATAGACTTTTATTAGATTGGAAACCATTCACATTTCGAGGAACATAATGGTAAGCTTTATTGGCGCTTACAAACGTTTGATGAATATGAAATAGTTTTAGTGCACCAGATTCTGAATTGCAAGCTATTATATTGAAGAGGATGACTATTAGCCTTTGAACATTAGAAAGATATTAAGAATAATAGCATCAGTACTGATTATTCTCCTGATCGGCTACTTTTATTCATTGGAATTCAAGAAAAACTGGGCATCTCTGCAGAATTTCAAATTGCTAATCGATCTGCGATGTTTGATATTTTCTCTGTCTCTTTATCTGCTTTCGTATCTTCTTGAAACATATATCTGGAAGGTCTGCATTAATAAACACCTTGGACGGCATGAACTTAATTTTATTCAAAGTATCGCTGTGGTCAACGCAAGCGGCCTTCTCAAATATTTGCCCGGCCGAATCTGGACATATACGGCGCAATTATTATGGTTGAAAAAATATGATATTTCTAAACCTGTCATCCTTTATGTTAATTTGATTTGTATGCTTGGCTCGATTATTGTTTCATTTTACCTTGGTCTTATCTATCTGACTCTCTATACCAATTTAGTACGCACAGAACTTCTCATTCTGTCGTTTATAGCATTAATACTGTTAAATGTCGCCTATATTGCATGGAACCCGTTGTTAATGAATAAGTTTATTACGGAATAGGTCGCCTTCTCAAAAAAGAAATACAGCCGCTGAATAACTCAAGAGCACTGCTCCTTTTTATTCAGTTCATTTACATGTGCAGTTGGGCCCTCATGGGCTTCGGAGGTTACTTTTTAGCCAAAGGAATCGGATTGGATATCGCGTTTACGAGCATTTTTGCACTTCTTGCTTCAATGTCTTTATCATGGCTCATTGGCTATTTTGCCGTAATTACCCCTGGCGGCTTAGGTGTTCGGGAAGGGGTCATGTTATTGATGTTAAACAACGTTGTAAATGTTCAAATAGCCCTGATTTTTCCGCTTCTGTCCCGTTTGATGTATTTAGTGGCCGAAGCTCTGTTGGGACTGATGGCTTTATCCCTTGGAATTAAATTCAATGTGTTTTCTTCAAAAAAAACTACTGTCCACTGAGTATTCCCTGAATTCACACTAAAGACGCAAGCCACATAATCCACTGATGATAATGCAAAGTAAGTCTTTGAGTAGTTGAATCATTACTAATCACTATCCACTATTAACTGCATTTATCGGTGCGCTGCGGTTTGGTGTTAGGTCCGCAGATTCTGGTCTTTCAGACATTTTGGCTTGCTCTTCTAAGTAATTTTGTATGATAATAAAAGCCTGCAAACAGTCACCCTGAAAAGGTATGACTGATAATAAAAAAATGAAAAACAAGGCCATATGATTCTCGATAAGAAACTTATTGTTATAATGCCTGCCTATAATGCGGAAAAGACGCTCCGTCAGACTTATGAGGAACTTCCCCATGATTACGTGGATGAAGTAATCCTCGTCGATGACGCTTCGAGAGACGACACTGCGGTACTGGCGCAGGAATTTGGGGATTAAAACCATAATCCATCCTGAGAACAAGGGGTATGGCGGAAACCAGAAGACCTGTTACAGCGAGGCGCTCAGACATGGCGCAGATATTGTCGTGATGGTGCATCCCGACTATCAGTATTCCCCCCGGCTTGTAACTGCTATGGCTTCGATGATCGCCTCGGGACATTATGACGTTGTGCTTGGATCAAGAATACTCGGAGGCACGGCTCTGAAAGGTGGGATGCCTTTGTACAAATATATTGCAAACAGGCTTCTGACCCTCATTGAAAATATTGCCCTCGGCGTCAAGCTGTCGGAATATCATACCGGGTTCCGGGCGTTCACCCGCGAGGTGCTTGAGACCTTGCCGCTCGAGGAGAACTCCGATGATTTTGTCTTTGACAGCGAGATGCTGGTCCAGACCGTTTATTTCGGCTTCAGGATCGGAGAACTGAGTTGTCCCACGAGATACTTTAAGGAGGCGTCCTCCATAAACTTCAGCAGGAGCGTAAAATACGGATTCGGGGTGCTGGCTTCCATAATTAAATACCTGTTAAGCAGATATGGGGTCAAGAGGTTCAGTATTTTCAGCAAAGAAGGGGCAAAACTTTCGACAGCTGAAAAGAAAAAAAGTTAAATGGACAGATGCCATATTCTCAGTGGCCTTGCAACGTCATCAGAGAGCGAGCGTGATGTATGAGTGACATGCAAACAGGACCAGTCATGCAACAAACTCCCCATCTTTCGATAATTATTCCTGCGCTTAATGAAGCTGAGAGACTGCCTGAGACATTAAAACGAATAGTTGCATTTGCAAAAGCCCAGAGTTTTATCACTGAAGTGATAGTTGTTGATAACCTGAGCACCGACGCGACAAAGGACATTATCATGGATTACCATTCACGATATCCGTTCATCAAGTACAGTTGGGGGACAACACGCGGCAAGGGGGCAGCCGTAAAGACCGGTATGCTGGCCGGGCAGGGAGACTACCTGCTTATCTGTGATGCGGACCTGGCTGTGCCAATAGAGGAAATCTGCAAATTTCTCCCTCCTCAGCTTCAGAATTATGATATTGCGATAGGGTCCCGTGAAACAGAGGGAGCAAGGCGTTTTGACGAGCCATTCCTCAGGCACCTCATGGGACGTGTTTTCAACTTCATCGTTAGGATATTAGCTCCTTCCCGGACTTCACGACACGCAATGCGGTTTTAAATGTTTCCGGCGCGATACCGCGCATGAACTCTTTTCGCTCAGCAGTATCAATGGCTGGAGTTTTGATGTGGAGATTCTCTACATCGCACGGTTAAAAGGATACCGTATTGTCGAAATGCCAGTGAACTGGTATTACGGTGAAAAGAGTAAAGTAAGTCCTGCCAGGGATACCTGGCCCATGCTGAAAGAAGTCCTCGAGATAAGAAAAAATTGGGGAAAGAACAATTGCAAGTAAAAGAAGGAGTGCCCTGCAGGCAAGTATATTGAAAAGAAGGGTCAACCCGGGGCGCTCACTTCAGGGGAAATATATAAATATCGACTTAATAGCAAAAAACGGTGTCCGAAAATAGCAATTAATGCAACATTAATAAAGGGATAGTCATCACACTTACAACGAGGTGTAGAATTTGCAATAAATGTCCGTCCTGTGATTCTTAATAAAACAAAGGAGAGAGGGCCTGGACCAGGCATCCAAGAGATCTTTGAGCTTTCTATAAGCGAAGTCTTGTAAGTGATAAAACTAAAAACGGACACCGAAAAAAGTAATGATGCGGCAATTCTGGAGCAGTCTGCTCGGCAGTGTCTCAGTTTGAAAATTCAAACTGAGACACTACCGTCTGCTCAAGGAGTTTGTTTTCAAAATTTTTTGCCATTGTCCCGAAAATGGTCGCTATAAGTTATGCCAATAGTCCATAACGATCCCCGTTTCCACGTGAATCCATTATTTTAAAAAACTTTTTCGGCTCAGAATATGAGCCAAGAGAAATTATCTGCCTATCGTCTCTTTCACTTCAGGCAGAGATTCGGATTGCATGATCGTCTTGCCCACCGCCACCACGGAACGGTCGCTCCCACAGGCAATGCTCCAAAAGCCGTCCGCATCTTCGATCATCTGGACAGACCACTTTTCCCCATCGGTTGAGAAAAAAACCGTATTGGAGGCCCTCTTCTTTGTCTCCATTTTCTCGGAAATGCCGGCAGTCAAATATATGTCACCGCAGTAGATAACTCCGGTAAAGACATTCGGCGTGGCAGAAGAAGTCAGTTTCCACTTCACGCCATCATCTGACTTCAATATGATGCCTGATTCACCTGCGGCAACAAACCCTTTCCCTCCATATGCGACCCCATATAGGGTATTTCCGATTACCTGCCGTACTCCGGAATCACGCGGTGTCCATTCCAGACCGTTTAAAGAGGTCAGAATTGTTCCCTGCCCTCCTACCGCCACATAACCCTTGTCTCCGAATGCCACGCCTTTCAGGTCAACGTTTGTCCCTGATTTCCTTGCCGTCCATTCGGAACCATCCTCAGACGCTAAAACAGTCCCTGTGGCACCCACCGCGATAAAACCCTTTGAGTCATATACAATGCCGGAGAGGTCGTCTTTTGTTCCTGCTTTCCTCTCCGTCCATTCCGAACCGTTAGCTGACGTCAAAATAGTCCCCTTCTTGCCGACTGCAACATATTGTCCTCCTCCGTAAGCTACAGCATAAAGTCCGCTCCCGGTACTTGAAGAAGCGCTCGTCCAGACCGCCCCGTCGCCTGAGCTTATAACGCCGCCCTTGTCTCCCACGGCAACGAAACGCCCGCCGCCATATGCCAGCCCGCGGAGAAGGGAGATGGATGTTGAAGTCACTGCCCTGAATTTTGACAGGTCCGATGATACCATTATCCTGTTGAAACCTCCCGCAACAACAAAAGTTCCTCTGCCGTATGCCGCAGCCTGAAGCGGCACGGAGCTGTCGGAGGATACCTGTAGCCAGGCCTTTCCATCTCGCGAGGTTATTATCGCTCCGTTATCGCCGAAACCAACAAAAAAGTCGGCAACGTAGATAATCCCTTTCAGCCATGTATTTATTCCGGTATTGTTTAGTGTCCACTGTTCCCCGTCCTTTGAAACCAGCACACTCCCCCTCCCACCAGCGGCGACAAAGATGCCGTTTCCGAATGTCACTCCCTTCAGGCTGTAGTTAAACCCCGTGTCTTTTTTCTGCCATTTTGCTCCGTCTTTGGACACAAGCATGACGCCGCCGTCTCCCGCGGCAAAGAACCTTCCGTCGACAAAGGTAACATTCCTCAGTCCAATGGGGACGTCGGCATCGACCGCCTTCCATGTGAGGCCGTCGGATGATCTCAAAATGGCCCCCTTCAGCCCTACTGCCACATATACATCGCTGCCATATGCCACGCCTTCGAGCATTCCGGAATGCCCCGAAGCCTGCGGGAGCCATTTTTTGCCGTCCTCGGAAAAAAGTATGGTCCCGTTGTCGCCTACAGCCGCAAAGCCGTCCTTTCCATGAACAACCGCCCGTAGTGTCACGTCCGAACCCGATTCGGAGAGAGACCATTTGGCGCCCTCAGTAGACGTCAGTATACTTCCGTTCTGTCCGACCGCAACAAACATTTCATTTGCGAAAGTTACGCCATAATAGGTCAGAGGACCCCGAACATACCACTTTACCGGAAAAGTACCTGCCATACCGGAAGAAAAGAGGACCCCCGTAATAAACAGTGCACAGACAATGTATCCAAACCACTTTTTTATGATCATAATTGCTCCTCCCATATCAGTTTGCCCGACCGGAAAAGGGATTTTACTTCCTGACTCCGGCTGTACACTATGACGAGTATTACACTTCAAGGCTACATTATTTTAAAAATTATCTAAAGTTTTTTTCAACATAAAGAAAGATCAGTCTGGCATTTTAACAGCTCAGTTATGGATATAAGACCGTCGCTGAAAGGCCACAAATTCAGCATATATTATTGTTGCTGACATCGGCGTTATGCTATACTTTAACGTTCTTATCACGTAAAGGAGGAGAAAATGTACAGTTTATCAAGAATATACCTTACCTTTATTTCACTGTTAATCGCATTCAGCCTTTTTTTGCCTGCATGCAACAGGCAAAAAGACGAAAGCAAGCAAAAGGGGCTGATGCCTCCGGAGCATGCAAAAATAATCGAGAAATACCGGGAAAGCTTAAATAAATCGAAGAACATTAATGTGGCAAAGGTAAACGGAGTCGCGATCTCCATGTATAACCTTGTTGCTGAGATGAACACTATCACGCCGCAGTACCTTAAACCCGGGCAGGCAAAGGACCCTGAGCTCGAAAAGAAAATCCAAAAAGAAGCATTGGACAGATTGATCTATCGTGAATTGGCTGACCAGGAGGCAATAAGTCAGGGACTCAAGGTTGATCCGGCTATGATTGCTGCTGAACTACAAAAGATGAAGACCCCCCTAAAGACAGAAGATGCTTACAGACAGAAACTCGCCAATTCGGGCCTGACGGAAGAGGACCTCAAAAAACAGATCGAAAGGAACATCCTGGTTGACATGATTATCCAAAAAGAGATTTTCGATAAAGTACATGTTGATCCGGAACTGGTTAAAAAGACCTATGCAAGGGAAAAGGGCTCTTATAAAGGGCCTTCGGGCAAGATAATGAGCTTTGAGGAAGCGCGTCCGCTAATAGAGGAAAAACTGATGCGGCCGCTTGTTCAAAAGAGGGAAGATCAATGGGTGGATGGATTAAGAAAGGCCGCGAAAATTGAGATTACAACGGACAAATCCGCCATGGGGATCCACAGCGTCAACTGAGAAGACAGAGCTGGCGTTAAGACAATCACCTAACGACAGATGATTCTCGATAAGAAACTTATTATTATAATGCCTGCTTATAATGCGGAAAAGACGCTCCGTCAGGCTTATGAGGAACTTCTCCATGAGATACGCAAGTCCTCGAGATAAGAAAAAATTGGGGAAAGAACAATTGCGAGTAGAAGAAGGACTGCCCTGCAGGCAGGTATATTGAAAAGACGGGTCAACCCGGGGCGCTCACTTCAGGGGAAATATAAACCTAAAAAAAGCAGAATCCACAGAGACGCAGAGATCACAGAGTAAAATCAAGAGTTACGGGCAGGATAGGGGCAACCGAATTGGTCAGTCCCCCATTTGCCTCAAACCCGCGTTTTCTCAGCGTCTCTGTGCCTCCGTGGTGAATGAACTGCCGTTTTTAGGATAAAAGATATCCAAGAATTTAACGGCTTACATCTATAATTTTTTACTTCTAAGCTTTTCATTAAGAATTTCAAGATTGTTGCGCGCCTCAGCATTATCAGGATTGAGCACTTACCGCAGTTTGAAATTCTCTTATCGCCTCATCCAGACGACCCTGCTTATAATAAACTGCTCCAAGATTGTTGTGCGCCTCAGCATAATCGGGTTTGAGTCTTGCCGCAGTTTGATATTCTCTTATCGCCTCATCCAGGCGACCCTGCCGGTCATAAACTCTTCCAACATTATAATGCGCCATATTATTATCAGGATTGAGCTTTGCCGCAGCTTGATATTCTCTTATTGCCTCATCCAGGCGACCCTGCCGGTCGTAAATTACCCCCAGATTGTTGCGCACCTCATCATTATCAGGATTGAGCCTTGCCGCAGCCTGATATTCTCTTATTGCCTCGTCCAGGCGACCCTGCTTATAATAAAACATTCCAAGATTGTTATGCGCCTTAGCAGAATCCGGGCTTAGCCTTAAGACAGCCTGATATTCTCTTATTGCCTCATCCAGGCGCCCCTGCCGGTCATAAATTACCCCCAGATTGTTGTGCGCCTCAGCATAATCAGGATTGAGCCTTATAGCAGCTTGATATTCTCTCATTGCCTCATCCAGGCGACCCTGTTTGCCATATATTTCACCCACTTGATAGTGAGGGCGGGCTTTGTCGGGACTCTTATTTACAACATCCTCCCACAAACTCGCGCCATCTTTCCATGTATTGTTCCTTGCGTAAGTTGTGAATGAAAGTGCCAGTGTTATCAATACGAATATCGGGACAATACTCTTTTCCTTTTTTAGTTTGGTCGCCGCAATGAATATGCCTGCCGTTATCGCGGTAAAAAAACCTGCGAGAGGGAAGATAGACTCGGTGCTCAAAAATCACGTCGACAATGGGTATGAAGCTGGACTCAACCGAAAGGGTGATGAAAAACCAGAGGATCCCAAAACCAATGAGTCTATGATAAGGCGCAAGTTCAGGGTCCTTCATCCTCCGGGCATGTGAGGAAGACAGCAGATATACCCCCAGCCCAAAGAGCGATAATAGAAACACAAAAGAGAGAAATACAGAAGGTGTAAACAAAGAATGGTATATCGGGTAATCATAATCAAGGTTCTGGTTTACAGGCACAAATATAAGCCGGATATATGTGGTAACTACCCGCATCTCGGTCATCAGATAATCCCAGCGCGGAACAGCGCTCTGGACCCTTGTATTTTCACTCAGATCAGAAAGTAGCTCCCCAAGCGGTCTGCCACTGTGCATGACACTGATGGGGACTATTATCAGTGTAAGTGCGACCGGCAGAAGGAAAAGGAGCTTCTTCTTTAGCGGAGCTGCAAAAAAAGTAACCTCGTAGAGGATTATCAATAACGGAAGGGTGAACGCTATTTCCTTTGTCTTCATCGCCAAAACAGCAGAGATAAGCGCCAAAACGTAGCTTACCAGCTTGCCGGCCTGCCGGCTTGCCAGCCGTCCGTTTATATAGAGCACCAGCGACAGGAGGCAGAACAATGTTGCAAGTGATGCTAACCTCTGAACAACATACGTTACCGCCTGGGTCTGAAGCGGATGTGAAACAAAAAGGAGGGCGGAAAAAAGCGCGACAAAGGCAGGGGTTGGGGGTTGGGGATTGGGGATTGGTGACTGCGGCCCATAAACAGCCGCCGGACCGCCGGTCCCAGGGTTTTGTTTTCCCTGACCGGTCCCTAACCCCTGGTCCCTAATCCCGGCTTTATTGAAATAAGGTGTTTTAAAGGTTAGCTGCACAAAAAAATAGACAAGCACTGCATTTGCAATATGAATAAAAAGGTTCGTAAGGTGATACCCCTCAACATCGACACCCCCAAATTTATAGTTAAGTGCAAAGGAAAGATAACCGACAAAACGACGGGGATTATATTGATCTGGAGGAAAAGCATGTCCTTTCAGGGCCAGAAGCAAGTTATTGAGGTCCCTTATCATCTGATTGCCCTTTATCTGATAGACATCGTCAAACACAAAAGGGACATGAAAGGTATTTGAGTAGGCAATGAAGCCGATAACTGCGATAAGGAGAAGATGGAGATAGGTATTCATGGCATACGCTGGAAGGTATGCATATTTAATTTCTCCGGGGAAACCAGTTAAATCCCCCTTTTGAGGTTCCCTGTTTTGTTTCTTCTTATTTGACGCTTTTCCCATAGATCATTGCTCCAGCAAGAAAACAATTTCGCACCGTCTTTTTATAATAGCTATAAACAAACACAGCGTCTGTCCGCTCATGCCTGCGGCTTTCCTTAAATAGACACTTGAGATATTTCCGACTGTATTGACGAGATATTTAGAACACTTCCCTAATGCTGCAATACAGTTTAACCTTAAAACGGAAGTTAACCACAGAGAGCACAGAGGAATGGCAGTATAACAAGAGTATGCAGCATATTCAGGATTCACCTTTTGGGTGATTACTCTGTGTCCCCTTTTTCATTTAAATATCATGATGTTTTCTCAGTGTCCTCTGTGGTAAATGCTTTTTTTTAGTTTGAAGACTCCCCGCAGCAAGCCGCAGGGAATCTCAATGTAAGGTAACTTTTTCATTATATTCGCTCGTTAACCCCGTGGCACCAACAGTAGGGGCCTTAGGCCAGACCACGGGGAATATCGCTCTCTATCCATTTAATGATGATATTCTTTGTCCGGCTCGCCGAAAGATAGCAGCTCAACCTCAAAAATCAGAGTGGCCTCAGGTCCGATTGCACCTCCAGCGCCCTTCTCACCATAAGCAAGTCCGGCAGGGACGACAAGCTGCCACTTTGAGCCGACCTTCATCAGTTTTAATGCCTCTTGCCACCCTGGAATAACACCGTTTACAGGAAAGGTAGCCGCCTTGCCGCGTTTATATGAACTGTCAAACTCTGTTCCATCTATCAGGGTCCCCCGGTAATTTACGGTGACCGTATCTGTCTCTTTAGGTGTTTGACCCTCACCCTCCTTGATGACCTTATATTGCAAACCGCTTGGCAGCGTTACTACCCCATCTTTTTTCTTGTTCTCGGCAAGAAAAGCCTCTCCTTCTTTTTTGTTCTTTTCAGCCAACTTTTTCATTTCTTCTGCGTTTTTCTTCATCATTTCCTCTTTAAAGGCCGTCATCGTGTCTCGGGTTTCGTCATCGCTTAAGACCGACTTTTCTCCGCCAAGCGCGGACTTAAAGCCCTTAATGAAAAGCTCAGTATCAATATCAACCGACTTTTGTTTCAAGCTGCTTCCCACATCCCTGCCAATGATATAACTTACCTTGTCCCTCTGGGTTTTCAGTGACACAGAGTCCTCCGCACTTGCGATACCGCCTAAAAAAAGCAGAACAACCAAACTTACTATCCATCCCTTTCTCATCTGAACTCCTTTTCCTGATAAATTTACCTGTCACGCATGACATTTTATATTATATCAACAATCAAATTATTATAGTTACTGCCGAAACATAATTCAACATTAGCTACCGAAACTGGTCCAGTTACATTTACCCCAATATGTTGGGGTCACCCATTAAATGGATAGCGAGCGATATTCCCCGTGGTCTGGCCTAAGACCCCTACTGTTGGTGCCACGGGGTTAGCGAGCGAATATAATGAAAAAACATTCCTTGCATTGAGATTCCCTGTGGTCTTGCCGGAGGGAGTCTTCAATACTCACATGTACCATTTTAATAATAACAATTTATGCGCCAGAGGCTTCGGTGAATTCTTTTGATTAAATTTAAAAGAAAATCTGGTATAATCTGCATTAATGGAAAACCTGCTTTCTGTCATACCCCTTGGCGGTCTCGAAGAAATCGGCATGAATATGACCGTCCTGGAATACGGAGATGACATGATCATCATCGATGCCGGTCTCATGTTTCCCAAAGAAGATATGCTCGGCATCGATTTTGTCATACCTGACTTCAGCTATGTCCTGGAAAACAGGGAAAAGCTCAGGGGCATACTCCTGACCCACGGGCACGAAGACCATACAGGCGCGCTCCCCTTCCTTCTGAAGGCAGTCAATGTCCCGGTCTATGGCACTCCGCTGACCATCGGCCTGGTGAAGGAAAAGCTTAAGGAGCACAAACTAGACAACGTTGAACTCATCTCGAAAAAGCCCAGGGAGATAGTAAATCTCGGCGTCTTTTCAGTAGAATTCATCCGAGTCACCCACAGTATTGTCGACGGCGTCGGCTTTGGCATTAAGACCCCGGTCGGCAATATTGTCCATACTGGAGATTTCAAGCTTGATCCCACTCCTGTTGACGGACAGTTGATGGACTTTCACAGGTTCTCGGAATACGGGGAAAGAGGCACTGTTCTCCTGCTTTCAGACAGCACAAACGCTGAAAAAGGTGGATACACATTTTCTGAAAAGGAAGTCAGGAGGGCCTTTGAGGAAGTGTTCGCTGAGGCAAAAGGGAGGATCATCTTGTCCACCTTTGCATCCAACATACACCGCATTCAGCAGACGATCGACGTGGCGGTGATGTTCAACAGAAAGGTGCTCCTCTCGGGCAGGAGCATTGTAAAAAACGCCCAGATAGCCCTTGACCTAGGCTATCTCACAATACCGGAAAATACCTGGCTGAAACTCGAAGACCTGAAGAACCTCAACGACAACGAGGTGGTAATCATAACCACCGGCAGTCAGGGCGAACCGATGAGCGTTCTTTCACGGATCGCTATTGACGAGCATAAAACCATCAAGATAAAGGAAGGCGATGTAGTCATGCTTTCTGCGAAGGTGATACCCGGCAATGAACATGCGATCGGCACGATCATCAACCATCTTTTCAGGCGCGGGGCGGACGTGATCTACGAAAAGGTCTCTGAGATCCATGTATCCGGCCACGCGTCAAAAGAAGAGCTGAAACTGATGCTCAACCTCGTCAAACCCAAATACTTCATGCCCATCCACGGAGAATACAGGCATAAGGTCTATCATGCGCGGCTTGCTGAAAAAACAGGGATACCCAAGGCAAACATATTCCTACTCGATAACGGCAACGTCCTTGAGGTATCGGAGGAGAACGTACACCTCAACGGCAAGGTGACTTCAGGCAGGATCTATGTCGACGGCAAAGGGGTCGGCGATGTCGAAGAAATGGTACTGAGAGACAGGAGAAGACTCGCCCACGACGGCATCGTGATCGTAATTATGGCCATCGAAAAGCTGACCGGAAGCATAGTTTCCGGGCCGGACATCATATCAAGGGGTTTTATCTTCGAGGATGCTTCTCAGGAGGTGATGAACGATGTCAGGGAACTTGTCTATACAACTCTCAAGGACCTCGACAGCGAACTGATCGCAGACCAGTCCCTTGTCCAGGCGAAGATACGGAGCGTCCTGAAGAAATACCTCCGGAACACCATGGAAAGAATGCCGATGATCATGCCGATCATTTATGAGGTTTAAAAGATTAGTTATTAGTGACTGGTAGTTAGTAATTAGAGTCTGTGTATAAATTAAAGGTTTGTCATCCTCGGGCTTGACCCGGGGATCCAGAACCTCTTGAAAACACTGGATTCCCGATTAAGGACTTCGGGAATGACAGAATAAAAAACAGAGTTTAGACACAGACACTAATTAGTACAAAACAAACTTTTTCTCCGAAAAGCCGCTCAGTTTTGCGAGAGAGCTAAATCTCCCTTTATTAAGGTGGAATAGAACCAGCACTATTCACTACTCACCATTCACCATTCACTATCACCAGTTCTGAAAACCCTTGAAAAAAAAGGGGATAATTCAGTAATATTAACATTCAATCGAAAACCAGTTGTCCCTTAAACAGGAGATGGTTTCTATAATTTTTTGTAAAGGTCAAACGTGAAAGAACTCGACAGGCTCAGAAAGAATATCGACAAGCTCGACGACGAGGTCCTGGCCCTGCTCAACAGGCGCTCAGAAATCGTTATAGAAGTCGGCAATATCAAACGCACACAGAAATCGAGGTTTTATAAACCCGATCGTGAACGTCAGATTTTAGAGCGGCTCACGACCAGCAATAAAGGCCCCTTCCCCAATGATGCCCTGAAGGCCATATACAGGGAAATCCTCTCTGCTTCCGTGTCCCTTGAAGAACCCCTGAAGGTCTCCTGCCTCGGGCCTCTTGCGACATTCACTCACCTTGCTGCCTTACGCCACTTCGGTTCCTCTGCGGTTTTCGTGCCTGTGGACAGCATCAAGAAGGTCTTTGAAAATGTCGAAAGCGGAAAGGCGGACTATGGCGTAGTTCCGATAGAGAACTCTACCGAGGGTGTTGTCAGCTACACGCTGGATATGTTCATGGACGCTGATCTGATGGTAAGCGCTGAGATCATACTCGAAATCTCGCAGAACCTTTTGTCCAGCCAGACTGATAAGAGAAAGATAAAGCGCATTTACTCCCATCCCCAGCCATACGGCCAGTGCAGGCGATGGCTTGAATCCAACATGCCGGGCATTCCTGTAATAGAGTCGACAAGCACTGCAAGGGCAGCTGAACTGGCTTCAAAAGACAAGGAATCAGCGGCCATAGCAAGTGAACTTGCAGCAAGGATGTATGACCTGCGCATCCTTGAAAAAAACATTGAAGACAGCAGTCACAATATCACAAGGTTCCTCGTTATCTCAAAGGAACTCCATCCCAGGACAGGCAATGACAAGACCTCGATCATGTTTTCGATAAAGGACAGACCAGGCTCTCTATATTCCATTTTGCTTCCCTTCAAGAGGGCGAAGATCAATCTCACAAAGATAGAGTCAAGGCCTTCAAAGAGAAAGGCGTGGGAATATATATTCTTTGTTGATATGGAAGGGCATATCGAGGACAAAAAAGTTAAAAAGGCGATCGAAGCCCTGAAGGAAGGTTGTCTCTATCTGAAGATTCTCGGTTCCTATCCCCAGGGGAAGATACAGTGATCAGACCGCCTGATTATGTACTTGGCATACAGCCTTATGTGCCGGGGAAACCCATTGAGGAACTCGAAAGGGAACTCGGCATATCGAATTCCATAAAGCTCGCCTCCAACGAAAACCCGGTCGGCCCCTCTCCTTTAGCTCTTGAGGCGATCAGGGACTCCTTTCATGACATCAACAGATATCCTGACGGCTCAGGTTACTATCTAAAGAAAGCACTGGCTGAAAAGCTGTCTGTCAGTGAATTTACAAGTGAAGATGAACTTATTTTAGGCAATGGCTCCAACGAACTGCTTGATCTGGCGGCAAAGACCTTTTTGCAGGACGGCGACGAGGCTGTGATGGCAATCCCTTCCTTTGTTGTATATTCGATGGCTGTACAAAGCGTGGGCGGAAAAGCCATCCAGGTCCCTCTGAAAAATTATAGACATGACCTTGAAGCAATGTCAGAGGCGATCACGTCCAGGACAAAGATGCTGTTTATCGGAAATCCCAACAATCCTACCGGCACGATCAACGGGAAAGAAGAGTTTAAAAGAATGATGGAAAAGGTCCCGGAAAACATACTCGTTGTCCTTGACGAGGCCTATTATGAGTATGTCTCCGCACCTGATTATGCTGACAGCATGAAATATCTGCACAGCGAAAAAAACCTACTTATTCTCAGGACATTCTCAAAAATATACGGACTTGCCGGCCTGAGGATCGGCTACGGTATCGCTAAAAAGAAAGTACTGGACAACATGAACAGGCTGAGAGAGCCTTTTAATACGAACACTCTGGCACAGAGGGCTGCGGTCTGCAGCCCTGAAATGACTTGGAGCATGTATCGCATTCAAGAAATATCAATGAGGCAGGCAAAAAATACCTGTATAAAGAACTTGATTCGATCGGCGTGAAGTACGTCCCCACTGAGGCCAACTTTCTCTACATACCTATTGAAAACACAATGGCTGTTTACGAAGGCCTCATGAAGATGGGCGTTATAATAAGGCCGATGGGGCCAAATGCCATACGGGTGACTATTGGACTGCCCGAAGAAAACAAACGGTTTGTAGAGGCCTTCAAGGCAGTTATCAGTCCGTAGTTTAAATCACCGGCAAGTTCACTTGTCGGTGATCTGTGAGTTAAAAACGGCCTCAAAATAGTAACAGCGTTGCCGTCATTCCAGCACTATGTTGATTGGGAATCCGGAGGCCTTTAAAATACCTGACTGGATGCCTGATTAAGGACTTCGGGCATGACAGACAAGAAAATAGTACGGAAAGACAAAAGACATGTTTGATAAAATTACCATACTCGGAGTAGGCCTGCTCGGAGCATCCTTTGCGCTGGCAATGAAGAAAAATGGGCTCTGTGGTACCATTACAGGCTATGGGAGAAACACGGAAAATCTTCAGAGGGCGAAAGAGCGCAATATTATAGACTCTTTTGCGCAGGACCCTGCTTCAGCCTGTAGGGACTCGGACCTGATAATGCTCTCAGCGCCGGTTGGTTCATTCCACGGACTAGTGAAGGCAATCACCCCTGCCCTGAAAAAAGGGGCTGTCCTGACAGATGTCGGCAGCGTAAAGGGAAGGCTTGTGAGGGAAATAGAAAAGATTATGCCTGAATATGTCCATTATATCGGAGGACATCCCATAACAGGCAGTGACCGTTGGGGTATTGATTCAGCAAACTCCGAACTCTTCAGAAATGCCAGGTGTGTAATCACTCCTACTGAAAATTCAGACCCATCTGCTCTCGATAAAATAGAAAAACTGTGGGAGACCCTCGGTTCAGAGATTATAATCCTCAACCCCGAAGAGCATGACAGGATTTATGCTTCAGCGAGCCACCTGCCGCACCTTATGGCATATGCCTTGGTCAATACAGTGGCAGAAATGGACAGAACATACCTTGACTTCAGCGGCAAGGGGTTTATGGACTCTACAAGGATCGCAGGCAGTTCAGAAGAGCTGTGGAGTGATATATGTCTTTTAAACAGGGACAATCTTATAGAGGTGCTTGCTGTGTTTCGGAAAAATCTGGACATGCTGGACCAATATCTCAAGGCCGGTGATTCGGATTCACTGAAAGCTGAATTCCGGAAGGCCAGAATACTTAGGGAAAATATTGGCTCTGAGGGAAAAATTGAATAGAATAGAACTCAGCAGGGCCAGGATATTTAAAGGCGAGTTTGCCCCTCCCCCTGACAAATCAATATCCCACAGGGCAGTCATGTTTTCCTCCTTAGCAAAGGGGACTAGCACGGTCAGAAATTTCCTCAGGGCAAATGATACGCTCAGCACAATAAACGCCTTCAGGGGGCTCGGCATAGATATAATCGATGAAGGTCCCACCTTGACAATACACGGAAGAGGAATTCATGGATTGTCCGAACCACATGACGTTATAGACTGCGGAAATTCGGGGACCACTATACGACTTCTTTCAGGGATTCTCTCAGGCAATCCCTTTTTCTCGGTATTAACAGGGGACAGCTCCCTTAGGACAAGACCGATGGGAAGGGTGATAAAACCCCTCAGTCTTATGGGTGCCCGTATAATCGCAAGAGACAATGACTCTTATCCTCCGCTGGCCATAAAAGGCGGAAATCTGAGACCCGTCACTTACAGGATGCCTGTGGCAAGCGCCCAGGTAAAATCCTCGCTTATGCTCGCCGGCCTCTATACTGAAGGAGATACGGAGATCATAGAGCCGATAGGCTCACGCAACCACTCCGAGAAGATGCTCCCTGCCTTCGGCGCTGAAATAATAGTTGAAGGCCTGCGGATTATTGTCAGAGGAGGCAGAGAGCTCGGAACTCTGGATACGTATGTGCCCGGAGATTTTTCATCGGCCGCCTTCTTCATCGTAGCCGCTCTGCTCATACCCGGCGCTGAAATCATCGCTAGGAATGTCGGCCTAAACCCCACGCGGACAGGACTGCTTGAGGTGCTTAAAAACATGGGGGCATCCATAGAGGTTTCCAACACGCACGATGTTTCGGGCGAGCCTGTTGGTGATATATACTGTAGCGGTAAGGCAGCATTGAAGGCAGTCACGATAACAGGAGATATGGTGCCGGCCCTGATCGATGAATTCCCGATTTTATGCGTTGCCGCGTCTCTTGCAGAAGGGACAACCACGGTAAGAGGAGCTGAAGAACTGCGGGTAAAGGAATCAGACAGGATTAATACTATGGCCGCTGAGCTGAGAAAAATGGGAGTAGAGATCAATGAATACCCCGACGGTCTCAGCATAAAGGGCGCTGAAAGACTGTGCGGCGCAGAGGTAGAAAGCCATGGAGACCACAGGATCGCAATGTCCATGGCTATAGCAGCGCTCGTAGCAGAGGGCAGGACAGTGATAAACAACGCCTCTGCGGTTGATATATCGTTCCCCGGATTCTTTGATATCATAGGGAGACTTTCAGCTTGAAAAAGGTAATCGCTATAGACGGTCCTTCGGGGGCCGGAAAGAGCACCATAGCCAGACTTCTCGCAAAAGAACTCGGGTTTGAATATCTCGATACCGGCGCACTGTACAGGGCCGTTGGCCTGGACCTCATAAGGCTCGGGATAGACGAAACCGCATCCGATGAAGAACTGGCCGGGGCTTTGAAGAAAACAAAGGTTGAATTCAGAAAAGGGAATGTCCTTCTAAACGGCAGGGACGTCTCCGGTGAGATACGTTCCCCGGAGGCAGGGCATTACGCGTCCGTATTTTCAGCAAGGAGACCAGTGCGCGAACATCTCATGAGCATCCAGAGAGATGCGGCACTTCACTCGGACCTCGTTGCTGAAGGCCGTGACATGACCACAGTTGTATTTCCTGAGGCATACAGGAAAGTTTATCTTGATGCCTCTGTGGAAGAGCGTTCAATCAGACGGTCCCTGGAATTGATATCCAGGGGTTTCAAAGTCAACGGCGACAGGATACGCCTGGATATCACAGAAAGAGACGCCAGGGACTCAGGAAGGGACATAGCTCCTCTGAAAAAGGCAGATGACGCTTATATCATTGATTCCACCGGTCTCTCCATAGACGACGTTTTCAGGAAAATCCTTGATATAATAAATAGAGAAATCGATGAACAGTAAAAAAGACAAAGGCCCCGGATTGAATATCATTATTGCGAAAAGGGCCGGCTTCTGTTTTGGGGTAAAAAGGGCCATTGATATTTCCTTCGGCCTGGCAAAAGAGATACGGAAGGGGGTCTATACTTTGGGCCCGATCATTCACAACCCTCAAGTCATCGAAAAATTAAAAGGCGAAGGCATATTCCCACTGGAGGACATCAATGACCTCGAAGGCAAAAAAATCAAAGCCCTTATCGTACGGACACATGGTATACCTCATCAACTTTATGATACGATATCTACTCAGAGTTACAGGTTGATCGATGCCACCTGTCCTTTTGTGAAAAATGCACAGCACTATGCGCTGCGACTGAAGGAAAACGGGTATCAGGTAGTGATCCTTGGTGATAAAAGTCACCCCGAGGTAAAGGGGATTATGAGCTATGCCGGCGATGATGTCGTAGTCATTGATGAAAACACCCGGCTTCCCAGGCTCAAAACAAAAGTAGGGATAGTTGTTCAGACCACTCAGCCTGTGGAAGCCCTTAAAAAGGTGCTTTCAAATATCATAGAGCATGTAAAAGAGGTAAAAGTATATAATACCATATGCAATTCCACAGCTCTGAGGTTGAAAGAGACCTCTCATATGGCCCGAAAGGTTGATGTTATGATAGTGGTTGGGGGCAAAAACAGTGCAAACACAACGCAACTGGCGCATCTTTGCACTTCACGGTCTGTCAGAACATATCATATAGAGACCGAGGAAGAGCTCAAAAGAGAATGGTTTAAAGATATACAAAAGGTCGGCATTACCGCCGGCGCTTCAACACCTGACTGGATCATTAAAAAAGTAGAAAAAAGAATTAGAGATATAGGAGGGAATTCCTGTAATGGAAACTAATAACAACGAAATGGACAGGCTTTATGCAGAAACTTTTCAAACTATCTCTGAAGGGTCTTTGCTGTCCGGCAAAGTACTGGTCATAAAGCAAAATGTAATCATCGTGGATATAGGATATAAATCCGAAGGATATATCAGGATCGATGAATTCACTGAAGAGGAGCTCAGTACATTAAAGCCCGGGGCTGCGCTGGAGGTTTATGTCGAAAACATGCGGGACTCTGAAGGCGTGATAAAGCTTTCCAAGGAACGGGCCTCAAAGATCAAAACCTGGGACATACTCGAAAAATCGCTTGAAGAAGGCTCTGATGTTGAAGGGAAGATCGTCGAAAAAACAAAGGGCGGCCTGAACGTGGACATCGGCGGAGTTAAGGCCTTTCTACCGGGCTCTCAGATAGATACCAAGATAATAAAAGACCTCGACAGTCTGATAGGCCAGAAACTTTCATTGAGGATCCTCAAAATCAACAATAAACGCTCCAATGTGATAGTCTCCAGAAGGGCGATCATAGAAGAAGAGCGGGCCGTTAAAAAAGTGGAAACACTCACGAAGATCAGGGAAGGCGAGCTCCTCACCGGAACAGTAAAAAACATCATTGATTACGGGGTCTTCGTAGACCTTGGAGGGATCGACGGACTCCTGCATATTTCAGACATATCCTGGGGCAGAATAACCCATCCTTCAGAGTTTTTTGCTGTAGGCGACCAGATAGAGGTCCTGGTCCTGAAATATGATGCCGAAAAAGAGCGGGTGACCCTTGGGTTTAAACAGAAAAAGCCTGATCCATGGATGAATATAGACGAAAAGTATCCTGCGGGGAAGTCTGTAACAGGAAAAGTTGTAAGCATAACCGATTATGGCGCATTCATTGAACTCGAAGAAGGTCTTGAAGGCCTTGTCCATATATCTGAAATCGACTGGCTGCCCAGGCCGAAACACCCATCAAAATATCTCTCAATTGGAGAAATGCTTGAGGCCGTTGTATTGAAAGTCGACAAAGAAGAGAGAAAACTTTCCCTGAGCATAAAGCAGACAAAAACAAGTCCCTGGGAACTAATAAGAGAGCACTATCGGGCTGGAGATAAGATTTCCGGCAAGGTCAAGAGCATTACTGACTTCGGGGCCTTTGTCGGACTCCCGGAAGGCATTGACGGTCTTATTCACATATCTGATCTTTCCTGGACAAAACATATCAAGCATCCTTCGGAACTCCTTAAGAAAGGTCAGAAGATCGAAGCAGTCATACTCAGTATAGACTCCGAAAATGAAAAAATAGCGCTGGGGCTCAAACAGCTGGAGCAGGACCCCTGGATTGAACTCATCCCTTCCAAATTCAAGCTCGGGGACGAAGTTGCGGGAAAAGTATTGAGGATAACCGATTTCGGCATCTTCGTAGAGATAGAAGGCGGTGTTGAAGGGCTCATATATTCCTCAGAGATTGTTCAGCCTTCTGAAGGACAGGAGCCGATAAAAGAAGGCGACGAAATAAGGTCAAGGATTATCAGGATAGACCTTGAGGAGAGAAAAATCGGTCTGAGTATGAAACACTTAAATCCTGTCGGAGATTCATCTCTAACAGGGACAATAAGGACTGATGAATGAAAAAACCCTGTTTTGTCATAACAGGTCTGCTTGTTCTTCTCCTGTTTATCAGCCTGTTTCTCACCCTGTTCCAGAAGAATATACCTTTGGGAAGCCGGCTGGCGCTTATCAGGATAGAAGGTCCTATCATCGATTCAAAAGACGCTATAGATGAAATCAAGGAGTACACCAAAGACAAATCCATAAAAGCGATTGTTTTAAGGATTGACAGCCCAGGGGGGGCTGTTGCGCCATCCCAGGAAATTTACGAAGAAGTAAAGAAGGCTGTCTCGCAAAAGACAGTTATAGTATCAATGGGCTCTGTTGCGGCCTCAGGCGGGTACTACATTGCCGCGCCGGCTACAAAGATTATCGCCAATCCGGGCACACTCACAGGCTCCATAGGTGTTATCATGGAAATACCGAACATAGAAGGCCTCATGAACAAGATAGGAATCAAGACCGAGGTCATCAAAAGCGGCAGGCATAAGGACATCGCCTCTGCGTTTCGTACCATGGGCAAAGAAGAGCGGGAGATACTGCAGGGCGTTATGGACAACGTCCATGAGCAATTCATGAAAGCTGTAGCAGAAGGAAGAAAGATCAAGATGGAAGAGGTCAGAAAGATCGCGGATGGCCGTATTTTCACCGGAGAACAGGCCAAAACTATTGGTCTCGTTGATGACCTGGGGACCCTTGAGGACGCTATAAAAACAGCGGCAACACTTACCGGGATCAAGGAAGAGCCTGTGGTTGTTTCCAAAAAAGACAAGCTCTCGGTCATCGACCTCCTGAGAAACAAGTTTCCCAAGGAAATGACGGATATTTTCCCGACGGTAAAAATAAAGTATCTTTATTCACCCTAAGGAGGTTTTATGACAAAATCAGTTCTGATAGAAAAGGTTACTGAAAAAGTTGAAGGACTTACAAAAAACCAAACAGAGATTGTTGTAGAGACCGTTTTCGAAAGCATCAAAAAAGCCCTCATACAAGGTGAGAAGATTGAAATCAGGGGGTTTGGGAACTTCCGGTTAAAGACCAGAAATCCGCGCAAGGCCAGAAATCCCAAAACCGGAGAGACAGTAGAAGTGCCCGGAAAAAAGGTCCTATATTTTAAAGTCGGAAAAGCGCTCAAGGAAGATCTGAACAAGTAATAATTTTGTTTTTTAGCTGCGCAGGCTGTAGGGCGCATAATTTCTTTCTGCTTCAGACTTCAGTAGCTAAGACTGCTATCGTCTCACCTGCGTCCCTAAGAATCTGGTGGGCCCGGGTTTGGCCCGAATTCCCTGATTTCCCTCGCTTAGAAGCGCCCACTGTTGGCTGCGTTCTCTGTGAACTCTGTGGTCAACTGTTTTATTTAGGTTAAATGGATAGCGAGTGATATTCCCCGTGGTCTTGCCACGGGGTTAGCGAGCGAATATAATGAAAAATATTCCTTGCATTGAGATTCCCTGCGGTCTTGCCGGAGGGAGTCTTCAATCAAAAGTCTTATCTGGTCGGCAACTTTACAATAGTCAGCCAGAAATCCTCGATAGACTTTACGACCGTCATGAACTGATCAAGGTCGACAGGCTTTGTGATATAACAGTTTGCGTGGAGATCATATGACCTGACAATGTCCTCTTCAGCCTTTGATGTGGTCATAACTACAATAGGTATGCGCTTAAGGTCACGATCGTTTTTGACATCTTCGAGCACTTCGCGGCCGTCCTTTTTGGGCAAGTTGAGGTCCAGGAGAATAAGGTCCGGACGCGGGACGCCGGCATATCTTCCTTCACGTCTGAGGAAAGTCATAGCCTCTACCCCGTCCTCCGCCACGTGCAGATTGTTGCTGACTTTAGCTTCCTTCAGCGCCTCTACCGTAAGACGTACATCGCCGGGGTTGTCCTCGACCAGTAGTATCTCTATGGGTTTGCTTTTCGTAAAGTCGTTCATACTTTTCCTCCGTGACAGTGACGCATGACTGCAATCACCCGTTTATATTTCACAACAGTCCTCCGCGGCATTCCGCTGCGTGTTTGGGTCGAAGAAGGGAATTCTCTATGTCTCTTTATAATATTCAGGATACAATCTCTTTGCGCACTCATTGCAGAGGCCGTGGCTGAACCTGGTGTCAGAATGCTCGCTTATATAAGCCTCAATCTGACGCCAGTATCCCTTGTCATCCCTGATCTTTTTGCAGGAAGAACAGATAGGCAGAAATCCTGAAAGCAGTTTCACTTTGGCAAACGCCTCTTTCAGTTCCTGCAGAAGCTTTTCTTTTTCATTTTCCATCTTCTTACGCTCTATGGCGTATAAAACCGAACGGACAAGCAGGCCGCCGCTGACATCCCCCTTGATAAGATAATCCTGTGCGCCATTATAAACGGCTTCAGCGCCAATATCCTGATCAGAGAGTCCGGTCAGAACGATCACAGGAAGATTACTTGCCTTCGGCAATAGTAATTTAAGGGTGTCAAGCCCAAGGCTTTCCGGCAGACCAAGGTCAAGAAGTACTATATCGATACTGCCTTCCCTGATTCGTCCAAAGCCTTCCGTAAGACTTGGCACATGGATGAGGTCTATTTTAACAGCCTCTTCACCGGCAAGCATGTTCCTGACAAGAAAGGCGTCTCCGTCATTATCCTCAATCAATAGGGCCTTTATAAGTTTCTTGTCCATTATGTTACTTGCCTTGTCGATAATTATAGCACAATAAAAGATGCATATTCCCCGGCAGGCATGATATTCTTATTTCATGAAGATAGATGGGCGGCGCATGGACTGCGATTTGATCGAGTGGCTCGGATAAGGAGGACAGGTGTTTTGTGAGGCCTTTCTTTAAAATCAATCGTACAAACTTTAAAATAAATGTTAGCCTCTTGTTTAAATGGATAGCAAGCGATATTCCCCGTGGTCTTGCCACGGGGTTAGCGAGCGAATATAATGAAAAAACATTCCTTGCATTGAGATTCCCTGCGGTCTGGCCTAAGGCCCCTACTGTTGGTGCCGGAGGGAGTCTTCAATTTTCCCGGATAGTAATTTTCAGATGAGAATGACCCTTATAAGAATATTTACCGGTATTTATGACAGATTCATGACCGGGCTTTGGAGGAAATCTGTTATCGGCATCGGCACGCTTGTCCTTTGCTCCCTATTAATAATGGGACTCACCATTTATTATCAGGGAAGATACCTTGAGATAAATCAGCTTCTGGAAACCACGGGCCAGAAGATTGAAACAGACTGCACCGAGATCCAGGATTTGCTTTCAAACTCAAGGGCCGACTTAATAGTCATGGAGAATATGCCGCCTGTTGAGGGTATTATCAGGGCAAAGGACAATAAAGGAACAGATCCGTTGACTAAAGATGGTCTGCAGCTATGGGTTAGCAGGCTTAAACAGATTTATGCCGTCTTTCTGACACATAATCCCCAGTATTACCAGATCGGATTTATCGACGAAAACGGTATTGAGATCGTGCGGGTGGATTCCAACGGCAGCAGCGCAAGGGCGGTCCCGAAAGAGGCCCTCCAGGACAGGTCCCAAACCCCTTATTTCACCAAAAGCATGCAACTGAAAAAGGGAGAAATCTATTATTCCGAAGTCGGCCTTGAGCGCGAACACAACAAAATAAAGCTCCCTCATGTCCCTGTCTTAAGGATAGCTACCCCAGTGTATGACGCCAGTGCCCGGTTAAGAGGCGTCGTTGTTGTCAAGCTGTATGCCGCATCTATTTTTGAACATGTCAATCCTGAAAGCAAAAGCTTCATGAGATATATTGTCAATCAGGACGGTTACTTCCTTCTTCACCCTGAAAAATCCAAAGAGTTCGGTTTAGATTTTGGTTCTCAATATAGTCTCAGGGACATAGAGCCGGATTATGCGCTGGCGATGAAATCCAAAAATTTTATGGTTAGGTATGATAAACGTGGCAGGCATGTCGACGGCTTCAGGAAGATTTTTTTCGACCCTTCAAATAAGGACCGCTACTGGGCGATAATCTTTAATGTCCCCGAGTCTTTGGCGCTAAAAGGCATCAATTCTTCCAGAGACACCATGATACTTGCAGGTATAATCATCACTTTTTTTTCGGTCCTGATAATTTCGACAATTGTCTCTACTAATATCCTCTCGCCGGTGATAAAGCTTGCCGAAGCGGCCGGGAAGATGGAAGGCGGCGACTTGACTGTACGCTTGCCGGAAAGCGACGCAAAGGATGAATTCAGGACCCTTTACCACACCATAAACGCCTTCGCTGAGTCCCAGCAGCATGAGATTGAAAGGTTTGAAAAGCAGCTTGCCGAAAGGACCGCCGAACTTTCTGTCGCCAACGCAAGACTGATCGAAGATATTGCCGCGCGCAAAAAGGTCGAAGAGGAACTCATGAGGTCAAACCAGGAGCTTCAGCATTTTGCATACGTAGCGTCTCACGACCTTCAGGAACCCCTGCGCATGATATCAAGCTATGTGCAGCTGCTGGCTAGACGGTATAAGGGGAAATTGGATGCTGACGCGGACGAATTTATAGCCTATGCCGTAGACGGGGCCAAGCGTATGCAGGGCATGATCACCGGACTTCTTACATATGCGCGGATCGGCACGCGCGGAGAGGAATTAAGGCAGGTTGACTTCGAGGCTGCACTCTATGCGTCCCTGGATAACATAAGCATATCTATCAAGGAGAGCGGAGCTGTCGTTACCCATGACGCAATGCCTTCGCTGCTCGCCGATGAGACCCAGATAATCCAGTTGTTCCAGAACCTGCTCTCCAATGCAATAAAATTCAGGGGCAGCGGACCGCTCTGTATTCATGTTTCCGCTGAATGTTCAGTTGAAGAATGGGTTTTTTCCGTGAGCGACAACGGCATCGGCATTGATCCACAGTACTACGACCGCATATTCAAGATATTTCAGCGCCTGCATGGAAAGGAAGAATATCCCGGAACAGGCATAGGACTGGCTGTCTGCAAAAAGATAGTTGAGCGCCTCGGCGGGCGAATATGGCTAAGCTCGGAACTCGGAAAGGGATCTACCTTTTATTTTGCTTTGCCGATAAGAAAGAGTTAAGCTTGACACCTCATTTGCCCAAGACAGCCCAGAAAATGCCTGGCCAATGGTTCATGATGTGAGTCAGAATAATAAACCTTAAACTTTCCTACACCGGGGACAAAAACCATATATCAAATCCACATCGGAAAATATCTCGCCTGCATAACCGGGGGCAAGAGTTGTTTCCGTCTGCTACAAATGACCTAAGGACTGAAGTATCATAATTCCGGCTTTAATAGAGGCCGCAGGGCAACCGGCTTTTTATTTTCCCGGTGCTCTATTACACAAACAAAGTTGTATTTGATGCGTAGGATTCACCCAGCATAAGTGCAACACCACCGAATTCCACACCATCGATCAGATCTTCCGCTTTGATCCCCATTACGTCCATCGACATCTGACAGGCAACGATCCGCAGGCCGAATTCCTGGGCCATCTCGATCAGTGATGAAAGAGGTTCAACATTCTTCTTCCCCATCATATAATGGAAAAGCTTTGGTCCTATACCGCCGAAATTCATCTTCGAGGTGGGAAGTTTGGCAGGCCCCTTGGGCCTCATGATTGTGACCATCTTTTCAAGAATACTCTTGCCCGCCGTCCCCATGGTCGGCTTCTTGAGGGCATCAAGGCCCCAGAAGGTGACAAACAGGGTGACCTCTTTACCCATCGCCAGCGCGCCGTTTGCAATAATAAATGCTGCCATCACCTTGTCAAACTCTCCGCTGAAAAGCACCATCGTGAGCCTGGAATTTTTTGCTTCAAGTTTATCAACACGTTCCTGAAGCTCCTGAACTGTCTTGGCTATATCCTGATTTTCCACGTTATACCCCTCTTGGACCTATTTTTTTGTGATAACAGCTGTAATATCTTTACCGTTTTTTGATACGCTGCTTAAAACATTCCCTGTCTCTTTGCACCATGCTGCAACGTCAGGTTCAAAACCCGCATCATCGCATACAACTTCAAATACATCACCTGAAGCCGCTTTTTTCACTGCAATAGCCGTTTTCATGATCGGCATAGGACATGACATACCTTTAAAATCCAATTTCTGCGTTGCCATACAATCTCCTTCTTGAAAAGATTAAATTTTTGTTAATTCCATAGTTGAACAGGATAATCCTGACAACTTTCCCTGCCTGCCATTTGCATTAGTTTAATATATATTGAACTGTTAGTCAACCCAACATGCAATTATACGCTCATGACATGTCATAAGGAGGTGCTTATTAACAACAATAATCCCATGGCCTGAGATAAATTGCAAAGATTTTTTCCGATTACGGACGTATTCTCAGAAGGGTGTGACAGTATTAATGAATATATATCATTTTTTTATAAAAGAGTGCACAGAGGACAAAGAAAAGATAGGACCTTTCCTTTTGTCGGCCAATCAATTTCTCTGCGCTCTCTTGTGCTATCTGGGTTAAAATGACCTATTGGATTTATGGTAGAACCGCACAAAGGCAGGTCAGCTTCGTTTGTGCAACTACAATGAAGCTAATGCCCAGAGGGAAGATTTCTCCTAATCCAAGTATACCTTAATGAATACACACAAAAAAGGCAGTCCCGAAAACCTTCGGGACTGCCTTAATGCTAAAACTACGTTAATTCTGAAAAACTACAGACAGCTGCCTCCAGTAATAGTTATGGAGCCGCCGACTGGTACTGTTTGTGGTTCGCATGTTGTTACTGCACCGGCAGTAGTACAGGTTGCGCCTGCATCATCAGTAGTCCATGTGCAAGTACGCTGTGCTGAATCGAGCCCAGTGCATGTCTCCGGTAGGCCACTCGCTACGTCTAATGGACAATCAGAGTTTTTCAAGCACGCTTGGCCTGAGACACTACATGTTCCCTGTGTAGTTGACTTAGATGATGGTAAAAGGAGCTTGACAGTATAGGTGCTGCTGCCATCAAGGATAATGGTTTTTGTAGCGCCTACGTCCAGCTTACCATTAGTAATAGCTGCTGAATTGCCAGTGGCGTATACCTGGTAGGTGTAGTTAAAAGCAGCACCTGAAGATGTAATCGTCAGATTGCCCTTACCATTATCACCGCCACTAATATTGACTGTATAAACCTTCTGTGATTTATAACCGCAGTCATCCTTCACAGTCTGTACAACCTGGAAATGGCCCTCATGAACATAAGAGTGTGTAAGACCAGAGCTCAGAGGTGTTCCATCTCCCCAGTTCATATACAAATCGTGGGGGGTTGCTATAGTTGAGTCAGTAAGTGCGAAAATTGTCGCAGTAGTGCCCGCAGTTGCGGACAGTGAGCCATCTGCAGTCAAAGTAGCACATCCGGTTGTAACAGGGTCAGGAGAAACAGGTCCGCTTGTGGCCGCTCCGCCGTGCATCGCCTGTGCGTACTGCGCAATGTTTGCATTCGAGATATAAGGTGCGTTACCTACGACAGCGCCGGGTCCCGCGGAACCGCCATGACACTGGCCGCAGGCGACGTTGACGTCAAGCGCACTTTGATGCTGAGTCGTATGACAGGTTGTGCATGCGCTGGGCGTTCCGGCACCAGTCGGATGTGCGAGTGATGACATGCTCTTGTCAGTATGGCAGGCCGCGCAGTTGTTCAGGTTCATCAAAGCCGCCAGCTTGTCCGGAGTATAGCCCAGAAGCTTCTGCTCTGTTATTACGGTGTTGATGTAGCCGCCGTTTGTGCAAGGAGCTTCACCATTCGGCATGCCGTCTGGTCCAAAGGTTTTACACATTGTTCCCAAATCATACGAGGACAGGGTCGGTCCGACTTTAATGTTAGCGAACACCTTATTGTGTTCCACCAACAACGGACCTGCTGGAGGTTCTTCTTGAAGTGGGCCCTGATTTCGTCACGGGAGAAGTAATTACCCATTACACAACCAGTGGTACCCGGCCCAGTTCCGTCGGACATCCCAAAGAATTGGAATCTCGGGTCACATCCAGCCGCCGAGGAGCCTTCCCTGACTGCCATAAGCTGCATCATGGCTACGCCGTCGATCGCGAATGCGTTTTTGATATCAGCAGGCATACCGAACATCGGGAAGAGCTGGCCGGCAATGTAGTCTTTGCACATTGCATATTCTGCGTCAGAGCAGACGTTATTAGGCCCATCTCCTTCAGCACCGTCGAACATGCCGCACATCCAGTCAGGATGAGCAGAGTTCGTCCATCCGGCAGTCCCACTCATAAATGCAGCATCATCTCCGCCGCAGTCATAGTCAGCCATCTGCATCATGCCGTTTTTCAGCATTTCCTGTGAGCCGTCAAAGAAGCCGACAGAATTGGAGCTGTAGTTCGGTGATGAAGGGTCTGAACTTGAATGGCACATTACACAACCGCCTCCAGCGCTTGCGCCAAGCGCTTTGCCCTTCTCAACGACACCATGTGACGGGTCAAAGAAGTAAGGCTGCAGGTTCATCTTTGTATCAGGATATGCATTATGTGTTGCCAGCCCTGCGCCTGTTGTGGCAAGTTGAGCTCTCATCGCAGTTATCTTGGCTGCTGATTCGATCTTGAGAGGATCAGTAAGCTGGAAGCCCTGGAACGGTGGATGCTCGTTCGTGCCGTTCATCCGTATTCCAAAGCCTGGATTGTTTGCTGCCACAAGAGCTGCTGCTGCAGTAACGTCCCTTGTCATAATCGGCTGGTATACTGCCGGTTGCGCCGCCTGAATTACCATACCACATAGGCAGCATGGAAGACAGTCCCGGAGCTATCTTATACTCTACGTCCGCACCATTTTTCTGTACTTTGATCCATTGCTTTAAAGGTCGGAATTGGAGTAGCAGCGCCGTCCATGAAGTTATACATAAATTGAAAGTGGTTGGCGTTGCCGTTGGAGCCTTCAGTCTGTCTGTAGGCGCCTGCTGTCCAGTCCCTAAAGAGCAGTCTGCCAGGGGCTGCGTAGACTTCAGGTATATGGCAGGTCCTGCAGTCGATCTTCTCGAAGTGAACGGCCGGGAAACCTGCGTGCGCGGGAACTCGGACGCTGGATGGCCTGCTATAGAATCCTTATTGGGATGATTACCATCAATATGGCAGCCTTCGCAGGTCACTGTGCCGTCAAGGACCTCATTGGCCTTTTCCAGTGTGCTCCAGCCCTGCGCTATCTGGTGGTCCATCTTCTGGAGGAAGTGCTCCGGTAAGCGCCGGGTAGGTGTATGCATCACTACCAGAGCCGATAGTCCTTGCAGGGACATCGCCCGAGACGTTATAGTGGCAGGTTGCGCACTTCACGCCGACTTTGTCATGTACGTCTGTGTCTTCCAGCTTGCCGACGATCTTTGCATTTTGACTACAGCCACCAGGTCCACAGGAGGCATTATCGAAAATCCCCATCCATTGTCCCGGCAGAACCTTGCAGGGTCGTGCCGGCCTTGTCATTACACATCGCCTGGACACTCGGCATCGCGCAGACGCCGCCACCAAACCAACCTGTGACCTGATCGCCCATCATTGCGTTAAACGTTGCGCAGCCAAGGCAGATGCCGAAGCCGAACCTGTCCTGGTCGCCTACACCGGCCCTCTGTGCGCGTTTGCCCATACCGGTCTTGCAGCCAAACTCGCTCCAGACGGTGTCGTTGCCGCAGTCTGTGCGCAAGTGCCATTAGCAGCGATCTTGTCCCAGTCTAAGGCACTCGCGACAGGAGGAGTCATCCTGAAGAAGTTACCGTAACCCGGTCAACATGCCGCCGTAGCTTCCGGCTTCCATCGGCAGACCGATTTGTCGGAGCTTGTCCTTGCATGACACATAGCGCAGTTATGCGCTGTTAGGTACGCCGGCTATGCTGGAGCCCGGGATCTCAGCAGGCACGCCCGAAAGCGAACCGTTGCTAAGATTGATCAGTGCGCCGATACCAGCGGATGCTGACTGCTTGAAGAAGCCGATTGAGACCGCTATGTTCCTGTTATATGAGTCGTAGATGGTGCCCGGTGTATAGGTGAAACGGGAGTCCGGATGTTGGTCCGTCCACTCCCGGCTGGAACGGCAGATCATAAAAACCGTTACAATTAAGGTTGTCTGCAGGGCCCGGCATATTCACGCCGTCGCAACCCATTGATTTGTACCATGCCGCGCCTGTAGCAACTGCGTTCACATGGCACATCATGCAGTCAACTTCTGCCTTGTTGTCGCCAAGGAGCTGAGGATAATTGGCAGCTGAGGTGGCAACAATGCCGCCTGCGTAAGCGTTTCCACTACCATCAACAAACGGCGACTGATAGATAAATGTGCTGCCTGTGTCGTCATCGGCTGTCCCTGTAGTCCCATACTCTTTCATGTTAAGGTCATACTCAAGCTGGCCGCCGCCAACGTGGCAGACGCCACAATCCTTGGCATACATGGGCGCAGTCATATCAGCCTGTCTTAATCCGTCTGCTGCTAAATTTTTCTTACCCGCCAACTGGCGGTTAGAAGGTGGTCAAAACCTGCCCGACATACCCGGGCTGGTTATGTTTTTGGGGGCGCCCCAGGTATTTCTCTGGGCGATTGTTAACCCTTCGTTTCTGCCCTCTGTGCTGTGCTTTCCTACAGAAGCACCATGCAGAGGCACTGTTACATCAAAGAAACTTTCCACCCAGGTCCCTGTCGCGCTTTTATTGGCCGTATACTTGGTGACAGTCCCTGTTCCGTCTTCATAATCAGTTGCGCAGAGCTCGTTTGAGCCTACGCCGCAATCCCTTTTTTGGGTGGTTAGCCAGGCTGCCTTGTCGCACCTATATGGCAGCCTGAGCAGGTCTGTTTAGGGCTGTAAGGCGTTGTTCCGTCGGTAATCGCATTACCGGCAGCATCCCTGACCGTCACATTCAGGATGTGCAGCAAACGCCATTGAAGAAAAAATGAGCAATACCATAACGGCAAGGACCGCAATCGGTATTCGCAATCTTGTCATTTTCATATCTGTTTCTCCAGATTATCAGGTTATTAATTCCACCAAAAAAATTTTTGACGGTCTGTCTTCTGAAATACCATTCGGATGCTACAATATTTTTTCTTGTCACCTCCTAATGAGTCTGCCATTTAATATTTAGGGGTTATACAGTAGATAGCAAGTAGTCGTGCTAAGTTGCACACATTCGCAATAATATGGTCATGCTATCTCCAAACTATTTAATTTAGTTAATAATTGACCTTTCAAATAAATATTTTATGGAGTCTGATCTAATACATTGCTTTCCGGCCAGGCAGGGTCATTTCACCCCAAAAAGGGTTATTTTAGTCACTCGGTTGATTGATGGATAATCCTTAAAACGGCAGTTTAACCACAGAGTTCACTAAGAAAATCAGAGATATGACTAGGAGCTTCAGAGTTCTTCTATCTCATCTCTTTTGTTATTACTCTGTGTCCTGCTGTTTTGAAGTTGATTAGTTCCGAAAATAGGACATTTCCATTTTGACTTGTCAATTAGTTTCGCATGTATTGCAATTTTAAACAATAGATGTTAGTATCTCTGTATTAGCATGTTTCTTGTAACATAGTCTTATCAAGTTGCTTATTAACCGAAGACTGAAGAGGAAAAGATTATGGCTATGTCCGGCGGTATAGACAAGAGACCCTCAGGAAAGAATAATGCGGGACTGAAGAGATTCCCGCAACCCTGCTCCGACGTAATCCAGAAAAAAATTTTGATCGTTGACGATGAAGCGATGATCAGACTGTCGCTGAAAAAGCTCTTCGAGAAGGAGGGGTTTATCGTCTCGACAGCAAGTTCCGGCGCTTCCGCGCTGAAAATCCTGGAAGAGGAGACCCCTGAAATAGTTGTCCTGGACGTTCGTTTGCCGGATTCCAGCGGAATTGACCTCCTGAGGACCATTAAAGAGGTAAATCCTGAAACCGTGGTCATCATGATCACCGGGCATGGCGACATAAAAAGCTCTGTCGAGGCGATGAAGATGGGGGCCTATGATTTCCTTGAAAAACCTCTTGATTTTGCGAACATCGGCAATATTCTCCAGACCCTCAAGAAAGAAAAACCACAGGCAGATAAGAACAGCGGGATGGACGATTTTGTCTTTGCGAGCGACACGATGAAAGAGGTCATCAGGATCGCGGACAGTTTGGCGACCAAGTCCGACGTAACGGTCCTTGTGCTCGGGGAAAGCGGTACCGGGAAAAATCTCCTCTGTGAGAGGATACACGAGCTGAGTTCCCGCAGAAATATGCCTTTTGTGGAGATCGGCTGCTCGCACATACCAGACCATCTTATGGAAAGCGAACTCTTCGGCTATAACAAGGGCGCCTTCACTGATGCGAAGGAAACAAAAAAGGGGCTCTTTGAGCTGGCCCACGGCGGCACGGTGCTGCTTGACGAGATCGGCGACATGCCTTACCAGATGCAGTCAAAAATCCTCACTCTGATCGAAGAAAAAAGGTTCCGGAGGATCGGCGGACTTGATTACATACATGCTGACGTGAGAATACTGGCTGCGACAAACAGGGACCTTCCTGACCTTGTGCACGCCAGGAAATTCAGACTGGATCTTTTTTACCGGCTCAATGTCGCATCGATCGAGATGCCCCCGCTCAGGGAGCGGAAAAAAGATATACCTTTGCTCCTTCAATATTGTCTGGATAAAAGCGGTGAAAAATACGGCTTAAAACCGAAAGGCTTATCCGCGGGGGCCATGAAGTGTTTGCAGGAATACCAATGGCCCGGCAATGTAAGGGAACTCAAGAATTTGATCGAGAGGGTGGTCATTTTGTCAAAGGGAGACGAGATCACTGAGCACGATGTCCAGCCGGGTCTTTTCCCCGGAAAAAGGGAAGCGATACCGTCGGAGATAAGCGGAAACAATCACCAGAAAGGCACGTCCCTCAAGGCTATGGAAGAAGCCTCGATTAAGGCGGCCTTTGAGCTGACCCATGGCAACCAGAGGAAGACGGCGGAACTGCTCGACATCAGCAGGGACACCCTCCGGTACCGCATCAAAAAAATGGGGCTGACGCGTCCGCAGGGAGAAAAGGGACCCGCACGAATGAGGACGCGATAGCGGGTACTTCTGTGAAGCTCCAAATACCTTGTTTGAGAAGATGTGGACGAAAAACTATCTCGTTGTTTTTCTGGTCCTTTGGACACTTCTGGTTGCCGCTTCGGTGATCTGGAACTTTTACCGAAATCATGAGGAAACTGTCGAGAGGGCGCGCATTGAGGCACAGACCATTTTTCAGCATAACCTGGCTTACAGACGATGGAATACCGCACATGGAGGCGTCTATGCGGAAGTCACCAATGAGAACCAGCCGAACCCTTATCTCATTTCCCCCAGGAGAGATGTCGTTACAAAAGAGGGGACAAGACTCACGCTTATCAACCCTTTTCAGATGACAAAACAGGCCTACGAACTGCTCAGCAAACAGTCACCGCTGGCCTCCATAAACCGGACGATCAGCCTGAAGCCTCTCAACCCCTTGAATACACCGGACACATGGGAAACAAAGGCCCTGAGGGCCTTTGAAGAGGGCAAGACAGAGTTCAGTGAAATTACCGAGATAAACGGTCTTCCCTATATGCGCGTCCTGAGACCCTATATGACGGAAGAGGGGTGTCTGAAATGTCACGGCCACCAGGGCTATAAGGTGGGGGACATCCGGGGCGCCATGAGTATAGCCGTGCCGATGCAGCCCTATTATGCGGCTGCCTCAACTACGGCATGGATTACTTTTATAACCCACCTTTTCCTCTGGCTGATCGGCGCCGGAGCGATTGTTTTGTTCTCCGGGGGGCTTCGGCGTTATCAGGGGGCGATCGAGGAAAGCGAGAGGAAGTTCCGTATTGTATCGGAGTTCGCCTATGACTTCGAATTCTGGATCAAGGAAGATGGAGAGTTTGTTTTCATGTCGCCTTCCTGCGAACGGATAACCGGATACAGCCAGTCTGAATTCATGGAAAAACCGGATCTCCTGAACACGATCATCCATCCTGACGACAGGGATGCCTGTCACAACCACATCGTAGATTTCAGAACTTCCTTGCATGAAGAGATGGAATTCCGCATTATTGCCAGGGACGGGCAGGTGAGGTGGTTGTCCCACTTTTGCGGTCCCATTTATGTGAATGGAGAATTTCTCGGGAGAAGGTCGAGCAACAGGGACATAACAGAAAGAAAGAAACTGGAAGACACACTTTTGCAGGCCCGAAAGATGGAATCCCTCGGCCAGTTCGCAGGCGGAATAGCCCATGACTTCAACAATGTTCTCACCGCAATAGGCGGGTTCGCCCATCTTCTGAGCGATGTCCCTGAAAACAAAGATAAGGATTCAGCGGAATGTATCGAACAGATATCTCTGGCTGTCAAGTTCGGAAAGAACCTTACGTCCAACCTTCTCACCTTCGGGCGCAAGCAGATTATCAATCCTGTGAATGTGGAATTGAGTCAGATCATAAATACCATATCGGATATGCTGAAGACGCTTATTCCCGAAGAAATTGCGTTGAAGATTTCTCTGGCTGAGGACGAAAGCCCCATCTTTGCCGACCCCTATCAAATCGGGCAGATTATTATCAACCTCTGCACCAATGCAAAGGACGCAATGCCCCTTGGCGGGGAACTCCATATCAAAACAGACCTTCTCCTGCTGCGTGAGAAATATACCGGCAAATACGCCACTGTAACGCCCGGCACATATATGATGCTCTCTGTGCGTGATACAGGGACGGGCATGGATGAGAAAACCATGGACCACATTTTTGAGCCTTTTTTTTCCACGAAGCACAGTGGGAAGGGAACAGGGCTCGGACTTACCATTGTGCACAGTATTGTCCAGCAGCACAATGGTTTCATAGATATAGAAAGCGAAGTGAATAAAGGGACGACCTTCAAAATTTTCTTTCCCGCATCCCGGGTGCATAATCATGAAATGCCTGTAACAGAACCTAAGACAAAAGACGCGTAACTCCCGGAAAAGGGACTTTATTGGTGGCAGAGGATGACGAATCCGTAAGAAAATTTCTCCGGAAGCTGCTTGTCAAAAGAGGTTATACCGTGGTCCTTGCCGAGGACGGAGAAGAGGCGATCAGGAAATACCATGAAAACAGGGATTCTATAGATATGCTTATTTTAGACGTGGTATTGCCTGGGAGAAACGGCAGCGAAGTCTATGATTTCATAAAATCCGACAGACCTGATATAAAAGCCCTGTTCATAAGCGGTTACACCGATGACATCATCACGGCAGACGGTATTTCTAGATGAAAACCTTCAGTTTTTATCGAAACCGATCGATGCTGAGGAGTTGCTGGCGATAGTCCAGGCAAACATGGAGAGCAAGGGAGAAGGGAAATTCTAAAATACTATTCACCGCAAAGGCGCAAAGTTCGCAAAGAAAAACAAAGACTTGGAATGGAAACGTAATCCACCATTACGGTTATCCTGGTTTTAACCCGAACTCCTTGATTTTCCTCGCTTGGAAGCGCTAAGTCATCCATTCGCATCTATGATGCGATTTATGGATGCTTACCTACTGTTGACTCGTTCTCTGCGAACTCTGTGGTTAACTGCTTTATTTAAGATCTTCCGCGTGCCTAAAATGACCCTTTATTGGGTGAAATGACGCAAGCTGACCGGAAAAAAATGAATTAGGCGGGATCCACAAATCATTTTCTGAAAGTTCATTTAATAACTAAATTGCATAGTTAGTGTCTGTGTACAACCTGGAGTGCTTCTGTTTTGTCATTCCGCAGGAGGTGGAAATCCAGCAATTTCAAAGGGTCCGGCTCACCCGGTCAAGTAAATGGCGATACCTGATTTTTGGAGAAACTCTTTCCCGGGATTTGATTGGGACAGCGTTCTTTAGTTCAATCGT
Organism: uncultured Nitrospira sp.; assembly: GCA_963801505.1. Taxonomy (GTDB): domain Bacteria; phylum Nitrospirota; class Thermodesulfovibrionia; order Thermodesulfovibrionales; family UBA6898; genus JAOUFP01. The sequence continues at coordinate 69,011 of CAWDEY010000010.1, forward strand.
ATTGCAACAATGCATATGCTAAACAAGGCATATAACTTGCAAGCTATTAAAGTGCTTCGGGGTTAATAAAGAAAACTCCAGCAAGGGACGATCCTGATCTTAACGACTTTAGGGAAGCCAAAACATTGAACAGAGACGAAGAAAAGACCAGAAAACAACTGATTGATGAGTTAAAAGACTTGCGCCGACAGATCGCAGAGGCAGAAAGCCGCATAATTCTATCAATGGGCTTATGCGAAACTCAAAGGGACGATAACGCCGTGACGGAAGAGAAAAAAAGGGCCGCTAACGAGAGGGCAAAGACAGAAGGGATTATTGCGGCTATAGGAGACGGGGTAAGGATCATAGATACTGACTTCAGGATCGTGTATGAAAACCAGAGTACATAAGGAACTACTCGGGGACCATGTAGGTGAATACTGTTTCAGCGCATACAGGCAAAGGGACCAGGAATGTGAAATGTGCCCACTCGTCGTGACCCTTGAGGAGGGGCTGATCCACAAGGCAGAAAGATCCTTGCCGACGGAAACAGGGACAAAGCACCTCGGCCTTACCGCTTCTCCTTTAAGAGACGCTTCAGGCAGGATCATAGCTGCGGTCGTAGTTGTCAGGGACATAACCGAGCGCAAACTTATTGGAGACGGAACGGGAGAAATTGATAGCTCGAACTGCAGGAAGCCCTTGCAAAAATCAAGACTTTGAGCGGACTGATACCGACCTGTGCCTGGTGCAGAAAAGTTCGGGATGACAAAGGCTACTGGAATGGACTGGAAAAGTATATACGTGAAAATTCCGACGCTGATTTTACTCACGGCATATGTCCCGAATGCCTGAAGAAAACCGAGCCTGAAATATATAATGAATTGTTATCGGAAAATGGACACGAAAAAAAAGTTTTCTTGCTGCAATGAGACGGTTCCATTTTATGCATACTGCAGGGACATGCGGCGAAAACACAATAAATTGGAGGACAAGATGAGAGAAACACTTATTACTTTGACCGTTGCAGTTATTATGGTCGTGCCGGGTTTGACAGGCCGCTTATACGCCGGTGAAAATGGGGCCAAAAATCCAGACTCAGAAGTAAAGACGAAATTGACGTCTCGCAAGGTCCGGCGGAGGCAAAAGAAGAGAGGGAGAAGAAGAAGCCGAAGAGGCAGAAGCAAGGCGGTTGAAGCCAGCAAAAAAAGTCATTGTCGCCAAAGGCAAACGGAGCGGATATCAACATGTTTATGCTGATGCGCGCCATGAACATAGTTGCTCCGAAGTACTCAAAAAATGCGAGGCAGCGACGCCTGAAACTATCCGGGAAGATACGGAAAGAGGCGCTGGACAGGCTGATATTCGAGGAGTTGGCTGTGCAGGAAGCGATAAGGCAGGGCATCAATCCTGCGCCTGAGGCCATTGAGAAGGTAGTGGCCCAGGTCAGGGAAAACGCGGGATCAGAAGAGGCTTACAGGGAATACCTTGAGAAATCTCCTCTACTGAAGATACGCTGAAGGACCTTATCGAGAGGAGTCAGCGTTACGAGCTGATCACCGCAAGAGAGATTTACGAGAAGGCCAAAGTCGACGAGAAGGTTCTCCGGGCTGAATATGAAAAGGAGAAGGGGAAGTTTATATTGCCGGACAATTTTGTGGCCGAAGATGTCTTTTTCCCACAGATGAAGGATGAAGAGGCGACGCTAAAAAAAGCTGATGAGGTGCTGGACTACCATCAGGAAGAACAATAATGATGTCTGGAAGCTGGTGCTGGACGGCACGTTCATCGTGAAAAAGACAAATATCAGGAAGGAGAAACTCCCTGAACTCTATAAGGCTGTGACCGGCATGAAGGTGGGTGAACTGAGCGGCGTGATTAAAGACAAAGACGGTTTTCATATCATAAAGGTCACCAAAAAGGAGCCTTCGCGTCAGCTCACCTTTGAAGAGGCAAAAAGCTGCGCTCGAACCGAAATTCCTGGTGCCCTGCCCAGGACCAGAGGAAGGAAGAGTGGGAAAAGGAACTGAGGAAAAATGCAAAAATCGAGATCATGCTCGATGAGGTTGAAAAAACGAGGCAAGAGAAGGGAGCAAAACAGAAATTATAGATTAATGTCCGGTCCGATTGCAGTAGGACCAAATTTTAAGTAACACAAAGGAGAGAGTTTTATGGAAGAGGTAAAGGCAAGAGGTCCGAATTTTGTTTATACAAAAAAGTATATCCTTCAGGAATATGGCCCTGAAGTGTGGGGAAAGCTGCTTTCCAGGTTGCCTGCGGATGCGGCTGAAATCTGGCTTGGGCCACCCTTGGCCAACATGAGTTACCCCTTCAGCGCTTTTAAGCTTATGGTGGCTGACCTGTCAAAAGAAGCCGGAATAGTTCAGGAAGCCGAGACAGCCTGCTTATACGAATTTATTGCAGATAGTAGCCTGAACATACTTTATAAGGCTTTTTTTCAGCTTGCGAATCCCTCTTTTGTGATCAGGAACTATCCGAAGTTATGGAACCGATTTTTTGAAACAGGGAAGGTGGAAGTGCCTGTAGCAGAAAAAGGACATGCAACATTGAAATTTATTCTTCCCGAGATCTTTTTAGACTGGATTTCACCTGCCTGCCTGGGTTATTCAAAAAAAGCGGTCGAAATGGCTGGAGGCAGGAATCTGTTTATTAAGCAAAAAAGCGAAACTTTGCTTCACGGATAGTATATGGGAGATTGTCTACGAGCTGCGATGGGATGAATAACATCAGGTGGTAAAGTCCCTGATTCCAAAAGAGGTCGGTGAGAGGCCTATTATTTGCGCTGACCGGACAGGAAGCTTGTTACAAGCTTGAGCAATTCCTGTGTCTGGATCGGTTTTGGAAGATAGGCATTTGCACCTATGGCAATTGCTCTTTTCCTGTCTTCTTCTGCCCCCTCCGTAGTTACCATAATGATCGGTATATCTTTAAAAGCAGAATTGCCGCGCACAAGGCTCACCAGCTTCAAACCATCCATGACAGGCATGTTTATATCAGCAAGGATAAGGTCAATTTTGTCGGAGGAAAGTTTCTTAAGGGCATCAACACCGTCAGTAGCTTCAATGACACGGGAATCCGGTATTCTCTTAATAGCGAAACTGATAAGCTGTCTCATAGTAGGTGAATCTTCAACAACAAGAATATTCGGCATTATATATTCTCCTATTTCTTCGGTTTTTCTTTGAGAAGATCAAGAAAACTCTGAATTGTTGTGAGTTTCCTCTCCGATTGCGTATAGAGCCTTGAAGAGAAGATCGCTGTGGCTGCATGCCCTGCCAACAGATTAAACAGTTCGTAATCCACATTTGAAAAACCCGCCTTCTGGGTAAAAAGCTTATAAATAGCCAAAACCCCTATCACATGTTCCTTTATTTTAAGCGGTATGCATACTATAGGTTCATAGGGATTATACTCACCCGCTTCCGCAAGATTTTCAGCAAAAAAACTCTCGCCTTCTCTGGCAACCTTTCCGATAATACCGACACCAATTTTAACTTTCGGCGCATCCGTTATATCCATGCCTTCAGTTGCGACAGGGACAAGTTCATTTGTTTTGTCATCTATAAGAATAATCGAGAATCTTTCCGCTCCGATCAGGTTGATCACTATCTCAAGGACTATGCGCAGGACTTCGGAAAAATCAAGGGTTGAATGCAGCTGATAACTGGCGACATAAAGATTGGCCAGGTTGTTGTTTTCCTCCTCAACCTCCAGGTATTTCGTTGCAAAATCCTTGTTTTCTCTCTCAACCTCACTGTATTTTTCCTTTAATGAATTCAAATCATCTTCCAACAGTTTGATTCTTTCTTCATAGAGCCTTGTCCTTGCATTATCACCCGATTTTTCGATCGATTCTTCAAGTTCCACAATTTTATATCTGAGCTTTTCGTTTTCCTTCAGGAGTTCTTTTGTAAATTCCTCACCTTTTTTGAACATCTGAATAAATTCATCTGCCTTGCTTGTATAGCTGGTATCTTTTTCCACTAATTCCTCCCTCTGTTATGAGGATTATTGACCACCCTGATTATTGCTGACGAAATCTCTGAAATTGGAAGAACTGTTTCTACAGCGCCGTTTTTTATGGCCTCTCCCGGCATGCCAAATACCACAGCACTGGATTCCGCTTCCGCAATAGTATAGCCGCCTTTTGTTTTAATTTCCAGCATACCGTTTCTGCCGTCATTTCCCATACCAGTGAGTATGACCCCCATAGAGTTTGCGCCGTAATGATCTGCCGCGGCTGTCATCATATAGTCGACAGACGGGGTATATTTGTCGGTCAGCCTTCCCTCCTTCAAGGCAATAAAAAGCTTCTGTTTTTTCCGGCTGATGCCGAGATGGACCCCCCCGGGACAGAGGTAAACTGTCCCTTTGCTGATCTGGTCTCCTTCTTCTGCTTCCTTGATCTTAATTGGCGACAGCTTGTCCAGCCGTTCTGCAAGAGGGCCTGTAAAGCCCTTCGGCATATGCTGGCTGATAAGTATAGCGGCCTGGAAATCAGAAGGAAGCCTAGTAAGAATGATCTGGAGGGCAGCCGGACCTCCTGTAGATGAACCGATAGCTACAACATCTATAGCACGCTGTTTTCCCGGGACCTCAGGTATTGCTACTATTTCCTCGCTTTCGAGGAGCTCCAGATTCCTGCTCAGCATATCAAGCCGTATATCCTTGATCCCTTTGATCTTCCTGATAAGGTCTCTTTCAATAGTCTGAAGTTCTACCGAGGCGCGTCTGGTAGGTTTAGCGATAAAATCAACAGCGCCGAGTTCAAGGGCCTTGAATACGGTCTTTGAATCATCATGTGAGCTGACCATGATTACCGGGGTCGGTCTTTCCTTCATCAGCCATCGCAGAAAGCTGAAACCGTCCATCTCCGGCATCTCAAAATCGAGTGTAATGATATCCGGCCGCAGTCTCAAGGTCTTGGCCATTGCATCTATGCCGTCAGAAGCAATACCTACAACCTCCAGACTTGAGACCTCTTCAAGCATCTTCTTCATAGTCTGCCTTGTATAGGCAGAGTCATCAACGATAAGGACCTTTGTTTTCATATTAAATTTTTCCTAATATATCCTTTGCACAGGGTTTCTGATATACCATATCATTTTTCAGATGCTTCAGTTTAAAGGCGGTCGAAATATTTATCAGAGACTCGGCATGCCCGAGTAAAAGATACCCTCCGTCAACAAGCCTGTCATAGAAATTTTCAATGACTCTTCTTCTTGAGGCAGTATCAAAATATATTAAAACATTTCTGCAGAATATTACATCCATTTTACCCATAAACTTTGTTTTTACCGGATCGAGAAGATTCAGATAACTGAAGTTTACATTTTTTTTTACCCTGTCACTAATAGTAAAAGCTCCGTTGTCTTCAGAAAAGTATTTTTTCAAATAATACGGCTCTGTACTCCTGAATGAGTTTTTCATGTATGTCCCTTTGCGGGCGGTCTGCAATACCCGCTGGTTTATATCACTCCCGTGGATCTCGAGGTTCCATTCTTTAAAGCTGTCTTTTTCATTTATGAGCATTGTGATGGTATAGGGTTCTTCTCCTGTGGAACAACCGGCAGACCATATCCTTAATGTTTTTCTGTCTTTCAGCGTTATCTTCAATTCCTCCAGTATTTCCTCGCTGAAAGCCTTGAGCTGGTTCTGCTCCCTGAAAAAATAAGTTTCGTTCACAGTAAGAATATCAATGATGGCAGAGAGCTCTTCTTCTGTATTTTTATCATACCTGATAAACCTGTAGTAGTCCCTGAAATCATTCAGGTTATGGCTTTTCACCCGGCGGGAGAGCCTTTTTTCAATGAGGTAAAGGGAACTGTCATCAAAATAAAGTCCACAGTAGTCCCTTATGATATCTCTTATCAGCCTGAATACATCTTCTGATAGAGGAATTACCTTTTCAGGCTCAAACACTCAGGATCTCCTCCACAGCCTTAATTACTGTAGGGTCTTCCTCAGTGTCAAGCATTTTTTCAAGCTCCATCTTAGCTCTGTAGCCGGAACTTTTCCCCAGTACCCTGACTGCCGCAATCCTGCTCGCCCAATCAGGGTCTCTCAGAAAAGGAATGAGCCTGTCTTCCACATCCTCAAACCCCTCAAGCGCGGATATCGCTGTCCGTTTGATCTCATCATCGTCAGAAGACAACATTTTCAAGACAGCTTCTCTGGCTTCATCGCCGCCAAGGGCCTGCAAAGATTCAATAGCAGTAGTCACTACAAACCCACTCCTGTCAGAAAGCAGGGTAATCAGGGTCTTAACAGCGCCCCTGTCCTTCAGAAGGCCCAAGGCCTTTGCCGCAGAGACCCTCACAAAATCATCAGGGTCAGACGTCAGTATAAGCAGTGAATCGAGCGTCCCTTCGCCGCCGATAGCGCCAAGACTCAGCGCTGCTGAAATTCGGATACCAGGTTCTTCATCCGTCAGGGCATAGGTCAGATAACGCACAGCATCAGACGTGCCTATCGAAGACAGCGCCTCAACAACCGCCTTTCTGACCATGACCTTTGCATCCTTCAAGGCGAACCCAAGGGCTGCGACCGCGTCACCGGCTCTTATCTTTCCAAGTAGACATGCGATATTACGCCTGAGGAAATGATTTTCAGATTTCAGCATTCCGGCAAGCTCGCTGCTATTGAGTACGTTTTGCAGATTTTTCAGGGCATCGACAGCTGCTTCCTGTACGTCTTCGTAGGGGTCTGTCAAAAGCTCCATCAGCTTTTCCCTGGCTTTCCCGTTGCCGAGCTTTGATATACTGCTCGCAGCTATAGAGCGGACATGCCCGTCTTCATTACTCAGGGTCCTTTCAAGGACATCGTAATACGCAGGGGAAACGATATCTCCTGCAACCTCACAGATAAAGCGCAGCTGGTGCGGCTTGTCTGTATTGAAAAGCTTCAATAGAGATTCCGGGTTCTCCCTGCCGATAAAAACAAGCGCCTTTTTTACATCTTCCGCAAACTCTTCCTCATGCGAAATATCCAGTAGCGGGGCATAGGCAGCTTCATCCTTCATCAGGCCAAGCAGCAATATCGCCGTAATTCTCACTTCGCGTTTGTTCGACCAGGCATAGCCCACCAGCAAATCAATGGCCTTATCACCCAGGAGCCTCCTGAGTTCACCTGTAATCAGGCCGGCGTCTACACCGTTATGGTACATCTTTTCAATTGTTCTTAGCGCCTGTTCCCGGATATTCTTTGAATTGTCTTCCAGAAAGGAGATGACATTTTCGAGAGTTGAACTATCCGCCAGCAAACCCAGGGCCTTCAGCACCGGTTCTCTCAAAGGCTTTCTCTTCAGTGCCAGAAGTAAATGGGGCACAGCCTTTTTGTTCCCGATCCTGCCCAGGGCATCGGCCGCAGGATAAGCGGTCCAGAGGTCGCCGCTTTCGAGTATGTCTATCAGCGCATCAACTACTGAAGGCTCTCCGACTTTTCCCAGGTGTTCCACGGCAGTCGCCCTGACATTATCGTCTTCATCCCTGATCGCCTCCAGCATCAGGCCGAGTGACCGGTCATCCATCAATTCGCCAAGCACATCTATGATAAACTTCCTTACATCTTTATTGGGGGTCTTGAAAGCTTCTATAAGATAGACAGTCGCCTTCTTGCCCAGCCTTATGAGGGACTCGATTGCAGAGTTTCTTGCGCCGGCATTGTCTTCAATGTGCAGTAGATTGATAAGTCCACCGATATACTCATCTACGGGATAATCCTTAAAAAGTATATCCACGGCCGTTTTCCTTACACGCCAGCTGCTGTCTCTCATCGCTGTCAACAAAAGAGGAATACAGGAGCGGTCTTTTGTCCCGCTCAGCCTTTCTACGGCCTCTCTTCTGCTCTCTATATCGCTGTCACTGAATTGTTTTGCCGGCTCCTGCACCTTTTTCCTCCAAAAGCCCTATGGATTCCCTGAGTATAATCTTCTCCTCGGAAGTAAGAAGACTATCTATGTTCAATAGAATAATTATTCTTTCGCCGTCTTTGCCAAGGCCTGTCAGGTACTCTGTCTTAAAACCTTTGAAGATCGAAGGCGGAGTTCTTATTTGCTCGGGAGATAAAGACAGGATTTCTTTTATGTCATCTACAAGAAAACTTATTTTTTCCTGTCCATAGCGTACAATGATAACCCGTTCCTTATTACCTGAAGGCTTAATGCCAAAACGCCGCCTCAAATCTATTACAGGAACAATATTCCCCCTCACGCTCATAACACCGGAAAGGAATTCCGGAAGTCCTGGGATAGTGAATATTTTCTGGACCTTCAGGATCTCAACTACCCTGTCTATCCCGATTCCGAATATTTCATCCCCTATTTTAAATATCGTGAATTTCTTCATATTATGTGATTTTAAAGACTTCCATGTCTTGTTTGAGCGTTTCTATCTCCTGGATAAGGGTTTTCAGAGATACGGAAACATCTTCCATGTCGCGCCTGGTAGATGTGCCGGTAGTACTTATCTGGGCCATTGCGGAAAGGATACTGTTATTAAGCTCCTGTTGCTTGAGAATCGCCTCGTTTATATAATTTATCCTTTCGTTTGCAAGTTCTATGTTCCGGGATATCAACTTTGTCCCTTCAGCCTGCTCAAGGCTGCTCCGCTTGCTCAGTTCAGCTACTTCCTTGACTTCTCCTGTCCCCTCCAGCAGATAGCCGAGGGCATTGTCCTGCTCTTTCGTGGATTTCGCAACATTACTCATCATCTTCCTGATATCATCAACTGCCATTGTAATTTGTTTCAACCCTGCCGACTGCTCTTCAGTGGCACGTTCAATGGCCTTTGTCATCTCGGTCGACTGGATCGACGCATTGAGGATCTCTCTCAGGGCTTCCCCTGCTTTCATTACCAGGGAATTCCCCTCGACCACCTTCCCCTGTGCGGAATCAATGGTATAAACAGCGTCTTTGATGTCCTTTTGGATGGTCTTGACTATCCCACCTATCTCCCTGGTTGAACTCGAGGTCCTCTCGGACAACCCTCTGATTTCATCCGCAACAACGGAAAAACTCTTTCCATACTCACCGGCCTGGGCTGCAAGGATCGCGGCATTAAGGCTTAGAAGGTTCGTCTGCTCGGCTACGTCCTTTATAACAGAGAGGACTTTCTCGATATCCACAGACCTTATGCCAAGCTTCTGGATTATCTCGGCCGACTTTTTTACTTCCTCAGATATATTGTCCATGCCTTCAATAGCATTGACAACAGCCATCATACCCTCGCCAGAGGTAATCTCCTGTACTTTTTCAGCCAGCACGGATGATTTTCTTGCGTTCGCCTCTACCTCCCTGATCGACGCTCCGACCTCTTCCACTGAGGCAGAGGTGTCCTCCACCGCAGAGGACGCCTTGCCGGCATTGTCCGATATCGACTTGGCAGTCTGGTTCATCTGCAATACCACGGAATAGGAATTTTCTGTTGCCTTAAAAAGCCTTTCAGTATTGGAAGCTATCTCCTCAGAGGTCTCCTTCATCTCAAAGAGCGAGGCAACATTCTCAGCAGAAAAACTCAACAGCTTCTCAGTGCTATCGCCCAGCTCGGCCTGTGATTTTGTAGCATTCTCAATAGACCTGATTATTTCATTGACAGAATTTACCTGGGTTGTTATCCCATCTATCACATTGGTATATGTCTGGTCGACCTGTTTTGTGGCCATCGACACATTTACTGCTGTTGAATTGAGTTTTCCAATAGTCATGGAAAGCCTTTCCTCAAGAAAGGCCACTCCTTTGGCTATTACGCCGATCTCGTTTTGGCCGATATCAGGCACAGGAGTTGACAGGTCACCAGAGGTGATCTTTTCTATGGCCCTGTTAATGGACAAAACAGGATTCGTAATATTCCTTTTGAAAAGGAACATCATGACAAATGCAACAAAGAGGAGAAGGGCCAGTTCATAGAGCGATATAATGATCATGTTTTTGAAGATGTCTTTGTTTATTTTAAAAGCATTATACTCAATTATAACTTCTCCTATCTTTTGTCCTTCAGACATCACAGGGGTTTTTATGACCAGTGCTTTCCTGATAAAAACAGAGTAGATGCCCGCCTGGCCGGCAGACCCGGTCTTTGTCTTTTCCTTCAGCACATTCCCGGTGCTGTCGAGGATACGGACAGAGGTTATTTCTTCATCCTTAATAATCTCCGCCAGATAGGTATCAAGCAGTGAATAGTCATAACTCAGGAGCGGCCCCGCGCTGACCCCCGCAACGATCACCGATATTCTCTGTATTTTTGCTTCAAGAGAATCGAAAAGAGAGGCCCGTGTATTGAGTATAAATAAAACAGTACCGAGGATTTGACCAACCAGCAGTACGGTAAATACAGTAGCTATGAACCTGGCTGTTATGGATTTCCCGAATGTCATCTTGATACAACCAAATCTGTTTTCATGGAGCCACAGAGGCCTTTGCAGGCAACTTTAACTGCTGGACCATCCTTCACAGGCTCTGCTGTCATGCCCTTGTCCACCGCATATGAACCATAAGCAGGGGTAAAGGCAAAAAAATTCAAGGACATCATTTTCTTCATAGCGATTGCTCCTTTTTAAATTAGCCCCAAACTGACCATCATTTTTTTAATTCCGTCATATTCTTCATCTGAAGATCCTACAAATCCTGTATAACTTTCATTGATGGACTTTAATATTTCCGCCCCTTCAACGGAGTCAAGTGATAGTGAGGTAAATGCGTCTTTCAGTTTGTCCACTATTGTAACATCAATGTTTTTGGATATACATATGTTAAATTCCGGTATCTCAGCGGAGACTTTAACAAATTTTATTCCCTTACCCTTATATTTTTTTGCTATTGATTCCATGACCGCGCCTGCATCGAAATCACCTTTAAAAACAGCCTTTACAACGTCGTCATGGTGGCCGAGATAATTGTAAGACCGGAGGTCTTTCACATCAATACCTTCAGCAAGCAGCATGGCCCGTGGTACAATATGGCTTGACGTTGAATGCAGGTCCCCAAAGGCAAAGGAACGGCCTTTTAAATCCTTTATTTCATTGACAGGGCTGTCGTTCCTTGCAATGATTACCGAGTGCTGGAAGGGCTTGCCGTCTCTGAGCGCCTTTTCCAGAACACTGACCCCGTATTTCATATGGGCCTCAATGTACGTTGAAGGCGTCATAAAGCAAAACTGAGTTACACCCTTTCCGATGTCTTCTATCGCACTCTGGAAATCAACAGCAACCTTCAGGTCAACCCTTCTGCCCAGTTTTCTGCTGAGGTATTCCGCAAGAGGACTGAACTTCCTGAACATGATGGCCGGAGACTCCAGAGGGATGATCCCCATCTGCAGGAGATCAGTCGAAGCATCCTCACTGAACTTGAAGCGCTCCATCTCTGTGGCCGTCAGTTCGGCATCTTTCATCAGGTCCTTCACGCGCTGGTTCAGGTTGAAGGCCCTTCCCTTGTTCTCCGTCGGGATGTCCTTGATCCTTTCTATTGATTCCCAAATCTGGGTCGCCCCTGTTTTTTGCTCATGCATCGACCTTGATATCTGCCGGCTTTTGTCAGAGACAAGCTCTATAGCCTGAGAAACCTGTTTGCTGTTGATCGACTGTTCGTTCGTGGCTGTCTTGACATGGATTGAAACATCACTTATCTTCTCGGTCGCCTGCACGATCAGCTGTATGCCCCTGCTTTGTTCCGTAGTGGCCTTGGCTATCTCTCCAACCATCAGCAGCACCTTTTCCATGGCCTTTGAAACCAGCTTCGTGGCCTGAGCCTGCTCTGCAGTAGAACGCTCTATCGCTGCAGACATATCAGATGACTGCTTAGAGCTTTCAACTATTTTTCTCAGGGCATCAGCCGCCTCTCCCGTGACCTTGAACCCTGTATCCACTGCCTTCAGGCCCAGGGCCATGGCCTCCACAGCATCGGACACCTCCTGCTGAACTGACTGGATAAGCTCTCCTATTTCCTGCGTTGATACAGATGTCCGCTCGGCAAGATTTTTTATCTCGTCCGCAACTACTGAAAAACCTTTCCCATGCTCACCTGCCTGCGCCGCTAGAATCGCTGCGTTAAGAGCAAGCAGTGTTGTCTGGTCCGTTACCTCGTCTATGATATTTAAGATTTTCCCGATTTCCTCGGACCTGCCGCCCAATTTCCTGACATATCCGGCTGTCTTTTCAACAGAAACCTTTATGTCCTTCATCCCGTCAATGGCCTTTCCTATGGAAGACATCCCGAAGGTAGTAGCGTCTGTCTTGACCCTCTCTGAAAGTATGGAAGACTCCTTGGCCCTCTGCTCAACCTCTCTGACCGATGACGCAATCTGCATAATGGCTGACTGGGTCTCCTGGGCCGCACCTGCCAGTTCCGCAGAATTGTTTGCGACTTCCTTGATGGTAGCGGACAATTCCGCTAATGAAGCTGAGGAGGATTCCACAGCCACGGAAAGGTCCTGAGTACTCCCCTTGATCTGCTCAATGCTCGTCACCATCTCGGACATCGACACCACCGCCTCTTCAGCAGACGATGCAAGACCTTCCGTGCTGTCAGCCACCTCAGAGATGGCAGCATTCATTTCCTCTACCGAGGCAGAAATATCCGAGACCGCCTCGCTCTCTAAGGCAGTGCCTTCTGCAACTTTTCTTGACTCGACTTCAACCTCTTCGGCAACGTATACAATCCGCGCTGATATGTCCCTGACCCTTTTAAGTATGCCGGACACTGAAATAATGGAATCCTTTATCGCCCTGTTAAACCTTCCTATCTCGTCCTTGCTCTTCAAATCGATATCGAAAGACAGATCACCCCTGGAGAGATCGTGCGCTGCTTTTTCCAGTAATTTTATGGGAGAAATCACCATTTTTCTGATCATCAGCCATAGTATTATGCTGAAGCTCAGGCAGGCAATCACAGTCGCGACAATCACGATGAGAACTATATTCATCGATCTATTGTATTCCTTCTCTATTGATATAGACACCTTTACAGCCCCTAAAATCTCAGGATCGTTTGCATGGCAGGACCGGCACTGTTCCTTGTTATTAAGCGTCTGATAGAAGATACTGCGTGTTTTTTCATTGATTTTCAGGGACATCTTCGTTTCAGCTATTTTCTTCATTATATCTGCCTCGGTTGCGGGGGCTTCCTTATTAAAAGCCTCACGTCCCTGAAAGTTGAGGACCACTATCTTTTCAATGCCGCTTGCGCTCTTAAGATCATCCACGAGGGTCTTTGTGCGGTCAGCTCGTCCCTCAAGCATTATCCTTTCCACGTCCTTTGCGACGATCTTTGCCATGGCCTCCGCACCAGTCCCGGTTATGCTGTAGAGACTCTTTTTTTCGATTGTCAGAACCATAAAACTGGCAGCAGAGATCCCCACCAGCAAAAGAACGCTTACAATGGTAAGGATCTTCAATTCAAGTTTCTCACGCATACACCCTCCTTTAACCGGCCTCTATGTCCATCGCAGCATCAGAATGAATTATGGATATAAAACGTTTTTCGACCACAACTATGCCCTCGATAAATTTGAGTTCCTTTTCGTCTAAATGGCCCGGGGGCCGAAGCATTCCGCTGAGGGGCAAACTCACAACCCCCATGACCTTGTCAATGGAAGCGCCTATCATACCCTTAGGCCCAGAAACAATCAATATCTTCTTTTCCATCCAGCCCTTCCTGCCGGTTTCAGGATCATCAGCAGGACCGGCGGCAGGGCTTTCTGTGGTCAAAGACTTTTCCTGAAGACTCAAGCGTGTCTTCAGATCAATGACCGGAATGATCTTCCCGCGCAGGGACGTAATGCCGAGCACATAATCAGGCATGGTAGGGACCATGGTGATTCTCTGCATCCGTAAAACCTCCTCTACGTCACTGACCCTGAAGGCATACTCTTCATTGGAAAGACTGAAGGTGAGCAACTCAACCAATTCTCCGGCATTTGCTTCAGTTATATCATCAGCATCCGGGACAGCCACCCTGCTGGTTTCATCACCGAACGCATCAATGACTGTATCACAGGCCGCAATTTCTTCTGAAGGCCTTTCTCCCTGCGGAGCGCCTTTTTCGTCGACAACTGCCTGCCCCTTTTCCGCTTCTCTCTTTTCATCTTCTGCCGGACCAGTGCTGGATTTTTCTGCAGGTTTTTCCTCAAGCTCTTCCATGGGCTTGCTGCCGGCATCTTTTGAAAGCGCCTTTTTCCTAATTTTCGCGATATCCATTTAACCCCAATTCCCTGGCAGCGCCTTCGATGAGCGCTTCATCTATAATATGTTCCTCTTTTGCAAATCCGTCGAGCAGCGCCGAGGTCGCAATGCTGTTTATCACCCGCGGCACCCCGCCTGAATATCTGTACAGAAGCTTCAGCGAGCCCTCAGTAAACAATATGTCTTCCCTTCCTGCCATTTTCAGCCTGTATTCCATATAGTTTTTTATCTCTCCTTCGGTAATGGGACCGAGATGATAAAAGAGTCCTATGCGCTGTCTCAAAGGCAAATACGCCTTATGGTTCAGACGTTTTCTCAGATCAGTCTGACCAACAAGTATGAGACTTATCAGGTTGGTATAATCCAGCTGGAAATTGGTGAGTAGTCTTATCTCTTCAAAGGTCTCTTTAGCCGGTATGAGCTGGGCCTCATCAATGATGATCACAACAGGGGTGCCGGCTTCATAGTCCTGATAGACCTTCTCGTAAATGGCATCCAGCAGGTCAGACTTGAAGTTGGAAGGTGTTGGTATTTCCATTCTTTTGGCGATGGTCCTCAGGAACTGCGCAGGGCTGAGGATGGGATTTATAATATTTACTATCCTGTACTGGGAGCCGAGCATATCCATCAAGGCCCTCGTCAGTGTTGTCTTGCCGCAGCCTATATCACCGGTAAGCATTATCGTCTCTTTCTCTTCTACAGCGTACTGCAGTCTGGCAAGAGCTTCTTCGTGGTTTCTGCTGAGGAAAAGGAATTTTGGATCAGGCGTTTTGCTGAACGGCCGGGCCGTTAAGCTATAAAATTCCTCATACATAAAATCCTCCTTTCTGTTTCAGAACAGACTCATCGATAATGGATTCGGCATCGATCACCAGTACGACCTCATGCTTGCCTATCTCCGCGGCCCCTGCAAAGCCGCGCAATTCTTTCATGTAAGCCCCGAGTGTCTTGATGACAATTTCATGCTGCCCAAAAAGTTCATCGACCATCAGGCCGACCCTTCTTTGCCCGAAACCGACCACGACCGCAAAAGATCTCTCAGTGCTGTCCCCTTCTATTCCAAAAAACCGGTTTGCCCTTACCATCGGCAGCATATCACCCCGGAGATAATAGACTTCCTTCCACTCTATCGTCTGAATGTCCTTGTGCTCGACTACGAGTGTTTCTGACATTGAGGTAAGCGGGACTGTAAATTTTTCCTGCCCTACGCGCACTACAAGGGCCTTTATGATCGCAAGTGTAATCGGGAGTGTCAGCATAAATGTGGTACCGACATTCCTGGATGTATCTACTTCAGCAAAACCGCCGAGGGCGGAAAGTTTGTCCTTGACCACATCCATACCCACGCCCCTGCCGGAGACCTCAGTCACAACATCCTTAGTGCTGAAACCAGGGACAAAAATAAAATCGATAATTTCTTTTTCCAAAAGTTCCTCATCACCGGCAATGAGTCCTTTTTCTATGGCCTTTTTCCTCACTCTGTCGGTATCAATGCCCTGACCGTCATCTTTGACCTCGATAACAACATGGTTCCCTTTCTGATAGGCCTTCAATATTATTGTCCCGAATTCTTTTTTCCCTTTTCTCTTCCTCTCTTCAGAGGATTCTATCCCGTGATCAATCGCATTCCGGATAAGGTGCATAAGGGGGTCAACTATCTCTTCCGCAAGGTATTTATCAAGTTCTGTGTCCTCGCCAAAGACCGAAAGTTCTATCTGTTTGCCTATCTCATGCGAATACCGCCTCACGATCTGCGCAAGCCTGGCAAATATCTGTCCTATGGGTACCATACGCACTTCAAGGACCTGGTTCTGAAGTTCGATCAGCCTCCTTTCAAAACTCTGGCTGACCTTGTGGACATCATAGACCAGATGCGAATTGCCGTAAGTCTCAAGGAGTTCTGTCCCGATCCTTTTGACCGCTCCTTTTGCAAGCGTCAACTCTCCGATTGTATTGAGGATCCTGTCGAGCTTGTCTATGTCAACTCTTACTGTCGTCGAAGTGCTCTTTAAATGCGTATCAGGCGTTTTTAAGGTTGACGGTAATGGTGCGGTCTGCTGCTGAGCAGCCTTTGGCTGGACAAGTACGTCTACATCAACCTCGACATCCTTTTTTATCTCTTCCAGAGGGCTGGTCGTCCCAAACAGCAGATTGAACCCGATGGAGCCGTCCGGCACATCCGAAGAAGTCGGAAGCGTTGAGATAAGTTCACCCTTTGTCTTTATTAACTTCGTTAGATCTTCCAAGGATGTGTCAAAAACATCGAGTGAAAAAACGGCCTTAGCAAGACAGATCCACTTGCCTTCCATGATATTGGCCTTTAATCTGTGCTCCTCATACTCAGACAGGACCCTCATAATGGATTCGTCTATGACAGCCCCAGCTGAAGGCCCCTCATCCAGGCTTTTCCGGGAATTTCTGAAAGACTCGATATCCTTAAGAAAAGCTGATACATCGCCTTCTTCCTCATTCCTGCTGATCTTCTCAACAAGATTTTTCATGATATCGAGATTGTTAAAAAGAAAACCCACTACGGTATCGTTCAGGGGGATTTTGCCAAGCCTCACTTCATCCATCAAAGACTCCAGGGCGTGGCTGATGCTCATTATTCCATGTAGTCCGAAAAGACCTGAAACACCTTTGAGTGTATGCATGGCCCTGAAAAGGGCGTTGATGGTATCAGGATTGAGACCTGAGGAAACGGTCTCCTGGATTTCGAGAATCAGTTTCTGTGATTCTTCGAGGAGGTCTTCTGCTTCAGCGATGAATTCCTTTTTAGAGGCTTTCATGTACCAAGGATCTTCTCAATGGTTTCCTGCAATTCAACAGACTTAAACGGCTTTGTTACATAAGCCGAAGCGCCGAGGGCCATCCCTCTTTTTTTGTCTTCCTCGCTCCTTTCAGTACTGACGATAATTATAGGCACATGACTGTATCTGGCATTGCTCCGCAAAAAATTAATGAGTTCAAGACCGTTTATATCAGGCATGTTTATATCGGTAATGATGAGGTCATATTGCTGTTGCGGCAGGATCTTAAGGGCCTCGAATCCCGTTGATGCCTCAACAGTCTCAAAATCACCGAGTTCGTCTATAACAGCCCTTATCAGGGCCCTTGTCGTAGACGAATCTTCAACAATGAGAATTGTTTTCAAAAAACCTCTTTGTCTTCACGTAACATTTTATCAGATACTGTAAAATAAATCTCTACAGATGTCAAAGCGCGCCGTTTCCTTTTTCCATTTCCAGAATTTTCCGCTGAAGCAATGACTTCTCAAGCGCCAGCCCGGCATGGCTGATGAATATTTCAAGGCCCTCCGTTTCAGGCATTGCGGCATCGGAAGACACATTGTCGGCAAAAAGAAGTGCGACAACCTTCCCCTCTGCAATAACAGGAAAAAACCCCGCTTCCGCAGGCCAGGTCCCTCCCAGTTCATCTATCAGATACTTAGTTACTTCATCTCGTTCGATGGCCCCTTTATACGGCATCTGCTCTTTTACAAGCCTTGCCAGAAAATCACTTTTTTCTAAATCAAGCACGATCGCTCTGATTTTCTCATCAGCGCTTTCAATACCGAGACCGAACTGCCCGAGTCCCACGATCTCCTTCTTGCCGGCCATAAAAAGGACCCCCCGCTGAAAGATATCACTTGCGAATCTGAGGATAAGCAGAGTGATTTCAGAGGCAGAGTTGGGGAACCTTAGTTCCTGAGTAAGGGCCTTCAGTGAGGATATGTCCTTCCTCTCTGCCTGAGGGGTCCCCCAGTCTTCGTCCCAGCCTTCTTCATCTTTTTCTTCTACCCCGGAACCTTCCAGGGAAAATTGCTCTGTCGGGACAAAAGACGACTGTGTTGATTCATCCTGTACGCGGGCACCCTCCATAAGCAGATATTCGGGACTCATCCCTTTTCCCAGCTCCCAGCCCAGGTCGGTCAAATGCGTCTTTTCTTCGATATCCAGATCATCGAGTTCGAACTGAAAATCTCCGTCTTTCCACAGGAGAATGTGGTAAACAACATTTTCTATCCTTTTTCTTGTTACCTGTTCTAAAATGCTCTTATTGACCGCACCCAGGTCAAAAAGGATTTCAGCCATTGATTTTGAGGGCAGCTTTTTTTTTACCTCTTCAGCCAGATAAAGGACCGTGTTTTTTATCAGTCCTGCCGCAAGCATGTTCTCCGCAAGGCTATTTTCAAGGTCATCAGTTTCAGCCCTGACAATCATACCGTTTTTAAACACGATAAGCGCTGTCCCCTTGGTGCCTCTGATCGTCAATGTCCCTGTTTTTCTGCCCACACTCAATATCTGAAAGATATCAGCGAGGCCAAGATCTTCTATTTTCCCTGCAAGGCTCATGCGACTTCAGCCCCCTCGGAGACCAAAACAATCCCGGATGGATCCACCCATAAACTACCGACCTCCCTGAGATGATGCCATAAATTTTCTTCTTTCCTGTTTTTATCCATAAATTCGTGCATATCTATAATATCACTTGCATTGAAAAGATAGATACATGAGACACACTGTGAACAGCCCGGCGATAATGCCGCTCCCCCTTACCTCCACAAGGACAAGGCCTGAACATTTTCATCACCTTTCCCCCGCGTCTTCCCTGCAATTCATTTCAACTCAGTTTAAAGATAAAAAATTGCTGTTTATTGCCACAGACTACAGCAGAAACACTATTGTCTTGCCTGATGCAAACCCGTGTTTTACAGTCGAGTATATCAGGAAAAATTCAAGAGTGTCAATGAGTTAGCACTGAAGTTAAGATCTCCTGCAGCATAAACACAGGGAGTTGCCTCGCTGACATTCAGGAGATCAGCCTACTGCCGTTCTCAACCACGGTCCGCCCACTCATTACGATGAGAAACCAAGACTGGCAGAAGGCCGGTTTACCAGCCTCCTCCGCCACCGCCGCCGCCTCCGCCGCCTGAGGAGCCCCCGCCGCCGCTGCCGGAACTTGAACCTGGCGCAGTAGACGAAGAAGAGATGGCGTCGGAAAAAGAAGAGCCCAGTGATGAGGCAAAACCGGCCGCGGCGAAAGAGTTCCAGGAAGAGCCTGAATACCAGACCGGGCCACTGCCGCCCTGCTCAGGGCTTAAAGAGGCAGCGGCAAGCACATCTGCAAACTGTTCAGCCCACTGCTGCTCCACATCAAGGGCGAGTGCATAGGGCAGGTATTTCTCAAAGAGCTGCGGAGTACGGTCTGCGCGATTGAGCATATTCATCCTGTCCTTCCCGGTGGCACTCAGGAACAGTTTGAAACCCTCGATCTCATCGAGGACCTTTCGACCCGCCCCGGTCGGGGCCTTCAGAAGGTGAAAGAAAAGATAGTTCACCATCATGGCCGAAAGCAGAAAGAGCGCGATGACAAAAGAGGTGCTGGTTGTCATTAAATAGAGCCCGAAGCACTCACCGCCTAAAAAGGGCAGGGAAAAGCAGGTAATAAAAACAGCGCTAGCCATACTGCCCAGCCTGTTCCAGGAGTGTGTGACGAAGACGCGTTTCCATGACGAAAACACCTGTCTTACCAGCATGATGACCCCGACGCTCCAGCCGGTCAGCCATATGCACATGAAAAGAAAGACCGGCACCGCAGCCTTGGCTACTGCCTCGCTGAAACCGCTCGCAAAAAGCAGGACGCAGGTAAGCAGAAACCCGGCAATAAAATATTTAATGTTGGTAATGAAGTAGATCTTTTCAAACTTCGTCTTCAGATAATCGGTCACGCCCCTTATAGCTGCGCTGATATATGTATGGTTTGACTGCTCAAGTTTAAGCTCCCTGCCGGAGCTGAAGAGTTCCTGATAGGCCTTGTTCTCCTCAAAAGAAAGTCCCGTTTTTCCCCCATCCGTTTTTCTGATGGTATAGTCTCCATCTTTATCAACTATCGAAATAAATCCCTTGACAGCCATGTTTATAAGGGCGGAAGAAAAGGTCTTATCGTCATAGCCCATTTTCGTAATGTACCTCATCACTGCAGGACTCAAACCGGAGGGAGGCTCATAACGTACCACTATCACGCCTTCTTCAGGGTCTTTCCCGACACGCAGCCATACAAGTCCGTAATATGCGGCCAATACCAAAAGACCCAGCAGTGCGTATCTGGTGCCTGCCGTACCTTTGGGCATCAGCTGCTTTTTGATCTTGTCCCATTCGGTCGGAGGAGTAATAAGTTCGGGTTCTCCTTCAGGACTGACATATCCCTTGGGCCAGGAGACCGCAACCGTAAGACCTTCACGGGGGAAAGCGACTCTGTTGTCTCAAACTCCACCGCCCCTGAGGGATGCTTCAGTACTTTTATAATTTTGGTCTGTGGAGCCCTGGGGGCCGGTATAGCCCGCAGTCTTGATTATATGCCTCCCGGCATCACCGGGAAGATGTATCAGGGCCGAGGCCTTTTCGATAGCAAAGTCCCAGCCGTTGCCCGTGACATTCCAGTAAAGCTCATCATAGTCATTAAAGAAGCCGAGCTGATGGTCGGTCTTGTAGGTAAGCTCATATTCATGTTCACCGGGAGGAAGTGTGTAGTCACTCCTGCCGATATACACCCTCACTCCGTTGTCCTGTTCAGCCTCTCTGAATTCATCGGGCCGGCCGTCCCTCTTTACCCCCACCACATGAAAACCGACCTTGATGATCTTTCCTGTCCCTTCCTTGTACTTAACCGGAAAGTCTCTGAATATGCCGTGTTTGATCTTCTGACCTTCGGAGCGGACCCTGATAGTCTCCCTGACAAGCAAAGAAGCGTCCTCGTTTACTGTAACGTCAGCTATGAAAATCGAGGATCTTCTCTTCCGCCTTTGCAGCAGGGACAAAGAGGGCCAAAGAGAAAAATAAATGAAAACAGAAAAAAGACGGGCCTGCCAAAGGGTTTCCTGATCTGTGTCATTTCCTCTCCCTGATGGTTCAACCTAAAAACGGCAGTTGATCGCGCAAAGGCGCAAAGTTCGCAAAGATAAACAAAGACCTGGGATTATAACGCAATCCACCATTACAGCGAGTCCGGTTTTAACCTGAACTCCTTGATTTTCCTCTGTGAACTCTGTGGTTAACTGCTTTTCATCCATACCCGGGTATTATAATCCGCGTCGTAAAAAAATGCTGAAGAGAACCAGAGTTGGATAAACTATAATCCCGAAAAAAGCAGTTAAACACAGAGATCGCAGAGAACGCAGAGTAATATCAAGAGATTACGGGACAGAACCATGGCAACCAGGTTGGTGAGACCCCTTTTCGCTTCAAGCCATTGCTTTCTCTGTGAACTTTGTGCCTCTGTGGTGAATGAACTGTCGTTTTTAGGATAATATAAATAGACAGACTACCGCACGAGGAGGTTTACATGCATATTCATAGACTGATGTTATTCATAACTGGAATGTTGGCAACGGCAATCCTTGCAAACGCCGACCCTCCACCGGTCCCGCCCGTGGAGTCCCTCACCGATCTGGGGGTGGTCCATCAGAATCCGGTGGTCCAGGGCCGCGACGGCACTTACAGCGCGCTCATTGCCGGGCGCTCGGTCTGGAACTTCGGCGACACACCCCTAACGAAAGCAAATGCGGAGGGGAATAACTGGGTGGACAACTCCCTATCGTGGACTGAAAATCTGGATGCCTCGGCAGGCATCACCCTAGAGCACGACTACCTTGATTCCGCGGGAGCGCCCGCGGAGATCATTCCATACACGCCCCAGGAAAAGTTCTACAATTACCTTCACGATCCTGACAACTGCCGTGCTGACCCCTGCGGGGCTGAATTCGCATTCTGGCCGGCACAGATGGTCCCGGATCCGGCCCGGAAGCGCGTGCTTTTATTTTATACCGAGATCTGGCGCGTACCCGGTGCCGAGGGCTGGAAGACTGTTGGTGGAGGCATTGCAATTGCTGACACCAAAGTAGGAATGTCCCGTCCGATAGTATCACCCGGGACTGCATTTCCTACGCTGATGTGGACAGGAGATAACGAAGTTCAGTTCAATTCCGAGGGACTGGTCATCGGCGATATGCTGTACGCATACGGTCAGAAACGGGAGTTCCTGACTCAGCATGCCCAACTCGCGCGCGTGCCGCTTGAAGACGCGCTGGACAAAAGCAGATGGAGTTACTATGCCGGCACCAACACATGGAGCAGCAATGCAGCTGACGCTGTGACCGTCTTCGACGGTGGCGCGGCCGGAAACTCAGTGTTCTTTAACCCCTACCTGGGCGCCTACATGGCCATCTATAGCGGCGTCTTCAGCGACAACCTCTACTACCGCGTATCTGACACTCCCTGGGGCCCATGGTCAGCCGAGACGTTGCTGCTGACTGCCAAGACGGGGTGGAACAACACCACCAGCTACGCCGGACGGGCGCATCCGGAATTTGCGCAGGAAAACGGCCGCATCCAGTACATCACCTATGCGCGGACAACAGGATTTCTGCGCCAGGAACTTCCACTGGTGAAGGTGGTCTTCGGCAAACCGTAGCCGGATTAATACAAATTGCTAACCAGCCTATAGACAATATGATCTTGGACGTGTTATCAATAACTGCATAGTATTACCATCATTTATCATTCGCTGGGGGAGATATAGCCGAGATGAATAAAGAGATTGTGCAGAAGCGGCAATTGCTCAGGCCCAGTCTGCGACTGTTCAATGCGCTGACCACCCTGAATGTATGGCATTTCATCTGGATTTCGATCATCTTATCCGAAGTACTGACTGCGCTGATGGGGCTTCTTCTAAAAGGCTCGGTCACCTATGATTATCTAGTTACGGGCGGCGTGGTTTCATTGATCGTTGCCTGCATCGTCATCTTTTTTTTAAAGGTTACGATGCAGGTCAGAGTGGACAACGAAATTCTCCGAACAGAGATCGAAAAGCAGCGCGAGACAAGTGAAGGTCTTACAAACGCACTGGATTTCCAGTCCCTCCTCATGGAAACAATTCCTGATCTGCTATACGTTCTCAGTCCTACAGGCCAGCTCATCAAGTGGAACGGCCTGGTGGAAGAGACAACAGGTTACAGTCACGACGATTTGGCAGGAAAACAGGCATTGACCTTTATTGCAGAAGAAGACAGGGATGAGGCTGCAGCAGGACTCGAAGAGGCCAACTCAAAAGGGAGGGCCTCGCGTGAACTGCGACTGCTTGCAAAGGGCGGAAAGAAGGTTGTCCATCTATTCAGCGGCGCGGCGATTCGGGACAACACAGGGAGGTTAGTCGGGTTCATCGGCATCGCCAGAGATATCTCGAAGATGAAAAAAATGGAAGAAGAGATGACCAGGGTACAGAAACTAGAATCATTGGGCATCCTTGCAAGCGGCATCGCCCATGACTTCAATTTTCTCCTTTCCTCCGTTCTCGAAAACATCCACCTCTCCATAATTCATGCGGACCAAAAGGAAAGGCTGCGGGGGGCCCTTCTGAAGGCGCAAAAGGCATCGATCCGGGCAAAGGACCTGACCATACAATTACTCACTTTTTCCAGGGGGAGCTTTACCTTAAAAAGATTTGTCTCACTCGGAGAAATTATCACGGAATACGCTGCCCTCGCATTACGCGATTCCGATATCATATGCCGCTATAACATCGCTACTGACCTATGGGCAGCCGAGGTGGATGAGACACAGATAGGGCAGGTGATTAATACGCTGGTCCTTAATTCGGTAGAGGCGATGCCGGGCGGCGGGAGCATCGTGATAACCGCTGGTAATAAAGAGGTCTCTCCTGACGAGCTGCCCCCTTTACTCGAAGGCAGGTACGTCAAAATATCCGTCGCGGACAACGGCAAAGGCATACGTCAGGAACTCCTCCCGAAGGTATTCGACCCATATTTCACCACAAAGCAAAATGGGAGGGGGCTCGGGCTCACGATCACTTACGCGATCATTAGAAACCACGACGGTCACATCAGCGTCGAATCCGTGCCGGAAAAGGGGACCGTCTTTAATATCTATATTCCCGTGGGCCGTTAACCTTTGTCCTTTCTCCGTGGTAGCAGGCAAATGTTGTAAGCAGCTCAGCTTTGCCATATTTCTGCATGATAAAAAGCCCTTTGTTTTCGGAAACCACGGCAACCTTGTGTCCTTGCAGGTCATCAATGCTGTTTATATCTGTCGTGCTGCTGCGGACGAAAATACTGACATGAAAAGTTTCAACGGATGCGGTGAAGTCCATGAACTCTTTTCTCTCTGCAACTATTCCCTCGTTGGGGATCCATCAACGCGCCCTTCCCGCAGGGCCTGGTGGATATCTTGCCATTCATCGAAAAGAACGTAGCTGACCTTCAACCCGGCCTTTCCGGCCAGCGCGTTCATGACATCGATCGCAAATCCGTCCGGTTTGTCGGTTTTCCGGTCAATCGAATACTGCGGGGGAAAGTCCTTAGGGACGCCCGCGACAATTTCATCACGGTTGTCCTGTGCAAATACCGCTGGTGTTTGAAACCAGAAGGCGATTACGTAAAGCAAAACCGTCAAAAAAAGCAGGTGAATGTTTCGCCCGGAAATTGACGCGGCCTAAATTTGCACTCCAGCATGTCCGTCGTCTCAGGTTACGTCACCGCACAGATGTGGCGAGCATATTTCGGGACAAACTCTATAGTTATCGGACATGGAAACCGTTACCGAGTTCTGTGAAAAAGTGAGAGCGGAGCTCACTGACAACCAATACTGATTTGTTGACAATTCCATAACGAGAAAAGTAATTTAGATAATGATAGCAATAGTGGACTATGGAATGGGGAACCTCAAAAGCGTTGAAAAAGGCTTCAAGAAAGTCGGCATCGACGCGGTCGTGACCTCAAACCCAAGGGCTGTAGATGATGCCGGGGCCATTGTGCTTCCTGGAGTAGGTGCTTTTAAGGACTGCATAAGGAACCTCTCCGACCTCTCTCTGACAGAAGCGGTCATCTCTTCAATCAACAAGGGCAAACCCTTTCTCGGCATATGTCTCGGACTGCAGGTCCTCTTCAGTGAATCAGAGGAATTCGGTACCTGCAAGGGCCTGGACATCTTCAGGGGCAAGGTCGTCAGGTTTCAGGAAGGGCTGAAAGTCCCTCACATGGGCTGGAATACAGTGAAGGTCATAAAGAGGCCGCCAATACTTTCCGATATAGAGGACGATGCCTTTTTCTATTTTGTACACTCCTTTTATGTTGTCCCAGAAGACAACGATATAATAGCAACAACTACAGATTACGGCACAACCTTCACCTCGATGGTATGGAAAGACAATGTCTTTGCGACCCAGTTTCACCCTGAAAAAAGCCAGGACCTCGGTCTAAAAGTCCTCTCAGGGTTCGGAAAGTTTGTGAAGAAGAACTGACTTAGTATTTGTCCCGGGAATTCCACTAAACCTCTACAGGTCTGTCCTTTCTTATTAACTTCCTGTCATACTCAGCCCTCTTTTGAGGGCCAGACAGTGTTACATATGCGGTATTCACACAAGTAAATATTACGTTCATCTTGTCCTTAAAATCACCAGAGAGCCCCGGAAGCATGCCGAGGCAGTGAAATTTCCATTTTTGAGATGAATGTTTGTTAATATAAAAAGTAAATATGACTTTCACAGGGGCCGAATATCGAGAATATAACTTGTCCATTCTGCAAAACAGAAAAGGTAAATGAATTTTCCCGTGACAATCGCCGGGACTATATGCGCTGTCAGGTCTGCAACCTGGTGTTTGTCCCGCCCTGGCAGTTTCTATCGGCAGACGAGGAAAAGAGCCGCTATGATCTGCACCAAAACTCTCCTTATGATCAGGGATATCGCAGTTTTTTAAACCGGATATTTATTGCCATGCAAAAGTTTCTGACTCCTGGAAGCTGCGGGCTGGATTTCGGGTCCGGGCCTCAGCCCACGCTCTCCCTTATGTTTGAGGAGGCGGGTCATATCATGACGATCTTCGATTTTTTTTATGAGAATGTACCCTCTGCGCTTGAAAAGCAATACGATTTTATAACTGCGACAGAGGTAGTAGAGCACCTGCATAATCCCGGAGAAGAACTCGAAAGATTATGGGCCTGTCTGAAACAAGGGGGGAGACTGGGCCTTATGACAAAACTCGTTCCTGATCATAATGCCTTTTCATGCTGGCACTATAAAAACGATTCTACTCATGTCTGTTTTTTCTCGAGGGCAACCTTTCAATGGCTGGCCCTCCGGTGGGACGCTGACATGACTTTCGTTGACAAAGATGTGGTGCTATTTCACAAAAAGACCGTATCGGGGCGTAACTGCCTTGTCACAGTGTGAGAAATATCTAAATGGAGACATTGCCAATCCTCTATCAGGACAAACACCTGCTTGCGGTAAATAAACCTTCCGGCCTTTTGGTCCATCGCAGCATGATTGACCGCCATGAAACTCAAAACGCCATGAAAATACTTAGGGACCAGTTAGGGCAATGGGTCTATCCCCTACACCGCCTCGATAAACCCACGTCAGGGGTATTGGTATTTGCACTGGACAAGGAGACCGCCAGACTAATGACCCAATCCATTTCAGCTGATAGAGTCTCCAAATATTATCTTGCAATAGTTCGGGGTTTCACAAAGGAACTGGAGTGTATCGATTATCCATTGAAAGATCTTTGGGACAAAATGACTGACCAGAAGGCAATAAGGGACAAACCTGAAAAGCCGTCGGTCACTCAATACAGACGCCTGGCGACTATTGAATTGCCTCATTCGGTAGGCCGTTATTGCACTGCCCGATATTCTCTGATACGTGTGGCCCCCTTAACAGGCCGCAATCGTCAGATACGTCGCCATATGAAACATATTTTTCACCCTGTTGTCGGAGATACGACTTACGGAGATGGAAAGCAGAATGATTTTTTCCGGAAGAATTTCAATTGCTATCGCTTATTATTGCATGCAAAGGGGATTGAATTTATTCATCCTTATTCTGAGCAGCGAATTCACATCCAGGCCCCTTTGGACCTGACCTTTGGTTCTCTGCTGGAGGCTCTGCAATGGGACAAGGTCGGATTGTCCTGATTGCCGCCTGCAAAATGGTATTATTACAGAAGGAGGAACTCTGAAATGAAGCATGCCATAATGTCTATAATTGCTGTCACCCTCTTCATTGCCGGATGCCAATATCTTGCCCCCCTCACTGAGGAACACAATATCGCTGTCGATCCATCTGTTATCGGTTTATGGGAAGAAGTTCCCGACGGAGACAAGCCTCCTGACCCGGATGACAGAATGCTCATTTTGAAATATTCGGACACTGAGTATCTTGTCCATTACCCGACAAGGAAAGATGAGGGATATTATCGGGTTTACCCTATCAAAATCAATGGCATACCCTGTGTACAGATTCAGCTAATAGGAACTGCCGATGGAGATGTCAAGAAAGGAGACAGAAAATATCAGGTCGCTACCTACTCGGTATCTAACAATGAACTTGAGATAAAGACATTGAATACGGATTTGGTTGACAAGGACCTGCCCGACACTGCCTCAATCAGACAGGCGTTTCTGAAGAACAAGGACAAAAAGGATTTATTTACAAACCCCGGCAAGTTCAGGAGAGTAAAGGTAAAAAGCTGAGATGTTCCATGAATAAATCCACAGACCAAATGTCAAAATGTGAATGCTGCCCGCGCAGATGTGGAGTTAACAGGCTGGAAGGGAAAACAGGTTTTTGCAGGATCGGTTCCGGCATTGTGATTTCCCATGCAGGTCTGCATTTTGGGGAGGAGCCCCCTATTTCAGGCACAAAAGGATCAGGGACTATTTTTTTCAGCGGCTGCAATCTCCGCTGCGTGTTTTGTCAGAATTACCAGATAAGCCAGGAATTTATTCCGGGCCGCTCGCATACCCTGACAACAGATGAGCTGGCATCTGAAATACTGCGGCTTCAGGCAGAAGGCGCTCATAATATCAATTTTGTTTCCCCGTCTCATATGATTTTTCAGATGGCGGAGGCCATCGAGGCTGCCAAAATAAAGGGACTTACCGTTCCTGTTGTTTATAACTCCAATGGCTATGATTCTGTGGAAGCGCTCAAACAGATCAGTGGCCTTGTGGATGTTTATCTTCCTGATATCAAGTATCTGGACAATGCACTCGGGAAGAAGTATTCTGCTGTGGATGATTATGCCGGCATCGTCCCGGACGTTATACAGGAAATGCTCAATCAGACCGGCAATCTTCAAATGAATAGTGATGGTATCGCAGTGAGGGGCTTGCTCATACGTCATCTTGTGTTGCCAGGTCAACTGGAAAACAGCAGGCGATGTCTGGAGTTTCTGGCAGGTCTCTCCCCCGATATTCACGTCAGCCTCATGTCCCAGTATTCGCCTCAATATAGGGCAGGCACTTATCCTGAGATAAACAGGACCCTGACAGATGACGAGTATGATGAGATCATCAGCTATGCGCTTGAGCTCGGCCTGGAAAACGCCTTTATACAGAAACTCGAAAGCCAGTCCCATTACCTTCCTGATTTTGATCAGGAACGACCTTTCAAATCGACTTGACCGGCATTATTCAGGAACATTGTACCCTCGCTTTCGCCTCTGCGAATCTCCCGGGGAGGACATTTTCGCTACGCTCTTGGGCTTTTATGACCCGGAGTAATCAGCTATGAGGCTGTTTACCCAAGTGTTGCACTTCCTTCATTAAACTGAAGTTGACAAAAAAGTGCGAGTAGTGGAAAATTACTGATCATTTGTTTAAAAATTTTTACTGAATTGGGCAAGGAAATATGAAAGAACCACAAACTGCTGTTAATTATTACTCTGATCTGAAATCAATAGATGAGGCCCTTGAGGCCTGCAATAAGACTGCAAATCCGGTCGAGTGGGCAAGGCTTATGAATAATAAGGGGCTCATACTTATAAGTCTCGATAAATTCTCGGATGCCGAGGCCACCTTTATCGCGGCATTTCCTCAGGCGGACAGTCCGCTTAAGTGCAAGATACTCCTGAATTCAGCCAAAAATAATCTCCTGGCCAACAATACAGAAAACGCCCTTAAACAATTAAATAAAATCGCTCCCCTGGCCAAAGAATGTCCCAGACGACAGGCAACACTTTTTACCGGATATACGAGGTTGATCAAGGGCGAGGCGCTCTACCGGGCCAAAAATGACAAGCTCGCCCTTGCAGAATTCAAGATGGCTGAATACTCCTTCGAAGGTGAGGCGGACCTGAGCGGAGTTGGGATTTCGTGCATGGAGATAGCGCGTGTGCATATCAACAACAAGAACCTTACTATAGCTTGGCCTTTTCTCAAAAAGAGCGAAAGTTGTCTTGCCAAATTCGGTCCTGATGAGAGTCTGGGTGTTGTGGTCTGCCGGGCTGTGGCGCTTTACTATGACGGAAAGGAAGAGGAGGCTGAGGCACTTCTGAAGAAGGCCTACATGGGCATTGATGAGTTCGGCTTTGCAAGATACATGGTTTCAGAGATGCTGGATGCTTACCTTTATATCAGGCTCAAGTCCGTGAGGTTTCAGAAAAATTTCCTCTGACAATCGTTACGCGAACCAGTACGACGCGCTCCGTATCGAGCGCTCATATAAGCCGTAGCTGGGACACTATCAGGTCATATACGGCTACATGCACTTGGAAGAATCATTGCAATCAGGAGTTATACTCGAAATAATATCAGACTTTCTGTGTGCCGTTGCCGTTGTTTCCGTTGCCGCTTGCCACCTCAATCAGTTTCTTAAGGAAGGCTTTGAGCGTGGCAGGTCTTTTTTTTCCGGAGTCGCTGAGTGACGGATAAATTGTAATTCTCCCGTCCTTGTCAACTTCACATGTCCTGTATCCCATAAGATGATTATAGCAAAGTAAAGTGGTGAGAAAAATTAAATTTTGTTCATTTTGAAAAGGGAAAAGGCCCCCGGAAAATTCATGGACCTAAATAAAGGAGTTAACCACAGAGCACACGGAGAATATAGATTAAAATAAAGGAGCTTGTGGCAAAACACGGCCCGCAGTAATGGTGCCCTGTTGTGACCATAGGATAAGAGAGACGCTAAATATAAAAGGGAAAGGCAATAGCCTTTCCCTTTTATATGCGCTTATTGCGGCAGCGGCTTAAATATCATAGTACAGGAAAAACTCGTATGGATGCGGTCTGAGCCTCAGGGCATCAACCTCGTTGGTGCGTTTATAGCTTATCCACTTATCGATGGCATCCTGGGTAAAGACATCGCCTTTGAGCAGGAACTCATGGTCCGCCTCTAGTGCTTCAAGCGCCTCATCGAGACTGCCGGGCATCGTCGGGACCGACGCTAACTCCTCAGGCCCGAGATCATAGATGTCCTTATCAAGCGGCTCACCCGGATGGATCTTGTTCTCTATACCATCAAGACCTGCCATCAGCATAGCTGAAAACGCAAGGTAGGTGTTGCAGGAAGGATCAGGGAACCTTACCTCGACCCTCTTTGCCTTCGGGCTTGCGGAATAAGTCGGTATTCTTATTGACGCAGAACGATTTCTTGCAGAGTATGCGAGATTTACCGGGGCTTCAAAGCCGGGGGTCAGTCTCTTGTAGGAGTTTGTTGTCGGGTTCGTCAGTGCAGCGAGGGCATGTGCATGTTTAAGCACTCCGCCAATGTAATAAAGCGCCATCTCGCTCAAGCCTGCGTAGCCGTTACCAGCAAAAAGGGGCTTGCCCTTTTTCCAGATGCTCTGGT
The DNA here is from genome assembly GCA_963801505.1 of uncultured Nitrospira sp. Taxonomy (GTDB): domain Bacteria; phylum Nitrospirota; class Thermodesulfovibrionia; order Thermodesulfovibrionales; family UBA6898; genus JAOUFP01. The sequence goes on from CAWDEY010000010.1 coordinate 99,830, forward strand.
GGACATGCATTCCTGAACCGTTGTCCCCGAAGAGGGGCTTAGGCATAAATGTTGCTGTCTTTCCATGTCTAACTGCAACATTCTTGATGATGTATTTAAAGAGCATGTTCTTGTCAGCCATCTTGACCAGGGAATCAAACCTCATGTCAATCTCTGCCTGACCGGCTGTTGCGACTTCGTGATGCTCTCTTTCGACATAGATGCCGCACTTGATCATTTCCATGACCATCTCTGTTCTGAGGTTCACCTGACTGTCTGTTGGTGGGACAGGGAAATAGCCCTCCTTGTGTCTGGGTTTGTAGCCCAGGTTGGGATTTTCTTCGCGGCCGGAATTCCATATGCCCTCAGTTGATTCAATAAAGTAATAGCCGCTATGTGAATTCTGATCAAAACGTATGCCATCGAAGATAAAGAACTCGGCCTCAGGGCCGAAATAAGCTGTATCGCCGATGCCGGTCGATTTGAGATAATTCTCAGCTTTTTGAGCTATGTATCTGGGGTCTCTCGTGTAGTACTCCTTGGTAATAGGGTCTACGATATTGCATATCAAACTTATCGTAGGATACTCCATGAAGGGGTCCATGAAAGCAGTGTCAGCATCAGGCATAATAAGCATATCTGAAGTATTGATTGCCTGCCAGCCCCTGATTGAGGAGCCGTCAAAGCCAAGACCATCTTCAAATACTGCCTCTGAAAGTTCCGCTATGGGGACAGCAAAATGCTGCCAGATTCCCGGAAAATCAAGAAACTTGAAATTTGCCATTACAGCCTTGTTTTTCTTTGCTAATTCTAGTACTTCTTTCGGTGTCATTTTTCCTCCTAAGTATTTATTTATTGGTTGTTTGGGTTGGGGTTTGTTTTTGCGGATCCCCAAACCCGAATCTCTAACCCCTGTCTCACACTGCTGCTTCTCCGTGTTCTCCGGTCCTGATCCTTATCACTTCATCCACAGAATAAACGAAGATCTTCCCGTCTCCGATCTTCCCTGTTTTGGCAACCAGCTCAATGGTACTAACGACCTTTGGAGCAAGATCGTCAGGCGCTACAATCTCGAGCTTGATCTTCGGGATAAAATCCACAATATACTCTGCACCCCGATAGAGTTCTGTATGGCCTTTTTGCCGCCCGAACCCTTTTACCTCGGTCACCGTCATGCCATGAATACCCATATCATTGAGGGCGTCTTTGACTTCATCCAGTTTAAAGGGCTTGATTATCGCCTCAATCTTTTTCATGTCTCACCTCCATTTCCATAAATTTATACGCACTTGTCCTCTGCTTCAAAAAAATATCTGTAAAAATTCAGCGCCCGCTGCTGATAAATTTTATAGAACAATTCCGTGTCCCTTTTCAAAAGCACCTTATCTATTGGTTCATCCTTAAGCCAATCATATACAATATCCTCCGTCACTTCAATATGAAACTGAAAAGCATAGGCCTGATCGCCATACCGGAAGGCCTGATTTGGATATAATTCCGATTTTGCGAGGCGCACGCCGCCTTCCGGAATATCAAAGGTCTCCCCATGCCACTGGAAAACCTTGAACCTCTTGAAATGCTCTCCTGTTTGAGGATGACGTGCCAGCCTTCCCATGAAACGGTCTATGCCAGCGTGATAATCCATTTCTATATCATACCAGCCAATCTCCTTCTCAGCGCCTGGATAGACCTTTGCTCCAAAAGCCTTCGCCATTATCTGAGCGCCCAGGCAGACGCCGAAGACCTTCCTGTTTTTCTCGGTGAAATCCCTGACCAGCTCAATTTCCCTGCTGATATAGGGGTATTTGTCCACATCATTGACGCTCATTGGACCACCCAGTATAACGAGGACATCAAAATCATCCGCCTGAGGGATGTCCTCAGAGGAAAGATCAATAATAGTGTAAGCCATCTTGTTTGAGGCAAGAAAATCCTCAATTGTTCCAGGCCCCTCTTTAGGCGCATTTTTCAAAATCAGCACTGACATGCATTCTTGAATTGCAAGAACCTTACCAGAATATAACTGTTTGGAAACAAATCATTTTCATGTTATCTGCAAGGACAAAATGCCTGTTCATTGATCACTACTGCCTGTTTTTTAGGCAGCCGGCTGCTTCAAAGGGATTATTATCGAAGAACCCTGAGGCAGAAACTGCAGTGCATAACAATTATGAATATAAAAAAAAGGGCCTCATTTCACTGAGGACCCTTCTTTCAGCTATCTCTTCCAATACGTTGTTTTGTTCAGCCTTCCTTTCGCTTTATAGCGCCTACTTCTGGTCCTCCTCCGTGTCCTTTGAAGCCTCATCCTTCTTTGCCTCTTTTCTCTTCTTACCAGTAAGGTATGACTCACTCGGCCTCCACCCAAAAGCTGCTCCTCCATGTGCCAACTCCATCACTCCGCCGCCTGCCTTCTGCGCCACAAGCTTTACCAGCATCGCTATCCCTATGAAAGGCAAAAATGCTGCGTACATAAGTCCGATTACAGGAGCCATCACAATGACGGCAGCCGCAGGCATCTTGTAATATGTCTTTTTGACATCTCCAGGCAGTGTCCCTTCAGCACTGATGTCGATCCTCTCTCCGTTTGTAAGGTTCCAGTATGTCCCCTTCCCTACCCTGTCTCCTCCATTATGTTTTAACATTGTCCTGTCCTCCTTTTTCCTTTTTCTTTTCTTGATTATAGCTTAGCGCAATGCTGCAGGACTGACAATCGGAAGGAGTTCTTAGTAAGTTGGAAATCTTTTCGTATCTGGAGAAAAAAGTCCGTAAGTCCGGAAATATTAGAAAAATATTGTATAATGCTAATACTATTTTTTCTCTAATACTGAAAAGACATGCATAAAGACAACAAAACCATAGAACTTACGGCCCTGTATGAGATAAGCAAACTCCTGGGTTCATCTCTCAACCTGAAATCAAACCTCAGGGGCGTAATGAGAGTGCTCTCTGAATATCTCGACATGAACAGGGGGACTGTTGCTCTTCTGAGTCATAATGAGGTCTCTATTATCTCAGCCCAGGGGATGACCGAAGAAGAGATAAAAAAAGGCAGATACAAACTCGGAGAAGGCATTATGGGTCGTGTCGCAAAACTTGGCTCTCCGATCGTAATACCCAATATCGGGGATGAGCCACTATTTCTTAACAAAACAGGGGCAAGAAAGACCATCAAAAAAGAGAATATAGCCTTTCTTTGCGTTCCGATAAAGTTTAAAAACGAGGTGCTGGGCGTCTTAAGCGTTGACCGGCTCTTTGGTTTTAAAGGCGTATCTTTTGAAGAAGACCTGCGCTTATTGAAGATCATCGCTTCGTTGATCGCCCAGTCAGCAAAACTGCATATGGAACTCGAAAGGGAACGGGAAGCCTTTACAGAGGAAAAGGAATATTTGAAACTCCAGCTAAAGGGCAAATACAAAGTCGATAATTTCATCGGCCAGTCAGACAGCATGCAGGAAGTCTTTGAGTCTATCCATAGAGTAGCGCCTTCACTGGCAAATGTCCTGTTGCGGGGGGAAAGCGGTACAGGAAAAGAACTGGTTGCAAAGGCCATCCATTACATGAGCCTGAGGGCAAAGGGGCCGTTCATTAAATTTAACTGCGCCTCTATCCCTGAAGGGCTTCTTGAATCAGAACTCTTCGGACACGAAAAAGGCGCTTTCACCGGCGCCATGGCTTTACGGAAAGGACGCTTTGAGCTTTCAGACAGGGGAACAATTTTTCTCGATGAGATAGGGGACCTGCCAATAACGCTGCAGCCCAAAATTCTCAGGGTCTTGCAGGAAAAAGAATTCGAGAGGGTTGGTGGAGAAAAAACAATCAAGGTTGATATCAGACTTATAGCTGCAACGAGCAGAAATCTCGAAGATCTTGTCGCGGAAGGCAAATTCAGGGAAGACCTTTATTACCGGCTCAATGTAGTCCCTATCTATCTCCCGCCTCTCAGGGCAAGGATGGAAGACATAGGGCTTCTGACAGATCATTTCCTGAAAAAATACAACCAGGAAAACAATAAAAAAATAAAAATCTCTGCCGAAGCCCTGGGCCTGTTTTCAGAGTATGAATGGCCGGGCAATGTCAGAGAGCTTGAAAATACAGTTGAAAGACTGGTAGTCATGTCAAAGGGGGCAGTCATCAACAGGTCTGACCTTCCGGTAAATATAAGAGAACAGTCCCTCAAGACAAAATATGCGTCCAATATGACAGACAACCTTCCTTCGACCGTAGAAGTCATTGAGAAGGACAAGATTATGGATGCTTTAAACAAGACCGGCTGGGTCCAGGCAAGGGCCGCAAAATTGCTCGGCATAACCCCAAGGCAGATCGGCTACAAGATTAAGAGGTATGGGATTGTAAATAAATAATTTTCTGGCATATGCCGGATTAGGCAAACAAGATTTTGTCAGAATATCGCCTTGTTTTTCCTGCTTAAAGGTAACTGATTAGGTGTTTAGACTGAAGACTGAAGACTGAAGGCTAAAGAGTTAGAGATACCTCAAAGTCCATCTCAAATATTCAGAGAGTTTTTATGCTCAACTAAAAGCCTTCCACCTTCAGTCTATCCACCTGAGTGGTTATGCTTAATTGAAGACTTCCTCCGGCAAGACCGCAGGGAATCTCAATGCAAGGAATGTTTTTTCATTATATTCGCTCGCTAACCCCGTGGCAAGACCACGGGGAATATCGCTCGCTATCCATTTAATTTACAATCAAACAGTTGCGTATGATATTATATTTCACTTCAGAGAGGGTAAATATAGCTTTAAGATATTTCAAGGATTGATAATATTACCATGGAAAATATTTTAAGAATGCTGGGGAGATGGGGCCTTTCCACATTGAAGGAAATGGGGCATAAATTCATCTTTCTGCTGGATGCTCTCTATACTGTATTTAAGCCGCCTTTTAAAATCCGCTTATTACTGAAGCAGATACGGTTTTTAGGCAACAAGTCTCTTCTGGTCATTTTGCTGACAGGGGCGTTTACCGGCATGGTCCTGGCCCTTCAGTTATTTTATATCCTGAGAAAATTCGGCTCAGTGGGCCTGCTTGGTCCAGGCATTGCACTGAGCCTCATCAGGGAATTGGGCCCGGTCCTCTGTGCCCTGATGATTACAGGGAGGGCCGGTTCCGCACTTACGGCCGAGATAGGAATGATGAGGATCTCTGAACAGATAGATGCCCTCACAGCAATGGCGCTAAATCCGGTAAGGTATCTCATTGTCCCTAATATTGTAGCCGCGATAATTGTTTTTCCCCTGCTTACCAGCATATTCAATGTAGTTGGCATATACGGAGGGTATCTGGTCGGGGTAAAAATCCTCGGGATAAGCTCAGGCACATACTTCTCCCTTATGAGGGACTATGTGGATATGGAAGACATAATGATAGGACTGTATAAGTCCATAAGCTTCGGGATCATTGTCTCCTGGATATGCTGTTATAAGGGATTTTTTACGGGATACGGCGCAGAAGGAGTCAGTAAATCAACAACAGAGGCGGTTGTTGCTTCCTCCATATTGATTCTGATCTGGGATTATTTTCTGGGCTCTTTTTTTATATAGCAAGTGCAGTCAACAGGAATGCAACCAAAGACATGTATAAACAATATAGATGCTTAACCAGTTGAAACAGGAATAAGACATTGATAGAAATTAAAGATCTCCACAAAGCCTTTGGCAGCCAGAAAGTGATAAACGGCGCAAACCTGACAATCCGTGACAGGGAAGTTGTCACCATCATGGGAAAAAGCGGCTGTGGTAAAAGCGTATTGATAAAACATATCATCGGCCTGCTCAGTCCTGACAGCGGCAGCGTAGTAATCGACGGGGTTGACACAACCAACCTTGATGTCAGAGGATTTGACAAGATAAGGGAAAAGCTCGGTGTGCTCTTTCAGGGGGGCGCACTCTTTGATTCCCTGACTGTCAATGAAAATGTCGCCTTTCAACTCAATGAGAAAACCAAACTGGGCAAAGGAGAGATCCGTGACAGGGTAATTCAGGCGCTTGAGGATGTTGGACTGAAGGATATGGGGAAGAAGTATCCCGCGGAACTAAGCGGAGGCATGAAAAAAAGGGCCGGGCTTGCAAGGGCACTGATTACAGAGCCTGCCATAGTTCTCTTTGACGAGCCCACAACAGGCCTCGACCCTATTATTTCAAGGTCCATTCACAGGCTTATAAGCACTACCCATGAAAAATACCGGTATACTGCTGTAATCATCAGCCATGAAGTCCCCGGCATTTTTGAAATCAGCGATAAGGTCGCGATGCTGTACAATGGCATTATAGAAGAATGCGGCACCCCCGAGGAAATCATGAGCTCTTCCAATCCTGTAATTAAACAATTTATAACGGGCAGCCTTGAAGGCCCTATAGAATCTTTATCTTAAGTCCATGAGGAGGTAACATTTAAGATGAAAAAGTTTGACCTTGAAATCGCAGTGGGCTTTTTCCTTTTACTAGGAATTCTGTCCCTTGCATACATATCCATAAATCTGGGAAAAATTGAAATTGTCGGCAGAAACGCATACATTGTTTACGCTGAATTCGAAAAGGCCGGGGGTATCAAGCCAAAGGCTGTCGTTGAAATAGCTGGCGTTGAGGTGGGTACAGTTAAAAGCGTGCGCATTACCAGCGATTATCGCGCAAAGCTGGCAATCGAAATTGACAAAAATATCAAAATACAGGAAGACGCCATAGCATCCATAAAGACCAAAGGTCTGATAGGAGAACAGTATGTCCAGATATCTCCCGGCGGGTCTGATAAGATGATTCAAAATGGTGGTACAATAAGAGAAACAGAATCAGCCATAGACATTGAAGAGCTGATCTCTAAATATGTATTTGGAAAAGTATAAAGGAGAGATTATGGCTAAAAAAGCTGTTATAACTTTATTTATCATTTTTGTCTTTGCTGCATTCACTGTTATTTCTCCTCCAAAAACAGAAGCAGGGGAGCCGACAGAACAGGTAAAACAGACAGTAGATGCTATTATAAAGATCCTCAACAATAAGGAATTAAAAAAACCTGAAAATCACTCAGAAAGGCAAAAAAAGATCCGGGAGACCGTAGAAAAGAGGTTCGATTTCGAAGAGATGGCAAAGCGCTCCCTCGCCCTCCACTGGAAAAAAAGGACCCCTCAGGAACAGAAGGAGTTTGTATCTCTTTTTTCTGACCTGCTTGAAGATACCTACATAAGAAAAATAGAAAGATATGAAGACGAAAAGGTAGTTTACACCGAAGAAAGAACAGACGGTCCCTATGCTACGGTAAGGACAAAAATCGTAACCACAAAGGAAACAGAGATACCGGTAGATTACAAGATTTTCAAAAAAGATCAAAAGTGGGAAGTGTACGATATTATTGTCGAAGGCGTTAGCCTGGTGAATAACTATAGAACACAATTCAACCAGATCATACGCTCCGGCTCCTACGAAGAACTCATAACGAGACTGAAAAAAAAGGTGATGAAGTAACCACTACTTGTAGATGCTTAGGTGTTTAGACTGAAGGCTGAAGTATATCAATCAGCTGCCTGAGCCTCACTGGCCGTCTCAAGAACCCGCAGAGTTTGTATGTGTGATAACCTGAAAGCCTTCCACCTTCGGACTATCTACCTGGGTTGCCCCTACTCTTTTATCTTGTTCTTTCTATACTGAACATAAGCACCTCTGAAAGAGATATAGGGATCGAGAGCGGATTCCTTTATGTCTTCATAGTCTCCGATATGCAGGGAAGTCCCATTGGTATAATCAAAGGAGCGCACACCAACTAGTGCTTCAATGGGTGTAATATAACTTACAGGTTCCAGGAAAAAATCTCCCACTGTTCCCACGGAGTCACGAAGTGAGGAAGGGCCCAAAACAGGCCAGAAAACATAAAAGCCGTTGTCCATTCCATAGACTCCCAGGGTCTGTCCAAGGTCTTCCTCAGACCCCTTGAGGTCTATGTTCTTGGCAACATCGAACATGCCTCCGGCACCGGCAGTAGTATTTAAAACAAAACGGAGAAGTTCTGTTCCAGCCCCCCTTATCTTCAGTTGAAGAAGATTATTAACAAAACGGACAGGAGTAGAAATATTCTGAAAAATATTTTTCACCCTCACACGCCCCCACTCAGGGACAATTGCGCTGTATCCCCTGGCCAGAGGCTTTGCGACCCAGAAGTAGAGCTTATCATTGAATGTAAACATCGCCCTGTTCCAAGGCTCCAGAGGGTCTGAGATGCCATTTTCATCGGCGACTTCCTCGTATTCTGTTCCCTGTTGCACAGCAGATTCCTTGGCAGCATTTGATCTTTTATTTTCTGACAGGGTATCTGATTCTATATGGTGTGGGGCCAAGGCCAACTGCTGCGTGGATTCCCCAGAACTTAGTGTTGTTTCCGGTTCTTGAGTTGGCTCCGCACCTTCTGCTGTTTGTTCTGAAAAAGCATCCTCTACAGTCTTTGATGACTGAGGGACCTTTGCAACTGCTGCTGGCAGCGAGACCATTGCTTCAGAAGAATCTGCAGTCTCTTTGGCCGAAGTATGTTCTTTTGGCAAAATTTCATCTGAGGGCTCCTTTGTCAGGATGACCTTTTCCGGAGAAAATTCAGGGTCAATAAGATATGCATCGCTGAAATATTCCTCAGCCTCACGGCACCTGCCCAGCTTGTACATCGAATAACCGATCAGATAATATGCTGTTGGGTCAGGCTTCTTGCCCACATATTTCTGCAAGTGCTTTACTGCTGTCTTATAATTCCTGGTGTTGTAGGACTTGACCCCTGACTGAAACTCCTTGTCTTCCCCATGGACAGTCGCAGATGCTTCAGCAGCAAGCAGCACTAAAAGCACAACACAGAGTGCCAATTTCTTCATGTCCTTCTCCTTGTTATTGCAGGGCACAATAATAATTTCAGAAATTATAACAAATTTCATCTAACGAAGATAAATAAAACCCGAAAAAAGCAGTTACGCACAAGCATGCGGAGGTCCGGCAAGACCGGACAGGAGAGGATAACCGGGACCTTCGATAATCTTAATAATTAAGTCGTGCTTTAACCCTTTAGCTCAGAAGTGCAGTGGCCGCACTTTACCGCCTTTGCCGGTATCGCCAAAAAACAAAACGGGCAGTCCTTTGTTGCAGGTTCAGCCTGCGTTGATTCCTCCTGCCTCCTGAGTCTGTTGATGCTCTTGACAAGTATAAAAACAGAAAAAGCCACAATAACAAAGCTGATAAGCGTATTGATAAACAGACCGTAATTCATCGTCACGGCACCCGCCTTCTGGGCCTCGGCAATCGATAAATATGGGCCAGAGGCAGCACCATCCTTTAGTACAAAAAAGAGGTTGGAGAAATCAACATTGCCAAGGATGAGTCCGATAGGAGGCATAATGACATCAGAAACAAGTGACTTTACAACGGCACCAAAGGCCGCACCGATTATAATACCAACAGCCATGTCAACAACATTCCCCTTCATCGCAAACTCTTTGAATTCTTTAAGCATTTGTTCCCCCTTGTAACTGATTTATTCTTTTTTTGCACAGTGACACTATTACTCCGGCATTACACCTCCGAAAACATCATTCTTTTTCAAATCCTACCACAATCCATATCTTGATTATAGTGATAAAATGTTACTGATTTTCAAGAAAAATGTGAAGTCGATAAAGTGTCAGCTTTAAGAAATTGGGGATTTGTATTAATATTAAACAATAAGCCTAGTTATAAAACAGGAATATACAGGAGGACAGAATGTTATTAAAGGAAAAATTGTTTCACAGGCATGCATGGTTCGCGATTATCGGAATTATCATAGGACTTGTTATTATTCCCCAGTTCGTGCCTGCAACGTTTGCCAATGCTCAGAGTTCCAAAATATCAAAAGATTCTATCGACCTTCTGACAAGGACCGGCAGGGCAATGGCAGAGGTGACCTCAGCAGTAAAACCCGCCATTGTCAATATTTCTACAACCAGAACAGTCAGTGTAGCAGAGGGCAAAGACCCCTTGTTGGACGACCCTTTTTTCAGGAGATTTTTCGGGGACAATTTCCATCAAAAGCATCCTAAAGAGCAGAAATCCGTTGGTCTCGGTTCAGGGGTCATCGTTTCTTCGGACGGCTATATCATAACAAACTATCATGTTGTTAAAGAGGCCGATGAGATAAAAGTGCTTATGCCCGACAAAAAGGAATATGTAGGCAAGGTGATTGGCTCTGATCCGAAGACCGAGATATCCATTGTGAAGATAGAGGCGACCGGACTTCCTACTGTGTCCTGGGGAGATTCAGACCTACTTCAGGTGGGCGAAATAGTTCTTGCTGTAGGTAATCCCTACGGCCTGAACCAGACAGTAACAATGGGCATTGTAAGTGCCCTCGGGAGGGCGAATGTAGGCATTGCCGATTATGAGGATTTTATTCAGACAGATGCAGCCATAAACCCGGGCAATTCAGGAGGGGCGCTTGTTAACGTCAGAGGTGAGCTCGTTGGGATCAACACGGCGATCTACAGCACCAGCGGAGGATATCAGGGCATAGGCTTTGCCATTCCCAGCAATATGGTCAAGTCTGTCATGGGCAGTCTGATTACAAAGGGCAAGGTAGTCAGGGGATGGCTGGGAGTTTCGATCCAGGAAATAACTCCTGAACTGGCAAAACAATTCAATTTAAAAGATGAGATCGGGGCCCTTGTGGGCGACGTAGTGGAAAATAGTCCTGCTGAAAAGTCTGGCATAAAAAGAGGCGATGTCATAATGGAATATGACGGAAAGAAGATAGAAGGGCCTAACAGTTTGCGTAATATGGTAGCAAATACTTCCCCTGGAGAAGTGCACCAGATGAAAGTCCTGAGGGACAACAAAACAGTGATAATCCAATTGACTATAGGGGAATTGCCGTCAGATGCACAGGAAGTAGTAGCGGGCGGCTATGAAAACGTTATGAAGGGCATAACTGTCCAGGATATAACTCCTGATATCGCAAAAAAGCTGAAAATACCGGACAGGGTCAAAGGCGTAATTATCACTGACATAGCTGAAGACAGCATTTCTGCAGGCGTTCTCGCACAGGGCGATGTTATTGAGGAAATCAACAGAAAAAAAGTCAACGACACTAAAAATTACCAGGACATAGCTTCCGGAATCAAAAAAGATGAGGATGTATTGCTGCTCATTTACCGCAGGGGCACATCTTTATTCGTTACCTTGTCACAAAAATAATTTTACACAGTCAGGGCCGCTGTAACACATAGCGGCCCCATAACTTGCAAAAATTAGGATTCCACCATTTCTGACACTGCATTTTCAGGTTTCAGCTGCTTTCTAAACTTGAAACCTGCTGCTCCAACGCATAAGAATATCGCTGTCACCTGATAAAAATTCTTTCAGGCCTCACCTTCTCAGAAATATCCACGTTTTTACCTCAATAGTCTTGAGTCAATGGAGCACACAGCATGCGAGAGCTGTGCAGAATAACGCTTATTCGCAGAATTGAGTATTTTGACTTACTAATTAGGTAAAGTTTACCTAGCCCCGGTAAAGTTTACCTAGCCTAAGCAAAGATCGCTCTTATACTTTAGGGGAATTTTCAAACAAAAGAAGACTTTTTCCTTGGCATATTTATTGCTTGATTAATTAAGTTTATTATCATATTAAGAAATTGAAAGTCAAATATTTTGGATCAGGAAAGGACCATTATGCAACTGCTGATTTTGTTGATCTGGCTAACAGCGATTGTCGTAATCTTCTACGCCTTCTACAGGGCCTTGTCTCTAACAAAAAAGATCCCTGGTGGCCTCGTCAAGCAATCATGGAAGCTTCTTTATTACCTCATAGGCCTTTTGGGAGTGGGATATCTTACAATGCCATTGTTCCCAAGTTTGCCTGAGACTTCGAAGGAATTCATCATTGGGGTCATTTCTCTTGCAGGGGCCATATTCATCGTGAGAGTCATCAATGTCTTTTATAAGATAATAAAAGATGTAGGATTATAAATCAATCGATATGAATATCAAAGCCGATTTGAAAAACCTTATCAGTGAAAATCTGCTCAAAGCTGCCAGTTCCATTTTCATAGGTCAGTCTTTGGCCATCATAGACGACTCAGCGGAAAGCAAGGAGAGTCTCCTGGCTGCAGCTGATAGGGTTAGTAAAAGGATCGCTTTATTTATTGACTCGGATTTGGCAATAACAGTATTAGATATCCTCAGACTGGAGATTTTGAACAGGGAATTGACATCCGGGACAAGAAGGAGACATGTAAGAGTTGCCATGTGCAATAAAGTATACGTGACCTGTAATGGGACTGCCTCAGAACTCTACACAGTAAATATCTCGGCAAGTGGAATGTATATTAAAACAAACGAGCCTTTCCCTGTGGGCTCAAAAGTGGTCATATCGTTTCCTTTGAGAGCAGGAAGTCATCTGAATTTAAAAGGTGTTGTAGCCAATACACAATGCGACACTGGAAAGCAGCCGCCCGGCATGGGAATAGAGTTCAAAGAAGTCAGCGAAGATGAGCAAAAAAGGTTAGGGGACTTTGTAAAGAAAGCTACAGTTTGAGATATTTTTGAGAGTAAAAAAGAAACAGGTTGAAATCTTCTAATGCAGGCAGGTAGTGAGGAACTTTTTATGAAGCTTAACATAAAAATATCGGCAAACGGGGCGAAAAAAACATTTGATCACAATATGATTGTGTTTATGAAAATGATTGCTTCAGAAGGTATATATTATGCATGAAAAACGACGATATAAAAGATACAAATTGAACGACCTTGAAGTCCACGGCAAAATGGCATTGGCCACTGAAGTGAAGGTCATTGACATCAGTATCAGCGGAATAGCGCTTAAGGCAAACAGGCGGCTTAATATCGGCAGTGACTATACGCTTAAATTAGAAGGGGGTAAGACCATCTCCCTGAGAGGTACTGTTGTATGGTGTTCACTCATTGACAACAAGAAGGGGTCTAAGGGAGAAATGATACCCATATATTCAGCGGGTATGCAATTCAAAGATATGTCCAATGAAAGGACAACCGAACTTCAATATCTTATTGAGAGTCATAAAAAAGAGGAAGTACATGTGATAGGTAGTAGCACCAGGCTTAATATCCGGTTCCATATTAAGGACCCGGAAAACTCGATTTTGATTTATCCTGATAATTACATAGTAAAAACCATCAGTCAGGGAGGCATGCTTATTGAATGCCAGCGAAACTTTGAAATCGAAAGCAGAATGCCCATGGAGATGTTCATACATGATGATACCCCTCTAAAGTTTGTGGGAAGAGTTGCTTCATGTCGAGAAATAGATAAAAATGGCGAAAAAAAATATGACACAGGGATAGAGTTTTTGGGTTTGACAGAAAAAGACAGGGAAGTCCTAACTTCATTTATGAACCATGGCACTATGAGTGAAACGTAGACTGAAATCAAATCACAGCTTCCCTCAAGCCAATGAACAACTTATAAGCATATCTGCCCGATTTGTTAGGAACATTGAATGTTACACCGTATAATATATAACGAAATAATTATGAGCAGGCCCTTCCAAGGGCTTTATGGAGGGACAAATGGGATATCTGCAAATACTGCCGGGGTCCTTGATTAGACTCTGGGTCTGCCGTTGCCGATGCAAATGAACAAGCCGAGCACCTCACGTTTCAGTTCATTCCTTTCCCCTCAGCACTCACAGCTGCCTTATCTTATGCTGGTTCTCTTCCTGACATTTCTGCTTACTATGTTTAATCTATTCGTAGTTTTTGGGCAATGGATTCTGGAGTATTTAAGGGTTTATGTCCACATTCCATATAAAGACCTTCTGATCAATACTGATTTTCTTTTGCTGTCTTTTCTCCTGATGTTTCTCTACCGCAGGTGGCAGGAGGAAATCAGCCGTGGCAGGATCAACGAGGAAACTCTGCTTTCACTCCAAAAAGCGGTCGAGAATATGCAAACCGGCGTCACAATAACCGCCCCGGAAGGAATTATCCTCTATGCCAATCGAGCAGAGGCCGAAATGCATGGTTATGAGGTTTCAGAACTGATCGGAAAGGCCGTCCGTCTTCTGGCACCGCCTGAAACCTGGAGGTCGAGAGACCAACCGCTGATGAGTAAGTTCGAGCGGGAAACTACCAATATCAGAAAGGACGGCAGCGCATTTCCGGTCCTGTTGAAGTCGGCATTTGTCACGAACCCTGAGGGAAATGTTATCGCCATAGTTACTACTTCGGATGATATCACCGAGCGTAAACGTAATGAAGAGACAATCAGGAAGATGGCATTTCATGATCAACTGACTGGTCTTCCGAACCGTGCCCTGTTTAACGACCGTCTCATGAATGAATTAGGGCATGCGCGACGTCAACACAATGTGCTGGCTGTAATGTTCATCGATCTTGACCGTTTCAAAATCATCAATGATACCAAGGGCCATACCGTAGGCGACCTTCTGCTCAGGGCTGTAGCCGAAAGGCTCAGAAAAACCGTCCGTGAGGTTGACACGGTCAGCAGGCTATCCGGTGATGAATTCGTTCTTCTCTTTCCTGATGTTAAATCTAAAGACAATATTGCGGCCATTGCCAGAAAAATTCTTGACAGACTGTCTTCAGTCTTCACTGTTGACGGAAGGGATTTATATGTCAGTGCCAGCATTGGCATAAGCCTATTTCCAGAACACGCCGACGACGGGGAAGGCCTGCTTAAGAAAGCCGACATGTCTATGTATTATGCCAAGTCGCAGGGAAGAAATAATTACCAGTTCTTCAACCCTTTTATCGATGCGGACGCTATAAGGACGGTCCGTATACAGGGCGATATTCGCCGCGCAATTACAGAGCTAGAGTTTGTGGTGTATTATCAACCCCAGGTCAACCTTAAGACCGGAAAGATAGTGGGTGCGGAAGCGCTTGTCCGGTGGCAACACCCGGAGTTTGGTTTGCTCTTACCGGATGAATTTATACCTCTTGCGGAAGACGCAGGGGTAATATCATCCATCGGGGAGTTTGTCATCCACAGCGCCTGTGCCCAAAACAAGGCATGGCACGAAATGGGCTTGCCCAGAATCCGAGTTGCGGTAAATATCTCCACCTACCATTTTGTTCAGAATGATTTTGTGAAAATGCTGCGCAAAAAACTTGATGATGTTCGTCTTGAACCCCGTTTTCTGGAACTGGAATTCACCGAGAGCGTTTTACTGCGCAATGCCGAAAGCAATGTTTCATCCATCAAGGAACTGGCGAGACTTGGTGTTCAGTGCACCATCGACGATTTCGGGATAGGTTACTCATCACTGAACTATCTCAAGTACCTGCCGATCCATAGAATTAAGATAGACCGCGCATTTGTCAATTCTCTTGCTGTGACTCGTCAGGACCAGGCCATCCCGCGGGCGATCATTGCAATGGCTCGGGACCTCAACCTCAAGGTAATGGCCGAGGGAGTAGAAACTGTTGAACAATTGGAATTTTTACGCTCCCATTGCTGCGACGAGGCTCAGGGATATCTCTTTTCAATGCCGATAGCGGCAAAAGATTTTTGTGGTTTGCTGGCTGAAGAAGAGACCTTCATACATTAACGCGTCTGGTATCGACTTTTGCGAGAAAGTGAAGGCAGATCAGGAACATCAATTTTGCAGACTCTTCGGGGACTGTCGGATCATGTCAAGTAGTGGCAACTACATTTTATTTTTTTTCTTTCCCGCTGTATAACCGACTTCATCGATGATTTCCCTCAGAGGTAGGGACGTCTTCCTGGCAATCTTTTTGCAGTCTTCAAATTCAGGCGAGCTCTTTATCAAGTCCCTGCCACAGACTGAAGTCTTGACCCTGGCCTTGCCATACTTTGAAGAAAATTCCGTAATCTCCCTGTCCATGGTCACCCGCTGCGTTTCATAATAACGGACCCCTATAGAGGTGGTCTCCTTTAAGATAACACCTGTCAGTTCATCTTTTTTATCACTGCAGCAGATGACACTCAATTTAACAGCCGGTCTGGTTTTTTTCATGATCACCTGCGTCAGATAGACATCAAGCGCCCCTCTGCTGAAAAGCTCATCAATAAGATATTCATATATCTGGGGGTTCATATCGTCGATATTCGTTTCGATGACAGTAACGGCTTCATCACGTGGAACGCTGTTTATTTCACCGATAAAGACCCTCAGGACATTCGGCCTGTTTTTGATGTCCCTGCGACCAGCTCCAGTCCCTGCTTTTTCGTATTTAAAACAGGGCATTGGGCCAAAGCCCTTTGAGAGCGATTTCAGGATGACCGCGCCTGTGGGGGTGGTCATCTCAAAGGGCACAGCTGAAGAATAAACAAGGGTGTTTTTCAGTATCAAGGCAGTCGCAGGAGCTGGCACAGGCAATATACCGTGAGCGGTATCTACAAAGCCGCCACCCAGATTAACTGGTGAAGAATACACAGCATCAACTCCGAGCAACGAAAGCCCTATCAATGTACCGAAGATATCCACTACACAATCAGCAGAAGACAACTCATGGAGGTGGACTTTTGCTAACGACTCACCGTGCGCCTGGGCCTCTGCCTCAAAAAGGGTCCTGAATATTTCATGGCCTTTCTGCCTTATCCCCTCAGGCAGTTTGGAGGCCCTGATTATCCCGCTTATGTCCTTCCATCTTCTGTTTTCAGACTCCGGCGCGCTCTTTTTCTGTCTTATAATTACGTCAACTTTTGTTGCTGCTATTCCGCTGCGTCTGACCTTTCTTGCTGACAGCGAATACCCTTTGACTGGTATGCCTTTTAAGCTTTTTCCCAGCTCCTGAAGAGACACTCCTGCATCAACAAGCGCGCCAAGACACATGTCCCCGCTGATGCCGGAAAAACAGTCGAAATATGCTATTTTCACCTGTTCCCTTTGACCCTTCTATTTGATACTCAAAAAAGGCCTGACATCTTTTCCAAAATCCAGCGCGGAGAAATAATTACCTATAGCTGTCCTGTATTCTCCGACTGATTTCATGGCCTGAGCAGCGAGCTTAAACCTCTGTTCCAGCCCTGTCCTTCCGTTTTGTTTTTTCAACGCCTGTATGAAATACTCATACTGGTCTGCTGAAGTCAATACCGCAATACTGTGCCAGTTCTTGGCTGATGCCATGGTCATTGCAGGACCGCCTATATCAATATTCACGCGTGCTGTTTCCGAGGTTGTACCCTCTTTTGAGATGACTGAGGTGAAAGGATAAAGGTTGCCGACAAAGATATCAAAATATACTCCCGGCGCGCTGCCGTTTTGAGCAAGTGTCTTGTAGAGATACTCTTCATGTGCGGGGTTACCCCGCTCAGCAAGCAGACCGGCATGTATCCTGGGATGGAGTGTTTTTACCAGACCGCCCTCCATCTCTGGAGCGCCGGTAAAATCCTCGACAGAGACGTAATTCTTTTTGGATTGAGGACCTAATATCTCGCTTATCTTCTTCCCGGTCCCTCCGGTTGAATAAAATCTTGCTTCAGGGTTGACCTCCAAAATACCCCTGACCAGTCCGTCAAGGCCATTTTTATCAAAGACACTTACCAAAATATTTTCAGGCTTTATCAGGTCTATCACTTGATGGATGTTTTCTCTAATGCTCATTTTTCCCCCTGTTTAGCTGTATTCAAAGCGTTTAATAATAATACACCTGAAAAGTTTTATCCAATAGGCCCTGCCAATTGTACAATAGAGTTTGTCGATCCTCTCAATAAAAAAGAGGGAATCACGCACGGTCGATCATGGAGAACACAGACAATCTGCTTATGCCCTGTCACAGGATCTGTTAGATATCTTTTCCCAGGTCGCTTCATCTATTTCATTAGCATATTCGGCCAGTCCGAACCTCTTGCTGCAATCCATGCAGCGAAAACTTACCGAACGTCAACCAAACAGCAGTCTTACAGGTCCGCCACAAGCTTTACATTTCAAATCAGGATCTTTCATTAGTAAAATATTGTATCTGATTTAGATTTTTTTTGAAACATAAAGAACCATGACAAAACATAGCCAGTCAGGCAAAAACCAGCCGCGTCAGGCCGGTGGCTGGTCGATATAGCCTTCCCTGATCACTCTGAACTTTCCTGTTAGTGTATCCAGATCATAGATATTGAAATTTGTCCTCATATCTATGCCTTCATAATGCACCGCAAAATTTATCGCGGCTGAGCCTTCCTCCAGACTTTGGATCCTGTGGAAAACCCGACGCGGCCAAACAAGCATGGCCGGCCTGTTGAAAATCACTTTGCCGTTTTTCTGTATCTGGTGCGGGGTCACGACAAATTTTTCTATCTTCCCATGAGCAGGAGTGTAGATATCGACATAGCGGGTGCCGTGCAGTACAACAAGATTGTCATCCTGATGCGGGTGCATGTACCAGGGCCGTTCCACATCATCCACAGGTCCCGGTGAAACAGCATTGCCCTTATGAATCACACGGTCAATCGCACTGATTTTTGAAAACGCCTCTGTAGGAACATTGTCAAAAACCACTCCGGGCGTCTTACGGAATGGGTTGAGAGAGATAATTTTGTATAAACCCGCGACCTCCTCGAAGATCTCTGCATTATTCAGCATTTTATACCTCCGTCGCGTTAATATTGGGGGGGGGCCGTCCCACTAAAAAAACTTGGTTTTAATTGCTTTGTATTATCTTTTTGTATATATTCTAGCATGTTTTAAATGGATATCTGTAATGTCCGATATATTCTGGAGCAAAAGGGTTATAATTAAGCATGAGATATGAATTTATTGTAAAAGAAATTCTGTTCTTCAACCTTTACAGTCAGGGAGGGGAAAGATATGAGTGATGGCTACCGCAGGTATCCAAGGTATTCTGTCAACGTCAGGGCACTGATCACCACACGGGATCAAAACTCACCTGAAAAACTGATTACGCAGATAAACACTATTTCTCGAGGGGGAATTGGCTTTTATTCAAATACGTTCCTGGGTAAATCCACGCCAGTCACGGTTGAGCTTTTGATTGATGCTGTTGGGCAGATCGATATTTTTGAGGGCAGGATCGCCTCAATATGTTCACAGGAAAAAGATTATTTCGTGGGCATCTCCTTTGACAAGGCAATCTCCGATGACCGGTTTGCAGCGATTTTCGGCTGAGTCAGGTACAGTATAAAGGTAAAAATAACGTCTCCTTGTTTTCGCTCTTTTGCCAGGAGATGTAAGCATCAGGGCTTCCACTGTTTTTTTCTGACATAATCGGATATAGCAGCCCTGAACACCGGATCAAGGCCGAGGAACCTTATGCCGTATCGACTGGTATCGTGTTCCGTCCACCTATTTCTGACACGCGCAATCTCTGCGAGCGTCCTTACGTGCGTTGAATCCGGGAGAACGAACCAGCACGATATTGTTTCACCTTTTGAAAAAGATTTTTCCGAGTCTAAGAGCATACCTGTAATTATTTGTACTTCTATTGTATCCTGAATAACGAATAAAAGAGAAAAAAGTCAGGGTGGCAGACTTCAAGCTGCTGTTTTACTTATATTGACCCGTAGTTTCACGCAACCGTTACCATGGTTGAACTTAATATTTTTCCATGGCGCTGTTACTGGATGCGAGTACCAAAGGCATATTGTTTCCGTAAACCCTGATGTGTTTGGCAAAGACACGGCAGCATCTTTTCAAAGCAGTTCAGGCCGGTTTCCTGATATAATATATGGTATGAACGATATGCTTCATATAGTCTGTCCGGCCTGTGCCAGTGTAAACCGTCTCTCCTTCGGCCAGACTTATGCAAGGCCCGAAATGCGGCAAATGCAAGAACATGCTCTTCAGCGGTCATCCGGTGGAGCTGAATAGCGCGACCTTTGAAAGGCACATATCCAATAGTGACATACCGGTTGTCATTGATTTCTGGGCTGCATGGTGCGGACCCTGCAAGATGATGGCTCCGGCCTTTGCGCAGGCAGCGGCACAGCTGGAGCCCCGGGTGCGATTGGCCAAGCTCAACACCGAAGAGGAACAGGCGATTGCGCAGCAGTTCAAGGTCATGAGCATCCCCACTCTCGTCATCTTCAGAGGCGGCAGGGAGATTGCGCGTCAGTCAGGGGCGCTCGATATCAATCGTCTGATATCCTGGGTCCAGGCGCATATCTGAGGCGCTCTATAGACAGTTTCTGTCACGCATGCTAAAATGTGCGATATGGTGGGTTACAGGCGTGATTTTTTGTGTTGTCCTGTTAAAAACCCTTGATTAATAACCGTTATTGCTATCAATAGAGGAGGCACCCAATGAGTAAAGAAAAAGACAAGAAAAAAACAACCGAAAAGAAAAAGGCACAACACACACTCAAAGAGAAAAGGCAATTGAAAAAAGGAAAAACAGCCCAGTAACAAAGTCGTACATTGCATTGCCTTAATAGGGCCACTGTTGCCTTCAGACATTGGTGAAGGTAAAAGTGTTGCTTCAGATTAAAGTCGCGAATTTTTCTTTAGGGCAGGAAGACCAGGTCCTTTGACAGGACCACCCGCTCGCAGGTTTTATATTTTCTTTCAGCCCTCTGAGTTTGGTTTAACCCATCAATTTCTGGCTACTGCAAAAGCGAGTTGCTGCCTTGCGCTCTGTGCCAGCTCGATTTTTCTCCGCGCCTGCAAGACCCTCTCTGCATACCAGGAAGCTCCCCCCACATACCGGTTGAGAGCCTGACTAAGATCGTTGGTTTCTGACAGATATTTAGCAAGTACGTAAGCGCCGGCTGCTATATTTCCGGATATCTTATACAGATCCTCCTTCTCCCTGATGAGTCCCTGCGCCTTCAGTTCTTCCAGCCATACGCCCGGCATTATGCCCATAAGGCCGATCGCACCCTTGTCGCTTTCAGCATGCGGATTGAAGTTGGACTCAACGAGGCAGATTGCTAAAATCAGGTCCCTGTTGCCGGTCCCTGCCGCTACGTTGTAGATCTTAGCCAGGACCTTGTCCGGCATGGCAGAGTTCTCACCCATCCAGTCCAGGATGGCCTGCTTCGTCGCTGTCTTCTCAGCCCAACTGTTCTGGCTGACCGATGAAAAATAACCGGCATCTGGTTGCCCACCCGGCACTGTTACCGCATATGCCAGAGCAAAACCGATTGTGCCTATAAGTATCAAAAGAATGAACTGTGCCAGCGATACCCGCTTATTCTTCACATTAACACACTCATTTATCATGTCTTTCAACTTAACCACCTCCTGAAAACCCATATCCCGAAAAATAAGCCGGGCCATAATGTTTTGAGCATTACCCCTTTTAAAAAATCCCTGTCTCGTTATAGTAACGGTTGTCTTGATTATTCGGGAAAAGTTTTATGCGCCAGGTCACTCTTAGGAAAGATTTTTTGATTTGTTATATATAATACAACATTTAACCATACAAATCAGGCCTTGTCAACCCAAAAGATGCATTTAGTTCCAGATAGGTATGGACATTGGATGACTGAAAAGTATTTTACCCGCGACCCAAGCATGCCATAATCAATTTCTTGAAGGCATAAATATGCTATGGGCGATTGAGAATTTCATTATGGCATATGTAGTGTCCTGGTTGAAATTAAAAGACTTTGAAACAATTATGCCACTGCGGACAAAAAGTAATCACTTTATTTCGACAAGCGCGACTCCCCACAAGCAGGGAGTCGCGGACTCATCTGCCTCTGACGAAAAGCCGTTATTTGTTTTGCTGCGGTGTCTCGCTGACCTTTTTCCAGGTCTTGTCGGGATCAAAAATCTTTAACTTCTCAGCGATACGCTTCGTATTCTTACCAAGATTCTTCTCGTAAATAGTCCCCTCCTGGCTTACCGTGAAGGTCATGACGCCGGAATTTCCGTACTGTGCCGGATATGCAACGAGTGCGAAGCCGAGGAGCATCTTCCCCTTTACGACATAATTGTAACTTCCACCCTCGGCATGCTTACCCTGCGCCTTAAGTATTTTGAAGTAATACCCGTGGAAAGGCTGGAGGTCCTTATTGGCGTATCCCTCTTTTGCCGCCCGCGCCATAAGAGGCCCAAGCGGACTCATTGCTTCACCTTCTTTTGCCTCCCAGTAGAGCCCGTCGTGCTTTCCTTCTGTGCTGATCAATTTCTGGGCGAACTCGACTTTTCCCCCGCCTTTGCAGTCTTTGGTTGCGTATTCATGCTGGGCATCGACATAGGCGTGCAAAACGTCCATGACATTCAGTTCGTTTCTGCCTACTCTCCGGTTCAGGATCTCCTGTTTGCCTGCATGTGCGTCAAAAACCCACGAGGGACCCTTCTGCACAATCGGGATAGGCAGGGGCCAGTCGTCGTCGCCGATATGTAGGCGCGTCTTGCCGTCAGATGCCGCCTCAAGGCTATTCTTTTGGTCATAGGCTTTGAGAAACTCTTCACGCCCGACTTTGTCCGCCGCCTCATCACCCGAGGAAATCAATGCTTCGCTTCCAGGTCCCAATATTACACGCAGTTCTTTCATGTCCTCTGCCCTTATAGCGGCAACAAGAGACTTTACCGCATCCTCAGGCGAGGAAAAGCTCTTCTGATGGCCTGTTGCCGCGAATGAAACTGAAGAAGTCCCCGCGAAAAGGAGGGCTGCTGCAATGACGCAGGCCAGCACTGTCAGCCAGCACTCTATCTTATTTTTATGCAAGACGATGTTGTTCATTTTTCCTCCATTGTGCATTCATATACGCATATAAACGCAAAAAATTCATGATCACAGCTCCGTTTTCTATCTCCGGAATCCCCTGTTTCCGCTGCTACTGCGGGGACCGCCCATTCCCCTGGACTCAGGCCTTATGCTCTGTCTGCTTATTCCTCCGCGCTCGCTTGCCCTGCGTTCGAAACTTCCGTTGCCGATCCCGCGAAAAGTATTATCTCTCGCCGGAGCAGTCATCCTGCTTTGGCCTGAGAATCTGCTGCTTGGTGTGAAATTGCTTTGCCGTTGTACACCAGAGCTTGGAACAGGGCTAAGATTCTGCCGCGTTCCACCTCTCCCTGGAGCGGGACTGACGCCTTGCCGTTGTGCACCGGATCTTGGAACGGGGCTGGTGCCTTGCCGTGTTGAGCCGGACCTTGGAATGGGTTGAATGTTACTGCTCGGATAACCGCGAGATGCAGCGCCTGTTCTTGGAATGGGTGATATTGATGGCCTGAAGCGCTGGGTTGTTGCGCTGTCCCTGTAAGCAACTCCCCCTCTGTGGTAAGGGTCGTGCTGCCACTCATGATGACCGGACCTCCAGTCGTCATGGTGATGGTGGTGGTGCCAGTCGCGGTCAAAGTCAAAATCTCCAAAAATAAGGCCACCACGCCAGTCAAACCAGGGCCATAAGAACAGGTCAAATCCAAGGGCAAAAGGATATCCGAAGGTTATATAAGGGCCGGAGACCAGGCCTGCCGGATAGTACCAGTACCATGGAGGATATGCAGGATACCACCAGGGACCATATACGTATAACGGATTGTATTGCTGGAACATAGACCTCATAAGGGTCAGTCGGTTCTATCATGATGCTACCATTTTCATCGATGACTTTCTGTTCACTGGTTGTCCTGAGGTTCCCCTGCTCCTGGGCTTTAAGGCGCAAGGTCTGTATTTCATTCATGACGTCATCTTGCTGACTCAGAAAGGCGTCTCCCAGTTTTCTGGTCTGGTCAAGTTTATCGCTTAACGCGAAAAGCACGTCCGGGAAGTGACAGAGCGTTTTTATACTTGAGTCCCAGGGTCTGTTGCTGCAGAGCAGTGTCCAACTGATCACCCTTAAGTGTCTTTGTTCTGACGCAGCCAGCGCTCGGCCTCGACCAACTCAAGCGGATAGGTCGATGCCATCAGTATCTGCGCTATCAGGGAATCCGGATATAACGCGATAGGTGCAAGCATCTGCGCCAGTTCTGCTTCACTGAACCTGTAGGCCTGCACTGACTGCCCGTTATCCTGAGCAGGTATTCCGGGCGGTAAGACGAGCATGGCGATTATCATCAATGCCAGCCCCCGCATAATGATTGTTAAAGCTCTCATAGTGTCTCCTTTTGCGCTTCTGGAAAAAACCAGGCGCCTCGGGGACCCCCGGTTGGGTCCTCTATAATGGTTTTTCTAAAAAAGGGCGGAGTCAGTACGCCGTTCCCCTTGTTTTCATTTTACCACCGAAAGGTTTCCGCGTAAATCCATATTTGATAATTTATTTTATCGAAAGGAAGTGAAGGATTATGAAAATTGTGAATTAATTGGCAGCTCAGGCTGAAAAAACGTGGTGTGTTATTTTGCAAACAGTTCCGGCTACTGGAACCTTGTACCGCACTTTCTGCATCCGTGTTTGTTTATGTCCCGGCCAAGGTATTTATTGCACGAGGGGCATCTCCAGTTGGCAGAGGTGAATCCGATAAACGCTGCGATGACCATGACCTGAATCGAAAAGATGGTGTTCTTCGATAAGTTTCCGAAAGGGGCCGGGTCGATTGTATATAACGGCAAGAAAAATAATGAGCAGCAGTGCTGCTGCTATAGCGCGGACCTGACGGGACTTGCGCACTCTGAAATCCTGCATGATCTGGTTATGGTCTTTTTTTTCTGTCACAGCAATTTCACCGCTCCCTGAAAATAACGATTGTAACTGTTCGGCCGGCATATAATAATTATCTGCAGCATTCAAAATTATCGGTTTCAGGATATTATACCGGCACAGCCGGAGTTTTTCAAAAGTTCAAAAGATCAGTTGCCAGAGGCAGGGTAAGACTCTTCGATTTATGTACATGTGAATTCTGTAGCGGCCCAGGCTGTTATAATGATAAATTATAAGGGCTGGTGATGAAAATTATTTCTAAAAGGAGCATTTATGACAGATACAAACGACAGACAGCACCGTGCGCACCTGCAGCGAATCGCGCGCCGCGCCATGATAGAACGGGGGCTGCTCCCGGATTTCTCCCGCGATGCACTTGCTGAACTGGACGGCATCCACGGGCCGGCGACCAGGGCTGAGAAGCCGGCAAAGGACCTGAGGCACCTTGTCTGGTGCTCGATAGACAACGATGATTCCCGCGATCTCGACCAGCTTACGGTTGCGGAGGCTGTGCCTGATGGCTCTGTGAAGATATTTGTAGCTGTCGCTGATGTGGATGCCCTTGTGAAAAAAGACTCTGCAATCGACGGGCACGCTCGTCAGAACACGACCTCGGTCTATACAGAGGCAATGATCTTTCCAATGCTGCCGGAGAAGCTTTCGACAGACCTGACCTCTCTCAATTATAAATCCGAACGCTGCGCCATTGTTGTCGAGATGGTCATCTCCAAAGAAGGATCGCTTCTGAGCTCTGATGTCTATGGAGCTCTGGTCTACAACCATGCGAAGCTCGCCTATAACAGCGTTGCTGCCTGGCTGGAGGGATCGGGCCGATGCCTGCAGGGATCAGCGAAGTTGAAGGTCTGGCAGAAAACCTTCAACTCCAGGACAGAGCGGCACAGAAGATGAAGGCGTTCCGTCACGAGCATGGCGCGCTTAGTCTTGAAACAATAGAGCCACGCATGGTCTTTGAAGCGGACGAACTGAGAGACATTGAGGCAGAAAAAAAGAACAGGGCAAAAGACATTATTGAGGACTTTATGATTGGGGCAAACGGCGTTACCGCGCGTTATCTCGCCTCCAGAAATCTGCCTTCACTGCGGCGTGTGGTCAGGACCCCCAAAGCGGTGGGCCAGGATCGTTGAACTCGCTGCTGAAATGCACTACAGCCTGCCTGCCAAGCCTGATTCAAAGGCTCTGGAGCATTTTCTGGTGCGGGCCAAGGAGGCTGACCCGCTCCGCTTTCCCGACCTTTCACTCTCTGTCATCAAGCTGATGGGGCGCGGTGAATACACTGTCTCTCTCCCAGGGGACAGTTCGAGCGGCCATTTCGGCCTTGCAGTAATGGACTATTCCCACTCCACAGCCCCGAACCGAAGATACCCGGATGTTATCACTCAACGTCTGCTGAAGGCCGCGCTGAACAGTCATTCTCTGCCCTATAAGAATGAAGAACTGGAGGAACTGGCAAAGCAGTGCACAGAAAAAGAGGACTCGGCGAATAAAGTCGAACGCCAGGTCAGGAAGTCCGCTGCGGCGATGCTGATGGAGGCAAAAATCGGGCAGCGGTTCGAGGCTATTGTCACAGGCGCAGCTTCAAAAGGCACATGGGTACGTCTCCTGCATCCGCCTGTTGAGGGAAGGCTGATAAGCGGTTTTGAAGACATGGATGTCGGCCACAAGCTGACCGTTGAACTGGTGAACACTGACGTAGAACGCGGGTTTATCGATTTTAAGAAAACTCACAGTTTATAGTGAAGGCAGCAACAAAAAAACAGTGAATAGTGCATATCAGGTATGGGACGAGCGTCAGAGGAAAATTTACTTACTTATTTACGCAATGTCCTCAGTTTTGCCAGCTCTTCCTGATAGCCGTATATATGCGCCCCGGCGCTGTAGGCATACATCGGACCGCTTTTCAGTCCGGTTTCTCCTGCGACATATTGCTTTAGAAGCTCAAGCCCTCCAAGATTTGACGGAAACCCGGCCCAAAGGTCCCATGATCGAAAATAGGCTGTGACAGTCAGAAGCAGTTCATCACCACTAGGAACCGCCTTAAAATCCAGGAGCCTCAAACATGGAGGATCGAGATTGCCGTCATTTCCGATGCAGACGTCATGGTCTTCAGGAGAGCCTATTTCAACTATCGCCTGATTAGTCAGGGGCGTGTTTTTAAGTGTATCAATGACTCTCTCCAGCTGTGTTCCGCCTTTGGGCATGGGGTTGTGTATTCTGCTTGAGTATTTGTATGTTTCATTCTCGCCCAACTGGGGGTCCATTAGATAATTCGCAAAATAATTCTCAATGTATTCCATTGTTGTGGGCGAAGGGATACCCAGAGCCGGTGGTATTATGGGGACCATGTCCTCTCCCGGATGCTCTATAAACACGGCTATTCCGGGATACTGAAGACGATACTGCTCTTTCTCGAAAGAGCCCTTCTGGATATTCTGCGTGTAGGAATTATCAAAGATATTGTAGATAAGCTG
This sequence comes from uncultured Nitrospira sp., assembly GCA_963801505.1. Lineage (GTDB taxonomy): Bacteria > Nitrospirota > Thermodesulfovibrionia > Thermodesulfovibrionales > UBA6898 > JAOUFP01. The sequence goes on from CAWDEY010000010.1 coordinate 126,816, forward strand.
AAACCAGGCGTCTGCGATTGTCTTGGCGTTCAAACAAAATAGCTGCATTTTAACCCTCATAATTAGTTTTGCCGGGTTCTATTTTAATACTATTTTTATAATAAAAACAGTGAAAAGTAAGCAGTAATTGCAGACACTGACATCAAACTCAAATTTAAGATTACCTCATATTAGAACTTCAAGTTTATTTTTCCGGACATATTTGCTAAGTTTATAGCCTATGGCAAAGGGGCTGAAAGAGACCAGGGAGTCATCCGGGTTGAAAATAGGGGATGTTTCACTGGCGACCTGCATATGTTCAAGATATCTGGAGGCTATTGAAGAAGGAGACTTCTCGAAAATTCCAGCTGATGTATACTCGCGTGGGTATATCAGGGGATATGCCAATTATCTGGGGGTCCCATTCACCGAGGCGTTTAAGGAATACGAAACGTATCTGGAAAATAACAGATCCGGAGATAATAACGGACGCATTGTTAAGAGAAAAACCTTTCTGCAATTATTAAGCAGTATGTTCCTTAGCTCTTAGGCTTAACAATGGCGTTATTATTTCCTTGACGAACTGCCCGGGGGTATGCTATTGTACAAATAGAATTTTAGAAGTTTTTTGAGTTTAGGAGACCACAAAGACTTTTTGACTTTGTGGCCTTTTTTGTTTTAGGCCTTCTGAAATTTAGTCTAAAGAGAAGGAGGTATATGAAATGGCAGAAGGAACTGTAAAATGGTTTAACGACAGCAAAGGTTTTGGCTTTATCGCAAGTGAAGACGGAAGTGAAGCATTTGTTCACCACACGTCGATCCAGGGCAATGGCTTTAAGAGTCTTGCTGAAGGCGACAGGGTAAGCTTTGATACTGAAAAAGGCCCAAAAGGCCCTAAGGCAATCAATGTGGTTAAACTGTAATTAACTGAATAAGGCCCCCTCTGTAATAAGGAGGGGGCCTTTTTTATTGGGGAGGATCATGAAATACAATGCCAACAGCAGAAAAAATGCGGCCAGAAATGAAAGGCTGCATCAGAGAGTTGAAGCAGGTTCAGTGTCTGAGCACTTCCCTGAAGTCAAGAACATCGTAGTCAACATGATTTATAATCAGGTCGGACTCAATAAAGCGTTGATCCGGACAGTCAATTTCTTTCCGGACAGTTATGCTTTTTTCAGGGTAGACTGCGTCAACAGGGACTGTGCAGATGGCGGATTCGATCTCACCCGGGTCATAAAGACAATGGTCCAGAAACGCAAAGAGGCAGCAAAAGGAGAACTCAATTGTGAAGGCAATGGTCCCTCCGCAGGCCACTCTGCTATCACCTACGAAGTCGCCATACAATATGAAATGGCTGCTATAGCTTCAAAATAACTGGCCTGACAATAACCGCTCTGATCGAGAAAATATGACTAGGCCGTTACATAATAAAGCCGGTGTCTCACCATATATCACACCTGAAGGCCAAAGGCATCTGAGCGAGGAACTTTCATATCTTTGGAAAGTCAAACGGCCCAGAGTGACCCAAGCCGTTGCTGAAGCAGCTGCTATGGGGGACCGCTCTGAAAACGCAGAGTATATTTACGGGAAGAAGCAGTTAAGAGAGATTGATTCCAGAATGCGTTTTCTTACAAAGAGGCTCAACGAGTTGATTGTAGTAGACAGGATACCCGATGATACTTCAAAGGTGTTCTTTGGCGCATGGGTTGATATTGAGGATGCTGACGGTAAACCTTACCAATATCGCATAGTCGGCCCTGATGAGATTGATCCTGTCAGAAATTTTATCAGTATTGATTCTCCTATGGCAAAGGCCTTATTGCGCGTGTCAGAGGGTGATGAAATTGTTGTGGACAGACCTGACGGCACAGCTGTCTTTGTTGTGACATCTTTACATTATTGAAGGCCTGAAGGACTGGCCGGTTGATTTGTGAACCTGTGTTCCTCCTTGAGTTTAATCCGGAGTTTTTCTCACATCCACTACAACTGTTCGGGCAGCCAGATCTCCAATTCTCTGCCAGTGTTCGGTCAGTGCAATAAACATAATGCCCACCAGGAAATTAATGAAACCGTCTACGAACCTCAGCAGGTTTCGCACGAGCGCCCGCCAGAAGCCGCAGTATTGAAGGTCAATCCCGAGTGCGCGTATGCCGAAGACCCACTTGCCCGGTGTAATCCCACGTGCACCTTCCATAATGCTGAAGGCCACCAGACAAGCAAGCAGCCATAGCAACGCGCCAAGCAGAAGTACAACCACAGGAAGGAAACCCGTTGCTGTAAAGAATGGATTTTCCTCATTAAAGAAAGAGATATCCCCCTGTTTCAGCACGCTGCACTTAAGTTTCACCTTTGATAATGTTGTATCCCATCCTCTCTATATTCTCCACCGTAAGTTTCAGGAGCAATTCTTCAGGGACTACTGAATCATCAAAGGTTATGGCGACCTTTCCATCCTCGGCAGTAATTGAGGCAACGCCCTTCATCTTCCCGATAAAATGCATAAGGGCCAGCGAACACTCACCGCAAAATTCCTTCTGAACATTGATATATACCTTTTTCATAATTCAAGTATATCATACCGCCCAAATCCTGATACATACAGGCGTCAAATCCGGAAAAAAAGGCACACGGTGTATGATATAATTCCCCATGGAGACTATCGAAAAACTCAAGGTCCTCTCCGCGGATTCGCAGTATGATCTTGCCTGCGCCTGCGGGAGCAATAAAGACGACCGCCGCAGAAGAGGACTGGACGGCAAGTGGCTCTATCCTGTGGCCCTTCCCCAGGGCGGATATTCCATCCTCCTCAAGACGCTCCTTTCTAACGCCTGCGCCAACGATTGCAGGTACTGCCCCCTCCGCTCAGAGTCAAACGTGCAACGCTGCAGCCTCAGTCCTGAAGAGGTCGCAAGTGTATTCATGGAATATGTGAGGAGGAAAAAGGTCTTCGGCCTCTTCCTTAGTTCTGCTGTCATCAATAATCCGGACTATACCATGGACAGGATAAATACCGTTGCCCGTCTCCTCAGGGGGAGGCATGAATACAGGGGATATATACACCTGAAGATAATACCGGGCGCATCGGATGCCGCAATTGAGGAGGCACTGTCTCTTTCAACCGCTGTATCACTGAACATCGAGACCCCGGGCAGAAGGCACTTCGAGCTGCTTTCAGGCAAAAAGGATTATGAGAGAGACATCATAAGACCGATAAAGCTGATGGGAAAACTCACAGGGAAGGGAATGAAGTTTTCGAAGGTCAAGTGTACGACCCAATTCATAGTCGGAGCATCTGATGAGATTGATTCAGAGATCATTCACTACATGTCCGGTTTATACACACGCCTGAATTTCAAGCGGGTCTATTTTTCAGCCTATCAAAAAGGTCTTGGCAACCCTGATATACCCGGTGAAAGGCAGTTTCTCACAAACCCCGGCGAGCAGTTCATGAGGGAGCATCGGTTATATCAGGTCGACTTTCTACTGCGGAAATACGGTTTCACTGAAGGAGATATCCTGCTGGGCAGGGATGGCAATCTGCGACTTGATCAGGACCCCAAGCAGGTCTGGGCAGAGGGCCATCCGGAATATTATCCAGTGCGAATCAATACAGCAGACAGAGAGGCCCTTCTGAGGGTGCCTGGCATCGGACCCGAAACAGTAAAAAGGATTCTCAAGATGAGAAGGGAAGGAAGGATCAGCAGTATTGAAGCCCTCGGCATCAGAGGGAAAAGAGCTGTTGCTGCAAAGGGCTACGTAATCTTTGAGTAAGGCTAAAAAAAAAAGTGAATAGTTATCAGTAAAATGTAGATGTGGTAGACCATTGCAATTTTATTGCTGGAAATTCGCTGACTATAATAATATATTTTTTCAAAAGAGGTCTCTATGTATTTCGCAACTTTTCTCAACAATATTTTGGTAAATATTGTTTTTTCTGCAAAATCAAACCCTGTCATAGCCATTGTTGTTCTGATTCTTCTCGCCATTTTCATTTATAGAAGGCCTCTAGTCTCTCTCTTTATCTTATTGTTCTGCCTGCTGCTTTTTGTAGTGATATACCTGCTCATTGGCATATCGAATCCTTGGCTGTTTAACTGGAACCTACCCTGAAAGTTAAGCCCGGGCCGACCTCCTGATTAATATCCATCGAGGGCCCCTCCTCTGTTATAATGGTATATATTTTTTGCCTTATGTCAGGTGGAAAAAGTAAAGCCGCATTTCACCTGTTCAGAAGAGGAGAAAGGGAACCGTATGAAAAAGCTGCTCTGTGTTGTATGTATGCTGTGTCTGTCCTGCCTGTTTTCATGTAAGACTTCGGACGTAAAGAAGCCCTTGGAGGGGAAATGGCAGGTACTGGAAGCCCAGGAAAATGGACCTGAAAAATATCTCTCTGATGAGATGGAATTCTTTCCGGACGGCACTGTTGTCATATCTGATTTGCCTGGCAAGAGATTGAAGTTCAAAACAGCGCTGTCAAAAGAGGAGACAGAACTGCTCAGAAAAAACTATCCTGAACTGGTGGGCAAAAATGTTGTTATGATTAATCTCGATCCCTCAGGTCAGGACTGGCTGCAAAATGCGGTCGTATATCAGTTCACTGTTTCCGGTGATGAACTGGATCTGAGGCCTGTCATAGCTGAAAAGTCTATAAAATTCAGGAGAGTGAAAACCAGCGGACAGAAATAGTGTCTGTGTATAAAGCAGTCATTTTTTTACCCGTCATTCCCGCAGGTCGTTAGCGGGAATCCAGTCTTTTAATAGGCTCCGGATCCCTGGGTCAAGCCCGAGGATGACAAATTACGAGTTTATACAGAGACTATAAATAAGACCGGACATGCTGCAATAAGATCATGACTGAAGAAAAATCGAAATTAGTATACTCAACAGAAAAGGCAGTACCCAGGAAGGAAAAGTCCGCTGATAAGACCCGAAATGAAGGTGTGCTGCCCGTGCTGCAAAAAGTGACCGTTCGCCTTGACCGGAAGGCAAGGGGCGGAAAGTCTGTCACTGTAATTGAGGGCCTAAGCATGGCGCAGAAGGACATGGAGGCGCTCCTCAGACAATTAAAGGCTGGACTTGGCACAGGCGGCACGTGCAGGGATGCCTGCCTTGAAATCCAGGGCGACCACCGCGATGCGCTGATGCTGACGCTTGAAAAGATGGGCTACAGGCCGAAACGCTCAGGCGGATAAGTACGGGCAACAGCCAAAAGCGAGATACTCAGAAGCCTTTACTATTTCTCTTTCTGAGTTCAAATAATGTGTACATCGATTTAAAGAATTCCACCTGCTCTACCTTTATATTTACTCATTCGCACTTTGGATTCCGAAGATATTAAACGTATCGTCTCACGTTGCTCGCTATCCATCTCCTTAACGCACTCCCTCGGTCGGAGACCTTAGATTTTCAAAGGGTACAACAGGCGGAGACACAAGGCTAAAAATCATAAATCGTAGGGGCAATCCCTATGGGGTTGCCCTGTCTGATTAACGTCCATTAAATTATCAGAACCTTAGTGTACCTTAATTGCGCTGTAGCTTTGCCCTTACCAGCCTGGCCTCTTCAAAGCTTACTGTTCCATTAAAATGTTCCACAACAGAATTTAGGTCCTGCCCTTTGACGGATAGATAATATTTCTCTATCATCACGCGTTTCCCCGGATCTACAAGACGGTCCATATCAATGTCACGGCCTTCCAGAATCAGGCGTTCCAGGTGAGAGGCTATTGTGGAAGGTGTGAGGCCGCGCAGTTTTGCAATGTCCTCAGGGGACATCCCTCCAAGGAAAAACGCGTAGGTCTCTTCGACTGTTTCACCTTTTTTCCTCTTCTGCGCAGGACTGGCAGGCTCAGTAGACACGGCCTCTTTTTCAGCAACAGCTATTCCGGGGTTTTCCTCAAGGTATTGCTTTATCTCCCTGATAAAATCCCTGCCATAACGTTCCAGCTTGGTTTCACCTACCCCGCTGATCTTCTCCATTTCTGACAATGTCGAGGGAAAGCGCCTGCACATCTCATGCAGGGTCTTGTCTGAAAATATGATATAGGGTGGTACCTGCTGCTGTTGTGCCAGGCCTTTTCTGACATTGCGGAGCCTTTCAAAAAGAGCATTGTCATAGCCCGAAGTCTCAACTGTGCCCCTGTCTGCCTTTGACTTTATCTCTTCTTTCCTCAGGCCCATGATGCCTTCCCTGCCAAAGAGGATATCAGACCCCTTTTCAGGAATCTTTAGCACAGGGTAAGGGTCGCCTTCCTGCAGCAGCGCCTCCTGCGCAATGAGTTCATCAACAACATTCCTCCAGTATTTTTTGTCCCTGCCTTTGCCTGCGCCATAGGTCTTGATCTCGTTATGCCTGAGTTCCCGGATGCGTTTTGTATCAGCGCCAATAACAATATCAATAACATGGCCGATCCCGAACCGCTGACCTGTCCTTGAGACAGCGGACAGTATTATCTGCGCGTCGGTTGTGATGTCGATCTGTTCTGCTGAGCCTGAGCAGATATCGCAGGCCCCGCAATTATCCTCGCCATAGTCCTCTCCGTAAAAGCCCAGAAGCTGTCTTCTCCTGCATACATTATGCGAGGCATAGCCAACTGTCTGGTTCAGCTTCTCAATCGCGATAAAACGTTCCCTGTCGTCAGTAATCCCGTTGATGAAATAGCGGATCTTGGGGATGTCTCCCCTGCTGAAAAAAAGTACGCAGCGCGCAGGCTCTCCGTCCCTGCCTGCACGTCCTGTCTCCTGATAATAACCGTCAATATTCTTTGGCAGGTCGGCGTGTATTACAAAGCGCACATTGGATTTATCTATGCCCATGCCAAAGGCGATGGTGGCCACCATAACCTGGACCTCGTCTTTGTTGAAGGATTCCTGGTTCCTGCTCCGCTCTAAAGCAGACAATCCTGCATGGTAGGGAAGAGCAGCGATCCCCTTTGCTTTCAGGAAATCAGCCGTTAACATAACAGAATCGCGGGTCGTCCTGTAGATAATGCCTGATTCAGCCGGATGTTCCCTGAGGAATTCGAGTATCTGGGATTCTACTTTGGCTTTCGGCTTTACCTCATAGAAGAGGTTCGGACGATTAAACGATGCGCGCACAATATGAGGGCTTCTGAGCCCGAGCCTGCCGATGATGTCCTCCTGCACCTTCTGGGTCGCTGTTGCTGTAAAGGCAGCAACCGGCACCTCAGGGAAAATCTCAGGGATGAGAGACAGACTGAGATAATCAGGACGGAAATCATGGCCCCATTCAGATATGCAATGGGCCTCATCTATTGCAAAGAGGGAGATGTCGGCAGTCTTGAGCCTTTCTATGAAGTGAGGCATCGCAAACCTCTCCGGGGCAATATAGAGCAGATTAATCTTGCTGTATTTAAGCATGCGATATACTTCAGCTACCTCCGCGGCATTCATTGAACTATTCATGAAAGCAGCCTGCATCCCGTTTTCAACTGCGGCATCCACCTGGTCTTTCATCAAAGAGATGAGAGGACTTATAACTACAACAGTGCCCTGCATCAGTGCTGCGGGCAGTTGGTAGCATAAGGATTTACCGCCGCCTGTAGGCATCACCGCAAAGACATCCCTTTTATCAAGGATGTTACTTACGATCGCTTCCTGATCAGGCCGGAAGGTCTGAAAACCAAAGACAGTCCTGAGGGTGTTGAATATAAGGTCCTGATTTGCTTGGGATTGATTCATAGGTAGTTATATTAACAGTCCGAAGGCCAGAAGCACAAAAGTGCAGGATTTTGGCCAAGATGTTGTATTGGTATAATAAGTCTTTTCAAGACTTCACCCTGCTGAAGTTTCACGTGACAATAATCGTGAACTTTTTTTTAAGTCCTCACATCCCTGATGATTGTAACGCAGAGAGAATCATGGTATAACCTAAATAAGGGGACTGAGATGCAATCACGTGAATTTGCAAACAAATACCTTCCTCGGTTCTTTTCTCATACACATACGATAGATTATTCAGCGAAGCTGACGCTGCACTGTATGAGGGGAAAAGAAAGGGTCAAAAACGGAGTAGAAGTTGTCTCAGCCAAACAGAATTTAGGACATTATGAATTTAACTAGACCTGCATTAATGGTATAAGGACCAATGGAAAGAAGAAGGTACAAAAGGATACAAACCAGCGTGTTCACCAAAATAATGGTCCAGAGCAAATGCGATAAATTCCAGATCTCCGATATCTCGGAGGGCGGTATTGCATTTTGGAGCAAAAGTCCGCTGACCAAAGGTGAGAGCATCAGCCTTATCATCTGTAAGAATTTTGAGGAGCTTGAACTGGTTGTAGTAGATGGCCAAAAGGAGATGACCAATGAGGAATTTCTTGAGCCTTTCTACAGGGTGAGTGCTCAATTCGCCAGGGAACTGACGGCCGATGAATGGCTTGCCTTCCAAAATCACCTGAAGGATGAACACTCGGAAACGCTGGACTCGGTAAGCAGGTCCTATCGGAAATACGTTAAAACTGTGAGGGATAAAGAAGAAGAGCTCCGGAGTGCCCTGAAAGCAGCTGAATCCGCCTCCAAGGCAAAGAGCGAATTTCTCGCCAACATGAGTCATGAGATAAGGACCCCTCTTAACGCCATAATCGGCATGACCGGTTTGACCCTCGATACGAAGTTAACGACAGAACAGAGTGAGTATTTAAAAATAGTGCAGAGAAACTCTGAGGCACTGCTCTCTATCATCAACGATATCCTCGACATTTCGAAAATGGAAGCAGGCCGGATCAGTCTCGATACCGTCCCCTTCAGGCTTCGGGACGTGATCGAAGAAGTGGAAGAGGTTTTGTTTTATCCTGCCCTGGATAAGGGCATCGGATTCATTTGTTCGGTCGGTCCCGGCATACCCGCAGTTGTCCTTGGGGACCCTTCACGCCTTCGTCAGGTGCTGATGAACCTGGCGGACAATGCCGTTAAATTTACTAAAAAAGGGGAGATATCGGTTGAAGTCATGAAGGATCATGCGACATCGAAGGCGGCAGGTAAGGAGGGGACGGTTGGACTTCATTTCATGGTCACGGATACGGGGGCCGGTATAAGCAGTGAAGATCAAAAGAAGATATTCGGAAAATTCACCCAGGCAGACAGTTCCGCAACCCGAAGATACGGTGGAGCAGGTCTGGGGTTGAGCCTCGCAAAGTCCCTTGTGGCATTGATGGGAGGGGAGATATGGGTAGAAAGCGAAGTCGGCAAAGGAAGTACGTTTCATGTGGCACTCACCCTTTCGTATCAACAGGACAGTGGCGATCTTCCGGCACAACGGGCGTCTGACAGAAATATTGACCGTGGCATGCCCCATCTTAAGATCCTGCTTGTAGAAGACAATATCGATAACCAGAACCTTGCAAGGAAGATTTTGGAGAAAGCTGGCTTTGCCGTAGATATAGCGGAAAATGGGAAGGAGGCACTTGAGGCCGTCAGGAAATACAGTTACAAAGTGATCCTGATGGATGTCCAGATGCCTGAGATGGACGGATTTGAGGCAACGGGGCTCATCAGGAAGCTGCAGGCAGAACGCGGTGGTGAGAGGATTCCCATTGTAGCCCTGACAGCACATGCTATGAAGGGGTATAGGGAAAAATGTCTTGAGATGGGAATGGACGATTATTTGACAAAACCGTTAAACAAGAGGGCTCTTCTGGAGACCCTCGACAGGTGGATTGACCGGCGTGTGTCCATCCTGATGGTTGATGATGTTGAAGACAACAGGAAACTGGTGGAGAATTATCTCTTGAAAGAAGGCCGGTACAAAGTGGTCTTCGCAAATAACGGGGTAGAGGCTATAGCCGCATTCAAGAACCAGACGGTCTCCCTGATTCTTATGGATATGGAAATGCCGGTAATGGACGGCTATACAGCGGTGAGGATAATTCGGAAACTTGAGGGAGTTCCAACGGTGCCGATAATAGCTATGACGGCACACGGGGGACCGGATGAAATCAAAAAATGCATAGATATGGGATGTACAGACTATATAGGGAAGCCGATGAAGGAAATTGCATTGCTCTCTGTCATCCATAAATATCTGGACGAAGAGCCGGTAACCGGTGTGGATGCTCAACAGCAGGGGGAAATAGTCGTTTATGTCGATCCGGATCTGGCGGACCTTATCCCCGGATATCTTGAAAACCGGCAAAAGGATGTACAGGAGATAGGCAGGCTCCTGATCGAAGGCAACCTTCAGGAAATCCTCAGGCTCGGCCACAGCATGAAGGGCTCCGGCGGAGGATACGGTTTTGATGGTATAACCGTGATAGGAGGGGATATAGAAGAAGCGGCCGGAAGGAGAGATAAAGACACTGTGTCGGAGCTGAAGGAGAGACTGGCAGGATATCTTTCACGTGTGAAGGTCGTGGCCAGGGGCAACCCGTAAGATAAACTGGAGGATTCGGAGGAAATATGAAGGTCCTAATTGTCGATGACGACCAGGATATCCTGAACATGATTAATGCCTATCTCAGGTATTATAAGGATATTAACATCATAACCAGCAACAACGGCGAGGAAGCTTACCAGATAATCATTAATGAAAGCCCTGATCTGGCGATCATCGACGGGCTCATACCGGGTATACACGGCTTCGAGCTCTGCAAAAAAGTCAAGGGAGATACAGGCCTGAAAACGCCCCCAAAGATTATTATCATGTCAGGTATTTATAAAGGGCTGAAATATAAATTCGATGTCATTAAGACATATCATGCGGACGACTATCTGGAGAAACCTATCAGGAAAGAGGAACTTTTAACGAAGGTTGAAGCGCTGATAGGGACGCTTGAGCTGCAGGAAGATCGAGCTGCCGACCTTGGGGTATCTGAGGAGGTGGTGTTTGAGATACTTGAGGAGAAAAAGGAAGAAAAGATAGATCCTGAAACCAAAAAAATGATAGAGGATACATACAGCAAATATGAACATCTCGAACATTATGACGTTTTGGGGGTCAAGGATAATGCCTCGCCTGAGGAAATTAAGGCGGCATACCATAAGGCCGTAAAAAAGTATCATCCAGATGTACACTCCTGTCTTGGCGCTGCTTCTATTAAGGACAAGTTAGACGGTATATTCTCCTATATATCTGTGGCATACTCAACCCTGTCAAACCCTGAAAAGAGAAGAGAATACGACAAGGTATTGACCCTCAAACCTGCAAGGCTGGCAGCGGTCCGGGACAAAGCGAGGGCCGCCTTTGAAGAAGGGAGGAATTACCTATCAGAGAAAAATTATCAGGGTGCGGAACATTTTTTTGAAGTGGCAATATATTATGATGCCACAATAGCTGAATATCATTATCATTATGGGTTGACCCTGGCAAGACAAAATAAATTCAGAGGGGCGGAAAAGGAGTTCGAAGGAGCCCGAAGGCTCGAACCTCACAATGCCATATATCTGACGGAGCTTGGTCTAGTTTTCCTGGAACTGGGCTATCCGGTGAGGGCAAAGGGGTTGCTTGAGAAGGCTTTGGGCATTTCCCCTGATAATACCAGGGCAGCCGAAGGATTGAAAAAAATGAAAGATGTTAATAAAAGCGGCAAGAGAAAATAGAAGATAATGTCTGATATACGGTACCTGAGCAGTGAAACAGCATGAAGATATTGATTGTCCCGTTGACTCTGCGTCAGCCGACAAATGGGACCAATACACTGCGTCGAGCTCAGCAATCAGAAGAAAACTTGTTGTGAGCTTTCCGTCGGGTGATTGCAGAGGCATTGACGACCCTAAAACAATCTGATATTATCAGGAACTTATTGTAGACCCCCTCAGCAAGCTACGGGGCGTCTCAATGCAATGAAATTTTATTTTTATATTCGCTCGCTTGCCCTTGCGGCAAGCTGCATGGAATACGCTCGCTATCCATTTAATAACCGGGTGCGATCTAAAGGGAGACATTATCTATGAAATTCGGGGGATTTGTTCGCGGAGACATTGACGGGTTTTTCGGGCTGTTTGTTGACAATCTTTTGCAGTTGATGTTGATCGCGGTCCTCTGCGGAAAAGTGTGCGGAATGCCGTCGGAACTTATTTACGGAAAGATCCTCCCCGGAGCAGCGCTTTCGATCCTTTTTGGCAACGCGTTTTATGCCTGGCAGGCAAGAAAACTGGCCCTCAGGACCGGACGGACGGATGTTACAGCCTTGCCCTACGGCATCAACACCGTCAGTCTTATTGCCTACGTCTTCCTGATCATTGCCCCGATTTATTATGAAACAAAAGACCCAAATCTTGCCTGGCAAGCCGGACTGTTCGCGTGTCTCGCCAGTGCTGTGCTGGAGTCTGCCGGTGCCTTTGTGGGCGACTGGCTACGCAGGCATACACCGCGGGCCGCACTGCTGTCGTCGCTGGCAGGAATTGCCCTGACCTTCATATCCATGGGTTTTGTGTTCCAGATCTTCGCTATGCCTGCTATAGCGGTTGTACCTGCATTGTTAGTGCTTATTGTCTATGGAGGACAGATCAAATTGCCGTTGGGACTTCCAGGAGGTTTCATCGCTGTGGCTCTGGGCGTGGCCATGGGATGGGGTCTCAGATTGGCCGGTTATCCGTATTTTCAGCCGCTACAGGAGCCATACCAGTTTGCGGTCCACTTCCCCAGGCCCGCTTTTTCAGACATGCTCGCTTTTCTGGCAAACGGGCAGGGATGGAAATATTTCTCCGTTATAATCCCGATGGCATTGTTCAACGTGGTCGGTTCACTCCAGAACCTCGAAAGTGCGGAAGCGGCCGGCGACCGGTACGACACACGGTCGTCCCTTCTGGTCAACGGATTCGGCTCGCTTCTGGCAGCCTGCCTGGGAAGCCCTTTCCCGACCACGATTTACATCGGCCATCCGGGTTGGAAGGCCATGGGGGCAAGATGGGCTTACTCAATATTGAATGGAGCTGTCATTGCGATACTCTGTCTGATCGGAGGAGTCACCCTGGTGCTCAGGATCGTGCCGGTAGAAGCGATGATTGGTATTTTGCTCTGGATCGGGCTTATAATAACGGCCCAGGCATTTCAGGAAGTGCCCAAGAAACACAGTGTGGCGGTGGCGATCGGACTGGTCCCGGCGCTCGCTGCGTGGGCGCTGCTGCTCATAGAAACAACCCTGCGCACGACAGGCTCCAGCCTGTTCGATATGGCACCGAGATTCGGCAGCGACCTTTACGTCTATGGCATCATCTCCCTTAGCCAGGGGTTCATGCTCACGTGCATGGTCCTGTCGGCAATGATGGTCTTTGTGGTTGAAAGGCAATTTATCAAGGCTGCGCTATGGACAGCCACCGCCTCTGTCCTGTCCTTCTTCGGCGTTATTCATGCCTATATTATTACTCCGGCGGGTGTTCAAAACAAGTTCGGTTTTGGCGCTGCCAAAGCCTATGCGCTTGCCTATCTGATTACGGCCCTGCTGCTGGTCGCACTACACTACTATAACCAGGGCAGGGAGTCTGAGCGCACCGGGATAATTGCATAAGGGCACTTCATTTGTCTCTGTCGGCCCCTGTGATAACATCTGTAGATTATCCCAATAAATGCATTTAGCATGGGCATAAATGACTGAAAAGTATTTTGCAGCAACACCTTATACATGCCACCATCAATTTCTGGACAAGCATCAAAACATGCAGTTGGTGGTCAAAAATGTATGTGGCATATGGTAAAATTCTGTTGAAATTAAAAGACTTTGAAGGCATTTATGACACTGCGGGGGCGGATTAACCGCGTTTTTGGGTAGGACAAACTACACTAGCTGACTAATCTAAGCACCATGATAACAGCATCTTCAACAGGCAAGATATAATAATTTTTTCTAGTTCCCAGGAGGCTGAAGCCGAATTTCTCATACATACTCCGCGCCTGTTCATTTGAGACCCTCACTTCCAGGAAAACAGACCTGCAGTCTCTTTCTCTCATGGTCCCGATCATCTCCCTGATCAAAGAAGATGCGATCCCGAGACTTCTGTACTCAGGATGTACTGCGAGGTTAAGGATATGTCCTTCATCAAGGACCACATTGGCGCAGAGATATCCCGCAACCTTTCCATCTATCTTCGCGACCCGTGAAACAGCAATGCTCTTGCATATTTCATTATAAAAAAGAGTTTCGGACCAGGGTGTTTTAAAAGAAGCGTTTTCTATGCCGACTATTTCAGGAAGGTCCTCAACCTTCATGTCACCAATGACGATTCCCTTCAGTTCTTTTCCGACCATTTTACCTCTGCTTCAGATCTTCTGATATAGACCGGGACCGTCTCTGAAATTTCTGTATATTCACCTCTGAGGGCCTTTATCAACCCAAGCATAGCTACATTGGCAGGAGACGGCACCATTTTATCCAGCGCCGCGAAAACAGCCTTCTCCTTCATGGCCCCGATAATTTTTTCCCTGTAAAGAAGAGCGCCCTCCCCTGCAAATAAAACATCACCCTGCAGTTTTTCAAGCAAGGCCTCAGGCTTGATTGACACGGGTTCAATAACTGTCCTGAAGCTGTTGTTCTCCCATTTATATACAGCTGCGTACACCTCGCTTCTTCTTGCATCCAGCATAAGACAGACTGGATATACGCTGTATTGGAAGTTCCACGCAAAGGCCTCAAGGGTCGGGACAGTAACCACAGGCTTCCCGGTAGCATAAGCCAGTCCCTTCACAGTGCTCAGACCTATCCTCAAACCTGTAAATGACCCTGGTCCTATCGCCACAGCAAAGGCGTCTATAACATCCATTGTCATTTCAGATTGGCTGAGGGTATTATTGACAGCCGTCATAAGCCTTTCAGAGTGTGTTGTCTTTACATTAAGCCTTGTCTCAGCGATAAGTCCCGCTGCTTCGTCGACTATCGCGACCCCGCCGAGCATTGTTGATGTTTCTATGGAAAGTATTTTCATATCCAGATATTATATCTGTTTAGCATCCAAAAAAGTCAGGGCAGAAGTAATTTTAATGAAGAATCCTGCGGAACAGACCGCAGAGACGTCGACTATTTGAATGTTTATTTCTTGATGTAATCACGCACCAGAAGTAGGCGCCTTAAGCGAGCGAAGCGCGTCGGGAATCCTTCCGGATAGATTCAGGACAAGCCGGATTGACGGAAAATCAGATCTGTGAGACCACGGGAAATATCGCTCGCTACCCATTTAATAATTTTCAAGACAACTTTCTCCTGAGATATTTTTTTGCGAAGATACCTGAGGCTATAATGCAGATAATCCCCGCGCCGGTTACAGCATGAGTAGTCCCTATTTTATCAGCTACCATCCCCATGATTGAATTGCCTATTGGAACAGTGCCAAGGAAAACAAAGGAATAAACAGACATGACCCTGCCCCTCAGCTCATCAGGTACTGAAACCTGTATGTAACTGTTGGCTGCCGCCAGGTAACTGACCATCCCCCATCCCCCGAACATTATTACAACCAAAGAAACGATAAATATACTGGATAATGAGAAAATAATAAGCGCTGATGAAAAACAGAGTGCGGCAAAAGACATAAATCTTGTCTTGTCCTTTATGTCCCTCTTTAAGGCAATGGAAAGCGCGGCAATCAAAGCGCCTGTCCCTGAAGCGCCGACAAGAAAACCGAAACCTTTGGCGCCGTTATGAAAGACCTCTCCTGCAAAAACTGGCAACAGGCTGATATAGGGAAGTCCTACAAGACTGAAGACAGTGATAAGGAGCATCACATGGATTATCTCCCTGCTGCCCCTCATAAAAGCAATGCCTTTCATGAAGTCTTTTAAAATACCCTCAGATCCGATTTTAATTTCACCTTTTATCTTTATGCGCGAAAGCGCCACTATGACCGCGACAAAACTCGCGGCGTTTAAAAAGAAACAGGCAGGTATCCCGAGATAAGAGATTGTCAAACCTGCTATCATGGGCCCTACTATTCGTGCACCGTTGAAAGCAGCTGAATTCAGGGCAATAGCATTGACGATATGCCCCTTGCCTACCATCTCTGCCAAAAAAGACTGTCGGGTGGGGATATCAATGGCATTTATCGTACCGAGGGAAAAAGCCAGCAAAGCAACATGCCAGACAGTAGCAATTCCCATGCTTGTCAGAACTCCCAGCAGGATTGCGGGAATGATCGAAAGCGCCTGAGTAATCAGCAGGAGGTTTCTCTTTGGAAATCTGTCTGCCACAACACCCCCGATAAGAGTAAAAAGAAGTATGGGAAGTGAACTGGCAGCTGCTACCAGACCCAGGTAAAAAGGCGATTTTGTCAGGCTGTAGACAAGCCATCCCTGCGCAACTGACTGCATCCAGGTGCCTGAAAGGGATATGATTTGCCCGAACCAGAAGAGTCTGAAGTCTCTGAAAGAAAGGGCGGAAAATCTTTCTTTATTTGGCATAATATATATTAAAGCTTTTTAATAGTAAGGGGAAGTAAACAGAAAGGGAAAAGCAACATCAGTAGGTTTCGCGCAACGGCGAAAAGAAATAAAGCAATGAAGAATAGTAGGTCTTATATGATATCAGGAATCCTCAGGGGCCATTTTTTTCCCTTGCGCGTTCTTCCGGAAACGCCAAGTTATCCATTTGCATCTGTTATGCGATTTATGAATTCTTATGTTAAACTTAATACTTGGAAGTAACCATGAAAAGAAAACTACACGTCCTGTTTGTAGGACTCGGATTTTTTGCTGTTTTATTTGCGACGGCCCGGCAAGTCCAGGCCACGCTTGGCGAGTCCGTTGATTCAATTTCCTCGGATGGAAAGGTCTTGTCGGCTGTGCAACGTTCGGCAACAGTCCGAAATGGATACACTGTTCATGAAATCGATTCCGAGTCGACCGCCGTGCGGGAATACGTTTCGGCATCAGGCGTGGTATTCGGCATCGCATGGAGAGGGCTCATCCATCCGGATCTCAAGCAACTGCTCGGTGCCTACGCCACAGAATACCAGGAGGCCCTTCTTCGGACCCCACGCATTAGAGGCAGCAGAAGTCTGCGGGTAAAGACAAGGGGTGTCGTTGTTGAGAAATGGGGGCATATGAGAAATCTTCAGGGTCGTGCCTATACGCCGTCCCTGCTCCCTCCCGGAGTCAGCGTCGATGAAATTAAGTAAGGCACGATTTTTTTCTTTCATTTTGTTCGTGTGTGCTATTGTAATTACGAACAATGCCTTTGCTCTGACAATGGCAGTGCCAACCGGACAGCAGACCTTCCCGTCATATGGTCCGATAGCTTTACCGGTTACAAGTACAGATCCTTCTCAGGCCAAGCCAATCGGGGTCGGCCCCATTGCCTATGGAGGAAGTACAATCAATTTGCAGATAAATCTTCCTCTTTTTTCAGGGCCGGTGGACATCTACTATGGGACCTACGCTCCTTTAATAGACCCTTATAATGTTTACATTCTAACTTCATCAAATGGGTTTCAACCTGTCTCAGCGGAATTCACGCCCTGGGTGGCCAATACCTCCGGCAACATAAATGTGTCATTATTCGGAGACATATCAGCGTCAGCTATACCTTCAGGGACTTATGTTCTTTATCTTGTTGTAACTCCTGCCGGCAGTTTAGATACTTACTACTTTTGGTCAACCGAGTTTACCGTCACTCCTCCATTGCAGGCAAATAACGTACTGCCGATCACTGTAAACGGGTCGCTTTGCTCTTCCGACTCATACCTCAACAAACCTTGCGTCAGTGTCACGGTCTGCACCCCCGGCACCTCAATGTGTCAGACAATCAATGACATCCTGCTGGATACCGGAAGTTACGGTCTGCGGCTCTTCAAGCAAGCCCTGAACGTTTCTCTTGTGCAGGAGATCAGCGCTTCCGGTTCGATTGCCGAATGCGTGCAATTCGGAGACGGATCTTCGAATTGGGGGCCCGTTCAAAGGGCGGACATAATTCTGGGGAACGAGCCTGCGGTTGAGGTCCCGATCCAGGTCATAGACTCCACGTTCGGGACTGCCCCTGTGGCGTGCCAAAACGCAGACCAAGGTCCGGCAGATGCCGGATTCAACGGGATCCTCGGAGCAGGCTTCTTCGCGCAGGACTGCGGTCCGGCGTGCGCTATCCGTACCGGCAACGGGATGTACTACTCCTGTAGTGGAACAACCTGTACCGGCAGTTCGGTCACCCTTGACATGCAGGTCCAGAATCCAGTGGCGCTTCTGCCCAATGACAACAACGGCGTTTTAGTGCAGCTTCCGGGCATACCTGCTGAGGGCACACCTTCAGTAAACGGCAATCTCATCCTGGGGATCGGCACTCAATCCAATAACATTCCTTCTTCCGTATCGACATACGCGGCCGATCAGTATGGAGACTTCACCACAATTTTCAACGGCACTATATACGACAGTTTCATCGACACCGGCTCTAACGCGCTATTTTTCCCCAGGCCCTCCACAACCCTGCTTCCAAACTGCTCCTTTCCAAATGCGGCCTGGTTCTGCCCCTCGTCTATAATAAGCCTTTCCGCCACCACTGTGGGGGCATCCGGCTCACCAAGTGGCGTGGTCCCATTCCAGATAGGAAACTTATACAGCCTCCTCAGTTCTCCAAATAATGTGTTCAACAATATCGGCGGGGATCTGCCTGGCTGGTTCGACTGGGGACTTCCTTTCTTCTTCGGCCGTAACGTCTATTTGGGCCTCGAAGGGAGTCGGTCCAGCCTTGGCATCGGTCCGTACTGGGCGTATTAAGTAAGTGCTATAAAGGATCAACTTTATGAATTTAAAAGAGCAACGGATATCTGCTGCGCTTCGTAAGCCCGATGAGGATGAAATCGAACTGCCCATGGACGGGGTATTGGACCTGCATACCTTCAATCCAAAAGATGTGAAAGAGCTGCTTCAGGACTATATTTCTGCCTGCAGGGAAAAAGGCATATTTGAGATACGCGTAATCCACGGCAAGGGCACCGGAGCCCTGAGAAAGACAGTCCATATGCTCCTTGAAAAAATGCCGGAGGTCACGTCATTCAGAACCGCTGCCGAAGACGCCGGAGGATGGGGTGCAACATTGGTGCAACTAAAAAGCGAAAAGCAACCCTAACTCTGCTTAATAATCAAAACAGCTGTGCTGAAAAAATTTATGTGAAGACGCGATTTTTCAAGCGATTAAGAATAAATTCTCCTAACCGCTCTTTGTCAAAGAGAGGTTAGGAGATATTTACAAAAAGATATGAATCTCGCCGACAGGGCTCCTATCAATTCAGGGCAGGAGGGGTATAATCAATGCAGTTATAGGTGGTATGTGTCACCTCGCCAGAATCCAGCACATTATTGCGATTGAGGTCAAGACCAACCTCATATGAAATGCCACCGTAGATACAGATTTGATCTCCATACTGTAAGACATTGACATTGATGAGAGAGTTATAACCGTTGATGCCAGCAGCCCCAGTTAGTCCTATCGGCCCCTGTGGCCCTGCTGGTCCCGTAGCTCCGGTATCACCTTTGGGGCCCTGTAGACCCTGTGGGCCCTGTGGGCCTGTAGCTCCTTCCCCGAGGCTTTGTCCAAGCACAGCTAATACCCGAAGCCGCAGCGGGTTAGAACCTGCTACCAGTTTCATATCAACGGCCACATATTGAGGTGTATTGCCCGATCCATACCAGATAAGATCAGGGATCGATAAAGTTCCAGTGGCTTCATCATAAGTAGCAACCGCCGTTCCTGAAGCGACCGATTTTGCGCTCTGGAGAGTAAATTCCTGTCCGGAGCTATCGGTTGACCTGAGAGTTGCATTAAACAGACCTCTGCCTGGGACATCAACCGGAAAAAGCTTGAGCTCCCCGGTCGATGACGTATATGTCGCTGTTGCCCCCCATGCTGTACCCATCCCCATCAATAAAAGGACCATACTCATTACCATTATGCCCAGATGCCACTTTCTCACTTGTTGCATACTTTCTCCTTTTCATATGTAAATAAAATTTGTCCTGCCTAAGTTATTTCAGAACAGGATATAGTCACACGCCTGAAAATATATCACCGTTTAAAAGAAAATACAACTGGGAGGTGCAGTCAATGTCAAGACCTTGTCCTGAAAACAGGCCACTTTTTTAGGATAATTGCTTTCCATTCAGCCTGCATCCTGTTTTTATAACTCAGATCATGGAATTGTACTTCTGATTGATTTACCAGAGCCGGAAACAGAGACAATTAAATATACTGAATATTGTTAGTTTCAAAGAATATAAAAAGCGTTAAATACTATTTGCACTCAGCAGCATGGAACCTGATCTCAATAGTGTTTATTTCATGGGCCACTGCACAGAGAGCCTGCGGCATGTTTCTTACCCCCTACCTGGGTAGGGTTTCTTCCGTGAGGACAAAGTTGTAAAGTAGTTACATGTTTTATACGGATACAAATGGGCAGGCGCCACAAAAGAGGTGTCTCGCACTGGTTTTGCTGGAGGCGGCAATGGAAACCAGGCTGCCTTACGAATTAAGCCTGGAAACATTTAACGCCCTTAGGGCCGACATAGACAAACATGTGGCCAATCTTAAATGGAGATTCGAAGAATAAAGAGAACACCTTTTACAGCTTATTAATCACCACCTTCGGAAGTTGAAACCAGCGTTTGTTTCTGTGTGAACGTCTCTTGCCTCCAAAAAGGAGGAAGAGGCTTCCAGGGGGGCGGAAGCCTCTTGTGTTGAGGAGAGCTTTATAATTCTTTAAGGTTTGATTTTCTCAAAAATGCAGGGAGATCAACCGCATTTTCATAATTAAACATGTCCCTTGGCAGGGAACCAGGTTCGTATGCATAATCAACGCTCTTTGAAAGCACCCTTTCTGTGGCCTTCATGAGCACAGGTTCTTTCTTTGGAGTCCATTTTCTGATCTGCGGCAGTTCGACCTTCTCTTTCCTGCTGTCAAAGCCGGTTGCTATGACCGTGACCCTGACTTCGTCTTCAACATCAGGGTCTATGACTGCCCCGAATATCACATTGACATCTTCATGCGCAGAATCGTAGATAAGGGACGTAGCTGCCTGGACCTCACTCAGAGAGAGTTCCAGCCCTCCGGTTATATTTATCAGGATCCCCTTTGCGCCTTCAATTGAAGAGTCTTCCAGCAGCGGATTTGATATCGCCTTCTTGGCGGCCTCGAAAGCGCCTCCTTCTCCTTTTGCCGTGCCTGAGCCCATGACCGCGCGGCCCATGCTGTCCATGATGGTCTTGACATCCGCGAAGTCCACGTTAATCAGACCCGGCACAAGGATTATATCAGAGATCCCCTGGACAGCATGTTTAAGCACATCATTGGCTATTGCAAAGCATTTGAGCATCGGCGTGCCCTTATCAACAACAAGGCTTATCCTGTCATTGGGGATAACAATCATGGTATCAACGCAGGTGGTAAGCTCCTTCATGCCTTCTTCGGCGTTCTGCGCCCTTTTTTTGCCCTCATAGAAAAACGGTTTTGTTACAACGCCTACGGTAAGAACTCCCAGTTCCTTCGCTATGCTGGCCACCACGGGCGCGGCCCCTGTACCTGTTCCTCCGCCCATGCCTGCGGTGATAAATACCATATCACAGCCGTCAAGGCATTCCATGATAGCAGCCCTGTCCTCTATCGCTGCCTGTCTTCCGATCTCCGGATTGGAACCTGCTCCCAGGCCCCTTGTAAGTTCCTTGCCAATCTGGATCTTCACAGATGCAAGAGACGTCTCCAGTACCTGAAGGTCTGTGTTTATTGCGATAAATTCCACACCATGCAGGTTTGAGGCTATCATATTGTTGATAGCGTTTCCGCCTGCGCCGCCTATACCCACAACCCTGATCTTGGCGTTCTGCCCCTTTACTTCCTCGATTTCAAACATAACATACCCCTTTCTTTTCTGTTATTTAGATGTATTTGAACTTTGTTACCTAATAAACCATTGAACCAGCCTTTTATCCTCGCAACAGCATCCTCAAAAACATCTGCCTGAGGCACCTTGTCATGCAAAGACTCCTCTCCGTAGGTGAGAAGTCCTGCGCCTGTTGAATAGACAGGGCTACTCACTGCGGCCATCTGCCCCTTGAGGTTTACAGGCCGCCCGATTCTCACGGGCAATCCGAGGAGAGACTCGGCCATCTTGTCAAACCCTCTCAGAAGAGAAGCACCTCCTGTAAATACCACGCCGCAGGTCGCCAGTTCATAGCCAAAACAGGACTTTATCTCATTGCCTATCATCCCGAGCATCTCTTCGCACCTCGGTTGTATGATCTCGGAAATATACTTCGCAGGTATTATTTTTGCATTTCCTCCTGCCTGATTAATACTCACTTCATCTTTAGAATTCACCATCCCTGCGTAGGCTGTCCCATATGACCTCTTCAGCTTCTCGGCTTCCTTTACGTTTATCCTGAGTCCGACAGCAATATCATTGGTAACATGCGCTCCGCCTACACCGAGCACCGAAGCATAGCGCAAGGCATGGCCTTTCAGAAAGACTATATCTGTTGTACCTCCTCCGATGTCCACAAGGACCGTCCCGCATTCCATCTCGTCCCCGGAAAGCGTTGCGCCGGCAGAAGCAATGGGGCTGAAAACAATATCAATAATGTCCACTCCGGCCTTTTCACAGCAGGTCATAAGATTCTGGACTGAAGAAGCAACAGCGGTTATGATATGCACCTTGGCCTCAAGCCTGACTCCAGCCATGCCTACCGGATCCATAATCCCTTCCTGTCCATCGAGGATGAACTCCGTGGGCAGGACATGCAACACTTCCCTGTCAAGTGGTATGTATATGGCCTTCGCAGAGTCTATAGCCCGTTCCCTGTCAAGAGGCCTCACCTCTTTGCCGCGTATGCCTACCGCACCATAGCTGTTCAGTCCGTTTATATGTGTCCCCGATATCCCCGCTAAAACGGATTTGATCCTTATGCCTGCGGAATTTTCAGCCTCCATAACAGCCTTTTTTATGGAATCAGCTGTTGCGTCCATATTTATTACAATTCCCTTCCTGAGGCCCTTTGAGGCTGCCTCCCCGATACCAAGAACATTGACTCCCCTGTCATTAAGTTCCGCAACTACAGCACAGACCTTTGAAGTCCCGACATCGAGCCCTACTACCAGATTTCCACTCATCTGACCACCTCGTTCACTGGGCTGACCAAGACCCTGTTGGCAAACCTCAGGTCAATATAATCCACGGAAATATGCCTGTTCTTTATCTCTTCCTCTATATCTTTAAGCCTCGTCAGCTTGTCTTCGTATTCTCCCTCACCCACCTTGACAACAATACCGTCGATATTCACCGACATCTCCTGGGGCTTATGCGAGATTATCTCTATGTGGTCCTTCCCGGCGAGCAGCCCGGTCTTTTTTATCGCCTTTGCAAATATTATCGCCTCCTGGAAAGCGTCTTTTTCCTGATACGGGTTGCCCGATATTATTGGCAGGAACGGGACTGCTATATCTCTGAGTTCCTCCAGCATGGCCCCACGGTCATCTACAATAAAGAGCTTACCCTTCAGGTCAAGCAGCGCAAACGGCTCCGCTTCGCTGAGATGGATGAGGAGTCTGTCAGGGAATTCCTTTCTGACATCCACAGAACGCATCCATGGTGATTCCATCATCTTCGAGGATATACTCCTGCCTGAGAGAGTGATAAGATTATCGTCATTGCCAAGTCCTGCCATGGTTTTCAGCTCTTCGTCCGTCAGGTGTTCATTCCCGGATATAACAACACTCCTGACCCTGAAGGCTGATTTTACGATACCCGACGCCATATAGATTGCTGCAACGACCAGCAGTACAGGCAACACAACAAACCCGAAGTATTTTGCGGCGGCAATAAACCTTTCCGCCTTGTGCCTGTTGACCGCCACATTTTTTCTGGTCTTTTTGTTCTTTCTCAACATATGTCCCCAAGTATCCTTGTCAGAAGTCCGCCAAATCCGATTCCCGCGTTTTTGGCGATCTTCGGAAGCAGACTTGTTTCAGTCATGCCCGGGATGGTATTGACTTCAAGCACAAAGGGCCTGCCCTTGGCATCGATTATCAGATCGACCCTTGTTGCGCCGCTACAACCAAGCGCCTTATGGGCTTCCAGGGCCTTGTCCTTTGCAGTGTCATAGACTTTTTTTAGCAGCCGGGGCGGGAAGATATACTCTGTCAGCCCGGCCGTATACTTGGCCTCATAATTGTAAAATTCAAGGGAGGGTTTGACTTCAACACCGCCAAGGACCATGTTGTTCAGTATGCCGATCTGGACCTCTTTGCCCCTGATATATTCCTCTGCTATGACCTTTTCTCCATAAGAAAATGCCCTTTTGAGAGCAGCCTTAAATCCTGAAAGGTCTTTTACTATCTCCACGCCCACACTAGAGCCCTCTGTAGCAGGCTTTATTACCCAGGGCATTTGGAATGGCAGTGATGAGTGATGAGCGATGAATGATGAGTCTGAAGATTTTTTACTCATTGCTTTTAACTCATTATTCATAAATATTTTAAATGCAGGCATAGGTATATTGTGATAATGAAAAACTTTCTTAGAGGCCTCCTTGTCCATTGCAAGGGCCGAGGCAAGTATCCCGGAGCCTGTATACGGTATACCCATAATTTCGAGCATGCCCTGCACAGCTCCGTTTTCGCCATGTCCGCCGTGAAGTGCTATAAAGGCGATCTCGATCTTCTGCTTCTTTAAAACCGTGCAGAGGTCTTCCCCTGCGTCAATCGCCACTGCGTTAAATTTAAGGCCGCGGAGGGAGTTGTATACTGCGGTCCCGCTTTTCAGCGAAACCTCCCTCTCAGCTGATCGGCCACCCATCAAAACACCTATCTTCTTTTCCAGGAGGTTTCTTTTTCTCATATATTCATCCCCTTCCGATCACTCTTATTTCAGGCTCCAGCAGAACGCCGAATTTTTCCTCAACTATCGATGACACTTCACGCATGAGCCTCAGGTAATCCGATGCTGTACCGCTTCCACGGTTCACAAAGAAATTCGCGTGTATACTGCTCACTTCAATATTGCCGGCCTTCATGCCTTTGCAGCCTGCTTCTTCGATCAGCTTACCTGCCGGGCCTACTGATCCTCCGGCAGGGTTTTTAAAGACACAGCCAGCGGACCTCTCAGATATCGGCTGCGTTTTCCTTTTCTCTTCGAGATATTTCTGCGCACGTCCGGCAACCAGGCCTTTATCGTCCTTGCGCATAAGGACATTCGCGTTTAAGACAATATCTGTAGGCTTTATCCCTGACCTCCTGTAACCAAACCCGAGGTCTTTGGCATCAAGCCTGTCAAGCCTGCCGTCAGAGGACATTATCACAACAGACTTCAGTACGTCCTTTATCTCGCACCCGTATGAGCCCGCATTTCCGCATATCGCACCGCCGAAGGTTCCGGGTATCCCTGTGAGGCCTTCAATGCCTGCGTATCCCTTTTCCCTGCAGAAGTTCACAAGCATCTGCAGAGGCACTCCTGCCTCAACAAAGAGTTCGACATCCTTGTCCTCTTCGCGTATGACCTGCATCATCCTGAATGTCTTTAAATTTATTACAACCCCGTCAAGCCCGCTGTCTTGGACGAGTATATTAGTCCCTCCGCCAAGCGGCAGAAACGGCATATTTTTCTTCCTCAACATCAGCACGATATTTTTCAGCGACATAGGGTCAGCCGGGCTTACCATGACGTCTGCAGGCCCTCCAATAGCCAGGCTGGTGTGGTTTTTCATAGGTATGAGAAATCCCACTTCACCGTTGAAAGTCCCTTTAAATCCATCTTCCCAGTCCTTTTGGCTAATCAGCATTGAGCCTCCCAAGCACTTTTGCTCCGAGCTTCCAGACATCTCCGGCGCCGAGGGTGAGAAGGATGTCGCCTTTTTTAATCTCAGAGACAACATATTCTACAGCGCCTTCCCTGTCAGACCTGATAACGTCACACTGCCTTTCATTTCTGATTTTTCCGGCAAGGACATCTGAGGTTATTCCTTCAATCGGTTTCTCTCCTGCCGGGTATATATCGAGCAGCACCAGCACATCGGCATCTGCGAAGGCCCCGGCAAACACATCCATGAGGTCAGCGGTCCTCGTATATCTGTGGGGCTGGAATATCACAAAGAGTCTGCCTTTGTCCTTCAGATATTTTTTGTTTTCTGATGCTGCGGTCAAGGTCGCCCTTATCTCTGTCGGATGATGACCGTAATCGTCATATACCTTTATTCCACCGGCCTCTCCCTTGAATTCAAATCTCCTGTGTATACCGCTGAAGGACTTCAGCGCCTCCATTATCGAAGAGGCTTCCATCTTCAATTCACTCGCAACTCCTATACAGGCAAGCGCATTGAGCACATTATGCAGGCCGGGGACCGGAAGAGAAAATCTTCCGATCATGTCTTTTTTATAGACCACATCAAAGCTGCTCGACATGAAGCCTCTTTCGATCTTAGCAGCATAGATGTCGGCCTCATCCGAAAGCCCGTAGGTGATAAATCTTCTGTGGATAGACGGTATGAGTTCCCTGACCGTATCATTTTCCCAGCATACAAAGGCAGTCCCGTAAAAAGGTATCTTATTTATAAACGACAAAAAAGCGCTTTTCAGGCTTTGCATATCCTTAAAATAATCCATATGCTCCCTGTCAATGTTTGTCACAACCGCGAGTGTAGGGGAAAGCTTCAGGAATGAACCGTCGCTCTCGTCAGCCTCAGCCACCAGAAACTGCTCCTTCCCCGAGTTTCGCATTGCTTCCTATGCCCTTGAGTTTGCCGCCTATGATGATCGTAGGGTCCAGGCCGCCCCTGCCCAGCACTGTAGCTATCAGGGAAGTTGTTGTTGTCTTGCCGTGCGATCCTGCAACCAGTATGCTGTATTTCAGACGGGCAAGCTCAGCAAGCATTTCCGCTCGCGGGATGACCGGAACGGACATCCGCTTTGCGGAGACCACCTCCGGATTATCAGCGGACACAGCAGATGAAATGACCACAACATGGGCGCCCTCAATATTTTCCTGCCTGTGCCCTATATATACCTTAATTCCCATTGCAACCAGTCTTTTCGTTGTTTCAGACTCCCTGAGGTCGGAGCCTTTCACTTCATAACCCAGATTAAAAAGCACCTCTGCAATACCGGACATCCCGACACCGCCTATCCCAACAAAATGTATCACCCTGTATTTTTCAAACATCTCCGATCACCTTTTTTGCCGCCTTTTCACCGGATAATTCTTCATCAGGCTCAGTGCGATGTCAGCGATCCTGTTGCTGGCATCGGGCCTTCCCAGGCCCCTGCTGGCCCTCTGCATCTCTTTTACTACCGGACCATTTTCAAGCATCTCCCGTATATGTTTAGCAAGCACCTCTCCGTTCATTTCATTATCAAAAATAACGAAGGCCGCTCCCATCTCCCTGAGTTTGATCGCGTTGAATTCCTGGTGCCGTCCTGCTGAATACGGATAAGGGACCAGGACAGATGGTTTGCCAAGCGCCGTAATCTCCGCAAGGGTTGTTGCGCCTGCCCGTGAAATGACCATATCCGCTACTGCATAGGCTTCAGCCATCTGGTAGATAAAGGGCGCCACGGTCCCTTTAAAACCGGACTTTCTGTAAGCATCGCGGACACTCTCATAATCCTTCTCACCTGTCTGGTGGAGGAACTGGACCCTTTCCCTGAAATCACCGAGAAAATTCAGGGCAGAGACCATCGACCTGTTGATTGACTGCGCGCCGGAACTTCCCCCGAAGACAAATACGGTAAACATGTCCTTATCAAGGGAAAAGAGTCTCACTGCTGCCTCGCGCTCTCCTCTGAGTATCTTCGGCCGTATGGGATTGCCGGTAAGAAACGCCTTGCCCAGGGGAAAGACAGAGAGACTCTCCTGGCATGTGACGCAGATCCGGTCCACAAATCGACTCAATATCCTGTTTGCAGTCCCCGGGACGGAATTCTGTTCGTGGATCATCGTGGGGATGGATTTCAAATGGGCTATCAGCACAACAGCGCCTGAAGCGTATCCTCCGACCCCGATAACCAAGTCAGGCATGACCTCATTAAGTATCCGGTTTGAATCCAGCAGCGAGAGGAATACCTTGGCTACGGACTTCACCTTCCTGAGAAACGACTTTCCGACTATGCCCTCTGCTCTGACAAACTTCAGCACATATCCTTCCCTTGGGAGCACCCTTGCCTCGATACCGTGCTCTGTCCCGACAAATACAATCGCGGTGCTGTTGTCCCTTTTTTTGAACTCCTCTGCAAGGGCCAGTCCTGGAAAGAGATGACCTCCTGTCCCGCCTCCTGCTATCATGACCTTCACCGATACCCCTTCCTGCCATAAATATTTCTTTTCGCAGTCTTTTTTGCGATGAGAAGACTGTTGTCCTGAACAATCACATCATCGTCTCCCTTTGATATCCTCAGGAGCAATCCTATGACAGCCATATTCACCAGCAAAGCTGAACCTCCGTAGCTCATAAACGGCAGGGGGAGTCCTTTTGTGGGGACCATCCCTGTGACAACGGCAAAATTTATAAGCGCCTGTATCGATATCATCATGGTCAGCCCGTAAGCCAGGTAATAATTGAAACTGTCTTTGGACCTGTTGGCAACTGTAATGCCCCTTAAAAACAGCGCCAGAAATAGCACTATGACAAGCGTTGCGCCGATTAAACCAAGTTCCTCCCCGACAAGACAAAAGATAAAATCAGTATGCGAGGCCGGCAGAAATGACAGTTTCTGTTTTGATTCCCCCAGCCCCAGTCCTGTAAGCCCTCCGCTTCCTATAGAGATAAAAGACTGTATGAGCTGAAAACCGCTGCCCTGGGGGTCCTTCCATGGATCAAGGAAGGAGGTAATCCGCCTGAGGCGATACGGCTCCATAACAAGCTTTATTATGACAGGTATAGCAAGCACCAAAACAGATGCAAGATATTTCAGACTCATTCCGGAGATAAAAAGCATCCCGAAGGTCAGCAGGCCAAGACTCATTGTCGCGCCAAAATCAGGCTGTTTAAGAAAAACGCCCTGAAAAACAGCCATTATGAGCACAGGTTTTACAAAAGACCTGAAATTCTCCGTGCTGTAATCCGCAGCTGACATGTATTTTGCAAGGAAGACGACCATGGCGAGTTTCACGAGCTCGGATGGCTGGAAGGTCGTCGGCCATAATCTTATCCATCTCCTTGCGCCGCCTGCGGTCACCCCGATATAGGGTAGAAAGACAAGCAGCAGGAGGATGAATGAAAATATGAGCAGAGGCACCGATATCTTTTTCAAAAAGGACGGTTTCAGCCTGTAAGCTATCAGCATGGCAACAGTCCCAATGACCACGGTAAACATATGTCTTTTGAAATAGTAGAATTCACTTATCTTCTTTTTTGCAAGGAGCGGAGTGACCACAGCAGTTGAGCTGTATATCATAAGCGCCCCAAAGGCCAGCATCACAAGCATGATAAAAAGCAGGACCTTGTCATAAGTCATGGCAACAGGAATCTTCATCCCCTGGCTGTTATGCATTGCTGTCCTTTAACTCCATAACTAATTTTTTGAATTGTCTTCCCCTGTCTTCATAATCCCTGAACATATCAAAACTCGCACAGGCAGGAGACAGAAGTACCACATCTCCTTTTTTCGCCATCTTGCGGGACATCGTAACAGCCTCCGCCAGATCTTTGGCCATCAGCGTGTCTGTCACATCTCCCAGCGCATCTTTTATCTTGGCCGAGGCCTCTCCTATAAGGATGACCG
The DNA here is from genome assembly GCA_963801505.1 of uncultured Nitrospira sp. Taxonomy (GTDB): domain Bacteria; phylum Nitrospirota; class Thermodesulfovibrionia; order Thermodesulfovibrionales; family UBA6898; genus JAOUFP01. Next base: position 156,428 of record CAWDEY010000010.1, read on the forward strand.
CCCTTACCTTTTGAGAGACCAGCTCCCTGAGCACTGAAAAATCACCGGCCTTGTCCCTTCCACCTGCTATGAGGACCACTGGCTCAGGGAAACTTTCTACGGACTTCACTACAGCGCCCACATTGGTGCCCTTGGAGTCATTGATATATTTGACTCCGTCAAGTTCCCTTACCAGTTCCAGCCTGTGCTCCAGACCCTTAAATTCCTTCAGACTTCCTGCAACAGCCTCAAGGGAACAGCCTGCAAGGAGGGCCATGGCCGAGGCAGCCATCGCATTTTCCAGGTTATGGACACCCTTTATCCTGATTTCATCGGCCTTGATGAGGCATGTATTGCACGATATATCAGGCATATTGCAGTAGACCTTTCCATCTTTATAATAGAGGCCCTCGACTTCCCTGTTGCGGCTGAAAAAATAGACCTTCGGTCTCTCAGTCTTTCCCTCTCTGAAATGCAGATTGTAAAGCTCGGACACCTCAGGATCATCAGCGTTCAATACAAGGAAGTCGCTGTCTTGCTGGTTCCGGTATATAGCGGCCTTTGCATCACGGTATTCTGTCATGCAATGGTATCTGTCCAGATGATCAGGGGTAATATTGAGTATAGAGGCTATGTGGGGCCTGAAGCTGTCAATAGCTTCGAGCTGAAAGCTCGAAACCTCTACAACAAAAAAGTCAGGCAATGAGGGATGAGGGATGAAGGATGAGCCTTCTCCCTTACTAATTGCTCGTTGCTCGTTACTCATTGCTATTTTAAATATCTCCTCTGTCAGCGCATTCCCGATATTACCTCCGAAAATTGTACTGAAGCCCGCCTTCTTCATCATATGGTCCAGCAGGGTCGTAGTGGTCGATTTTCCATTGCTGCCTGTAACAGCCAGAAAAGGGATCGGGGATTGGGGATTGGGGATTGACGTCGTGTCTCTCACTAACCCCTGGTCACTAACCCCTAACCCCTGAATTATCCGATAGGCCAGTTCCAGTTCGCCTATAACCGGTATTCCCATTGCCTTTGCAGAGGCAATGGGCCTGATTTCAAGAGGCACTCCAGGGCTTACCACGATCAGGTCGGCAGCAGTAAACATTTCTTCCGGATGACTTCCCAGCGCAAGCTTGACTGATGGTAACAGTTCCTTGACCATGTCAATCAGCTCGACTTCAGGCCTTTTGTCAGTGACCGTGACCTCAGCTCCCATAAGAGACAAAAGTCTTGCTGCGCCTGCACCGCTGCGCGCAAGCCCTACAACCGTTATTTTTTTACCCTTTATCTCCATCGTTACCTTTTTGGGCTATGTTCGTATTTTTTGATTTTTCGATCTTTGCAATGCTCTTTCTGCTTTTTTTATGTCCTGCCAACTGCTTATTTTTCTTAACTTTATTCCCGGCTGTAACCACCCGATGCTTCTTTTTTGTCACTTTACTTCCAGCTGAAGCAACCTGCTGATACTTTTTCATTTTATGGCCTCTATGGTGCTTTTTGTCCACCCTGACAGCAGTTTTTTGAGTATATGCTGCATTGGTCAGGTTTGCAGCGTCATAGTCTGCCCGGCTCAAATACACAACCGGCTCTTCATTATTACTCAGGACCTTTGACCCGACCCCCATCAAGACCTCTGTCTCTTTCCAAAGCAGCTCCCTTCGCGGACTGCCAAGCAGTGCAACTATAAGGGTCTCGTCACCCTTCTCCCCGGCGCAGACAAAACAGTGTCTTGCCTTGTTCGTATAGCCCGTCTTACCTCCTAAAACGTCCTCGTCAGACCACAAAAGCTTGTTGGTGTTCTTTATAAACATTGTTTTGCCTGCCTCGGTCGCAATCTCGGTGATCCTTGTTCCGAGTATCTCTTTGAGCACAGGATATTTGATCGCCTGCCTCATTATTTTTGCCAGGTCATATGCTGTTATATACTGCCCTTCCCCAGGCAGGCCGTTTGCGTTAATATAATGTGTATTATTCGCTCCTATGGCCAGGGCCTTCATATTCATCAAAGAAACAAATTCCTCTACAGATCCCGCTACCCCTTCGGCAAGGGCCACTGCCGCATCATTGGCGGATTTCATAAGCGCCGCATACAGCAGTGTCTCGATAGTGACTTTATCGCCTGCCTTGAGCCCTGCCCTTGTCGGGGGAGCGCTGGCAGCCCTCCTGCTAACTGTAACCACATCCGTGAGCTTCGCCTTTTCTATAACTACCAGGGCTGTCATCAATTTGGTAGTACTTGCAGGCAGCAGTCTCAACTCGGGATTTTTTGCATAGAGTACCCTTCCTGTTGCAGCATCCATCACCACGGCGGCCCTTGACTGTATTTCATCCGCATAAGCGACAGTGAATAGTGAATAGTGAATGGTAAATAGTGAAAAAAACAAAAGAATATATTTTAAATGTTTTAGTCTTAACTCATTACTCATCACTCGTAACTCATCACTGTTTTTCATAATCACCTCAATTTCAGTGTCGCCAGACTCAGCAACGCAAGCATTATACCTACAATCCAGAACCTTACTATGACCTTTGATTCATGCCATCCCTTGAGTTCAAAGTGATGGTGTATAGGCGCCATTTTGAATATCCTCTTGCCGGTCAGCTTGAAAGAAGCTACCTGAAAGACTACAGAGAAGGTCTCGATAACAAAGATACCCCCTACTATCGCAAGCACGATCTCGTGCTTTGTTATGATGGCCAAAGTCCCGAGAGCCCCACCGAGACTCAATGACCCTACATCTCCCATAAAGACTTCAGCAGGATATGAGTTAAACCAGAGGAACCCCAGGGAAGCCCCAAGCATCGCCCCGCAAAAGACTGTGAGCTCCCCTGTGCCCGGCAGATAAAGGACCTGGAGGTATTGGGCGAATTTTGCATTCCCCGAAATATAAACAAGTATCATATTTGCCAGAGAGGCTACACCTACCAGCCCTATGGCAAGTCCGTCAATACCGTCGGTCAGGTTCACGGCGTTCGACGAGCCGACTATAACGAGGACTGAAAACGGAATATAGAACCAGCCGAGTTCCAAAAGCCATCGTTTGAAAAAAGGCACGCTAAGGACAGACCTGAAAGGGTCATTAGGGTTTATGTAAAGCACAACGCCAATCATGAGCGCAAGCAGTATCTGTGCGCCGAATTTGTACCAGGCGCGAAGCCCTTTGGGATTTTTTCTGATCACCTTGAGGTAATCATCCAGAAGGCCTATTCCGCCATAGCCGACGAGGGACAGGACCATTATCCATATATATGTGTTTTGAAGGTCACCCCACATCAGCATTGACAGCAGGATGCAGAGTATTACTATTATGCCGCCCATGGTCGGGGTCCCTGTTTTCTTGAGATGGGTCTGAGGTCCGTCATCACGTATCTGCTGGGTAATGCTTATCTTCTTAAGCCAGTTTATGACCCTCGGGCCGATGAAAAGCGACAGCAGCATTGCGGATATGACTGCCAGCGCGGCCCTGAACGTTATATACCTGAAAACATTCATCGGAGAAAAGATGTCGTGCAGACCGTATAAAATCCTATAGAGCATTCTTCCCCTCTTCAATGCCTGCAGTGCCCTCTTTCGGAAGTACTTTTTCCATACGCATGCCCCTGGAGCCTTTTATTAGAATCGCATCTCCCTGACGACATATGCTTAACAAGACGGAACGCGCGTTGTCTGAATTTTCTGCCTTGTAACAGGCCCCTTTAAATTCCTCTGCCGCCTTGCCCATCTCAGGTCCTACAGCCACCAGGACTTCTATCTTCAGATCAGAAGCCAGCCTCGCCAGTTTCTTATGCGCCTCCTGTGCATAACCGCCGAGTTCAAGCATATCGCCAAGTACAGCTATTGTTCTTTTCCTCTTCAATCTGACCAGTTCCTTCAGGGCCTCCTCCATGGAAGCAGGGTTGGCATTATAGACATCGTTTATTACAAGGGACCCGAGCATCTCCAATATCTCCAGTCTCATCGGCACCCCTCCGAAAGACTCCAGACCGTTTTTAATGTCCTCTGGTCCAATACCCAGCGCATCTGCTGCAGAGGCTGCTGCAAGGGCATTGTATATATTGAACATCCCGGACAACTGAAGATTAACAGCTACCCTCCTTTTGTCCGAAAAGCAGAGTTTGAAACCCGACCCCCTTGTACCAAGCATAATGTCCTTTGCATAGACATCAGCAGTATTTTTTATGCCATAGGTAATCAACCTGCCGTTATAATTTTTTGCCCCTTCAAGCAAGAAGGCGTCATCGGCGTTTATTGATACGCCTTTGGCATAAGCAAGTATCTCCAGATCAGTGTCCCTGACAGCCTCGAGGCTGCCGAAGCCCTCAAGGTGCGCAGGCCCCACATTTGTTACGACCGAAAAATCCGGGAGGGCTATTTCGCAAAGCTCTTTGATATCTCCTCTCCGGTTAGACCCCATCTCAAGCACCATAACGTCCTCATCGCCCTCCATTCTTGCAAGGCATAAGGGCAGTCCTATATGATTGTTCAGGTTTCCTGTCGTCTTAAGCACCTTATGATGTTGTCCGAAGATAGAGGAAAGAAGTTCCTTTGTGGTTGTCTTGCCGTTTGTCCCGGTCACACCGATGACCGGCAAGGCCATTCTTGATCTGAGATAACGTGCCAGGGCCTGAAGCGCGGCAAGGGCATTTTGCACAATGATTATTGTTTTGTCAGCGGGAAGTTCCGCAGGAGAAGACTGGACAAGGGCTCCGGAGCCGTTTATCAACGCAGGGACGATAAAATCATGACCGTCGAAATTATCACCCTTCAGGGCCACAAAGAGCTCTCCCTCGCGGATACTTCTCGAATCAATAGAAATACCCGTAAATTTTTCTACTGCTCCGGAGAGCACCTTGCCCCCGGTAGCCTGCACTATATCTTCAAGCTTCAATAGCCCCATCATCTCTTCTAATGTTGATGCGAAAACAACTCACTTGTTTTTCATAAGCTGTTTTATCGCCTCTTCCAAAACCTCCCTGTCATTGAATGCGTATCTTTTCCCACCTATTTCCTGATATATCTCATGTCCTTTCCCGGCTATCAGGACAATGTCATCTTCCCCTGCCATCAAAACAGCTCTTTTTATGGCTTCTTTTCTGTCGGGCTCCACCAGATAGTTTTTCCTTACAACGCCTGCCTCGATATCATTGATAATTTCTTCGGGGTTTTCCGACCTCGGATTATCGGAGGTGATGATCACAAAATCGCTCAGCTTGGTTGCAAGGGCGCCCATCACAGGTCTTTTTCCCCTGTCTCTGTCGCCGCCGCAGCCGAAGACCGTGATGATCCTGCCCTTGCTGAGGCCACGCGCTGTCTGAATAAGCCTTTCAAGGGCATCCTGGGTATGAGCAAAATCCACAACAGCCAGAAATTCCTGACCAGCGTTAATCTTCTCAAATCTTCCTGTAGCAGGCCCGGCCTTCCTGATTCCCTCCAAAACAACTTCCCAGGGCACACCCAGAGAAAGCGAGGCACCCACAGCAGAAAGGATGTTGTATACGTTAGGCTGTCCCATCAGGGATGTGACAACCTCATATTTCCTTCCGTGAAACATCACGCTGAACCTCAGCCCGGTGAATGAGTCATGAATATCAGCCGCATAAATATCCGGGCCGGGGCCGATACCATAGGTATAAACATCACCCCTCTTTCCCTTTAGAAGGGCAGCAAGTTTTCTTCCCCAGGGATCATCATAATTGATGACAGATGCTGCGCTTCTGTCAAGGAGTTCAGTGAACAGCCTCGTCTTCGCTGCAAAATAGTCTTCCATGGTCTTATGAAAATCCAGATGATCTCTAGTGAGGTTAGTAAACACTGCTCCCTTAAAAACCGTCCCGTCAACCCTTTTTTGCGCAAGGGCGTGTGAAGACACCTCTGTAACAACATAACCGCAATCCGCAGCCACCATCTCCTGCAGGAGGGCCTGAAACTCAAGGGCCTCAGGGGTCGTATGGACCGCCTCGCAGACCGCATCTTTTATCATATATTGTATTGTACCGATCAGACCCACCTTTTGTCCCCATTCCTCTAAAATGGCCTTCAGCAGATAGGTTGTTGTGGTCTTGCCGTTTGTCCCTGTTATGCCTATCACCTTCAAGGACTCTGAAGGCCGCTGAAAAAAATTGTTCGAGGCAAAGGCAATCGCCTTTCTGCTGTCTTTTACGTGTATCCTGGTCACTACCGGTCCTGCTTTGTCACTGAGATAAAATCCCTGCCTTTCGTAAACAACAGCAACAGCGCCCCTCTCTACGGCCTTCCCTATGAAGCTGTGCCCATCAACATGCTCGCCCGGAAGTGCGAAGAAAAGATGTCCTTTGTCCACCTTTCTCGAATCATACGAGAGCCCGGAAATGTCTGTCCCCGTGTCTCCGGCTATTTCCAGTGTTTCTATGCCTTCCATAATTTTCTCCAGGATCATTGCGACACCAGTAACAGGTCTTTATTGTAATTTTCATCCATCGGCACATTCATATACGACAAGGCCTGAGTGGAGATGTTTCTGAAAACAGGGCCAGCCACAAGTCCACCATATGTCTGTCCCTTCGGTTCATAGATGACCACGATCATAGCAAATTTCGGGTTGTCTGCTGGAACGAACCCGACGAAGGAACTTATGTATCTGTCCTTGGAGTACCTGCCTGTCCTGTGGTCTATCAGCTGCGCTGTGCCTGTCTTCCCTGCAACCTGATTTCCCTTGACCGCAGCCTCTGTTGCAGTGCCGCCTTCTTCAACAACAGTTTTAAGAATGTCTTTGAATGTTGTCGCGGTCTTTTCAGATATAATCCTCTTTGTTTCACCTTTAAAGGAGAATATTGTCTGTCCCTCAGGGGTCCTGATCTCAGAGACAAGATGCGGCTGCACGAGATGACCGCCGTTTGCTATAACAGAATAGGCCCGCAAAATCTGGAGCGGCGTAACAGCCACTTCCTGCCCTATAGGGATCGCCCCGATAGAGGTAGCCGACCATTTCTCAGGCTTTCTTATCCATCCGGATACCTCACCCGGCATATCGATACCTGTATGGTCGCCAAACCCGTAAAGTTTGGCATAACGGTATACCTGTTCTTTGCCGAGTTTCATGCCGATCATGATCGAACCGACATTCGAAGATTTCTGTATCACCTCTTTGAAGGTCAGTAATCCGTGCCTGTGCGCATCGTGGATGGTTTTTCCTCCCACTTCAATAGAGCCCCTGCTGCAGTCGAAAGTCGAATCCAGTTTATACAGCTTCTCTTCCAGGGCAGCGGTGCCGACAATGACCTTAAAAGTAGAACCAGGCTCGTAGATATCGGTAATGCCCCTGTTTCTGATCGAGTTTTTATTTGCGCTTCCGGCATCGTTAAGATCATAGGCCGGTCTGTTGGCAAGCGCCAGTATTTCACCTGTAACAGGGTCCATCATAATTGCTGAGGCGGCCACAGACTTCCACTGCGCCATTGCCTTGTCAAGCTCTGTTTCAGCAATATACTGGAGCCCTTCGTCAATAGTCAGAATGAGATCATTACCCTTGGCCTCCATATCCACCCCGGAGGAAAGTTGTTGCCCTCTGGCGTCCCTTGCGAAATACACCTTCCCTCCCGCTGTGCGCAGATACTTGTCGTATTTCAGTTCCAGACCTTCAAGCGGCTGGTTCTCACGTCCGACCATTCCAATAACATGGGAAGCGAGTTCCCCTTTCGGGTAATATCGCTTTGCCTCAGGAACAAATCCTATTCCCTTTATATTCAGTTTTCTTATCTCTAAGGCTACATCAGGCTTAAGTTTTCTGTTCATCCATGTGAATCGATTGTCCCGGCTGAATTTAGCCTGAATGGCCTTGGCGTCCTCGCCAAGGATCCCGGAAAGCCTCTTTAATCTGTCATTATCGACAACCACCTCTGAAGGGTCGCAATACAGAGATTCCAGTTCAAGGTTAACAGCTAAGGCCCGGCCTTTGCGGTCATAGATGTTTCCCCTTCTGACCTGGATGTCTTCTGCCTTGACCTGCTGGGATTTCGCACGCTCAGAGTATATTTTATAGTTAAATACCATCAGGTCAGTCAGACGAAAAAATATCGCAAAAAACCCGAAGACTATGACAGTATTGAGGACATCAATTCTTTTCCTGTTCACATCATCTCACCTTGTCCATATTTAGGTATATAAGAAGTAAACAGTTAACTAAGCCCCCCGGCTCTTTACTTCCTATTTTTTTACTTTTTTATTTCAAGAGAAGCCTTGTAAGTTTCAGGCCCTGTATGCTTCTTTATATGTATGACCTTCACCCTGTCGGGAAATACATAACCACTGCTGACACGTTTATAATCTCCGCTTACCTGCCTCTGCCCCTGACTCTGTAACGTTGAGCCAATGCTGGCCAGGGAAATGAGCTTTGCTCTGTCGGCGAGAAGCATCTTCATGTCCTTCAGAGATTCCATCTTCTTTTCTTCGAGGTTGCGGAGATCATAGGAAATGGAAACAACACCGGACCTGAGCCAGACCATCCCGAAGAGGCCAAAAAGCAGAATGATAATGCAGAGCGGCTTATACATGGAAAAGAAAAAATCATTATAAGGCCTGCGCATCATAGTTTTTCCGCTCCTCTGAGCTTAGCGCTCCTGGAAGACGGGTTGGCACGTATTTCATCCATGGCCGGGACCAGAGGTTTCTTAAGAAGCTGTTTCACTATGCCTTCCTTGGCCCTTTCCTTTATAAAATGTTTTACCACCCTGTCTTCCAGCGAATGGTATGAAATAACGCAAAACCTTCCCCCTATTCTGAGGATTCTCAGTGATGCCTCCAGACCTTTCTTCAACTCATCCAGTTCCTTGTTGACTTCTATCCTCAGGGCCTGAAAAGTCTTTGTCGCAGGGTGCACCTTGCCTGTTCTTCCCGTGGCCCCTGATATTATCTCCGCAAGCTCTTTACAGGTATTAATACTATGAGTGTCCCTGTAACGGACAATCGCGCGGACTATTTTCACAGCCCTGTACTCTTCTCCGTATTCCTTCAATATCCTTACAAGTTCTCTTTCTGAATATTCGTTGACTACTTCCCAAGCGGAAAGCTCCTGGGAACTGTCCATTCTCATATCAAGCCTTTCGTCTGAATTGAAACTAAACCCCCTGACAGGATCTTTCAGCTGCATCATGGAAACACCCAGATCAAGCAAAACGCCATTTACCTCATCAATTTCCTGAGAATGCAGAAGCGACTCCATATCGGAAAAACTGCCTTTTTCCAGTGTCAGCCTGCTGTCATGAAGTCTCTCTGCTGTCCTGGCAAGGGCGTTTTCGTCCCTGTCTATGCCAACGACCTTTCCACTCTGTCCGATCTTTTCTAAAAGCATCTCAGAATGCCCCCCCAATCCTACTGTTGCGTCCACATATATCCCGCCCTCAACAGGGCTGATAATTTCAAGCATCTCTCTGCCCATTACCGGAAGATGCTCTATATTCATTTATAGTCCGTAGGCGGCAAGCTTTTCTGCTACCACTTTTTTATCCAGCCTTGAGGGGTCGTTAACAACATCCCATTCTTTTCTGTCCCATAACTCGATCTTGTCTATCTGGCCGACAATCACGATGTCCGTGTTCAACCCCGCATCCTCCCTGTGGGCTGCAGGTATGAGTATCCTTCCCTGTTTGTCCAGCTCGACTTCGAAGGCAGATGCAATGACCCTTCTCATGAAAAACTTTACCTCTTCCTGACTCTTAGGGAGAGGCCGGACCTTTTCTTCAAGCCTGGTCCATTCCTCCTGGGGATAAACATGGAGACATTTATCGAAGACATCATTGGTTATATAGAGTTTCGTGTTATAATTTGCTGAAAGGATTTCCCGGAAAGGAGACGGCATGATGACTCTACCCTTTGGGTCTATGGTGTAATAATATTTACCAGAGAAGGCCGACATGTTCCTCCACTTTCTACCACTATTTACCACTAAATTTATATGAGAATATTATTTATGTCAATAAAAAAATTTGTTTTTTTCGTAATTTATATTTATTTTCCATATGTTGTGCCTGCCACTCGATTACATACTACATATTGATAATGAAAAGCTCATTGCAGATTATGCAGGACCACCTTATTTTTAAAGATAATATTTCTGTTATGATGAAAAAGGACAAACTGCATAGGTTGACAGACCGAAGACAGAAGGTTTTCAGGCAAATATGCCTGGTTCGCCAGGGTCAGGGCCTTTGAGATTACTCAGGAGAAAGCGGCATTTGATTGATATGCTTCAGCCGTTTCTCCTCGGCTAATCCGCCTGTATGCTGACAGTCTTCAGTCCAAACACCTGAGTTGTTACAATAAAACTAATGAACTTTACCCATATTCATAAGACGATCCTTGATTGCATGAGCGAAGCGGTCTATGTCATAGACCGTGACATGAAAATCCTCTATACAAATCCGGCAGCCCGGGAGCTCACCGAATATCCCCCTGAGGAAACAATAGGGAACAAATGCCACAACATATTCTGTGAGAGCTCTTACCGCTGTGAAAACTTATGTCCGCCCAAAAAAGCCATGAGGGAAAAGGCCCCAATCCTTCACAGGGAGGCTGAGACAAAGACGAAGAGCGGTCTTATAAAACAAACTCAGATATCCATATCTCCTTTTTTTGAAGATGAAGTTTGTGTGGGCGCTGTCATCGTCATTAAAGATATCACGGAACTGAAAAAAGCCGAGGAACGGATCCGGTATCAGAACGAATTTCTCACCTCTGTAATCAACTCTCTGCCCCATCCGTTCTATGTAATAGACGCCAACACCTACGAGGTGCAGATGGCAAATACAGCAGCACTTACAGGCCCCCTGCCTGAAAACTCAACCTGCCACATGCTTTCTCACGATCAGACATCCCCCTGCTCAGGCGAAGATCATCCCTGTCCCCTGGAAGTTGTCAAGAAAAGCAGAAGGGCCGCGAGCATGGAACATGTGCATATAAATGCCGAAGGTATTAAACAGAACGTCGAAGTCCACTGCTATCCGGTTTTTGATGCCCATGGGAATTTGATACAGCTTATTGAATACTGTATAGATATTTCCGAACGAAAAGTCTTTGAAGAGCGCATGAAACAGATGGCTTTTTTTGATAACCTTACAGGCATACCCAACCGCGCCTTATTTTTCGACAGGCTCGGACATTCAATTTCACTTGCGAAACGGAACAGACAGACATTGGCCCTGCTGTTTTTGGATTTGGACAGGTTCAAACTCGTCAATGACAACTTTGGTCATAATACAGGCGACCTCCTGTTAAAGGAAATAGCCGTTAGGCTGAAAAATAGTCTGCGGCAGTCAGACACAGCGGCACGCATTGGTGGTGACGAATTTACTGTTATCCTCTCACCGATTGCCAGCCCGCACGATGCCAGGCGCTTTGCCGGCAAAATATTGAAAATACTTGCAGAGCCTTTCCATATCTCGGGACATGATTTCATAATAAGTGCAAGCATCGGAATAAGCCTGTATCCTGATGACGGAGATGATACGGAAATCCTCCTGAAAAAAGCTGACAGTGCCATGTACATCGCCAAGGAACAGCGCAACAACACCTTCAGGTTTTACTCACCTCAATAGCATAATAATAAAGGAATCCGCAATGAGAGACTGATATCACTTTCCCAGCCAGTGAGGTAAAATACAGAAAAGGAGACTGAAATGCCTAATGAGCAACAGACTTCCGAAGTCCACGAAAAAGGACCTTTGGAAAATAGGGGACAGGGTGAACAAAAAAAAGAAGAGGTTGTTGATGACTTCTGCAGATGCAAAGAGGTCTCGAAAAAGACCGTCCCTGAGATGCTGAGACTTATGGTGAGCGATCTGGCCTTCTGGAGGAGATCGGAAAAGAAGAAATAGAATGCTCCTGGCTGGCATCGCCTACCTGATATGGAGAGCTTGTGGTATATGGGATACAGATTTTTATATAATTTAGTTCTATAATATACCGTATGCTCGAATTCGCCACAAAAGCAGGTTATGGATGAAATATGCCGGGTTGAGAGCACAGGGCAACAAACAACCAACTGATACTATCACGCGTGTTCTGATATCATTAGTCATTCTGTTCACCTTTTCCCTGTCACTTGTCAATATTGTTTCTGCTGATGAGATAAAGGCAAGGGCGGCTGTTGTCATGGATGCGGCAACAGGAAGGGTCCTTTTTGCTAAGAATCCCGACCTCAGACTGATGCCTGCAAGCACCACTAAATTAATGACCTCGTTAGTTGTTCTCGATAGAACAAACTTGACCGGTGTTACCACAATAAGCAAAAACGCGTCCTCTGCGCCAGCCACTAAAATAGGGCTTAAGCAAGGCGATAACATTACCATATCAACGCTCCTCAACGCCGCCCTCATTAAATCCGCCAATGATGCCGCTGTTGCACTTGCGGAAGCATCAGCAGGTTCAGAGGAGGAATTTGTCAGTCTCATGAACAAAAAAGCGATAGACCTTGGACTGCACAATACCAGATTTATCAATCCCAATGGTCTCCCCGGAACAGGGCAGTATATAACTGCGCATGATCTGGCGGAAATCATGAGGCAGGCCCTCAGGCATCCTCTGCTTAAAGATATACTTGGAACACGCGTGGCAGAGGTCTCCACATGTGAAGGGAAAAAAGTATTCATAAAAAATACAAACAAGCTTCTCTGGTCTGATGCGGAGTTAATGGAAGGAAAAACAGGTTATACAAAAGAGGCCAGGCACTGCTTTGTCGGTTCAGGAGAGCATGAAACCGGCACAATAATTGTCGCACTTCTTGGGTCACCGAGCAGGCCCCTCCTTTGGAAAGAAACGGAAGATCTGATGGCCCTCGGAACAAGGGTGCTTAATAATCTTGAGGAACCGCTCGTTTACATTACAAAAGCTGACTACGACACCACGAAAGTAAAGAAGGCCTCCTATAGGAAAAAAAGCAGGAAAAAGAGAAAGCGTCTTACATTTTAATTGTCTCTGCTTACTGTTATATTGCGCTACAGACACATCATCCGAAGGACATGCCTGCCCAGCATAGCATCTCTCTGCGACTTCAAATGTAAAAGCCTGACAAGAGTTTTTCAAACGTCCATCTTATTAGTAATTACAAAAAATGGGAATCCAGCCACCACTCTGCGCCCACTTAATAGGGATTTAAAGGTGGCTGCATTCCTCTTTAGAGCCTAAAACATTATCTGGATCCCGGCGTTGAGGACCCATGTGGTTTTCATCTGGAGACCATTGAGGTTTTGATATAAGGGCACACCGCCTTCAATTCCGATACTTACAGGCCCCTTGAGCAGACTCAAGCCAACCAGGCCGTCAAGCCTTTGCCCCCCATAGTTGTCAGGATCGGCATCCGGCATGGAGGCCCCCTTCATAGGGTTAGGGTCAAGCATCTTGTCGATTTCTGGGTCATGCCCCCTGATCCGGCCTGTGTTGCTGTAAGCCAGACGCAGCCAGGATGTGGCCGGGCCGAAGGCGCGCTGGAGCCAGCTTGTGACCCTGAGACTGTCCCCATATCTCCAGTCGTTTTCATTATTAGCTGTGTGCCAGGTGTACATGGCCTGCGCTCCCCAGTTCCATTTTGCGTCATCGCTGAGGGCGCTATAGGTAAGCGCGGGTTTGAGGTCATACGTGCCTGAGCCCAGCTGCATGTCATAGGGCTGGCGATATGTCCTGTGCATTGTCTCAAACTCCTTGTCTATATCACCGGTAGGAAGACTGAGACCAAGGCTGCCGACAAAATATTTATTGATCTTGTATATGCCCCGGATTTCAGTGTCACCGAGCCCACTGGTGCGCATGGGAGGTTCCGGAGTGTTGCCCTTGCCCTTACCCATATTCATAAGCATATCCATCTTGTTATCCAGATAGTTCGCCATGGCCATCACCGTCAGCCGGTCGGTGATGCCGTACATTGCCATAAACATATGCATATCCATGGTCATCTCGGTCTGCGCCATCATATACCCGTATTTAGTGCCCGTCATCGGGATCACCTTGTCTACGGAAACATCAGAAGTCCCATCGCGGAGCCCTTTCATGTTCATATGCATGAATTTATAATTGAACATCCACATGCCTGCAGGATGGGTATGGTAAATGTCGTCGCCGAAACCCGGATTAAAGAGCATCTGGGCACCGGGCCCCATATTGCAGCCAGCGTGCATATGACCCATCTGCCCCGTCCCAGCGCCTTCAGCTATTTCCTCCTCTGCCGCTTTCATTGCCTGATCAAAGGACGCCAATTTGCCTCCGTTTTCCAGGACGAATTTCTGGGCGTCTTCCTCTCTGGCAAAGGCCCACTTTGGCAATGACGTCATGACGCCCTGTTTATTACCGCCCATCACCCAGACAGCTGTCCTGGCATCTATCAGCTCCTTTGTAATATAATCGGCAACCATAAGCGACTTGACCTGTTTGTCCTTGTTTTGCTTCATATCAGCAGCAGCGCAGTGTATGCTGCAGACCCCGACTGTAGTACCGTCAGCATAGACAATGAGCATCCTGCTTTGGTCAAAAACAGTCCGGTCCATGCCGCATTGCCTGCAGGCCTTGGGACTTTCCACTGTGCCAGCGGCACTAAGAGTTGTATAAGCAAACAGCATGCACATAATCAAAAAAACCATAAGTTTCTTCACAGCAAGCTCCTTTTAATCTGGACGAATTTGTATTTAACTTTGAGAAAAATGGATTGTAGACTGCTGAACTAAGATTAAATTCTGGGAGGCTGCTCTATTTGGCTGGGAAACGTGGTCAAAACAAAAGTATGATTACCGGTCTCAATAAATTCAGTAAACCCGACAGGCAAAAGCCTGCATAGGCCTTCCGGCAGAGAAGGCGCATCAGCATTGGCCGGCATAAATGAGCCCTGGGAATTACAGACATCCAGCGCTACGAGGCATTCCCCCTGTCCCGATGTAGAGAGAGGGACATGCACTGTAACCGGCAACAAAACCGAAAAAACAATAGTGAAGAGTACTAATAAGGCATTCAATCTCACCAATGTATTATAAGTGAATTCCCAAACCTGTCAACATCAAATTTTAATTATCAGAATCGCACGACCATTTACGAGTGTTATAGCAGGTGACACAAAGAAGTAACTGCTCAGGTGTTTAGTCTGAAGACTGAAGTGTCCTGAACATTATCTGTGTTGACAGCCGTTGTAAAGGCAATTAGTGACTCACTTCTAAGGAGTACCGACAATACCGCAAAATCAATCTCCCCGATCTGCTTTAACTTTCTCACAGAAGTCCTCAAATATTTTAGTTTTTTGCTGTTGCGCAGAACCCCTTGCTATACGTAACAAAATTAATTGATTCTTAGGACCACCCAGGGTCATTATCAATCCTGCTTTTTCAAAGAGAAAGAGGAGGAACAATGATCCAGGCAAGGCCGATCAGCAGCAGACCACACAGCAGTGAAATCGAAGCAGTAAATTATCATGGCATAGCAGAGGTTTATATTGATCGCATTCTCCGGAAGATCACGAAGATGGAGCTTCCCACTGTGGAGCACATCGAGAGCTATATGCGCCATAAGTGGAGAATGAACCATAAACGAAGCACCATTGAAAAAAGCTTTCACGCCATAAGTTCCTTTCTCACTTTTTATGCTGGCTTAGGCAAGAGGCAACTTATAGATATTGTCAGTGACGATTTGGAGGCATTTATAGAACATGAGCAGGATCGGGGGCTGAAAGTCACTACGGCCAGAACACGACTTAAGCAACTGAGGGCTTTCATGAGGTTTCTGATCGATCAGGATATCATTAGTGAACATGTACTTAAACGCAAGATCAAACTGAAAGTACCGGATTACCTTCCAAGAGCTATTGCCCCTGGCGATGTTAGAAAGCTTCTCGGTGTCATTACAGAGATTCGTGACCGTGCACTCATCCTGATACTCTTAAGAACAGGCATGAGGATCGGTGAACTTCTCGGAACGAAGATGATTGATCTTGATGTCCGTGAGAAGAAGATACACATCTATGAGGGGGAAAAGAACTGCCTTGGACGCGTGGTATATCTAAGCGATGATGCACTGATGGCCTTAAAGCTTTGGCTCTCCAAGAGAAAGCCAGGGAAAGAGTATCTCTTCTATGGGGTGAGAAGTAAACAGTTATGTTACACAACGGCCCGGAATATCTTCACACAGGCTTTGAGGGAAACAGGGCTGCTGGGCAAAGGATATACGCTCCACAGCCTCCGGCATACCTTTGCAAGTGAACTGCTCAATGCCGGCATGCGCTTGGAATGTCTCCAGTTGCTGCTGGGGCATCGCGACATAGAGATGACCCGTCGATATGCTCGCCTGACTGACAAAAGTCGGGAAGAGGAATATTTTCGTGCCATGGTGATTATCGAGCAGGGAGGCATTCATGGAACCTACTGATGCAATTGCCAGATACAGGAGATTCCTGAAGCGAAGGAACTATTCGGTACACACGGTGAAAAACTACATGAATATTTTGAGCCACCTCAGTGTTTGGCTGAAGGTTCCCATAGAGCAGGTAACCTCCAAAGAAACCGACGCATATATGGATTATCTATTGCGAAGGAGAAAGAAACCAAAGACTATCAACTGTCATTTCGGCTGCATCCATGCCTTCTACGAGTATCTGATCGAAGACGAGGGAATGCCTATTACTAACCCGCTCAGAAAGAAGTATAGGCTGCGACTGTCCAGGCCACTGCCCAAACATCTCAGAGACGAACAGGTTGTGGCACTCTTCAACGAAATCAGTGATGCCAGAGATCGGGCCGTGTTTATGGTGATGCTCAGGTGCGGTCTGCGTGTTGAAGAGGTTGCACGACTGACAGTGGATGCGATAGAGTATCGCAGCAGACGGCTTTACGTATACAATGGGAAAGGCAGCAAAGACAGGGTTGTCTATCTCAGCGACGATGCGCTGAGCGCCTTAGAGGCGTATATGCAGAAACGGAAATGGTCTAAGGAGAAAAAAGTGTTCTTAGTGCAGAAGGGGCCGCTGAAAGGGAAGCCGATATCGGTTCGTGGCATTCAAAAAAGGATTGAACACTATGCAAAGAAGACCGAGATACAGGTGTCATGTCATCACTTGAGACACACTATGGCAACCCAGCTCTTGAACGCGGATGCTGATCTTGTCACCATCCAGGATCTGTTGGGCCACAGCCTTATTACTACAACCCAGTGTTATTGCAGAGTCTCCAATCTCAAAGTACAGAGAGATTATTACAAGGCCATAAAGGTTGTAATGCAGAGGACCCAGCCAAGAAGAGAAGACGACTTTGAGTTGAAGGATAAAAGTGCTCGCGGAGAGCAGAGCGTAACTAACTGAAAACACAATAAAAAGCAGGTTATGTTACGTATAGC
>CAWDEY010000011.1:0-319362 GCA_963801505.1 uncultured Nitrospira sp.
ATCGAAAGACGATACGGAAATATATCGAACTGGCAGAGCCCTATGGATTCATACGGGACGATGAGGTCAGGGATGAGCTTTACTATCTGCAGTTAGCCGGAAGGATACAGGGAGGACTGAAGACCCCCCTTGGCTGTTCAGAATCCTTCAAAAAGACCGCATTATATCAGACAAGCATAGAGAAGCTGCTGGCCAAGCAGTACATGACACCGAAACAGGTATACCGGATACTTAAGAAGGACCACGAGTATAGCCTGAGCTATTCGAGCTTCAAACGGTATATGAACATAAAATACCCGAAGGAGCCGAGGAACTGCCTGCGTATCGAGGTGCATGCCGCACAAGAGGCCCAGGTGGACTTTGGCAGTGCCGGAATGATGTTTGACCCTGATACTGGGAAGATGCGAAGAGCCCATGGTTTTGTGATGACACTATCATATAGCCGTCTTCCCTATGTAGAGTTCGTGTTTGACCAGGGACAGGCAACGTGGGTGAAGTGTCATAAACATGCCTTTGAGTTCTTCGGAGGCGTTCCACAGAGGATAGTTCTGGATAACTTAAAGTCCGGAATATTAAGACCGAACACCTATGACCCTATATTCAACAGGGCATATGCCGAATGCTCAAAACATTACGGATTCATCATAGACCCTGCAAAGATAGCCAGGGGAGATCATAAGGGCAAAGTCGAAAGAAAGATCCCCGTAGTAAGACAGCAGTTTCTGTCATTTGATGACTTCAGGGATATAAAGGACGCCAATGAGAGAGTCAAACAGTGGTGTCTTCATGACTACGGAATGCAAATACACGGGACAATAAGGAAAAAGCCCTTTGAAGTCTTTAAAGCGGAAGAACAGCAGTTACTGAAGAGCCTGCCAGAGGAGAAGTTCGATATGCCCCTATGGAAAGAGGCTAAGGTCCACCCCGATCACCATGTCGTATTCGCCAAGAACTACTATTCCATGCCGACCAGATATGTCGGCAAAAAGGTTTTCGCACGTGGAGGTCTACACACCGTGCAGATGTTCTATGAGGGCGAATTGGTAAAGACACATACACGGTCTTATGGCGAGGGAGTCTGGAAAACAGATGAGACGGATTATCCCCCGGAGAAATCCAAATACCTGCTGAAGACCACGGGCTATTACCAGCAGGAGGCCTTGAAACACGGGGAGTATGTCCGGCAGGTAGTGGCCAGAATCATGACGGAACACGCATATCGGAATCTGAGGAAAGTACAGGCCGTCTTCAGACTGGCGGACAAATACGGCTCGGAAACTCTGAACCTGGCCTGCAGGCGTTGCAACTTCTATGAAGACTATAGAATGAGTACGCTAAAGAGAATACTCGTCAAAGAGCTCTATCATCTGCCCCTTGGGGATGAGATCGCTGAACAACCTCAAATAAGTTCCGAAGGCATATCGTTTCTCCGGCCGGCGGAATACTTTAACCATGAAAAGGAGCACACACTATGAAGATAGATGGACAGATCGAAAACAAACTGAAACTTCTGAGATTGACCGGAATGCTTCAGACATTGGCGGTCAGGTTAAAACAGGCGGAAGAGAGTAATAACGGATATCTGGACTTCCTAATGACCCTGCTTGAGGACGAATACGAAAGGAGACAATCCGGCAGCCTTCTGAAAAGACTCAAGAAGGCAGGCTTTGAAGCAGAGAAGACTCTGGAGGGTTTTGACTTTGCCTTTAACCCACAGATCCCGGCAAAGAAGATAAAACAGCTGGCAGGCTGTGCCTATATCGACAACAAAGAGAATATCTTCCTGCTGGGTCCTGTCGGTGTTGGCAAAAGCCATATTGCCCAAGCCCTCGGCCATATCGCCTGCAGGATGGGATACGATGTCCTCTATACAAAGGCGGCCAAGATGTTTCGTTATCTCAACGGAGGAAGGGCTGACAACAGCTGGGACAGAAGGATCAGGGGATACACTGCTGCCGATCTCCTGATTATCGATGACTTCGGACTGAAACCCATGACCCCGGTGCAATCAGATGATCTCTATGAAGTGATAAACGACCGGTATATGAAGAAATCCATCATCTTCACCAGCAACAGAAGTATCGAGGACTGGCAGGGGTTATTCCCTGATCCCATTATCGCCAACTCCGCCATGGACCGAATTGCCCATAACGCACATCAGATTGTCATGACTGGGGAATCTTACAGAAATAGAGGCAAGGATGATAAAAAGTGACTTCCTCAGATGCTCTTAAATCGATTATCAGATAAAAGACGATCTCAGGTATAGGGTGCTTATGACCCTTTGGCAAAAAAACCGGGCCAAAAGGAAAGGAGGTGAACTTATCGGTAAAAGCTTAAAAATGGACAGATCCACAGGACGAGTTTTATAATCTAGCACAGAAAAAAGTGAGGAATAAACCTGGTCCCGACTGGGGAATAAAGCTGGCCCTCGACCATCCCGTATTCCTCTTGAAGTTTGCTTATCCTGTGTCATTAAATTATAAAGGGCATAAATAGCAAGGAATAATTTCTTGTCTTTATGTTTATTGATTAGCGATTCAATTTTTTCAATACTATTGATATCCCCAATATCCAGAATCATCAATCTACCCGCTTTATATAATTGCTTTAAATATTCATAGCCTTCCTTTATTGGTTGCAACATTACTGGATTATCTCGGAATGTCCCATACTTTTTTAATATCGGTTGATACTCTTGAATTTGTGGATTCCCAGCAAGCGATTAATTATGACATCCTTGTTATCGTCACGGGGTATGTGTAAATTCCCATTACTTCTGGATTGGATTCGATAATGTGCAAATACATATTCGTCAGTACAGCAGTTTTACCTTGCGAAGTTTCCCCAGCAATGACAACAAACCCAAGCTGCACCATTTTTATAGCGGATTCCAACTGAGGAAACCGATTGAGTCTGTAACCAGCTTTTTCTGCGGTTATTTCTCGTTGATATTTTCATCAAGATACTCTATAAAATCCTTTGGCTGGATAACACCTACCTGGAGTGCATCTTCAATTAAATCATGTATAGCGTGATAATCCTCAAGCATTAATTTATCAAACACTACAAATAGCGCATCATACATAGCGGATGCTTTTGATAAACCCGTCCGTCTTTTGCTGCGTGATAACTCAGTCGAGAAAATCAAACTTATATGTACCGTCTTTTTCTAAGCAAAAAAAGCTTGAACAAGAGATTTTTCGATATCCGTTCTCATTTCGTCTTCTACTTGGAATGGCTTATGTCTTTTCTCTAAGTATTTCCAATGATCCAAAAGCCAGTCGGATTAGTTGGGACCTCTCTTATGGTTTCCAATATAAATTGCTAATGCCCGTGATATGTATTTGAATGAGTCTTTATCAAACCATATGTCTTTTAAATGTGGTGATACTTCAACGGCAAATTCTTTTTTCTGAACATTTCAGCCAATAATTTGACTTGAAACGTTTCGCTGTACTGCATCATCTGTCTGCCTTGCGGTCTACCTTTTTCATCCATTTGAAGTCTAGGTTGTCTTGTTACTGAGTCAATAATACTTTCTCCTGCCATGTTTTTATCCTTTAATTAAGTAAGCGCATTCTCATGTTCTGCATTTCTCATTTTTAATTAGGAGTGGCTGGTGTGCATAATAGTATATATTGTAAGCCAACCACTCCAGGTTGTTGTTTGATACAGGGGTCACTTTGGCGAGTGGCCCTTAATTACGCAGTTGCTGTGACTATCTCAACCCTCTCATTTTCGTGCCAGCGGTAAGGCTTGGACGGTGCATAGAATCCCGCCTCCCACTCGTCAAGGGTGGGATTTCTCACAATCCCATACGATCCCGTCTTTCTACACTCCACCATCAACACTACATCCAGGACTGCTGTTGAAAATACCCACCATTCATGCTCGTCAGTGTGAGGAGATTGTGGTTTCAATTTGATCTGTTCTAATTTCATTTTATTTCCTTCCTTTCTTTGTTGGGCGCATGGCTGCACCCACTATTTGCCTTAACTTTGTTGCTGGTTTCAGTGATTCTGCTTCGGCTGTTGCAAATATTTCCTCTACGATGTCTTCAGGGAGTTTGACCCGAATCAATTTACCTAGTTTCATTTTCTTTTCCTTTCGTTAACTGTTATAAAAAAACTAAGCTACTATATTAATTACTATCGAGACATCATTTCTTAGTCCGGTTATTTGACAAGCCTGAAGAAAAATGTAATTCATCTCAAAACAGAAGTGGATCGTATTATCTCGAATCCCAACTGATCGGGG
This sequence comes from uncultured Nitrospira sp., assembly GCA_963801505.1. GTDB lineage: Bacteria > Nitrospirota > Thermodesulfovibrionia > Thermodesulfovibrionales > UBA6898 > JAOUFP01. The sequence continues at coordinate 4,261 of CAWDEY010000011.1, forward strand.
CCGAACTATAATGGGATGCCTGGAAGAGGTGATTAGCCTTTTTGGTAATGATGAACTGCTGATTTTGGACATACTCCTACCTCGTCTTTGTGGGATCGGTGTACGAGTACGTGTTCCTGTTGCCGTGGCAAGCGAGTACTGGAAGCTACTTCCGTCCTAAAAATATTAGAGTTTCTCTGAACTCTGCTTTCAATTTACCAGCAAAACAGATAAAAGTCAATTTGCGTATATCCTCTAAAACCCAGTATTCACGCCATTTGTCAAGTGATTTTTCATGTTGAAATGAGAGAATAAAGCAATCGCAATAGGTGGTTATGAGAAAATAGAGTTCTTGACAAAGTTAACTAAAGATGTTTTTTGAATATGTCGAAATTCAACGAAATAAATAAATGTTAGAATGGACTATGATCCACATAGGCACATGCTCATGGACTGAAAAGTCGCTTATTCAAAGCGGGGAGTTTTATCCCAAAGGAATCGCCACGCCGGAATCACGATTACGATATTATGCTGATAGCTTTGATACTGTTGAGGTTGATTCAAGTTATTATGCGATCCCCGATGCCAGGACTACTCAAGCATGGGTAGAGAGAACCCCCGCTGATTTCATCTTCCACGTTAAGGCATACGGCGCACTGACGGGACACGGAATAGACCCTAAGAGCCTCCCTGTTGATATCGTTGCATCTCTACCTAAAGATGAAGGGGGCAAGCAGTACGTCTATATTACGGAGCCGGAGTTATTGAAAGCTGTAGCTGAGAGATTCAAGGATGCGCTGAAGCCCCTCATAGAGGCAAGGAAGCTGGGGGTGTTAGTCTTCCAATTCCCGCCCTGGCTTCTGTACAAGAAATCGAATTTAGATTACCTGCTGAAGTGTCAGGAACTAATGGAGGGTCTTCCGGTAGCGGTAGAGTTTAGACACGGTAGTTGGTTGACCCCAGAGAAAAGGGATAGTGTCATTCATTTCCTGAGAGAATACCGTCTGATTTATGTGACCGCAGACGAACCGCAGTATGAGAGCCTCGCCACAATCCCCTTTGTGCCGGATGTAACAGGCTGCGAATGCTTATTTCAGACTTCCACGGGCGTAATAAGCAGAACTGGTTGAAGAAGGGCATAGAAACGTCATTGAGATATGATTATGAGTATTAGGATCAGAGAACTGAAGGAGTTTGTTCCAGCGATAAAGGACACGGACATGAGGTCGAAGGGAACATTGTGATGTTTAACAACTGCCACGGGAGTAGTGCTAATCGGAATGCCATAGAAGATACGCAGGGGATGATATCGAGAGCGATCTGATTTCATGCTATACAGTATTGGTCTAAAGGCCAAAACCCTCAATGGTTAAAAATAAACCTTGACAAAAAAAGAATGCCTAACTTTAGCCATTTCTCTCAGAGTTAATTAACTTTCCTTTTAAATTAAGCACTTACAGTCGATTTATCTTGACAAATATTTGTTGAAATGTTACTTTAACACATAAGAAATTGCAGCAGAATCAATAAAACTTTAGGAAAGGAGGAGTAAATAAAAAGTGTTTATACAGCAGTGAAAATGAAAAAGGACATCATGGCAGTTCCCAGTTTCTAAAGAAATGTTACTTCATAATGTACTCTCAGTTTAAACATTTCTAACCAATCCTGTCAATAGTAGTTCGCAGTTAGTTTCACAAGGTTTCTGTTAATAACAAGGTTTTTACACTAACGGGATACTTGCGTCCTAAACAGGACAGGTGCGCCCGAAATCAAAAGGAGAATTAGAAATGGTATATAAAATACTTACAGACGAACTCAAGGAAGTACTCCAGAAGAAGAAAAGCAATTACAAAGGAGATTGCTAATGACCCTCTTTTTTTGCAAACTCTTCAGCAGAGAATAGAACAGATTACCGATGAAATTGCTAGTTCCACAGTCGAGGAAATTTCCATTAATGGTATTTACGTGCATTCTGAACTCCTCGACATTTTGGAAAACCTTACGGTTTTATATGAGATAGTAGATGAAAATGACGAGACATTATTGAAACAGTCGAAGAACTTAGAGTCTCTTAGCTAACCTTGAATCAGCCTATTCAAAAATAGTAAATGTATATATAAATTTCTGATTTTGTAGAGGATTGCGATCTTTACATGGAAAGTTTACGAAAAAAGGAGAGACGGATCATGTCTAAAATTTACGTACCAGGTCAGAAAGCAAATGAGTATTGTGGTCTCGCAGTAAATCTTTACAAAGGTTGTAACCACGGATGCACCTATTGTTACGCACCATCCGCTATGCATGCCAACAGAGAAGATTATCTCAAGGTGGTGCCAACGAAAGACACCATCAAGAACATTGAAAAAGATGCTCATCTCTATAAGGGGAAACAGGTCTTGCTCTGCTTTTCGACAGACCCTTACAACAGCCTCGATACAGAATTAAATCTGACGAGACAGACGATAGAAATATTGAGAGCCAACGGAGTTAACCCAGTCATTCTCACAAAAGCAGGGATGGATAGCATGAGGGATATGGATTTATTGGATGAGTCATGTTGGTACGGCGCAACACTCACCTTTGTCGATAACAATGATTCTAAGAAATGGGAACCTCATGCAGCGTTACCTTTCCAGAGAATGCTTGCACTCAAGATGGCAAAGGCAAGAGGTATAAGCACATGGGCTTCACTTGAAGAGGCAAACCATCATGAATTCCCGAACAGACGATTGAACTTATTCATCTGACCCATGCATATGTTGACCATTACAAAGTGGGCAAATGGAACCATGACAAGAGGGCGCAGGAGATAGATTGGAAAGGCTTCTTGCATAGCGTTAGATCGATGATGAAAAACATCAGGAAAAAGAGATTAAAGTACTAGCTCAGGAGATGGTTTCTATGTCAAGAGCGAACTGAAGGAGTTCGGAAAGAAGAAGTAGTCTGTTCTTGGCAGTACACGCAAAGGGGGGAAGATGATCTTCCCACTCATGGGAACATTTAATGACGTTTTTTATGATGAAATAGGAGGGAAAGGACAGTATGGAAAAATAAAAAGCATCCTAAAGGATGCTTCTCGGTGTGACTTAGTAGTCACTATACATGGTACATATAGCCTACCAAAATCTCACCGAAGAAGTACAGCCCTAAACAGCATTAGCTTCAATAGGCACCGCAAAAATATCTTAGATATTTGAAATCTTCCCAGCCTTGTCTCAAACAGGGGTAGGTAAGAACATTTTATCAAAGGAGCAAGAAATGGAAACGACCAATTTTCTGAGCAGGTTCGAACAAAACTCAACAAAATGTCCAAAATGGATTGTCTAAAATTCGCTTCTGACAATCTCAAGGCGTATATAAGATGCTATCAAGACTTACGCTTTTCTCATGGGATGGGACAAGGATGCATGGAATACTGAAGCTGCAAGAGAACTTGAGTCTTGGGAATATGATCTAGTAAGGATGAGGTACACTGATCTGTTGTTGGACTTTCCAAAAGCAAAGTTAACTGATGACACTAGGCAGACCATCATACGGGTTAAAGAGATTAATCCTCAAGAAGTAAAAGAATATATACCAGATGGCACGCTTACACTGTACTGCGAAATTCTGTTTCCTGTGTCAAGGAATATGGTTCAGGTAGTTGGCTTATCTGCTGATGAGGGTAAGGAAATCATCGACAATATGGTTGGAAGCATGAAATTATTAATAACTGTAAATCCATCGGATGGGACACCCACAGGCTCATTTAAATTTATACCTTCTAAGTCAGAGTATATTTTGAACCCGAATGGTGACGAAGAAGGCATATGGATTACCAGCAACATGATTGAACCATTCTATTTCTATGGTGGAGAGATTCCGGAAGAAGTAAGTAGTATGTTTCGTGACCCTGGGGAAAATGATAATTCGAACTCTTATCTATATCAATCATCCATTGAATGTCAGAGTATTGGAAAAACCAGAACTCATGCCACACGAACAAAAATATGGCCAAGGACAAGGGAAAGCAACCTTGGTTTCAAAAGAAACCCAGACACATTATATTCGATCACGCACAATTCAAAACCTTCTATCGGGAACATAATCAAACTGGTAGGGGAGCAGGAATTAAGAAGGCACCACATACCAGAATTGCCTATCCCGTATGGTTACGTTCTCCAAAATGGACACATAAACAAGGACAGATGGTATGGGAAAAATCCACTAAGGTCAATATGGACACAACATGGAAAAGCAAGAAAATGATATATGAAGTTATCAACTAAGGAGGATAACAATGAAGAAATTAAAATCAAAAGAACAGAAGCGAGACTCGTTCCGACAGAGGACTGGAGCTTTCCTATGGATAATGAGGAATTTAAGGAAAGAGTTCATGGATTTTGTATTGAGCAAGGTATCCTTCGCAGTGGTTATCTTCATATTAAATTGACCTTGAGCGAATGGGGTATTCTTGGAGCAGCAGTATATCAGGATAGAGGATATCTTGTGGGTTTGGTTCTGAATCTTACAATAGGCACTCAGGATTTTGTAGTGGTGCCCGATAATGGGGAGATTCCATTTAAAACTTATCAGGATTTTAGCAAAATATGTGACTGCATGCTCAAGGTATATTGTAAGTCGAGACACAATGTAAAGCCAGAGACTTTGGATTATCGAGGAGCAGGACATTTAGTATGCACGTCTGATTACGGAAAAGGAAGCAAAGGACATAACTGATTGTGATTTCTTAGGAGCACCCAATTGTGAGGATTATTATTAAACCGTCCTTTGGACGGACTTATGAAAAAAAAAGGAGGTATCATGAAAGACTGCTATATTTCGGGTATAAGACCCACCGCAAAAACTTTGGTCTTTTCAAAGAAAATATGGTTATGGAGACTACAAGTAATAAAGTTAAGGAACAAGCCTATATGACTATAATGGAATTGTCTGCTTTTATAAACGTAAAGGAAAAGACCTTATATCAATGGGCAGCTATGCGTCAAATCCCTTGTTTTAAGTTAAGGGGTTGTCTCAGATTCGATATCGAGGAAATTAAGGAGTGGATCAAGACTTGCAAAATTGAACCAATTTCTGGTAAGACCAAAGGAGGTAAACTTTTAAACTGCAAGTCTAAAAAGGAGGTGTTTTCATAATGGGCCTGTTCAAAGTAGGCAAAATTTATTACTTCGCCCTTATGAAGGACGGAAACAGGATACAGAAGTCTACAGGCACTTCCAATAAAAAGCTTGCACAGGAAATCTTCTGCTGAAGTTCAGCATGAAGTTTTGAGGGGTAAGTGGTTCAGGAATGAAAAAGCAAGGAACACCACATTCAATGAAATGTGGGAACATTACCTCAGGAAGTACGCCAACGAGAGGGATAAAGCCTCAATCAAACACCTATCACCAAAATTTGGAGGTAAGAAACTCGCTGAGATTACCTCCTGAAGACGTTGAGGATTACATTCTTGATCGTCAGGAATCGACTCCTAAATCCTGCTGATTCATACTATCTATCAGGAGTTTTCATTGGGACAGGAGAATGTTCAATGTTGCACGTAGGGTTTGGAAATGGGTACAGAAAACCCATTTGCCGATATCAGTCCAAAGGAACTATTAGACCTTGATAATGCACGTGACAGATGGCTTGACCCATGACAGAAGAAAAGGTTCTTCTTGAGAAAGCAGATAGTCCTGAATATCTTGAGGACTTGATTATCTTTGCTATTCATACGGGATGTCGAAGGGGTGAGATTCTTTCAGTTACTTGGAAGGATATTGACCTTTTCAGAAGAACTGTCACTGTCGAAATCTCAAAGAGGAAGAAGAAGCTCAAACAGAACGGAAGGAAAAAGTTTAAGGTCTATTCCCTTGTCTGATACACTTTTTCAGGTGCTACTAAGACGGTCAAAAGTTCAACATATATCTGGGAGATTATTCCCTATATCGGCAAGTACGGTCAGACAGGAGTTTGATGAAGCCGTGGAAAGTGCAAAGCTTGAGAATTTTCACTTCCACGACCTCCGTCACACCTTTGCGACTCGGTTAGTTCAGGCAGGTATAAATTTGTACGCTGTTAAAGAACTTATGGGGCATGAGAGCATCAAGACCACTGAGAGGTATGCTCACCATTATCCTGAAAGTCTTAGACCGAGTGTTATGGTCTTGGATGAGGTTCCCGATATGAAAAAACTTGAAGCAATGCTGAAGGCTGCTATGAAGAAAGCATCAGGAGAGAATTTATAATGAAAATGTTCTGTATTTTCCATATATTCGGTTATTTTCTGCTCGAATTTTACTGGACTACTCAAAATGCAGGTAGCAAAAAGGCTGAAAAATCCTTTAAAATCAATTAGTGCGAGAGTGGCGGAATTGGCAGACGCGCTGGACTTAGGATCCAGTGGGGAAACCTGTAGGGGTTCAAATCCCCTCTCTCGCACCACTTTAAAACCAGTGACTTATGCATTTCCCGGCGCATTTGTAAACTCCCATTATTCGCCTCTTTGCATCTGTCTTTTTTTCGGACTTTGAGAATTCCCGGTAAGGCTTACCATTGCTGCAATACATACAGCTTTTCCTCTTAGATAAATTATACCCCTACTGTTTACACCCCCTCTTCCTTTTTAGTCTTCATTCCCTTGTCCCAAAATTCATACCCTTTCATTTCTATACAGTCAAGGGCCAAGTGTAAGAATGGCGGTATTATTCTCATATTCTTTTCCCAACGATATACCGTGGTCTTTTTTACTCCGAGGATCTCCCCTAATTCTGTTTGAGTAAAGCCATGACTTTTTCTCCATGCTTTGAGTTCATCCGGGAGCATGCCTTCAATATACCGTTGGCATATTTTCCTGTCAAGTCAATAAAGCAACTTGCTTGCCAAAAATGCAAGGTTTTGCAAACAAATTTATCACATGTTTTCAAAGGGTTATAAGATTATTTAACATGCGTTAATAAGCTGTTGAGAAATACCTTTTTTTCATCCTCTGAGTCGCTAAAAATAACAGTTCTCTTCATTCTGCCTAATAATTAGGCAGTAAAATATTTTAACAAAATCAATATGTATCATGATATTCATCAGCTCTTATTAAATTTATTCGCCCGAGCAACTTTAAACACGCATGGATAAAGACTTGTCCTCCTAAAGTTCAAATTATAGCCATATTTTTTAATGAGTTCATAAAGTTTTTAATATCAGAAAGTAAATTGCCTTTCATTTCTATAAATGTGAGTGCAGATGTAGGTGATCAAAGGTGCGTGTAACAATGTAGATTTTATAAGCAAGGCCTTGAACCGGAGAAGCCTCCAATTTCAAAGTGTTACTGTGTAAATATTGCCACAAAACAACACATAATTCACTCATGCCGACCTCAGAATAATGCTGGTTTACTTTGAGACGGTCTGCCATTTGTCTTCAAGCACTTTCCATTTAGCATTTTCGATCACCATTTTGATCGCTCCAGTGGATACGGCAGAACCCTCCTTTCCGGAAGCCTTGAAGATCGCCTCATCTCCGGTAATGACAGGCTTTTCAATCTTAAGCTGCTCAGGCCTCATTTTCATAACATCGAGTACCATCTCAAGGTCCTTGCTCTCCATTCCCTCAAATTCCTTCAGGTTTGTTGCAGCAAGGTATTTCTTCATTCCATCGGTATTGCCTGCCATGATTGCCAGATAATATTCCTTGTATGCCTTGACAGGGGCAGTGTCATCACCCGAAAAAGACACTTTCTTCGGGGCCAAAGCCTTGGCAAGAGCAGCCTTTGCGGAGAGTGTAAATGATGCATCAAAGGAATAGCTCAGGTCTGTCAGCCTGACCGGCTGGGAGGTCCTGATCCTCCCCTCGACGAGAGTATCGTCAGCCTGCTTCAGGTCAAGGGAAACCTTGTCAACAGGGAACACTGTTACCGGGCTGTCCGCGTCACCCCCAAAATATACCCATCTCATATCATGGATTTTCTTGTCCTTCCTGATTATGCCGAAGACCACAGCATGAACCTGTTCCTTTACTGCATAATCTGCGTTAAGAAAAGGGACCTGCTCAAGGGGAAGAGGTTTATCAGACAGGACTATAATCGGTTCTTCCGGTTGTGCCATGTCAATATACCCATGGGAAAGTTTGAACTTCTTTTCGTTGATATCCAGGGTCCCTGAGACATCCGCTGCACTGGAAACAAGAGCAAAGCCTGACAATATGGCAACGATTTCAAATACCAAAACAACAGTGATAGATAACCTTTTCATGACTTTATCCCCTAACAAGAATTTAGAGAAAGTATATCAAAACTAAAATTCAATGCAAAGATAAATAGTACCTGTTGTTTTATGGACTGATCACTTCTCTCTAACCTCTACGCCTTCAAGGATTTTCTGTTACCCTGACCGGATAAGTTTTTCAACTTCCTGAAATCTTGTATCATGGAGGTTTTCTGACAGCTATCGGGTTCGAGGGGTAATCTGCAGATTCGTCTTCTTGCTGAGATACACTTTAAAATAATATTACAAAATGTGTCTAATACAGATTGAAAGTAAACAGAAAAAACTTTTCAATTGCGAATGTGCAGTAAAGGTGCTATTAATAATCTATATGAGGTTATAGCCCGACATGAAAAGAATTATGAGTTTAGTATTTCTATTGCTATTGAGCATCAATGCATACGGAATGAGCGAAGTTGAAAAAGCATATAAGGAAAAAATGGAGCTTCTTAATACAAAGGCATCAATAAATAGTTCTCACAGAAGAATATTAGGAATTAGCATGAAAGATGACGAAGAGATGTATCAACTTTGTAAAGAGCTGAACAATACTAACAGAAGATTTCAGATGGATTGTTCAGTCCACGCAACAAATAAGGAAATAGGTGAATCTGATTTAAGGGAAGCCAATCTGCAGCGAGATGAAATTCTAAAGGAAGTAACGGAAATAAAAATAAAGCTCACGGATAAATTTGGTAAGTTACCAAAATGGTGGAAGGCAAGCGAGAAGGCAGTAACAGACCGAATAAATAGCAGCCCTTAATACTAAAGATTTTCTACTTAATATCAGTGGCTTTTAAAACTACTGGAAGCTACTTTACAATCACAACCCTTTTCACGAAGGATTTCTACCTGTCTTGCTATCGGGTCGGTGAAACTGTTCTGGATCGGGCTACCTGTGGCAAGAGTCCTATCTAAAGGACTTTGATGTCTATAACCTCTGGCAATCATCTCCTTAACAATTTCCTCGTGGACCCTGAACAGTGCCTTCAGTTTCCCTTTCCATCTCTTTGTTTCGGGATGATTTGAATATCCCGTTTTCCCCTGTGTCAGTATATTCCATATGGCATGGAGTTCATTATGTTCTCCCAGAAGGTGATTACGGCACAATTTATCAGGAGGGACGTCCCATATCCTCATTTTTTCTTTATTGGTCCTTAGTTTTGCGAATTGCCCAAAAAAGGGTACTCCTTTAATAGTCTAAATAAAAGAGCGATCCTTTCCTCATGGGTCATAGACATATAAAGTTGCGACTCCTTCAGGATAGAGACCAGCCTTCTCATTGTAGTCATGTCCATATTTTTATTTACCTCTAAAATATTAAAGCAATATATATGCCACCGAACAAAACTTCGGCCAGAGATAAATCGCAGAGGGCATGCCGGTTGAATTACTTTATAAATTAAGGGGTTACATTATGCTGATATCCCATAAAAGACAGCGTTATTTTATTGACCGGAAAGAAAAATCTGTGCTGTTTGTAACTCTTTTTCTCATTAATTGACACAGTTGAGGACTCCTTCATAGTGTCACTGAGAACTTCGCCTACTTTATGGACGTTATAGGATTTGGGACATGTTAACTCAGCACATCGGCCTTTCCAGTCATGATATTATTTAATAGATCCATAATACCTGTTGCAAAATCTTCAATTACCATTATTATAGATAACACTAAATAATTGGAGACAGGATAATCATGGCACTTAAATGCAGTTATATGGAGGGCTGTCCGATGTATAATCATCTTACAACCGCTGTAAGGATCATACAACTGCAGCCTTATGTTGATACGTACTGTTTAGGCGGGGAGCAGCAGAAATGTGCTAGATACAAAATGCTGCAGCAGGGGCAAGAGCCCCCCTTTAAGCTTCTGCCTGATGGCACAATACTGAAAGTCTAGGACTCCTCCTCTTTTAACTTGTTGAGGTATTCCCCCCATTCAATGGGAAGCATATGTTTCTTCCTGTTATTGCACCCCTTGCAGGCAGGCACAATATTCCCTTTTGATGATTTTCCTCCGCGTATCAGCGGGACTATATGGTCCATGCTGAGTTCCTTTGGAGAAAACTCTTTCCCACAATAATAGCACCGGCCTTCTGAAAGCCGTCTTTTCCACCACTGGGACTTTCTGATTTCCCGGGACTTGGCGCGCTCCCTCTTGAGTTCTTCCTCAGTAACATATGATATGAAATATTCCATAAGTCCTTTTTATCCTGTAAACGGCTGTTAAAGCACAGAGAACACAGAGAAGTTACGCTGCAAAAAGACAAAACAGAGACTCTCATGTTCTCTTTTGTTTGGTTCCTCTGTCATCTTTATTTTATTTAAATATCAAAATGTTTTCTCAGTGAGCTCTGTGGTCAAGGTTTATTAAGTTTATTGAATACTGCTCCAGAGCACACTCTGGTTTCGTCCGTTATGTTTCGCATGGTAGAGGGCCTTATCGGTCTTTTCTATGAGTTCTTCCTTGCCTTTGGCGTCAACCGGAGCGGTAGCTATACCTATACTGATGGTGATTTTCAGCGACTTGCCGTCTCCGGAAAAAGTAGTCTCCATAACTGCCTTCCTCAACCTTTCCGCAATATTACTGGCACCGTCAGCGTCAGTTCCAGGCAATATTATCGCGAACTCTTCCCCCCCGTATCTTGCAGGCACATCCAAATCCCTGATCTGTTCCCTGATAATTTTTGAGACCCCTTTCAGCACAATATCACCCACGGGATGGCCATAGTTATCATTGACTTTCTTGAAATAATCAATATCAGTAAGCATAAGTGAGACGGGCAAAGAGTGTCTGTTAAGTCGTTTGAATTCCTCTGTCAGGTTCTCCTGGAAACGCCTGTGGTTGTAAAGGCCTGTAAGACCGTCAGTAGTTGCCAGTTTTTCAATCTCCGCATGCAATTGCGCGTTTGCTATGGATATCGAAGCCTGATTACATAATACTTCCAGCAGCCCAATCTGGAAAGTATCGAGGAAGTCCCGTTTTTCCGAGAGCATGACAAACAGTCCGAGGAGTTCATTTTCATACAGCATAGGAACAGCGATAACAGAACGGACATTTTTTGTCTCAAACGGCATAATAGGTACACGGTATTCTGTTGTATCGCTTACATAATGGCGCTGCTTGTTTTCAATAGCGAAATTAACGATCATGCCTTTGAAATGAAACCTTCTTTTTTCGCTTTTGAAAACCCCGTTATTGTGTTTAAGTTCAAAACCCTGGGAATTCCGCAGGAAAAAAAACACGTGGGAACTGGCGATAGTTTCCGCAACAGCGCATAATTTTTTTATGATAACATCGATATCCAGTGATGTCGCAAGATTTGAACTTCCCTCTTTCAGGATCTTCAGCCCGGAGACGTCCCGCTTCATCATCATATAGACCCGCTCTCTTTCGAGTGTCCTCACAAGCTGTCTTGAGAACATCTGCACAGTGTCCATGTCCGTCTCGCTGAAGGCCTGATACCTCGAACTATCAACCGTGAGCAGGCCTATGACAACTGAAGCGTCCATCATAGGGATTACGATCAGGGACGATATTTTCATGTTTTTTATATAGCCGACCTCCGTTACCTTTTCATTGAGGTCCCCTGATAAAAATGGTTTTTTGTCCCTCAGGCATGCCAAAACTATTCCCCTGCCGGTGGTTATGACATCGCCTTTGTCCCCGGTTGAACACCGTAGCGTAAAACTGGCATCACCGGGTACCACTAGATTGACGGAATCAGCCAGGACAGCCTGGCGTACGGTCTGGAGGAGATCTTTTATCTCTTCGTCCGTATTGAGCATTGCCGCAAAGTAATGGTAAATTACTTCGTCGCTGTCAAGAGACCCCATCTCTGTTTCCTGTCCTATGTCCCTGGCGCTGTCTTTTATCTTCTCAAGCGCTGAAACAGCTTTTCTTTTTTCATCCTTAAGCCTCCTGTAAATAAAAGACGACATCACAGCTGTCAGAACAAGAAAGACCGTAAAAGCCGTCTCTTCCATAAAGGTCCCCTTCACAAAAAAAGCCCTCAATTGCAGTAAAGGAACGAGCAGTGAAAAGGGGACAACAACTTTGAGACTATAGAAGGCCGATACAAAAATGATAAAAGGGAAATACGCCAGCTTCAACCACGTTAAATTCACTGTTGTGTTGAATCCCGCGTAGATCAGGGCGAGGGAGAAAAGAAATTCAATCGAAAATTCAAGCCGCTTTGAAAAAAAATGCAGCGCTGACGCAGTAATAATGGTTGCTGCGCTAAAAGAAAACCACAGGACAGGCTTTGTTTCGGGGAAATTCAGAAGGAGGCCAAGCCAGGTTAAAACAAGAAAAAAGAGCGGAATACTCCTTTTTATCCAGAAGCCCTTCCCTTTTTGATCTCCTCTTCCCGGTAGTACTTGCTGTAGAGGACTTCCCATTCAGGAGTTCCTTCTATTAATTTTTTCGCAAAAGATTGGAGTTTTCTCCTGACAATCTGGTCTATGTCTTCGCCTACTTTAAGTTCTGAGACTATGGTGCGTTTAATCTCCCGCCTGATCGCACCTTCGTTCTCATCATCCATTTCTATCAGGTCCTGTTTCCACAGACCCTCAAAGAGTATATGACTGAGGTGCGAAATCTTATCGTCTGAAAGCATCATAGCACTAAATTTCTTTCCTTGACCAGTTTTTTCTTCGTCAATTCGAACAAGGCCCTGTAATCCATTCTGCCGCGCTCAATTTCAGATTCGTGCTGCTTAAGCAGCAGCCTCACCTCATCGCTCAGTCTGTCCTCAACCATAAGCTCTTCCATCATGAGGCCCACAGCTACCTCCAGCAGTTTGTCCATGGGAATTTTAGGCCTCACCAGTTCCTTTGCTATAAGGTTGTCTATAATCTTCTTTGCGATTATAGGGACCCACGCTTTGGGGATCCTCATCCTTATCTCTCTACAAAAGAGAGTAAGGCAATACTTCTGGACCTCATAATCGCCACGCTGAGGTCCCTCTGGTGCTTGGCGCAGGTACCGGTCATTCTCCGTGAAAGTATCTTCCCTCTCTCTGTCAGGTAATTTCTGAGAAGTCTGATATCTTTGTAATCGATAAATTCCGTCTTTTCAGAGCAGAACCTGCAGAATTTCCTTCTCTGGAATCTTTTCTGTTGATATGCCATTGTTCTTTCTTCCTTCCTTATAAATGAATGTTTTTAGTTCGTTAAAATGGTTCGAGGTCTGTCTTTTCATCAGGCGGCGTGAAGTCTCCCTCTGCGCTGCCGGTTTCTTCTGCGGCCCCTCTTTTTGAGCCTGGAAGAAAGTTGACAGACTGTGCCACTACCTCGATTTTACTCTTCTGCTGGCCGTCTGACTCCCAACGCCTTTGCTGAAGTCTGCCGTCTACAATGACCGCAGTCCCCTTGTTGAGGTACTGCCCGCAAAACTCCGCCAGCTTCCCAAAGACCACAATATCAATAAACGTGGTTTCCTCTTTCATTTCATCAGACTGTTTGTACTTGTAGTTGACAGCCAGCCCAAAAGAAGACACAGGAGTGCCTTTCGGTGTATAACGCAATTCAGGGTCTTTTGTGAGCCTTCCTATAAGAATTGCCTTGCTGTACATTTAAGCCTCTTTGGGAGTTGCGGCCTGTTCAGCTTCAGCTGCCTGGGTTTTTTCCAGATGCTTGACCTGTTTCGGGTCCAGCTTTATCACCATATATTTTATTACAGGATCAAACACCTTGTAAAACTCTTCGAGCTTTTTGACTGTCGCAGGCGGGGTCTTGAATATCAGCAGTGCGTAAAAACCCTTATTCTGCTTCTTTATATCATAGGAGAGCTTTCTTCTGCCCCACAGCTCTGCTACGAGGATTTCTCCACCAGCATTGGTGATAATGTCCTTGATTTTGGAGACTGCGCCATTGATTTCCTCATCGGGGAGTGCTGCATTGAGAATTACGACATTTTCGTAGATGTTCATTTCAAACACCTCCTTATGGATTCTTCCCCGCCAGAGCGGGGCTTAAAGCCCTTCCCAAAGGAAAGAGCAAGGAGCCTTATTTTATACCACATACATGAAGTCTTCGTCAATAAAACACAAGTCCCTGTCAAGCCAAAATAGAAATGTCCTATTCTTACCAATTTAGAAATGTCCGTTTTTAATTTTTCCTTGACATGTACTGTATCACCCTTCTCCTGCACTTTATTTTGTGGTATGTTGTAACAAAAGTGAAGTTACTTGATAGTGCCTGATAACGCACAAGGGAAATCGTGAGAGAAACGCTGATCAGACTAAAGACCTTTCCTTGCTTCCTGCTCCTATGGGTCTTTTTGCTTGCGGCAGCAGCTGAATCCGCACCTGAGGTCCCATCCTATGAAAAAGGGAGTGGTCTGTTTGAGCGTAAATGCGCTCCCTGTCATACGATAGGCAGCGGGAAAAAAATCGGACCCGACCTTAAAGGTGTAACAGAGAGGAGAAGGAGGGATTGGCTGCTCAGGTGGATCGATAACCCGGAGGACTTAATCGCATCAGGAGATGCCATTGCCGTGGACATGGTGAAAAATTATCCGATAAAGATGCCTTCGCCCGGGCTTGCAAAGGAAGAAATCATGGATTTATTGAGTTACCTGGAATCTTTTCAGGCAGCTGTCCCTTCTCCGGCAGCTTTGGAACTCAGGAAGGAAAGACTTGGCGAAGTGTCTTTTTCAAGCAGGACCTATCTCCGGTTTTTCGAGGACGCACGGGGAAAAATCTATGGACCGCTGAACGAGCGCATTGACTTAGAAGTCCTGGAGAAGGAAAGGAAGTGGAGCTTCCGTTTCTCCGGGCTTGCGCAATATGACCTTAGGACGCTGAACAATAATAAAAGGGAAATGGACGAACTCACCTACGCATTCTTAACCTATGCTCCGTTTCCTGGTCTGGGCCCGGCTTTCAAAGTGGGCAGGTATTATGTCTTCGAAGGAGTGGCCGCAGAGCACATCGACGGCATTCATTCCTCATGGGCGATTACTCCCGCAAGCGGCCTTTCCCTATTCGCAGGAAGACCTGTAGAGACTGAGTTTGACGGCAAGCGCGGTGATTATGTCTGCGGCGGCAGAGTTTCTCAGAAGCTCGAAAAAAAGGCAGAGGTGGGTGTCTCCTTTTTAAAAGAGGACAATGACGGTAGCCGCTACAGGGAAGAACTCGGGCTCGATATCTGGCTTCTTCCTGTCAGCCCTGTTGAGCTTCAGGGGCATTCTTACTGGAACAACATCACCAGTGGATGGATGGAACATTCCTACACCCTCCGCGTACCGCTGCAAAGATTTCTGATATCAGCTCTGTTCGGACAATCGGATTACCGGAATGCCTTCTCAGCAAGCACCCTGAGCGCTTTTTCTCCTGACCACCTCGGAGATGAAGGATTGACAAAGGCAGGCGCCGCCCTGGAGTACCGCATAGGGAAGTCGATCACGGCGACCGTCAACTACACCGGGTACTCATACAGGAAATCGGGAGACGCGAGTTATTACGGCATGGCGGTGACGTCGGGGAAAAGGGGCCTCTCCGCGGGCCTTTCGGTTCACCGGATGGACGGGGAGACCAGGAGGCTACGCTATCTTGAATTCAGGGCTTACGCAAAAAAGGGTTTTGGAAAGATGACCCTGGCGCTGGATGCAATGGACGTCCGCTACGACTTCCCGATTAACGGCCTGCGGGACGCATATTCTATCAGCGGGACCGCGATGTTCAGGATCAATAACGCTCTGAGCGCCGGAGCGGACATTGATTACCGCAAAAATCCCGACTTCACTAACGAGACGATGGCGCTGTTTAAGCTTATCTATAACTTCAGAAAGGACCTGTGAGTGAGATGAAATCCCGACGTTTTACGAAGAATATATTACTCATTTTGGCTGTCCCGGCACTGTTTTTTGGGTATGCCATTTCCCCTTTGCAGGCCGCCGAGCTAAAGGTGACCGGGCGTCATCCGATAGAACTCTCGGAAAAGCCGAGGTGCACGGGTTGTCACAGTGCGGATGCTCAAGTTGGTCTGAAACCGATTGAAGTTTACAATCATGACGTTGACTGGATCGGGAGGCACAGGTTCTTTGCCGCGAAGGGCGTCCAGTTGTGCGATGTCTGTCATCAAGTCTCCTTCTGTACAGACTGTCACGCCTACAAAGAACAACTAAAGCCGAGCGACAAGCATTCGGAGTCTCCGGAACAATGGCTTCCCCATAGGGGAGACTATCTCTTTCAGCACAGGATTGACGGACGCCTCGACCCTACAAGCTGCTTCCGCTGCCACGGCAGACAAAATAACGAGATATGCAGGAGATGTCACAAGTGATGTCACCGGAAGATATATGTCCTTATGCTTCTCATACTGCAGCTCACCGGATGCGGGAGTGGGTCGGATTCCGGAAAGGTCTTTGTCCCTACATCGGGCCATCCTCAAAACTGGATAAACCCTCTGTTTGTCGGTGATGATACCTTCCACGGGACGTTCATCAAGACTTCGCATTCCAGTTCCCCTGGCGGCGGACTTTTCCTGCGGCATTGCGCGGCCTGCCACGGCGAGACCGGAGCAGGGAAAATAGGTCCGAATATCCAGGGGAAATCCCTTGATATTATCAACAGCGCAATAAGCTTTGTGCCCCTTATGAAGGGACACTCAATACTGAGTCAGGAGGAGCGGTCGGAGATCGCCGGGTATCTTGCTACGGTCAGGGTGAATCCGGACCCTGCAACTGCAAGTTTTGATACCGGCATCTGCATGGCGTGTCATGGAGAAGACCTCAGGGGAGACATTACAGAGGTAAGCTGTTACTCCTGCCACAACGGTCCTGACGGCAGCCTTGGCCATCCAGCCGGCTGGAGAGCATCCAAGGACAATCCGGTGATATTTCACGGCAGCTACGGAAGAAGATTTGTAATATCCTGTGCCAACTGCCATGGCTTTGATCTTAATGGCGGCATCGGCCCGCGTTGCTCTACATGTCATGACGGGAACGCGGCCCCTTTACTGCTGCCCTTCAGTCTATAACGCGATGCTTAACAGGGGTTACCTTCGGCCCCGGGAGAAAGGGTGGTGAGAAAAGAGAAGATATAATTGATAGGCCTTGATCCTGAGTTCATAAAAAAAACTCTCGCAAAAACAAAAAGGAGGTCAGGAAATGAAAAAGATCGCAATTAACCTGTTGCTAATGGCCACTCTCCTCTGCGCTTTAGGCGCGAACGCCTATGCGGCCACGGTAAATGTCTCCATCGGAGATAATTTCTTTTCGCCAAATACGGTTAACGTCAATGTGGGCGATACGATAACATGGACCAATAACGGTTTCGCACCACATACCTCAACGAGTGGCACAAGCTGTCCGACCGGCAACGGGACATGGGATTCCGGAACACTGTCGCGCGGACAGTCCTTTTCGTTTACCTTCACACAAGCCGGGACATTCCCCTATTTCTGTTCTATCCACTGTTTTACCGGTACCGTAGTCGTCAACCCGGTTGTAGTACCGATGGCCCCTATCCCCTCCGGGCCGCAGTTTTTCGTCTATAATCCGGTTGTGACCCCTGTAGTCGATACAAACCTGGCGCTGGCCAAACCTCTTGCGATCGGGCCTCTGGCCCAAGGGGGTTCTCTTACCAACGTCCAGGTAGCTTTGCCCCAGTTCCAGGTCCCGGTGGATATCTATGTTATCATCTATTCCCCGACGGTCGACCCCAATACACTGTTTAACTTCACACCATCCCTCGCTCTTCAGGGTATTTCGCTTGACCAGTTCCTGCAGGCGACCTCGGCAGGCCTGCCGCCGGCCGGGATGACGCCCTGGATGACCAGTGTGATGGAGCCGGTGAATTCAACGCTATTTTCAGATTTTCCGGCTTCAGTCTATCCCCCCGGCGAGTACTCTTTTTTTGTAATTGTGACCCTCCCCAACAATCTGTTCAACTATGATCTCTTTGCGACATCCTTTGCAATTGGCGTTCCCATTACCGAAACCCTCACTGGGGCTCAGGAAGTCCCGCCGGTTGCCACGTCGGCAACAGCAACCGCCAATCTGGCGGTGGATTTGTCCTCGGGATTTATTACCGGGACAATGGTCTTCAGCGGGCTGTCGAGTAATTCCACTGCGGCGCATATCCATGACGCACCCGCAGGGAGCAATGGTCCTATAATTCTTCCTTTTACAGGCGGCTCAGGCGCCGCGTCCGGTATGTGGTCCATCTCAGGGGTCCTGACCCCATCTCAGCTTACTGATTTGAGTGCCGGCCTGCTATATGTAAATATCCATTCCGTAGACTTTCCCTCTGGAGAGATCAGGGCCCAGCTCATAATTCCCTAAGAGCAGGGGGGTGAGAAGCAGGGGCAAGTTAAATGCTTGCCTCTGCCAAGTTCCACACCGTCTCCTTAGGGCCAGTCGTTCACTACTTATCTGTCACACAAAAATTAAAGGACATTCTCATTTATTTATGATAGCCTCAAATATGCGATAATGAGATAGAGGTATGTGAAATTTGACTTCAATTATACTATTAAACTTATGCTGGGAGCAGTATTATGGCAATCACTGAAGACTATGATGTAATCATTGTGGGAGGGGGGCCTGCCGGGCTCGCAGCCGGGCTGTATTGCAAAAGGGCCGTGCTCAACACGGTACTTTTCGAAAGAGGATTGGTCGGCGGTCAGATAGCCATATCAAAAGATGTGGAGAACTATCCTGGAGTAGAGGACATAACTGGTTTTGATCTCGCTGAGAAAATGGCCCATCATGCCAAAGCCTTTGGCCTGAGTATAATACAGCAGGAGGTTGCTGAGGTAATTGCCGGGTCTGACCTTCACTCAGTGCGGCTATCAAACGGTGCTCTGCTCCGGACCCGCGCCCTGATCCTTGCCGCGGGAGGTTCTGTGCGGAAGCTCGGCATACCCGGTGAAGCGGAATATGCGGGAAGCGGCGTCTCCTACTGCGCCACGTGCGACGGGTTCTTCTTCAGGGACAAGACCACTGTTGTCGTCGGAGGGGGCGACACGGCTGTTGAGGAGGCCCTTTATCTGTCAAGACTGGCAAGGAAGGTGTACCTTGTTCACAGGAAAAATGAGCTGCGGGCAAGCAAACTCCTTCAAAACCGTCTCCTGACCGAGGCGCGAATCGAGGTAATCAAAAATACGGTCATTACAAAGATCAGGGGAGACGGACAGTCGGTAAAATCCGTTGTCCTTGAAAATACCGGGACCAAAGAAGAGAGAGAACTCCCGACTGACGGCATTTTTATTTTTATCGGTTATCTCCCCAATAATCAATTGATCCCGCCCGGGGTCCGGATGAACGAACAGGGGTTTGTAATTACGGACGACACCTGCGAGACAAGCGTCCCTGGCATCTTCGCTGTCGGGGACTTACGCCAAAAATTTGCCAACCAGATCGTAGTTGCTGCGGCCGATGGATGCATAGCCGCATTGGCTGCAGCGCGTTACATAGAGACACGAAAAGCCGAAGTCGCCTAGTCCTGGTCCGCAGGGTGTAATTGGTCGATAAGGAGGGAGAGAAATGATTAAGATGCGTAAACCAGGCGACATCTATCAGATCAAAGGCGAGGTGCAGGACGGCCCATTCCATGGACGCTGAACTGCTCCTTGTTGACGTGTTTGTCCGTGATTGAAGGACCGGGGGACCAGGGGGGGCATTTTTGAATACTGAAGAGAAGGTCCGGGATCTTTTTCAGTTCCACAAAGGGGATTTAGCCAGGGTCTTTGAGCTGGCACAACAGATCGGGACATTGATCAACATCATGGATCCCTTTATACAGCAACATACTTCAGTGGTATGTCCTGAATGTCTCAAGGTATGCTGTATCAACAGACACGCTCATTACGGCCCTGACGATCTCATATATTTACAGGCCCTCGGTCTGGAGCCGCACGTATGTGAGCAGAGGGCAGACCATGAGCCATGCCAGTATTTAATTGCGACAGGCTGCAGGCTGGACCGCACTGTCAGGCCCTCGGGCTGCAACTGGTATTTCTGCGATGCTCTTTATGACAGTATGGAGAAGACCCCGGGAAAGGGATATAGTGACTTTGATGGTTCGATGCAGGAATTGGCTGATCTGTGGATGGAATTAGGCGCTGAATTTCGCGGGAAGCTCAAAAATATCAGGGCCCTTGAGCTTTAATCTATCTATCAAAGAATGCCTCATGTAATGTTTAAAAGAAATATCCCCCTGCCTGTCTTCGGGGTCCTCACTGGTCGGCTGGAAATTATTATTCGCCCATCAGTTTGTTGTAGTCTTCATGGCTGTGAATTTTAAAACAGCCCACTATGGTCTTCGATATCTGATTTTCGTCGAGATCCTTGTATATTTACACCGAAAGGTTGCCGGAGATTATCTTCAGGTCAGCGGAAAACAAATTCTTGCAGATTTATTTTTATTTGATATACTTTATCTAAATCTATTTTCAGGAGGAATAAAATGGCCGTAAGTAAAACTGCTTCAAAGAAAACCAAGTCAGCTACGAAGGCAAAAGTTGCTCCAAAGAAAACAGCAGCCAAAAAAGTAACGACTGCTGCCAAGAAGGCTGTAAAGAAGACTGCTCCGAAGAAAAAGAAGGCAATGAAGGTCGGCGCCGGTTATGAGTGCTCTGTGTGCGGACTGGAAGTTTCAGTTGAGAAGGCCTGCGGCTGTGCTGATGCCTGTGACCTCATATGCTGCGGCGAACCTATGGAGATGCTTTAGACGGGCGCTCTTTCCATAGCATCGGCGCCCGAAGGTTTAGTCCTGTCGGGCACCTCAATAAATACAATGCGTGTGGGTACTAAGAGACAGTAATATCAAGACTGCCCTCCCAGTAACCGTGGAGATTACAGCGCTGGTGTGCAATAAGGGTGACCTTGCCTGCAGGGGCCGCTTCTTTTGGCACGACTATATGAAATGTCGCCTTTGGTTTTATGTAGCCATTGGATTGGAGATCGACCCTGCCGGCAGGTTCATTCCCTATATTAAGTTCGATTGATTCTATCCAGTGGGTTGGCCCCATAGCATGAAGGACCTCCCCAACGCTTACTTCAACATTAAACGACTCGCCTGCTGCAACTGTCTTCGGAGCGGTAATTACCGGGGCGTGTGACTTCTCCAGCGGCGTCTTCTTTGAGGGGTCTTTGACTCTGTTGATTGTTTCAAAAAGACTCTGGTCTGCCTTTACGGGGAAATATTTTTCCGCGGCAAATACCCGGTCTGCGATGCCCAGACCTACAGTTCCTATAGTTGCGGTTTTAAGAAAAGCTCTTCTATCCATTTTTTTCTCCTCTCCTTCTTGCAGGTTTATAAATAGACAGGACCCACCTTGCCGGATGCTCCGTGATTTCACTACTAACACGTGATTCAGCTAATCAGCGAGTTCCAGTCCGCCGAGAACTTTTCCATGCCTTTTGTTGTGAGGTCATGCGAGACGTCGAAATTGTGCCAGTCGTCCGTCAAAGAGTACTCCCTGTAGGGGATCGCCTTAAGGTTGCCCGCATTATAAGTGTAATCTTCCCCGGGCAGGGGAAGACCCTTTTCGCCCCATTCCTTCAGTATCCCGTAGGGGGCGGTGATAATGTCCGAGCCAAGTTTCAGGGCATATTGGAGATGCCCGAAAGTCCGCACAGAGGCTGTCAGTACCTCGACATGACGGTCACTGTCAGCATACATCCTCATGATATTTGCGATAAGGTCCATACCGTTTTCACCACGGTCGTCAATCCTTCCAACAAAGGGCGAGACAAAGACACTCCCCCTTTTGGCCCCCCTGGTGGCCGCGTAGACTGCCGCTGCCTGCGCCTGACTGAAACAGAGGGTCATATTTACCCTGAGCCCGTCCTTCACCGCCTGCCCGGCCGCCTTGAGTCCTTCTTCAGAAGAAGGGAACTTTATATGGGCGTTGGGTATCCAGCCGAACATTTTCCTGCCCTGCAGGAGCATTTGCTCCCGCCCGGTAGAGAGGTCGGCATATACCTCGACGGATACAGATCCCTGGGGCAAAAGACCCGATATCTCCCTCACAACAAAATGATAAAAGTTCAGGATCTCCTCTTCAGTGAACTTCCCGCCCTTTTCAAGCTTCTTTCGCGCAACCGGGTTCTTCGCAAGCAGCGTGGGGTTTGTCGTTTGTCCGTCAAGGAACCCCAGCAGGTCCATTACCTGCCTGGTCTCATGGGGATCGCCTCCGTCAAGGAATATTTTTGAATTCAGATCTTTTGGTCTCATCTCCTTGGCTCCTTTAGAGTTCTATAGTCGCGTTTGTCTGTGTGACAGTTGTAATTTTCAGTTTACTCCAATAAAGCGCTCTGTCAAGCTTGAATAAAAACTTTTCAACAACATTCTGTCTGCGGGAAAAGCCTGCATATGGGCTTGACGTTGGCCGGCTTTCATGATAAAAGAGGATTGAGTACGTTATACGAAAAAAGCTGTTTATTATTAATCACAAGGAGGTCAGAGATGGCAAAGATAACAAAAAAGGAGTTGATCTCATTACTAAACAAGGACCTGGCGCTGGAGTACACGGCGATTGTGCAGTATACGCAGCACCAGGGTACGCTGAAGGGTGCGATGTATCAAAGCATACAGAAGGAGTTGATCATACACGCGCAGGAAGAGCTTCAGCATGCCACGATTATTGCCGCACAGATCGACTACCTCGGCGGCGTGCCGACAGTAGATACTCCGCCTGCAAAGACAGCAAAAGACAGCCTGACTATGCTAAAACAGGACCTTGAAGGAGAAAATGACGCGATTGCCAGATACAGCAGGAGGATAAGACAGGCTGAAGAGCTTGCCCTGTATCCCCTTGCCCAGCAGTTGAGAAATATACTCGCTATGGAGCAGGAACACGCCATGGACCTCGAACAGGCACTTGGGAAATAGCCCAGTCAGGGCACCTGCGTGCTTATCTGAGTTATAGAATTGCCTGAAGCTAGACCGTCAACATGACAACAGACCCCAAAAGGACAGCTGATCATCATCCGATCAACTGTCCTTTTTTTTAGGTTCATTGGACCAGTGCCGCACCCAAAACATAGGGCGGAAAGTTTGAGGAATGCAAAAAAGAGGCGCTAAAAGACCGAAGCGGCAGTGCCGAAGGAAATTCACGCGCGAATTCATCTGGGATTTCCTTCCCCTTTTTCGCTACGTCCCACAGGAGCACCTCGACCCCGGGCCCCAACTTACTTTTTACAATTCTGTGGTCTCCGGATAACAAAAAAGATTTTGTACCAGGGAGGCACGCCACAATATTTGCGGCCAGAAACTCGTTATCTGTGATAATAGTTATGTCCCGCAAAGCAATACCCCTCTCCGTCAATTCCTGACCCAGTTGCTCAGAAACGTAGCGGAAGGGTGTATGGATGCGTTCAACCTTTCCCGCGAGATCAGGGGAAAAACCAATGAACGCCCTGGCCGCGAAAATGACGACCGCAATAAAAATACAAAGCTGACCCAATAATTTGAACCTGCGGTCATTTGACTGCGTGTCGGCCACAGAAAATACGGCCAGCGGGAGACTGAAGAGAAGGGGTGCCAGCCAGCGTTCGCTGAAGTGGCCTGTTTTTAAGACAGGTATGATGAGCAGAGGGATTGTCAAACCATAAAAGCTGAGGTAATGAAAAAGGTTCAGGCGCAATTGCCATTGCTTCCGTAAATTGCGCCAGGGGATGCTGAAACCGAAGAAAATCAAACAAACCCCAAGGAAGACGAGGACCCCGGTATATGATGTGACAATAATATGAAGGATTTGCCGAACTGATGACAAATCGAGAGTGCCGGCATCTGCCTTAGTCAAAGCGTGTCTGAAGGGGAGGTAATCATTTTGATGAAGCCACATAACATGTGGAGACACAACAAGTATAAAAGACGCAAGGGAGAGGAACAGTTTGTTATTGAAAAAGATGCGACGGCCTTCACGAAACGATAAGGCCGCAAGCATGAGGGCAAACAGAAAGAACGCAAAATTGTATTTTGAGAGAAAACCGAGGCCGATTGAGGCGCCAAGGAGCAGATAGCCGGAGGTGCTTTCTCTCCGAAGCAATCGGACAAAGAGATAACAGGTTATCGAAGCCATTGCTGTGACCAGGATTGAGTGGCTTAAGTCGCGATTGAATTCATACGCGTAGGTGGGGAAAAGAAGCAGAGTTCCGGCGATCAAAAGAGATGCTCTCCTGTTCCAAAAGGACCGTGCAATCAGGTAGAAACTGAAATAGAAAAAAAACATTATAATATATTTTGTGGCGATTATGGTTTGGATGTTTAAGCCAAAAAGCCCCGACATTCCGTAGACAAGCCAACTATAGAGAGGTGGCTGGTGGGCATACCCGAGAGAGAAAAATGAACCATTAAGGAATTGCTCAGCCTCATCCAACTCCATCGTTGAAGAAACGGAAAGGCGCAAGACTGCATAGAGGCAACAATAAAGAAAAAATATTGCTGCACCGGCGAGGTCTCTTTTTCCTATAGAGTCATTGTCCTTTGTTTCAGCAAAGTTATGTATTTTTTCATCATTTTCCTGCATACAGCGTCCCTTTTTGCTTCTAAAGTTCAGTAGATTATTCTACATCAAATACAGATTATTAGGGTATCTTCGCTGACGATGAGGACAGCTTTGGTTTTTATCTCTTTTATCAGGAGGGAGTCGAAAAGTACAGACATCAAATCAATGGATGTCACTCACTAATTCGGGAAACAGTCTCTTGAGAACAGCTTCTTGCGGGATAATTTTTATCTGATATAATTTAAGTAAATCTATTTTCTGGAGGAATATAAAGGTTTAGTGCTCTCCCAGTCGCTTCAATAAAACAATGTGTTTCAGGTCTTGCTAAAAGGAGATATCTTATGAAGGCAGTTGTTATAGAAAAATATGGCGGAATAGATGTATTGGAGATCAAAGACATGCCTATGCCTGTAGTGGGAGAGCATGACCTGTTGATAGAAGTTTACGCGGCCTCGGTCAATCCAGTGGACTGGAAGATAAGAGAAGGCCACCTAAAAGAGAGGGTCCCTTACAAATTTCCGTTGATACTGGGCTGGGATGTTGCAGGAATAGTTAAAGAAACGGGTCCACAGGCCGGACTCTTTAGCGTCGGGGACCGTGTCTTCAGCCGGACCGACATTGCACGGAACGGCACTTACGCGGAATATGTCGCTGTTGACGAAGGCCTCGTTGCCCTGATGCCTGACAATCTGTCCTTTAAAGAGGCCGCGGCAGTGCCGCTTGCCTGTCAGACAGCCTGGCAGGCCCTGGTGGAAATCGCACATGTGACACAAGGGGAGAAAGTCCTGGTGCATGCAGCCTCAGGAGGAGTCGGCACCTTTGCCGTTCAGATTGCTAAATACATGGGGGCCCATGTTGCAGCGACCTGCGGGACGGCCAATACCAGACTGGTGAAATCACTCGGAGCAGACGAGGTCATCGATTATAGCAAGACCGACTTTTCAGAAGCGCTTCATGATTTTGATATTGTTCTGGATACCATGGGTGGAGAGATCTATAAAAAGAGCTTCAAAACAGTGAAGAATGGCGGCATTGTGATCTCCCTCCTGGAACGTCCGGATGAGGCACTTGCCAGTAAGAGCGGCGCGAAGGCGGAATATATGTTTCTGCAGCCAGACGGAAAACGACTCGGCCAAATTGCAACGCTATTAAGCAGGGGCATGATAGAGCCGGTACTCGGGATTGTCCTGCCCCTGGAGGAAGTAAAGAGGGCCCATACTATCAGTCAATCTCATCATGCAAAAGGGAAGATTGTCCTTTCAGTTAAAAGAAAATAGGGAGAAATCAGAGAACATCATCCTATTGTTTCCGGCAAAAGATTCCAAAATCCAGGGAAATGCGCTGGCTACTAAACGCTGATTGAGGTCGGTCCTGCTTTTGTTGCACTCCGACCTTGAATGTGGGAATTTGATAAACGCACCCCGGCAGCATACGTGTTTTCACCCACTTTATTGCACCAGATTACAGTGCCCTTTAGATTTGTGACCTCTGGTCCTTTCAGGATTGCTATTTCCTGACCAGGATAAAGAAGATTAAATACCCGAAGGCCAAGACCATCAGTACTTTTATTGACTGTAAAACCAATAAACTTTTCATATGGGTCGGAAGCATTCAAACAATACTCTATGTCCTGTTTGAAGTCGTAGCGTAGGTTTTTTCCCCCTCCCAACGGCTTTGACAAGTCAAAATTCTCTTCGCATTCGCCGAGCCAACCGGAAATATCTGAACAGGAAAACGGTTTTTCAAAAAACCTGTAGCCTAAATCAGCACACTGCTTTAAAAGTCCCTCATCGGAAATACCCGACATAATGGCCTTCATTTTCCTGTCTATCTTGCATCCTCTTTTTTCCTGGAGCTGAAACAATTCTATTCCCGTCCTATGGGGCATCCGGAAGTCTGAAATCATCAGGTCAGCACATGGGGCAAATTTTTCACAGCTGCCCCCGGAATTTTTATTAAACGGGCAGGCCACAGGGGTCTGATATGAAAATACCTCATAGCCCCATTTGGCAAAGCAAAACTCCAGCAATTCCAATAACATTGCCTCGTCATCAAAAATTATTACCCGCGGCTTTCTCATGACAGGTCCTCCATCAGTTGTTATCAAGCCTTCATCAAGGACAGACCACCGTCCATTTCTTTGTTCTAGTTTGGACCATGAAGGTTAAATTATGATTAACTTCAAATGAATTAATTTTAATACTGGCCTGCTTACATATACGGGCTGGTAGGCCTCCGCTGGATATTGTTGATGGAATTGCCAGGGTCTGCGGTCCCTTCCTTGACAGGACAGGCAACTCTGGTGCCGGAAATTTCTTGCGGGGTCAGTCGACCCCTGTACATAACTACTCCGGTCGCCAGGCGGTATTACCTTCCCTTGTCCGCGCCCCTCCAGTTGATAGCGTTCGATTTTATCCGCGTATCCTGCACATAGCACAGTTTCGGATCATTCAACGAACGCCAGGTCTTGCAGTGTTTGGCCTCAAGCCCTCTCATGGCGCAGGTATAGGGACATAAGGCCCGGGTTATGGAGCCATTAGTGCTGATAAGCTCGTATTCGTTAGGTTGCAGTACGCCGTCATCGTCCTGCACCATGGTCGTGGCGGACCTCCCGGCTTCAATGTTCTTGATCGCAGAATTTTCCCCTTGCGCCTTTTCCCCTGCGTATGCACTTAGCGGCAAAAGGACTAAAATGGTTAAGGCTATCATCTTTTTCATGGTTCCTCCGAAGGACAAAGATGGACTCTAGACGTTCTCCACCATCTCCCATACGCCGCAGGGGCATATGCCGGCACAGAAACCGCAGCCTATGCACTTCTCTTCATCGACCACGTATTCATATGCGCCGTTTTCATGCTCGACCCTGCTGATAGCGCCCCAGTAGCAGGTCGCCTCGCACATGTGGCAGTCGCGGCAGGTGGCGCAGGACATGCACTTGTTGGCGTCTGCCTCAGGAGTATAGTCTCCGCGGCATACATCATAGTATTCAGTCTTGATCTTTTCGTACGGTATGACCTCTTTGATCTCGGGATTGCGGGGAGCATGTGCCAACTGGTAATGGATCGTCTCTGCAGCGAGCCTTCCCTGTCCGATTGCATGGGTGACCAGGCCAAGTCCTGTTGCGTCTCCTATTGCAAAGACCTTTACGTCCGATGTCTGGCCGATCTCATTGACAGTTATCCAGCCTCTTTCGTTATGTATGCCAGGCGGCAGAAAGTCCAGAATGGGAACATCACCGATAGAGATGACTACAACGTCGGCATCAAGCGCTGTGCCGTCTTTGAAGTATATTTGCTTTGCTTCATTGTCATATTTTTCCGTAAACTTCGGCCAGAGGATCTGCGTGCCTTTGGCAGTTGCAGTATCAACTTCTTTGCCAAAGGCAGCCGGCTTCTGTATATCAACGGCTATCACCGATTCAGCCCCGAAGTTATATGCCTCTGAGGCAACGTCCATGCCCACATTCCCTGAGCCTATGACAACAACCCTTTTGCCTTTGAGGTCAGGCAAGGAGCCGCTGTTGATGTCCTTCAGAAAGTCATAGGCTGTCAGTACGTGTTCTGAGCCCGGAAACGTGACTGTCCTGGGTTTCTGCGCCCCGCAGGCGACAACAACAAGTTCGTGTTCTTTATAAATCTCATCGAATTTCTCACGGTCTATCTTTGCATTGAGGTGCACATCCACCCCGAGTTCAGAAAACCTCGAAAGCTCTTTTTCAAGTATGTCATGGGGCAAACGCTCCCTGGGGATACAGTATTCTATCTTGCCTCCAAGTTTATTCATCCCCTCGTAGAGGTCAACAGAATGGCCCTTGAGCGCGAGCTGCCAGGCAGCGCTAAGCCCCGCGGGCCCTCCGCCGATAACAGCTATAGTGTGTCCTGTAGGTTTCTCTTTCTTTGGTGCAGGCAGATCCAGTGCAAGGCCTCCCAGCTTATCGATATTCAAGGGTTTATCGATCAGACCTCTTGTACAACTTTTCATGCAGAGGTTAGGGCATATCTGGCCGCAAACTGTTGCTGGAAGCGGACTGTACCTAAGCACCAGTTCGAGCGAGTCCTGGAGCCTACCCTGCCTGATAAGGGTCGCCCTCTTATGGGACGGTATATGCGTAGGACATGCATAGGCGCAGGGAGGGTTATATTTTTCATTTGACCAGACAGGCTTGTTGCGCCTGTTAACGCCGGTCGTAATATAAGGCAGTATGGTCAGGTCATGATCAAGATATTCAGCGAATATGCCGCCCTGCCCTACTTCCTTTTCCCACATATTTTTTCTGAAGTCAGAGGTGGACATCTTAAACCATTTTCTGGCCCTCTTTTCCTGCGGGGTATAGGCTATTAGCTTTTTCCATTCATCAGATGAACGTGTTAGCTCCTCAAAGTAAGACATCCTTTCAATGGCCTCAAGATAGGGCTTAATGTTCGTTCTGAGCCATTCCCAGTCCTGCGGGGTAAACTCAAGGAGCTTTACGTCCTTTTCACTGTATCCCTGGATAGGTCCCCTGAAGTATATTGTTCCGCCTACCATCCCGACACAGGGGCGATAGCCAAGGACATTGTCCGGGTTTCTCGAATCTACACCACAGACAACAGCAATACCCCCTGCCTTGAACTCTGCAAAGGAATCTCCCACGTTTCTGAAATACCACGACTGAGGGGGCTCAAAGCGCGGGTTTTGTTTTGTCATAGTGTCACAGCGGGCCCCTCCACTGCCCTGAACATAGAGGACGCCCTGTGCTGCTGCGTTAAAGGCCCCGTTAGTCACATCACCCAGGACAGTTATCTTCGCCCCGCAGTTGAGCCAGCCCACGTCATCCGAGGCGCTTCCATATGCGACAATCTCTGTGCCGGGCAGTCCCATGCTCCCCAGCCTCTGGCCCGAAGTCCCTTCAACGGTTATCTTTACAGACTCTCCCCTGGGCCAGATGCGCCCGCCGATGCCATGCTGTCCATCGGCGATGACCCTGAGTTCCCGGGCGCCTTCATCAACAGCCGCCTGCACCTGTTCTTCCAGGATGCGCGAAGGAGTTCTGCGACCCTCTACAAAGCCGTTTATAATAATGGGATTGGTTGTTGGGGTTTTGGTATTGGCTTTTTTACTAACCCCTAATCCCTGAGCCCTGGTCCCTGTTTTTTTCTTAGCAGGCATAACTTATTCCCAACCTCTCTGCCATTGCTTTATCGTCTATGCTCAAGCCATCAGACATGCCTATCGGGAGCTCTGTACTCCTTCCCATAGGAGCGAAGATCTTGCGCAGTTCCACATCAGCCGACTTGAAGACCTCCACAACGCGTTCTGCTACCTTGTCAGAGTCGAGTCTTCTGTAAAGCTTCGGGTCCTGTGTTGTGATGCCCCTTGGACAAAACCCGGTATTACATAGATTGCAGCGGTTGTATTCATCTCCAAAGCAGTCGGCCGCCGACTGCATGATATATTTGCCTATAGAAACAGCGGAGGCGCCAAGCATGATCAGTGCGGCCGCGTTTGCAGCCAGATTGCCTTTCTTGCCTATGCCTCCTGCAGCTATCAGCGGAAGCTCGTTTTGTTTTCCCTGTTGAACCAGGTCAAGGTAACATTCCCTGATATTGGATGCTATGGGGTGTCCCATCTTGTCCATGGACACATTGTAGGCAGCTCCTGTTCCGCCGTCCTCACCGTCTATGGAAAGCCCCCCTGCATAGGGGTTCCTCGCAAGGTTGTTAAGTACTGCCCGGGCTGTTTTAGACCCCGATATCTTAGGATAGACCGGCACCCTGAAGCCCCAGGCCATGGACATGGACTGGATCATCTTGGCAACAGCCTCTTCAATTGAATACTTTGTCTGGTGCGTCGGCGGAGAAGCAAGGTCAATAAACTGCGGCACACCCCTGATCTTCGAAATCAGCTTAAGCACCTTCTGGGCCATCAGCAACCCGCCGTCACCTGGTTTTGCGCCTTGTCCGTACTTGATCTCTATGGCCGCAGGGTCTTCCACCATATGAGGCAGGGCGTGGATGATCTCGTCCCAGCCAAAGTACCCTGAGGCTATCTGTATGATGAAATATTTGAGGTATTTGGACCGCAGGAGCCTCGGCGGCATACCGCCTTCTCCTGAACACATGACCACAGGTAGCCCTTCTACCTCATTGAGATAGGCGACCCCCATTGCAAGGCCCTCCCACATCGGGGGGGAAAGAGCTCCGATAGACATGCTGCCGATCATTATAGGGTATATCTCCCTTACAGGAGGAATAAATTTGCCGCTGGTTTTGTCAAGGACCAGTTCACCGCTTACGTTTTTCAGTGGCAGTTCATCCGGAGGCAGTACTCTGCCCAGAAGGCTCCTGATACGGAACTCATGCCTTCCCGCGTCAAGCGCAGGGTCAGTGAGCATCGAGATCCTCGTAAACTTTATCCTGTCGAGCGTTGAGACTAAGGGGTCATTCCTGCGGCCGCCCCTCTTGTATCCGTCTCCGCCTTTGTTTTTGTAATGCAGGAACTTGTTTTGGGGGTTAAACTCAGGCTCTATAGCTTCGTTGGGGCAGACTAGTGTGCAGCTGCCGCAGCCGGTGCAGTATCTGTCCATATTAACGACCTGCTCTACCACCTGGATTGTCTCCCTTGAGGCAGCAGGCTCAGGTATCGGCCCCTGTGAATGGACGCTTCTTTGCACCTTTACCGAAGGCACAATCGCCTTGACAGGGCAGACCGCAGTGCATTTGCCGCAGCGTTTGCACCGGTCGTCCCTCCAGCGGATGATGTAGGGAAACTCTCTTAAAGAAAGTTTATGATTATGGTCTAATCTTGAAGCTGGTTCCATACTCTTATCTCCTTGGCTCCTGGTGAGACTATGACCATGTCATACTTCATAGGGAAAAAATCCATGGAACTGTCCCTCTCCGGGATCGCGCTGTCAACTCCGCAGGCCTCGGACATCAGCGCGTATTTGCCCTTCTTGCCGCCGACAACACCGGGTCTGAGTTTCTTGGAGTCCTGCAGCATAAAACAGGTGCCCTCAGGCGTAAAACCTATAACGCAGTTCGGCCCGTCTATGCAAAGCATCCTGAAGGATTTTTTCAGGAGCTTCAGCACTTCGCTGTCCCTTCTCCTGCTAATCTCCTGAGCATTCAGGGGAGTAATAATATCTTTATAGTATGTCAGCGGATAGCGGAGCTGTCTGACCAGGTAGTGGAGTATGTGAGTGAAGACCTCGCTGTCACTGTTATAGCCGACATAACCCGGCACACACCTGCTCATAAGATATTCCCGAATGGGAACAAACGCGGTGTTTTCGCCGTTTGTCATCGTAGAGAAACCCTGTATGAAAAAAGGGTGGCAGGCGTAGAGGTTTATGGCATAATTGGTGTTCTGTCTTCCCTGTGCCAGAATTATCTTTGCCTTCAGCGATGAACTGTCAAGGCCGAAAAACTCACTGAGTTGGAGCGGGTCCCCGACCTCTTTTATTGTCAGAATGTCAGGATAGAACGAAAAAACAATTATCGATTCATCAGACTGCCCGAGTGCTCTCAGCTCCAGGCGCGTCTTTAACAGCAGGTCTTCCTTTTCATCGAGGGTCCTCTCCAGATATGATTCAGGATACTGATACACCTTAGCAAAATAAAAGTCCCTTTTCCTGATGCCGCGCACCTCTTTTATTGATGGCGACCATTCGTGCCTGACCTGAAAGCCGTGGGATTCCATGTATTTATCAACAATCTCAAGGCCGGGTTCCGAACATATACCTGAGAGGATTGGGAATTGCTTTAATCCCTCGAACTCCCCGCCGAGGTCTTTCAGCATAATGCCCATGCCTGAGCCGTCATGACCTTCCTTCATGGTCTCAAGGGCCAGCACATTCTCCATAGGAGAAAAATATTCTGACGACGTTATGGCTGCTAAACGGCACATGTTAAATAATTGTATCCTAAAAATAAAATTTGATGTCAAAAAAACGCCTTCTAACCCGGAACATCGGCAAAAATCATGTTCCTGTTATTTAAGGCGTTTGACTTTGACGGCAAACGGTTACCATCTGTATGATAAAATTTATTTTTATTCAGTGTCAATTAAATTGTCCTGATTTTTCTTTGATATCTGATTGCATGATAAAATCTGACGGTATTATTGATAAAACATGCTACATCACAAAAAAAGCAGCAATAACAGAGGTGACTTATAAGTAAAATTGAAGATGCCCTGAGGCCCGGGACGGGACAAAGAGGAGAAGAGGCTATTAATTAACAAAAAATGGTGGGCGATACTGGGATTGAACCAGTGACCCCTGCCGTGTGAAGGCAGTGCTCTCCCGCTGAGCTAATCGCCCTTAAATGCCGTGATGCGTAATAAGAAAAACCACAAAAACACAATACATCTATCTTCTTCCAACACAAAAATAATTAAAGCCGAGCCTTTTCATCTTCTCAGGATCGTAGATATTCCTGAGGTCGAAGAAGTTCGGTGTTTTCATCAGGGTTTTTATCTTTAAAAGCTCCAGATTTCTGAACTCGTTCCACTCAGTCAGAATTATGACAGCATCAGCGCCCTTTACGCAATCATATGGTCCTTTTGCATACTTTATCTTAGCATGGAAAATAGTTTTTGCATCATCCATCGCAATCGGGTCAAAGGCCTTGATCCTGGCCTTCTCCTTCAATAGTTTTTCAATGATAGAGATCGAAGGCGCTTCCCTCATATCGTTAGTATTGGGCTTAAATGAAAGGCCCAGCACAGCGAATGTTCTGCCTTTGATGTCGCCCATCCCGTTTTTTATTTTATCTATCATGAGGTCCTTCTGTTTCTCATTGGCCTCGACAGCTGATTTAATAATTCCGAGGTCCATGTTATTGTCGGCAGCAATAGTCAGCAGCGCACGGGTGTCCTTCGGGAAACAAGACCCGCCATATCCAGGTCCGGGATGAAGAAATTTGGCCCCTATGCGATGGTCCAGCCCCATGCCCTTTGCTACCATGTGAACGTCGGCCCCCACCCTGTCACAAAGGTTCGAGAGCTCATTGATGAAAGATATCTTTACCGCAAGAAACGCGTTAGAGGCATATTTGATCAGCTCGGCAGTCTCGATATTTGTTATCACAAAGGGTGTCTCGATAAGATAAAGCGGCCTGTAGAGGTCCTTCATAATGGCCACAGCCTGCTGGCTCTTAGCCCCGATAACAACCCTGTTAGGCCTCATAAAGTCTTCTATTGCAGCCCCTTCGCGCAAAAATTCGGGGTTCGAGACGATATCAAAATCAACCTGCTCCTTCAATTTTTTCGAGATGATCTTGGTCAGCCTTGCCCCCGTACCTACAGGCACAGTGCTCTTCGTGACTATGACCTTATATCCTTTGATATTTTCAGCAATCTCCTCCGCAACCGATTCAACATATTGCATGTCAGCCGAACCGTCGCCGCGCGGCGGAGTGCCCACAGCGATAAAGATCACCAGAGAGGTATCGACAGCATCCTGTATTTTTGTCGAAAACCTGAGCCTGCCGTTTTTTATGTTCTTTTTGACAAGGGCCTCAAGTCCAGGCTCGTAGAAAGGGACCTCCCCTTTCTTCAGCGCTCTGATCTTCTTTTCGTCCTTGTCAATGCAGGTAGCATACACACCGAATTCCGCAAAGCATACCCCGGTCACCAACCCCACATATCCGGTACCGATTATTCCTATGTGCACATTTCCTCCTGAAATTCCTCCTCGTCAGTACGTGATATTATACAGAAAAAAAGATAATTATGGGTCATTGCTCATAGTTACGCATTACCCCGTGGGAAGACCACTGGGAATGCAGCTCGCTATCTATTTATTCCGGCAATCTTGCGATAAAATCTTCTATTACCAGATAATCCACTCTTGTTTTAAGAAAAGTATTAATTGCATCTTTTGGCGTGCACACTACCGGCTCCTGGACATTAAACGAGGTGTTCAAAATTAACGGGACACCGGTAATCTTATAAAATTCATTGATCAACCCCCAATAACGTGGATTGGTATCTTTAAATACCGCTTGAGGTCTGGCAGTCCTGTCGACATGTACTACAGCCGGTATCTTGTCCGCGTATTCTTTTTTGACCGGAAAAGTAAATATCATATAAGGCGAATTATGGTAATATTCGAAAATCTCATGGGCATGCTCAGAAAGGACCGAAGGCGCAAAGGGCCTGAAATTTTCCCGCTGCTTCACCTTTTCATTAATGACTTCCTGCATCTCACCTCTTCTTGGATCTGCAATGAGACTTCTGGAGCCCAGGGCCCTGGGTCCCCACTCCATTCTCCCCTGGAACCAACATACGAGTTTGCCATTTGCAAGTTCACCAGCAGTTCTCTTTAGCAGTACATCTTCGGGCAGTTTTTCATAAGGAATATTCATGTCCTTTAACGCCGTTTCGCACTCAGTCACACTAAATGACGGCCCCAGATAAGCGCTCTTCATTATGTACGACCTTTCACGTGCAGTATTTTTTATGTCCCCGTATAAAGCAGCACCTAATGCGCTGCCTGAATCCCCTGCAGCAGGCTGTACGAATATTTCCTTAAAAGGGGTGTTTTTGAACAACTTCCCGTTGACAACACAATTAAAGGCAACACCACCGGCCAGACAGAGTTTCTCTGCTTTTGTCTTTTCGTACAGATGATTGGCAATATGAAAGATGCTTTCTTCAATAATGATCTGC
This sequence comes from uncultured Nitrospira sp., assembly GCA_963801505.1. Taxonomy (GTDB): domain Bacteria; phylum Nitrospirota; class Thermodesulfovibrionia; order Thermodesulfovibrionales; family UBA6898; genus JAOUFP01. The sequence goes on from CAWDEY010000011.1 coordinate 39,599, forward strand.
GCGCTGGCCGCAATATCAGCGTGCTGCCTGCCTACGGCTTCATCTTTTTTCCTCGGCTGCCCAAAGATATCGGTGGTTGTTTTGCGAAAAATCCCTTTCCGGGCAAGATGATAATCGATAAAATATGGATCGACTTCATATCTGCCTCCGGGAAGCAATTTTATGGCATGTTTTCTGAGGTGATCCGCATAAAGAGGTTCGCCGTATGCTGCAAGCCCCATGACCTTGTATTCATCTGACTGGATCTTGAATCCCAGGAAACCGGTTATAGCGGAATAGAACTGGCCGAGAGAGTGAGGGAGACTGGTTGCCTGCAGTTTCTTAATGCTGTTCCCTTCCCCTAACCATGAGACTGTTGTCTCAGCTTCACCTGCCCCATCGATCGTAAGTATTGCTGCACGATCAAAAGGAGCACAAAAAAAAGCAGAGGCTGCATGTGACAAATGATGATCAACAAATTCTATTTTGTATTTCCCTTTGCCGAAATGTTCCTCAAACAGCGATCTTATCTTAAAAAGCTCAGCCCACTCTCCCTTCATCTGTCCCACACCTCTGCTTGCCTTTGCCATGAAAAGGGCAGGGGACTTTAAAACGCTCTTTACAGCCTGCGTGATTCTTACTCTCAATACCCATGGTTTCCACGAGGCGCAAATAAGGTCCACATCACTGATTTTTATTCCGGCATAGGCAAGACAAAATGCAATGGCATTTTTAGGAAAGCCCCTGGTATGCTTGACCCTTGTAAATCTTTCTTCTTCAGCAGCAGCAATGACTTTGCCGTCTATTACTATGGCAGCGGACGCATCATGCATGTTGTTTATGCCAAGGATGATCATTTTAGCTCCTGCAAAATATTTTTTAACTGCACTGTATTGAAGAATAAAATTAGTTAACAGGCATTAAAGAACGAATTGTAATTATCAAATGCCGGAATAATAACAACACATTTTAACATTTTTAACGTATTTCATGGAAATGATATTGTAAGTTGGATGGTCTTAACCAGAGGAGCTGCATTCCAAAAGCCACTGCTCGGCCAGACATGAAATGCAGCTCAATGTCTTTAGCAAGCTACTGCGATAATTCTATTAATATAACTGAATAGGGCAGCATATTGATATTTTCCGTATAAGTCCCATTAGTAACAGTGCCCTGTTTTTCCTGCAACGACCCCTCCAGGGAGACTTCTTTGAGGTTGTTTATTTGGTCTATATAATTGGACAGGGTATAGACTTTGCCGCTATTTATACGGTATATACCATGGTAGAAAAGATTATTGTAAAGTTGCTGGAGTTCCAGAAATGCAGGTTTTTTCCCGTTACATTGACCTGGATTACTTTGACAATAAGATATAATATAGGCCGTGGTATCACAGGCAGGATCGTTAAAACAGGCCAAAAGATTATCAGCAAATCCTTGAGTAAGCCCTGCAGAGACAATATAAGAGGTTGAAGCATTTCCCGCTTCAGTCCTGGCATTGGCAACAGCCTGGTCAATGTCCCCGTTAACACCGCAAACAGAGCGTGATCCAGGAGAGTTCTCTGTTGTTTTGTTGTAACGGCAGGGGTTTGAGTGGATAGCACTCGTGTCTCCGTCAATAAGGTATTTTCTGACAGTATAAGTTCCTGAGGCCAGGTTATTGATCCCGAGCGAAATCTGCTGTGACAAAGCAGTATTTGCCATTATAACGGAGGTCTTGACAGCGTCCTTAAAAGCCATGGCAGTAACAAGAGTTTGACTCCCGCCCAAAACCACATTCAGTCTCCGGTCCGGAAGCCTGTCGACTGCCTTGAAGGCGTTCCACTTTGCCTTAATAACGCCGTCCAAAGAGAAAAACCCCACATGTGCCCAATCCCCGCCTAACCATCCGGGTTGGTCATAAGTTGAGGTAGCGGTGTGCCGATAAATTCCGTTATCAGCAAATACCTGAAGCGCATAGACTGCATTTGCAGATCCCTTTTCAGTCGATTCGTCTTCATTGCTCGAGGAATATACCCATTCACCGATCGTAAGAGGCAACGCGCTATTCAGGCCAGATTGGGTCAGCCAACTCCTTGTGTTACTCAACATTCTGATTAAAGTTAATTAAATCTGGAAAATGCCAGTCAATAAAATCCAGAGGGACGTTATTTGCTGAAACATATCCGATAAGTCCTCTTATAATGCTCTGGGTCTGAACAGGACATTGTCCGTCTGGCAACCCTGTAATCGCTGAAGGGCAATTAATGCTCTTTGTGCTAGACCAACCCCCGACGCCGGGACCTCCAACCTGAATGCCCGGATCAACACCCTTTATGGCCTCTACGGAATTTCTATACATTTCAAAATACTGATCTGCAGTCCCATAAAACATCCAGTTGGGCTCGTCCCAGATGATATAGTCAGCTGTTATGCCGTCCTGTTTTTGCGTTGTCACAAGCAATTGTAGCAGTGCTCGCCATTGAACATAATCTACGGGAGGTGAATATTGCCATTTCATCCAGCATCCATCACTAATGGAAGAAGGCAGACAATCGTTAAAAGGATAAAGGCTGAGCCATTTTGGGACCTGTATCAGAGAGATGACAATCTGGTAGCCGGCATTTTGATAATTTTTTATATTGGGATCAATAGTATTTCTGAGCCAATTTTGGAAGGTTGTATCAAAATCTGCAGGCTTTGGGCCCCCCCTGTCGTCCCAGCCGATTTCAAGGTTAAATCTCAAGAAAGGTTTCCGGCTGAGGTATGCTAACGGGGATATAAGAGGCGTATTATCATCGTTCAAAGCTCCCATAAGCCCTGATCGTAACACCCCTGGCACGGCACCTATATCCTGAGACGCATCAACAGTAATAGTAAAGGCGTCCGCCTGAGCTATGGTGAATCCGTCTCCTATTGCGAAGATTATTGCTAATAAACATATTGAAATTATGATTTTCTGTATCATTTTTAATATTCATTCTGCAAAAATGGTTATTTATACTAACTCATTGTTTAATTATACAACAAATTGAGGAAACAAAACTTGACCCATGTGGGGGAAGACGGCTTACTGAGAGATGATCTGGATTTTTGTTATTCTTTTATCCTGAAAACGGCAATTGCTCGCGCAAAGGCGCAAAGAAAAACAAAGACTTTGAAATGATAACGTAATCCACCATTACAGTGAGCCGGGTTTAACCCAAACTCCTTGATCTTCCTCAGTGCTCTCTGTGTACTCTGTGGTTAACTGCTTTATTTATTAGTTGATTTTCTTCCTTATCTTCATCTGCTTCGCTCTAAAAATAGATATGACCTACCAAAAGTCCGGAAATACTATGGCAATAAGAAAATCTTGAATAGGACCCATATAAGTATGGTGAAAAAGATAACACCTAGGACCAAAAGGTGGGTCTCGAAAAAAACGATCCGTCCTCGTTTTGTCAGCTCCTGCTGTAGCCTTGGCACCAGATCCTTAGGTATCCAGTATCCTTTTAAAAAAACCTCTCCATTATTGTGTCTTTCATCCCGTTCCTTAAGGAATTTATCCTTAAGGGAGAGACTGAATTCCTTCCTGTACGCCTGTATCCTGGATATCAGTTCCTCTTCATCTCTTCTTTTCTTCTTGCCCATACTAAAACTCAATGTGCAGAAGCCATACAAACAATATATAGTTAAAAATCATAGTGAAGACACCCACCCCGATTCCCAGGGAGAGTCCGCCGAGGAACCCTATATACCCGTTGTTCTTGTCAGTGAGCGTCGATTGAAACCTGACAACTCCCTCCTGCTGCTCCAGCCTGGAAAGGGACCTCGAAAGCTTATCAGTCTCGATTCTTTCTATGATTTCTTTAATTTCGTCCCAGGAATGCGACATATTAATCTTCAGTATCCGAGAGGAGTGCCTTAATGATTTTAACGGTCCTAACTTTTTTCGTCTCTTCTACATATTCCACGAAATAGGCATAAACCACACCGACTGCCAGGCCAAAAAATAAAGCCACTATCGCATTGAGCCATATCACCGGGAATACCGGGTTTTTCGGAGGAAATGCATAATCAACAACCACCACATACTGTATCGGCCTCGCCTGCTGCATGTTTGTCTCCTGCAGGTCCATCCTCATCTGTTCGTATACCTTTCTGAAATGTTCGACATTATCATTCAAGCTGCTCCATTCCGCATTCATCGACGGCAGCCTTCTCATCCTGTCGTTTATCTTTTCGATCACCTCTTTATTGCCTTTGAGAGTGGCCTGCAGCCTGTTCCTTTCAATTATGAAATTGGCCAAACTCTGCCTCAATGTCTCGTAAAAAGAGCCGCTCGGCTTAATTTGGGACACAACGAAGTTCTGGACCTCTTTGTTCAATTTATCTGTCATATCCCTGTACTGGCTTTTCAATATCTTTAGGTCCGGATGTCTCTCCGTTAACTCTGCAGACTGCCCGCCAATCTGGGCAGTGAGGTCGGCCAATTTATTTTTCATATAATCTATGGTGGGACTCGACATGACAAAATCGTTTTCCGCCAAAACATTCCCCTCTTTTTTTAATTGTTCGAGTGAGGCCTTTATCTTCTCCTCATTTTCTCCGATCAAGACAGCGGTGTTGTCAACTGTTGCCTGAAAAGAGATCTTTTGGCTCGTGAGATTCTTTGTTTCCTCATCTATAGATGCAATGTCGTTCTTCTCGCTGAAAGTTTTCAGACTTTTTTTAGCGTCCTCAAGGTTGTTTTCGGCAACTGTCAAGTTCCTGTTTAAAAGTATCCGGTCCTGCTCCGGATTTTTTGACGACGCATTCTGGAGAAGTTCGTTCAGATATTTCAGGTAGGCGTTTGCGACATTTGCCGCCAGAACAGGGTCCGAATCCCTGCTGTAAATTCTTAGCAGGAACTCATCCGATAACTCAAAGGTCATGTCTGAAAGAATGAGTTTATTTACGAGTTTGCTGGGGAATTCATTATGTGTAAGCTCTGCTATTTTTCTGCTTTTTAATAACCCTATATAAGGCCCGGCCTCGTCTTCTTTAGCCGGCGGCACCAGTTTGTCCCTTGCCAGCCCGGCCCCGCTTTCTTTTGACATATACGTGAGCGCCGGTGACGCACTCGGCACATAACAAACGGCCCTAGCCTCATATACAGGCTTGAGGATCCATCCAAGCACTAAGGTCGTAACCAGAGAAATGATCGCAATGAGGGCTATGGCCTTTTTTCTTTTGTATAAAATGACCCAGTAATCGATTAACGTTTTTTCCATATCTTAATTTGCCTGCGGCGGCCTGCGCTGAGATTGATTAAAGACGTAGCCGTATCTTTATATAAAATTTAGGCCAGTTCGTTCTTGAATTCACAAAATACTATATCACGAGCTCAAAAAGATTTTCAAGCTAATGCGGCGAATCCTCCAGCGAATCCGGTCTGGCTTGGCCTCTTTCGATTATCTCCCTGGCCCAGGGTTATTCAGTGAGATGATCGGCTCTCTGTTTATCCTAAAAACGGCAGTTCATTCACCACGGAGGCACAGAGACGCTAGAAAGCCGGGTTTGAAGCAAATAGGGGACTGACCAATTTGGTTGCCCCTATCCTGTCCGTAACTTCTTGATTTTACTCTGTGATCTCTGTGTCTCTGTGGATTCTGCTTTTTTTAGGTTTATGGGGATTATACAGACAAGATTCAAACACCAAGAGTTCTCCCGGAATTATCATAAATGGGATTTGTATAGATAATTTCGGCAGCCTTGATTAATGCCATGAAGAACCAAAAAACAACTCCAAGATATACAGAATCGAACTGTGACATTATGACGATCGCCAGGAAACTAAACATCAAACCCCTGGCAATAGCTTTGTCTTCCGGTAATCGGACACTGAGGTTTATGACTGTTACGTTAAAGAAGGAATAAACAATTAGCGCCAAATAAGGGACTAATCCCAATATGCCGACATCATCGGCCGCTCTGATTATCGCATTATGTGCACCCCATCCGAAGAAATGCGAAGCGTATTTTTGGGCCATGCCTGCTCCCCTCCCGATCCACGGATGTTGACCTACAAAACCGTAAATGCCCTCTCTGTCCAGTTGCAGCCTCTGCCTAAACTCCCCCCACTGCGCTTCCTTTGCCACCTTGTCATACACTTTTCCATAAATATTAAAGTCGAAATAAATTGCCACATACATTATACACAAACAAATAATTAGACCAGCAATCATATGGAAAATATACTTGTGCCACCGCACTATAATATTCAGTGGAATAACCACGCCGATAGCCATAAGCGCAACTCTTGAGAAAGTAAATATTATACCAATTGAAATAATAATTACTGCTGACCAGAGTTTTACTCTTGTTTTCAAATCCAAAGCCTTATAAAAAAGGATATTAAGGCTCATGATCAGGCTGCTCACCAGAAAAAATGCAAGAAATGCGTATGTCCCTGTGAAAGCCGGGACCCTCAACAATCTCCCGAGCGAGGTGGTTTCATACATATGCTGTAATTCTTTATGTTTAACAAAACCTATCAATGGTACTTTTAACAGGGGATATAATGCCTCCTGCATGATCCCTATTACTGCGGATATACAGGAGAAGATAATGAACCATTTAATAATAAATTTTATAATCTCTTTATCCGAAGAGTAATTGACAAGCAAGAAAGAGAGGACCACTAGCAGACCCGCAGTGAAAAGAGTGGAGACTGGTTGAGGTATGAAGCCGTTCACCAGGGAAAGTGTGAGACTCGCAAACAGCATAAGGTTGAAAAAATCCATTAAAATAATCCTGAATTTATTTTTTGAAACAAATATATTAATAAAAAATAAAATAAAGAACGCTAAAAGTGTCAAATTGCCACCGTTTAACTTTGAGACCGGCGAAAGCGCAACGGTATGAACACCGATAAGGTAGCAGATGATAAAGACTTTCCTGATGTCATACCGGACAATCTTCCTTATTGCATAAAAAACTATTGAGACAAAAAAAACAACCCCGAGCAGCAGGGCTGTAAAAAGGTAAGGAATTTTTATGCCTGTATATTTTGCGAGAGAATAAGGAATATAATTGGACAGCTGAGTGGAGATATAAGGATCGGCAGTAGTAAGTACCCCTACGGTAACTGCAAGAAGAAACGGCAACACCCTGGTATATTGATTTTCAGCGAGGACCAAATTATATGCCTTCGAGAATGAGGAGATAAACAGCGTTTGGTTCAAGTGAGGCTTTCACATTCAGCAAGCCTTTACTGACCTCGACCTGTTTTTCTACCCGCGACCCCTCAAGTGAAACCTCCTTCAATTTGTTCACCTTATCGATAGCGAGTCCGTAATCTGTGTATGCAATCTCCTTTGCTTTTTGTAGCGCGTTCATAAGTTTTTTTCTGCTCTCCGAAGAAATCTTCTTTTGAGAAATGCATTTTTCGAAACCAGTCTTACACTCTTCCACAATACGGAGAAAAGAGTTTACCTCATCCGGAGGATAATTCTCCTGTTCGAGTTCTCTTTTTACATGTGTCTTTACTTCTCCTGGAATACGCCATACTGCATCGTCAACTGATCCCCCGATGCCGCAGGGCGCATTTGTAGGTGAACTCTCTGTCTTTTTATTAAAACCGCACGCATTGCTATGATTGCTGTCAATCACGTAAGTGGACAGAGTCGCCTTTCCCTTAAAAGGGATGTTGGTGATGGCAATATCCACAGGTCTCGTTTGTCTTCCGACTGTGAAAATATCCATGAAACCCTCCGCGGCTTCCCTGTTCTCACGGAATTTCAGATCTCTGGACGCCTCAGCAAGACACTCTTTCCCGGCGCCGCTTCTTCGGCATGAGTAGAGCCTTGCAAGATAATTTATTGCTTCAATCTTTTTTGGATCACTAATTGAACTTAATAAAGCCTCTTTGCATTGCATGATCGCTTTCTCCCTGTCGCCATGTTCGCCCTTGTCAGCAATGCATTGACGTAAAGACTCTTCATCTTCCCTTTTTAGCCCTGCCTTTGACAACATCGTCGTGATGACATATTGAGTCATCTTTTGCTTGTCTGTCGGAACAAAGTTAGATATGATCACGGAGACCTTCTTTCCTCCGGCCGAACTTGTTGCTATAGCTGTCATGCTATCATTCTTAAGAAATTCCGCAGATATAAGCTTCGGGGGACCACCCTTGTTTTCATGAGTGACCATGCTTAATGCCTTCATGGCGTTATAAACCGGTTTTATCACACCTTCGCCGATCCTGTCTGTCCGGGTAAATATACCCCAGTCCCCTATAAAAGTCGAACTCTTTCTCGATGCCTTTGTGGTCTTTTCAAGCTTGTTATCATTAATATTGAAATCATATCCCTGCCATTGAATGCCTCCCTTCCACATATAGTAAAGGGACTGAATATAATAAGCAGCCGTCTCCTGTGTATCCAGATAATCAGCCGGATACTTATTAGACCAATAGGTCCAGTCCGCCGGAAATAGTTTCACGTTTTTTTCTTTAATCCCAGCGTCCTTTAGCCACCCTTTTATGGTCGCTGCTACATTGGGAAAATTCTCAGGCATCACTCCGAAGGAATGCCAGTTTATAAAATCAAGAGGCAAATTATGCTTGGATACATATGTTATGAAATCTTTTAGCATAGGGGCACCGCTCTGATTTGCCCAGCCCCCTTCTTTTCTGCACATCTCCTGTACATAGGGAGCGTATTGAGGAGCGTCACATTTCAGTTTTCGACCATAAACATCCCAGGAGCCCATACCGCCTACCTTAATTGAAGGACTGACGCTTTTTGCAGCTTTGGCAGAGTATTCATAGTATTTAAAAAAAGTTTCTTCCGACCCCAGCCAGTCGCGGTTTGGTTCATGCCCTACATAGAACCCTATGTTTTTCACGCCCAACGAGTCTTTCATATAAGACAGCACAAATTTTACCACGTCACCCCAGAGGGCGTAATTGAGGGGGGGGGACGCCATTTCAACAGTGAACCCGCCGCTTTTTTCGATTCCCCTCTCGTCATTTTTCCGCAACGAAAGCCATTTGCGCATCGGTACAGGATCAAACCCTACAATCAAGGTAGAGTTGTATTCATTGAGCTTCTTAACGACGATCGATAAGCCTTCATTGCTTAAATAATCCTTTAATACTTTTTTGGCCGTCTCTAAATCAGTCCCGCCAAGCGGCAAAGTGAGTTGTACAACTGCTGGACGGTTTTCTTTGAAAAATTTCGTCAGGATATACTTGTCCTTTTCAGAAGGATTGGTTATCCATACACTACTGCTCATCAGCTCAGGAACGTTACCAATATGTTTTGACGCGTCCACTTTAAGCGAAGCAGGCATGGCTGCCGATATTTGTCCTGCCTGCAGTAAGAAAGAAAAAAGAAAAAAAGAAAACACCAGAATGGAAAGCTTATAATGACCTCTTTTCATATCTCACCTCGTTACATCAGTGCCAACGCATTTGTTTTCTTCAATTCAGGATCCTGCAATACGATCACAAGCCCCTGGATTAAGAAAGAAAACCTGTTAGTATATCGATATCTTACACTTTTTTTGTCCGGGCTTGCAAACACGAAAATTCAGTTTATATAATCAGCAACTTCTGTCAATTTTTGAATTCAGGCCGCAGTCCCATTTTTTAACAAAGTCACTCATTTTCTGTTTTATTGCTGTTATATTGGGGTGCTCTTATGTTCATATCGGACCGACGGTAATTATTACGGGATAGGGTTTTATTCTTCATAGTTCAGAATATCGGCCTTTCCAAATCAGACGCCCCACGGCATAAAGGCTTCCTCCTGCTATCGCAAAGGCCCTAAGCCAAAGGAACCCTATGGACAATAATCCGAGGGAAAGGCTTCTTCTCGCAGCCGAAGCGATGAACCCGAGCATGGTAAGACTGTTTAACACAACAATTCCTAAAACTACATTTTTCATAAAGGGCATAAATATTGTCAACAACAGCGCACCGGCAAGAAGAATAACGAGCATGACCTGCAGTTTAAGGGTCACAGGAGTATATGAATCCCTGAAGGACTTTTCCCTATGCCTTCTGTAAATGATAGTCCTCCAAAATCCCCTCCAAAACTTGATCTTAAGGTACTTTCCAAGAGTGTTAGGGTGCTGATGGTATACTACTGCATCTGGATTAAAGAAAAGCTTTTCTCCTGTACTTGACACCCTAAAGGCAAAGTCCACGTCTTCATTCATTGTCAGCATGGTATCAAAACCGCCGTGCCTTTCAAAAATATCGCGTCTGTACGCTGCTGAAAAAGATCCTATGAAATCAACATACTTCGTGCTGCTCAATTTCTCGTATCTTTCCTCAAACTCAATCTGTGAAAAAAGCGGTGTTAAGTCAGTCTGTTCAGTCCTGTATGCGCCCTGGACACCTGATACACCGCACTGAAGCAAAGGGCGGAGCATTTCTTCAATCCAGTTACCGGCTGCTTTGCAGTCAGAGTCAATGAATAGCAGGATCTCTCCTTTTGCATATTGTACTCCAAAATTTCTTGCAGCGCCGGCGCCTTGATTTTTTTGTCTGACAAGCCGGAGTGGTGTTCCAGGACTGCTGCTCATAATGCCCTTGATTATCTCCTCAGAGTTGTCAGTACATCCGTCGCTTACTACGATGACCTCGTACAGAGCTTTAGGATAAGACTGTTGCATAAGTGCCTCTATGCACCTGCGGATTTTTTCTCCTTCATTATACATAGGGACTATTATTGAGATAAAAGGTCTTTCAACAGTTAACGAATCTGTCATATAAACTTACAACCTCCTTTGCATTCCTGGTCCAGTTGTATTTCTTTGCGACCTCAAGACCCTTTTCCCTGAGTTTTTCCCTTAGCGATGTTTCTGCCAAGACCTTCTGCATCACATTCGCAACAGCCATTGGGTCCATCGGAGATGTAAGTACCGCGGCCCCGTCAGCAATTTCCGGAAATGCAAGGTTGTCAGGTGCTATCACCGGGGTACCGCAAGCCATCGCCTCTGCAACAGGCAGACAGAAGGACTCATAAAGCGAAAGGGTTATAAAGACAGACGCGCAGTTATAAAAATCAACTATATTATCCACCCCGAGGAATCCTGTAAAATGAATCCTGCCTCTAAGACCTAATGATTCGGCCAGCATTATTAAGCGAGAATATTCATGCTCGCGCCTTGATGCAAGGACAAGGCTGTGTCCCTTCTTCGTCTTCTCAGGAAGCATTGCGTAACTCCTGATGAGTGTTTCAACGTTCTTATATTTCCTGAGAGAACCGGCATAGAAGAAGAAGCCTGGCTCAATCCCGTACTTCCTCTGGAATTCGCCTGGAGTAATAGCGTTGTCTGGCCTGAATTTTTCAGATACCCCGTTATAGATAACCGAAATTTTTTCAGCTTCGTATCTGTAATTAGCTGTTATCTCCGCCTTATTGAATTCTGACACGGTTATTATATGCGATGACACCCTGAGTGCTGCCTTTGTCGCTATCAGTGAATACATCCTGGACTTGAGCGACAGGGCCGATGGGTTTGTCTTGACCATGAGGTCGTGGAACGTGGTTATTACAGTGCATGGGGCCTTGACAGGGGCGTACCAATGGTCTAAAGCATGAAATATGTCGAGGCGCTGCCCCTTCAGTACCTCCAGAAAGGCTGGGATCTTGTGCAGGCTTGTCTGTGAAACTGAACGGAGTATCCTGAAATTTCTTCCTAGTTCTATCCCTTCAGCATCCTGACCTTCCTTGAATACGATATATTCATTTTCTCTGTCCATTCCACCAAGCGCTTTTATCAGCTCTCTTATATACCTGCCGACACCTTCTCTGTGGAGTGATCTTGCATCCAGTCCTATGCGCATTACAGTGCTGCTCCTACGGCTTCCAGGACTTCATCCGTTGTAACCGATTTGAAACATAAATTGTCCCTTTGACAATTGTAATCGAAATCGGGCTGGTGTAAATAGCAGGGCGGGCAAACAGCAGACCTCAATGCTATAGTGCTGCTCTTCGGCGAAAAAAGTTGTGCAGGAGAAGTAGGCCCGAATATACCGATAGAAGGAACTCCGAGTGCGTCTGCCACATGCAGTAGTCCGGAATCATTGCCTATGAAAAGGTCGCAGCAACTTATTATAGCGCAAGCCTGAATCAGGTCTGTCCGGCCGGAAAGATTTAAAAAATAGTGTTCTTCCTGAGGTGCGATAACAAGATTTGCCGGGGACATGAGATTTTTATTTTTCCCAAGCAGGACCACCGACATTTCATTTTCTCTTATGAGACGCAAAGCCAGCTCTAAATATCTTGCCATAGGCCACTCAAACATTTCCGGATGGCTGGCATGCTCGGGACTGATTGCTACAACCTTCCTCCTCCGATCATTGAATGAGTTTAATACCCCGCGCACATAGGCAAGGGCATCATCAGGTATACGAATGCTTACCTCTGATTTGGCGTTCTGCTCTGGCGATATTCCCACAGCATAGAGCAGTCCCAGGTTCTGGGCAGCGATGGGAGTATCGTCAAGAAAATCAGCCCTGTTCGTGTAAAGAACCCCCACACCATCTTTCATGAAGCCGACCCTGAGCCTTTTTCCTATCAATAAAGTAATAATGCTGCATTCTACCATTCCGCCTCCCCTTGAGGGGCTGATGACAAGATCGAATTCACGTCTTCGAAGACTCAGTATGAACAGCAATTTCTCAAAAAATCCTCTCCGGGAATCAAACCTGATATTTTCATGGATTATTTTTCTTTCACGCATGAGACTGAATATCCGGGTGTCGCATTCTGTCAGAGTGGATATAATCGCTGTTGGGACTGCCTTGTGCAGAGCTTCTATCATTGGAAATATCAGCAGGACATCCCCTATCCCCCCTGTCTGAAATATCAGCACATTTCTCATTGTAAAACGTTTGGGGTCTTTTTCAAACAGACTTCCTGCTTTGCGGCCAAAAATCGGCATCATTGCCCTGATAGGACGCTTGACTAGGTTCTCCTTGATGAAGAGTTTGGTCCTTGCAAACATTGTCTTTATAGTTGTCCTAACCATCTCACCTGCTTAGTATAACTGATATGTCGTCAGAGACCGGTCCGTTGTGGCGAAATCAGGCCTGTTATATGCCACAATAAAAATTAACTGTTTTTTATGCAGGGACCAACGAAATACAGGATGAATCATCTGACTTCACCTTTTTTTAATAGTTTCGATTATTAATTGAGAAGCTTTCTCAACACGGTCCGCCCATGTGTATCCCTGTGCGGCCTTTATATACAACTCCCTCATCTCAGGCTTCTTCCCTTCCTCTAAAGCCTCCTCTATGTTAGCTATAAAGTCCTTTGCCTCACGGGACAGTCTTATGGCAGGATTACGGCCTTGCAGTTCCGGTATCCACGAAGCCACGACAGGCTTGCCTGCGGCAAGGTATTCGAAGGCCTTGGTTGGCTGGCATGCCTTCAGGAATTCCTCCCCCTGATATGGGATAAGACATACATCAAATCCCTTTAAATATCCCGGAAGGTCTTCCTGGCTGCGTGGTCCTAAAAAAATTATATTTTCCATTTTTGTTATGTAGTGGGGAGGGGCTTCGACACAGGGCCCCATAAAAACAAAATTCCACATAGGACGTGCCAAAGCAGCCTCACTGATCCACTGCCAGTTCATTTTTGAATTCACCATGCCTCCAATAAATCCGATGACAGGTTTCTTGACCCCGGCGAGTTCTTTGGGGACAATACAATCAGGAGAAAGAGCTTTTGTGAAAAGCTCTACATCAATGGCAGAAGGCAGATAGTGTGTATTGGGATTTTGTTTGAGGCGGAGTTCGTAGAGATAACGTGACGTTGCAAACACAATATCAGCTCTCTCAGTAAGACTTCGCCTCCATAGCTGAGAGTCTGTTCCTTTTATTGAAGCGGCGGGAGTAGAAGAAGCCTACATCGTCGTTACAGTCATAACAGGTAAGCTTTTCATTAAACATCCCGGAAGGGGCTATCGCATAAGGATGATATATCCATAGTATCGGGGAGGTGAACCCCAGAGACCTTGCTGTTTTTGCAATAGCGCGCCCCGTGAATTCATGGTTCATCCTGTCTGCAAGTTTCAGGTGGCCGTACTGAAGCAAAAGAGGAGGAGGGTAATATATAAAAAGAGATTCCTCCAGCTTCTGCACACCCTTCAACCAAAGAGACGTTTTTGACATATGACCTTTCAACATCTTGGGTGCGACGACCAGATTGCTGTATGCTACAGGAGGGTCCACGAAAAGGACACGGTTTCCCCGGGCCAGCCTCTTCATCATGTGGTGCATGACAAGCGGGATAGAATCCCATACCAGCCAGGAGATGCAGATTATGTTTTCACCTTGGAGCATTATCTCTAGAATCTTACCAATCTTCCAACCGATTTGCGGTAAAGCCTTTTCCACAAAGCCGGTCTGTCCTCATGGACTATACAGCATTTCTGACATATCGGGGAAAGTTTATTGTTTATCCTCTTTCTAATATTCCGTGCTCGTTTATTGTTATAAATCTTGATAAAGGGTCCCTCACGGACATTTGGAGCATATCCCAGGCCATAGTTGTATAAAAACTCCTTTTTCAGAAGTTTAAATAAACGCATTCAACATAATCCGATCTAAATTTTGTATATATTTTCCGTTTGATTTTCCAATATCCTGGCTACCACTTCAATCCCCTGCATGACCGAATGGTCCATATTGCCGACCTCATACTTCCAGCCTCCGAACCTGCCTCGGGAATATATGCCTTGTCCCGACAGGAACGCTTGTACATCCGCAAGGACCCTGTCTCTTCCTGAAAACGGTATTGGGTAGGAATAGGGTATCTCAATTACATGCGTTGAGACTATGGATTTCCTGTCTTCTTCTTTCAGAAGCTTTGAGTTAATCAATCCCTTTATGGTGCTTTCTATGATAGTCTCCCGCGGGACCTTTTTAAATTCAGAAAAAGAGGTCTCTGCAAGGAATGAAAAATAATCCCCTTCTGGCGTCATATTCGGCGAATAATTGGACAGATAAGTGACCCGGTAGAAGGGCGAGTCATCCTGGGGGAAGTATATCCAGTTTTTTCTGCTTGGACAGGGTTTATTGATGCCTATTCCCACCATATATCCGCCGCTCCAGGTGAAATGCGTCAGCGATTTTTCAATATGTTCGGGTTTTGTGTCCAGCTTATGGACCAGTTCATTCAGGGGCATTGTCGATATAAGCTCATCATAGGTTACCCTCTCTCCGTCTTGAAACACTATTTCCCTGTCTTTAGTATTGATCCTCATAACGTCCTTGTTCAACGAAAGATGCCCTTGCGTAGAAGGCAGAAATCTGTTAAAAAGCCCCCCCGTGCCGCCATGCAAAGGATACCGGAAGGTATTGTTAGGGCCCCAGTCACTGTCTTCCTTCAGGGTCACAATGTTCTTCATAATCCTCTTAATATCTATTACACTGATCCTCTCAGCTATCCAGCTATAATCCATGGTATTTAAGGGACACGCCCAAACCTTTTTGTTGTAAGGGACCATAAAATGCCTGGCTATTCCTTCGCCGAAAAAATGGTGGATCCATTCCTCAAAGTTTTTATACGATCCCGTATTGTTGAGAGTCTCTATAAGACCCAGCATGCATTCAATTACAAACTCCTTGTCAGGATGCATATGAAAATTGTTTTGAAAGGGATATTTAATGAAACTATCCTTAAGCCATATCCAGCTTTCCCTTTTAAAAGAAAGCATTTCATTTCCCATCAGATCATCAACAATCCGGTTGAACAGATTATTGTTTGAAAATAAGATATGGCCCCCGACGTCCCAGGTAAATCCCTGTTTGTCCTGAAAGCTGGCAGAGAGTCCGCCGATATAATCGTTCTTTTCGAATATACGCCAGTCCCTGTATTCCAGCTTGGATAACTTATGCGCAGCACCCAAGCCGGTCGGCCCGGCTCCGATGATCACGATCTTTTTCATATGGCTTTATTCCTGGAATTCATTTATTCACCTATTTTATAGTTTTGCGATAAATATCTTCCATTTTTTCTGTAATTACCTCCCAGGAATACTGTTCGCTGACCCTTCGCTTGCCCCACAATCCCATGCTCTTTCCTCGTTCAGGGTCCTTCAGCAAAATCATAATCTTCTCCGCAATGTCTGAAGGATCAGGGTCTACCAGATACCCTCCTTCTCCGTTTTTTGTGAGCTCTATCAAAGGGGGTATTTTAGCGCCTATAATCGGCTTCCCGAATGTCCACGCTTCAAGAAATGTACCGCCAAGGCTCTCTTCGAGTGAAGGCATACAGAATATATCGCAGGCCTTTAACAAGCCCGATTTTTCATCGTCCGGCACATATCCCAGCACCTTTATCCTCGGATCACTGTAACGGGGGAATATTTTCAGCGCCTCCCCTTCTACGGGTCCTGCAAATACAAAAAAAGTATCAGGATAATCTTTCCAGACAAGCTTGGCTGCAAGCAGCAACTCTTCAATCCCCTTGTATACCACATTACGTCCGAGAAAGAGTACGACTTTTTTATCCTCAAGAGCATATTTCCGCCTGACATCTTCTGTTGAATCTTCTTCAGTCAAAGGTCCTACGCCTATCCGGTGTATCTTTTCAGCAGGTACGCCCTGCAGTACAAAGAACTCCTTTTCGAAGTCGGTCATAGAAATCAGGGTATCAGCCTCGGTACAGATTTTGTACCAGAAATGGTCCGTCCATCCTCTTGGGCTTAAATAAAGCTTCGGGTTATATACAAACCTTGCTTTGTCCGTCCTGCTTTTTCTCAGTTCCCCCAGCCAATTTTTATGATAAAGGTGTAGGACAGGGGTATAGATAAACGGGATGTCAAGACGCCGTGCAGCTTTCAAAGCAGCATATCCAAAATAGGAAACACCGCCATGGACGCAATGGATGAGGTCAGAGTCTTTTGCAAGCTGAATAATTTTCTTCATATAGAAATCTGACAATTTTTCCAGGGCCGCATTTATGAGTCCATCAGGGAGTTTCGTGCTCTGTATTCTGACAAGAGGGAAATATGCACATTTCTCAATCAGCTTCAGCGGCAACCTGGATACTTTCGCCTTATTATCGGGATACTCAACAGGATGGTTCCGGGCGTTCAGTATGCATGCAAACCATAACTCATGAGAAAGTTTGTCCTTCTGGTTGTCGATCAGCGTGATGACGTTTATTTTATGTTTCTCAGAAAGCCGTTTAACAAGTTCATGGGTATGCAGTTCGCAGCCGCCAATTGCAGGCCAGTATACGGGCAATGTATAGCTGATTCTTAAAGGTCTCACAGCCCTTTTCTCCCAGTCCCGCCCCTTTTTATGATGACATCCTCATAAATATTGATTAAATGCTTTATGTGCATATCTTCTCTGTATAGTCTTTCCACCTGTTTCATTCCATTAAGTCCCATATCTGTTGATAGAGATTCATCTCCTAGTAGCTGAGAAATCCTGTCAGGCCAATTCCCTGATATCACCCCTTTTCACAAGAAAGCCTGTTTCATTATTGACAAGCCAGTCACGCGGGCCACCTGAGTCAAACGCAACAACAGGCCTCCCAAAACTCATCGCCTCTATTCCCACAAGGCCAAAAGACTCCGGACTCATCGAAGGAAAAACAACTATGGACGCTTTTTTATAGTATTCGTCTAAATCACTGTAATCGACATTTTCCGCAAATTCAATCCTTTCTCTTATCCCCAAATCCTCTGCCATCTTCACATACTCAACTATCCCTTCTCCGGTCCCTATCACATATGCCTTCCATGTGGTTTTGCTGATAAGGCTCAGTGACTTGAAAAATTCTGAAATGCCCTTTAACGGGTCTAGTCTGCCTACAAAGAGGATAGTATTTTTTTCAGGCTTAATATGTACGCTGTTTGGGTTCTTTTTTGTAAAAAGCGGGAGCACTGTTATTTTTTCAGGCGCGATCCCGTTTCTGATGGCCTCTGCCTGCAAGTAATGAGACGGCACGAGGACCCTGTCGACTTTTCTTATGAGCGAATTTCTCCAGAACTTGATCGCTACTGTACGCAGACCAGCTTTCCGCAGGCAACCCTTAAGGTAACAGGACATGCCCATACGGTAATGACAAATATTGCCGTCAGGCAATATTTTTGTGCCACTCAGACAAAAAAAAACGAATCATGAAGGGTCTGGACAATCGGCCTATTGCCGATTAACCACTTTATGACCAGGGGACTGATAAAGAGAAATGTTTCGTGCAGATGAATAAGAGCAGGGTTTTCCTTGTTGATAATATCTTTGATCAGCCCCTTCACCCTGAATCCTGTCCGCAATCCGTATGATCTGTCCATAAAATACTCTTTTCTGTTTTCCCTATGACAATTCGCCGGATCATGAGATGATATAACTACAATTTTGTGTCCGGTCCTCTCAAGGATGTCGCAAAGATCAAGAAGGTACCGTTCAGCTCCTCCATAGGGTTTGTAATAAGAGTGAATCTGCAATATCTTCATAGCTTCCGGTTAACCAGGTTCTCCGCGCATATCTCTGCAACTATTTTCATCATTTAAAAAGTATCTGAATCTCCCATGGTGATATACCAATTCTGGCAGTCACCGATATATGATGGTTCTATATTCTTGTTGTCAAAAATGAGATAGACTCCTTTAATCGTCTGATCTACTTTCCTTGCAACAAAACCGTTGCTCCTGAGTGTTTCATACAATATCTTGTCCTGCATCATCCAACACCTGACATAATCGACCCTTCCTGACAGGAATCTCAAAAGAGCCTGTCTGATAAGGGCTGGCCCCGCTTCAACCTGTTCATCCACAAGGATGTCCATTATATATCCAATAATATGTTCCTCTTCCTGACGGATCGATAGAACCACATAGCCGACCATCTCGCCCGCAATTTCTGATACGAATATTTCATACCGTGTCCCGGGTTTCCGGTATCTCCATTGGAGATATCTTCTGTCCCTTACCCCTATTATGCCATATTGTCCCTTTACTTTATCCCAGAACGCGTCGAATTTATCGTCAAATGAATCAACCGTCCTTATTTTCAAGCCCCCGGGACTTTTGCGGTTCAGAGTACTTGCCAATATTTTGTATCCCTGATTTGAAAGCTTTCCGGCTGTATTTATTATAAATGGTGGAAGCCATGGGAACCTATTTTCAATCGCCAAACGCCAGTTCAGGCGCTTGAAGAGCACAGGAACGCTGCCGAAATCACTGTATTTCAGAAACCTCTTTCCAATAATGTAAGTTTCCCGATTCGGGAATCCCATGCCATAAGAAATATTTTCATTAACAGAGACTTCACAGTCGAGCCGGAACATTCTCCACTGCGTGCCTTTGACACCTCCCCGAAACTCCGGAAGAACAAAATTATCCACAACATAAGATACTTTGACAATCCTGTCCTTATATTTAAAAAGACACGGGATACAGGCATACTGGCCGACGATTTTTCCATCTCTTTCTGCAACGGAGATAAGATTTATTCCGGATAGGGGATTTCCCTTGAATTTCCATATCCATTCCTCGATAGGTCGCTTTTCATTAAAGATCGAATTAAAGAGGTCATTTATCTCCGTTTCTTCACCATCCCTGTACATCCTGATTGTTATATCGTCCATAAAGGCCTCCTTAACTGGTCTAATGAACAGCCTGCCAGAGTCTCTTATACTCTTCAAGATTGCATCTGAAAAAAGCCTCCACGTAAACAGCCCTTAGGCCACACAGAAGAGCTCTATACCTGTTTAGCCCCAAAATGCAATCATCAATAGGACACATTTCGATCTGACTGCGATGTTGTTCTATCGCCAGTCTTTTGACCCCAATGTGCTCTGTTACGTTTACTAAAAAATTTGGTGCAGTTATCGGCGTCCATATCTCATAACCGTAGCAGGTAAAAGCGGTTTTGTATTTGAGCGACGCTTTTATTAATATATCGTTTGTTGCCATATGGTCCGCGTGTTTGTCCAGAAGGAAAGGAAGAAAAACAGCCCCTGGTTTCACCTCGTTAAGGACATCGGACAATTGGTTAATTGTTTTAGGCGAAGGAAATAGCTCTCCATCCCTGTTGTCAAGGAATCTTAATGTGTCAATCCCTACAATAGCAGCTGCCTCTCCCGCCTCCTTCCTTCTTTGAAGGACCAGTGCGTTCTCATCGTATTTCGGGTTCCCCTTGCGACCGTCCGTCATATACACAATAGTAATCTTTGCGCCATTTTTTTGATAGATAGCCAATGTCCCACCGCACCCGAGAACATCATCATCAGGATGTGGGGCCAGCACGAGGATGCTCTTCTCGCTTAAATCTTCTTTTTGTCCCAGTTGCGGTCGATCAAAATCCTCACGCCTGAGTTGTCCAAAGAGATCAATGGAATGCTTTACTTTTAAAGGTAAAAGATTTTGATAGACTGATTTAAGAATACTACGTATCATCCGAATCTCGTATATTACGTTATTCGCAGATAACCAACTATGATGTTATTTAGGAATCTGGACAAGATTAGCAATGGGGCTCTCCTTTTCTTTATAGTTAATAATATCCAATTCTGCATTGTCAATTTTGATGATTACTGATTTATACATGTTGTATTAACAGCTACCCAAGTCCCCTGAGACTTTCCCGGACTTCATATTCGTCTTAAACTGAATACAAAGAACTTCTATTCACCGGATGTTCACACACTTATATATTAAGGGAAGGAACATTGAGACAAGCCGGACGAGTCCCGAGGTCAAATACTTTTCCAACCATCTTTGCAATGAGGTTAAGTACCTTATGATATAAAACAGTCGTAGCTATGTCAATGATTCGAAGTTGCTCGTCACAATTACAGGATGAATTACGACAATAGTGTTTGGACAAATATTAAATGTGCTCGCGCAGGATAAGGGATGCTCTAAATCCGGTCAGCTGTGCGGCCAACACTTGAGGCCGACTGCACGCAATGTGGCCTTCCCAAGCCGGCGTGCGCGCTCCACCCCACTGTGCAGCAGGCCATAACCAACGTTTATGATCTGAAATCGTTTCAGTAAAGCGGAGCGGTCGAGGCCCTCCTGCTTCAGTGCTCGCACAAACCCCTGCTGCGCTGTCGCATACAACTGCAAGTCCATCTGCTGCAGGTCGCGAATACGCGTCAGCGTTGCTTCAGTCACCTGGGTTCGCGTAAGCCGGCGCTCGGTCACATTTACGCGCCGGTAGTGGATGTCCCTCCATCCCATACGTCTCTGGAATAACAACAGCGATAGGTCAAACTGCTCCGTGAGCCCAAACGTCGTATGGACGTCGAAGAGGGCTGTCTCCGCCTGCGCCAGTGCCTGGGGCGGTAACGGCTTGTATGGAGGCAGTGGCTTGCGTACGTCCAGATGTCCGGACAGGAACCGGGTCTGCAAGTTCGCCATGGCCGTACGATCAAGAAAATCAATGAACTCATCCAGAGACATCCCCAGCACCTCGACAAACGCGGCACGTTGCGGATAGCTTCCATCATCGGGTAGCCGCGCAATCCGCTCCTTGATGAACGAGTAAAAAGACAACGTCCACTCCACCGGGTCACGCAGCATCGTCAGGTACTCGACCGGTCTACCGATAGCAGCATGCACGCCAAAAGGCAGATGACCCATGACGCACCTGATACCCGGCAAACCAGTTGCGGCGCGATCGGGAAAGTCAACCATATTGGCCGCCCACATCCGGTCTTCGTACGAGATCACCTCATCCGTCCGGAATTGGCGCTGCATCACCTGCACCAGCGTCGAGCCGGCCGTCTTGGGTATGTGCGCCAGAATCTGTATGCTCTCCTCACCCATACGCTTTCTCATCACTGTCCGTCGCAGGCATGAACTTAAAAGGTGAAGGCCTTCTGTATGAAAACCGAAGGGTATCCATAGTTATGGATAATAACAAAGGCAGGAGGCTAAAGCAAGAAACGCCTTGTCTCAAATTCTGAACGTGAAATTCACATGACTTCTTTTTAGGTGAGGTAAATATTAAGTCCTTGATATAACTCATTTTGAAATCAGCCCCTGCTATCCCTTCATAACAACAAAGCTCATCGCCAGCAATGGAGTGCAGAGGGACCACTCTCCTATGAAACGCTTATTCGATTCTGTTCTTAAGCTTATTGATGATCATATCTGCATACTTTTGCATATCATAATGATGATCCTTTGGATTAGAACTGAGCAACCATGTTTTAACAAGACCATCTTCACCAACAGACTCATGTCAAATGACAAATATGTAAATCCGTTTCTCTCACAGAATTCCTTCATTTGTTTATTGAACTCAATAGTCAGATCAGTCCGTTGCAGTTGCGTGGCCTTGACATCTTTCCGTGCATTAGCCACGTCCCCACAAACATTTTTATCCGGAATAGTAGGAAGAGGCGTGCTTATGCAAATTACACGAGATTTTTTTGAGATTTCTAGTAACAGGTTCTTATAGTTCTCTATTGCCTGATCAAGCATAGTAGCTACCGGTGTTTTGTATTTCTCAGCCCTATACCAAATGACAAATCCTGTATCTACCTCACCTAATAAGACAATCGTAGTGGCTGCTGCTGAATTCTTAAGGCTATTCATAAAAATCGGCAAAGCCTGGGTTGTAGAATTTGGATTTTTCAATCCTGACACTGTGGCCCCTCCAACAATAACGACATTAAAAAAATGATGAGGAAAGTATGGCTTAAACCTTCGGCTGTAAAAAACATGGGCGTGGGAGTCTCCGATAACAAGGAC
Source organism: uncultured Nitrospira sp. (assembly GCA_963801505.1). Classification (GTDB taxonomy): domain Bacteria; phylum Nitrospirota; class Thermodesulfovibrionia; order Thermodesulfovibrionales; family UBA6898; genus JAOUFP01. The sequence goes on from CAWDEY010000011.1 coordinate 62,264, forward strand.
CTCATCAAACATCAGCCTTTTTACAAGTAAGACCACAGGACTGGAGATAATTTTCTTAAGTAGTGAAAGGACCATAGGTCTGGAGATTATTGTCTTAAGTAGTAACCTGATTTTTGCTTTTACCATATCCGCCTATCTTCTCATTTTGTTTTTATTTTACTAAAAATGCCGCCTTTTTTCTTGCAGGTTATCCTTTATTGTATTGATAATCCTCTTTTTTCGTGGTAATCTTCTAAATGCTCAATAAGCCGACCTTCATAAGCTTTTCAGTTCTATTACTTACGCTGTTTCTTGCTCACTCAGATACGCTGTCATGACCGCTGTCAACAGACCGGGGACGCTTGTATTCGTGCACATGCCTAAGGCCGGCGGCATGACTCTGCAATCCATCGTGGGGCGGCAGTATGACGCTCGGGCGCGCTTCGACATCAACGGCGAAAGCTCCGAAAGCGTGCAACAATCTGTAGCTATACTGCGCGGTCTGCCGCCAGCCAGTCGGGACGCCATTCGTTGCGTGCGTGGTCATGTGCCCTACGGTGTCGGCCAGTGGCTCCGGCCACCGGTTGTATACCTCACCATGCTACGCGAACCGGTGGCCCGTTTGGTCTCTGACTACAACTTTGCCATGAGTGTCCCTGAACACGCGGTGAAGCGGCAGGTCGGAAACAGGGTAATCAGCCTGGAGGAGTTTTTGGATCTGCGCGAGGCAGGCGGCCTTGCCAACCTGTACACGCGCATGCTTAGCGGATGCATTAACTGGGACGATTTCCAGGCCTCACCAGTCCCCACAAAGGACATGCTGGAACTTGCCAAACAGAACCTGAACGGGTTTGCCGGCGTCGGCTTGACCGAACGCTTCGATGAGTCCGTGCTGCTCTTTAAGCAGGCAATGGGATGGTCCTCCTGCTGGTACCTGCACGAGAACGTCACGGATAAGCAGTTTGTAGATTGCCGCTCGCTCAGCGCGGATCTTCTGCAGCGCATACGTGCCTGTATCGCTTTGGACCTAGAACTATACGCGCACGCTGTGTCCGTGTTTGAGACACGCATTTCACAAGCCGGGCCGGACTTTCCCCTGTCTGTAGCAGCTTTTCAGCAGGCCAACGCCATGCAGCGTGGTCGTTTGCGCGTCGAGCGCAAACTCAGGTACACATTGAGGCGTGCCGTCAACCTGGTGCGTCTGACGCTCGCCAAACGTGGTCGATAACAATTATCGTAGCCACTATGTGCTAAAGGCGGTGAATTTGGTCTTTGGCATCCTCCAGTTCCATTTATCAGATAAGGTTCCCGGTCCTTTATTGCCGTTTTTCCGATTTCTGCACAAACGGGACATTTAATTTAAAGGCCTCAATTAAAGATTTAAGTTCCTTATATCCCAGGACCCTGAAAAGATACAGAAATCCAAAATATACTGCTGTAATTAGAACAAGGAGCAAGATTTTATTTATGTGCATACTGGAAATGATCCATGCTGCTATCAGTATTGACAATGTAGGTATAAAGGCCGAATTTGACTCCTTAAGGTCTTTAATACCTATCCCCCATATGGATTTAAGGAGAAGATATCTTATAAACGTACCGATAATTGTACTTACAAGTCCTGCGACCGTCGCGCCCACAAAGCCGTAATATAATATCAGCGGGACAGCAAGAACAATATTGATTATTAAGGTCAGGGTGGCCCAGGGGATAAATTTGTTTATCTCCTTTGACGAGGACAGTGTTATCTGCACAGCGGCATTGAAGGCCATGAAACCGCATGTCCATCCCAATATGGTCAGCGCAGGGACAGCAGGCAGATATGCCTTGCCGAAAAAAAATCTTATAATCTCGTGCGGAAAAAAAGCAGTTGCAAGGACCAGTGGCAGACTGACAAACACCAGTATATATTTGGTCGACTTATCTATAATCTTCCTTATAAGCTCGGGATTGTTCCTGTTGGAAGATATGGTCGGGAGAACGGCCTGGTTGAAGCTCATCGGGACCATCAAGGCAGACTGCGCGGTCGAGGAAGCCGAGTTGTAGTAACCAACCGCTACATCGCCGGCTATAGGGCCGGGCAGTTTTGAAAGCAGAAGAATCGTCAGGAAACGGTTTGCCTGTCCAAGAAACATCATAACACCAAAAGGCATCGACTGTGTAATTATATCTTTCCAGATGGGAAGTTCAAATCTGAACCTGAATTTAAAAAAATGCTTTCTTATCCAGGTCCCTGCTATCATAGCCCCGATCGCATCTTCGCCGAGTTTTATCAATACCACACCCATGAGTCCAAAGCCCAGATAAAGCATAAGTATCCCTGAGACTGCCGATAAAAAAGAGGTAAAGACAGAGGCCAGAGAAGGGACAGCCATTTTTTCAAAGGCAATATATAAAATCCGAAATGAGGAAGAAAAGGTCGTAAACAAAAGCGAAATGCTCATCAGATAAATCAGGGACTTCACTTCATGACTGTAGTTAAGAATGTTGACAATTACAAACATACAGAAAAAACTGAGAATAACGAAACACATACGTATGGAAAGTACATGATTGAAGGTGAACTCGGCCTTTTCCTTCTCCCTCGATATCTCCCTCACCGCCAGCGGAGTAATGCCGAAATCTGTGACAAATGAAAAAATCATGGTAAAGGTTATTATCAGGGTATAGTTACCGAAATCACTCGGCCCAAGGACCCTTGCAGCGTAAGCAACAAACAAAACGGAAATCAGTTTTGCCATGATTGTTGAGACAAAGATAAAGCTCGTATTTTGTATCAATCTCTTGCTGGTTTTCAATTTGACTTTCTTCCCTCAGTAGCATCATTTTCACAACTTGCCATAATCTTCCTTAAGATATCCAGCCCTGTTTTCGGTATTACCAAGTAGCGCGTAAAATACTTATACTATAAGAATGTTGTTTTCTTTTTAAACAGTTTTATGAGATTTCACTAAAAAATCCTGATTTAAAGGCAATAATCACCTGTTATTTCTATGCATGTGACAATAAAGAATCCTGTAAGAGGGGCAGAAGTAAAGATTTTTCTGTCTACAAACATTTCATTTTTATTTCTGGTCCTGTCTCCCGGCCAAAGATTTCAGGGCAGATAAGCCTTAAAATCCCTTCAAGGCACGCCATTGGAGGTTTGAATACCAAAATATAAACTTGACCTATCGAACCCCAACCGCATCGAAGGCGGCCTGTACCGCTGAAAGTTCGGCGCCTATGCCGTACAGATCAGTCGCAGCCTGCTCAACCGCATCTCTGGCATCTACAAATCGGGAGCCGGCATTAAGATAGAACAATGCGTAATAATAGATCTGCTTTGCCTTGGCCTCGCCAATGGATGGATTTGTAGTTATAAGATACGCGGCCTTATTAGGGATCCCCGAGTTGACATGGACTCCACCGTTATCAGTCCATGGTCGGCATTTTGCTATATACTGTTCTGCTGTGTTTTCAGGCTGTCCCCAGCTGTGCAGTGGGTCATTAGGATCATAATCGTTTTGAGAATATTGGTCCGTCCTGAATGGAGGGTCATCCATCCTCCTGAGTGCATAATATGCGGGCTGTGTTTCAGCGATCTTCATGATAGTGGAGGCAATCCAGTACGGGTTGGCATATCCATAATCGATCGCATTAAACATGCCCATTACGTCCGACCATGATTCACTGAGCGCGCCCGACTCTCCGCAGTATATGAAGTTGCTGATCGCGTCAGTTATGCCATGGGTAATCTCATGCGCAACCACGTCAAGCGCTCCGGAAAGGGGATAAAAAGTCGTTCCACCGTCCCCATATACCATCTGTTTTCCATTCCAGAAAGCATTATCATAATCTGCCTTATAGTGAACAGTTGATAAGAGACCTCCCGAGGCCTTGAAACCGCTGTTTGGGAACCATGAAAAATTACTGAAGTTGTTTTTGTAAAAATCAAAAACATAATTACCATTAAAATGAGCGTCTACTTCTGCCGGATCTGTCCAATAATTGTCTGAATCAGAAGCTATGACTCCAGGCAGTGCCCCGGTATTGCCGGCTGAATAGGTCTTGATCGCAATGTTCTGAAACTGAGAAAACGGCAAATCCCCGAGATAGTAAACGCCTCCATTATTATATGTGTCAAATGATTTTAATGCACCGTCTACGCCAATCCCTGTTCCGACAGCAGGAGCATCGTTCATCACCCTGTTTTCGATAATGACGGTCTTCCCGGTATGTGCATCAATATATACCCTGTACCTCGAAGGTTCGGGGGCTGGAGTAAACTGAAAGTCTATCCTGTATGCAAGAAAGAATGTATCTTCCCAGGGTAATACCAGTAAAACAGAATCGGATATCTGCGCCGGCAGGTCGACGGATTTCTTTGCAAGAACAATTGCGTCCTCCCTGGTAATAGAAGGTGACGTTGAAAGTGCAATAAGCGGCTCGAAATTATTTGCAATCGTAGTAATTACTCCCTGATGCACTCTTATCGTAATTTCAGCCCCTGCAACATTCAATCCGTTTCTTTTTTGCCTGAAATGGATAAAGCAGCCATTCTGAGTTACGTCTGTACGGTACATCACCAATTCAGCAGCAGGGTCATAAACGCCTAAAAGGACCTTGAAACGGCTGATGAACTCTGATGCCAGCTGCTTTGGAGGCTTTTCTGAAGGGATGGAAAGATTACCCGAGACAATCTTCGCAACATCTCTTCTATTGTCCCACTTGATAACAAAATTCTCAGGCGAGCTTTTTTGCAATTCCTTTATGGCTGAATATTTATCCTGCCCAGTAATGATCAGACCGCTGCTTGCAATGGCTGTCCTACAGACGAGAAGAAATAAAACTACAAGTAAAAGTTTGCCTATATGATTTTGGTGCATCTGGCCTTTCCAATAAAATAACTGTTAGTTTATTTGTACTTAGCATGAATATTTCATGGTCAGAAGAGTTTTGTGCGCCTTAGCCTGGAAATACGCTGTTAAGGCTGTTGTATTATGATATTCAAACCTGAACCGGTTTTTCCACCCTTGCCGGTCAATGCGTCACCGACATTAGGACCAAGAATTATCCCCTGCTCAACAAGTAAAATGGGATACAGAATATTCTTAAGATGCTCGAAATATCTGCCCGCATCTGCAATAAAGGTGACCGGCACATACACAATGTCACCGTTTTGAAGGCTGATGTTCTGCTTGAGATCGGCATATTTCATAGCGGATTTCAGGTCAAGCTTTATCAGGTCAGGTTTTTTTTTGTCTCCCCGTATTACCAAGACAGTCTCTTCCTTGGCATCGTTAGTAAAGCCGCCGGAGAGTGCTATGGCCTCAAGTACATCTGTCGGTTTGCTCAACGCGAATGCCCCAGGCCGGGAAACTTCACCCAAAACAAAGACCTTCTGGCTCTGTATTGCAGAAACATTGACTTCAATGACAGGGTCCACATAATATTTTGAAAGTCCCTGTGTAAGGACATCTTTTAACTGCTTAACGCTCATGCCCGTAACGCTTATCTCTCCGATAAACGGATATGAGATTTTCCCGAAGGGATCAACCTGGACCTTCCTGCTTAATTCGTTGTTCCTCCATACCTGGACGTCAATGACATCACTCGGGCCCAAGGTAAATTCGGAAATAGTTATAGGTTTGACCTCGTCGGCAGTATGTTCCTTAACATCGGCTTTTTGTGAGGCACAGCCGCACAAAATGGCCCCAACGAAAAAAACAACTAACCAGTTCATATTCCTCAGAAACATGTTTAAAGTATATCCTTTGCATGACAAATAATCAATACGCACCGGCTTTCTTCAGTACAACCCCGATTGTTTTAAACAGTATTTTTATGTCAAGGGACAAGGACTGGTTTTTGACATAATATGTATCATACCTAATCCAATCGTGGAAGGATGCCTCACTTCTCCCCTGTATCTGCCATAATCCTGTTATGCCCGGCTTTATCTTCAGTCGGGTGTTCCGCCAACTCGGACTGAATTTCATTTCATCCATTATTAAAGGCCTTGGCCCGACAAGACTCATTTCTCCTTTGATAACATTTATCAGCTGTGGAATCTCATCAAGACTGGTTTTACGCAAAAAACCGCCGATTTTTGTTATTCGGGGATCATTCAACATTTTAAACATGGGACCGTCAGTGTCTTTTTTCGAAATTAATTCCTGATGGAGAACCTCAGCATTGGTAACCATGGTCCTGAATTTTATCATTTTAAAACGACTGCCGTCCTTGCCGCACCTCTCCTGTCTATAGAAGACAGGGCCGGCAGAGTCCACTTTAATTGCGACCGCTATAAGCAAAAACAACGGCAAGAGAAATAAAAGCCCTATCACAGAAAAAATCAGATCCATAGAACGTTTCATTATCTTGTATAAAACGTGAGTAGTTCCTGCCAGCGATGTGAGACCTGATAAGTCGGCTATACCCTTTATAGCATAATCCAGGGGAATAAGGTTGGCACTTATCATCTTCATCCTGTTCGTTACTATCATATTATTGATAGCAAGACCCTCAGGCACTTCAGAGCCCTCAAAAATTACTGAATGCTCAATCCTCACATTTTTTGATAACAAAACATCGTCATGGAGAACGCTTTCGCGGAAAAGGACCCTTGAAGAGATCCGGCACCTGTTGCCGACAACAGCGGGACCTACAACCTGGGCCCAATCCTCTATAGTACAATCATCGCCGATAACAACCGGACCCAACAGATATGCTTTGGGTGATATAGTTACATTTTCTCCTATCCAAACTCTGTCTGCTACCTCGTATTTGTTTTCAATAGGACTATAATTGGGTTTGCTATGCAGGAGAAGAAGAATATCACGTTGAAGTGAAATATAATCATTTATAGAGCCAATAGACCTATAACTGCCTTCTATTTCATATGATGAGACAGCTAAGGATTCTCTCCGCAATGCAGGGATAAGCTGTTCTTTCAGGTCCATATAAACATTGTGCTCAATAAACTTAAGGACTGCCGGATCAAAGATATATATCCCAGCCGATTTCCAGTGCGACCTTTTATCTGCCGACGGATGTGTTATGTGTATACTGTCTACATTCCCGTTTGTTATTGTTACAGACTCTAAGTACTTGTCACTCTTGGGTACCTGATACACACCCACGAGGGCAATGGAATTCTTGTCATAAAAATGACTAAGCGCTTTATTGAGATCAATATCATCGAGCAAAACGCTGCCGTTAATAACAATAAAAATGTCATTACCTATAAATCCTTCGACATCTTTTAACGCACCTGCCGTTCCCCGTGGTTTATCCTCAACGTGAAAATCCAAATTGATTGCAGCGGCATATTCATTTTTAATGCTTCCATGAATTTCGCTATACTCTGATACCGATAATAAAACTTCCTCTATCCCATTCCTTTTTAAACAATCAAGCGTGTATGTCAAGAGAGGCCTGTTAAGCACGGAAAGCAGGCATGGCGCAATGAAATGGTCCAGTGGGTATAATCTGGTTTTCTGTCCACCTGCAAGTATGATGGCTTTTTTTATCCGTGAAGGAGTGCGAGGACGTTCCATTTCTAATCGTATATCAGCGCAACAAGAAATTTATTGTTCGATATTATTGTAAGCACCTTTCTATCTGAATCTTTACAGCGCAGATTTTCCATCAAAACCAGCATGGTATCGCTGTTTATATCTCCTGAATTCGGAAAGTAAAAGCTGTATGAATTCGGTTTCAATCCCATAAAGCCGTAAATATTATGCTTTCCCGGGTTCACCGTATCCCCGACAACAGCAATTTTCCGGATAATATCTTCATTTTTCATCAATTCAATATCAAGTCTCCACAATCCTTTCAGATAATTAACAAATTCGGTTATTTCAACAAAAAATATACTAAAAACACATATTAACATAGAAATGTAACGATTTTGCAAATTATTGTATAACATCAAGATAAACCGACCAGTAGGCCTGAGGCAATACTCACTTGTCCCAAAAGTATGCATGCATACTGCATTTATGTATCACTGAAGCAGGCAGTTTATCGTAATTTTGCCCTAATTTGTAGCCGATATATTTCAGCATATTCCTGACAACAGCTTCCGGCATTAAGTAATATTTTTTTCTTTTTTCCAGGAATGCAAATAATGATATCATATACCTTATTCCTTCCCCTTCTGCTTTTCCAAATTCGTCAAGGAGCCACCGCTCTGATTGATGAAAAACCCCTATATCAAAGTATCTTTTAAATTCCTGCAAAACAGTATAATCATGCGAGTGATAAACCCTGGCGTCTGCGACATAGCTGATTTTATGTCCCATCAACAGTATTTTGGCCCCGGCGCAAGTATCTTCACCCATGATCAACTTTCTTTGAAACCAGCCGATTTCTTCCAAGGCAACTTTCCGGTATGCGGCAAAGGAGTTCGACAGAAACGCTGTCTTGATGCCATAAGTATTTCTATCTTCCAGACTTTTTACGGATGATAAATCAGGATAATTGAATAGTCTCAGGTGTGCTCCAAATGCCGAAGCACCTGGATAAGGCAGTTGCCTGCCAAATGAAGCGGCTATTCCCTGATCTTCAAAAGGTCTTGTAATATTTTCGATACTGTGCTTGTCGAAAGGAGTAGCATCCTGTGTCATATAGACCAGGATATCGCCTTTTGCAGCCTTACCTGCGAGTGTTCTTGTCCCCCCATGATCAAAATCCTCCGTCGGAACAATGAAAACTTTGGCACCAAAAGATTCTGCCATATCAACGGTCTTGTCAGAAGATGAGGAATCAACCACTATTACCTCACAAGAAACTGTCTGAGATCTCAATGCCTCACAAAGGCGATGCATCTGATTTTCAGCATTATATGTCGGGACAATAATACTTGTCACAGCATTAGCTTTCAGTGCTGACCCCCTTTTTTTCTGTATTATACAGCAAGCCCCATCACAACCTGAAATCCTCATTATTGTCAGTCGCTTCCGGGGCTTCCTGCCAGTCCACCCAAAAGAGCGTGCTATCAAGGTAGCGGTTCTTCTTCCGTGGCGGCTCACTTACAATAAGGAGGTCCTGTAACAAGATGCAGGAAATAGCATATTTAAAAATATTTTTTCCATGTCATATAATAAATGGAGACATTCATTAATGAATAAAACTATTACAATTGTTTCCGGATTACCCCGTTCCGGGACCTCTATGATGAAGATGCTTGAATCCGGAGCCGCCTTGGTAAAAACAACTACCCATATGTTATAATTTTTATATGTTTACCCCAGAAACGGCGTCTGCTTTAAAGACACCATCCCTGAGCACCGAAGACTTCCCTAAAGTGCCGTTTGTGCTGAGCGGTATATCGTCGCGTTTCATTCGCGAAAATATGGTTGTCCCATTGGAACTTAAAGAGAACATACTGAAGGTAGCCATGGCAGACCCTGGTGACCTGGAGACCATTGATGCGCTAAAGGTCGCGACCTCGGCGGATATCCTGCCATACGCGGCTGACCGCAAGGCCCTCGGTGAATATATATCCAAATTTTTTGGTCAGGAATCACAGGATATCAGCAGGATCGTTGAAGATATGGGGGGGAAAGGATTTGAGTTCTTCAAAGAAGATGAAGAAGATGTCGGGCATCTGAAGGACCTGGCTTCAGAGGCCCCCATAATACGACTGGTAAACCTTCTCATAACAAGGGCCGTCGAGAGCCGTGCAAGCGATATCCATATTGAGCCGTTTGAGGATGAATTAAAGGTCAGATACCGCATCGATGGCGTATTGCATAATGCTGAATCCACCCCGAAGAAACTGCAGGCAGCGATCATTTCCAGAATAAAGATCATGGCAAAATTGAATATAGCGGAAAGAAGGCTGCCGCAGGACGGCCGTATAAGGCTAAAGGTGGGAGAAAAGGAAGTAGACCTCAGGGTATCCACCATACCCATTCTTCACGGTGAAAGCATGGTCATGAGAATACTCCATAAGGAAGGTATAGTAATAGACCTGGACCTTCTGGGGTTCCCTCCTGAGATGCTTTCACAGTTTAACCAGCTGATCAGCAAATCAAACGGCATCGTCCTTGTAACCGGGCCTACAGGCAGCGGCAAGACCACGACCCTCTATGGGGCGCTGCATAAGATAAATTCGTCCGAGAAAAAGATCATCACCGTTGAAGACCCTGTCGAATATCAGCTTAAGGGGATCAACCAGATCCAGATCAAACCACAGATAGGCCTGGATTTCACCAATACCCTCAGGCATATTGTCAGACAGGACCCTGATGTAATAATGATCGGAGAGATCAGAGATCTTGATACAGCCGAAATCGCCATCCAGTCAGCGCTGACAGGACATGTTGTATTTTCAACCTTGCATACAAACGATGCGCCGAGCGCCATAACAAGGCTCCTTGATATGGGTGTTGAAAATTTTCTTCTGTCCTCGACTGTCAGGGGCGTGCTTGCTCAGAGACTGGTAAGACTGATATGTCCTTCCTGCAAGGAGACAGACACTTCGACCGCCGACAGGGAAGAGCTTCTAAAGCTCGGAATCGGAAGTGATATACCGCTTTACAGGGGGGCCGGATGTGAGCAGTGTTCACATACCGGCTATTTCGGAAGGGCCGGGATATTCGAACTTCTGATAATTGACGATGACATACGAAAACTTGCGCTGAAGAATGCTGATGCAAATCAGATAAGGAGTATGGCCAGAGAGCATGGCATGAAGACCCTCTTAGAAGACGGCGCTGACAAGATCAAGGCGGGAATCACAACCCTGAGCGAAGTCTTTAGGGTAACCCAGGAGACATAAGTGCCTATTTTTTCCTACAGGGCCACCACTCCGGACGGCGCCATTATTGAAGGTGTAATAGAGGCCGCTGATGAAGCAACTGCAATTGACAGACTGAAGAACTCAGGCATTATCCCGCTAAAGATCAAGACCTCATCCGGAGGGGCCAACAGGAAGTTCACCTTGAGGTCTTCAAAGGGCGATATGCTGTCCTTCACCACAGAGCTTTCCGCACTGTTGGGTGCGGGACTGCCTATTGACAGGAGCCTTAACATGCTCTCTGAGATATCGGAAAACAGCGAGATGAAGGGTGTAATTCATTCGATTCTCAAGTCCATCAGGGAGGGCAGTTCCTTCTCCGACGCCCTTCAGAAGCACCCTAAGGTATTTTCAAAACTATATGTAAACATGATAAGGGCAGGCGAGGTCGGTGGCGTACTGGACGTGGTACTGGACAAATTAAACGAATTTCTGGAATCCACAAGGGAACTGAAGGAGCAGGTCTTCTCCGCAATGATCTATCCGACAATCCTCTTGATTACCGGCGGTTTTTCTATAATCATGCTCCTGGTCTATGTCCTTCCCAAGTTCTCTACCATATTTGCCGAGATGGGAACATCCTTGCCGTTGCCTACACAGGCACTTATCAAATTCAGCAATGTCATGAAAGCATACTGGTGGATAATCCTCTTGTCAGCTGTCTCAGGATGGCTTGTCTTCAGGACCTATATAAGATCTGAGGCAGGCAGATATAAATGGGACGCCCTCAAATTAAAACTCATGGGAGACGTGATAAGAAAGCTCGAAACAGCGAGGTTTACCAGGACCCTCGGCACGCTTATTCGAAGTGGGGTGCCCCTTCTTCAGGCCTTGAGGAACTCAAAGGACATTATTAATAACCAGATCATAGCCTCAACAATCGATACTGTTGTAAAAGGCGCAAAAGAGGGCAAGGGCATAGCGGGGCCATTGGCCCAGGCCAATGTCTTTCCTGCGCTTGCGCTATCCATGATAAAGGTAGGAGAGGAGACCGGTCAACTGGACACCATGCTGTTGAAGGTTGCTGAGACTTACGAAAAGAGTCTCAGAACAGCAATGAAAAGGTTCATCGGCTTTCTTGAACCTGCGTTGATTCTGGGCATGGGACTTATCATAGGCTTTATAGTCCTTTCCATGCTGATGGGCATATTCAGCATGACCGACATGCCTTTGTAAGAGACCATTTAAAGAATTATGAAACTCAACAGGTCCGGCTTCACACTTCTTGAACTAATAATAGTAATCTTCCTGATAACGCTCATGGTTGGGCTCTCTGCTGCGTTTTTTGCAAATTCACTTCCCTCAGGAAGGTTCCATGCAACAGCAAGAGAGATCGCAGCAACCATAAGACAGGCAAGACACCTTGCACAGCTAAACGGCGAAAAACAGGTCGTAACGATCGATATGGACTCAAGAAGCTACGGCATAGAAACGCTGGGCGAAAAAAAGCTGCCGTCCGGAATAGACATCAAGGTGACAGACCCCCTTACCGGCGACATCACCAGCGGAAAATACCAAATAACATTTTATGCAACAGGCAGTGCGGAGGGCGGCACCATTGTTCTCTGGAACAGCAACCAGGCAGCGCAGATCATTATAGACCCTGTTGCAGGGGCCGTAATAATAAAATAGATGAAACCTGAAAAACGAGAGAGACATACCGTGTCCAGGAATACAGCCGGAGGCTTCACCCTCCTCGAGGTCCTGGTTGCCATGGTATTATTGAGTATTTCGTTAGTGGCCATATTTGAGCTCTTCTCAGCAAATCTGAAAGGGATAGCAAAATCGGATGATTACTCACATGCTGTCATTATGGCAGAGTCAAAGATGAGGGAGGTCCTTGACGACGATACCCTGAAGGAACGGTCCTGGTCAGAGTCAACAGATGATGGCTACCGGATAGATACTGTTGTCAGCAGTACAGCCGATGACAGGACGGAAAATCTGCAGATCAAATTACTCGAAATCAACCTGACGGTCTCCTGGACAAAAGACTCAAAAGAGCGGACCCTTAAACTAAAGACCCTGAAAATGGTGGACAAGAAGATATGATGGTATCCAGTCAGTTATGAGAGGCAATTGTCATAAAATCTCCCATTTCCATAAAATCTCCCCTCGCCCCTCTTTTCCAAAGAGGGGAATTGTTCCTCCCTTTGGCAAAGGGAGGTTAGGAGGGATTTTTCTTGCAATAACTATACCCATAACTGAAGGGTTACGATATGATGCTGGATATACCTGTACAAAATATGAATATTGATAAGCACATAGAAAGTCGTCATTCCCGCGAAAGCGGGAATCCAGGGGAGTGCAACTTCTTGGGAAAAATGGATTCCCGATTAAGGACTTCGGGAATGACAGCCTTGAAAAGGACTTTTTACAAATCTGTAAATACCGCAGGTCCTGAAATAGGGCCGGCCGGTCCCGGATCTGCCGGCAGTCAAAGATATCCCCTATCCGGCAATTCCCGCGGAGGGTTCACACTCCTGGAATTGCTGATATCCCTTGTTATGATCGGGGTTATAGCCATAATCATATCCAGTGCCATAAGACTTGGCATACGGACTATCAACACAGGAGAAACAAAAATCGACCACCTTGAGAGGACAAGGGCATCCTTTAATATAATCGACGCACAGATCCAGTCCCAGATACCGCTGACATTCGACGATAACGGTGAAAAGAAATACTATTTTCAGGGGGACAACGAATCTTTACAGTTTTCTACAAACTATTCCCTATGGGGGGGCCAAAAGGGTTATGTTATAGCCAGATACAAGGTCGAGGCAGATGACGCCGGGAAACAGTTTTTGGCCGTATCCGAAAATATCATAGGTACAAACACCAGCAGGGAAGCAAGACTCTTCAGCTCAGTTGATGCAATACATTTCGAATATTTTTTCAAGGACCCCGCGGAGGAAAAGGGAAAATGGGTGGACAAATGGACAGACACTGCTAATATCCCTGAAAAGGTCAAGGTTCATCTTGTCTACGGGGAGAAGGATATTCCCATGATCATCCCTATGAGGACCTCCGGGTCCCTGCCACAAACATCTTTGGCCCTGAAAAATGGGAAGTAGGTCGGCTCTAAAAATGATCCGGAACACGCCCACACATCTCAGACAGTCATATCAGGAACGGAACAATTTCCAAACCACAGAAAGGCATTGCACTGCTCATGGTGCTTTGGGTCCTGACAATACTGACGGTCATGGTATTCTCATTTTCATATATGGCAAGGACTGAAACCTACGCTGCCTTGTCCTTCAGGCAGACAGTCGAGAAAAAATTCCTTGCTGAAGCCGGGGTGGAAAGAGGGATTGCTGAGTTATTTTATATGAACGCAAATAAGAACATCACACCGGTCAAACCAGGGGATGAAGTTTGGAGGACAGATGGCAGGCCCTATAAGATATTGACCGACAATGGGTACTATACTGTCTCTATCACAAATGAGGGTGGCAAGCTAGACATAAATACAACGCCTGAGTTAATATTAAGAAATTTATTGCTCAATCTCGGCTTGAATCTGGATGACGTGGATGTTATTGTGGACTCGGTAATGGACTGGAAGGACCCGGACGACCTTCACCGGCTGCATGGAGTAGAAAGTGACTACTATATGTCTTTGCCGAACCCTTATAAGGCAAAGAACGCTGACTTTGACACCCTGGAGGAGCTACTTCTGGTTAAAGGTATAACCCCTGAGATTCTTTATGGAGATAAAAAGAAAAAGGGGATCATTGATTTTCTCACTGTCAATTCAAAAATGGCAAAGATAAACATAAATGCTGCTCCCAGAGAGGTCTTATTGGCAGTTCCCGGGATAACTCCTGAGCTTGCAGATGCCATCATTACCATCAGGGAGACTCAGGAGATACAAGATATCCAGGGTATCCTTGGGAATAACTATTCCGTGGCAGCACCTTATATAGACCTGACAGGGACCAATGCATTCACCATTGAATCAGCGGGATATAAAGGCACTGAGAAGACCGGTTATACTATCAGGGCAACTGTTGTTACTGAAGGCACGAATAAATTTAAATACCTTTACTATAAAAGCCCGGTGGATCTTACCGCGTGACAGACATGGCGAATGTCAAGAAAATGACTGCTGTTGCTTCGACCCTGGGAGCAAAATTATACAGGATATGGGTCCCCATCCAAAGGGTCCTTACATTCAGTCCTGCAGATAATATGGTCGCCCCCCGGAAAAACCTTTCCGCTTCCATAGATAAAGGGAAGATCGCTATAGCATATGGTTCAAGATTCCTTTCGAAAATAAGCATTAAGGGTATAAGGCAATACTCTTTTGAAGAAGAAAGATATCCCCAGCCGGAAGACCTTTTATCTTCCCTGTCATTGGCCGTCAATGATTTCAATGCGTCAAGGTCAGACATAACTCTGAGTATACCAAAGGCATGGACGATCATCAGAACAGTTGAATTCCCTGCTACTGTCAAAGAAAATATCCCGGATGTAATCTCATACGAGCTTGACAGACTCACTCCCTTTACTGCTGCGGAGGCGTTTTTTGATTTCAGAATGCTGGAGGATAAAGTGGACCGCATATCCCTCTTGCTTATGGCTGCCAAAACTGACCAGATTAGGCCGTATATAGACCTCCTCAATGAAAACGGCTTTACCGTCAGCAGGATAACAGTCAATCTGTCGGCTATAGGCTCCTTATTCAGATATATGGACAAGAAGGCTGAAACCCTTTTTGTGGAAATAGGCAGCAAAGGGTATGAAGGCGGCTTGTTCAGCAATGGATTACCGGCGCATAATTTTTCAGGTACGCTGACCGGGCTTGATGATAAAGCAAAAACAGAGATGCTGTCAGGAAATATAAAGTCTCTGCTGAATATCTCAATAAATAAAGGCGGGGAGACAAGGATCATTGCGCTTTTCAAAGACAAAAGTGCTGGTTTAAGGGAGTTGCTTATCTCAAGGTTAGGTATGCCTGTACACCTTATGAGTGAAACGGATATAGGGCTGAGATTACCACTACCGCATAAGGAAATCCCTGCTGCTGCTATTGGAGATGTTATACAGTCCTTAGGGCCGGAAGCAAACGGGCTGAACCTGCTGAAAAAAGGGCGTCACGAAAAACAGAAAACACCGTTTGCGCTGACAATACTACTCGTGCTCGCAATCGCAGCCATCTGGATTTTTTATTTGACCGCACCTCTCAAAGTCGAAGAAAAAAAGCTGCAGGAAATATCCGGTCAGATAGAAGCAAAAAAAGAAGAGGCGAGAAAGGTTGAGGCCCTTAAAAAAGAGGCTGCATCAATCGGTGCAGAGACCGCTTCAGTAAATAATTTTAAAAATAACACTGTCATGACCCTGAATATCATCAGGGAACTCACGTCAATTCTCCCCAAAAACGCCTGGTTATCAAGGGCCAGGATCACAACAACATCAGTCGATATCGAAGGTTATGCAGGCACAGCAACAGAACTTTTACCTAAACTGGAGGCTTCAAAATACTTCAAAAAGGTTGAGTTTGCCTCGCCAACTATCAGGGACCCGAGAATGAATGCCGATAGGTTCAATATAAAGATGGAGATAGAGGACACGAAAGACGTTGCAGGTGAAAAAATAAAAAATGAAAAGAAATAAGACACTTTTTTTTGCGGTCCCGCTGATGCTTGTCCTGTTCTTCGTCATTGTATATAAGTACGGCTACCTGGACATAAGAGATGAAACGGCTTCTGTAAAGGAAGAACAGGACATCAAGCTTGAACTGCTTCAGAAGTATTTGGTCCTCATAGCTGAAAAGCCCCTGATAGAAAAACAGATCATGTTATTAAAGGCTGAAAGAAAGTCTGATGATTCAAAACTTATTGAAGGCCAGACCCCTTCCCTCGCGGCAGCTACACTTCAGGAAATCATCAAAGGGATCATTGTTGAAAAGGGAGGTACGATATCGAGTGAAAGGGTCGGTAAACCCGAGGACCTGGGCAAGTTCAAGGTCCTGACCGTCAGTATAGACGCTGCACTACCTGACATCGCTGCCCTCAGCGAGATCTTGTATTCAATAGAAACACGCACACCTAACCTTATTGTAAAAGAGCTCGATACAAGGGTGAGAAACATCAGGTCACCGAAAGACCTGATGGTAAAAATGGATATATCTGCATTAACAGGCGGGCAATAAGGTGAACAGGGCAAGGTATTTACTAGGTAATATAAATCTGATCAATATAATGCTGACAGGGGTCCTCATTTTTCTTGTCAATTATATGCTGCTGCCTTTTTTGAATAAAAGCATGCAATTCACTTTCCCGGTGATAAAGAAACATGAGGCGATCAACGCCGTCAGCGGCAAGAAACCGGACCAGACAAAGACGCCGTCTCCTTTGGACTACGTGATCATAACAGAGCAGAATATTTTTCATCCCGCAAGAAAAATACCTGTTGAAATAAAGGAGGCACAGCCCCTCCCAAAACCTGACTTTGTACTCTACGGAACACTGATATCAGATGACATAAACATCGCATATATAGAAGATAAGAACTCTCCTGTCAAATCTCCCGGGAGAGGAGAAAGACAGACCCCGCTGAAACTGGGAGAGTCCATGAGCGGCTTTACCCTGAAAGAGTTAAGCGAGGACCGGGCAGTCATGGCGAGAGGCGATGAGCGGGTGACCGTTTACCTGGTTGATCCGCAAAAACCAAAGGAAAGGGGTGTGACTGCGACGGCTTCCTCACCCGTTGCCCAGGCTAATCGGTTCGGACCAACAACCCCTTCTCGGGGAGCCTCTCAACAGATAACTGCACCGACTACGTCTTCAGGAGAAACTGCGCCAAGGCTCCCTCCTTCTGCGGAAGCTAGGGAGGCTACAAGACAGAAATTTATGGATTTATTCCAAAGCAGATTTAAAAAACCGGGCACGTCAGACTAAGAAGGAAGACAGCCTTTCTGTCTTCCCTCTGTCTAATTGACAAAAACTCAGAAGTACTTCTAGCAACTAAACCAGTTATAGCCGTCCTCGGAACAGTACCAGAATCCGTCCCAGGTCAGATACACCTGCAAATAATAGGTATCCGGCAAGCCGGCGGAGTCCAGGGCTGTTGCGTAGGCATTGCCATCACTGGCATAAGTGACTACCAGACTATCAACACCGTCAAAATCATAATACGGCCAAAACTCTACATAATCGCCGTTGGGGTAACTCGCTGACGCAATAGCAGCCTGACTCGTCTGAGCAAAAGCAAATATCATCAGTACTGCTACAAAAATAAGGGGTAATATTCTTTTCATTTTTTCATCTCCTTTGTTTTGCTATTTTTTTAACTGAACTGTCCTTCCAAAAAAAAGATAACACCAGACTCAGGGTAAAATGCTCACCTCCTTCCACTACTGAATCTCATATACATCTGAGGCTCTTGCAAAAGTCTCCGTTTGTCACCCTGAGACTGGTAAGACCTGGTCCCTGATTTCGTTATATGGTCCGACAAGTTCACCATGACATAATCAGCCCTTTTTTGACTTTCGCAAAAGGCCCATCTGATTTTTCATTTTCTCACGTTTATCAGTTCTTTTCAATAAAAAAATGCCCTAATGAAAGCCATCAGGCACCGTATAACAAACGGACACCATGTTCAGCTCATCGCGGGGAAGTCCTTGTATGACAGATAATCACAGATTCCTGCAAGGTCCGCATCTTTCTCAACCATATAGAACGCTTCATAATAGCCCTCTTTCTGCATAAAGATGGAGCGCTGTGCGTTAAGTCCGAGGACAGCGTGGACATATATTTCGGGTTTACCGTAAAGGCTTGTATGATAATTCAGAATTGTCTTCCTCTTGAGGTCAACTACACCCGTAATATCAACAAGATAATTGAACCTCAGGGTCGAATAGACCTCATAAAAGGCCAGCTTGAACGTCTGAAAATCATTCAATAATCTCAATGCGATCCGGGACGTTGCTATATGGTCGGCATGATAGTCTATAGGCGAGGGCGAAAAGACCATGTCCGGTTTTCTTTGCTCTATGACCTCAGATAATTTCCTGTAGATATTTTCTTTGTGCGCGTCAATCTCTCCATCAGGAAAGTCAAGAAACAACCTTTCTCTGAATCCGAGCATTCCGGAGGCCCTCACTGCCTCTTCCTTCCGTTTTACCTCGATCTCACGCGAGGGGTCCCCGTACAACCGCTCTCCACTGGTCAGGAAAGTGATCAATGAGGAGACATCCTTATTGAGTATTTGCAGAAGTGTACCCGCGCACCCGAGCGCTTCGTCATCGGGATGAGGTGCAAAAACCATTACCTCTTTTACTTCGGGAAAACCAAGGCTATAAATAACGCCTCCATATCCTGCTGTTCATAGATCGTTTTCCTATCGGTTTTTTAGAGCATATATTAATTCAGTCGTACTTCTTTAAATCAGTGCCATTAAAACGTTCAGCCATAGTTTATCACAGCAGCAGTATTTTTTTCGTATCTCAGACTCGTTATTTTTCGAAGACAAAAAGATTGTTCAATCCCATCTGAAATGTCTTGTGATGCCGAAGTGTAAATCCGTTCCCGCTGAGGCAACGGACCGTATCGCCTGCAGGAAAATGATCGTGCTCCTCCAAAGACATACCATCAACAAGCTTCATTTGTACCAGAACCCGAAGGATTTTATCCACCGCGTTGTCCGGGACAGTGAGTACAATTTTTCCATGAAGTGACAACACACGGTAGGCCTCCCTTACAATTGGCTCCCGCAATGAAGAAAGGTGTTCAAAAACAGCGAGCATAGTTACAACATCAAAGGAGTCCTCAGGGAAGGGAAGGCGTTCAGTGAAGCAGGATTTAATAAGTTCAATTTTGCCGTCTACCCTGTCTTCGATCAGCGGGTCGATACAGACACCTCTCGATATCCGGTGAGATACAAGGTTGAGAAAAGAACCATCGAAGCCGCCGATATCGAGGAGTCGTGATCCATCAGGAACATAACGCTCGGCCATCCTGTATCTCCATCCTCTTAAAAACCGATCAAGTGTTTTCATACGGAGAGTTCTCGATACCTTTACACAAGGTTTTGTCCCGGACTCTGGTCTTCAGGAACAACACGGAAAGCATGAATCCGTTCACTATCCCCTGGACCGATATTGCAATCAAAGTCAGGGCAGGGATTACCCTTCTCATTGTCACCTGGTAATTCAGGGCCGGGAAGCCGGCTTCGTACCACTTCCAGATCACATGCGTCAGGACTCCAAGCCCTGTAAGCCCCATTATAAGCGAAACTATCAGCAGTTTTTCCAGGGTGAGCCGCCTGATGGTCCTGTCAAATTTTTCATCGTAGGGAAGTATTCCCGCGATATACGTGTAGAGTTTTGCAAAGATACCGGCAAACAGCATCTGCCCCCCCAGTAAAACCATAAAAGACATTACCAGAAGAGAATGCACATCAAGGGTTGCGCCCCCTATCCGGACCATCCCCTGCATCAAAATGCCTTCCCCCAAAGCTCCAAAAAACATGAAAATCAGCCCGGGAATGATAAAGAGCCATTTTGGCGAATGCAAAAGCATAAATCTCAAGTGTCGCCACCCATCGCGCCAGGGCCGCAAATGAGGTGGACGACCCCTGCCGTCCCTGTACAGGGTTATCGGGACCTCCGTCATTTTCAGTCCTGACAATTCCGCCTTGATAATCATCTCCGACGCCCATTCCATACCCAGGGTAACAAGCCCCAGGTCCAGGATGCTGGTTCTCTTGAAAGCCCTCATCCCACAGTGGAAGTCGCTCAGCCCTATACCGAAAAGCACCTTGCCGACCATGGTCAATAAAGGATTTCCAAGATATCTGTTGAGAAAAGGCATCGCCGCAGGCATAATCCTGCCCTTTAACCTTGTCCCCATACATACCTCATATCCTTCACGCAGACGGTTTATCATCGGCATGGCTTCATCAAAGTGGTAACTGTCATCACCGTCGCCCATCAGGATATATTCCCCAAAGGCATGTTCTATCCCATACTGGAGGGCTGCGCCGTAACCCCGCACCCGGCATTCAATGGTCCGTGCGCCAAGGCTCCCGGCCAACTCTAAACTACCATCGGTTGAACCATTATCAGAGATGAGTATCTCCCCTTCAATATTATTGTCTTTAAGAAGTTTCTGAGCCCGCATGATACAGGTCCCGATTGTCTTCACCTCGTTTAAACACGGCATCAGAATTGTAAGTTCCTTCATCACACCTGCCTGTTCCAAAAAGGTATTTTGTGCAGCTTGGGTATCAAGACCATGGCTATAAATATTACTACCAGGGGATGGGCCGGCGCAAGATAATTGGGAAGAATTCCGGGAAAAGAAGTCACATGGATCAGCGAAAGAACAATCAATCTGCATATGACCGCAATGAGGGCAAAACTTGCGATTATCCTGGAACTCCCCACAGGCCCACCTCTGAATACTCCCAGTACATCAATAAGATAAACAACAAGCGCAAGGACAGCAAAAACAGGGACAAGAAAACGGTAGATGTCTGCAATCAGCCCAAGGGCCTTTATCTTGATTTCGTCTCCGCCTGGACTTAAGGCCCGCCCTCTGACCGCAAATTCAGAAGGCGCAAGACGCTCATGCGTAATGTCACTGAATAACTTCAACGCCCCGGCATCTCCGTAACTTTGTACAGGTTTGACGTCGAACCCCTCGAACATTACCAGGGAGAAAGCCCCAAAAACAAGACGTCTTCAAAAAAGGGTAATCATATTCACGATGCCAGGGGGGCATAAGAGAGGCCCTTTCAGGTCCGCAAGCAAGTCTCCCTTCAGCGCACGCTGTATTGACTTCCGCTGCAAGCCTGCTGTAATACTCCAGTGAGGTCTTACCGGACGTGTAATGACCCGCTGAGGCCACAGCTTCGCGAAACGCCCATACAAACAGGTCAGCATGAATATCGCCGATATCGTCATAAAAGACCTTTTTCCATATTCCACTTGCATCCATGTTTAAATACATATCGAACTTACGGGCCATTGCAGGGTCTCTCTTACAGGCCTCTCTTGTCTCCCTGAGCATGTTGCTCCAAATCTTCCCTGGTTCCCCTGCCAGATAAGGCTTTAGCTCTGCAAATGCAGGACTGACTTCGTACAGTCGTTCCCGCACATCCTCCGGCACAGGCACAGTCGGCTTCCAATCTTTGTGTTTTACGCGAAGCAATGCCCCATATGCTGCAAGAAATTCCGGGGATTTCATCTCTGTGACAGCAGTAACTCCATACCTGATACTGTTGAGTATTGCCACAGAACCGACAACAAGCAGCATAATCAACAGAGGGACAAAAAGCAGTGAGATCCTTTTCCAGTCGCGAGGAGTAGCTTTTGCAACCGAGATAACAGCTGCGCCTGCAATAAAGACAATTCCCGGAACAATCCAGAGGCCTTCCTCACGGGTAAGCCAGAGAAAAGAAAGCGAAAAACCAAGACCAGTTGCCCAGATTGCAGCGGTCGTAAAAGGCCCCTTGATCCGGACAAGCAATCCAGCTGCACAGGCAAATACAATTATAGTGAGCGCAGGGTATATCCCCTCACGTATGACCTGTGTCATAACACCACTTGCATAACTCATGGGATTGAAAAGCAGCACCAGGAAGACAAAGACCATTTTCCAATTGTCCGGCAACAAAGGCTTCACCGCAATCACGAATAATGCACAGGCAGCAGCATAGAGAATATGTTGTGCCAAAAGAAGCGGTATTCCCGATGCAGATACCATAGCTATCCATATGGGATAGAAAGGACCTTTAGCCAGCACGGTATTGTTATACGGCCCAAGCCAATTTCCACGAAGCAACTCCTTTGCAATGTTAATAAAAAGTCGGTCGTCATACACCGCACCGCCAAGGGCGGTCAGACGTTGTGAATTTACCAGCCATAACTTAAAGAGTACAAGGGAAATGCAGAAAATATACAGTATAAGCCTGCTGTCTGGTCCCTGATGTTTTCTCTGAAAAATCTTCAACATATCATGCCTGTCCTGCTTCGTCCGCCAATCGTCTTATCCTCCGCTCCGGACCCGGGAGAACCGGGACTTGAGCTTCAACATTCTTGTTTCAAATAACAGATACGACAACGAAGCAAGGCTATCGTCATAGAAATACTGAGACAGTAGAGGAACAGATTAAAGAAAAAACCGTCATGTCCTCCATTGAATAGTTTTTTTAGAAGAACCAGAGAGATGACTATTGCCAGTGGATGATACATATACAGACCGTAGGAGATTCTTCCCAGGTAAACAAACGGCTGACGTTCCAGCTTAACAATCGAGTAGCTGTTAGATGAAACGTTTAGAATTATGATGCAAAAGAGGACCGAATAGAATTCATGATTACAATAGGGAATATTGATGCCCTTATATATCAACAGGGTTGTCAGTATTAATGTCACCAACTGCACGTCTCTCCTATATAAAATGTCGAGCACCGACTTTTTTTTGAAAAACAAAAGGAAAGCCCCTATTCCTCCGATAGCCATACAACTAATCCGCAAGGACCCAAAGTATTCTGTCAGGACCTTCAGGAAAGAAGGAATCTCCGTGTGATGCCCCTGTTCCGGGAAGAAGGACAGAAGAATACTCAGACTATTCGTGATCATTACAAGAGCGAAAACTATGGCAAAGAGCACCAGGAGATATTTGCGCGTATATTTTATTAAAATCGGCCAGATCAGATAAAACTGCTCTTCGACACCGATGGACCAGGTCTGCGAAACATAGGGAACAGGCGGAAAAACAATCCCTGCAATATTCGGCAATACAGCAAGAAAGAGGACCAGTTTCGTTTCAAAATTATCATGAATCGCAGCAGTATATTTCGGAACAGATAGCACTCCTATCGCCGGAAAAATAAAAAAACCCAGCAAAACTATAAGAAAATAGAGCGGCCATATGCGCAGAATCCGTCTCATATAAAATTGCCTTATGGAAATGTCACCGAAGTTGTTCTTCTCAGTAAGCAACAAAAATGTGATAAGAAATCCGCTCAAAACAAAGAAAAGGGTCACGCTCAATGTGCCCGGATAGTTGATGAAAGGCCTCTCCCAGTAATCAATAAAGCCAAAAACTTTTTTTATCAGTTCGATGTGGGCGACAATGACAAAAAAGGCTGCAATAAATCTTAAACCGTTTAATCCGGGAAGGTATACCGATTTCTTTTCGTTCATAATATCTTTTTCGTCAATGAATGCGCCATATAGGCCATAATCTGCCGTGTAAACATGTATTATACATATTCACAAACCTTTTCAGGTAGTCCACTGCAAAGTCCGCGGCCTTTCCTGTCTCGACTGGTCCGGAAGACGGCACGGCATGTCCTCCGCGCTATTTCTCATGGAGACCAAAAGATCAAGCCTGTCAAGCTAAGCGAGAACTTATCAAAATATCAGAGCAAAGTGTTATAATCTAGGATTGAAAAATCCCAACATGTCAAGAAATAAAGTTTTGCACCGGACAATATTAAACTCTTAGGCAGACTGTTTTCAGGATGATAATGAAATACTTTAAAGAAATATTAACATCACCTTTTTATATTATAAAGAACTTTTTCGTTTATAGACATCTACTCCTGCAAATGGTTACGAGGGAAGTAAAAGGCCGTTTTGCAGGCTCAATGGGTGGACTTCTCTGGAATTTCATCCATCCCATTTTGATGCTGCTTGTTTATCTTTTTGTGTTTGTATACATCTTCAAGATACGTGTAGGCTCTGAATCCGGCGCCGGGACATCCGTTGTATACCTTATAGCCGGTTTATTTCCGTGGATTATGATATCCGAAGGACTTGCACGCGGCACATCATCCCTTATAGAAAACGCCAACCTCATACAAAAGACTTCCTTTCCGGTTGAGATATTACCGGCAAAAGCGGTAATAGCCCCTCTCGTCAGTTATGGAATAGCAATACTCCTTCTAAGCGTTTACAAAATGATCTTTTCCTTTTCCTTTTCCTTTTTTCTTGTCCTTCCACTTATCTTTCTCCTGCAGGTTGTTTTCACTCTCGGGATTGCCTTCTTCACTGCAACCATGACTGTTTTTTTCAGGGACGTCATGCAGATCATGCAAGTAATTATCAATTTCTGGATATACTTGACTCCAATTCTTTACCCTATGAACTTATTGCCTGCTTGGGCAAGCAGGTTAATGTACCTAAACCCTTTGTATCCTATCATTACACTATATCATGATATATTTGTTGCCGGGAGGATAGTCCAATGGAAAATGATTTCCCTTTCTCTGGGCTGGTCTCTGGGCTTTTTTTTAATCGGAGCTTTTGTCTTTAATAAGTTAAAATACGAATTCGCAGACTGGCTATGATTGCCCTCAACCTCAAAAATATCAGTAAAGTTTACAGAATCTACCAGTATCCGGCCCAAAGACTTAAGGAGATAGTTCTTCGAAGGCCCTTTCACACCGAGTTTACAGCGCTCAAAAACATCAACTTCACTGTTAACAAAGGGGAGACATTCGGCATCATAGGTGAGAATGGGGCTGGAAAGAGCACCCTTTTGAAGATTCTCGCAAAAACACTGAAACCAACGTCAGGCAATATTGAGATACATGGCCGCTCCGCTGCCCTTCTGGAACTCGGGGCCGGGTTTAATCCCGAACTCACCGGAGAGGAAAACATCTATCTCAACGCCTATCTCATGGGCCTTACTAAAAAAGATATCGATGACAAGAAGGACGAAATAATAGATTTTTCCGAACTCGGCGATTTCATAAAAAGACCTGTGAAGACCTACTCCTCCGGGATGCACGTCAGGCTCGCATTTTCCATCGCCACTTCGGTGGACCCTGAAATTTTGATAATAGATGAGGCGTTATCGGTAGGTGATCAGCATTTTCAGAAGAAGTGCATAGACCGTATGATGCAATTCAGGCAAAAGGGAAAAACGATTTTTTTCTGCAGTCATTCGCTATACTTTGTACAGGAGTTATGCAGCAGGGTCGTCTGGCTGAAAAATGGAAAAATGGAAAAAATCGGCCGCGCTCCCGAAGTCATCAATGCATATAATGACTGGGTAAGGGAAAAAGAGACCGGGTTTTCGATGTCTGCAGGAGTCGCCACGGAAACGCAACAATCGGCCGACAAAAAAATCTGGATCGAAAGTGCGATTGTGACCGACAGCACTGACCATGAGATTGAAGCAATAATGACCGGACAGGACATATTCCTGAAGATGATTGTCCGCACCTCCGTGCAAAAAGACCTCATCATGGGACATGTCGCCATTGGTCTAAACAGAAATGACGAAGAATCGGTCTACGGAGTTACCACCAAGATGGACGGGTTGCAGCCAGTGTCCTTTTATGACGGCCAGGAGATAAGGCTTACTTTCCATTCTCTTCCACTGCTTTCCGGGCAATACTATCTGTTTGTTTGTCTGGGAGACGAGCATGCCCTTCATCCCTACGATATTCACCGGACCAAGATGTTTTCAATAGAAAACTTCTCTTCAGATCTCGGAATTGTGAGGCTGCCCCATGAGTGGGCAATAGACAGGAAGGTTTCAGGGGACAGCCGGCAGTGAACATATGTTATCTCCTTGAATCCACTGAACTGTGCGGTGGTGTGAGGGTTGTCTTTGATCAGGCCCGGGCATTGGGAAAAAGGGGCCACAGAGTGCTCATCAGGTCCCTCAGGGGCGACCACGGGTGGTACCCTTATCCTGTCAATGTTGAGTACGTTCCGGAACTGTCGGAGAAATTCAGGAATACCTCAACAATTCCGGACGTCCTCATCGCTACCTTCTGGACCACCGTTAAAGAAGCAGTCAAACTGAACATACCAGCCACGTTTCATTTCTGCCAGGGGTTAGAATTCGACTTTCCTGAGTATTCATCTCTGCTCCCTGCCATTGAGGAGGCATATAGGAGCCCTATACCCAAGTTGACTGTTGGGAGTTGGCTGTCAGACAGGTTAAAGGCACATTTCAAAGATGAGAGCTTCAGGATATATTGCGTTGGCCAGGTCGTTGATCTGGAACTGTTCACTCCGGGGCCCGTCTTCCTTCGACAGGTCCGAAAATACCTCTCAAAGATAACAACCATTCTGGTTATGGGTCTTTTTGAAAGCTCGGTAAAGGCAATTCCTGATGCTCTCTCTGCGGTGTCTTACCTGCGCGAGAAAGGACATGACATACATCTCATACGCGTGTCTTCCAGCGCACTTTCAGTCGGGGAGTCCGCTGTTACCAAAATAGATGAGTACCATACGTCCATACCACCTGCAGAACTTTTGAAGATATACCGCAGGAGCGACCTTTTTTTGACTCCATCACTGACGAACGAGGGGTTCGGGTTGCCGTTTGCAGAGGCCCTTGCCTGCGGCGTCCCCTCTGTTGCAACCTCCATACCTTCCTATCTGAGTTTTGACAGCAGGCATGATTACGCGTGTTTTGTCCCTGAAAAAGATCCGTCGGCAATGGCAGATGCCGCAGTTGATATCATCAAAAACCAGTCTTTGCGCAAAAGACTCAGTCAACGGGGGATTGAGGTAGTACACAATAAATTCAGAGGGGAAGCCGTTGCTCTAAACCTGGAATCAGTTTTTTCGGAGATCGCCGGATGATCAGCCGGACAGAGCTAAAGAGGTTCCGTTACTATTTCTGGGACCTGCCTTTGTGGGGTTGGGGTTTAAGAACTCACGCACAGGAGGCCCGGATTTTGAGGTTCCTTGAACCGGAAATAGATTTAATAAGAAATGGATTTCTCAAACTTTTTGGATATATCGAAAGAAGTTCTGATGGCAGTGAAATTGAAGAACTGGTCAGGAAGGCTTTATGGATCAAGATCGTAAGGGAAAGCGATGCCTTTACCGCGCTGAAGATGTCAAAACAAAATCTTTACCGATACTTCAGGATAGAAGGCATCGAACATCTGGAGGAGGCCTGTGGCAGCAATCGCCCGGTGATCCTTCTGACCGCACATCTCGGCAGCTTTTACACGCTCAGCATACCGGCATCGTTTTCAGGGATACCGATATATCCGATTGCAAGAACGGTCAATAAATCCCCGGATAGTCCTCTTGCC
Organism: uncultured Nitrospira sp.; assembly: GCA_963801505.1. Lineage (GTDB taxonomy): Bacteria > Nitrospirota > Thermodesulfovibrionia > Thermodesulfovibrionales > UBA6898 > JAOUFP01. The sequence continues at coordinate 90,063 of CAWDEY010000011.1, forward strand.
TGGCAACTCTACGCAAAGGCAAACTATGCTTTTACTGAAAAAAGACTGCTATCACACTACATATATACAAATTTTTCAGGGCGAATAGACCGCTCGATAATAGCTTTACTCAAGAATGGCAAGACCTTTCTTGGCTTGCTCGATCTGCCGCCCACATTATACCCCTACAAACGCGTTCCAGTGAAATTTCTTGGCATACCATCGTCCCTTCCTTCCGGACTTATACAGCTCGGGATCAAGTATAATGCTATCTTTATGACGGCGTGGAACCTTATAGAGCACAATGACGCCGGGAACTTTTACCGTACCCTTAAAATCGAAAACCGCCTGCCCGACAGTTTGAATATTTCAGAGATACTACAATGTTATGCTGATAGGTTGTCGGATATAATTATGGAAGAACCCTGGCAATGGATGTGTATACCCATTGTAAACCAATTTGATGAAAGTGAGTACAACCATGGATAACAAGATAACGGTTTTTACTATGATAACTCCCTCCTATGAATCTTCTTCGGAATTTATCCTGTGTCTCAAGATGTTTCGGGAGGTTCTGCCAGGGGACGCTCATCTTGTTATGACCAGGGAAACTCACCTCTCTTCCCTGCGGACCTTAATCGTTGATCATGCCCCGAACATCGTCACACCATATGTTTTGATAGTGAAGGAACCAGCGCTTATAATGAAGGAGGGGACCATAGAGACCATGCTGGAGGTCGTGACCCTTAACCAGCATATACAGTGCGTCCTCCCCTCAGACATCAGGGGTTTTAGGCCAGGAAGGGTGGCCAATTACTACACGCTGAGGGGCTTCGAACAATTTGTCGGCTCCCTCTACGATCAGGAACGTAAAATTATGCCATATGACAACAGAGAACCGTGGATGTTTTTGATACGGTCTGCCGTGCTGTCACGTATGGAAATTCCGGAGGACCCTTTCTCTGTCCCGCGGTCTTTGCCTCAATCACAAACCTGTATCGCCCTTAATTCCTACATTCATCCCTTTTTTGATTATTACGAAGAAAAGCGGGCGGATGTCTTGCCGCTCATCCCACAAGGCATTACGAACCTGCTGGACATCGGTTGTTCACGGGGAAATTTTGGCGCGGCGGTCCGAAAGGAACTGGGCTGCCGTGTAGTAGGGGTCGAAATGAACGCGTGTGAGGCGCAAAAGGCAAGATCGAAACTTGATCTCGTTATCGAGGAAGATATAATGACCGCGGAGATTACCGAAAAGTTCGATTGCGTCACCTGTCTAGATGTGCTTGAGCATGTGGAACATACCGAAACTTTTCTTAAAAAAATAAGGACCTTGCTCAATAAGGATGGATACCTCTTGCTGAGCATCCCCAACATAGGGCATTGGAGCATTATTGAAGATCTTATCGCTGGGCGGTGGGACTATGTGCCCGCAGGCATTCTCTGCATCACGCATCTGCGATTTTTTACGAAAAAAACGATCGAAACCCTCTTGAAGGATGCGGGGTTCGTCATAATCGCCATAAAGGAAAACAATACTCCATTGCCTGAAAATGGCAATAATTGGCCGGATTTGATCGAGCAATCGGGCCTGAACATTAACAGGAAAAGTCTCGCTTGTTTGGGTTATTATATACTTGCAAAAAAATAGGATATTATTGAACGGAGAGCGTGCATGTCTAACAAAATAGTCTTCTGTTTTCATACGAATGATCACGAGTACAGTATGGGAATAGGTTTTATCTCAGCATTTCTGAAGCAAAACAACGTTGAGGTGGAAGTGGTCATATATCGTGAAATTTCAGGAAAAAAGAGCGATACCCCGGAGACTGTTGCTTCAACAATAATGTCAAAAAATCCGGCAATTGTTGCATTCTCGGTAATGACCTTCAACTGGCTTCGTATCGAAAAGGTGATCCATCAACTTAGGAATATGGATTTCAGAGGTCTTATAGTCGTAGGGGGCTACCATGCTATACTCGCCCCTGAAGAAGTACTTCTCCATCCAGGTGTGGATGCAGTATGTGTGGGGGAGGGAGAACTGCCGCTACTCGAACTCTCCAAGCTTTACGACGGCACCAACCGGTCTTCCCTGCCGCCGGTAAGGGGTATTATCTTTCGGGGCGGCAATCCCACCGATCTGTCACGGGAAAAGATGGCTTATTGAGAATCTGGAAGACTACCCCTATATGGATTACGGCCTCTTTGATTCCGAGGGGACCGAAAGGCTCTCCAAAAAATTCATTGGCAGTCTATCACCCGCCGGGATATTCTCCCTCTCCGTTATTACCGGCCGCGGCTGTCCCTATCAATGTACTTATTGCAGCAATAGCGCGCTGATAGACTATTACGGCGGCGTGAAGAAATTCTTAAGAAGATACAGCGTTGAGACTGCAGTCAGAAATGTTAAAACATTGGCCCAGAGGTTCAGACCTCAGTTCATTGAGTTTTTGGACGAGACCTTCACACTCAACAAAAAGTGGGTTGAAGATTTCTGTGCGCTTTATAAAAAGGAGATCGGTCTTCCTTTTTCGATAATGAGCAGGATCGATATAATGGACGATCATCTGGTATCAGTATTGGCGGATGCCGGGTTAAAGCTTGTTTTCTTCGGCCTCGAAAGCGGAGACGAAGATTACCGGTCCCGGTATCTCAACAGGAGGATGTCAAACTCGACTATAATTAGGGGAGCGCATATACTCAGGAAGCATGGCATCGTAATCGTTACCTTCAATATGTTCGGGATGCCCTTTGAGACAAGGGAAACTATAAAGAAGACCTTTGAGCTTAATGCCGCAATTCAACCAGATGCTGCTATTCCATTTATCTATCAGGTTTTCCCTGCAACTGAGCTTGCGCGTGTGGCCTATGAAAATAATATGGTCAAGGCCCTTCCGGAGGGGAGATGGGACTACTGCACGCCAGCCCTGGATACCGCAGAATTGCCCGCGCCAGATGTTGTTGGAATAGTTCAGGAGTTCAAGGAGAGATTCGGCAGCCCGGACATTATACAGGGTGTCTACTCCAGGTTAAAACAGTTTGTCACTCAATAGATGATTTCTGTCATTGTCGTAAATTATCATTCCGCCCGGCTTACCAAAAGGGCCGTCTCTTCAATAATCAGCGAGGATATCGAGACCGAGATCTTAGTCGTTGACAATAGCGCAACCGCTGTCGAACAGCAGGAATTAAAGTCCATCATGCCTGACAACGTTCACCTCATTTTCAACGAAACAAACGAGGGCTTTGCACGGGCCTGCAACAAGGCCTACACAATGAGCAGGGGCAAATGGATTTTTCTGCTTAATCCTGATGCTTATATCCTGCCGGAGACATTGAAAGAACTGAAGCATTTCCTGGTCAATTGCCCGCAGGCAGCCGCGGCAGGCCCTCTGATATACTGGGATGACCAGAAAAAATTCATACTGCCGCTAAATTATCTCCCCCAACCTTATCACGAACTTCTCTTAACTTATAGATGCAGAATCCCTGCACTGACACATCTATATGCTCTGAGGTGGAGATGGTGGACGCTCAGGGTATTGAATTCTACTTCACCTTTGGAACAGTATTCGCTGTCCGGTGGAAGTGTGTTGCTCCGAAGGGAGTCTATTGAAGCCATCGGAGGGCTCTTCGATGAGAACTTCTTCCTCTACTATGAGGACGCCGATCTTTTCCTCAGGCTGAGACAGTCCGGATATAAATTATATCTCCTCAACAGTGCGGCCGTAATCCACAATTATAATCAGATACCGGAAACCGATATATCCAAAATCGGGCAGTCACTGCTCTCTCACAACTTTTATATGGCGAAACATTTCAAATATAAATATGCTATTATTAAGGAACTCGACAGAATAATGACTATATTTAACTCAGACAGGAAGTTGTCAGGAATTGTAAATTTGGGCCGTTTGAATGCTCCTTTCAGCCTCCATGTGCCAAGCCATCTTAAAGACAACTGGTTGTTCGAATGGAGCCATGATTCGAACCTTTTTCCCGCAGCGATCATACAGGGAAGGGGTGAAACCTTCGAGTTTCCTGAAAGGGCCTGGTCACTTTTCAGGCCGGGAAGATTTTTTGGAAGATTCTCCTCTCCTGGAGTTTTTTTTGTTAAGCCTGCTACCCTGTTCTGGGATGTCGTTTAATGCCCGGGATTATGGACATAAATGACTTCCAATGCAGTGAGGACCTCTATTTTAACGGGTTCCCTTCGAGTATAAGCCTCGAGGTCACAAACAGATGTAACCTGAAATGCACGCATTGCCACCACAGTTACCGCAAAAGAATGGTTACGGGTGATTTGCCACTGGGGATATTTGAAAAGCTATTGCCTTATCTGGGCAATGAGATTCGAAACATTTCCCTCAACGGGCTGGGAGAACCGCTGCTGTCAGAGCAGTGGGACGTAATTTACAACACATGTCTAGCCAGAAATAATCTCACGGTAGGTTTTATAACAAACGGTATAATTCCGTTAAAAAACGGGCCGGAACTTTTACGGGACAATCTGAGCATAACCTTTTCTCTTGACGGAGCGTCATCATCCAGCTATAAAAAAATCCGTAGGGCTGATGTTTTCGACCGCGTCATTTCTCACGTCAAAGCCCTAGATGCTTATAAAAAGAGCAACGGTTCTTTGTATCCTTCTCTGGGCGCTATTTTTGTTGTGACCGCGCAGAATATGCATGAGATGCCGGATTTTATTCGTCTGGCCCATAAAATCGGAATCTCTCAGGTCACTTTCTCGCATCTGGTTGCTCATTTTGAATCGCAGTTGATCGATGAGGCGGCTTTTTTCACACCGGAAAAGCATGATCGTTATCTCATGGAAGCACAAATGCAGGCTGGCAAACTCGGCATTACCGTTGTTCATATGGGTATGTTTAACAAACCGGTACCGGAGTCCGCTGGGGACAATTGGCTTTACAAAGACAGAGGCGGCAACATCAGGTGTGGGTTGATAAAGAATTGGTGCATGGTCAATTATACGGGTCATGTCCAGGTTTGCTGCGCGCCGGATTCTCTCATAGCGGGAGATTTAAGGGAAAATTCTCTTTTTGAGATATGGAATGGGGCTGTCTATAGAAAACTGAAAACCAGCCTCTCCCATTCATTTGAAAAAACCTGTGGAGATATGTGCAACCTGAGACAGTCCATAGGCCTGGATGATATAAGGGCTTTCTTTTGTAAGCTGTACGAGACCTATGATTACAACCCGCAAATTGCAATCAAACAACCTTACATCATCACCGACCTTAACAGTATTTACGACACTGCGGTCAGGGCGCTCCAGACAGGTGACCTGTCGTCCGCCATCGAAAAATGTATACATGTCCTGAATGTTGAGCCCTTGGCATTTGAAGCGGAAAACCTTAAAGGAATTGCTTTTGCTCTTTCAGGAGAGAGGGAAAAAGCTGCTCATTGTTTCCTGCGTTCCTATACTATATGTAAAGACTATGAGACTTCTGTGGCAAATCTGCGAATTCTCGCAGGCAATTCGTCTGAATCAGGGACATCATACTCTTTGTTCCGGCCGATCTTGCAAAGTAATATAATCAATGGACAGTGACAGCATAGAGCAGAAAAAAAATGAAATAATCGATCGATACGGTCCCTGGACGGCCCATAACATCTGTCTTGGGGGCGATATCTATACGATCGATGACCGTCTAGTCGGTGATGAGATAAAACTGAGACGCATCGTAAGTATAGTCGCGGACATCTCGCGCAAGGCGTTTGCAGATCTGCGTGTGCTCGACCTTGCGTGCCTCGAAGGACTTTACGCTATTGAATTTGCACGGCACGGCGCTGAAGTAGCTGCGATAGAAATACGCGAGGCAAATATCGAGAAAGTGCGTTTTGCGAAAGATGTTCTTTCTCTGGGCAAACTCCGGCTTTACTCTGATGACATTAGAAACCTCAGCAGAGAAAAGCACGGCACTTTTGATGTTGTCCTCTGCCTGGGCGTACTTTATCATCTTGACGCCCCTGACATTTTCTCATTCGTAGAGAAAATGGCGGAAGTTTGCACTATGTTCACTGTTATTGATACGCACATAAGCACCTCGGCAGATACACATCATACTTACAAAAACAAAAGATATTGGGGAAGACAATACCAGGAACACAGCCCTGATTCAACGCAGGAGGAAAGACTTAAGTCTCTCTGGTCTTCTGTTGATAATTTAGAGAGTTTCTGGCCGACCCGCCCTTCACTATATAATATGCTCACACACGCCGGCTTTACGTCCGTCTATGAATGTCATGTCCCGCCTGAAACAGGAAAACCGTCTGATCGTCTGACCCTTGTGGCAATAAAGGGCCGGGAAAAACAGCTATTTTCATCACATGTCATGTTGCAGGAGGATGTTCCTGAAAACGTGCCGGACACTCCAACATGCGGGATTTAGGATGAAGACGTATTAATGCAAGAAGACTATCTAAGTTTGCCTGTTCCATTTAATTTTTACCGGGCAGTCCTTAAAGGAGACCACCTCCATTTCGGCCTTTGGCCGGACGGAGACGCTTCATTGACGATGGAAGACGCCCAGCAGAATATGTTCGAACAGCTCCTCTCTTTTTTCCCGCCGCCGCCTGCCAAAGTCCTCGATGTCGGCTGCGGTCTCGGATATTCGGCCTTCCTTTTATCCGAAAAGGGATATTCGGTTACCGCTATAGCTCCATCCAGCGAGTTGGTAGCATACGCCGGGAAGAAATACGGAGACAGCCTCCGCTTTAAATCACTCGGGTTCTTTGATGAAGATAAAATGGTCTTTGAATCCGGGTACTACGATGTTATTTTTTTCCAGGAATCTGTTCAATACTTGCGTCCTCTCGATAGCGTCATAAAGAAAGCAAGAGAACTTCTAAAAGACAACGGCCTTATTATCATCGGAGACGAAGTATGCAATGCTGCTGAAGTTAAGTCTCAGACAGCTGTGCATCCTGCTGGCGACTTCACCATCGCCCTTTTCGAAAACGGTTTCCGCATAACAGAAAATAAGAAAATCGGAAAAAACGTAATGCCCACCTGCGAATTCATTATACGAGAGTTTACAAGGAATGCCGAAACAATAATTTCAGCATTTCCCGCTGATCGGACAAGGGAAGAACTCTTTTTTTTCATTGAAGGCTGGAAGAAACAGAGGGAATGGTATGCGAGCGGTAAATTCGGATACGAGATATATGTTGCAAAAAAAGACTCATTTTTCATACGTCCGTATTCCATTGGGGATGAACGAGAAATTCTTCCAATGTTTAATGAGGTATTTAATGTCAGCAGGACGCTTGATCATTGGCTCTGGAAATTCAGGGACGACCCCTATGGGTCTTATAAGATCTCAGAAGCTTTTACAGAAAACGGCAACCTGGTGGCACACTATGCCGGATATCCTGTGCCATTTTACTCGGCCGTGGATGGGGTGAAGAGCTTTTTCTCTTATCAAATTGGCGATACGATGACAAGCCCGGGCGTAAGGCATATAGGTCTCGGCAAGACAGGCCTTCTTGCGAGGACAGCGAACCACTTTTATTCGAAATTCTGTGGAGATAACATTCCCTTTATTTATGGCTTTAATACCGGTCATATTAAAAAGTTGGGAATGCGCTATCTCGGTTACTCCTACATTGATCCGGTTACCTTCTGGACCAAGGACCTTGCCAAGACATCCTTTATAAAACCTTCTTTTATACACAGAATTTTTGGGGGCTACTCGGTGGAAGAGGTCAGTTCCGTTTCTGAGGAATGGAGTCTTTTTTTTGAAAATGTTTGCGACAATTACAGGTTCCTTGTGCGTAGGGATGCGAAATATCTCACGTGGAGATATCTGAAATGTCCCGACAAAGTCCACAGGATCTTTGCTGTCCGCAAGCGGGGCCGGTTAGTTGGCTGGAGCGTCTTTTCAGCCCGGGAAAAGAAAATTATCTGGGGTGATGCGCTTTTTGACAGACACTTCCCCGAAGCCCCCGGATATCTGCTCTATTCACTCTTTGTTAATGAGTTTTACGGTAGCGGGTCTATACAGGGCTGGTTTTCCAAACATCCGGATTGGTGGGGCCGGCAGCTTGCCGAACTGGGCTTTCAGATGGGCCCCGAGCCTGACAATCTTGTACCATGTTTTGTTGTTTTTAAAGACCCTTCTATCATTGAGACACTTCGGCATTATTTCTATTACACTATGGGCGACAGCGATCTGTTTTAGTGCTCCGTATTTGTACCAACAATAGATAAAATCGGCCTTCTGATTATATATAAGTATAGCTCTTCATCCAAGAGCCCTGAGATCACTTTGTTCCTTTCACAACCCGCTCAGGGTAGACTTCAACCTTTGCAGCTTTAATTAATGTCTCTATATAATCGTTGGTCTTGCTTTTGGTGAAATCCTTTATGAGCTTTTCCGTTATCTGTTTTTTCACCGCCTCAAAGGGTAGCATATGGGAGTCTTTCTTCTCTTCAAGTTTGATTATATGATAGCCGAATTTTGTCTCGACAATGCCGCTCAGCTCGCCGGGCTTTAGCGAAACCAGTGCCGCTTCGAACTCGGGGATCATCTTGCCCTTTTCAAAGAAACCGAGGTCGCCTCCCCTTGCCTTGCTGGCCGTATCGTCAGAAAACTCCGAGGCCAGTTTTCCGAAGTCTTCCCCGTCTTTTAACCGCTTCAGAAGTCCCTCGGCTTTCTCCCTTGCTGTTTTCCTTTCAGCTTCAGTCGCTGTCTTGCCGACCTTGATCAGAATATGCCTGGCCCTCTGGGTTTCCGGGACCTTGAAGTCATCTTTATGGAGGTCATAGTATAGCCTCGCATCAGAATCTGTCACCGTTATCTTGTCCGCAACCTCTCTCTTAAGCAGCTCAATCGCCAACTGGCGATTGATGAGTTGCTCAATCTGCTCCCTGACAGCAGGGTCCCGGTCAATGCCCAGTTTCCGCGCCTCCTCTGAAAGCACCATATCCTCCACCAGCCTCTGAAGAAGCATGACACTGTTTTGAGGGTCCTGTTTAAATGCCTCCTGCTGTTCAGCAGTATAACTGCCGATGGTCCTTTGAAGGTCACCCATGGTAATCTTCCTATCGCCAATCCTTGCAAGGACAATATCGTCCGTGGCAAAAACGCTTGAGGTGATAAAACATAGCAATAGCATGCTTATGAAGACATATTTTTTCAAAAAAACACCCCTTTAATTTCATCAGAGTTTGCACTGCGGCACTTATACATTAAAGTGTTACGACAGACAGTCAAGGGCCTCTTCATCAGAGGCCCTTGATAACATATACCTATCTTGCCAGAGTTGAAAAATACAACGAATAGTCGGAGTTGGATGACGAGACGTTATAAATCAGGATATAGTAGCATCCTGCGGGCGCTGCAGGCACGTTCGACCTCCCTATTAGCAGACTCTGGTTCATAACATCCTGGAAGTTATAATAAAATGTCCTGTTGTTTACCGTTTCTCCCGTCATTGTGTAGAGGGGCAAAGACCTATTGCTGGTCCCGGCAATAATCGCATTGTAATCGCTAACAGTAGGAACAGGTTTGTCGCAGGCTGCTCCCCCGTACATCACTATCATGTCCCTGCGCGTTACCCAGTCCTTCGTGGCATTCACAAAATTAGCATTGCCTGGAACAGGCACAGTTGTCACATAAAGGTCCCAGGCACTCGGTGGAAGGTCATTTCTTAATTTTTCCTGCATATTATTTATAGTGATAGCGTTATTGACTGGGGGAGGAGGGGGAATAACAGAGGCAGTAAAGTTTTTTGCAATATCAGATGACAAAGTAAAACTGCTGCTCGTCGGACTAAACGTATAACCAGACAGCGTTGGCGTTACCGTATAATTGCCTGTCAAAAGGCCGGTGAACGAATATGCCCCACCAACTGTAGTTGTTGACTTCGTTGCCGCGCCTGAGAGACTAATCGTAGCATTGGCGCCTGAGCCCAGATTTGAAACTGTACCGCTAATCGTGTACGTGATTGCTGTCGCGGCAGTAAAGTTCTGTGTCTTATCTGCATTGCTTATGGTAACGCTTGCAGATGTCGGGGTAATAGAGTATCCGGATTTTGAGGCACTTATTGTATAAGTACCGTTTGACAGGTTATTGCAGCTGTAGTACCCGTTTGCGTCTGTGCTTGAGCATGCGCCTGCACTTGAACTGACAGCCACACCTGCAATGGCTACGTTAGAAGCGTCTTTGACATACCCTGAAATCTTATACGTCATCACGCTTGCGGTAAAATCACTCCTCACATTACTGTTTGATATAGTGACCGGACTGCTTTGAGGGTTAAAGGAGAAACCCGCAGCAGAGGCGGCTACGGTATAGCTGCCGGGCGCAAGTCCGCTAAAGATATAGCTGCCGGTAGTAGAGGTTTGTTGCGATGCCGCACCGGCAAGAGTCACGTTTACACTGCCTGAGGCACCGCTTACTGTCCCGTATATCGAATAGGTCATAGATACAGCCGGGCCCCCTGTAAAATTTACGTTGTTGACTACCTGACCCGAAGTCAAAGTTATTTGACTGTACGCGGGCGTAAACTTTTTGCCTTCCAAAACAGGGAAGACTACATAGGTTCCAGGAGCCAGATTTGTAAATGAGTAAATACCGCCCTGATCGATTGGCATATATAGAGCTGCACCAGTCGTGCCCGCGGCAGGCCGGACATATATCATGCTGCCCTGGGTGTCAACGTTCCCGTTTATCACCCCAGTATCAGTTGGGCTAAGTATAGTTAAGCCTATATTCCCGGTAACCGAATCGATGTTAAGACCGCCGGTAGCAAGCTGATATGGAGACGTTGAAAACCCCGCGCCGTTAATAGTAACATCAACCGCCTCTGCAGCAGTCCATAGAGCCCCTGTTAAAAAAAAGGACAACAAAATAATAAATAACAGTCCAACGGGGCGGTTATTTCTCATGTCATTCATCTCTAAACCTCCTTTACCAGATACATGTTTATACTCTATCATTTATGCCCTTTGGGACCTCGTTAATCAGGTCCCGCTTTTTTAAATATCAATCTAAACCTATTTATTAATAAAACACACTTAATACCTTATAAAATATCATGCCTGTCCGTTGCTTGTCAAGTATTGACGTCCTTGTAAAGTGCCTCCTTTTCCGGGAATATTACCCCTTTTTTAGTCGTTCTTACTGCAGACTCTCTTAGAAACCGCTGAAGCACGGGTCTGCAACCACGTTATTCGCTTGCTCAGTATACGTTGGATAGATTAAGTTTGGATTAACTAATGATTAAATTAATTTCATAAATCAGTAATAAGTCGGGCCTGTTAAAGACAAGGACTATTTCGAGTTCAAAAGTGCAATCGTGCGGAAGCGAGGAAGAGGTAGGGACATGTTTTAACGTTCGCTAACCTAATACCAATAAAAAAGCCTGTTTCCGCAAAAGGAAACAGGCTTTTTTTATCGTAAGGTAAATGGATAGCGGGCGATATTCCCTGCGGTCTGGCCTAAGGCCCCTACTGTTGGTGCCGGAGGGAGTCTTCAATTCCGGTTAAGCGCTGTTTCTTCGGCAGCACGGCTGTCCGGTTATGTACTTATGACCGGACCCTATGGCTTTGCGCCCTCTGGTTACCCAGAGTTTACCTTTTCGGAAACTTCTTGTTGCACAATGTCAAAGAGCGTTACTACTTTTTTATGCTATATCATAATATCAGATGCCGTCAAGTTCTTCAATACGTTTTGTTGTCGACAAATAAGCGGATTTTTTAATTAGCTAAAGGAAGGTAGTATTTCAGCATTGTCCTGAACAACAGAAGATAAAATAAAAAAAGGGAGAAGAGGCAATGCCTCTTCTCCCTGTACAGGTTTCCTTGAAACAAAAAGGAATTAATTAGTCAGCTGGCACAATAGCTGCGTTATATACTGTTGAATCCGCTCCGCTCATCCAAGCCTGATATGTCTGAAGAACATACCCCAGGGATGGCAATCCTTGTGATTGATTAGCATCTAAGCAGACAGAATTACCAACTGCGCAAGTCATTGTGCCTGTATCAAGACCGATTTTCACCCAGCCGTCACCGGTAGGCGTTGCGATGTCGTCGATAGTCAAAGTCGCCGCAACGTTAGAATTTGTAATATCGCTGCTGCCTACCTTTACTACGTTGACTTCATTGCAAAGCGCAGGTCCCTGGGACCCGCTAGGAGAGAAGCCGGTTGATGTGCTTACGGTATCCTCTTCGGAATCATATTTGTCAACAGTGATAGGCTCGCACCTGGCTGCGTCAATCGTGTCAAAAGGCTTGGTGTACAGGTACCTTCCGTTGCTGTCAGCAGCGGCACCCGTTACATGGAGCTTTTTGGTAGGGAATGTGACGACGACCTCTGTCTGGCCGTTAAAAGGCCTGGCCTGCACATTATACATCGCTGTGTGGCTCTGCTTTGTCAGGATATAGTCTATGCCAACGAGGGTATCAGCACAATTGTTAAAAGTCGGGGTCTCATTAGCAATTGCAAAATCCACTCCCAGGTCGCAATCCGCAATCGCAGCCGCATTATATGAATAGGCGCCGTTTGCGTTTAAAATAAACATATTGCCTGCGAGAGCATTTGGAGCGTCACCACGTGGCGCTGCATAAGTCTGCGGGTTCGTGCACTCATCATCAGTCCATTCTACATCATTAGTTTTGGAACCAGCACCATTTGCATTGGCACCCTTGGAATTGGTGGCCAATATCTCGAGATAACCTTCCTTCGTGTCATCAGCGGTTACATCTTCCAGCCCTGGTGCTGTTGCAGTAGTCTTATAAAAGAACGGCTGACCTGCTGCAGGGAAGCTAGGTGCAGTCCTGGTGTCGCTGTCTAACGGCAGAAGTAATGCCGGTTCGCCAGCTTTCGCGCTATATACCATTGCAGACCACTCATCTTTGTTGCTCAGGCAGATATTGAAGTCAAGGATTTCCTTGCTGCGCTTTGCCTCTCTGAATCTTACCCTTGCCTTGATAGCTGTTGTTTCAGAGGTGTTTACCACCCTGATGTAACTAAATGAGTCCCTTGCATTGTAATACCCATAAATAAGGGCATCTCCAGTTCCGCCGGGATTAACGGATGCTGAAAGGGTAGCCGGAAGTGCTGCGCCGGAATTGGTTGCCATACCATCGACTTGATTAGCATATGCAATGCTCGCACCAAATACGATAAGCATGGTAGCAAAAACCATTAAAACTGCTTTCTTAATCATTTGCAATCCTCCTTTGAAATAATTTCTCTGATTTAATCAGATTTGAAAATAAAGTAGCTATTTAAAGCTACCACCTGTTGTCTTTTAGAACCCACCACCTCCCTCTCTTTTTTTCACGGCAAGAGTTTTCTCCTGCCGCCTAAACTGCATGCCGATAAAATCAATTACCCTTTGCTCCCTCTTTGCCGGAATATTTGTCGTTTACATGATACCATATTCCGTTGATCTTGCCCCACCGGTCTTTCTTTTCCGTATCTACAACCACAGGTTTAACACCGGGAACGTGGATCTGGATCTTTGTCGATAAATCAACAACTCCTGAATTGTCCTCTATCCTTACTGCTTTTCTTCTCACTTCTTTTATCTTATACATCTCATTATAACTCTTAATATATTGATTCATGCTCACAGCCTTCCTGAATAACGGGTCCTCATAGTCATAGCTTTTAATATAGTCTTCCTTTGTCACATAGCCCCAGTACTCGGTCACCCTTTCCTGCAAAACCTCTTCGTCCGATATATTTCTGACAGTTTCTTTTGTAGCACATCCCAATAAAATAATCAAGCTCAAAATAGCTATGCAAATTGCGGCATTACCTTTTATCATCAAAGTCTTCCTTGAAGCGTTAAGGCATTCCAATGCGCCTCCTATTTTGCATGAGAATATACAAAAAAAGCAATTCATAAGTCAAACATTTTGAAAGAGCTTTATATTGCATATCTGCAATCGTAATATACATGCAAAAATCTTGCCTGCATATCCTGAAATGTGAAAAGGGCTTTAATATCAGCATATATCAGGTTTTTGCACGAAAAAACCTTTGTTTTTGTATCCTTGACTGTGTCTTTGCTTACACACAACCTGTAGATTATTTACTACAAAAAACTGCATCTTCGCGCTAAGGCCCGCCCTGCCCGGAGTCTTTGGGACTTTCATTCCCGGTCTCCCCTCTTCTGCTCTTGACCTTTGTCTGTTCCTCTAGGTCTACCTTTGTATTTTCTTTAAACCTGTTGAGATAATTTTCTGAGGTTTTGCTGGACTCCTGCCGGTTCCTCATAACATGCGGCGTAAGGAGTACGATCAGTTCTGTCCTGGTCCTATCGTCAATTGTATTTCCAAAGAGATAACCGAGTATCGGGATCTTACTGAGAAAGGGTACCCCTGATCTGCCCTTTGAAGCTGTTTCATCTATAAGTCCCCCGAGAACGATTGTCTGTCCATCCTGCGCAACAAGATTCGTACTGATCTCCCTCTTGGTTATTTGATACTGTTGGGTGCCTAAAATATTTACTATATTGGCTTTGGAAACCTCCTGAGATACTTCAAGCGCTACGAGCCCGCTGTCATTGACCTGAGGTTTGACCTTCAGTATAGTGCCTGTGTCTTTGTACTGTATTGTGGATGTAGTTGTGTTTGTCGCGACGGTGCCTCCGATAGGGGTAGTGGTAGTTGAAGTCGAAATTGGAATCTGGTCCCCTACCTGGATCGTCGCCTCATGGTTATCAGATACCAGCACGTGGGGTGAAGACAGGATCTTCGCCTTGTTAGCATCTGCGAGGGCCTGTATAGTCACCTTTGCTTGCTTGGCCAAATCAAAGGCCTGATAAGTTAAAACCGCACCGTCGATTGGGGAATTAAATCCCAGCGAACCGTTCAGGTTAATATCTTTATTAAAAGGTTTTACCTGGAGTTTAGCATCATTTTGTATAAGCCACTGCAGACCGAACCTCATATTGTCTGTCAGCGTGACCTCTGCCACTATGGCCTCAATCATTACCTGCCTGGGCACGATATCGATTTGCTCCAGTGCGGTAAGCATGACGGCATAGTCGTCCGGTGTCCCAAGGATCACGATTGAATTGGTCGTCTCATCAGGTATTATCCTTGCGCCCTCGGACACCATTGCCTCTCCTCCTGCTGCTCCCTCATAAACCTTGGGCTGAGTGTCATGGACAATCGGTGGCGGCATCTGTCCCGGGACCACTGACTTTGACGGCGTCGCAGTTTTACCCGAAGGCCCGGAGGTTGAAGGCTTAGCAGCAAGAAATATCTGCTGGAGGAGGGAGGCCACGTCTTTTGCCTTGCCATTTTGCACAGCGTAGACAAAGACCCGGGGCTTGATCTTTTTAAGATTGTCATTGTCGAATACCTCGACAAGACTCAAGAGTCTCTTCACATTCATATCCGTATCAATTATCACGACATGGTTGCTTTTGGGGACATCGATAATGACCGCATTTGCAGAAAGAAATGGGGTAAGCAGCCTGACCATCTCGGTTGACTGTATATTTAAAACAGGCACTACCTGAAGCAGCGCCTTGCCGGTTATCTTAATAGCCTCTGCTGCTCTGCCAACTCCGACAGAGGCAGGTTCCTTTGGCAGATCACCTATCGGGACTATCCGGTACAGGCCCCCTTCCTCCACAATTCCAATTCCATTGAGCCGTAAAATGACCTCCATCAGGGGAAGTACATCTTCTTTCGACCACAGGCGACACAGACCTGAAAGTCACCCTGCCTTTTACCCGGGCATCAACAATATAGTTGACCTTCAGCACGTCACCGAATATGGTCTGCAGGACCGAGTAAACATCAGCGTCATCAAAATTAAAACTGATATCTCCTTTCCTGGCAGCAGGCTGCTGAGGGAGAGAAGTCACAAGCTGCGGCTGGACCGGCTCCTGGATGGAAGGTTGCTGCTGGGCTTCCGGCAACACAGTCGTGGGCGGCTGAACTGGCTGGGCCTGCGGCGGCAAGAGTGGAGGCGATACCCTCCTTGGAAAGGGAAAGAACTTTCTTTCTCTAGGCCCTGGATCTGTCGTCCCTGAACTATTGTCCTGTTGGGCCTGGGCTACAAGGGGAGCATCTATAATGCGGGCTGACTGAGAGGATGACACTGCAGGTCCACCAATATTCAAGGCCCCGCCATTCTTCATTTCATTTCCAGGCACCTCGCTTGCGGATGCCGGCACAGTATTAAACGAAAACAGAACAAGGCAGTATGCCCAACAAAGATATATAATTAATTTCTTCTGCATGAAAAAATCACCTCTTTAAACTGCTCCGCCTGCTTATAATCATAGAATGATAGCAGATTAAAGGGTAATTGGCAATAAATCACGGCCTTATGATTTGCAGTACACATACAGTCGTTAACCCGGACCGGACATATTATCGTATCGAGCTAACACAGGGTCAAATGGCCTTTTCGAAAATAGCTAAAATTTGGTGTTTTCTATTATTGCGCGCGTGCCGCCGTTATCAGTCCGTATCTCGCCCGCTGACTCGATCTTGATCCTGGGCCATCCCTTGGCATCTGGCGCAAATAGACCTATACCTATGTAACCTTCTTTGTTCGCCGCTGATGCCGGGATACTCACCCGGAAGGTCTCTTTGACATACTTGCCCTGCATCTCCATGAATGGTCGTTTTTGACAAAATGGGTGATCATTCTGAAAGAGCAGGTTATTTTTGACGTCGGCAAAATGGACAAACACCTGGTTGTATTGGCCCAAGTCATCCAGGGGCTGCCAGTAATAGGATGCCTGCAACTCTTTCTCAGACAATCTGTTGAAAGTCGCACCCACAAGCTTGGCCTTATTGCCATAGTTTATATCGAGAGGTTTTGCAATATCTGCAGGCAATTTGTCGAGAATCTCGCAAGGGTTTGGTCCTTTAGCCTGAGTCGGTGGTGGTGGCGTCTGAGACGTCTTTTCCTGACTGCATCCCGATAAAACCAATGCAATTAAGCCCATGGCCAGCATCAGGGAAAGAAAAATAGGACCGGCTTTTTTTCTCATCATTACAATATTTTTTTCCATCATATCAATCCTTCCTGAAAATATAGATTATTGCGCTTATCAGCCACAACATTAAGATCCGTAATCTTATCAGATTCACCCCGATCAAGTAAATAATGCAGCTGCTCAGGCGGAAAGACTGAGGGTCGAAGGCTTTTGAATAAATGCCGTCTCACGCCGAGATCCCGACTATCAGCGTTGTTCGCCGAAACCGGGAAGGTCTTCAATGGCCTGCTCCTGGCGGCGAGTTATGATTGATACACTTCAGTCTTTAGTTGCATTTTGTTGATCTATATCCGTCCCTATATGCCTTAAAGGCAAGAAGCCTCACAATAGGCGCGCACAAAAAATACGTCGGATATCCCTCCTTTTTGAAAAACCTCATATGGCCCCTGATATCTTCCAGAAACAGCTTGCCTTTCGCAGTCACAGTCGGACAGGCGGCGGCGATCAAATCTATACCATATCTTTCTTTAAACATCCTGAATGCCTTTCCGTCATTGAAGGAGCGCCTCTTGATCGCAGACAGCGAAAATCTGTGCGTATGAAAAACAGCCGCCTTCGGACAATACCGAAAGCGGCTCTTGTCCTTTAATAGAAGATACCATAAATAGTCTTCCCAACTCGGCAGGTCTTCATCGAATCTGACATCCTCCCACATCCTTTTCAAAAAAGCGCAATTGGCATTCGAAAAGGGCCTTCTTCCATCGACCTTTTCAGTCTCGGGAAAGTGTTTATGAAGTGACATCTCTTCGAAAGGGTTCAGACCCCTCACAGCAACCTGCCTGCCGTAAACAGCGTCGGCTTCACCTTCCAGAATCGGCTTGATGAGTTCGGAAAGCCAGTGCGTATCCACGGGGAGGCAGTGGGCCGAGATATTTACGATAACAGAGCCTTCCGACTTTTCAATTCCGTAATTTAATGCATATCCGAAAGTAAAAGATTCCTGAGGGATCTCGAATAAACGGACGGGATATCTTCTCACGATCTCGATGGTGCCATCCGTTGAGCCGGAGTCGACAACCACCACTTCATATGGGATGTCAACTGTTTGAGTAAATATTTTTTCAAGCGTCCCCCCGATGGCCTGCGCTTCATTCCTGCAACGAATGACTATTGAAATCAGCATCTATCGCTATTGGATATCCATTTTTTTAATCAGGACATAATGCTCACCATGGAGGGTGATTTCGGCGTGGCTGTTCAATGCAGTTGCCACATCTATCCGGATGTCCTTGTTCCAGATTATAAATTTATCGTCTTCCCTGCAGAGGTTCCATTGGTGGAAACCAACGTGGTTCGCTCTTTCCGCTTCATTCGTATCATGTGACATAATAAGCCAGCAATTATTCTTAAGAACATGCAACATCTGCTTAATGCCTTTCATAGGATCATAGCTGTGGTCCAGGGCATTCTGAATAAAAACTAAGTCGAAAGTACGAGCGGAAAATTTTTCCGATAGCCGTTCAGCCTCGCATAACTCCGTCCTTACCGGTGGGACAATATGGTTGCGCTCCAGGATTTTGTCATATATGTCCGCCAGTGGATCAACCGCGACGATAGTCAGTTTACGACCTGGCAGGACTTTCCCCAGCAAGGTCAAAGGACCGGCTCCGACATCAAGTACTGTAAGCTCCGGCCAGTCAGGCAGATATGGTACCAGACAATCCTGAAATAGAAGGTCTTCCTTCAGTCGGTTACTAAATTCCTCCTTCCACTGCAATCCCTTTGTTTCGAACCAGGCGGTCCAGAAGTCAATCTCAAACTTTCTTCCCAATTCCCATGTTTCTTTATGAGTATTCATTTATTCGCTGACCGGTCCTTTCCATTAGCAGAAACGTTACATTGAAAAAGCGGAGAGGAGAAGATCATACTGAAATTTTCCGGATTGTATTATCGTAAAGATTTATTATTTTTTCTACGTGATCATCCATGCTTTCGATCCTGGTATTTCTCGCACCTTCGATAATTTTTTCGAGTATGTCAGGTTTTTCAAATAAAAGATTGATCTTGGCTGCAAGATCACCTTCTTTATAAGGATCGAAAATAAACCCGTTGGTCCCATCTTCAATCCCCTCCGGCGCGCCGCCAAGGGAAGAGCTGATGACCGGGACCCCATGCAAGAGGGCTTCTCTAATGACCAGCGGTTGGTTTTCCTCCCACACGGAAGGGAAAACAACAACGTGGACATCCGCGAGAATTTCTCTTAAAGCGTCGTTTCCTTTATAAGGCCCCTGGAAACAAATATCAACTTCGGGAATTTCCTTTGCCAATGCTTCAAGTCTGTTTTGATATACTCCATCCCATGAATTCCCGTAGAAAAGCATCCTGATATTCTGCCTCTTCTCCACAAACTTCAACTCCTTGAGGATTACGTCAGCCCCTTTTACCGTAGTAATATTACCAAGGTATGCAAGGACCAGTTTTCCATCAAACCGGGGATTAAGAATTTTTTTCTGGGGGTCGAACCCGTGGGGAATATAGGTGATTTCCCGAAAACCCTCGGCTTCGTATCTCTTTTTGAGGTGCAACGAAGGGCTGATGACAAACGCGGGAAACGTGAGTTGTCTTTTCATAAACCTCAAGCGGAATGAATGCTCCAAAATCCCCCATAGTTCGGGAGTGGGACGATACATATCAGGTTCCCGGGGCTCAGGATTGTTCACTGCCGGGCCTTTGTACAGGAATCTCTTGAGTTTCTGCATTATTTCGGGAGACAGCCTTGATTTGATATTGATACGTCTGAGCAGACGCGTCTGAAGCATCCTGTTCAGCAGTGGATATTTGGGAGTTCCCGCCTGACTCGGATGCGCCGGATCATAGCAGGTTGCACAGTAAATCCCCTCTGACGGCCCCGGACATATGCCTTCTGAAGGCCTCAGGAGCTGGCTTCTGTTACATATGTACCAGTAGTCATGGAGAGTGAAGACGGATGGGACATTCAGTTGCTGTGCAATTTCAGGCAAGCGGGAAGACAGATATGCAGTATGCTGAAAATGGATTATGTCCGGTCTTTCAGCCCTCACTATTTTTCCGAAAATATGGTCTATAGTATGGTCCATGAAATATTCGATAAATTTGGAGCAGAATTCCGGCGGGTTGTTGATTTTGATGACCTTCAAGCCTTCATACGTGATCTCACTGACTTTATATCTTTGCTGGGTAAGGTCTCTCATGCCGGACAATATTTTTACATCCCATCCTTTTTCGACAAGTTTTTCTGGCAAGATTAAGGGTGTAGTACTCGGTGCCACCGACACTCTCCGGGAAAAAACAGAGGGTAACGAGCAAGACTTTCTTCCTGCCATTTGTTTCCGCAGGAGCAAAAGAATATCTTCCAATCGATGAAAAAATGTCGTTGGATATCGCGGAGCCTTCCTTATATCCTTTGAGGAACCCCAGACACTGGGAAAACCTGTATAGGGGGATGTGCAAAAGCCAGTAAAAAGGATACTTGCCTTTTATTGCAAAGAGTGTGTCTTTCTGGACATGACCGACAAGGAATTTCATGAAGACGATCAACCCGAACCGATGCTTTGTCGCAGCGATGCTGTTGAGACTTTTGCTCTCTATATAGGCCCTTTTACGAATATATTTCAGCGAAGGCGTGTGCGAGTGAAATACCCTTGCAGAAGGGACATATTGAATCAGGTATCCTGATGCCATGACCTGCCTTGCCCATAAGAGATCTTCGACCGCCGAGATATCTTCATCGAATTTAACACTTTCCCATACGGTCCGCCGTATTGCCGCATTTGCATTGGAGAACTTATTTCCGTCAGGACCGAACTCCGGAAAATGATTGTAGATGTCCCTTGCCTGGGAAGGACAAGCCTCGGACCAGGGGATATCTCTTCCGAAAGCCGCTGCCACATCCTTGTCGTCAAAAGGTTCAACCATAAGCCTGAAATAGTCCTTGTTTTCCGGCACAGAGTGTCCGCTGAGGTTTATTATGATCTCCCCTGATGCTTTTTCGATGCCGATATTCAGCGCCCGTCCAAAAGAGAACTCCTCTGGTTTGATGCAGATAATGCGGCAACCAAGGCCCTTTGCAATCGAGACTGTTTCATCAGTGGAGCCGGAATCCACCAGGATGATTTCGACAGCCCCATCGTACTGCTGTTCTTTCAGTCGAGACAAAACCCTGCCCAGATATTTTGACTCGTTCTTTGTCCTTATGATGACGGAAAGCGAGTAGTTCATATTTGTATCATATTCTCTTGGCCAATAAATAAACGGCCCTTCCTTGCCATATGACATCTTCCTCCAGGACCTCGAATCCGCAGACCTTCAGCAAACCGGCCACATAATCGACTGTAAACAAATGCCACCAGGGTCCATAGTCGCCCAAAGACCACTCGCCGGAGAGAGGAAGATTTATCCCACACGCCTTACCTCCCACTTCTTCAAGAAATTCAGTTACGACTGCCAACTGCTGTTTGCTAAGTGCCGGGACAAATATGGAAGAACTTCCTTCCGTCTTAATGGTCCCTCTGCTGTTAGATATAGTATGCGGAATTATGGTGCTTCCGAGGATCAAAATTTCCTTTGATATCTTTGCTAGTTGTGAAACAGTAAAAAGAGGATTAGGGCAATGATAAATGACCCCGGAACAATGGACTATATCATACATTCCGGCCTTTTCAGAAAAAGCAGGATCATCAACGCTCGCGGAAATGCTGTTGCCGCACACTACGCCTTCATCAGCACACTTCTTATAAAAATTCTCCCACAATTCATGCCCGAGAGGCGCAATATCAATCATTGTTGTTTCGTGTGCCCCGGCTTTCCCTGCAACCGAAACCTTTTCGTTGACCGTGCCCCACAAACCACCGACTTCCGCAAACGTTTTACCCGGGACATGTTGCTTGATCCATTCGTTACAAGACATCTAATTGAACCTCCTTAATAGATATGATATCTGATTCCCTTTGACATCTACCCCCAACCAATGGCCGGGGGGTCTTCAATCCAGTTAATTCTTTTTGAAGACACACTCTACCCACCTGTCTAATTCGATAGAACTATAATGAACAATAGAGAGTTCCATATCAGCATTTTGCTGCAGTCTGAATTCCTGCCCAATGGAATTCGAAGCAATAAGCCCATGCTCGTTAAAATCAAGATCCCACCCATGAATACCTTTCCAGTTTCCACCTGAACCTTCTCGCACATTATGTTGCAGAACTATATAGCCACCCTTTTTTACCAAAGAAACAAGGTTGTTAAATGAACGCACTATATCAAAGGTGTGATCCAATGCGTTTCGCACGTAAGCGCAATGAAAGGACGCCCGTTCAAATATTTCAGACAGAGATTCTCCGGTTCCGGAAACCGGCTTTACAGGAAAGTCCAAGAGATTATATTTCTTGTATAAATCAGCGTATGAATCAGCCAAAATATCAACAGCGTGAACTTCGATGTCCCCTTTATCAACGCCATGCGCCAAGGTCGATAGGGGCCCAGAGCCAAGTTCTATGACCTTAAAAGGTCTGCTTCCAGGGAACCGCCCATCCAGAATGGTCGTGAGCCGATCAAATATCCCTGAAGGATATTCTTCCCTTCTCCTGACAGGATCTATCCTTTTCATTATAAAATCCTTATACTCCCCTTCCAGAGATAATTCTCTGTCCCAAAAACTTATTTCTTCACAGAGCGCATCATTGTAATTTTTTGCATCGTTCATGTCGTGTATTCCTTTCTCCTCAGTTATCAAATCACTCAAACCTCTTCGCTCACATAAGAAACATAAAATGGAACTTTCCTCAATTCCTTGTTAAAGCTTTCCCATGAATGTCTCGATTCCAGTAAATACAGTGCACTTGCAACAATGTCTTTTAAAACTGAGCGGTCAGCATGTATTTTTATAAGAGTGTCCACATAGGCCTCTATATTGTCGCAAGGACGGATGAGAAACCCTGTCTTTCCATGCTCAATAAGTTCTGAAATCCCTCCGGTTCCGGATGCGATAATCGGCAATCCGAGGGACACTGCCTCCAGCAAAACGTTCGGCAAACCGTCCCATTGAGATGTGTAGAGAAAAATGTCGTAGTTTTCAGTCGGGAGAGAAGGCAAACCGTCAAAGGGACCATAATAGCGGACATTCGGTAAAGCGTTTAGGGACCTCATAAATATACCTGCTTCACGTTCCGTTGTCCCGTACACCGGAGCACCATATACGTGGAAGGTAAAGGGCAGTTCCTTACACCTTTCAGCTATTTTTATCAGGATGTCAGGCCTTTTCTGGATATCGAGCCTGCTGGCCCAGAGAATATCCAGAGAATCTTTCCCCATTAAGTCACGTGGGTTGAGCTTAACCGGTTCTAAGGTCATCGGCTGATAATGAACAAAGAGCTTTTCTTCTTCGAAGGCAAAGATCTCGCGGAGTTTATCAAGAATATGCTGGTTGTCCGAAAGCACCGCAGTAAGTGAATCGAAACATTGCGGCAAAAAACATACCGGATACCCGATTGACCTTCCCTCCGGAGTTATGTCTTCACAGAATGCGCACGCATATAACCGTGACTTCTCTGTTATCGCTTTCCCATATTTAATAAAAATGTTGTAGCCCAGCAGGGAATTAATGTTGTGAATAACACGTGGCGAAAGCTGCAAAAACAGTCGGGTGAGCAGTTTCTCCTGTTCCTCGGGCAGAAAGGTGGGAATAGAGCTTCCCGAATTCTATGAACTGCACCTCCACGGGGAGTTTCTTCGCCCACGGCGAGTCAGCGTTCTCGGTCGAGATTACCACGATTTTTTCGGCCATATTGTCCTCGGTCAGCGCCTTGACATAGTTCAGGACTACAAGATCAGCTCCGCCGCTCTTCAGCCACGGCACAAGTAAAACATGACTTGCATTTTCGTCGTACTTCGAACAAAGATCAAGGTAATGCTTTCCGACCCGGGATTCCCGTATAAAATCGGTGATAACATGAAATTCTATGTTGAGGTCCGGAAAGAGCTGGGGTTCGATTTCGTGGATTTCTCTCCATTCCTCGATCAGCCATTCCGGCAGACCGCTTCGCAATTCCCGGGCAGCTGGGGCGGCCGTGTTCCCAAGTTGGATCTGTAGCAAGAGGCTTAGCCTGCAAAGGAATATTATAAACAACGGCAGGTGGCCTTAAGAAATCTTTTGAAGCCTCTTTGACAACCAGTACAAAGCGATGGAGTCTCGGACGGGACCGGACAGCGGGCCCAAGGATTCTTTTGGTCGCCTTGTAAAAATATCGGGCAAAACGATAGAAAAACTCACTGTACTTGACAGCTCTCATCTTTCGCCCCCGCTATGATTTCCAAAGAACAACCGGGACAAAACTTCCGGCTCGAAAAGCCTTGACGGCCGTATGATCCTGCTTGTTCCGACGTGTAGGCGAAAATTGGAGTCTGTCTTTTTCATTCGCATGAAATGGACAGTGTTCGGGACCACATGATGTTCGATCCCATCAGCCAGAGTCTGGCAGTTCCAGTGCCAGTCCTCGAAACCGAAACCCGGGCCACCTGTAGTCTCTTCATAGGGATGCCTGAGAAATATATCCTTCTTCGCAACGCACACCGTATCCCAGTAGTTATACTCGAAATTATTGGATATGCTGAATTGCGGATCGGTCGAAGAGATCTGGCGGAACACGAGGTTTTCGTTCTCAAAGAGCATCTGATACTCAGGGTGTGCAACGATTTCGCCTTCTCTGCAGTCCAGGTACCGGAATGTGTCATTCAGCCAGTTTTTCGCGATCAGGTTATCCGCATCGAGGACCGCAACGTAACGGCCGGAAGAGAGGCTGACCCCGAGATTGCGTGAAAGACCTGGGTCCCCAAAATCAGCTCTTGCCAACAGGATACCGGAGCCGACATATGAAGAAAAATAGTCGATTGTTTTCTCATCCGGTCTGTCAAGGACAACAACGATTTCGGCCGACAATTCCCTCTCCGAAGCATACTGTATGGCACGGAAGAGACTACGCATCGTATGGTGCGCAAGACGGCCCTCATGATGAGCGGTTACCACAACTGAAATGTCAACTTTGTCTTTCTCTTTTTTCATAGAAACGTCGTATATTAACTTCTGCCAAGCATCTTTCTCAACGGCCAGGTAAGCAACCGCCCCAGGCGGTAAGAACGGGAATTAAGCAAGGCCTGGATATACTTATCTTTTTCGACTATCCATCCATTCGCGTCCGCTAACTGTTGCTTCGTAAAAGTAAATTTATCATGTACTTCAAGAAGTTCCTTCTCTTTGGCGACCAGCCTTTCGTTTGTCTCCTGCAGTCTCTCGTTTGTCTTATGCCACTGAGTCCATCCCTCCTGCAGTTGCTTTTCCATGGCAACCAATCTCTCGTTTGTCTTATGCCACTGGGTCCATCCCTCCTGCAGTTGCTTTTCCATGGCAACCAATCTCTCGTTTGACTTATGCCACTGGGTCCATCCCTCCTCTAGCTGCTTCCCCATATCAACCAATCTCTCGTTTGTCTTATGCCACTGGGCCCATCCCTCATTAATTGCCTGTAATTGTCCGATACAAACGCTCTTTAACGGCCCGGCGTTATTTTCAAGAGAAAATGTTCGAAGATCATTTCTGATCTCAGGATATTTCATGCCGAACAGAAGCAAAACCACAAGCATTCTGTCCGCATTATAGGTATTGATGGAACTTAGAAATTTCATCATGATCTCATAGTGACCATTTGCCCCCTCAAAAAACCTGTACACATCATAATTTAAAAAGAAATTGGCCAATACCAGACCAACTTCAAAGTCGACCGCTGACTCATTTTCTTTGACTGTATTAAGACTGTGTATTCTGTATTTAACGAGAGGTTTCTCAATAATATGCACCTTCTGATAATAACAGAGGCGCAGGAAGAACTCGTAATCATGCGCATAACGCAGATTTGAAAAATAGCCGATTGTATCAAACACGTCTTTTCTGCAGAACAGGTTCGATGTGGTCGTCAGGAAATTCCCGGCGAGGAGATCGAGAACAATATTATGCTCACCCTTAAATGACGTATCAGGCTCATGGTCCGCCCAATTCTCTTCTGCGCCGCGGAGATATTTTATGAACTTCCCCTCGGCATCGATAAACTCCAGGTGGCTGAAAACTGCAGAAAAAGAGGGATCGCTCTCAAGAAGTTTTACACACTCTTCAAGCCTCCTTGTATCGTAGACATCATCAGAATTTAATATACTTATGAACTCTCCCTTAGCAATCTCGTATACCACGGTTTATGGTTTCGGGCGCACCACGATTTTCCTGAGAGATATGTTTTATTCTCTGATCAGATATGCCTCTTACCACTTCTTCTGACCTGTCAGTGGACCCGTCGTTGATTATGATGAGTTCGAAATCTTCAAACGTTTGGCCTAACACAGAATGAACGGTCTCCCCTATATAATTTTCGTGATTGAAGAGAGGGATTATTACGCTCACCTTCGGCTTTGCCGTGCTCGTGCCCGTTTTGGCATCGTTTGTTTTGTTCGTCATTTTTTCCCTAATTAGACCCCGTTCTTCTCACGAACTTACCCCCACAATTACTGTATGCATAATTCGGAGCGTCAGTGCAAAACATTTAAGAAACGGTCCCTTAACCTGTAGTATTTGGTAAGAAGCCTCCAGCCGCGGCCGGACTGCAAAAGACGAATAAATGCTTCCTTTTCCGATACAGCGTCCTCAAGGTTTTTGATGTCCGCCAAAAGGTACTCGATATATGCATCTCTTTCTCCGAGTGTGTTTTCGAGACGCACGAGTTTCCTTTCCTTTTCAGAAAGGGCAGACTCCCTTTCCTTTATTGCAGTATTGAGTCCGGAAAGAGAGTCCCTGCAATACCGTACCAAATCAGGGGTATATTTGTCGGCGTGCTTTCGGATAACCTTGTCATAGGAACTCTCCAGCAATCTCGAATATTCGCTGCTCTGTGCGATCTGGAGTTCCCTGCTCCACTGGACATACTTCGCAGTCACCGTCTTGATGTGATGAAAAGGATAGTTAAGACCGCAGCGTATCAGCAAGTCCCAGTCCTCGTAGGCTTCAAATCCCTCGTCAAACCCTTTTTCGGCAGCGAACACATCCTTATGAAATAGAAGCGTAATAAGAGGGATATAATTCTCGATGAGCAGGTCTCTCAGGGAAAAGTCTTTTGAAAAAAAGATATATCTGTCTGTCTCTGTGACATCCATCGTCTCCATAGTGTAAGACCTGAAGACGATTTCCGAATCCGTATATGCCACTCGGCAATCCATTTCTTGCAGACACGCAGCTAATACCGAAACATGCTCCGGACAGAACTCGTCGTCGTCGTCGAGAAAGCCGACGTATTCGCCTTTTGCGTTTTCTATTCCAACATTGCCGGCATGGGCCCTTCCGGTGTTTTTCTCCAGGCGCATGTAATTAAGAGGGATTCCACCGAGGACTCCTTCAAGCTCTTCGACGTCCAGCTCACAGCCCCCGTCATTTACAAGAGCGACCTCAATCGGCCTGTATGTCTGGGCCGAAATGCTTTCCAGCGCCTTTTTTAAAAGTTTAGGTCTGTCTTTTGTTCTGACGATTATGGAAACCAGCGGCATATTGTTTTTCAGCATGACGGACATAAACAAATCATGTTCTTAGTGAAGACCCCCTGAGGCAGAGACCTCAGGGGGTCAACGTCAGGACACAAACAGCCGGTGTTATTCAAGGTCTTTTTCTCCCAGAGCGCTACACACATCAGATCCTGAGGCAGAGACCGCAGGGTGTATCAATTATACATGGCTTATATTATATGTGATATATTTACTGAATTTCTATTCAATATGCCCCTTCTCTTTTTATGACGATCCTCACGGTCTTAAGCAGGATAATGATGTCCAGCCACAGATTCCAGTTCCTCACATACCAGGAATCCAGGGCAATTCTGTGATCATAGCTCTCATGATTTCTCCCGGAAACCTGCCAAAGCCCGGTGATGCCGGGGGGAACTCTGAAACACAAAGCAGCCATTTCGCGGTAATATTCGTCAATTTCTATTTGTCGTAACAGGTCTCGGTCCCACCAGGCTCATCTCTCCCTTGAGAACATTAAATATCTGTGGAAGTTCATCCAGAGATGTGGCCCTCAGAAATTTTCCAACCCGTGTAATTCTTGGATCATCCTTAAGCTTCCAGTACCTGACCCATTCTCTTTCTGCGCATGGATTTTTCCTGAAAAATTCCGGCAGCATTCTCTCCGCATTCACATGCATGGTCCTGAATTTGAAACATTTGAATGTTTTACCCTTTTTGCCGATCCTGTCCTGCGTGAAAATGACCGGTCCTTTGGAGTCAGATTTTGATAAGTATGGCAAATAAAAGCATGAGGACACCAGCAAAAGTGGCAGCAATAAGCATACTAAGCAGAATATCGAAAACTTTTTTGATAAAAATATTGAGCTGACCGCGAGAGGTTGTTCTTCATTTCAAAAGCAAAGGCCTCCTCCTGGAAAAAATGCTGGAGGCTGGTCCCCAATACAGCAATGCCGAACACATCCGGCACAAAAAGTATATTTTCCACTTTATGCTGGAGATTATTGATCAGTCCCTGAAGACGTTCTTTGCCTGCTCCCGGCATAGCAATAAAAAGGTCTTCGATATGACATCTGTTTATGTAATTCACCGCCTTGTCCACACCTTTATGAATTTTAACG
This sequence comes from uncultured Nitrospira sp., assembly GCA_963801505.1. Lineage (GTDB taxonomy): Bacteria > Nitrospirota > Thermodesulfovibrionia > Thermodesulfovibrionales > UBA6898 > JAOUFP01. The sequence continues at coordinate 118,694 of CAWDEY010000011.1, forward strand.
CCTTCTATCTTCTTTCCGACTTTTGCAGGATCATCGTCAACAAAACCTATTACTTCGTAACCGTAATTAGGTTCTCTCACAAGCGCGTTTACTATAAGCCTGCCTGTCTTGCCGGCGCCAAGAACAAGGACACGTCTTTTCAAAAGGCCGGAACTTCTAAGTAATTTTTTTAGAGTCATCCGCGTTAAGGGCAGCAGCACAACGCTATCATCCCCATAAGGACTATGACAGTCCTTGATATTTGATCGCTTATTTTTCCCAATGAGACAATAGCAAAAATTCCTGTCGTAGAAAGGAAAATCACTTTCAATAAAATTCTTATCTCATCCCAGAACGAAAACCTCCTTGTATAAAGCCCTTCATAGTAAAAAAAGAAAATCCAGACCGGCAATATCCACCAGACACTGGCAAAACCAGCTAACGATGCGTTATCAGGAAACGGCACGTTAAAAACCAGGGGCAAACCTTCTCTGATTAAGACTGCGATCTTAAAAATCAGGAAGACAGAAGCTGCATCGGCGATAGATATGATTATTAACTCAATACTTTTTCGTATCTGATTTATATAAAATTGCGACATTTATACCTCATAAAATCCTCTATCTTCATTACAATATCACTCCATCTACATTCTTATACCATAATCATTAAATAACTGTCACGCTTTATATAATTCCCTTCTTAAAGGCAAAATCGCAATGTGCCAAGACAATGTGTGTCAGTGCATCAGCTATTGTAACAGTCCTATTCAGATAATATACAATATGAGGATTATCAACAACATAGTCGCACAGTCTCGAAGCTGAATTGACCGGGGCTTCGGTCTCTTTCGCGGTATTCCGGTAATAACTACCGATTTTCGCGTACTACTGGAACAGGGGAAGAGGCCCAAAGGAGCTTGACGATCAAACAGCACTTCCTTTTGTCCAACATCGATTGCCTTTGTAGAAAAGAAGCATGTAGAATATTAATATTTTTTAAATATTTATGGGGCCTGCAATTGAAAATATCAGTCATTATAACGACATATAATAGTCCTGCCTATTTAAAGAAGGTGCTGGATGGTTTTTTGTGCCAGAAGATTGCGCCCGATGAGCTTATTATCGCTGATGACGGATCAGGTGAAGACACAGCGCAGCTGATTGAAAGCTTTTCCCAAATCCTTCCTTTCCCCTTGCTGCATGTATGGCATGAGGACCAAGGATTCAGGCTGGCAAAAATCAGAAATGAAGCAATTAAGCAGGCAACCGGCAATTACGTAATATTCCTTGACGGAGACTGCATTCCAGGCAGACACTTTATTTCAGAGCATATTTTGCTTTCTGAAAAAGGTTTTTTTTGCCAGGGGAAAAGACTTCTTCTTACAAAAGAAGCCTCTACGGGCTTTGATGCTTCTCACGCAAATTCACCGGGCAGACTATTGCGTCCTTTTATTCAGCGGGGAGATTTCAAATGCGCATCACCTGCTGCGGACCCCTTTTTTCCCGTCCTTTAAAAACAGGACGCTTCGCGGCATGAAAGGCTGTAACATGGGCTTCTATAAAGATGACCTTCTCGCAGTAAACGGCTTTAATGAAGATTTTATTGGTTGGGGGAGGGAAGACTCGGAGATCGCAATACGTCTTTTTAAATACGGCCTGAAGCGCAAGGTCCATCCCTTTATGGCGGTTTGTTTTCATCTTTGGCACAAAGAAAATCCGAAAAACAACGTCGAGGCTAATGACAAACTGCTCAGTGAAACGCTTTCAGGAAACAGTTACTGGTGCATAAACGGGATACAGAAGAAGGAGAAGCCATGAGGCCCGTGAAAAAGATACCTGCCTCAGTGACCGTTATTGCTTATAATGAGGAAGCTCGTATCAGGACGTGTTTGAATTCTGTAAAGAATTTCGATGAGATAATCGTTCTGATTGATCAAAAGACAACGGATAACACTGAAAAAGTTGCCAGCGAGTTCGAATGCCAGGATTTTTTTTGAAGATTGGAAGGGGTTTGGACCACAGAAACAAAGCGCAATTGACAAATGCTCGAACGACTGGGTCTTTATGATCGACTCCGATGAATTAATGCCGTCAAGACTGTTCGGAAAATTTCTGAGATCCTTATGTCCCAGTTGCCGACGCTTATAGCTTTCCGAGAAAAAACTTTCTGCATGGCAGATGGATGAAGCATTCGGGCTACTGGCCGGACAGACAAACAAGGCTGGCAAACCGGACTAAAGGGGCCATTCAGGGCATATTCACGAAAAATGGGTGACCGAAGGGAAAATACACGCCTTGGATACGCCTATTGAGCATTATGCATTCTCGGACTATTCCGACATGCTCAGGACCCTGAATGATTATTCAAGCATCTTTGCGCTGGAACGTTTCGCGGAAGGTAAAACGGCAAATCTTTTCTCTCCACTATATCACGGCGCAGGCATGTTTATTAAGATCTATATTCTGGAAATGGGCATTCTTGATGGGTTTGACGGCCTGGTCACGGCCATAACCAAAGGCAGGAGGGTCCTTTTTTAAATATGCAAAACTCCTCGAACTTCAGACGGGGGAAATAAATTACTCTGGTTTTTAGGCCCATCTCATCAGCTCAAAGTCGCGGTCCTTTTGGGTAAAGGCTGTGATACTGCCTATAGGAACTCTGACATTTTGTGCAGTACATCCAGCAAAAAGCGCTTTTTTTGTTTTAAAAGCTGACCTGCATTGTCTATAAGGGCGTAGTCATCTTTTCTGCGAACTTCAAATTTTCCCATATTGTATAATTCAGTGGAATATACGATCTTCAGGTCTTTATCAACGAGTGCAGCATTGTCCCAGTTGGCCACGTTAATATATTCGTGACTGTCGTTGCCAATAAGGGACACTCCCCTGTGAATAGTCCCCGGCAGGAGACGTGCATCCAAGGGACTCCATCAGGGTCGGCACCAGGTCCATCATGTGAGGTAATCCGGTTGATTGTCTGGTTTTTGATCCCGGGATAATGCAAAACAAAGACAGTCTTTGTCTGATAGTCGTCAAATGATGAGGTATGCCCCAAAAAACCGTTTTCGTAAAACTCCTCTCCATGGTCTCCTGTTATCAACACAATAGTCTTTTCCAGCATCCCTGATTTTTTCAGAGATAAAATGAATTTTTCCAATGAGAAAATCATCATAAAGGACAGCATTCATATAGCGATTTTTCAGCCTGGAAACGTTTTCTTTGTCCGTATCTTTGAAATAGTTGATTTCGCTTTTGCTTACCGGAAGAAATTTCTCAAATTCCTTTGGATAGAGATACGGCTGATGTGATGAGTTATAGAACAGGAAAGCAAAAAATGGTTTCTGAGTTTTTCGGGACAGAATACGATCAATCAGTTTATCTGTGATGATCCTGTCCCTTTCCGGTGCATCCCCCGGGAGAAACAGTATCTTCTATATATTCGGGTATCCTTATAAAGGCCGTTTTTCTGAATTCCGGAAAAGTCAGGCGGGTGCTGGAAAGAATTTTAAAGTCATATCCTCTGTCGATAAGACTATCTATCAAAAGCGGGGACCTTCTCTGGGCCAGGAAGTTATGCCAGTATGTACCGTTAATGCCGTAAAAAAGTGAAAAAAGCCCGAACCTTGTGCCATTTCCACCGCTATAATGGTTATTATAAACAATATTCTGCTGCCCAAACGACCATGTGTTGGGCATAATATCTCTGTTTAGATTGTCGAACCTCACGCCTTCAAGAGCAATGACAATTACGTTGTAGTTCCTGTTCCTTGAAGGGTCAAAGGCAAGCTCTTTCAGGGGATACCTGAGTGATGTTATTGCCGGCGGACACCTTGAAATCAAGCTCCCTGTTCACTTTTATATGGAGAAGATTTGATGCTAATCTCTTTGATGGTAAAGGGCTGATACAGAGGGTATAGCTTGGTGTTTTTGGTAATATCTGTAACATTGAAAAGGTCCCCGTAGGCATATATGCACTTATCACATATTATCAGGGAGAGACACACCGCGAATATTACCTTTGTTGTTTTCATGAAAAAAGAAAGGTTTTCCGGTTTGATTTTTTTATATAATCCGGCAAGGTATACGTGTATTATGACCTCTCCAGCGAATATGATCGCCAGCAACACTGAAAATATAAGGATAGTCTCCTTCCCGAGAATAACAGAATCAGTTACCCCTTCTGTTGTGAGAACATTCCAGACAAGAGAATTGATATGATAATGGAAAAGAGAATATATTTTTGTATCAACAAGAAGGACCGTCTGGAGCATGAAAAACAGCACTATTCTCAGAAAGAGTAATACGCGCTGGTAAAAGATTCCGGAAAACAAGAAAACAATAATTCCTAATATAAAATTCAATAAGAAATAATGGGAAACAAAAGATATGAGATTTACAGTCAATACAAGCAGGGTGATTTTATTTGTACCATAGACTAATAAAGGGTAAGAGATCACCATAGAAATAACTGCATTTATTGCCACAGCAGGCAGGAGAGACAACAAAAAAGGCTGCACCGGTAAATATCTTCTTATTTTCTCTGTCATTGCGGAGGGGGAAATGTTAAACTTACGCATTTACTATTATACAAAAATAGTATTTATTAATACATGAAAGCTGCAATAATCAAAAGCAACTATACCCCTTATGGCGGCGGAGAAAAATATACAACAAGGCTGATTCATGCCTTTGCTCAGCGTTTTGATTCTGTGGATGTACTCACAACGGCGGGAGCAACATGGGACAATTCCGATAAGAATATAGGCCTGGTAAGGATCAGACAATTCAAATATAACAATTATCTCCGCCTCACCTCGTTTAACGCTTCGGTGAACGCTTATCTGAAAGAGAACAGATATGACTGTATTTTGGGTATGGACCGCACTGATTACCAGACTCACATAAGGGCCGGCGGCGGATGCCATGCAGCATGGCTCGACCGGAGATGCGCTGAGAGTTCCTCCCTCAGGTGCCTAAGCTTCCGTCTCAATCCTTTCACAGGGCGATGCTCAGAATAGAACGACGGGCCTTTCTTGCTGAAAACTTAAAGCGCATTGTCTGCAATTCTTTTCTGGTCAGGGACGAGCTGCTCCGGTACTTTCCCGGGACAAATGAAAAAATCAGGGTAGTGCATAATGGTGTTGAATGGAATGAATTTACAGAGGCCTTTGCCCAGGGTATGGAGGAAAAAGAACGATCCGTATACGGCTATCTCTTCGAGAGGGAATATTTTATTTCCTTTACGTCGGAAGCGGCTATGGGCGAAAAGGTCTCGCAAAGACCATTGAAGCACTGAAGATGCTCCCGGAGGAGACGGAATTGATCGTCGTGGGAAAAGACAGACATGAACAATGGTATCAGAGGCTGGCAAAAAGACTCGGACTTTCAGCGAGGGTCCATTTCTTCGGGCCACAAAAAAACGTCATCCCCTTTTTCCAGGCCGCTGATGCCTTTGTGCTTCCGACAATTTACGATCCGTTTTCCAACGCCTCGCTTGAGGCATTGGCCATGGGATTGTACACGGTGACGAGCAGCGCAAACGGATGCTCGGAAGTCATCGGGGAAGGGGCCGGAAGTGTAATACAGGATTTACAGAGCACTACTTCTGTCTCGGAGGCAATGAGAAGCGCCCTTGACCGCTCATCTGTCGAAACCCCTGATCAGGGAAACAGTAAAACATCTTGACTTTGACGTACAACTTAAAAAAATAGTTGACATCTGCATCGAAGACTGCGGACAGGTGAGCCTGTGAGTAAATAGCAGCCTTTATTGTTCCCGCCTGCTTATGAAGCGGGCAAAGTAATATGTTGTTAATTTACCAAACAAAAGACCAATCACAGCTCCTGCCAAAACGTCAGAAATAAAATGGGAGGGCACCTTTAACCTTCCGGCCCCGACAATAACAGCCAGCATATAAAAAAAGGCTTTGTATTTCGGGTAATACTTTGATAGCATATAAGCAAAACAAAAGGCTACGGCAGTATGGCCTGAAGGGAACGAATCATATTTGCTTTCCAAGGTTGGGCCAATCCAGACGAATTTGTCAGTCAATTTGGGTCTTGCCCTTCCAACAATGTGTTTCAAGAGCTGTGTGAAGATGCCGGTCACCGCAAAGCCTGCGCATAATAATACGCCTATCTCGTTAAAGCGCTTGTTTAAAAATCTGCCCAGTACGAAAAGCAGAAGGGCTCCTACCAGGAATATCAGGCCGTTGGAGCCATAATTTAAAAAGGGATAAACTGTATCAATAGCTGTGTAAATTAATGAACCGGAATTTTTAAATTCCCACAGCCACGTAATATACAATTTATCGAGATAGAATACCGACAGGAGAAATAATGCCAGGGTCAATATGGCAATAGCTAAACTGTTATTTTTTTTCAAGAAGCGCGTATTTATCATCGCTCTCGATTAAATTAAATCCCAGGTCTTTAAGGTCATGAACTTTTACTGCTTTTGTAATAGCAATTGAATAATCTCCGTTTTTTATGACCGCTCTCTTTATATCATCTTTGTTGCCTGCATTTATTATCTTGCGGCCTGAATAGAAAACAACGCTGGGATTATTGATGCCATAGGCAATTATCCTCTGGTCGCCTTGAAGTCTGGTCTTTGCATACAGGCTGTACCTGTAAAGCGAGCCCTGAAGATAGTCGCTTGCAATGGGTACTGCTTTTATTGAAAGCATTAACAGGAATGCAAGCATAAGCGCTGACATAACAAAGTAAAATGATTTCCCGGAATAGGTAGAATATAAGAAAAGAATTCCCATTGCCATGGCAATTGAGGCCAGAGCAAAAATCCAGTTCAGGTCGGAAATGCCATAGGTGAACAGATAAGATCTTGAGACCAGGAGAGCTATACCGATGAGTAAAGAAATTACAGCTGAAGCTATAGTGGAGTATTTCCACCATTTCTTGCTATGTTGAGTCATGCCTGAGGCAATGAGGAGACAAGCAGCAGGCACAGCCGGCAGCAGATAGTTTGGGAGCTTTGTCGTAGAAAACGAGAAAAAGACGAATATGAAGACAAACCATACAAGCGCAAACAAAAAGAGCCGGTCTTTTGTTTTAATCGCGTTCCTGAGACCTGCAGGCAGGAACATGCTCCAGGGGAAAAGGCCTGCTATAAGGACCGGGATATAGTAATAGAAAGGCCCTTTATGGCCTGATATGACACCCAGATACCTCTTGAAATGATGTCTGATGAAAAACTGATCTATGAACTCCTGACCATTTACCGCGTACTGGCTAAGGTACCATGGCGCTGCGACAACAAAAAAAAGTATCATTCCTTTCAGATTGAAGACCTTTTTAATGCCCTGCCGCCGCTCTGTTAAAAACAGATAAGTGATTCCTATGCCAAAAGGGAAGGCTATGCCTATAAGCCCCTTTGTGAGAAAGGCAAGGGCTGAAAACAGATAAAAACCGTAAATATAAATCGGTTTTTCCTGGTGCTCCAGTGAAACATAAAAAAAGAAAAGGGAGAGAGATAAGAAAAGGGTCAGGGTCATGTCAGTGACAGAAGAATGAGAATAAGCCAGAAAATAGACAGATAAAGTAAATACAACTGCAGCGCAAAGTGCATATTTCTCATCTCGCGAATATTTTGAAAACAAAAAAATGGCCAGAACAAGGATGCATGCCGCGATTGCCGAGGGGAACCTTGCGGCAAACTCATTTATACCGAAAAACTTATAAGATGCCGCCATTAACCAATAAATGAGAATTGGTTTGTCGTAACGGTTTACTCCATTGTATGTTGGCGTCAGCCAGTTATTGCTTTCTATCATCTCTTTTGTTGCCTCGGCAAAAACCGCTTCGTCAACATCAAATAGCTTTACTGACCCGAGCCTGAAAAAGGACACTGCTATAGAAAGTATAATAACAATGAAAAAGAATCTGGTCACTTTAATATTGACAGGCAATCACTGGTTTCATTTTGTAAAAAGGTGATATATTATTTTTCCATCTCAAAGGAATCTTCATGCCTCATTAAAAATTAAACTGCTATATGTTGTACAAATAACGCAGCGTCTGTCAAATTATGCTTAGTTCCTTAAGGCTGTTGCATTACCTGCAAGAGGAAAAAAGACGTTTATACAGAGAATTAATGGATAGTCCAGGTAAAAGTCAATCCTGAAAAATTGAAGACTCCCTCCGGCAAGACCACGGGGAATATCGCTCGCTATCCATTTAATGGCATCCTGCTGAGAGAAGGCATAGCGATAAAGTTAATTTTGCAGGTGCCCTCGCGTTTGTAAGAAACAGGAAAGATGCTACTTTGAAAATGTCCGCATTTTACCGTTAAGAAAAACAAAGCTAACCTTTGGAGGCTGTTTGTTGAACAACTCTTTTCATTATGTCCGCAAGTTGCTTTCCCACTACTTTAACGGAATACAGGCTCTCTACCTTCTGACGCGCCTTGATTCCCATCTCCTGCCGCAATGAGCTATTCTCTATGAGAAGCTTCAACGCTTCATAAAATTCCTCAGCTGTTTTCGCAACAAACCCCTCTTTCCCGTGCCCCACGATGTCACTGTTGACACCCACGTCGGAGACAACAGGCGGGACAGCTGCAGCCATATACTGAAGCGCCTTGTATCCGCATTTGCCCTCTGAATGCCTGTTCAGCGGCAGAGGCATTACACCGACATCAAAGAGCGCGATTTCTCTCTCCTGAATGTCCAGTCCCCATGGAACAAATTTTACATCGACAGACGGGACATCTATGATCTTGTTGCTAAGTATCCTCAGTTCAATAGAATATTCCTTTGAGAGCCTCTGGAACACAGAAGACAACTCTTTTAGATGGTGCAGGTTTACGCCTCCCCCTACCCATCCGATGATGATCTTCTCAGAAGTAAGGCTATAGTCTTTCATCGGGACATTTCGTGTTTCCACTGCTGAAGGGACTATAACTATATTTTTATTAAATTGCCGTGAATAATCAGAAAGCACCCTGTTGCCGGCGATGACAAGGTCCACACGTTTAACCAAAAAATTGAATTTATGATATCGGGTGACACTTTCCAGAACTTCCTGAGCGTCATGCCTGCAATAAATAGCGTCATCAAAATCGAAAACTAGTTTACGCGAAAACTTTCTCAACAAAATGACGTCAAATGGCATCGGCAATTTTTTCTGAAGAAACGTAATGTCATACTGTCTGCACTTTCTCATAAGGCCGATTTTGTCTCCAATGTTTCTGGGATATTTCATAACATGGGCATGGATCCCCTCTTTTTCGAGTTCAGGCAAAAGATTAAGGACCCTTACCCTGCTACTGGGCATCTTTTCGTCCTGGATTAAAAACAGTATCTTTATCACAGTTGCAAGAACCTCCGTTAATCTTGTTTAAAGGCCTTCAGCACGCATTCCTCCCCGGAAAACGGTTTGATCTTATGGATCTCCCAAGCCTCATTAAAACATCTTTGGCCAGCCCTCTGCCCTTAAACTGGTTGAGTCCCTTTCTAAAGTCTGTTGCTGGAAATGGGGCCATATACTGCCACACGCAAACGTTTCTGCCTTCGCAGTTATTTAGATTTTCAGTCGCGAATAACCAGCCTTCTCTGCAATTTCCTGTAAATTCAATGGCGCGAAGAGATCCAAATGCCGGAACGGTTGCAGCTCTCTCAGATAAGAATATCATGCGGGCTTTCATAAAAAAAAGGTTTCTTCGCTTTTTCTGAGAAAACTATAAAGAAACCCTGGCAGCCAACTTTAATCCTATGCTTATTTTCTCTCTATAACTCTATTCAGCACTTTCATCCTTATTTATTTTTTTTAATACACCCATTTTGTAATTGTAATTGAGCACGAAATTAAAAATTCTTGCTCTTAACGCCCTCTTTTCATAATATTTGGCAAGAAGATAATAAAGCTTATACTTTGGATATTTGACTATCAGTTTCATTTTCTTAAAATATTTATTAAGGGGGCTGTCAAGTTCTACATTTTTCTCCCTCTGCTTTAATCTTCTTCGCAATGATATGACTTGTCTGTCCGACTCTGAACATCCTCCTGCTGGCATCTTGTAAAGTTACAAAACGAAAATGATATGCCTTCGCCTCTTTATTAAATTTCAATACCAGGCCCCTTTTTGACAATCTATGGCCAAGTTCTATGTCTTCCCAGCCAGCAATAGAAAATTCCTCGTCAAAAAAATCGCCATTTTCGATTAATAGTTTTTTCTTTAAAGAAATGTTGCAGGTATAGAAATATCGCTCAGGATTCACATCAATCTCATTGAGTATTTTGTTAAAGCTGAACTGGGGGCCTCCGTTATCCAGCCATCTCATAAAAGGTGTAATCTCTATATCGGGTGACCATTCGACATAGCCCAGGACTGCAGTTTTCTCATCGGGATATTTCAGGTGCCAGTTGAAATGGCTTTCGAGAAGTGTCGGGACGGCAATAATATCGTCATCAATAAACAATATGAGCCCTCCCTGTGCCATTTTGATTCCGGCATTTCTGGCTGCTGCAGGTCCTCTGTTGGCCTGTCTGCTATATCGCATAATACAGGGGGCATTAGAAAGCAGAGTATTCATGAGGGCTTCTGTACCGTCCGTTGAACCATCATCAACAACAATTATTTCATAATTATTAGAATAAGTCTGGGCAAACAGCGCGTGAATGCATTTCGCGAGGGTATCTTTCCGGTTGAAAGTCGGAATGATGACGCTTACATCTGTTTTGAGCAATGCTGAATATCACCCCTTTCCCCGGCAGAATCCCGTACTTGCATCAGTCCACTGAAAAAACCCATGACTAGGCATATTAACACAAAGGGAACAACTTCAATTAATCCGTGAAGCATGAAAACACTTACAAATACGGAGAATACCGCGAAATATAATAGTTTCAACCTTTCGTCACAGCTCTTAAGCGCTCTGACTATAGATAAAAATCCTGTTATCATAAACAAGAGAAAAAAAAGCAGGCCTACCACCCCCTGATGGAACAATACGTGCAATATAATATTGTGCGCATGAGGTCCGAGTTTGATAATCAGCTCTTTTTCGGTTTCCTTATTAAGCATGACGGGTTGTCCATCCCATGATATTTTGTTTCCATAGCCCCACCCTACCAGGGGAGATTTTGTTATAGCATTTATTGTACGGCTCCATATCTTTGTTCTTTCCTGCACTGTTTCTATAGCTTGCGGCGTTTGAATAATGCGATTTCTGAATGCAGGGACAATGACCCATAAAGTAAAGAAAAGAACGATGACAAAAAAGAAAAAAATAACCATATTTTTAAAAAATGTAAATTTCCTCATATTGAAAAATACTGTCCAGAGAAACGCAATAAGCATCAGGCTGAACCAACCGCCCCTGGAAAGGCTGAGTAAAACAGCAACTACAGATAAAATAATTACCAGTGCAATGGCAAGACGGAGCACCTTCTTCTCTTTTGTGATCAAACTCAAATAGGCGACGGAAAAGGTCAAGAGAAGGTTTACTGTCCAAGCAAATATATTATGGTGCATACGAATTTTAATCAGGCCCTTATTTATATTGGGGCTCAAATGGTCCGGACTGCTAAACAATATAGGAGTAGCAGAAGCATAACCGGTAAAATAGGTAATGTATCCGGCAGAAACAACAAGGACAAGCAACATGATAAAGAATATGACCATCCTTCTGGCGTCTTCCCATGTCCGTGTAACGGCATAAATGGAAATAAACAGAGAGAACCCGGAAAAAACCCCGGCATTGAGTGCAAAAAAAGAGTATCGGGGCTGAAAAGAAAATGGCACGAGCAGATAACTGACGAGGACATAACCTGACAGCGCCAGAAACAATGGCGTCCTGAAAAGATGAAAATCTTTCCTCTGTATCAGATAGAAAAGCGAAAAGAACAGGCTTACATAGGGAATTACATATTTTAAATCTCCTCCGTTTCTCAGGTCCGTAATAGCATAAAGAACAAAAACATACGTAAAAACCTGCGTTAAAAAATAGACCGTTCTGATAAAGGGGCTGTTTTCGTCTCTGTCTATGGAAGTCATCAACCCTCTTGATAATAATAAAAATTTACAAGTTTATAGTATACTAGAAAATGCATAAAATATTCGGAGACGCATATGCCAAAGATTGGAAAAATGACGTCGCCTCTATCTGGATCCTGACCAAACAACATCTTTCACGGCTCATTGCAGCAATCATTTGCAGCATTCTTTTGTCTTCTATCAACGGCTCGATAGCCTGGTTCGTTAAGCCGTCTGTCGATAACCTCGTTTTGTTAAAAAACAAGAGTTTTCTCGTCTTTCTCCCTGTCGGGATACTCCTTCTGTTCAGTCTCAAAGGGCTCTTTTCTTTTGCCAATAATTTCTTGATGTCTTCCATAGGCGCGAAAATTGTAAAATCCCTTAGAAAACAGTTTTTTGAAAAAATACTGTTTCTACCCTTTTCTTTTTATGCGAAGGAATCCAGCGGTTCAGTCCTATCCAGGGTTATAAATGATGTCAGCGTTCTCGAAGGCCTTATAGCCAATACCACAAAGAATTTTTTTGTATACTCGACCACAGTGCTGGCGCTGGGCTTCGTAGCGTTATACAGAAATCTGAATCTGGCACTGTTGTCGTTTATTGTAATTCCCCTGATCGCCCTCGTTTCCGACAGATTAGGGAGAAGGATGAAGAAAACCAGCGCAAGGACGAGAATGCTCATTTCGAACGTGACCCATATCATTCATGAGACCCTTGCAGGCATAAGGGTTATCAAGTCGTTCACTCTGGAAAAAGAAATGTCCAGGCGCAATGATCTCGCGATATCTGAACACTATCGGAATGCCATGCGTGAAGTCCGGATCAATGAATTCACCGGCACATTCATCGATATCATTGCCGGAATCGGAATTGCCATACTCACCTGGTATGGGTTTCACCTCATTGTTAATGACAGGCTTTCCCTCGGAGAATTCCTTTCTTTTGTCGTTGCTGTAATGATGATGTACGATCCCCTTAAAAAAATTAAGCAGGGTCAATAATGATTTTCAGATGATAAGAACGTCGCTGCACAGGATAAGAGAAATTTTTCTTGCCATGGAAGAAAAAGGGGGAAAGTTCGAGAGAAAGGAACTTGCCGGGGATATTGAGTTTCAGAATGTTTCATTTCAATACCCGGACCATAAGGACAGCGCCCTTGAGGGGATAGACCTTAAGATAAGGCCTGGGGAAACCATAGCCATCGTCGGTTACAGCGGGGCCGGAAAGAGCACGCTGACTGACCTGGTACTGGGATTCTGGAATAATTACACCGGCAGCATTAAAATCGACGGTACCGACCTGAAGGATTATTCCCTGCAGAATCTCAGGTCGCATATCGGGGTCGTATCCCAGGACATCATTCTCTTCGACGATACGGTAAGAAATAATATTTTGTTCGGGAAACCGGCTGCAACAAATGAAGAAATAATCGAGTCTGCAAAAGCTGCCTATGCTCATGAATTTATCATGAATATGCCGAATGGTTACGATACTCCCATAGGGGAAAGAGGGGTCAAGTTATCTGGGGGACAGAAGCAGAGGATATCGCTTGCGCGCGCTATTATAAAAAACCCAAAAATACTTATTTTGGACGAGGCCACCTCGTCGCTCGACACTGATTCTGAGATCAAGATTCAGAAGGCACTCGAAGGCATCATGCCGGGGAGAACTACGATTATCATCGCCCACAGGCTTTCAACCATACAGAAGGCGGACCGTATCGTGGTCATGGACAGAGGGAAAATTATTCAGCAGGGAAGCCATGACGAACTCTTCGAAAAAGAAGGTGTTTACAGGGAACTCTACGCTATGCAGTTCGGCCTAGCCAATCATTAGACGTCCACGTTACTGCCTGCCAACATGCTGAGAATAAGGTCTTTTCCATTTCTGCTGGATGTCATATTATTTTTGGACAAGAATGCAGGTTTTCCCCTGTAAAATAACGATGCGTTCTGTTATATTAATACATGCTGATTATTCCCGCAATAGATTTAAAGGATGGGCAGTGCGTCAGGCTGCAGCAGGGCAGGAAAGACGCTGTAACTGTATATTCAGGAGACCCCTCTGCAACAGCAAAAAAATGGGAGTCTTCCGGCGCAAAGGTCCTGCATGTTGTAGACCTTGACGGCGCTTTTACAGGAAGCCAAAAAAATTACTCGCGCATCCTCGAAATCAGAAAATCCGTAGATATGGTCATAGAAGTTGGCGGAGGCATCAGGGACATTGCAACAGTTGACAGAATGGTTTCTGCCGGCATAAACAGGGTGATCATAGGAACTTCCGCGATAGAAGACATACAGTTTGTCACTGATGCGTGCAGGAAGTTCCCGGGCAATATTTTTATCGGTATCGATGCCAAAGGTGGAAAAGTCGCGGTAAAAGGCTGGGAAGAGGTCAGCTCTATTGACGCCATAGAATTGGCAAAGAGAGTTGAAAGTATCGGCGTCTCAGGCATCATATATACAGATATCTCGCGAGACGGAATGCTGACAGGCCCTAATCTGCCTGCACTTCAGGATATGGTCAAAACAGTAAACATCCCTGTTATCGCTTCGGGCGGCATAGCAAACATTGATGACGTAAAAAACCTGCTGAAAATTGAAAACCTCTGGGGAGCGATAACCGGCAAGGCGATATATGCCGGGTCCCTTGACCTCAAAGAAGCGATACGGACTGCCTCTTCCGGAAAAGACCAGTAGGAACGGATATGCTCGCTAAACGTATAATCCCATGCCTTGACGTAAAAGACGGTCGCGTGGTAAAGGGCGTAAGTTTTGTAAACCTGCGCGATGCCGGGGACCCGGTAGAAAACGCCCTCTACTATGACAAACAGGGTGCTGATGAACTTATATTCCTGGATATTACTGCTTCTCATGAAAAAAGGAAGATAATTTTAGATGTCGTTGAAAAAACAGCAGAAGACGTCTTTATGCCCCTGACTGTCGGCGGCGGCATTAAAACACTTGACGATATAAGGGCATTGCTCAGGGCAGGCTGCGATAAAGTTTCAATCAATACTACAGCTGTAAAAGACCCTTATTTTATCAGCCGTGCCGCAGAAAAATTCGGGAGCCAGTGCATCGTGGTCGCGATAGACGCAAAAAGGGTGGCTGACAACATGGCCGATGCAACAGGGGAAGAATGGTTCAGTGACGTATCCCTCAAAGACGTTATTCTGGAACTTCCGGTCAAGGGCCTGACCTGGGCCATATCAACGCACGGCGGCAGAAAAATGAAGCTTATAAACGCAATCGCCTGGGCCAGGAAGATGGAAGAACTCGGGGCCGGCGAGTTCATGCTCACCAGCATGGACAAGGATGGCACAAAGGACGGTTACGATATAGAGCTGACGAAAATCATCTCAGAGACTGTCTCGGTCCCTGTCATCGCCTCAGGTGGGGCAGGGAATCTGGAACACCTCTACCAAGGACTTGCTGAGGGCAAGGCAGACGCCGTCTTGGCAGCTTCGATATTTCATTTCAGGGAATATACGATTAAAGAGGCCAAGGAGTATCTTCATTCAAAAGGCGTTTCCGTCAGACTCTGAGCAAGGCCTTTTTTCTGTCTTTTTTCTCAATTTTGTATTGCTCTATCATATCTTCTCCAGCAGGTGCAACACGCAGTACGGCCCCCCCGTTGACATCAATGATCTTCACATCTATTTCGTCCAGATGTTTTGCATCAGAATACCGAGCGCAGAGAGACGCAGCTGTATGGATGATCTCTTCTGTTGCTTTCCCCCTTACAAGAACAATCGGACTCGCATTGTTTTCAACTCTCAGACTAATACTCTTTCCCCTATCCAGTAAAGTCAGGGCCTCATTTTCATCTCTGTTCCTGCCTACTATTATCTTGCAGTCGTGAGCAACTCTGAAATGTCTGCCAATTCTCAGAAGGGCAAGGTCCTCCAAAGAAGGGTCAGGATCATGATCAAGGAGCTCTCTCAGTCTGAATGAATAATTCGGCTCTGTCAAAAGGCAGCCTCCTGCAGGAGCAGGATAGTCCGTAAGACCTAACTCGGCGGCGAGAGCCATCTGGGGTTTTCTGGACCGGCCGCTGAAATCATAGAGCCGTGCCCTGTTGACGATCCCTTTTTCTTCCATCACAGTCGGCTTCATCAGTTTTGCGCACAAAGGTCTCAAGATAAGGCCTCTTAATCCTGTTTCCCTGTCAATGATATCAAGTGCGTCTCTTCTTTGGCTCATCGGTCTCTGACCCAGTACTTCTCCTGTTATGAGAAATTCCGCGCCCGTCATTTCCATAAACTCTCTGGCTTCCCTGAGCATAAGTATCCTGCAGTCCATACATGGGTTCATGTTCTTGCCGTGCCCGAACTTCGGGTTCTTTACAATCTGGATGAACTTCTCTGAAAGATGGCAGAGCTTGACCTCAAAACCGAATTTTTCAGCTGCTGAAAAAGGGTCTTTGGAGCAGGAGGACTTGTCTGAAATGTCGCAGCCGAAATGATTCAGAAAAGTGACCGCCTTCACCTCGATACCCTGCCTAAGGACTGTAAGTATGGCCAGCGTACTGTCAAGTCCTCCTGAATACAATGCTACTGCCTTTACAGGCCGCGATGAGTGATGAGCGATGAGTGATGAGTTTTCAATCTGTGTTTGCATTATTTATCAGTTCTTTAATCAAAAGATTTCAGCAACTGCTCCAGAGTTGCGACCGCTGTTCCGACCTCAGCTACGACTATGCCTGCTGCATGATTGGCTATAACAGAGGCCTCTTCCATATTTGCACCTGATGCAGAGGCGAGGGTGAAAGCTGAGATTACAGTATCTCCTGCTCCGGTAACATCATAGACTTTTTTGGCAACTGTTGGAATATGAGTGACCTTATTTTTTTCAAAGAGGCTCATCCCCTGCTCGCCCCGGGTAATCAGCACTGCCTTAGAGGAAAGTTTTTTCAGTAAACTCCTGCCTGCCCTGAGCAGAGTTTTATCATCCCTGATCTCAATATTTGCTCCGCTTGAGGCCTCCATGACATTTGGTGTAATCAGGGAAACGCCTTTGTAAAAATCAAAATGGCCGACCTTTGGGTCCACTGCTATAAACATCCCCCTGGGCTTTGTCTTTTTTACGATGTCCCTGATAAGCTCATTGGATATCATCCCTTTTTGGTAATCTGAAATAATTACCGCATCATACCGGAAAAGGACAGAGTTTATATATCCCAGTATGCCTTTCAATATCTTTCCGTCTACATATTTTTTGTCTTCCCTGTCAAACCTTACCACCTGCTGATTATGGGCTATGACCCGTGTCTTGACTGTTGTAGGCCTGTTTTCGGTAAATATCCCTTCGCTGTTGACGCCTTTCTGACTGAGTATATCCATCAGGGCCTCGCCTGCACTGTCAAGCCCGTTAATGCCTATAACAGATGCCTTGCCCCCAAGGGACACGATATTATGCGCCACATTGGCTGCTCCGCCCAGAAGAAAGCTCTCTCTGGTGACCTCCACAACAGGTACAGGGGCTTCAGGAGAAATTCTGCTCACCCTCCCCCATATGTAATGGTCAAGGATTATGTCCCCTATTACCAGGATGTTTTTGTCTCTAAACCCGCGTATGATATTTTTGTAATCCATAACTTATTAATATAACTTACTGAATTGAAAAATGAAAACTTTTCAAGACGAGGCTCCACGCCGTTATCGGGGGCACAAAGATCCTTGAACAGAAATTTGGGGACAGTTCTTCGGGACAATGAAGTATAAGCCGTAGAAAAAGTGCCCCACTGATAAGCAGGGCGCTTGAAGGTTTTTCTTACTGGAGCTGAATCTTTACTGGAGAACTTCCGTCGAGATTTAGGGTGTAGAGATACGACTTGGCGGTACCTGCATTATTGAAGTTGAAGTTTCCATACCTGCCCCCGAAGGTGCTGTTGCCCTGCATCATGGCATTGCCGAAGTCCGTAGTGGTTACATAGACCTTGTCGGCAGTCATTACAGGAATTTACCAGCAAAAATACAACAGCATAAGGACCCGAGGATTTGTCTGCTAAGGGTGTTAACTATTGCGTAATTTCTATGCCTGAGAGCAGATTTCCGTTATTAGGCTGTTTCAAGGTAAAGTAATCCTATGGGATACAGAGAAATTTCATTAAAGTTGCCTACTGATTATCATGAAGACCAGCTGAAAAAAAGTATTGAAAAAGAACTTGGGATAAAGGAGTTCTCTTTTCAGATAGAAAATAAGAGCCTCGACGCAAGGAGAAAAGACCGTATTCACTGGCTGCTTCGGGTCTCGGTCTTATCCGAGGAAATTGAGGGTGACGATGTTGCTGTTATGTCCCGGCCTTTAAATGTTCCGCATCAGAAAAGAACAGAGAAGGCGGTAGTTGTCGGAAGCGGTCCTGCAGGGTTCTTTGCAGCGTTTGTGCTTCAAAAGTCAGGCATTAATACAACGATCATCGAAAGGGGCACGGATGTTCATAAAAGGACCGTGGGAATCAAAGATTTTGAAAAGACCGGCATCTTTAATCCTGTCAGCAATTATGCCTTTGGCGAGGGTGGCGCAGGGACCTTTTCTGATGGAAAGCTCACTTCAAGGTCCAAACATATATCAAAAGAAAGACAGTTCATATTGTACAGCTACATTCTCGCAGGCGGCCCTGAGGAAATAGGATATATGGCACATCCTCACCTGGGAACAGACAATCTCAGGACAATTGTGAGGAACCTCAGAGATCAATTCGTAAATATCGGTGGAAGCGTGCTGTTTGAGACACTGCTGGAGGACCTGAAAATTAAAGACGGAAAAGTACTTGAAGCAGTAACTGCCTCTGGGGGAATTGAAGCTGATTATTTTATTATAGCCCCCGGTCATTCAGCCTTTGAGACCTACAGGATGTTAATCAGGAGGGGTGTTGCCTTCCGCACAAAGAACTTTGCCCTGGGCAGCAGGGTGGAGCACCCACAGGAAATCATTAACAAGGCACAATGGGGCTTTGAAAGTCTGCCTGGAGTAAAGGCCGCTGAGTACCGTCTCACATCAAAGGGAGACGGCAACCTCCCTGTTTATACATTTTGCATGTGTCCGGGCGGAGTTGTCGTGCCTGCAACAGCATATGAAAACACCAACATAGTCAACGGAATGAGCAGGTACAAAAGAGACGGCAGATTTGCAAACGCAGCCTGTGTCGCAGGGGTCCATCCTGACCAACTCATCGGAGGACAGGCTTCGCCACTTGAGGCCCTTGACTGGCTGGAAAAGCTTGAAGAAAGTTTTTACAGATATTCAGACGGCTTTAAGGCGCCCTTTTCAGGCATACAGGATTTCATAAAGAAAAAAAGTCCGTCGAAGATCGTTGAATCAAGTTATGTCCTGGGATTGAAACCAGCTGCCTTATGGGACCTGCTGCCTGCTGAAGTAAGCAGCTCAATGCGGGAAGGCCTGAAGGATTTTAGCAGAAAAATCAGAGGCTTTGAAACAGGCAGTATTATGGGGCTTGAGAGCAAGACTTCCTCTCCGGTCCAGGCCCTTAGGGAAAAGGACTGCCGCTGCACCGGGTTTGAAAACCTTTATCTGGTCGGAGAAGGCAGCGGCTGTTCAGGCGGCATAATATCAAGCGGCGCCGATGGAATAAAGGCAGCTTTGAATATTATAGGGCACGACTATTAGAGTCTTACCCACATAATTCATAGCTTTCAGACAAATCGAATCAGGATAAGGCGGGACAGGAAAGATTCCGGACAGCCGGAATGACATACAAAAAAACATAATTATAAACAGGACCTAATTTGATCCGGCAGGTCGGACTTTCTGTCCCCATTCCCTGGCTTTTTGAATGATCTCAGACTCATCGGCAGTTGTTAATTCTCCCTGGTTCAAGACAATCCTGCCATTGACAATGACTGTCTCGATATCTGATGGGAGCATGGAATAGACGATCTGGGAATATATATCATACAGGGGTACCAAGTGAGGTTTTTCCAGGTCAGCAAGAACTATGTCTGCTGCCTTGCCTTCTTCAAGGCTGCCGGTAGTGACTCCGAGTCCGAGGACCTCTGCTCCCCATCTGGTAGCCATAAGCATCGCCTGTCTGGCATTAACAGCTGTGGGATCGCTTGAGACAGCCTTATGTATCTTTGCGGCTGTAGACATCTCGCTGAGGATATTCAGATCATTATTGCTTGCAGCGCCATCTGTTCCGAAAGTGACTTTAACGCCGGCTTTAAGCATTTTTTCGACGGGTGCGAATCCTGAGGCAAGTTTCAGATTGCTTTCTATGCAGTGCACTACCCCGACCTTTCTGTCAGCGAGGATAGCAATCTCTTCATCATCAACCCAGACACAATGGGCTGCTACAACGCTTTCATCAAGGACCCCCATGCTCTCAAGAAGCGCCACAGGGGATTTCCCATACCTCTTTATTATCCCGTTGAGTTCCCATTCGGTCTCGGAAAGATGCAGGGACATGGGAACTCGGTATTTTGCTGAAAGTTCCTTTGCCCTTTTCATGGTTTCAGGAGAACAGGTGTAAGGGGCATGAGGTGCTATGCACGGGACAATAAGTTCGTCTCCTATCCAGCCCCTGATAAACTCTTCGGCGTTTGAAAAATATTTATCTGCGGTCTTCGCTGTCTTGGATGGGAAGTCAAGTATGCCTGCACCTACGACTGCCCTCATGCCCAGCTTTTTTGTCGAAGCAGCAACAGAGTCCCCGTAAAAATACATGTCACCATAGAGAGTGGTCCCTGCCTTCAGCATCTCAAGACAGGCAAGTTCAACTGCGTCTCCTACAAATTCAGGGCTGAGCCATTTGTCTTCTGCAGGCCAGATATGGTCTTCAAGCCAGACCTTGAGCGGCATATCGTCTGCAAGGCCCCTGAAATAGACCATCGCGGCATGTGTGTGGGTATTTACAAAGCCTGGAAAGGCGACCTTCCACTGCCCGCCGAGCACTGTATCGGATATATATTTTCTGGCAGTTTCTTCCTCAGGACCAACAAAGGCGATCTTATTGCCTTTGACAGCGATAGCGCCATTTCTAATCAGCGTAAAATCCCTGTCCATTTTCAGGACATAGTCCGCCTTTATAATCATATCAGCCTTTATCACTATCTATAGCCCTCACCTTCTGTTATGCCTTCCGCCTTGTCATTACAGTTGCAAAAAAATGAGAGGACAGCAAGGAGGAAGTAGAGAAGAAGGGATTGTCTGCGACACCGCACGTTGCGCTGCCGTGGCCAGCCACGCGCAGGCAGGAATTCACTGTCGGTGAGATTTACATAAAGCTGCATCATATTGACTCCTGTCGTCATTGCAAGCCCTTTTTCTCCACTTCCTGCTTGCGATCAACGATAGACAAAACTATGCCATCTCGGTCAGCTTCTCTGCTATCTGGACCGCGTTGAGCGCCGCTCCCTTTCTGAGGTTGTCGGCCACTATCCACATATTGATGCCGTTTTCTATCGACTCATCTTCGCGTATCCGTCCGACATAGGTCTCATCCTTGTCAGCCACATCAACAGGGAGGGGATAGACATTTTTATGAGGTGCGTCATAGATCACAATGCCGGGCGCTGAAGAAAGCAGGGCCCTTACCTCGTCTGCGGTGATCTTCTTTTCCGTCTCGATATTCAGGCTCTCTGAGTGGCACCTGAAGACAGGGACACGCACAGCCGTAGCAGTGATCCTGATGGAATCTTCGCCCAGGATCTTCCTTGTCTCGTTCACCATCTTCATCTCTTCTTTCGTATAACCGTTTTCAAAGAGAGTGTCTATGTGAGGGATACAGTTGAAGGCTATCTGATGGGGATATACAGTTGTCTGCACCTGCCTGAAGTTCAGGAGGTCTACTGTCTGCTGCATGAGTTCTTCCATGGCCTTTTTGCCGGTGCCCGAGACAGACTGAAAAGTGGTCACTACAACCCTTTTTATCCTTGCAGCATCATGGATTGGCTTGAGGACAATCACCATCTGTATTGTGGAACAGTTCGGGTTTGCGATTATCCCCTTGTGCCATTTCAGGTCCTGCGGGTTCACCTCAGGCACAACCAGAGGCACTTCAGGGGCCATCCTCCACTGGCTCGAATTGTCTATGACAATACAGCCGGACTTTACAGCAACAGGGGCCCATATCTTTGATCTTTCCCCTCCGGCAGAAAAAAGGGCCATATCAATGCCCCTGAATGAATTTTTACTGAGCGTCTCGACCGGGACTTCATTATCAAGAAAGGTGAGGGTCTTTCCTTCAGATCTTTCGGATGCAAAGAGCCTGAGCTTTTCAACAGGGAACTCTCTGTCTTCCAATATGGATATCATCTCTTCGCCGACAGCGCCGGTGGCACCGACAACAGCAACTACATATTTGTCTTTTTTCTTAAGCATTTGGTTATTTTTCTACCACTATGCGGAGCATACGCCTGAGCGGCTCTGCCGCGCCCCAGAGGAGCTGGTCGCCGCAGGTAAAGGCGTTCAGGAACGTCGGACCCATGTTCATCTTGCGCAGGCGTCCGATCGGCACAGTGAGTGTTCCTGTCACTGCTGCGGGAGTGAGTTCATTTATTGTTATATCGCGCTGATTAGGGACGACCTTTACCCAGGAATTGTGGCCTGCTATCATGCCATTTATTTCATCAAGCGGCACGTCCTTTGTCATCTTGATCGTAAGGGCCTGGCTATGGCAGCGCATTGCGCCTACGCGCACGCAGGTGCCGTCGATAGGGATTGGGTTTGTCTCCCGCCCAAGAATCTTGTTGGTCTCGGCCTGGCCCTTCCACTCCTCCTTGCTCTGTCCGTTTTCCAGCTGCCTGTCAATCCAGGGGATTACTGAACCAGCCAAAGGCACACCGAAAAATTCCTTTGGATATGCCTCTGAACGGATGTAGCTCAGACACCTTGCGGTCGATCTCAAGTATCGCGCTCGAGGGGGTATCCAGCAGGTCTTTTACAACACCATGGACAGAGCCCATCTGTCTTAGCAACTCGCGCATATTGTTAGCTCCTGCTCCTGAGGCAGCCTGGTAAGTCATGGCGCTCATCCATTCAACAAGTCCAGCCTCGTACAGGCCGCCCAGGGCCATAAGCATAAGAGACACAGTGCAGTTGCCGCCGATGTAGTTTTTGGTCCCCCTGGCCAGACCGTTTTTGATCACGTTGATGTTAACAGGGTCCAGAATGATGATGGCGTCTTTTTCCATACGCAGAGCCGAGGCAGCGTCTATCCAGTAACCCTGCCAGCCCGCAGAGCGGAGTTTTGGATAGACCTCATTTGTATAATCGCCTCCCTGGCAGGATACAATAGCGTCCATGACCTTAAGCTCATCGATATTCCTGGCGTCTTTGAGTGCAGGGACATCCCTGCCTATATCAGGCCCCTTACCACCCACATTTGAGGTGGTGAAGAACACAGGATCTATTACATTAAAATCTTTTTCTTCATTCATGCGGCCCATAAGCACTGAGCCCACCATACCGCGCCAGCCTATAAACCCAACTCGCATCATCATCTTTCTCCTTTATATCGTATTACGTTTTTTAAGTGTCAGGGGAATTTTATTATACTTAATTTACAGGAAAGTGTCTAAAAATAGTGCCTGCGTCCCCCAACGAAAATAAGGAATTTTGGGCATATAAGGGATGTATGGGGGAGACCTTGACTCCCCCCGTTTTACCTGATAAGGTTCGGGTATAGAGGGGGTTATCTTGTGACTATAGATTGCTTTTACCTCGGACTTGATATAGGGTCTGTCAGCGTAAAGTGCGTTTTATCTGATGAAAGCGGACGGATTGTTTATGATATATACTCCAAAACAAAAGGCCAGCCAATAAATGAACTTTTAACCATCCTTGAGACCTGCAGCAGGAGCTTCCCTGGCATCCGCATCTGCAATATTGTCGCGACCGGTTCAGGGAAAGCTCTCGCACGGAAAAGCCTCATCTGTGAAACTGAAAATGAAATCATCTGTCATGCCATGGGGACAAAGAGTTTGTATCCCGAGGTCAGGACAATTATAGAGATAGGAGGCCAGGACAGCAAGCTTATCCTGCTTGAACACAGCGAAGAAGACCCGCAACGCGCGTCAATAAAGGACTTTGCAATGAATGAATTATGCGCGGCCGGCACCGGCGCTTTTCTTGATGAACAGGTCTGCAGGCTGGGCATACACATAGAAGATTTTGCTTCGATCGCGCTTGAGGCCGGGACTCCTGCCCATATAGCCGGACGATGCGCTGTATTTGCCAAGACCGATATGATCCATCTGCAGCAAAAGGGGACCCCCATGTCCGATATACTTTTAGGCGTGGCGTATTCCCTGGCCCGGAATTACCTGAGCAATCTTGTCCGCGGCCGCACACTTCAGCCAGTCATCTCCTTTCAGGGCGGCACTGCTTCAAATCTCGCCCTTAAAAAGGCCTTTTGCGACCTGCTGCATTTAAATGACGGAGAGCTTATAGTGCCGGAGCATTACAATACCATGGGAGCTTATGGTGCGGCACTGCTTGCAAGTGAAAAGGGTCCTTCCACTAATATATGGACATTAGCAGATATCATGGAACAGCTCGAAATAAAACAAGGCATGCGGTATGCCGACCGAGAAGATTCGTTCTATCCGGTACTATCCAAAAAAGCAGAGAAAAGTAGAGATAGTTTCATAACCTTACACCAGGAAGGCCGTGGAATTATGTCAGGAGATACCGGGATATTCGTTGGTATAGATATCGGCTCTGTAAGCGAAAAGCTTGTGGCAATAGACCCTCAGGGAGAGATTCTGTACAGTGATTACTGTTATTCACAGGGTAAAGTACTTGAGAAGCTTATAGAACTATTCAAAGAGTTTGATAAAAAAAGTCTTAAGGAGAACGTCCTTGGTCTGGGCGTTACAGGGAGCGGAAGATACCTGGGCGCAAAGGTCCTGGGGGCGGACGTAGTAAGAAACGAAATATCCGCGCAGGTGCGCGGCACCAGACACCTTATTCCAAACTGCGATACAATCATAGAAATCGGCGGACAGGATGCAAAGTTCATTACACTCAGCAGGGACAGCCGGCTTGATTTTCAGATGAACCGCTTATGCGCCGCAGGCACAGGGTCTTTCCTTCAGGAGCAGGCTCTGAGACTGCATATAGACCTGGAGCATGATTTTTCGCTCCTGGCTCTCAGGTCCGCTGCCCCGGTCAGGTTAGGCAATAAATGCACGGTGTTTATGGAGAGCGACCTTGTGCACTATATACAAAAGGGTTACGCCATTGAGGACCTTCTTGCAGGCCTGAGCTATGCAGTTGCCGGAAATTTCCTCGACCGTGTGGCCCAGCATAAACCCTTTGGAAAGCTGATCAGTTTTCAGGGCGGGGTCGCTGCAAATCAGGCGGTAAGGAGCGCCTTTGAAAATCTGCTTGATAAGCCGGTCTATGTGTCGGACCACCATAAAGTAATCGGCGCCCTTGGTGCGGCCTTACTCGCCAGGGAGGCATATTTGCGCGGGGACTATTCGACCTCAGGTTACAGGCCCCGATCTCTTGGAGAGATCAGAGAAGTAAAGGCGTTTCAGTGCTCTGGCTGTTCAAACCAGTGTTATATAAGACAGCTTTCAGTGGGCGGTTCAGAGGTGTTCTTCGGCGGCGTCTGTGGGAAATACGAAAGAGACATTCAGGGGAAAACTACGAAAACAATGAAACAGGAAAAACTGCAGCGAAGGTCAAGCCCTGCTGAATTGCTTGAAGAAATTAATACTCTGTTCCTTTCTCCGCCTGTTCCGGAAACGGACAACCCATTGAAATCCATAGGTTTTCCACGCGGACTCCTGTTTTACGAGTATTATCCTCTCTGGAACAGTTTTTTTACTCGCGCGGGTTTTCGCGTTGTCCCTTCCCAGCAGACAACACGGCAGCTTATAGAGCAGGGTATGTCACGTGTTACTGTAGAGACCTGTCTGCCTGTAAAGGTATATTGCGGCCATGTACTTGACCTGATAGAAAAAGGCATTGAATCTATATTTGTGCCCGGTCACGTCAACATCCCTGTATGGGAGTCAGATGATCCTGAAGTTGAGCATTGCCCATATATTCAAAGCGTCCCTGAATTTATTTCCGCCTCATTTGGAACAAAAGTAATAACTCAGACTCTTTCAAACGGCTATGATATCGACGGCTATGAGACAAAATTGACCTCTTTGGCATACAAACTACATCAGGAGAAATCCTTCCTCGATTCAGCCTTAAAACCTTTTATAGAGGGGGGCAGGCTTAAGGAATGTTACCGGTTTGCAGTAGAGGATTTCAAAAGACACAGGGAGGCCAGATACAGCCTCGGCAAAAAATTCCTTGAAAGTCGCGGCAGTGACGACACGGTCTTCGTTGTCTTTGGCAAACCCTACACAGTGTATGACCCGGAACTCAACATGGGCCTGTTTAAGAAGCTGCAGGCACTGGGGATGGAGGCTCTGCCCTCAGACGTGATCGGACCGCCTTCCGTGGGGTTGCCTGAGGCTTATCCTGAGATGAGGTGGTACTACAGCCGCAGGATGCTCCAGGGCGCAATGACTGTAAATAAAGACCCCAGGCTTTTCCCGATTATTCTGACGAACTATGGCTGCGGCCCTGATCCGGCAAGCTTCAGATATCTCGAAAATGCGCTGTCAGACAAACCGATATTGGTCGTTGAGATCGACGAACATACTGCTGATGCCGGGATCATTACCCGTCTTGAGGCCTTTAACGACGAGGTCATGAACTTCAGGCGGGGTGATATGGTCAGCTCTGCTGCAAAGGGGGTTGTTCACGTACGTCCGGTTATCAGATATGAAAAAATTTATATACCTCATTTTTCTGAACATGCCTACATCATTGCATCGGTTTTAAGGGCGAACGGGACTGACGCAGTCGTACTTCCGCCGCCGGGTGACAGGGTCCGTGAGATGGGCAAACAACACTCTGTCGGGGGCGAGTGTCAGCCGTTTATAAATCTGATGGGTGACTATATCAGTTTATTAAAGAAAAGTAGCTTTGAAAAAAATGCCGCTTTTTTTATGTTTATGAACGGCGACTGCAGGCTCAAATTGTACGGGCAAAACACCATCTATGCAGGGAGTCCTTACCAGTCGGGTGAATTGCCTGTAATCGGCACCTTTGATCAGTTGTTTGGTGAAAACATACCGCTAATTCAGCAAGTCAGGATCGTTGACAACCTTTACATAGGCATGGCAGCCCTGGACAGGATATTACAGAAATTCCACGAATCAAGGCCGTACGAAGTTGAAAAGGGGGCCTCGGACATTGCTTACAAAATCGCGAGAAATCACATCTGTAGAGGGATTGAGCGGGGTGATATAATCAACGGGATAGAGTATGCCCTTTCTGTGTTTGACGGAATAGATATCGATAAGTCCGTCTCAAAAAAGTTCGTCGTTGTCACTGGAGATTACTATACGCGGCTTAACTCCTTTGCAAATAACGACCTTTATCTGAACCTTGAACGACTCGACGGGGTCATCTTTGTCCCGCGGTTTATGGTAGATGTCATTCCACTGGTAATGGCTTCGAGGATAAAAAAATACAGAAAACAGTCCGAGTATATAAAGCTGATCCAGCATCTTCTGATTAACCTGGAGCTTAAACACCAGGACCAGAAGGTACGTCGTATATTTGAGAATGATATTCTTAACAATTTTGACATTTCGCCGGAGGAGATCTATGAGAAGACGTCCAAATATCTGAGCAACGATTTATCCACGGCCATAATATCGCCTGTGGGCTGCGTCATCGAAGCAGTCGAGAAGGGCGCCCGCGGGATTATCAATGTAATTACACAAAACTGCTCTTACGGAAACGTGCTTACAAGCATTCTTCAACGAATGAGACCTGACTATGGCAATATTCCTCTTTTGACATTGATTTATGAAGAACAGCAGGGAGGCAATAAACTGACACGGCTTGAGGCCTTCATGCACCAGATCCCAAAACAGCTCAAGTGTTTCAGATTTCCGGAAAGCAAATGAAAAGTTGACCATTTCCGCATTCCCCGGACGATTACTGCCCGGCTTTCCGTTTAATCCTGCCACCCCCTATTCGCTCGAAACATTCGATACAACTTGAAATGACTCTTTTAAAAACAGTATCATTAACTGTGAACAGGATTAGCATATGATACATCGGATGCGTGGTTTCTTTTACATACTAATGTTCTTCCTTCTTGTCCCCCTTGTCTCAGGCACAAAGACCTTCTGTGCAGAGGGACCGTCAAGTGAGGCCCAAAGAATCACCTCGATAATTAATAAGGTAATTGAGGCTTATGGCGGCAAAGAAGTTATCGAAGGTATTCATGCCGTTCATGCAAAAGGAAAAATTGAGGCCTTCATGCTGCATGACCAGGGGACCTATGAGTTTTATTTCAGCCGGGGTGGAAAGCTCCGTGTGGAAACCAAATACGAGCATTCATCTGAAGTGAGGATCTTAAACGGCGAAAAGGGGTACAGGAGCTCTGATACCCTGCCCTTTGAGGAAGTCTATGGCCCGCGTTTTTTGTCTATGGTATATCAATACAAACATTTAAACATACTCCACGATCTCGTCAACGGCGCTTATCGCATAAGGTCGGCAGGCCTGTCGAGTGAAAATGGCGATAATATAGAGACCTTCAGGCTAAAAGACAAAGAGGGCACTGTCATGGATATTTCTGTCGATAAGCAGACTTTTCTTATAGTAAGAGTTACCGCTTATTTCAGTGAAAACAACAAACAGATAGCCCTTTCTGCAGAGTTCTCCGATTTCAGGAAAGTCGAGGGCGTTGTATTTCCTTTCAAAATCACCAACTATGCTGGAGGATTGAAGATAGCACAGACGGTCATCGACAAATATTCACTGAACCCTTCCATACCGGATTCTTTTTTTGTGCCTTCAACTATCCAATCCCTTTAGATGGAACAATTACTGGTGGTCCTTTCTATGCTTCCAACGCTTCCTTAACATTGCGTCTTTCATTCAACATTTGAAGGTTAAAGCTTTTTTTGTATTTGCCAATGACTGCCACCTTTTCATTACATCATTGTTTCTCGTGAGGGAAGAGCCAGCTTCCCTCACGAGTCCGGCACTATTGCCCGCTCACTTTTTATGGTCAGAGCTCGACCGCATTGCCTGTTCTGGTTTGACTGCTATTTTTTTTAGTCTACGAGTATAGAGCCAGCCTGCTTTCATCCGGTATTTGATAAATCTGAACTGAGTGGTTTAACACCTTGAGATGAATTGTGTTATATAAAAAGACTTATCACTAATTGGCTGGATTGTCAAATACGCTTATGCGGTATTGCCGGCAAACACCTGAAGGCCATGAATCATTCGTATAGTAAAAGGCATTTTGGTACTTCTCGTGGATAAAAAAAAGCGGATGCCCTTAGAGCATCCGCTTCAAAAATCCGGTCAAATCAAAAGAAGTGTCTGCACTTTATGAAACAAGCTTTGCAACCATGTCTCCTACTTCAGTAGTTGAATACCCCATCTTTCCGGCAGCCTGGCTCGTCATCTTCTGCATTACTGCTATCATGGCCGCCTCGATCGCCTGCGAAGACTTTGTTTCGCCAAGCGCCTCGAGCATCATCATAGCAGCACCTATGGCCGCCATGGGGTTAATCGCGTTTTGTCCTGCGTACTTCGGTGCACTTCCTCCCATTGGCTCAAACATGGATACACCTTCGGGGTTGATGTTGCCGCCTGAGGCCACACCAAGGCCCCCCTGGATCATCGCGCCGAGATCAGTAATGATATCACCGAAAAGGTTTTCAGTGACAGCCACGTCAAACCATTCCGGGTTCTTAACAAACCACATATTCGCGGCATCTACATGGTTATAGTCGCGCTTTAGTTCAGGGTACTGCTTTGAACCCATCTCTTCAAAGGCGCGGTACCAGAGGTCGCCGCAATGGGTGAGAACATTGCGCTTGTGGATAAGCGTAATCGGCTTTGCCGCATATTTAGGATTCATTGCGTTTCGCTTCTTCTTAAGTTCAAAGGCATACTTCAGGCAGCGGTCCACTGTACGGCGGTCGTATACCATCAGCTGTGTGGCGATCTCCTCGGTCGTGCCGACACGGGTTGCGCCGCCATGGCCTGTGTAAATGCCGCCGGTGTTTTCGCGGATGACCACGAAATCAATATCCTCAGGACCCTTGTCCTTAAGCGGGGTCTCCACGTTGGGATAGAGCCTCACAGGCCTGAGATTTATATACTGGTCCAGTGCAAACCGGATCTTAAGCAGGATACCTGCTTCGAGGATGCCGGGCTTTACGTCCGGATGTCCTATTGCGCCCAGGAACATGGAGTCAAACTTTTTGAACTCGTCAATCGCGCTGTCAGGCAGCGTCTCACCGGTCTTTAAATAACGGGCAGCCCCGAAGTCAAATTCCGTAAACGCCAATTTAAAACCGCCCCTGTCAGCAGCAGCATTGATAACCTTTACAGCCTCTCTGACAACCTCTGGCCCTGTCCCGTCACCCGGGATCAACGCTATATTGTAATTCTTGGCCATCTATATCCTCCTGATAATAAAAAAGTCCGTTATAATATCATATTTGACAATCTTCTTAGAAGAAAACCGGTCATCGGCCCGGTAAACATTCAGTGGACTGGGGTAGTGGCTTAAAGAAGGATTCCCGACGCTCTGCACTTGCGGGAATGACGTTTCTCCATGATTTGTCATTCCGGCTTGTCCAGAATCTTTCTTGATCTCCCCAATAACTGAATGCCTACATCGACCGTCTCTTTGCCGCAGAGACCATCTGTGGTAAAATAAGCTTTATAAAATTATTCGGAGGTCCAATGACGGAACAGTATGAAAATGCAGCCGTGTGCTGGAGATCGATATTGTCGGATGCTGACCGAAATAAAGGCTTATTGTCTGTTATAGAGAAGTTTGCGAGGGAAAATACTGCTCCTGCAAAAATCGTATTCGGCACCTCTGGCTGGCGCGGTGAGATCGGGACTGATTTCACCTTTCATAATGTCCGCGTTGTAACTGCCGCGATAATTGAGATGTTCAGGCAGGGCAACAAAAATGTGATGGAGGCCATGGGGGTAAAAGACTTCAGGGAAATACAGAGCAGGGGGGTTATAGTAGGTCATGATAACCGTTTCCTGGGCCCTGACTTTGCGATGGAGGTCCTCGGGCTTCTTCAAAGAGAAGGGATAAAGACCTGGTATGCAGGCGAGGCCATAACACCTGAATTCTCTTCAGCGATAGAACTCCTCCATGCAGCCTGTGCCATAAACCTCACCCCCTCGCACAATCCTGCTAATTATTCAGGCTTCAAGTTCAATCCATCTGACGGAGGGCCTGCAGGCTCTGAGATCACTGAGAAAATAGAAGAGATAGCCAACGGCATGATGGAGAAATCGATTAATATACGATCGTCAAAAACAACTGTTGTAGAGAAGATTGACCTTACTTCCGTCTATATCAGGTATATATTGGAAAGAAAAACCTTAGATATAGGAAAGGTACAGGACTTCATTAAAAGCTCGGACTGCATTATCTGCGTTGACAATGTTCACGGAGCAACAAGAGGCAGACTGCAGAGGATCATCGGCGAAAGCCCCAAAATACATTATCTCAGGACAACGGATGATTATCTCTTCGGCGGGACCGCGCCTGAACCGTCTGAAAAAAACATGGCGGGTGTCGAGAAGGTCTTAAAGGAAAGCAATGCTCGGCTAAAACTGGGGGTCATCATGGACCCTGACGGAGACAGGATAAGGTTTGCTGACGGGTTCATGCAGGTCCCGATGAACTATTTCGGCGGCATGGCGCTGCATTTCCTCCATGTACACAGGGGGATAAACGGTGTCGTGGCAAAATCAGTCGGAACAAGTAACTTTGTCAATGCTATTGCAAAAAAACTCGGCATCCCCGTAAAGGAAACAAAGGTTGGATTTAAGAATTTCAGGCCCTATCTGCTGCAAACATCTACTGAGAAGGCCATCGTGGCCTTTGAAGAATCGGACGGAATATCCGGGTATAACCATACCCTTGAAAAGGACGCACTCTTCGGTCTGCTTCTGGCCCTGGAGATAATGGCTGTCACAGGGAAGAGCCTCAGTGAATATCTCATGGAAATTATGGATGAATTCGGACACTATTATCCGGACCGCTCAGGAATATCAGTAGACCGTTCCCTGGTCGGCGGGCCGCTGCTGCAAAGGCTTTCGGTAATAAAAGAACAATACAAAAGGGGCTCTGTTTTGGATATAGGGGGAAAGAACAGGACAGTAACAGACCTGATAACAGTTGACGGCACAAAGATAATCTTTGATGACGGCTCATGGCTGATGATCCGGCCTTCAGGCACAGAGCCCAAGGTCAGGTTTTATATTGAGGCACGGACTGAGGAGGGCAAAAAGGCTGTATTTGAAACAGCAGAAAGAATGACAAAAGAGGCGCTCCAAAGCAAGTGCTAAGACCGACATTTATAGAGCCTCATTACCATCATCTATGAACTGCCCGGAACGATTCCGGACAAGCCGGAATGACAAATCCCGAGGCGAAAGCTTTTCTCTGTCATTCCCGTAAGTGAAGCGCGTCGGGAATCCTTCTTTAATGTAGAGTGTTAAACCCGTAATTGAATGATTGCAGGATAAACCTCAATTCCATTTGACCTTATGAACGGTATTTTAGTACCATCTAAGAGTTCCCGGCAGAAAAATCAAGATCACTGCATCTTGTTTTTGCATATTTTAAAAGAAAGATGAAACCATATCGGAGGAGAACCAGTGAAAAAGACTAATATCGACGAACTCTGTATCAACACGATAAGGATGCTTTCAGCTGATGCTGTTCAGAAGGCGAATTCCGGACACCCCGGCATGCCGATGGGCGATGCTGCAATGGCATACGTATTGTGGACGAAATTCCTTAAACATAATCCGAAGGACCCGATATGGCATAACCGTGACAGGTTCGTCCTTTCAGCAGGACACGGCTCCATGCTCCTCTATAGCCTTCTGCACCTTACGGGTCATAAAATCTCTCTGGATGATATAAAGAACTTCAGGCAGTGGGAGAGCCCGACCCCGGGGCATCCTGAATACTGTATCCAGTGCGGTATAGAGACAACAACCGGTCCTCTTGGACAGGGGTTCGCCACGGGTGTTGGTATGGCAATGGCTGAGAAATACCTTGCGGAGACATTTAACAAGCCGGGCTTCCCTGTCGTGGACTACAACATCTACGGGATTGTGAGTGATGGGGACCTAATGGAGGGTATCTCCTCTGAGGCGGCCTCTCTCGCGGGCCATCTCAAACTCGGCAAGATAGTCTATCTTTATTCTGACAACAAGATAACCATCGAGGGGTCAACGGAACTCGCTTTCACTGAAGACGTATTTAAAAGGTTCGAGGCCTATGACTGGCATGTGCAGCGCGTCGAAGGAGATGACCTCAAAGGCATTGAAAAGGCAATAGCCTCCGCTAAAAAAGAAAAAAGTAAACCATCGCTAATACTAGTGCGTACTCACATAGGGTGCTGCAGCCCGCACAAGCAGGACACCGCCGACGCCCATGGTTCTCCTCTTGGTGAAGAGGAACTGAAACTCACAAAAGAAAACCTCGGCTGGCCGGACAGGAAATTTTATATACCCGGAGAAGCGCTGAAGCATATGAGAAAGGCGGTACAAGCCGGGAAAAAGCTTGAAACCGCATGGAACGCTCTTTTCAGCAGATACAGTAAAAAATACGGCTGGCTTGCGGAAAAATGGCAGACTTTTTCAAGTGAAAATCTCCCGGAAGGCTGGGAAGAGCTCCTGCCTGTATTTACACCTGCCGACGGCGCAATTGCCACAAGAAGCGCCTCAGGCAAGGTCTTAAACGCGATAGCGGACAAACTCCCCAACCTCATCGGTGGTTCGGCCGACCTCGCGCCGTCCAATAATACCCGTTTGAAAAAATACCCTGATTTCGGGACTGCGAAAGCCGGAAGGAATATTCACTTCGGGGTCAGGGAACATGCGATGGGCGCGGTACTAAACGGCATGGCCCTAAGCAGGATGCTGCTCCCTTACGGTGGGACCTTTCTAGTGTTTTCAGACTATATGCGGCCTGCGATAAGACTCGCTGCATTGATGGGTACGCATGTTATCTATGTCTTCACCCACGATTCCATAGGCCTGGGCGAGGACGGTCCTACCCATCAGCCAATAGGCCATCTCACAAGTCTCAGGGCAATGCCGCATATTAATGTGATCAGACCGGCAGACGCCAATGAAACAGCCGAAGCATGGAGGGTAGCGCTGAAGGACCCAAGCAGGCCCCATGCATTGGTTCTTTCAAGGCAGAATTTGCCTGTTATAGACAGAAAAAAACATGGCCCTGCCGAAGACCTTGCAAAGGGTGGCTATGTTCTTTCGGATTCGAAGGGGACTCCTGACCTGATCCTCCTGTCCTCAGGGGCTGAGGTGCATCTTGTGCTTGCAGCAGCCGAGGTAATGAGAAAATCCGGAACAAAGGTGAGGGTAGTTAATATGGCGTGTTTTGAACTTTTTGAAAGTCAGCCTGCAGCCTACAAAAACAGGGTACTCCCTCCCGCAGTTGAAAAAAGGCTTGCTGTTGAGGCAGGCGCGACTTTGGGCTGGTATAAATATGTGGGCCTGAAGGGAGAGGTGATAGGCATGGATCGTTTCGGGGCCTCAGCGCCGGCAAAAGTCCTCTTCGAAAAATTCGGTTTCTCAGTCGATAATATAGTAAACCAGTCGCAGAAACTGTTGAAGAAATGATTATCGCCATAGGCGCAGACCACGGTGGGTTTCATCTGAAGCAGGCGCTCATAATCCTGCTTAAAGACCTGCGACATACTGTCTTGGACGCAGGAGCATATACGGAGGCGCCATCGGATTATCCTGACTTTGCAAGGGCCGTCGCAGAACTTATCATCAGCAAAAAGGCAAAGCGCGGAATACTCATCTGCGGCAGCGGCGTGGGCGCCTGCATAGCTGCGAACAAATTCCCTGGCATACGAGCTTCAGTCTGCCATGACACTTTCTCAGCTCGGCAGGGTGTAGAGGATGACGACATGAATGTGCTCTGTCTCGGAGCAAGGGTGATAGGGCCGGAACTTGCAAATGAAGTTGTCAGGGTATTTCTCGCCGCTAAATTCTCAAACGCTGCGCGTCACAAAAGAAGGCTGAAAAAGGTCAAGGCGATAGAGAATGCTTATCAGATCAGATAAAAGCAGCAATGTCCGGACTTAAACAAGATATCAGCCGCGCGGAGGAAAAAGCCCGGACCCGAAAAATGCTTTATGTATTTGTCTCGCTCTGCGCAATCTGCGGCATTATCGGAGGGCTGGTCTACTGGACCCTTTCAGATCTGCCCAGGGTAAACGCCATTGAAGAATATGTCCCTGCTGAATCCACAAAGGTATACTCGGATGAAGGCAGGGTCCTCGCCGAATTCTACTACGAAAGAAGGACCTTCGTACCCAGTTACCAGATACCTGACCATGTAAAAAAGGCCTTCATCGCCATCGAGGACGTCCGTTTTTACAGCCATCCGGGGATCGATTTTATCGGCATACTCCGCGCGCTGATGCAGGATATCAGGGCAGGCGGCATGGTGCAGGGAGGCAGTACCATAACCCAGCAGCTAGCCAAAATGCTTTTTTTAAAGCCCGAAAAATCCTTTGTCAGGAAGATCAAAGAAGCGGTCATCTCGATACAGATAGAGAAACGCTATACAAAAGATGAGATTCTCGGCCTTTATCTCAACCAGACCTATTTCGGCACAAGGGCCTTCGGCATAGAAGCTGCCGCCCAGACCTATTTCGGAAAACACTCGGATCAACTTTCGATCGCTGAGGCCGCCCTCCTCGCAGCTCTTCCCAAGGCACCCTCGCTGTATTCTCCATTTAAAAATCCTCAAAAGGCCAAAGAGCGGCGGACAACAGTGCTGACGGCTATGCTCGGCCAGAAGTTCATAACAAAAGACCAGTACAGCAAGGCTCTAGAGGAACCCCTGCCGCCATCACCCTCGTACAGGAAATATGAAGCGCCTTATTTTGTGGAACTTCTGCGGCAGCATCTTGAACAAAAATACGGCACCGATATATACACTTCAGGTTATAAGGTATATTCTACTATCGATCTTAACATGCAGCACATAGCTGAAAAGGCCCTCTCAGATGGAGTAAAAAACATAGAAAAAAGGGAAAAGCCTGGTATTCAGGCGGCATTGGTGGCAATCGATATACACACAGGCCAGATCAGGGCCATGGTCGGGGGATTCGATTTCTGGCAAACCCAGTTTAACAGGGCGACCCAGGCCTTACGGCAGCCCGGCTCTGCATTTAAGCCTTTTGTATACGCCACCGCGATCGAAGGAGGTATGACATCTGAAAACCTTATTAACGATAGTCCTATATCATTCAAGGGTGCGCGTCGTGGCCAGCTGTGGTCACCGAAAAACTATGACGGAAAATATCACGGGGAGGTGACACTGAAGACCGCCCTTGCAAAATCCCTGAATGCAGCAACTGTCAGGCTTGCAAGCTGGTTTGGGGTGGAAGACATCATCGAGACAGCCCAAAGGCTGGGAATAAAAAGCACCCTGCAGCCATATCTTCCGTTGGCCTTAGGGGCCTCAGACGTCACTCTTCTGGAGATGGTACAGGCCTATTCGTGTTTTTGCTACAGGGGAAAAAATGGAGCCCATGTCCTATACGCGGATCGAAAACAGGGACAAAATAGTCCTCGAGGAGATATACCCAAAACAGACAGAGGTCCTCAATGAAGACACAGTCAGGGAGATGCGGATACTCCTCGGAGCGGTTGTCAGTGAAGGTACAGCAACAAAGGCAAAAAAACTCGGAAGACCTGTGTACGGAAAAACAGGCACTACCAATAATTATTCAGATGCCTGGTTTATAGGGTTCGATGACAGTCTCGCTGTAGGCGTATGGGTCGGCAGAGACAATCACACACCAATAGGCAATAAAGAAACAGGGTCCATGGCAGCCCTGCCTATATGGGTAGAGTTCATGAAACAGATCGGCAGCAAACGCATCTGCGTTGAAATAAAAAAAGGCGGGATATTCAACCCCGCCTTTTTAGATCAGCAATACAGCTTATTTTATTTTTTCTTCTGCTCTTCTACGTTTTTCTTCGGCTGCTCGGGTTCAACAGCAGGGACCTCTTTCTTTTCAGCTCCGGCGGAAGTGTTTGCCAAGGCATCTTTGTTGATTTCGATCTTGTAACTCTTCTTCAGTTCCGCGATATATTGTTCAAAGGCCTCTTTCTGTTTTTCACCCGAAAGTTTCTGGGAAATCATGTCTTTGACCTTGTCGAATTCTACAGGGGCACCCTTCTTTTTGTCGGTCACCTTGATTATATGATAGCCAAACTGTGTCTTGACGGGGACACTGATCTCTCCGACCTTCAGACTTGCCGCTGCCTTTTCAAACTCAGGGACCATCTGGCCCTTTGAGAAATAACCAAGGTCCCCGCCGTTTACTGCAGAGCCTTTGTCTATCGAAACAGCCTTTGCGATATCTGCGAATTTTTCACCCTTCTTCAATCTCTCCAGCACCTTTTTTGCTTCATCCTCTGTCTTGACGAGTATATGACTTGCCTTTATCTGCGTCGTCGGAACGAATTCCTCTTTGTGCTTGTCATAATAATCCTTTACTTCCTGATCAGAGACCTTCGCCTTTGCCATGACATCTTTTTCAAAAAGTTCTGTAACGAGCGTTATCTTTTTGAATTCTTCCACTTTCTTCTGGAATTCAGGTGTCTTGTCCAGGC
This sequence comes from uncultured Nitrospira sp., assembly GCA_963801505.1. GTDB lineage: Bacteria > Nitrospirota > Thermodesulfovibrionia > Thermodesulfovibrionales > UBA6898 > JAOUFP01. The sequence continues at coordinate 156,399 of CAWDEY010000011.1, forward strand.
CTTTCTTGAGCGCCTCCTGGTAAAGCATCTCTTTATTGATGATCTCGTTGAGGAATTTTTCCTTGCCCTGTTCACCTGCAAAGATCTGTTGAGCGTATTCAGGCAAAGACTTGAATTCCCTGTCATAATCAGCCTGCGTTATCGTGGCATTGCCGACCTTTGCAAGAAAAGGCCCTTTCTGTTCCACTCCCTTTTTTGAACAGGAAATCAGTGCTAAAGTCAAAACCAAACCAATTGCTATCTTTTTCATTAACTAGCCTCCAGAAATAAATTACATTTGTTATATCATATATCAATGAAAATTTTATAGGTCATTTTTTGACAAGAAAAGTTTATTTATGATAAATTATTTTTGCAATGAAAAACTACGACAAATCCAGAAAGCTCTTTCAGAAGGCCCTTCGTGTAATCCCCGGTGGAGTAAACAGTCCTGTTCGGGCCTTCAGGGCCGTTGGAGGCAATCCTCTTTTTATAGAAAAGGCAAAGGGTTCAAAAATCTATGATGTTGACGGGAATTCCTATATAGATTATGTCTTGTCCTGGGGACCGATGATACTCGGCCATGTCCATCCCGCAGTTGCCAGGGCACTGAAAAATGCGGTATCCAAAGGCACCAGCTTCGGGGCCCCCACCGCGCTTGAGATAGAACTGGCAGAACTCGTACTGAAAATTTATCCTTCAATGGACAAGGTGCGAATGGTAAATTCAGGGACCGAGGCAACCATGAGCGCCATAAGGGCGGCAAGGGGATTCACAGGAAGAGACAAGATCATAAAATTCGAAGGCTGCTACCATGGCCACGCAGACGGTCTGCTGGTTAAAGCAGGTTCAGGCGCCGCAACTTTCGGATTGCCTGACAGTCCTGGAGTGCCGAAGTCCTACGCAAGAAATACCTTGACGCTTCCTTACAATGATATAGCTGCTTTAAAGAATATGATAGAGAAGGAATGGCGTTCAATCGCCTGCGTGATTATCGAACCTGTTGTGGGCAATATCGGCTGCGTGCTGCCCAGACAGGGTTTTCTCGAAACACTCCGGAAATTGACAAAAAAACACGGCATTGTTCTCATATTCGACGAGGTCATGACCGGCTTCAGGGTCTCCTTTGGCGGTGCACAGGCATATTACGGGATCAAGCCTGATATGACATGCCTTGGAAAGGTAATAGGAGGCGGACTGCCTGTCGGCGCCTACGGCGGCAGGAAAGAGATCATGTCCCTGATATCCCCTGAAGGGCCTGTGTACCAGGCCGGAACACTCTCAGGAAACCCTCTGGCGATGACAGCAGGGATAGAGACCATCAGGGAGCTTTCAAAAAAGGGCGCCTATAGACGAGCTTGAAAAAAAATCCGCCATGCTCGAAAAAGGCCTGATTGATGCAGCGAAACGGGCAGGCGTAAAGACACGCTTCTACAGGGCCGGCAGCATGTTCTGTACTTATTTTACAGATACCGACGTATATGATTACAAGACAGCAAAAACAGCTGACACGGAAAAATTTTCGAGATTTTTCAGCCATATGCTTGAAAGAGGCATTAACCTCGCCCCATCCCAGTTTGAGGCCGGGTTCATGTCACTTGCACATACGGAAAAAGATATCGACAATACTGTAAAAGCTGCGTTTGAAGCACTCAAAAAAATATAAAAAGAATTTAAAAGATTACAGGGGAGGCTTTTTTCATGTTTAATCCGTTTTCTCTTTTCAGAAGGATAGGTACGTGGTTTAGCACAGGCATTTCAACCAAGGCCAAAGTCATAATCATCACTTGCCTGCTCATATTTTCACTTGGGGTCCTCTACACAGCTTACAAGGTCAACGATTATTTCGAAAACAATCCCAATTCATGCTCTGTCTGTCATGTTCATGATAAAGCAAACAAGGCATGGGGACAAAGCGTGCATAATGGAATAGGCTGCCATGAGTGTCACCACTCCACAAAGATAGACCAGATGAGACAACTATACAACTTTGTCGTACTCGGCCATAACAAGGTTTCACCGCGGCACGGCGAAGTTATTGTGCCGTGGAAGATATGTTTTTCCTGCCATTGGGAGACGGACAAAAAATTCCCGAACGCTCCAAACATCAGCCATTCAAGATACCACGCAAAACATGTTTTTATGGAGAAGATCGAGTGCACCAAATGTCACGGCTACAGGACCCATCAGTTCAGCCTTGAGGAAAGATATTGCCTGACCTGCCACAAGGGCAAAGCAAGTGCACGGAACAGGGATGGAGAAACTTGCCTGCCTGAACTGCCATACTGACAGGACAACAGACCTGCAGGCCGGGCCCGAAGAAGTGCCTCTTCTGCCACGGCAGCGAAAAATACAGAAAAGAGCTCATCGCAGACGGGACGCTTGATGTGACACATTTCCAGCCTGACGAAAAAACGATCAGCCGGGCAATAAAGATAAACAGGCCTGAAGGTGCGCCAATGCAGTTCAACTGCTATGAATGCCACAAGCCACACAAATCCGCCAGGCCTGACTGGGGCAACTGCTTCTCATGCCATCAGAATATCATCGATATCGGCAAACACAAGACCCATATTCAGGTCATGGGCATGAAATGCAGCCAGTGCCACAAGCCGCATGTCTGGAGGGTCACACCGGAACAGGCCAAAAAAACCTGTGTGACCTGTCATGAATATAGAGACCCGAAGGCTTTTCTAAAATAATAGATTTTAAGTTTGGCCGGGGCCGGATAAAAATATCCGGCCCCATTTTTAAATCTATAGTATAATTAAGGCAGTAACTAATTTATGAGGTGCAGCCTATGAAAAGTCATGTTTTAAGGCCTCTCTGGGTAGTACTCGGTCTTGTCGCTCTTGTCCTTGTCGCCAGATTCTTCTACGTCCCCAAAAGTTTTGGAGTCCATGAGAGGGGATATATGTACGGATGGTACAGAGCTGCCAATGTCGGGGACTGGGAAAAGGTTACAGTCAAATATCAGGGTTCTGATTACTGCAAAACCTGTCATCCTGACAAGTATGAAAGCATAATGATGACCCCTCATGCGATCATACAATGCGAAAACTGTCATGGGCCAGCCCTTGGGCATCCTTCTGACCCTCCTAAACTACCCATAGACAGAAGCAGGGGATTATGTCTGAGATGTCATACCCGCCTTCCATACCCCACAAGCGGAAGGGCCAATATCAGGGGTATAGACCCTGACAAGCACAATCCTGACATCGAATGCGTTATGTGCCATAACCCGCATAAGCCGAGCCTGGAGGGATTAAAATGATAAACAGAAGAGACTTTCTGAAAAATACCGTAAAAGGGATCGCGGGCATCGCCCTCCCCCTTGCAGCCTTCGAGATTATTAATCCCAAAAAACTCTTTGCGGACAAATCGGACACGTCAAAAGTCCGCTGGGCATTCCTCGTCGACACCTATAAATGTGTCGGCTGCGGATTCTGTGTCAAGGCGTGCAAAAAGGAAAATGAGATCCCCTATGATGCGAACGTGACAAGGACATGGGTTGAAAGATATGTCATGACAAAAGAAGGTCATACCTTTGCAGATACCCCTAAAGGTGGGCGAGACGGCTTTACCACCAGCAAGATAGACCTCGGGATGGGAAAATTCCAGGACATCAAGAAGGAAGATATAGAAAAGGCGTTCTTTGTACCCAAGCTCTGCAACCAGTGCGAAAATCCTCCGTGTGTTCAGGTCTGCCCTGTGGGGGCGACCTATCAGGTGCCTGACGGTGTTGTCATGGTAGACAGGACCTGGTGCATCGGTTGCGGCTACTGTATCATGGGTTGTCCTTACGGCGTCAGGTTCTTCCATCCAATATACCATACCGCAGAGAAATGCAACTTTTGTTACCACCGGATCACCAAGGGCCTCAAGACCGCCTGCGTCGATGCATGTCCCTTCGGCGCACGGCAGATCGGCAATATCAAGGACCCTAATGATCCTGTCACAAAGATCATCATGACAGAACGGGTCGGGATACTGAAAGAAGAATTCGGGACAAAACCTCAGGCCTTTTACATTGGCCTTGACAGGGAGGTGAAATAACATGGTGCATGGAGAAATCTGGACAGTAAAAGAACTTTTTGTTTATCCGAACGAATATATCTACTGGGGTGTACAGATCGTCATGTATCCTTTCATGACCGGGCTTGTTGCAGGGGCCTTTGTGCTCTCATCACTCTACCACGTCTTCGGCGTCAAGCAGCTCAAAGAGATGGCCCGTTTCGCCCTTGTATTTTCATTCGCGCTTCTCTTTGTAGCGCCTATCCCTATAATCCTGCACCTCCAGCATCCGTTTAGGGGCATCAACGTATTCATGACGCCGCACTTCACCTCCGCCATCGCTGCCTTCGGTATTGTCTTTTCTGCGTATGGGGCGGTAGTGGCATCAGAACTCTGGTTTTTATACAGAAAACATTTTGTGGAGGTCGCCCTTCCTTTGAAGGAAAAACAGGACAAGGGCCTTCTGGAGTGGTTAAAGTTCTTCGTCTTTTGTTCTCTGACCCTGGGTGTATATGATATCAGCGAGGAGACCCTGAAAAAAGACGAAAAAGCGATCAAGGTCCTGGCCGCAATCGGCATACCTGTGGCCTGCTTCCTTCATGGTTATGCAGGCTTCATCTTCGGGTCAGTCAAGGCAAACGCCCTATGGATGACGCCTTTGATGCCTGTCATATTCATCATGTCCGCCATTGTCTCAGGGATAGCGCTTTGCATGCTCACCTACATCATCACTATGGAGTTGAGGAAGTGGCTCTCATCCAGAAAGAGAAGCGCCGCTCAGCGCTTTGAGTCAAAAGAAGAGCTTGCAGGGACAGAGGTAAATGTAATCAAGATGACCGCAAAATATCTCCTCATGTTCCTTGTCCTGGCAATTACACTGGAGCTTTTAGACCTGATCTTCAGGGGATACACTGCTGTTAAATCATGGGACGTGCTCAGGAGTGTCATTTATGGGAAGGATTTTGTGGATATTTTCATCCTGCAGTACGGGGTAGGAAATCTCATCCCCTTTATACTCTTCCTGCTGCCGGGACTGACCATCAGGAGGGCAGTCCTCGGAGTGTCCCTGGTACTCTTTGGGGTCTTCATGATGAGGTGGAACGTAGTAATAGGCGGCCAGGCGTTTTCTCTCTCTTTCGCCGGATATATGCATTACCATCTGCCGATAATCCCGCATGACTGGGAGACCTTCAAGGAAGGCCTTGGAGGAGCGCTGCTGATAGGCCTGATGCCGTTTCCCGTTATTCTGGGTGATCGCCAAGATTTTCCCTGTTTTTAACTTAAAGGAAACTCATTAAGAAGCATAAAAAACTTTTGCAGCTCCCCACAGGTCTGCGACCTGCGGGGAGCTTATTTTTTACAGGGACCGGGGTCTGAACTATGGCAGTATATGATTACAGCAATATTGAAAGGGCAGAGGCCTACAGATTCCTTGCTGATTTTTTCCTCACGGCGCCTGAAGAAGACATGCTAAGGACCATCAAGGAGGATTTCGATCTGGAGTCAGATGAGACCTCCGAGGAGATCCGCAGGGATTTTGACCGTCTCTTTTCCTATCCTGAAGGAAAGCTTCCGCCTATAGAGTCCTTTTTCCTCACACTTGAAAATACCTCTTCTGCAGAAGAAGTCGCAGACATGTATGCCAGAGCTGGTCTTACGATAGAAGATGGATTCGAGCTCATACCGGACCACCTGTACCTGGAGCTCCTCTTTATGAGCTATCTGATAGAAACCAGTAAATTTGAACTCCAGAAGCTTTTCCTTGGAGAACATCTGCTCAATTGGGTGCCTTCTTACTGTGACGAATTGCTAAAAGAAGCAAAAACCGTTTTTTACCGTGAAGTAGCAGAGATAACCCGGGATTTTCTTATCACTGAATCTGAAGAAGAGATTGAATAGGGGAGATGGACATGCAGGAAAAACCTTTTTTTAAACAGCTGATGCAGGCCAGCACCATAGGCATAAACCTGGTTTTATCAACGTTTGTAGGGCTGGCTATCGGCTATGGCCTTGACCGCCTCTTCCACACCTCTCCCTGGCTTACCATAATCTTTCTGATACTCGGGATCATAGCAGGCTTCAGGGAACTCTTACGGATTGCCAACAAGCAGGACAATGGATCTGATACAAAAAATACATAGGAATTCCCTGATCCTTCTGTTCCTGCTAGCTGCGGCCTCTGCCTTCATAGAATGGGAGAAACTCCCCCTCAGCATACTTACAGGCGGCGTCCTCGGTCTTCTGAACCTCAGGGCCCTTGCATGGGGTGTTGAGGGCCTCCTGGGTTCTCAAAGGGCCGGCACAAAGGTGCTATTTTTCAGCCAGTTTCGGATTGTCATGCTCTTTTTGGTCCTCACAATACTCGTATATCTCAAGCTCGTCAACATCTTCGGGATACTCGCAGGCTTCACCGTGGTCTTCAGCATGGTCATCATAGAGGGGCTAAAGTACTCAAAAGAAGAGGGGAAAAAACAGGGCTGAAGAGCCCGGTTTTAACCCGGCCCGCTGATATTACTCTGTGATCTGCGGTTAACCGCTTTATTTAGGATCATGGGTTATGTTTTTTCTTTGCGCCCTTTGCGGCTTTACGCGGAAAAATGTTTTTTTAGTCGCGGTTTATACACCTCAGGCTATATCGATTGAGACAAGCGTAAACTTATTTTTGTCCTTGGAGTATAGCACCGCCCGTCCGTCTTCATTTTCATAAATAACAATCCCGTCGCTGAACTCCTTCACCAGCTTAAGCTTCATTTTTTCTGTTTTTATCGACTGGCCGCCTTCAACAATTTCGACTTCCGCGTGCATAACTCCTCCTTTTTCCTTACACAGTATTGTCAAAAATTAACCACAGAGAACACTGAGAAAAGATACAAAAAAAGGTTTCACGAAAGTAGCTTCCCTCCACCTATCCGTGCTCTCATAGTCTCGTTACTCCTTTTAAGGGATATCCTTTTGGAGAAGAGGCGACCACTGAGTTCACAGAACTTTTAAAGAATCTAAAATTATTTTTCTCTGTGTCTTCTGTGGTAGCTTTCTGTGGTTTCATGTCTTCTTCCTGTGTTTAAGTATATCATGGTTTTATGACATCAGAAAAAATGCTTTTCAGGATGTTGATATAAAGAAAATAATGCGTTGTATATCAGCGGGGAAACTGGAAAAAATATTAAATAATATTTTAGGGAGGAAGTTGCAGGGGGTATAATACCTCAGCCTGCAGTTAGCGGGGCTGCTCGGCCTCTTTGTCCTCCCTCTTAATTAATTTATATCACGAAACAGGACAGCTGTCAACGCAAATATATTTCGAAAACCGGCACATATCAGCGCATATTTTTCTTTATGAGGATGCCTGCTGACTGCCCCGGCCTTTTGAGTCATGTGTGATATACGGTATACTTTTACAGGAGAAGACAATCGATGACTGATATTTCAGTAGCAAAGGGAAAAGAGAACTCCGGCGTCCGGCAAGAGATCGTGTTCCAGGCAAAAGGGCTGACAAAGGTGTATCAAATGGGCGAGGTGGAGGTCCACGCGCTGCGCGGGATTGACCTGGAACTCTACCCCGGAGAGCTGGTGATACTGCTCGGCCCGTCCGGAAGCGGCAAATCTACGCTTCTGAACATCCTTGGAGGACTTGACACCGCGACAGAGGGTGCCGTCACCTATCGCGGCAAAACTCTTACGAATGCGACCGAAGCAGAACTTACGGAATACCGCAGGTTTCACGTCGGTTTTGTTTTCCAGTTTTATAATCTCATCCCGAGCCTCACCGCACTGGAAAATGTAGCGGTGGTCACCGAGATCGCGAAGGACCCGATGAAGCCGGAGGACGCTCTCGCCATCGTCGGCCTCAGTGAGAGACTCCATCATTTTCCCTCTCAGCTCTCGGGAGGGGAACAGCAGCGGATAGCGATTGCCCGTGCGATATCGAAAAACCCTGAAGTCCTGCTCTGTGACGAGCCGACCGGCGCGCTGGATTCAGGGACCGGTATCGTGGTGCTTGAAGCGCTTGACCGGGTAAACAGGGAACTCGGCACTACCACGGTCATTATTACCCATAACACCGATATCGCCGCAATGGCCGACCGTGTCATACATCTCAGCAACGGACTTATATCTGAAGTACAGCAAAACGCGGTAAAAAAGCCTCCGCGGGAGTTGCGCTGGTGAGCAGATGAAGGCGCTTGACAGAAAACTCTGGCGGGACCTCTGGGAGATGAAGGGACAGGTCCTGGCTATCGCCCTTGTAATCGTCAGCGGTGTAGCGACCTTTGTTATGTTCATCAGCACCATGGACACCCTGAATATTACCCGTGATGCCTTCTACCGTGACTACGCGTTTGCGGATGTCTTTGCGTCGCTGAAGCGCGCTCCCGAGAATGTGAAGAAAAGGATCACGGAGATCCCCGGTGTGGACAAGGTAGAGACCCGTGTTGTGGCTGATGTAAAACTGGACATCACGGGATATCCGGAACCGGTCACGGCAAAGGTGGTTTCTCTCCCTGACACTGCCAAACCGCTTCTGAACAGACTCTTTCTGAGGCGAGGCAGGCTGGTCGCGCCCTGGTCGGACAACGAGGCGGTCGTAAGCGAGACCTTTGCAGAGGCACACCATTTCTCTTCGGGCGATACCTTTGGTGCGATAATTAACGGCAGATGGAAGAAACTTGTGATCGTCGGCATCGCGCTGTCTCCTGAGTTCGTGCTCCAGGTGAGGCCGGGCGCCATAAGTCCTGACTACAAGCGTTACGGTATTATCTGGATGGGTCGTAAAGCCCTTGGAACGGCCTATGATATGGATGGGGCATTTAACGATGTGGTGCTGACCCTCGCCAGGAATGCTGATACCGGTGATGTCCTTGTGCGGCTTGACGATATCCTCGCACGCTATGGCGGACTTGGGTCCTATGGAAGGAAGGACCAGATGTCACACAGGTTTTTAACTGAAGAGTTCCGTCAGCTCCAGAGGAGCGCCGAGATATTTCCCACAATATTTATCAGCGTTGCCGCATTTCTCCTCAATGTGGTCATCAGCAGGACAGTGAGTACGCAGCGTGAGCAGGTGGCCGCACTCAAGGCCTTTGGCTACAGCAACATGCAGGTCGGAATACACTACCTCAAGCTAGTAACGCTGATTGTTCTGATCGGAGTTGCAGGAGGGACTGCGGCAGGTATGTGGCTTGGCAAAGGCCTCGGCTCTATCTATATGGAATTTTACCGCTTCCCGTATCTGAAATATGAACTTCACCCTTACGTGGCTTTTACGGCCGGATGTATTACCCTGGCCTCAGCGATGCTTGGCACCATGCATTCAGTCTGGAAGGCGACAAAGCTCCCACCTGCCGAGGCGATGCGACCCGAGCCACCGGCCCATTACCGTAAGACAATCATCGAATATCTGATTCCCGCATCTTTGCTCTCACAGCCCTCCCGTATAATCGTACGCAATATCGAACGGAAACCAATAAAGGCCCTGTTTACTGTGGTCGGCATAGCCTTGGCCTGTGCTATTATGATTACAGGCGGATTTTTTCAGGATGCGGTCAATTACATGGTTGATATACAATTTAAACGCTCCCAGAAGGAGGACATGACGGTTACTTTTACCGAACCTGTTTCAAGAAAGGCGCTTTACGAACTTGGGGCGATGAGAGGCGTTTCATACGTGGAGGTCTTCAGGTCAGTGCCGGTGCGCATGAGATACCGGCACCACAGCTACCGGACGTCTGTCCTTGGCATGGAGCCGGGCAACCGTCTTCATCTGCTGCTCGATATGGACCTGAAGCCGGTCGTGCTCCCGACTTCGGGTATAGTGCTGACTGACTATCTGGGAGGTATCCTTGGCGTAGCACCGGGGGACATGCTCACAATCGAGGTGCTCGAACAAAACAGGCCTGTTCTGCAGGTCCCTGTAGTGGCCCTGGTCAAACAATACATAGGACTGATGGGATATATGGACATGGCGGCGCTCAATCACCTGATGCGTGAGGGCAGTGCGATCTCGGGGGCCTATATCGCCACTGACAGCTATTATCAGGCAGAGATTTACCGTGAGCTTATCCAGATGCCCCGGGTTGCCGGCACCACGGTCAGAAAAGACGAAATCAACAACTTCTATGAAACTCAGGCAAAATCCATGCTTTTCTTCACCTTTGTGGCAACGCTTCTGGCGGGAGTGATCGCATTCGGTGTAGTGTATAACAGCGCAAGGATCAATCTGGCTGAGCGGAGCCATGAACTCGCCAGCCTCAGGGTGCTTGGCTATACCCGTGGAGAGATATCCTATATCCTGCTTGGTGAGCTCGGACTGCTTACCCTCACGGCCATTCCTCTTGGGTTCCTCATAGGACAGGGCCTTTGTATATATATCGCGAAGGCGCTTGAGTCAGATCTCTTCCGCATCCCGGTCGCGACAGAGCCATGGACATACTCACTGGCTGCCGCGGTGGTTCTGATATCGGCCGCTGTGTCGGCACTGATCGTGCGACACCGGCTCGATCACCTTGACCTCGTAGCGGTACTGAAGACAACGGAGTAAATGTATATGCAGGTCAATGTGAGAAGAAGAATTGCAGTGCTCGCGATCATGACGCTTGTGATAGCGGCGGTGATATACGGGTTTATACCGAAGCCTGTTCCTGTCGATGTGGTATCTGTTGCACGCGGACCTCTCAGGGTCACGATTGATGAAGAGGGAAAGGCGCGTGTCAGGGACCGGTTTGTGATCTCCGCCCCTGTGAGCGGATATATGAGACGTCCGGAACTTTATGTCGGAGACCCTGTGCAACGAGGACAGACTGTGGTTATCCTGGAACCAGGGCGGTCGAATGTGCTGGACCCCAGAAGTCGCGCTGAAGCTGAAGCAACTGCGTCAGCGGCACAGGCCGCGCTGAACACCTCAGAAGAGAAAGTCCGGGCTGCTGCAGCAGACGCGGAATATTCCCGGCAGAGGTTTGAACGGAACAGAAAGCTTTTCAGTCGGGGATATATTGCCAGGGACGACCTTGACCAGGCTGAATCGGACACAAGGCGGAATGAGGCGAATCTCCTCTCCGCGAAGGCGGCAGTGAGAACTGCCCGCGCTGAACTGGACCGTGCCCGTGCGGCACTCAGATATTCTGCTGCAGAGGGTACTTTTGATCATGCACGGATCGTTGAAGTCCGTACGCCGGTTTCCGGCCGTGTGCTCAGAAAACAGCGCGAAAGCGAAGGGGCTGTCAATGCCGGTGACCCTCTCATTGATATCGGCGACCCTGCGGAACTCGAGGTGAAGGTCGAGGTGCTCTCTGATGAGGCCGTCAATATTAAACCAGGGACAACAGTGCTATTCGAAAGATGGGGTGGAGATGCCCCTCTCACAGGGAGGGTGAGGACAATAGAGCCTCAGGCCTTTACGAAGATATCAAGTCTGGGGGTGGAGGAGCAGCGGGTCTTCGTTATCACGGACATTACCTCGATACCTGAGAGCTGGCAGAGACTCGGGGACGGATACCGTGTTGATGCGAGTTTTATCATATGGGAAGGCAAAGAGGTCTTGCAGGTCCCTGCTTCCGCGCTCTTCCGTAAGGGTGAAGACTGGGCGGTCTTCACAATGAGTACCGGGAGGGCGCATCTGCGTACTGTCCGTGCCGGACACAGGAACGGCTTGAGCGCAGAGATCATCTCAGGAGTATCTGAGGGCGAGACAGTGATCATTCACCCTGACGATGCTGTCAAAGACGGCGTCAGGGCAAGGATACGGTGAAGGCTGCACGCGATTTGACCAAGTTACCTGTTTTTCTGAGTTTCTTTTGACAAAGCATATTCCTGATTCATACGAGCGAAGAAAGAGGAAACCCGTTAAGAATCCAAGGACAGAAATTGAGAAGGAAATATGATGGATCACTCAGGATTCGAAGCAAAAAAAATCGGCCATGCCTTTTTTGACTTGAAATGCCGGCCCCTCTGTTATCCTTCAGAAAAACTGGAATCAGGGGAAACCACATCATCCTTCGGTTGGACAGCTTTGAAAGCTGTTTTGAATTTCCGGAGGACCCAGAGCGGAAGAAGCTCAAAGAGAAACCCCACCAGGGTCGCCCAAAAAGCCATAATCGAAAGGACAAACCACGTCTCTGTACTGCCGTTTTGAATATAGGTCACCACTACATACCACAGTGTAAAAAAGCATCCCCACAAAATCGGCACTACAAACGCCATAAACATCAACAAGCCATACGGTTTATTGTCCACCAGCTTCGATATCAAAACGGCAAAAATGAGATAGGGAAGAAAGATATGGTGTCCGTTATACAGATTCTGTTGAAGTGCTCCACTGTCATGTCTGACCGCCAGTGAGAAAAAAAGCAATCCCAAACCCCACACAACAACTGGCAATGCAAGAGAAACCTGAAAAAATCTGGATTGTGTCATTTTACGTCCTCTTTCATCTTCATATATCTTTCATGTGATACACAATAATGTCCAGGAACGATCCTAAAAAGACCATAAGTTTTCATGTCCGCAGCTTCAGTAAATAAAGGACTGTCCTTATAATGTTACTTTAAGAAGCTCAGGAGGAATTGTCAACTTGAATTTCCTGCTTTAAAACCCCTGATTACTGTAAATTCAGCAAGTACTCACAGGAACTGCCTTGAATGGGCCTGGTGCGGCCTTTAATGCGCTATGAGCGCCATTAACTCTTCTGCGGGCACGGCCCTGCTGAATACAAATCCCTGCATTTCATCGCACCCGCTGGAGCGTAAAAAAGCGGCCTCGCCCTCGCTCTCCACACCTTCGGCAACCACCTTCAACTTCAGAGTGTGTGCCAAGGCGATGATCGCACTGATAATGTCCCTGTTGCCGGATTCTTCTTCTATGCCCTTTATTAATGAGTTATCAATCTTCAGCTTTTGGATGGGCAGCTTTCTGAACCAGCCCAATGACGTGTATCCTGTTCCGAAATCATCAATCGAAAAAGCGACGCCAATCTCAGCCAACCTGATCAGGTTGGCTTTGCTTGACTCTATGTCATTCATGGCGGTGTTTTCAGTGATTTCGAGATCAAGATATTGAGGATTGAGATCGCTTTCCCTTAAAGCCTCTGCTACAGTTTCTGCAAGGTCCGGCTGCCTGAATTGCCTGGCGGAAAGGTTGACCGAGACACAAACAGGCTTCAGTCCTGCCTGCTGCCATGCCTTGTTCTGGGCACAGGCGGAGCGGAGCATCCATGAATCAATGTCCACAATTAATCCGGTTTCTTCAGCCAGGGTCAGGAAGCTCGCTGGCTGAAGGAGTCCCATTGTAGGATGTCGCCATCGCACCAGGGCCTCAACGCAGGTTATCTGTCCTGTGGCGAGGTCCACCTGCGGTAGGTAGTGTATTACCAGTTCTCCGCGTTCGATAGACCTACGAAGGGTATGCTCCAGTAAGGCCCGATCTAGCGTTCTGACATTCATTGCGGGATCGTAAAAGCGGAAGGTGTTTCTGCCTCTTTCTTTTGCATGATACATCGCCATATCTGCGTTTCTCATCAGGTCCTCGACATGCCGGCCATCATCCGGATATATGCTGATCCCTATACTGAAAGAGATGTTTAGTTCATGACCGTTTATTATAAAAGCCTCATTGCAGGTCTCCAGGATTTTCCTGACGATGATCACCGCCTCCTCCGGATAGGTTATGTCTGACACCAATATATTGAATTCATCACCTCCAAGCCGTGCGGTCCTGTCAGATTCGCGGATGCAGGACTTAAGGCGTTGCGCTACTTCCTGAAGTAATTTATCGCCTGTCTCATGTCCCAGTGTATCGTTGATGGTCTTGAAATGGTCAAGGTCCAAAAACAGTACGGCCAGTTTTTTGCGATTGCGGCGTGCCTCAGCCATTTCTAAAGTGAGGTATTCAACGAACAGGCGCCTGTTTGGCAAATCAGTGAGAGGGTCATAAAAGGCCTGGTGCCTGATGGTCTCTTCCAATTGCTTGCGTTTGGTTATGTCCCGTATGATACCGACTATGAACTGCTTGCCCTGGTCATCTGTGTACAGGTTTCTTTTTGTCAGGATGGTGTGAACAACTCCTTTGACATCGGTAAATTGTTCCTCGCTGAGGTCCTCTTCCCCTGCTGCAAAAACAAGCTCATCTTTTGACTGGAAGCCCTCAGCCTCCTCCGTGGGAAAAAAGTCATAATCGGATTTTCCCCGCAGTTCATCCCGACTGTGTCCGATAAAACTGCAAAAGGCATCGTTGAGAAATACCCAGCGGTGCTGCCTGTCTTTGACAAATACCGGGTCGGCTATGGAATTGATGATCTTTTTCAGATAGTTAAAGGCGCTCCGGTAGCGCTCTTCCAGTCCTTCAAGTTGCCTTTCCATCACCCTGTGCTCTGTGACATCTTCAATCGCAAGCATGATCATCTGCCTGCCAGGTACTTCACTGCGGACCCAGCGGGCATTTAATAATAATATCTTATTCCCGATGCCTGAAAATATATGCTCAATGACATAGTCGTCAATCCCGGTTTTTTTAGAAATAAGCTCTCCGGTCAACTTCCGCATTGCGGGGATGTCCCATTGCCGGTTTCCCAGGTCATAGATACATTTCCCCAACGTTTCTTCAGGCATACACTTAAAGACATTATAGAAACTCTTGTTGGCTGAGAGCACTATCAGGTCTGCATCCAATAACAGAAGGGGTTCACGCACAGTCTCTATGATATCGGTCGCATCTTTGGTAATAGACCCTTCAATCACCTCCGTATAAGGTTTTCGCTGAGGTGTCCCCGCAATAAAAGCCGCCCTTTTTTTTCGTCTCTCAGGACCCTCATATCTGCCCCCACTCCCCCTTACCGGGTCAGTGGCAACATTAGCCCATCCTTCTGAACGTAGAAACTTCTTGATTTTTTTTGAAGCGATGAGCCCGTCAAGAAAGGAAGGTTCTACTACGTCAATAGTATCGTTGTCATACATTACCTCTATAGGCACAAAATTACCCCTCTATGCGCAACCTCAAAAAAGCCGTAGCTGAAGCACGTTTCCAGGAACCTTATCATGTCGCCATGTGAGACTGATAGAGCAAAAACATTTATCATAAAAATATCATTCCCCCTCAATGTCTTTTTTGAAGTACATTCTTTTGGGTCAACATAAAATAATAAATACTAATTGCACGTCATGGGTATCTCGAGTCAGATCGGACATCCGTGCATTCTCCTGTTCGCTCGCTTTTACGTGCCGACTTTCTGATCCGCTAAAAATACTTTCAAATAAAACAAAAACCGCCTGTTACTCAAAGTTTTTATAGCAAAATTCATACCAATTTCACACTCCCTTAAACCTTTGAAAACAAACAACTATAGCCTTAACTCATAGGTAACAATATGTCTCCTTTGGACACAAATATCGGGAACGCTGAAGAAACTGCAATTTTCAGAAGCAATATGCAAACCTCAAAAAGACTTCATTGCAAGAATGTTGAGCTGGCCAACCTCTTTGTTTTGTGCCACTCTCCGCAAATGAAATACCGGGCAATAAAGTTTGTCGCTGAGGAAAGTCTTATGGAAAACCGGAAGATGTTGCATATTCAAAAGCCCATTATGGACTATAATAGTTTTATAACCGGTTAATCAGGAGTTGACAATGACCAAAAATGACATATTGCGAAGAGTCAGGTATGCCCTGAATATTGACGATCCAACAATGCTTGAAATATTCAAACTGGCCGGACATGAAATTGAACAATCCGGCTTAATCAATCTTCTTAAGAAGGAAAACGAAGAAGGCTATGTTGACTGCAGTGATAAGGTCATGGGCTTTTTTCTGGATGGGTTGATCTTTCATAAAAGGGGCAGGAAGGAAATCAAGCCGGGGCAGGAGAAGAAATCAGGCCTTCGTTTGACCAATAATGCCATATTGAAAAAACTGAGGATCGCCCTGGAACTGAAAGAGGATGATATGGTCGGAATTTTAAAACTGGCTGATATCGACATATCAAAATCTGAACTGACCGCATTATTCAGAAAGGAAGGCCATAGAAACTATAAAGAATGCGGGGACCAGTTTCTCAGGAATTTTTTAAAGGGCCTTACCATTCGTTACAGAAACAGATAGCTCACTGGAAAAATAACGCGGTCTGCGCTTTGTCTGCCGGAGCCGTCAAATAGTCATCAATAAATAATAAGGACAAGTATAGTGGCCTTTTCTTTGGACCAGGTAGTTCCATGGGGACGCTCTTTTGATGAATATGCGGCTATGTTTGACTTGTCTCAGTCAGACCTCAAGAAACGCTTCCTGGGATGCAGCGACGGCCCGGCAAGCTTTAACTGCGTTTTGACACGGCGTGGCGGACATGCAGTTTCTGCTGATCCCCTCTACCATTTCAGTAAAGATGAAATAAGAAATCGAATAACAGAAACATATGCAAAAGTCATGGAACAGACAAGAAACAATCAGCATGAGTTTGTATGGGACCACATAGCCTCAGTTGAGGAGCTGGGTAGAATACGCATGAATGCAATGAATGACTTTTTGTCTGATTACACAAAAGGCAAAAAACAGGGACGTTATATAGAACCTGCCTTGCCAGTTCTTCCTTTCAAAGACAGGCAATTTGATATAGCCTTATGCTCTCACTTCCTCTTTCTATACAGTGAGCAGCTTTCTGAGGATTTTCACCTGCGGTCAATAAAGGAACTCTGCAGGGTAGCCTCTGAAGCAAGAATATTTCCATTGCTGGAATTAGGCGCCAAAAGGTCAAGACATCTCAAAACAGTCATAAACAGACTCCGTGAAGACGGTTTTGCTGTAAAAGTAGAAAAAGTCGCCTATGAGTTTCAAAAAAACGGAAATGAAATGTTGAAGGTCACGGCCAAGGATTAAGCCTGCTGGCAAATGGAAACCAACGCATTCGATTGATAAACACCTTTTTACGTGATATCCTTTGTTTATAGAGATAAAGTTTGTCCCAAATGGGAGGTCAACATGATTGTGGATAAGGATATCGACGTTACCGGTAAGGCCTGCCCAATCCCCCTTATAACCGTCGCCAAAGAGGTTCTGGACCTGCAAAAAGGCCAGTTGCTGCGTATCACCGGGAATGATCCGCTATTTGAGGAATCCATCCTTGATTTTTGCCGGGAGGGGAGACACGAAGTCCAGGAAACCAGTCAAAATGGCAAAAAAGTGAGCATTATTTTAAAAGTGTAATAACGCTCTCCGGCATTTCAAAATATTTAAATCGGAGGAAGCGATGAATAAAAAAGGCACTATCCTGTTACTCAGCGGTGAAATGGACAAGGCGCTTGCAGCTTTTATCATTGCCACCGGATTTGCCGCTTTAGGGGTCGAAATGAAAATGTGGTTTATGATCTGGGGTCATAATTGTCTCAAAAAAAGACGAAGCTTGTTTTCTTTACGAAGGAAACCAGATCCCTCAAGGGAAGGCACTTACCGGAATTTGGAGACAGACAATATTTTGCAGCCGATGGTTGAAATGCTTAACCGTGGAGGAGCTGATCATTTACCTTTATCGCAGCTCAACCTCATGGGGTTGGGTCCTCTCCTGCTGGGTAAAATGCTCAAAAAGAAAAATATTCCGAGCCTTGAAGAGTTGATAAAAAGCGCAGATGATTTAGGGGTTAAATTCATCATGTGTCAGATCTGTTTCGATGCCCTGGGCTTGAGTGTCGATGACTTGATTGTCCCTAATGTCTCAGTAAAGGGGGTCTCCGCCTACATGAAAGACACCATGGAGGCCCACGTAAATTTATTTATATAACGGACAGAAGAACGTATGGACCCTAAATCTGACCTGAACAACAAGGAGCTTCCGAAGCACCTGAAGGAAGAGAACTACTTTTTGCGGTCGACCCTGGAGACAACTGAACAGCGGCAAGGCAGTTGCTTCAACAAAAAGAAGAGTTTTCCCTTCTTTTAGATTTCAGCAAGGTCATTGTATCAGAACTGAACCTGGAAAAGGTTCTGCAATTGGTTGCCAGCAAGGCCCGTGACATTGTCCAGGCTGATTTGCTGATAGTGCCAATGCTGAATGAAAAACGTGACTATGTATACCTACAAAGCCGCCTCCGGCACCGACTCTGAAAAAGTGCTTGGTACAAGTTTTGCGGTCCATGTTGGCATGTGCGGCTGGGTGTTGCAAAACGAGCGAAGTCTCCTGTTTGGCGAATCAAGGCCGTGCTGGCTGGACGAAAAGACAGCCTGGGAAGAGGGACAGCAGTCCGCTGTGTTAGTCCCGTTGTTCGGCCGCAAAAAGATCATCGGCGGTCTTTCCGCACTTGGCAAAAAAGGGGGAGGGAGCTTTTCCCAGCATGACCTTGACCTGCTGACCATGTTTGCCAATCAAGTCAGCACTGCTATTGAAAACGCAATGCTTTTCCAGCAGGTGGAGGTGGAAATCCAGGAACGCAGGCAGGCAGAGAAGAACTTGAGGCAGATTACCCATCAACAGGAACTTATCCTCAACTCGGCAGGAGAGGGTATTTACGGACTGGATATGGATGGACGTGTAACCTTCATCAACCCCGCTGCAGCAAAGATGCTCGGATGGGAAGTGCAGGAACTTGTCGGCAAAAACAGTCATTTAACATGGCATTATTTAAAGTCCGACGGAACACCTTATCCGGTTGAAGAGTGTGTTCTCCATAAATTATTGAAGTCCGGTACTGCCAATACTGTTAATAATGAAGTTTTCCAGAAAAAAAGCATGGCCAGTTTCCCCGTTGAATATACAAGCACGCCTATAATTGAAAACGATAAGCTTGTTGGAGCAGTTGTTACTTTCAAAAATATTACGGAATATAAACGGGCCGAAATTGAAAAGAAAAAAATGGAAGAGCAGCTCCGGCAGGCCCAGAAAATGGAGGCGATCGGCGCATTGGCCGGCGGCGTTGCCCATGACTTCAACAATATTTTAACGGCCATTATCGGCTATGCGTCTCTCATGGAGTCCCAGATGAAGCCCGATGACCCGCTGAGACATAATATCGTGCAGGTCCTTAATGCAGCAGAACTGGCAACAGTACTTACGCATAGCCTGCTTGCCTTTAGCAGGAAGCAGGATGTCGATTTGAAGCCAGTAAAACTAAACGAAATCATATGCGGTTTCCAGAAGATTCTGACCAGACTCATCGGCGAAGATATCGAGTTCAAGGTAAACTGCACTTCTGAAGACCTGACTGTAGAAGCGGACACCGGACAGATCGAACAGGTGCTGATGAATCTTGTGACCAATGCACGGGATGCCATGCGTGGAGGAGGGACCCTGCAGATTACAACCAGCTCGCTGGAACTGGACAGCAATGCTATTCCGTTCCATAATATTACAAAACCGGGCAAATATGCTTTTATATCGGTCAGCGACAGCGGCGCGGGAATGGACAAAGATATCAAAGAACATATCTTCGAGCCGTTCTTTACTACAAAGGAAGCGGGCAAGGGGACCGGCCTGGGGCTTGCCATAGTCTACGGCATCATCGAGAAACATAACGGCTCTGTCCACGTATACAGCGAACCGGGACAGGGGACAACCTTCAATATCTACCTCCCGTTGGTCACCGCAATGCCGCAGAACATCAGGAAAAAGACGCCTGTCATGCTGCCTCCGGGACACGAGACAATTCTGCTGGCAGAGGATGAAGAGACGGTCAGGCAGGTGCTCAAGTTCACCCTTGAGGAATACGGCTATACCGTAATGGAAGCGACTAACGGGACAGAGGCTGTGGAGGTTTTTCTGGCGAACCAGGACAAAATACAGCTTCTTCTGTGCGACCTGATCATGCCTAAGAAAAACGGCCGGGAGGCCTATGAAGAGATAAAAAAAATACGGCCTGATATCAAGGCGATCTTCATGAGCGGCTATACAAAAGACCTCATTGTTAAAAAAGGGATCATGGAAGAAGGAGTAAATTTCATTTCAAAACCTCTGACCCCGACTGAATTATTAAATAAAATCAGAATGGTCCTGGAATCAAAATAGTCTCAAGATATTTTTCAGACCTTTTTTGTTTCTGTTTCAGCACCAGGAGCGACGCCTTCCCTCAGTTCCTTTAACGCGCCATAGAGCTCATCAAAGACCTTTTTGCCTGGGCATCCCTTCAGGTCCAGCTCAAATCCGTCAGGCATATACCTCACAATTCCTTTTCGTTTATCAGAAAGACCGAATATCTGCCGGGGCTGCACTTTGGTATCAGGAGAAAAATTGACCCTGACCTTCCCGTGCGCGTCCTGCACCTTTGTGATCAAAAGTTCTTTGGAGAGGTTTTTCAGTCTCATGATATCCAGCAGGTTTATGACTTCCTGCGGAGAGGCCCCGAATCTGTCCCTTAGTTCGGCTTCGAATTCTGAGGTCTCTTTCTCCGTTTTAAGTGATGAGATCCTCCGGTAAAAGCTGAGCCTGAGGAGCGGATCTGAAACATACTCATCCGGGATAAAGGCCGGGATCCTGAGGTCCATTACGGGATCGATCTCCTCTTGTATGTCAATCCCCTTTAATTCCGCCACCTCTTTTTCGAGCATCTCGATATAAAGGTCAAACCCGATTTCATTGATATTTCCTGACTGCTCGGCTCCAAAGACATTGCCAGCCCCGCGTATCTCAAGGTCCTTCATTGCAAGCCTGAACCCTGCTCCGAGATAACTCATTTCCTGTATGGCCTGCAGCCTTTTTTTGGCCTCTTCTGTCATTAGCGCTTTCTCAGGTATCAGGAAATATGCATGCCCCTTGAGATTGCTCCTGCCGACCCTGCCCCTGAGCTGATAGAGGTCTGCAAGTCCCATCTTGTCAGCCTTGTCTATGATAATGGTATTGGCCCTCGGTATATCCAGCCCTGATCCTATGATGGCTGTTGATACCAAAAGCGTGACCTCTCCTGTGAAAAAACCGTGCATTATCTTTTCGAGCTGCCCGTCAGGCATCTGCCCATGGGCGACAGCTATCTTGGCCGCAGGCACGAGCTTGGCCAAATGCTCTCCCAACTTGTAAATGTCCCCGATTCTGTTATGCACGAAAAATACCTGGCCTTCCCTTTGAAGCTCCCTTGTTATCGCGTCCCTTATCAGGGTGTCATTGGAGATGGCAACTGTGGTCTTTACAGCGAGCCTTTCTTCAGGCGGTGTCTCGATGACACTTACATCCCTTATGCCTGAAAGCGCCATATGGAGTGTCCTTGGGATAGGGGTTGCAGTCAGGTTCAGCACATCGACGTTCCTGCTAAGTTCCTTGATCTTTTCTTTCTGGGCCACACCAAACTTGTGCTCTTCATCAACTATCAATAAACCTAGCCTGTTAAAAACAGCCTTTTGGGACAATAGTCCGTGCGTCCCGATAATAATGTCAATCTCGCCATGAGCAAGGCTTTTAAGCGTCAGATCAATCTGCTTTTTTGCCTTGAATCTGCTGATATAATCTATGGTCACAGGAAAGCCGGAGAAGCGTTCCCTGAAGGTCCTGACGTGCTGCTCCGCAAGGATAGTCGTGGGGACCAGGACAGCGACCTGTCTGTTGTCAAAAACAGCCTTGAAGGCCGCCCTCATGGCAACCTCTGTTTTGCCATAGCCGACATCTCCGCAGACAAGCCTGTCCATTGGTTTGTCTGATTCCATGTCCTTTTTGATCTCTTCTATGGCCCTTGCCTGATCAGGTGTCTCCTCATAGGTGAAAAAACTGTCAAATTCCCTGTGAAGCTCGGTGTCGGAACTGAAAGTAAACCCTCTGGCGACTTTTCTCCCTGCATAAAGGGACATTAGTTTTTCTGCTATTTCATGGGCCTTTTTCCTGGCCCTCTCTTTTTTGCGCTGCCAGGTCTTTCCCCCGAGTTTGTCGACCCTCGGAGCTGAGCCTTCTTCTGCCCTGTATTTTGAAATCATCTGGATATTCTGGACCGGTATATAGAGGCGGCCGTCTTCGTATTCTATCTGCATGAGTTCCAGTTCTTCCTCTGCATCGCCCTGCCTTACTGTTCCGGTAAACCTGCCTATTCCATGCTCCCTATGAACAACACAATCTCCCGGAGCTATCTCATCCAAAGACGCAAGAAGCTTCGAGACCTTTGACTTCATGATCGGCCTGACAGAAGGTCTCTCTCCGAATAGTTCCCTCTCTGTAAGGACTATAAGCCCCTCAAGAAATATACCACCGGACAGTAAACCAACTGTAATCGCTATATTGCCTTCGAAATCCCTGATATCTTTCTTTTCAACAGCAGGCAAAATAATGTCTTTTCCCCTGAAGAGGTCTTTCAGTCTTTCCATCTGCCCCTTAGAAGACGCCACTATTACCACCCTGTTATTGGCGGTCAGTTTTCCGATTTTTTCAGGGATATCTTCCAGTTTTTTTCTCTCCTCAGGGAGAATGCCGAGTCCTTTCATCGAAAGCATTCCTGCATCCAGATAAACGGCCTGCGGGTTCTTCTCATCTGCTTCATCAGAAGCCAGACGCAGTGTCTCAAAGGAATACCTGGAAAGATACAGGGTATTTTCAGGCAGGGACCCACTTTCCTCTTCAGGATAAAGACAGTAGAACTTTTTCCCCTCTGTCACAGCAGTGAGCGGCAGCATATCTTCAGGCTCCGAAGCAGGCAGCAGAAACAGCCCCTCTGCGTCCTGTTTTGATCTTTGGGACTCGATATCGAATATCCTGATGTGCTCGATTTCATCACCGAAAAATTCTATCCTGTAAGGGTCCTCTGCAGTTGACGGAAAGATATCAGTGATCCATCCCCTCCTGCTGTATTCTCCCTTGCCGACAACTATATCAGCCTGCCTGTAGCCAAGCAATATCAGCAAACCCTCGAGAGTGGACCTGTCTACTGTTTCGCCTTTTTTTATGGTCAGAGAATCTGAGACGAGCTGTTGTCTGTCCCAAAGCGTTGTAAGGAGATTCCTTGATGAAGTTACGACTGAATCACTTTCTTTAAGGTTATAGATTATCTCCGCCCTTCTGCCTGAAGAGGCGGCCCCGTTTCGGTCAGGCAGAAAAACTGCTTCCTCTGACCGGAATATCTCCCGGTAAAAGTCGATGTCCCTCTTGAGGATTTCAGCCCTTGATTCGTCCTTTTCCAAAGCAACAAAAGGGGCCTCTTCGATTGCAAGCAACAACGCGGCGGATGATCCATTGAGGTTATAGATACCGGAGTTTTGCGAGAGCAGCTGCTGAAAATATAGTTTTATGGAAGAAAAAGTCTTCATGCCGCGGGATACAGGATTAAAAGTCCCATACATAATTTTAAAATCTTACCTCGCCCTGCACAAAGAAGAAGACGTGAGTATGCTGAAAAATTCCCCCTTAAGAAAGGGGGCGGAGGGGGTTGTTTTTTGATTCCTTCTCTAATTTCTACTTCACAACCCCCTGTCTCCCCCTTTTCTAAGGGGGAATCACTTGTCCAGCAATCTTTGCCAAAGAGTGGTATTAGCCCTCCCTTTGGAAAAGGGAGGTTAGGAGGGATTTTATAAAATAATGTCATCACTGTTTTCAGACGGTCAATAATTAGCGGCTAATCTCTTGTCCTGAGGATCTTCTCTATGATCCTTGTGGTAGAGATGCCTTTTACAAAAGGCAGGCTGAGGGTCTCTTTTGCAATATCAGATCCTATTATGTCCTCTTTTTTCCAGTCTCCGCCCTTGACCAGGATATCGGGCTTAACGGCCTTTATCAGGTTATAGGGTGTTTTTTCAGAAAAGACCACCACATAATCAACCGTAGCGAGGCCGGCCATGACCTCTGCTCTGTTTTTTTCGGAGTTTATCGGCCTGCCGGGCTTTATGCCGGACACTGATCTGTCAGAGTTAAGCCCCACGACCAGCACGTCACCGAGCTTCCTGGCCTGACCCAGGTATCTGACATGGCCCGCATGGAGGATATCGAAACAGCCGTTTGTAAAGACTATCTTTTTCCCCTCTGCCCTGAGCCTGCAGGATATTTTCTGTATGCCCTTTCTGTCCAGTATCTTTTTCATGCTCTCAAATAGAGGCTCCGCAGCTTCTCTATTGCTTTTTCTATCATAGTCCTGTCGCCCCTGAAACTGACTTTTTCCAGCGCGGCCTCCAGTGAAAACCATTGGGCCTCATCAACCTCTATGTCGTGATCAGCTGTATCGCCGCTCACATATTCCATCAGGAAAAAAAATACTGTTTTTCTGCATTTTACATTCTCTTCTTTTATAAAGTACCAGTAATTTATATGACCCAGGCTATCTATAATCCTGCCAATAAGCCCTGTCTCTTCATGGACCTCTCTTAAGGCCGCCTCTTCCGTTGTTTCCCCCTTGTTGATTATACCTTTTGGCAGGCACCAGGACTGACCGTTCCTCACGGAAACAAGTATTATCTGAACACTGTTATTGGCTTTTTTGAATATGACCCCGCCGGCTGAAGTCTGTTTCTGAAGGGACGCAGGCCTCATTTCACATATACCGGATCGAAAAATCTCCCCTCGCCCCTCTTTGCCAAAGAGGGGTATTTTTCCTCCCTTTGGCAAAGGGAGGTTAGGAGGGATTTTCTGATAGTCATGTGCATACTATTTCTAGACGGTTCGCAAGTCGTATTTAATGCTTCTTTCAACTGCTTCACGCAATACCCAATATCTCATAAAACATCATCGCCTTTTGTTACAGCCTCCATTATATTCTGCCTCAGCCTCACCGGTTTCATGTCCTGACCTACACAGCCGAGTTTCACTGTAGCTTCTACAAGTTTTTCACCTGTGTTGTCTCTGCTGATAGAATGCCGAAATACTATGGAGGCAGGACCAACCTTCTCAACATTAGTTTCTACCGCCATAATATCTCCGTACCTCCCGGGTGATACATACTTTAAAGCCGCCTCAGCAACAACAAAATATACACCTTCGTCCATCAGCTTTCTTAGACTCACGCCCCTGGCCTCAAAAAATTCCGTTCGCGCACGTTCGACATATCTGAGATAATTGGCGTAATAGACAACACCACCGCAGTCAGTGTCCTCATAATATATTCGTAGCTTAAGGGTATGACTCATTACTGGAACATCTTCCCTGCAAAAAGCCTCACTATATCATTGTAAAAAGCAAAGGCCATGAGAGACAGGAGCAAGACAAGACCTGCTCTTTGGGCGATCATCACCACATTTTCATTGAGCGGTCTTCTTATCACAGCTTCAATGCCGAGAAACAGGATATGCCCGCCATCCAGTATGGGTATCGGAAGAAGGTTCAGAACTCCAAGGTTAATACTAATGACCGCCATAAAGGTAAAAAAGTTTAAGGCCCCCTGGGAGGCCTGTTCGCCTGCCATCTGGAATATCATAATAGGCCCGCCTATTGTATTTGAAGGGATCACGCGCTGAATGAGTTTCACCATAGAAATAAGGGTGAGTGCCGATATGTCCCACGTCCTCTTGATTCCGAGTGAAACAGATTCAAACAGTCCGAACTTTTTGATAAAATCATTCCCAAGAGGTTTTATGCCGATAAGGCCTATGGCCTTTTCCTCTCCGTCCGGGGTCTTATAAACCTCTTTCTTTGGGGTTATGGTCATATCCATGACCTGTTGACCTCTTTGTATCCGAAGCAGTAGCGGTTTTTCAGGATTTTCATGTATGAGGGCTGTCATGCCCTGCCAGGTCTTCAGGGTTGCCCCGTTGATCGCTATGATCCTGTCGCCTTTTAAAAGCCCCCCCTCAGCAGCGCGCGAGCCTTTCATCACCTCTCCCACCACAGGCAAAACGAGCGGCCCTATACCCACAGACCAGACCTCTTTATCTTCACCAAAAATATTCTTCTCAATTTTTTTCTCAGGGCTTACCTGGACCTCGATAGGGACATTGTTTCTTTTGACTTTAAATAATAGTTTTTTGCCTGAATTATCGTTGATGGCCTCCGCGATATCATTCCAGGTCTCGACATTTTTACCATCTATCTGAAGGACCCTGTCCCCGGTCAACAGGCCTGCTGCTGCAGCAGGGGAATTCCCCTCTACATCACCGATATCAGGAAGAGGGACCGGCACGCCGGAGAGAAAAACCAGGACAAAAATAAAGGCAGCAAATACAAGATTGAAAAACGGACCGGAAAAAACAATCAAAAAACGCTTCCAGACAGGCTGGAAATTATAGGCCCTGAACTTTTCTTCCTCAGGTATCTCTTCCTCCTCCTGGGGAGTATCTGACTGTCCAAGCATCTTCACATATCCGCCCAGGGGGACCGCAGAAATAAGGTATTCCGTATCACCAAATTTCCTGCCTATTATTTTAGGACCAAATCCCAGAGAAAATTTCAGGACCTTCACTCCGAGCAGTTTTGCCAAAATAAAGTGTCCGAATTCATGGACGAATATCAAAATCCCAAGCAGGACTGCGGCATAAATTATTATCATACTCTTAACTCCTTAATATAACGTTCGGCTTTCCCCCTTGCCCACCTGTCGGCTTCAAGCACCTCATCCAGATCAGGCTCCCGGTTTACCATATGACCTTCAACGATCTTGCTTACCACAGCCGGTATATCATTAAAACCAATTTTACTGTCCAAAAAAGCGTACACAGCGATTTCATTGGCAGCATTCAGTACAGCCGGTAAAGTCCCGCCTGTTCTTATCGCCTCATACGCATACAAAAGACAGGGGAACAAATCACGATCAGGTTTCCTGAAAGTCAGAGGGCCGATATGTTCAAGCTCAAGACCCGGGATCGGTTCAGAAAGCCTCTCAGGATAAGACAGCGCATATGATATCGGCCCCCGCATGTCAGGCATGGACATCTGGGCCATACAACTCCTGTCCCTGAATTCTACCAGGGAATGTATTATGCTTTGCGGATGTATCAGCACATCAATTTTTTCAGGAGGCAGATCGAAAAGCCAGCAGGCCTCAATGACCTCAAGCCCCTTGTTCATCAGGGTCGCTGAATCTATAGTGATCTTCCTGCCCATGCTCCAGTTGGGATGCTTCAGCGCATCTTTTGCCTTTATGTCCTTCAGCTCATTTTTGGTCTTATTTACGAAGGGCCCGCCCGAGGCTGTCAGGATTATTCTCCTGATGTCCGCGTCTGTCGTGTCCTTCCAGACACTGGGCAACAGCCGAATGCTCGCTGTCCACAGGGATGATCCTGACCCCGTGGAGCTTCGCTTCCTTCATTACGATATCGCCGGCCATCACGAGAGCCTCCTTGTTGGCAAGGCCTATGGTCTTTCCTGCTTTTATGGCGGTAAGCGTCGGCAGCAGCCCTGCAGAACCGACTATTGCGGAAATGACCAGATCAGCTGCGGGATGCGCTGCAACACGGTCGAGGCCTTCATCCCCGAGAGTATCTCAGTCCCTTACTTTTGACCAAGCCTTTTCCCCAGGGCATGGGCAGAACCCGGGTCTGCAACAGCGACTACCTCGGGACTGAATGCCTTTATCTGCTGCTCAAGCAGGTCGATGTTGCTTCCTGCGGACAGGCCGACCACCCTGAACCGTTCCCTGTTTTGCGCTATTACCTCAAGGGTGCTCCGGCCTATCGAACCCGTAGAGCCCAGGATAGCGATATTCTTCATCTGTCAATTATACAAAATATACAGGCTTTTTATCGCTGATTCCGGAAGCCGGTTCAGTGAATCAGCCCCATGGCAAGACAGACCCAGTAGAAGACAGGCCCTGCAAAGGTGACACCGTCAAGCTTGTCCAGCACCCCTCCGTGACCAGGCACGATATTGCTTGAATCCTTTACCCCTGCATCACGTTTGAACATCGACTCGACAAGATCGCCGATCATGGTGGAAAATCCGACGGCCAGTCCGATGATCACCATCTGCAGCAAGTGTCAGTTGGGCGAGGAGTGTCGCCTTTATCAGTGCAACCCCGATTATGCCGCCAAGCAGCGACCCGACAGCGCCTTCAACAGTCTTCTTGGGGCTTATCTCCGGATACAGCTTTCTTTTGCCGATGCTCCTGCCGACATAAAAGGCCGCACTGTCGGCCCCCCATACCGCAGAATAAAGCATGACTATCCAGACAGGCCCCGCCTGGACAAGGCTCAGCTGAAAAGTGAGAAGGCCGGGGATATAAAAAAGACCGAAGACCACAGCCGCAGCAGCTGAAATAGAGCCGGCGGCGTCACGCTTCAGAAAAAGGCGCAGCGTCATGGTCGTCAGCACCGCAATCAGGGCAGCCTGAGAGAAGCTCTCCGGGGCCATAAAAAAAACCACAGGCAGGGCCGTCCCCCAGAGAAGTCCCCAATACATCAGAAGTCCCCTGATTCCCGACATGGCATAAAACTCGGCGAGCCCGGCGGTAGAGAAAAAAGTCATCAGAAAAAGAAAATACTTCGGGGGCAGATACATCACATAGCAGTATAAAAGCGGCACTGTGAGCAGGGCCATGAGAAGCCGTTTAAGATGCATCCGACCTCACTGAGATCTTGCCGAAGCGTCTCTCCCTGGTTTTGAAAGTCCTGTATGGCCAGCAGGAATTCCTCCCTGTCAAAATCCGGCCACAGGGTATCAGCAAAAGTAGAGCTCCGCGTAAGCGCTCTGCCACAGCAGGAAATTGCTCAACCGTCTCTCCCCGCTTGTCCTGATGATCAGGTCAGGATGAGGCAACCCCGCGGTATCGAGCTCGGGAGCTGAACAACTTCTCCGTGATCTCATCAGGCTTCAGACGGTCATCCATCATCTTTTTGACCGCCCTGACAATCTCGCTTCGTCCGCTGTAGCTCAGCGCCGCCACCAGGTTCAGCCCGCTGTTTCCCGCGCTCTGCTCCTCGGTCTTCCTGATCAGCTCCTGTATATTTTCAGGAAGACGCCATATCTCCCCAATGGCCCTGAAGACAACATTCTTTCTGATCAGTCCGGCAAATTCGTTCCTGAGGTAAAGTTCGAGGATCTTCATCAGGGTGGTGACTTCAGACTGCGGCCGCTGCCAGTTTTCGGTGGAAAACGCATACAGGGTCACACATTTGATCCCCAGTTCGATGGCGACATCGATGATCTCCTTGGATCTTTCAGCCCCACGCCTGTGGCCCTCAATCCGCGGAAGGCCGCGCAGTTCAGCCCACCTTCCGTTGCCATCCATTATTATTCCGACATGGGCCGGAATCCTTCCCGACAAATTCACCGTCTTACCTTCCCTTCACCGAATACACGGAGAGCATCGTACCCAGAGGGTTTTCGCCCTTGAGGATGTTTTCGAACTTTACTCCCAAAAACGGGCTCGACAGGACTATTATTTTATCACCCGCGACCGCATAGTCCAGCAGACTCGCCCTTTATGTCCGTCCACCAGCACACCCTCCTCCATCGCAAATCCGTTCCACCAGTAGTTTTTCAGGCGGGAACTTTTATACCCAATACTTTTTGCCATTTCAGCAAGAGGGACCCGTTGCACAACCAGGACTTCCCTGTTTCTGGGAACGAGCCTGTCTTTGACGGACCATTCGCCGACATCCAAATAACAGTCGGAGCCTCTTTTTTGAATTAAGTGAGAAAACCGCCGGTAGATGTCTTGCTCCTCCAGACCTTGAGCCCGTTGGAATCAAAAAGGTTCAGGTAGCCTCTTTCATCATAGGCAAAAACCATCTTCTCCTTGTCAGGCACTTCGATATACGCAAAATCATAAATATTCACGCCTTCGGGAAGTCTGACCTTTCCGCCTATTTTGTAGTCTCCATCCCATTTCAATAAAAATATGTCGCCTTTAAAACCGTCTGAATTTGAATAGGCCTGCGCGATAAGATCAGTTCCGATTTTCCGGAGAAAATATTTCCCCTCCCAGAGTTTCTTGAATGTACTGCCTTGCAGTTCATATATATCGGAAACAACCTCCCCGTTCCGCATAAGTGTAATGACGACTTCGTCCTTGCCGTTTTTATTGAGGTCGATGGCGTCTATCCAGAGATGGTCATCGGAAGCAGTACCCTTTATCTCCCAGAGCAACTGCAGGTCGGAAGCAGGCACGTAGGCGCGTGCGTCTTTGCCGGTGCTCAGCAGGATCTTCTGCTTGCCGTCCCCGTCAAAATCGCCTGTTGTCACAAGCCGTGCTCCGTAGGGCAGATTGTACGAAAGCACAGCATCGCCTGCTTGCGGAGTAAAGTGCTCAGCACCGAACTGGAGTTCCTTGGCGTATGCTACATCGACTTTGATCTGGGTCTCAAAAAATTGAGAGCCGTCAGACACCCATAAGAGCTTCTCCACGACAAGTGTGCCTTTATCAGCCTCCCTGGACGTCAGAATAAGGGCGATATCAGCGCCAAGTCTTCTGGCCTCATTAAGTACAAAAGTCTGATCAGTGGTTTCAAGTGCTGTGTCTATCATCTCTATCCTTCCGGTCTCTTTGAGTTTACGGTAATATTCATCCGCAAGATACCAGTCCATCTTTTTGTCCTGGCAAAACATTACCTTCACCTTTGTCCCGGATATCCTGACCTTGTCGCCTACCTTTGCCTTGCCCGCAACTATCACGCCGTTTGAAGTCTCCTGCTGAACGTCCTTTACTTCCATTTTTCCTGTTACAGACTCGACCCTGCCAAGGATCTCTCCGGTTACAGGATGTATAAAAGGCTCTCCTTCACTCAGGATATTCAGTCTCATGCCGGGTAGTATTTCGTTTTTCAGGCCAATGTCTATAACTACCTTGTCTCCTTCCACGCCGGTTATCTTTCCGGTGACCGGTTTAAAAAACTTTAGGGTACTGTCCCTGAGTGTTATTGTCGGATCTTCTCCAGCAAAAGCAAAAGAAGCCATAATAAAAGAGCAGAGAGTAATCAGTAAAGTCCGTCTCATCTATAATCCTCCCGGAAGTCAATTGGACATAAAAGACCGTATATTCAGCCAGTTATACACTATAGCACAAACCTTAAATAAGGATAAAGAAGTCTGATCAAGCAAATACCCATGCTGTAACAACTCTCATCCCGGTATTTGTCGTTTCCATGATTGACAGGTTCGTAAAAAGTCCTTTCCAAGACTGTCATTCCCGAAGTCCTTAATCGGGAATCCATTCTTTTTAAGAAGTTACACGTCTCTGGATTCCCGCCTTCGCGGGGATGACGACTTTTTACGAGTTCATCATGAAGTGCAGGTCAGGAGGAACGTGGTCTTTTCAGGATACCGGTGCTCTTTCCAGCTATTATCCCTGCCACTGCCCTTTGCGCAGATTCAGAATCCCAATACGCGAATATTTTCGCGCCACTAATATTATCAAGAAGATAGGGGCTGCCGAAAGAGATAAAGAGATCAGCCCTGTTCCTTAAATATGCTACCTGCCTGCAAAGCCAGCTGCTGGCCCCACCCTTCCAGGCCTTTGTCTCAGAAAATACAGCAACAGCGACAAAGCATGCCCCGCGAAGCACTATCTCCCGGACGTCCCCGTCTTTTCTGATTGTCCGGGTTTTCAGGGAGTGGAGATTTTTTCTGAGTGTCCTGGCAAGAGCAAGCCCTTTGTTTTGTTCATCATCATTAAGAATAATCAGAAAAAGATCTTCCGGTATCCGAAAATCGCCTGTCAGCCTGATTGCTTTATCTGCCAGCAAGTCAGAGAGTTTCCCATGAGCTTCAAATCCGGGCATCCGTCCTGCCAGACCCCTGTCAAGTTCTGTACGGTAGCGCGTAAGGCGTTCTGCATCAAACGCCTTTTTCTTAGCTTCGAGATAAGAAACAACCTTCTCCGGATCTGTTGGATGGAGCAGAATATCAACTCCGGCGTCAAGAGACATAAATGCGGCCTTTTCCTCTGAAAATTTACCTATGCCTCCCATGTTCATGGCATCAGTTGTCAATATGCCTTTAAACTTCATTTTCTCCCTGAGGAAGCCGACCGCCTTTTTTGAAATTGAGACCGGGGTCCCTGAACTGTCCAGGGCAGGGACGTTGAGATGTCCCAGCATGATCATCTTAACGTCCTCTTCTATCGCTTTTTGAAAAGGCCGCAATTCATATTTTTTCAACCTCCTTATGCTGCTCTCAACAACAGGGAGCTTTATATGGGAGTCCACCTCTGTATCGCCATGACCGGGGAAGTGTTTGCCGCAGGCTGCAATGCCGCTGCTCTGCAGCACCCTGATCATTTCGCAGCCGAAGAAGGAGACTGTTTCAGGGTCCTCCCCAAATGCCCGGACCGATATGATCGGGTTTTGCGGGTTCGTGTTGATATCAAGAACAGGCCCGAATATCGTATTGATGCCAGCATAACGGGCTTCTTCTGCTACCGCCCTGAACGAACTCCTAAGGAGTTTCAAGTCCTTACCGCTGACTGCTGATTGCTGACTGCTTTTTACAGCCGACGCCAAAGCCATTGCCGGAGGGAAAAGGGTGCCGCCTTTTACCTGCTGCCCAAGTCCGCGTTCAAGGTCAGAGGCTATTATCAGCGGCAGTTCAGAGCAGGACTGGAGGTCTGCCAGATATCTTCTGAGGGTTTTCAGTTCACCCCCGAAGACTATAAACCCGGCAACGCCCTTATTGACCAGTGAACGATAGTGCCTGAAGTTTTTCCTGATCTCTATGCCGTTTAAACGGGGTATTATAAACTGGTAATAATTCTGCATTTATTATTATACTATTGCCAAAGAAGCAATTCACCACAGCCAGAAGTGAAGCGCCAATAAGCGGAAACACAGAGGACTGTCGATCATTCTGGTTTTTTTGTTTCAATTTTTTCTCTTGCGCTTTGTGGTTAATAAACCGCTCACTTTGGGTTATGCGATGATTGCTAAATATAATCATAAAATTTAAAATTACTAATGAAGCGGATAAGTATTTTGTTCGGCATAATCCTCCTTTTATCTGCATGCTCAAAAAAACCTGTTTACCCGGAAGCACCCTTTGATGGCACCAGCATAAGAATAGAGCTGGCAGCACTTTCGGAAAATAAGCCGGTATTTTTCACTTTTTTTTCAAATAAGCTGGGAATAAACTTTTTCCTTCTGAAACGAAACGGGAATATTGAATCCTATTTCGACGCCTGCGGCAAGTGTTTTCCACGGAAATTGGGCTTCAGGCAGGAAAAAGGCCGGATTATATGCAGGGCCTGTGATGTAAGCTATCGACTCGATGATTTGAAAGATGGGATAGGAAGCTGTTATCCTATCAAACTCAAGGGCAGAGTTGAGGGAAAAACCTTTGTTATCGACAGGAAGGACATCCTGGAGGGTGAAAGGTTTTTTTAGCATACTAATAAGTTCATAAATAATCTGTAGGTTTTATAAAATCCCTCCTAACCTCCCTTTGCTAAAGGGAGGAATAATTCCCCTCTTTTGCAAAGAGGGGCAAGGGGAGATTTTCTAGAAGAGTGACCATTATTTATGGTCACCTTAATATGCAGTTTGAGGTGAAAAATGGGTCTTTTTGACAGGCTGAAACAGGGATTGAGCAAAACACGAAGCGGTTTTGTTGAGAAGGTTGAATCAATATTCAAAAACCGCGTCGTTGATTCTGAAACACTCGAAGAACTCGAAGAGACACTGATACTTTCCGACGTTGGAGCGAAAAACGCCTCGGAGATCGTTGAACACCTGAGGGAAAAATCCGGAAACAGCGGCATTTCGCAGACAGTATCAGTCAAAGATTTTCTCAAAAAAGAGATGACATCCCTGCTGGGGACATCACATCCTCTCGTTCCTTTTGGGGAAAAACCATTTGTCATACTGACAGTTGGCGTCAACGGTGTCGGTAAAACAACTACCATAGGGAAGCTGGCCAGCAGGTTCAGGGACCAGGGACACTCTGTATTGCTCGCGGCAGCCGACACCTTCAGGGCTGCTGCCATTGAGCAGCTTGAGATCTGGGCAGACAGGAGCAAGGCCCAGCTGGTAAAACACCAGAGCGGCTCTGATCCGTCGGCTGTTGTATTTGACGCGATAGAGGCGGCCCGTGCAAGAAACATTGATATCGTAATCATCGATACGGCCGGACGTCTTCACACCAAAAGTCCGCTCATGGAAGAGCTGAAGAAAGTCAAGCGCGTCTGTGAAAAAGCAATGCCGGGCTCTCCACATGAAACACTACTGGTTATAGATTCAACGAACGGGCAGAACGCCCTGGCCCAGGCAAAGATTTTCAATGAAGCAATAGGGGTCACGGGCATAGCGCTCACAAAACTCGACGGGACAGCCAAAGGCGGAATTGTTTTTGCGATAAAAAAGGATTTAAACATTCCTGTAAAGCTCATCGGGGTCGGCGAAGGGATCGAAGATATGCAGGATTTTGTAAGCGAGGATTTTGTAAAGGCCCTTTTCGAGTGAATTCCTGAAAGCATGAAGCGCTTTGAACTGTTTGATATATCAGGCGACGCAGGAATAAGGGCCTTTGGCAATAGCCTTGAGGACCTTTTCCTCAATGCTGCTGCAGGCATGTACAGCCTTATTACAGAGCCTGATAACGTATCATCCCAAAAGAGTCTCAAGATCCAGGCTTCGGGTAATTCTCCGGAGGGTCTGCTTGTGGCATGGCTGAACGAGCTCATTTTCCATTTCGACACCTACGGTTTTCTTGGAAAAGATATCCAAATAAATGAACTGCGCGATACCCTTGTAAAGGCCACGCTAAAGGGCGAGGACTTCGACCCTGAAAGGCATGGCAGTGGCTTGTTGATAAAAGCCGCAACATATCATAGACTTAAAATTGAGAGAAAAGCAGACCATTGGGAAGCGGATGTCATATTTGACATTTGAAGGGAAAAGCTACCAGTTACAGGACTTAAGATTGCCATGTCGCTGCACTCCTCGCAATGACAGCAAAGACAGCATTTGTCATTGCGAGCGGAGCGCGGCAATCTCTTTTTTTGTGACTGTTGCAATAGCCTCATTTAAAACTCCGTGTACTCTGTGGTTAATTTTTTCAATACGGACAGGCTGAAGCAGGAGGTCAAACATGTCGGCTCTTGATAAACTCAGAAGGATCGATGAAACAAAGCTTGAGGTCCCTGTTTCTTACAAGCAGGGCATGCGTGTCCCGGGCATTATATACGCAGACAGCACCCTTGAAAAAGAACTGGAAATCCAGTCAATAGAACAGGTCGCTAATGTCGCAACACTGCCCGGCATTGAAATCGCATCTCTGGCAATGCCTGACATCCATACTGGTTACGGCTTTACTATCGGCGGGGTCGCGGCCTTTGACCTCAAGGAAGGGATCATCTCTCCCGGAGGCGTAGGCTATGACATAAATTGCGGGGTAAGGCTCCTTCGAAGCAGCCTTACAAAACAGGAGGTACTCCCGAGGATAAAGGACCTGGTAGAGGTCCTCTTTAATGAAATCCCTTCAGGTGTTGGTTCAAAGGGCAAAATCCGTCTCAGTCCTGAGGAAGAAAAAAGGGTACTGAAAAAAGGGGCCCTTTGGGCAGTTGAAAACGGCTTCGGCGAGGCCTCAGACATAGAAAAGATCGAATCCAGGGGAATGATCGACGGGGCTGATCCGTCCCTTATAAGCAACAAGGCCTACGAACGCGGAAGGGCCCAGCAGGGGACACTCGGCTCAGGGAACCATTTCCTTGAAATTCAGTATGTAGATAAAATCTACGATGAAAACGCAGCGAATTCTCTCGGTCTTTTTGAGGGACAGATGACGGTGATGATCCACACCGGTTCACGGGGTTTCGGGCATCAGGTATGCACAGATTTTCTGGAGGTAATGGAGCGCGCTTCGGGCAAATACCGGATCGAGTTATACGACAGGGAACTGGCCTGCGCTCCGTTTCACAGCCCCGAGGCACAGGATTATCTTGCGGCAATGCGCGCTGCCGCTAATTACGCCTGGGCAAACAGGCAATGTATCATGCACTGGACAAGGGAGGCCTTTATGAAAACCCTGAACTTATCTTCAGGGTCCCTCGGAATGGGCCTGATCTATGACGTTGCGCATAATATCGCAAAGATAGAAGAGCATACGGTAAGGGGGACCAAAAAAAAGCTGATAGTACACAGGAAAGGGGCCACACGCGCCTTTCCGCCCGGTCATCCTGAACTCCCCGAGGTATACCGGCATCTAGGTCAGCCAGTACTGATCCCCGGTGATATGGGCAGGGCGTCATTCGTGCTGCTCGGGACAGAAAAGGCCATGCAGGAGACCTTCGGCTCAACCTGCCATGGCGCAGGACGGCTGATGTCAAGACATCAGGCCATAAGAAAGGCCAAGGGACGCTCCATCTGGCGTGAAATGCAGGACAAAGGTATAATTGTAAGGTCTGCCGGAAGAGAAACACTTGCAGAGGAGATGAGCGAGGCATACAAAGACATATCCGAAGTAGTAGAAGTTGTTCACAAGGCAGGCATATCGAAAAAAGTCGCACGGCTGAGGCCTCTCGGCGTGGTGAAAGGATAAGAAATATTTTGGAAGCTAAGCCGGCTGTAATTAAAAAAAGTCTCCTGATCGGGGAGATACCCTATGCTAACCTTTTCCCGATCTTCTACATGCTTAAAAGAGAGTCCGACATATCAGGATATGAATTCATAAAAGGAGCGCCCTCAGACCTCAACAAAAAGATACGAGAGGGCAGGATCGATGTAAGCCCTTCATCATCGATCGAGTACCTGCGTCACCCGGACAAGTACGAACTTATCGAAAATCATTCTATAAGTTCCATGGGACCTGTGGGGAGCATACTCCTTTTCAGCAGTAAACCGATAGAGAATCTCGACGGACTCACAATCCTTACCTCATCGCAGTCAGAGACCTCAGTTGCATTGATCATGATAGTGCTGAATAAATTCTATGGACTGGACTGCAGCTTTCAGTCTTCGGGCGACAAGTTAAAAGATGCTATAGGATCAAACACAGCCTATATGTTGATCGGTGACGAAGCCCTGATTGAGGCCATGAATTGGCCTGGTTTATATGTATATGATATCGGCGAACTATGGTATAGGCATACTGGCCTGCCTTTTACCTTTGCCCTTTGGATTGCAAATAAGGCTTGTCGTACTGAAAAAAGTGAACTATACGGTAAATTCATAGACGATCTTAACAGGGCAAAGGCTTCTGCCCTCAACAGTCTGGACACTGTCGCAGCTTCATGCCCGTTGAAGGATATACTTTCAGAGAAGGCCCTTATCTCTTACTGGAAAAAAATGTCATATGATTTCAGCAACGAACACAAGCAAGGTCTCGCACTCTTCAATGCATATGCAAAGGAACTTGGGCTGATATAACCTCAAAACCTCCTTAAAAAAGAAAACATTTCCTCAAAAAAGAAAACCCTCCAATACTAATGACCCGATTTATAATGATTTTATTGCTGGCACAAATATTGAATTAGTCTTATGTTTAGTTTCAGGAATATTTCAATTGAAAGGAGGTGAAGTTAGATGAAAAAATCAATCGCAATAGTACTTTCATTAGTTCTTATGTTCGCTTTTACAGCCGTAACATTTGCAGCAGAGAAGGCAGCAGCTCCTGCTGAGAAGAAGGAAATGAAGGCTGAGAAGAAGGCTCCTGCAAAGAAGGCTGTAAAGAAACAGGTTACCGGTGAAGTTACAGCAGTCGATGCAACAGCCAATACTCTTACAGTAAAAGGCAAGAAGGGTGATGTCATGGTTTCAACCGATGACAAAACCACTGTAATGGAAGGCAAAGCAAAGAAGACCCTTGCAGACGTTAAAGCAGGCGATAAGGTCACGGTGCATTATACCGAGGCTGACGGCAAGAATGTTGCAACCAAGGTTGTAATGAAGGCAGCTCCTGCAAAGAAGGCAGAAAAGAAGGCAAAGGCAGCTCCTGCTGAGAAGAAGGAAGCTCCTGCAGCAGCACCTGCTGAGAAGAAGGCAGCTCCTGCAAAGAAGGCAGCAGGTTACTAATCATCTGCTAATTTTCACATCTTTTATGAACAATTGCCCGGGGGTTGGAAGATATCCCCGGGGAATTGTTCAGATACTTGACATAAATATGAACATACCACACATTTACATGCAGGAGAATTATTTCATGAAACACAGCATGCGTTACATAATGATAAGTTTGATCGCCTTATTCTTCGTTACCGGTTGCTCCAAGCAACCCTTGCAGGAGATAAACGCCGCGAAAACAGCGGTTGATTCCATAATCTCCGAAGGCGCTGAAAAGTATCTGCCTGAGGACGCTAAAAAGCTCAATGATAACTTAAATAAGGCTATGGATGAAGTCAAAGTCCAGGACGCAAAAATATTCAAAAACTATGGCAAGGCAAAGGAAATGCTTGTAAACGTTAAGTCAGAGGCAGACGCGATCAATTCAAAGTTGCCGGCCATAAAAGAGGAAGCCAAGAAAGACGCTATCGCGGCGATAGAAGCCGCTAAAGCAGCCATGGATGAGACAAAGGCACTGATAGCAAAGGCCCCTAAGGGAAAAGGTCGTGGCGCGGCCAGTGAAACCATCAGCACTGATATAAAGAACCTTGAAGACTCTTTTAAGGACCTTCAGGGGCAAATCGACAGAGAAGATTACCTGACCATTGCATCCAAGGCTGGCGAAATCAGGAACAAGGCCATAGAGCTTTCTACTCTTTTAAAGCAGAAGCCTGCAAAAACAGAAAAAAAGAAGAAATAGCTGCCTTTTTAAACAACACCGGCAAAACTGCAGGGATCTCTATTCTGTATATTCGTTCGCTGACCCTATGGCTAAATCATAGAGAATATCTGTTGCTATCCACTTAAAAGGTCTTCAGAAGAAAACTGGGAGCAAGCCCGGATTAAGAGGGCGCGCTTCCTTTTTTTCTGCTCTTTTTTAAGAAACCGAAGATGGGATTCAGTTTCAAATAGAAAATGATTGACACGTATCCGATTATTCCCTGTACAATTAAATATGCGATCCAACAAGGACATACTTTTCAAAGACTATTTTCTCAGACTCTCACTTAATCAGAAACTGATAGCTATGATGCTTCTGCTAAGTCTTAGCATCATTACCATATTCGTGGTTCTCTATTCCAGAGCAGAGCAGGACATCTTCAAGAAATTCGAAGACCGCTCCACTGAACTGTCAAAAGCCATACAGATTGCTGTTGAGGAAGTTACCAGCAGCGGTGCTCCGGATGTAAAACGTCTTGAGAACTATCTCAAGAAGCTCAACGCAAAAGGGGTGAAGGAGATTTCAGTTATCAGCAATTCAGACAAGATCATTTCCAGTACTAATCCAAAAGATGTCGGGAAATGGCTGACAACAAAGAAGAAGGAATTGATCTTTAAGGCACAACTGGGCGAAACTGTTACAGGAGAGGGACATGCATACAACGTGATCATCCCTGTCGTTGTCCGCGAAAAACAATACGGTTATATAAACCTGACAATAAACACAGAAGATTTCAGTTCCATGATGCGGGAAAGGCTCTTGCAGAGGATCATAGCTGCCCTGTTCGTATTCGGGGTAGGAACTATATTTATCGTATACCTGGCCCGGAGATATACAAAACCCATAGAAGAAGTCGTTCAGGCAGCCCGGATGGTTGCAGGGGGAAATCTCGACCAGGAACTCCAGACAGAAAGAAAGGATGAAATCGGCGAACTCACCCAGAGTTTTAACTATATGGTAAGGAAATTGAGAGAGGAGCGGGTTCTGGAAGAGAAACTCAGAAAGGCAGAGCACCTCGCCAGCATTGGGCAATTCTCAACGAGTATCGCCCACGAAATAAAAAACCCTCTTAATTTCATCAGCCTCTCCATAGATCACATAAAAGAAAAATATGCCCCCTATAAAGGGGAAGGCAAAGAAGCCTTTGATTCATTGATAATGAACATCAAAAACGAGATCCAGAGGGTAAGCAGGTTTGCGGAAAGTTTTCTCGAATACGGCAGACCGCTTGAACTAAACACCAGGCCGACTGATATCAGGCAGCTAATCGGGGATGTCCTTGAATTGATTCTGGCAAAGGCACAAAAAGAGCATATTATAATAGAACGCGACTTTGACACAATTTCTGAACTCTCCATGGACCCTGATCTTATAAAAACATGCCTTTATAACGTCATTTTGAATGCTTTCCAGTCAATGCCTGAAGGCGGAAAACTGGTCATCAAGACGAAGATAATCAATACAAAATGCTGCATATCGGTTGAAGACACGGGGAAAGGCATTCCTGAGGAGAAACTGGCAAGGATATTCGATCCCTTCTTCACAACAAAAATCAGCGGGCTCGGCCTCGGGCTTGCCTTGACCAAAAGGGTCATGGAAGAACACAAGGGAAGGGTTGATATAAAAAGCACCGAAGGTATCGGGACCACGGTATCTTTATTTCTGCCAATGGAAAAGGAGATCTGAAATGCCTGTTATTTTAGTTGTTGATGATGAACCTCTGCAGAGAGAGATACTGAAGACTATCCTCGACGACTCCGGTTATGAGACCTATACAGCCGCTTCAGGAGAAGAAGCCTTGAGGATCCTCAAAAAATATAACCCTGATGTCTTGCTGACCGACCTGAAGATGGAAGGCATGGACGGCATAGAACTAATCGAATCAATATCCCTTGATTCCTATACTCCGACAATGATCATCATGACCGCCCACGGTACAATAACCTCTGCTGTTGAGGCGATAAAAAAGGGCGCCTTCGATTACCTTACAAAACCCCTGAACAAAAACTCTCTGCTTCTGACAGTCCAGAGGGCTGTTGAGCGCTCCGAACTCATGAAAGAAAACCGTCAGCTCCATAAAGAGCTCTTTGACAGGTTCAAGATGGAGGGCATCGTCGGGAAGTCCGAAAAAATGAAAGAAGCCATGGATATCATGAAGAAGATCTCTCCCAGCCCGGCCACAGTTCTTATAATAGGTGAAAGCGGGACAGGAAAGGAACTCGTAGCCAAGGCTATACATTATAACAGTCTGCGGCGCACGAAACCGTTCACTGCATTAAACTGCGCTGCAATTCCGGAAAACCTTTTTGAGAGCGAACTTTTCGGGTATGAACCCGGGGCCTTTACAGGAGCTGTCTCAAGAAGGATCGGCCTTATTGAATCAACAAACGGCGGCACGCTTTTTCTTGATGAGATAGGCGACCTCCCCCAGATGATGCAGTCAAAACTTCTCAGGGTACTGCAGGACAAGGAAATAAGGAGGCTCGGGGGCAAAGAAGCCATCAAAATCGATGTCAGGGTCATCACAGCAACAAACAAAGACCTGGAGAAAGAACTGACAAAAGGCTCCTTCAGGGAAGATCTCTATTACCGGCTGAAAGTAGTTACAATAGCATTGCCGCCATTGAGGGACAGGAAAGAAGATATCCCTGATCTTTCCCTCTTCTTTATAAACAAATTCAATATAGAATTCGGCAAGAGGATAAAATCAATGGACCCTGCTGCAATCAGTGCCCTATCAGAATACAACTGGCCAGGAAACATACGGCAGCTGGAATCCGTAATTGAAAGAGCTGTTTTGATGAGCGATGCAGGAGCTATTAAACTTAAAGACATCAAGAGCGAGCTAAGGATCCCACAGCCTTCCGGAGCTACCGGGTTGGACATCCCTGACGAAGGGCTTAATTTCGAGGAACTCGAAAAAGAACTCCTTAAAAAGGCGATGACAAAGGCCAACGGCGTCGTGGCAAAGGCTGCCAAGCTTCTGGGCATGAGCTACAAGACCTTCTGGTACAGATGGGAAAAGCTGAACCTTGAAAATCCGTCTCTGAAAAAGAACGAGAGCGAGTGAATAGTCCTGCGGCAGCCAGAAGTAGGCGCTTCTAAGCGAGACCGCAGGGTGTAATAATTATGAATATACAGAAAATTGTCGTGGGTCAACTGGATGTCAACTGCTATATCATATCTGATGGTTCAAATTCAGAGGCGCTAATCATAGATCCGGGGGATGAACCGGAAAGGATTATTGAGTTTTTGGACGCAACCGGAGTGCGGCCAAAATATATAGTCTTCACCCATGCGCACTACGATCATGTCTGTGCGGCAAAAGAATTGCATGACCAGTACAATGCGGTCATCGTGATGCACGAACTGGAAAAGACAACATACCGGACGACAGCGCAGCTTTGCATATCCCGGGGATATGATCCCGAAGATTTTCCCGAGCCTGAAAGAATTGTCAAAGACAATGACACAATCTCTTTCGGCGCAATATCTTTCAATATCATACATACCCCTGGACACACTCCAGGCGGTATATGTATCCTGCTGAAAAATACGCTTTTTTCCGGAGATACCCTGTTTAAGGGTTCTGTTGGAAGGACTGACCTTCCGGGAGGCGATTTCGGCCTTCTTTCACAATCTCTCAAAAAGCTGACACTTCTTCCCCCTGAAACAAGGGTCCTGTGCGGACATGGGGGTGAAACGTCGATGGCAGAGGAAATAAGGGATAACCCGTTTCTGAAAGCACTGCAGGTGGATTAACGCACAAACTGTTGGCGCAAGCACCTTTTATTGTTAAAGGACCATGACTGAAATCTCTAGCCCTTATGACAGCTCAAGAGGTCATCAAAAAGATATCGATGATGTTTTCAGATATCTTAAGGACCGTCTTGCAAAGGTCGAAAATCTCGCGGCTGTCGTAGCAAGGGACATGGGAAATCTGGGTGCCTTTCTTCAACCACACACAACGATTGTCTGCCCTGATTGCGCCAGCGTATGCTGCATTAACCGTCATTCTTACCATGCCTTAGATGATATTGTTTACATCTACGCAATAGGAGAAAAAATCCCCCTTCACAACTCGGCGATTGACGATTCCGGGCCCTGTCATTTCCTAGGCAAAGCAGGCTGCACCCTGGCAAGGTCTTTGAGGCCCTACCGCTGCAACTGGTATTTCTGCTCACCCCTTCTTGACCATATTACCGCCAGCAATTCAAATCGTCATTACCGCTTGTTTATCAAACTGTTGCAGGAGATTACACAAAACAGGCAAAACATGATGGAAGAATATGATTCAGTGGTCAAAAAATATTGTCCGCTGACACGCTGATTAATGTATAGCAAACGATATTCCCTGTGGGGTTTGCCAGGGGGTAAGTTGCGAATATAATGAAAAATATACCTTGCATCGAGGTCCTCTTCAGTCTTTCCTGAGGGGGTCTTCAATGCTGATAACTTATTGTATTATTGACACTTTTTGGCATATAGGATAATATGTAAGATACACTTATGGCTGATAAAACCACTCGGATCAAAGATGCTCAGAAATTTTTGGCAAAGGGTCAGATTGACAAGGCTATTGCTGAATGGGAAAAAATTGTTCTGGAATACCCTGATGGCCATAACTTCAATTCCATCGGTGACCTGTATCTAAAAAAAGGCGATCAGAAAAACGCCATCGAAACCTTTCATAAGGCGGCTAATTTTTTCAGGAGGGAAGGCTTTTCCCTTAAGGCACTGGCCCTTTTCAAAAAGGTACTCAACGTAAACCCTGCTGATGCTGATGCCCTTTATGCCCTGGGAGAGTTAAGCGAAGAGAAAGAGCTGATTACGGATGCTATTAAATATTATCTCGCCACAGCCGATAGTCTCGCAAAAGAGGGCCGGAAAGACAAGGTTTTTGATATCTATGAGAAAATACTGTCTCTTTCCCCATCCAATATCCCTCTGAGAAGCAAAGTTGCCGAAACATTCTTAAAGCAGGGCCTCAAATCAGACGCTGCAAAAGAGTATCTGTTTATAGCCGGCTTTTACGACGACAAAGGTGATTTTGAAAAATCAAAGGAATATTACCATAAAGCTATTGACATACAACCGCTCAACAAAGATGCGGTCATGGGTCTTAGCTTTCTGTATGAAAAGGCAGGCGAGACAGAGCAGTCTATCAAACTAATGAAGGAAGCCACAGTGCTCTTTCATGACAGTGTTGATGTATTGATACGGGCGGCAGAACTCTGCCTGTCCGGCAATTATATTGAAAATGCCAAATCCTACCTTTTAAGGATAAATGAGCTTGA
This sequence comes from uncultured Nitrospira sp., assembly GCA_963801505.1. Lineage (GTDB taxonomy): Bacteria > Nitrospirota > Thermodesulfovibrionia > Thermodesulfovibrionales > UBA6898 > JAOUFP01. Next base: position 200,156 of record CAWDEY010000011.1, read on the forward strand.
GCCCAAAAATGTAACGGCCCGCAGACTGCTGGGGGAGATATATTTAAAGGAAGGCCTGAAGGAAAATGCATGGGAAGAATTCCTCTTTGTCCTTGATGATATGGTACTCCAGGAGAAATACAATGATGCAATACAGGTCCTCGAAAACTTTAAGGAAATCGACCCCATAGAAACAGGCAGAAGACTCGTGGCCCTTTATAAACAACTCGGGGAAAAACCACATATTGTTGAAGAGCTCACTGCTCTGGGAGATGTTTATTATAACAGAGGAATACGTGAAGCAGCTCTGGAATTCTATAATGAGGCCTTTGAAACAGCGCCTGACAACGACTATTTGCGTAAAAGGATAGCTGAAATCAGGGGAGAGCCTGAGGAAGAGGTCCCTGAGTTTGAGGAAATAACAGGACCTGCCGTTGCTGAAAAACCGGAGGAGACAGAAGTATCGGCCCATATTTCCATAAAAGCTGAAAAAACAGTTGATGAGATTTTTTCCGAAGCAGATATATTCGCCAGATACGGACTTCTGGACGAGGCAAAAAAACTTCTTGAAGGACTCAGGCTGAGGGTCCCAAAAAGCCTCGACCTTCATCTGCGGTTAAAATCTTTATACTCGGATTATGGCGACAAAGACTCTGAAGTGACTGAATGTCTTATTCTGAGCGAAATATACAAGCTCGACGGCGACCTTGAAAACTCGGAGAGGATCATCAGGGAAGGCGTAGAAATATCCCCTTCCGACCCAAGACTTGAGGGAAAAGGATTTGATGATTTACTCAAACCAGCCCCGTCAGCACCCGAAGGCGTTGAGGAATTCGTCCTCCCTGCAACAGGAGAGGGGGGATCGATCGAGGACTACGAGGAAGAACTCTCTGAAGCTGACTTTTACATGCGGCAGGGGCTTATCCAGGAGGCGCTAAAGATACTTCTTAAACTACAGGAGCTTTTCCCTGGAAACAGAAATATTGCCGAAAGACTTCAATCCCTCGGAGAAGGGGCTGAAATTTCTGATACACCCGGGATGACCGGGACAATTGAAAAGCATGAGATGTCTTCTGAACTTCCCGAAGAACAATCCGCTGAAGAACTCGTGACCGGGGAGATTCCATGGGAAAAAGAGGCACCTGAAGAAAAGCCTGAGGTAAAGGAGCAACTAAAATTATTAGCAGAAGAGCTTGAGAAAGCAAAATATGAAGACCTGCCTGAGGAGACTCCTTGGGGGAAAGGGGCACCTGAAGAGGAGATTGAAAAAAAGGAGCAAACAGGCACCTCTGAAGAAATACTTGAAAAAACAGAATATGAAGACCTCTCCTTCGGTGAGGATGAGATCGCTGACGCGCAGGAGATGCCGGAACCGAATCTCGACAATGATGTCCTTGAAATCTTCCAGGAGTTCAAAAAAGGCCTTGAGAGCCAACTGGAGGATGAAGACTCTGAAACTCACTACAACCTTGGCATAGCATACAAGGAGATGGGGCTGGTCGATGATGCCATAAAAGAATTCCAGACTTCCAAAAACGACAAAAAAAGTTTTTTGCAATCTTCGTCGATGCTCGCTGTCTGCTATATGGAAAAAGGGCTTTATTCCCTTGCTATTGATATGCTGAAAAAAACACTGGACAGTATCAAAGAGCCCAATGAGTCATATTGGTCGATCAAATATGACCTTGCAGAGGCCTATCAAAAAAACAATAATCTCAAGGAAGCGCTCGATCTTTACACTGAAGTCTACGGCTGGAATGCAAGGTTCAGAAATGTCAGTGAAAGAGTAGGCCTGTTAAAAACACAATCTGCAAAAAGCAAGGAGAAGGAAAAACCAAAAGAAAGGAAGGATCGTGTATCCTATCTCTAACGCATGGACTACCTAGAATATTACAAACTGAGCGAACATCCTTTTTCTAACGTAGTGGACAGCAGGTTTTATTACAACAATTCTCAGCATTCGGAAGCCCTACTGCGCCTGAAATACGCTATTGACACCAGCAAAGGCCTTGCCGTAGTTATCGGCAATATTGGCGCCGGAAAGACAACCCTTGCCAGAAAAATGCTTGAAGAGCTTGATGAGGATAACTACGAGGCCGCCCTGCTTGTGATCATACATTCATCCGTGAACTCCGAGTGGCTTTTCAAAAAATTTGCGATCCAGCTCGGCGTCAAAAACATACCTGACAACAAGGTTGAACTCCTGGGGGAAATATACCGGAGACTTCAGGAGATTCACGAAGAAGGCAAAAAAGCAGTTGTTCTTATGGATGAAGTGCAGATGCTCAATTCACGGGAGATCATGGAAGAATTCAGGGGCCTGCTCAACATGGAGACTTCTGAGGGAAAACTGGTAAATTTTATTTTTTTCGGCCTTCAGGAGCTCGATCAGGTGCTCACTTTGGACGAACCTCTCAAGCAGCGGGTCGCTGTCAGGATAAAGTTGACCGCCTATTCAGAGGAAAATACACGGGACTATATAAAACACAGGCTGAAGGTCGCAGGCAGCGAGCAGGACATCTTCACGCCTGAGGCGATCAGGCTTGTCTTTAAATATTCAAAAGGCTCTCCGAGGCTTATAAATACGATATGCGACAATGCCTTGCTCGAAGGTTATCTCTTTAAGGAAAGCATCATAAATGATGCGACAATAAAGACAGTTGCTGTAGATCTTGGGATTGATAGTTAACGGTCTGCAAGTTAAAGTTGATGGTCCTGACCAGCAGGGTCACGGAATATTTTGAAAGCTCTAGCTTCATCTTAGACTGATACAGCATGTTGTTTTCACTTGCCGGATTATCGTAGTAAACAGTAAGCACTTTTCCGTTGGAAAAAAATATCAACTGTTTTTCAGGCAGGCCGCTTTTTTTATCGATCGTGATCTCGCGTCCCGCATTACTGAGCAGATAGTGGCCATCTTCATCCTTAACAGTAAACTCCTTTATGTCCCACCAGAAAATACTGTCACGCAAGCCCTGTGTCAGGATTGTTTTTTTGGTGCTGTCAAGTCTGGGGTTGCTCTTGACGACCCCGTTGCGTGAAGACAATTCCATCCCCAAAAAGCCGAGAGAATAGACCTTCAGCTTAAGGTCACCGTTGCTGAATATCTGCAAAACTCCGTCCCCTCTTATTTCAGAATCAACTTTTTCAAAAATTACTGAAAAAGTCGTATCAATTTGGGATATTCCGCTTCTCTCTGCAATGACTTTTTCAAGGGGTTTTGCCTCAGGCAAAGGCAGCTCCACTGCCCTTGGAACGCATGCGGACAGAAACAGGGCAATACTAATACAAAATAGCTTCAAGAAATTCTTCGACATCCCTGATCCCGATTACCTGCAGGCCCTCCATATTTGCTATCTTGAGGGTATTGCCTGCAGGTATGACCGCTCGTTTAAATCCTATTTTGGCGGCCTCCTTAAGCCTTGCCTCTGCCCGGGCAACTGCCCGGACCTCCCCTGAAAGCCCGATCTCACCAAAGACAAAGGTATCAGGCTTAATAGAAATCTCCCTTGTTGATGAAGCTATTGTGGCGATAATGCCAAGGTCAACCGCCGGCTCCACAATCTTAAGGCCGCCAACCACGTTGATAAACACATCCATTCCGCCCAGGTGCATTCCTGCCCTTTTTTCAAGCACGGCTATCAGAAGGTTCACCCTGTTGAAATCAACACCTATAGAGGTCCTTCTGGGCATTCCGAAGTTCGTCTGTGATACAAGGGCCTGTATCTCAACCATGAGGGGTCTGGTGCCCTCCAGGCTGGCCACAACAGTAGAGCCCGAGACATTATGGGGCCTTTCTGACAAAAACAATTCCGACGGATTATCGACTTCCCTGAGCCCTGCATCGGACATCTCAAAAATCCCTATCTCATTCGTTGAACCAAACCGGTTCTTTATTGTCCTGAGAATCCGGTAAGAATGTCCTCTGTCACCTTCGAAATAAAGGACGGTATCAACAATATGTTCCAGAACACGGGGGCCTGCTATCGTCCCTTCCTTTGTGACGTGCCCGACTATAAAGACCGGAATCTGGGACTTTTTGGCAAAGAGCATCAGCTTTGCGGCACATTCCCTGACCTGGCCCACAGACCCCGGAGCAGAAAGCAGTTCCTGGGTAAACACCGTCTGGATTGAATCAACTACCATTGCATATGGAGAGATTTTGGCCGCTGAATCCAATATCCCTTCCAGCGATGTCTCAGGGAGCAGGATAATGGAGTCGGAGTTTACAGACAGCCTGTCGGCCCTCATCTTGATCTGCTGCGGCGATTCCTCACCTGAGACATACAGGAGCTTGCCGGAATTTTTCGACAGCCCTGAAAACGCCTGCAAAAGCAGGGTCGACTTGCCTATGCCCGGATCGCCGCCGACAAGAATTACAGATCCGGCAACAACCCCGCCGCCCAGGACCCGGTCAAATTCCTTTATCCCTGTAGAAGTCCTGTCAGCATCAGTGCCCTCTATAGAATGCAGATAAACAGCCTCAGGTTTTCCGTAAGATTGCAAAGCTGCACCATGCTTGGAAGTCGGGGCGGTTTTTTCCTCGACAAAACTGTTCCAGCTCCCGCAGTCAGGACATTTCCCGAGCCACTTGGGACTGCCGTATCCGCAGGACTGGCATTGATAAAAAGTTTTAATTTTAGACATCTCTTATATTAATTGCATGATAAGATAAAGTCCACACATACACCAGCTCAAAGCCTCTGAGAGTAATGATTGAGCAGTCGCTAAGTCCCTCTTTGTGCGTGAAGTTCGGAAATGTGGATCTGCTGATGACTCAGCCCCATATCATAGTAGTTTCATAAATGAGTGTGGGTTCGATTCCCACACGCTCCCGCCATTACTTATTGTAATATCATATGAGTTACATATCACAAGCCACCTAAAAAACCTTCCGTAAACCTTCCGTAAGGTATTATGAAGGCATCATGAAAATGATTCCAGGTTCACTCAATGACACTGCGGATGTGAAATAGCAGAACTTCGAAAGGCATGAACTTCATTAATGTTTCATTGAAACTATATCAATGCCTCAGCTGCCGAGGAACGTCGGGGGGTTTAGCGAGTAAGGACGAGACCGCTTTCCTTAATGAAGAGTTGGTAAAACTGACTATGTAGGCTCCCTTGCGAGGTCCTTACACGAGAAAGAGCGCTTCCATTAATGTGCAGCTGTATCTTCTTTGAGATATTGGCCAGTATTTTCTTTTAAATCAAAAGGTTTTACCAGCCAACTTTATATAATAACCGGCCCCGGACAGTTGGATTTTAAAAATATTTTTTCCACGAATTAACCTTTTATTTTCACTTGATATATTGTTTTGGTAAGACAAGATATAATAAAATAATAAGGAGAAACAACATTGAAGATATTTACCATTGCCACTGTTCTGATGCTGACAATGACATGTCCAGTTTTTGCTGGTGCAAATAAATATGAGAAGATATCCGCGTCTTATAAAAAAGGCATTTGCAACCAGATATCAAAGTATGTCGACGCATTGCTTTACGGGAATACATATGGGCATGGCCAAAATACGTCTTGTTCTTACACTGATGCGCATCTGTTAATAAAGTCCAACAGGGCCCTGAATCCGGCACAGATGAAACATTTCGTTTTATTTGCTTTTACAGCGGCAGGGGCATTGAATAATAATGACTTCATTCTGCCTGACAAAATCTACGTGGGGTATGGGGACGATTGTCAGGTTTTAACAACGGAGGAGGCCTCAAGACTGCAAGATATGGCAAGCTTTGGCGTACAGTCAGGTTTATCCAACGCTATGGCCCTGGCATCAAATGCGCCAAAAGTGCCATGTCCTAAATAGATTTGATTAACTTTAAAGGAACTCAAAAGAAAGAATAAAGGCCGGTAGTCAGCATCATAAAAAGGAGACAGCAAGATGAAATATTTAATTATTTATGCGCATCCTAATACTGCAAGTTTCAATCACGCTATCATGGAAACAATCTCGGAGGAATTAAAGAAGAACAATAAGGCTTTTGAAGTAAGAGACCTGTATAAGATTGATTTCAACCCCATCCTTTCAGCAAAAGATTTAGCGGCCATTCAAAATGCCGCAGTGCCTCATGATATCAAAATAGAACAGGACTACATCAGCTCGGCAGATACCCTTATTTTTATATCACCGATTTGGTGGTCAGCAATGCCGGCAATGTTAAAGGGCTATATTGACAGGGTGTTTTCCTTGAAATTTGCCTATGATATAACGCCAGATGGGATTATAGGATTATTAAAAGGCAAGAAAGTATTCATAGTAAACACAACAGGTGCATCTAAAGAAGATTATGACCGGATGGGAGCGTTTAAGATGATGGACCAGTCAATGGATATGGCTATATTCCAGTCTTGTGGTATGGAAGTCATCGGGCATAAATATTTCTCTTCCGTTCCAAATGTTTCAGACCAGGACAGGAAACAAATGCTTGAGGAATTAAGATTGCTGATAAGAGATAAGGTATTATCCTAAAAACGGCAGTTCATTCACCACGGAGGCACAGAGACGCTGAGAAAACGCGGGTTTGAGGCAAATAGGGGACTGACCAATTTGATTGCCCCTATCCTGCCCGTAACTCCTTGATTTTACTCTGTGATCTCTGCGTCTCTGTGGATTCTGCTTTTTTTAGGATTATAGGTTTGCAATAAGAATCATCCCGGGTGTGCCGTGTGGCTGCATTGAAAAAACTTTATTCTTTCTTCTGTCTTGTCCCCTAAGCAATATTCAACAGTGCTGAGTATGTGTTTAATCTGGAATGGTTTTAGAAGAATATCTGTGAACAAGTGCTTGTTAACGGCAAGACAACCATCATCATCAAGACCAAAACTGCCGGATATCAAAACGATTTTAAGAGAGGGGTACAGAGTCTTTAATTGTCTGGCACAATCTACCCCGGTGAGTTTTGGCATTTGGTGGTCCATAAAAATCATGTCTGGGAGTGCATTCGGGTCAATAATATCGAGCGCTTCCTGCCCATCTGAGGCTTCCACAACATTATGTTTATTAAGTTTCAGTACCTCCTTTAATATGGTCCTGACTAAATAATCATCATCTACAACCAATATATTCGACATTATGAAACCCCCTTGTACTTATGGTCATAATATGCACGGAGGGTCGGGCAAAGTCTGAAAATTTTCTTAAAGCAGTATTTTTCCATCAAGTCAATGCTCGGAACATACCGTGGACTTGATGCGCAACAGATCCCAAAATATCCTTCTTCAAAATAAGGACAACTCATCAATACCTCCCTTGATGTCCAAGCTATATTTAACTATGTACAAGACTAGCACTCAACTATGAATAAAATTTGAATTTATTGAGCGGCAGGGCAAGATTTTCAATTAAATCTGTTTATTCATGCTTTTCGGATGGAAAATGCGGGAGTGAAAGGTTCCAATGGATCGCGGCCAGTCTTATAGCCAGTACGATTGTGATCGAAGCTGATGACGGCAAATGCATAAGATGGAAATAGTTTGTAAGGACTGCAAAGGTGATGGCCCCGCATAAGGAAGCTGTCGCATAGATCTCTGCTTTGAGGACAAGCGGAATCTCCCCCGAAAGTATGTCCCTGATGATCCCTCCGGCAACACCGGTCAGAACTCCCATTATTACAGAAATAGAAACAGGGACCCCCAGAGAGATTGCCTTACTGGTCCCGATTACTGTAAAGACCGCCAATCCAAAGGCGTCCGCAAACTTGAGTGCCTTTGACGGAGGGCGGACAAACCTGGCGAGGACGAATATTATGCTTGCGGCCGCTGTCCCGACAAAGATGTATGTCGGGTCTGAAATCCAGAAGACCGGGTAGGCCCCGAGTATAAGGTCTCTCAATGTTCCCCCGCCGAGTGCCGTCGCAAGTGCAAGCACGACCACTCCGAAGAGGTCCATCTGTTTTTCCCCGGCCGCCAGGGCCCCGGTGATGGCAAATACCGCAACCCCGAACAGATCTAGAGCATAGATCATGAAATCACCTGTCCTTGTCCCGAGCAAAACAATTTCATGAAAAAATGATATTACGTTACAGCCTTTAAAACAAGATAAATCCACTTTCCAAAAGACCCTCAGTTCCCAAGAGACCTGAAATAAAGTACACTTTAATTAAAGGCGATACAATTCCTGATGAAAGGACCTTGAGATATGAAAATATATACTGGGACAAGCGGATACGGGTACAAGGAATGGAAAGGGAAATTCTATCCTGAAAAGATTTCGCCGAAGGAAATGCTTCGCTTCTATTCGGAACGTCTCAATTCCGTGGAGATCAATAATACCTTTTATCACATGCCTTTGGAAAATGTCCTCTTATCCTGGGCAGAGCAGGTCCCTGATAATTTTGTCTTCGCGTTCAAGGCACCCCAGATCATTACGCATATAAAACGGTTGAGAAATGTGGAGGAAGAGACCGGGTATCTGTTTAGGACACTGTCGGTCCTGCGGCAGAAACTGGGGCCGGTCCTTTTTCAGTTTCCCGCGAGCTTTAGAGCGGCCCCTCACATGCTGGAAGATTTCCTCAAACTGATACCGGATACGCCCTGCTGCATTCGAGTTCCGCAGTCAATCCTGGCTGGAGTCCGAAACACTGGACCTGCTTCGTAAGAAAGGCTGTAGTCTCTGCGTCGCAGATACTGATGAAAATCCTGCAAATAAAATTGTCGATACAGCGTCATGGGGGTACCTGCGCCTTAGGCGTTCTGACTATACGGATCCTGATCTGCCACAATGGCTGGAAAGGATCTCTTCCCAAAAATGGAAGAAGGCATTTGTTTTTTTTAAACACGAGGAAGAGGCGATAGGGCCGGAAATGGCGATACGATTTAGTGAACTTGTTGATTCAGATGTAAAGAAACCATAGAAGTTAGCCAATGTCCAAAACATCTCAAATAGCCCGGGTTGGAAAGCGTAAACTTGAGCTTTCAAATCTGGAGAAAGTCTTTTACCCCGACGATCACATCCTGAAGGCAGAGTTGATTGAGTATTATCTCAAGGTAGCTCCGACTGCCTGGCGCACCTGAAAGGCCGCCCGCTTTCGCTGGTGCGTTATCCCGACGGCATTAACGGCGAAAGGTTCTTCCAGAAGAACAGACCGGAATGGGCTCCGGACTGGATAGAGCATGTTGTCCTTGGAGGAGGTGGGAAGCGGACAGAAGAAGGAAAAATCGATTATGTGATTGCAACCGAGGAGGCCTCTCTTGCCTGGCTCGCAAACCTGGCGTGTATCGAGTTCCATCAAATGCCTTGTCTGGCGCCACGCTTCGATAGACCTGATTATTTTGTGTTTGATCTTGACCCGCCTGAGAACTTCAGTTTTCAGGACCTCGTTGCAATTGCCCTTGACATGAAAAAGCACATCGAGAGCTTCGGATACCGGCCGTTCGTCAAGACTACAGGGAGCAGGGGACTTCACATCCTCGTCCCCATAAAACCGAAGTGGCCATTCGATAAAGTCTTTGAGGTAGTACGTGAAGTGGCCGGACTTTTCGTTGAGTCACACAGTCGGACAATCACCTTGCATCTCAAGAAGGAGGCACGCAAAGGAAAGGTGCTGGTGGACATATATCGCAATCGGCCCTATCAGACTATTGTGTCTGCTTACAGCGTGCGCGGACTTCCGGGCGCCCCTGTGTCAATGCCTCTTCAATGGGACCAATTAACGGACCTCAGCAGTGCCTCTGACTTTACGCTTAGCTCTGTGCCCGATCACTTACTCAGCTACGGCGACGCATGGGAGGGAATCGCCGCTTATGCCGCTGTCCTTCATACGATACGGGAAGGGCCGCAGGCAAAGCAGAAGCCGGCTCCGGCTCCTAAGCAGCAGACATCTGAGATGCTCGGTGAATACGCCAAAAAACGAAGCTTCGAAAAGACACCTGAGCCACAGCCCTCAATTGAGGCAGGGGGAAACGATGCTTTTGTGATACACAGACACCACGCAACACGTCTGCATTATGATCTGCGTCTTGAGCAGGGGGGCGTGTTGAAGTCCTGGGCAATTCCCAAGGGACTTCCTCCCCGTCCTGGCATCATGCGGCTTGCGGTAGCTACTGAAAATCATCCACTGGAATATATAAACTTCGAAGGTACCATACCAAAGGGACAATACGGTGCCGGCAATATATGGATTTACGCCAGGGGCAAATACGAGGTCACGAAGGAAAAGAAAAACGGCTTTCACTTCCGCCTCGAAAGCAGGGAGGTCAGCGCGGAGTACAGGATGCACCATACCAGTGAAAAAGAATGGCTTATCGAACGTGTGGACAAGCCGCAGGTAGATTGGCTTCATGGTCCTGTTATGCCCATGCTTGCGCAAGCAGCTGCCAAGCCGCCAGGAATCACCGGACTATATATATGAAGTGAAGTGGGACGGCATACGCGCGATGGTTACACTGGACGAAGGAGAAGTAAGAATCCGCAGCAGGAACCAGCTCGACATTACCTCCAGGTTTCCGGAACTCCTGATACCTGATAAGGCATTCAGGGCGACCTCGGCCCTGTTCGATTCGGAGATCGTCTGTCTCGATGACGAAGGGAAGCCCCTCTTTAGAAACGTGATACACAGGCTCCAACAAAACAGCAAAGGGGCAATTGAACATGGCCGCATCAAGTATCCGGCAGTCTGCTACGTCTTTGATTGCCTCTACCTCGACGGCCGCCCTATTGTAGATGAGCCGCTTGTTCGTCGCCGCGCATGGATGGAAGATGCGCTCAGACGTAATACTCCGTATAGGGCCAGTGAGACGGTTGACGAAGGCCCCGGGCTGTTCAAGGCCGCCATGCAGATGGGACTTGAGGGGATCATGGCGAAGGAAAGAAACAGTACTTATCGGCCCGGCACACGCAGCTCACAATGGCTTAAAATAAAGAAAAGGCAGACAATGGAGTGCGTAATAATAGGTTATACAAAAGGAAGGGGTGACCCAAATACGTCGTTCGGTGCATTGCAGCTGGCTCTGCGGGAAGGCAATACGCTCCGGTATGTGGGAAAAGTGGGAACAGGCTTTGATACAAAGTCAATGAAGGAGACATTCGTGTATTTGAAAAACATCCGGCATATACAGAGACCGATCAGGGAAAAGCCGTCTGATGACGCAAAGACAGTATGGATCGAGCCCACGTCGGTTTGCGAGGTGCAGTTCGCTTCGCTGACAAAGGACGGGATGCTGCGCGAGCCGGTGTTTATAAGGCTACGACCGGATTTGGGTACAGAACCCTGAAGCAGGCTAAGAAGGGGTATAATAAAAACATATACCAGACAATACTGAAAAATGAATTTTCTGGAGTTAGTTCCGAAACAGCAACCGGAGGTGAGATATGAGAGCAATCTGGAAAGGTCACATTCGTTTTTCGCTCGTCACTATACCTGTCCTTGTGTACAACGCCGTGGAGGAAACAGAACAGAAAGTGAGCTTCAATCTTCTGCATAAGGACGACAACGGTCTCGTCGGCTACGATAAGAAATGCAAAAAGTGCAATAAGGTTTTATCGTCCGAGGAGATTGTCAAGGGGTACAAGTATGAGCCTGAACAATACGTGATTGTCGAGAAAGAAGACATCGATAAAATAAACCTCAAGAGCACAAAGATAATAGAAATCGGGGGGTTCATCGATGCTAAGGAAGTTAACCCAACATTGTATGAGTCCCCATACTACGCTGGCCCTAACGGATCTGTCGCGGTGCAGGCATACTCTCTTTTAGCTGCGGCGCTGAAGGAAACAGGGAAGGTCGGGATCGGGAAGGTTGTACTGCATGACCGCGAAGATGTGGTGATGATCGCGCCCAATGAGAACGCCATTGTGCTTTACAAGCTCCGGTCGCCCAAGGAGATCAGGAACATCAAGGAAATCCCTCAGCTCGATGGAAAGTCTGTAGACAAGGAGGGGCTAAAGCTAGCGCGCAGCCTTGTCGATTCCATGAGCACGACTTTAGATAACATCGATCTGACTGATAAGTATCACGATGCCCTCAGGGCGATTATTGAGGCGAAGATTGCGGGGAAAGAGATAATCACTGTGGAGGAGGAAGAGACCCCGGTTGCAGACATAATGACGGCCCTGAAACAAAGCATCGAGCAGGCGAAGTCGCATAAGAAGCCGATGGAAAAGGCAAAGGGACAGAAAAAAGCGGTTGTGTCCAAAGAGGCAAAATCCGGGTCAGGGGCGGCTTTTTAGTCTTTTAAAACAGAAGGCAGGTTTAAAATAGGGCTTATGGGTAAGATTTTACATTTCCCCGCAAAACGACCGTCCAAATTCGGTTTCGAGCGGGTCAAAAAGCACAGGCAAGAGAATTCGGACCAACTGAACCCTTTTTCCCCAGGCCCGAAACAGATTCTGCGGCTTCCAACCAACATCAGCCCTTTTGAAGAGGCTTTGCTGCTTGACGGGCTCGGTGACAGTCGGGCAGCGGAGGCATACAGGAGAACAATATCGAAAGGCGACCATGTAGCCGATGCGTATTGTAACCTGGGCATCATAGAGTCCAAGGCAGGAAGAACAACAAAGGCCTTTGACTGTTTTACAAAATCATTGCAGAGTGATCCGCGACATTTTGAAGCGCATTATAATCTTGGGAACCTTTATTTCGAAGGAGACAACCTGTGTCTGGCGAAGATGCATTATGGATTGGCCTCTGAAATCGACCCCACCTTCCCAAACCTGTATTTTAATCTTGGGCTCGTCCTAGCCCTCACGGAAGAAACAAAAGCCGCAGTCGATGCACTGCTCAGGTACCAACTGCTGGCGCCTCCAAAAGAACGCAGAAACGTTGAGGATCTGCTCATCAGACTTAGAAGCTCTTTGGTCATGACAGACGGAAATACCGTACCATAAATTCAACATGCTTGACGGATAAGGCGTCTGCTGAAAAGAACAGCTATCGTTGCTTATCGTTAACTCTTGGATTAAATATTAAACAATCTCATGCCCTTGCCCGCGCTGAAAGACTTTTTCAATGCCCTGTTCATAAATTTCTTTGCCTCTTTAGCAGAATCAAGCACGCTGTATCCCTTTGCAAGCATTGCGGTCAAGGCTGCTGAAAATGTACAGCCGGTCCCGTGATATTCACCATATATTTTTCTGCTTTTCAGGTAATGAAATTTACCGTCATAAAAGATATCCGTGGCAGAATCTTCCAGATGGCCGCCTGTTATGATTATACTCTCGGGTCCGCACTCTTTCAGGCAGACAGCGGCCTTCTCCATATCAGAGCTGGTTTTAATGTCAATCCCGCTCAGGACAGACGCTTCGTAAATATTCGGAGTTATAACGGCACATAAAGGGAATATTTTTTTTCTCAAGGCAATGGGGGTATTTTTTTCAACAAGGCTTTTTCCGGAAGACGACACTAAAACAGGGTCTGCAACAATATTTTTCAACGAGTATTTTTTTATTATGTAGGCAACTGCTTCGATAGCAGATTCGCTATACAGCATGCCTGTCTTTGTTGCCCCCGGAACAAGATCAGAGAGAAGCACTGTGAGTTGCTTTTTCACAAATCTACCCGGAACAGGCATTATATCTTTTACTCCCTCTGTATTTTGAGCAGTCAGTGAAGAGACAACAGAAAGGCCGTATATTCCGAGGCTATGAAAAACCTTTAAATCTGCCTGTACACCTGCACCCCCTGTAGGATCAAAGCCTGCAATTGTAAGAGCTTTTTTCATTAAAGGGATTATATATCTATAAAATCATAATGGCAAGCAAGTGAGGTCATTATATATCTTAAGCAATCTTAAAAATCATTTCCTTTCTGATTTAGGGAACTATTTTCTCAAAAGGGAAGAATTATTAATAATACGCCCCATAAACAAACAACTTTTCATCTGGCATGATACATGCTTATAAATATTGTCTTGAGTAATCAACCTTCTAAGGTTGTTTTTACATAGATAACAAACTCGGTTAAATTCAGAAAATGAAAGGAGGTGTTTAGTATAATGAAAAAATTTATGGCTATAATGCTTTCAATGTTAATGGCCCTTTCTCTGGCGCTTACTGTTGGCTGCCAGAAGAAGGAGGAGGCTCCGAAACCTGTAGAAGCTCCTGCACCGGCTCCGGCTCCTGCACCAGCTCCTGAGCAGGGCGCTCCTGGCGCTCCTGGCGCTCCTGGCGCTCCTGGCGCTCCTGGCGCTCCTGGCGCTCCTGGCGCTCCGGCACCAGCTCCTGAAGCACCACAAGGTAAATAATTTTTTTACCTGTGACAATTACTGTAAGAGGAGAGACCTGCTTTGAGGTCTCTCCTCTTATTATTTCTACCGCAGAATCTTAACATCAGCTTTTAATTCTGAAAAATCAGGCAGTTTCTTTGCATTAGTCTTGACAGAATGGACATAAAGTTATAATATTCTAGCTGTGAAATACAGAATCCTTATGTTTTCCAATAATTTTTTAAATGAAAGGAGGTGTTTAGTATAATGAAAAAAATATTTATTTTAATGCTTACAATGGTTATGGCTCTTTCTCTTGTGGCCTTGGTAGGTTGTCAGAAGAAAGAAGAAGCACCGGCTCCTGCGCCTGAGGCGACAGCACCGGCTCCAGCACCGGCTCCTGAAACTGCTCCTGCACCAACTCCGGCTCCTGAGAAAATGGAAGAGAAGGCGGCTCCTGCCCCTGAGAAAAAAGCGGCTGAAAAGCCAGCTGAGAAGGCTCCTGCTCCAGAGAAGAAGAAGAAGGCGTCAGGCTATTAATACGAATTAACCAGTTAACTTTGAATAAAAGGGCCCGTTCAGGGCCCTTTTATTATATGGTTTGAAGACTCCCGTTGGGAATTTCGCTTATCATCAATTTAAAGGAACTAAAGTGTAACTTTAAACTCCTTTTCTTCAGGGCCAAAGAGGAACCTTTTCCTCAATACCTTGAGCAATATCTCGTCACCCTTCTTTTTAAAGAAAAGAAATATCCGCATATCATCTATATCCTTCACAGCTGTATCATCAATTGAAAGAATGATGTCGTCTTCTTTCAGGCCCGCTTTTTCTGCTACACTGTCAGGGGCAAAGCTGCTTATAATGACTTTATTGTCTCCTTCTTTAAGCAGGACCCCAAGCAAGGGCGATTCCGGCAATGGCAAAGGCTCCGGGAACAAGATAAAATCAGCCACATCTCTCTCGATATCGCCTGAACTGAGAATGACCGTGTAATCTCTTTTATTCAGTCGAAACTCGCACTTGGGGATTCCGGAGCCGAACATCATATGCCCTGCGCCAGCCAATACAACAACTTTATAGCCGGGATTTTTACTGATAAATTCATCCAGATTCTGGGCCATTGATTCATCCCAGAGGACCTGTGCCTCATAAAAAAAGTCGAAATTCTTTTCATTTGCATGTGAATGCCTGTCAAAAAAGCCCCTGAGCCTCTCCTGGTATTCTGAATCAGAAAGGTCCAAATATTCCGGCACATCCTTCAACTCCGCATCAGTGAGGGACCGCAGTCCATCTTTAGAAACCTTTGAAACAATTTCTTTTCTTATATTTAGCGCGACAACAGGTATCTTGAATTCCCTGGCAAACAAAAGAATTTCACGATAAAGATGGTAATCAAACCCCCATCGCTTAAAATATTCTGATTTTTTCAGAAAAGTTCTTTCATCTGTCTTGCCGCCTATATAATTATCGAGCGCCTGCTGAAAAGGCTTCTGGAACATCTCCATCCCGATGGCAATTTTTTTATGTTTTTTGTAGAGCTCCATGATGACCTGGAGTTGAACGCGATGGTGCTCAAACTTGTCATGCACTTCACCTACATAGATAATATCTTTGCCGGAGACCTTCTCTATGACCCCATACATGTCTGTGATGCCGGGAATTTCAACACCTGGCGTATCTTCAGTAACATCAGTTCTTATTCCTCTTTCAGTCTCATTGACTGTTTTTAAAATGTTCCTGTTCTCTTTAAAGGCAAGGTTGCTGTAATTGCCGTAGTGGGTGACCTTCTGTAGATAGTTCGTTTCCTTTGAAGATAAAAGACCCTCGATAACCGTGATTACCCCCTTTTTGTTGAGAGGATTTTCCTTTGTGATAAGATAAAAATCAGCAGTCTGTTTTTCAATCTTGCCTAATAATCTCTTGACCAGTGAGGTCTCTATGCCCGGGACCATAAAAGAAGAGGTCTTGATATCTTCATAGGAAATCTCTTTTTCTTTTTTTTCTGTAAAGCCTTCCTGCCTGAGAAATTCAGATATCCCTTCGAATTCTCCTTCCCTTCCCTGCGGCAGCACAAAGATTTTTTTATCATCGCCGAGCAACCGGGAGATTACAGGGGGGTATTCTCCATCAGAAAGCTTCCGAAACAGATCGTAATTATCATCAACGATCAATGCAACGGGGGCATTCTGCGCGTCCACTTCCATCTCAAGCAAGGTAGATTCCTTTTCTATCTCGAATACCTTCCTCACCTCCCCTGCCCGCAGCTTCAATAATACCGGCAGCAACAATTTATATTTCTCACCCTTCTGTTCTACGGTAAACGATACGATGGCCTTTGCCCCCCTGTATTTCAGTTCCGGATTCCTTATTTCCAGGTCCGGCACACCGCTCTCATCGATCCATTGTTTGAAAAACCACTCCAGGTTTTGGCCGTAACCCGTCTCAAAGGCTTCTCTGAGGTCATCCCATGAGGCAGGTTGAAACCTGTTTTTTTCGACAAACCTCCTCACGGAGCTGAAAAAAATCTCGTCCCCGACCATTTTTTTGAGCATATGAAAGACCATTGCGGATTTCCCATATCCGATAGAAGCAGAGACCCTGTCCACACGGGAACTGAAAGACCGCAAAGGGAAGTCCTTCTCGGGTGTCACATAACTTTGGAATGAAATCAGGATCTGCTTTCTGTAATCCCAGCCTTTTCCCTTCATTTCCTCATACATATGGTCGGCCAGGTAAGTCGTTAGGCCCTCGGACCAGTTTCCGCCTTTATCAGCATTGTAAACAAGATTTCCAAACCATTGATGCAGGACCTCATGGCCAAGAGACGTCTCGACTATGAACGGCATTTTGACGATGTCCTTCCCCAGCAGTGTAAACGTCGGGAAGGAATATCCTGTCGGCAAAAAGTTCTCAACAACAGAGAACCTTCTGAAAGGATACTTGCCTATATATTTTTCATACATATCGAGATACTTTTTAGTAGATTCTCTATATGTCTTGGAAAGCCCGCTGTCCGCCGGAAAAAAGTAGGTATAAATTTCAACGCCACCGTGGTTTTCCTGTTCAACCCGATAATTGCCTGCGACAAGGGTAATATTTCTAAGCGGGTGATGAAAATCAAAAAGAAACTCCCGGCTGTCAGCGGAAAGCTCCCTGACATGAATCTCCTCTGCTTCCGATATGCCCTCAAGTTCCTTTGGCAGGACTGCTGCAAGTTTGTAAATGGAGAACCCCTCAACAGCTGGGTGCCAGTTTTCCACAAGCTCAATACCCTCGGAACTTATAAGGTTGTCTCTTGTCATACCAGGTTTATTGCCCGGCAAAGACCTGAACTCTGCCTCATATTCTATCTTGAGGACATCATCCGTTGTTCCAGGAGTAAATGTAATAGACTCAGTGCCGGGCTCAACAATAAGAGGCCTTCCCTGGATAGAGGCGGCCGTCACCTTAATTCCAGTGAGATTTATTCTCGCGCTCTGGCCGGACGGAAGGGAAATCCTTGAAATCCCTGTGATAACTCCCCTTCCAAGGTCAAATTGTACGTTAAGCTCGTTGCGCGGCATGCCGGTTTCTGCAAGGACATACGCAGGCAGTGGTAACAAGAGCAATGCAGCAAAGGTAATTCTGGCAAGCATATTCATTCGTATCATCTCCTTGAAACATCTTTTTTCTCCCTGGAAATAAAGAGCAATCTTAAGCTCATTATATCTCTTTTTAGAACAATGCGCTATGCACTGAATACCTACGGAAATAACAATTATTAACTGTCTCATAATTGAATGCAAGGCTATTCGGAAAATCTCCCCTCACCCCTCTTTGCCAAAGAGGGGCTTTATTCCTCCCTTTGAGAAAGGGAGGTTAGGAGGGATTTTTCAAACTCAATGTTCTCATTATCATGAGACGGCCAATAAATGCTCAAGCAGAAGTGTAATCTTATATGTTCTTGCAGATACTGTACGCATCAATAAACGCATCATAGGCGTCCTCCGGGGTCAAAGCAGCTGTTATCCTGACCTTCAGAATGTCACAGCCCATATTCGAGTAATGTTCAATGAGCGGGGCTGTACGGCTATTGAAAATATCGAGTTTTTTTCTGATCATAATCATGCCGTCGTCAATCCGTCCTGTCCTGTCCAGGCCGGTATTCTTTTCGATCCTGCTGTATACTTCTTCAGCTTCGCACTCCAGGACAACAAGATCTCTGACTTCGACGACGTCTGCCATGTCCCGTGCCTGGTCCACATGTCTTGGCAGACCATTTAATATCAGGACATCATCTTCCCTGAAATCATTCCTGCTGATAAAATAACGGACAATCTTCTCTGCTATATGAAAATGTTCATTTTCAAGAAGCAGGCCTTTTTCAAGGACGTCTCTTATAAAGAAAAGGTCTTTCTTCTGAAACCCTTCAGGAGACAGATTGAGATCCGCGATGCTCCTCAGCTCATGTCCGAAATCAAAATGAAAACACCTTTTCCCCCTGAGGCCCTTCTTCTCTATCTGATTTCCCAGAGGGCTTTTCCCGGCCCCCGTCGGTCCCAGAAGCAGTATGGATTCTTTCATAATATGCTTATTTGCCCTTCTTTAAAGCCCTTTCAACAGTCCTTATAGCGCAGAACTCTCCACACATGCTGCAGACCTCTGTCTCTGTTGGCGGGACCTCTGCCCTCCACTCGCGCACCTTGTCAGGGTTAAGACTCATAGCTATCTGACCGTTCCAGTCAAGGGCCTTTCTGCATCTTGCCATCTTGATATCGGCATCCATAGATCCCTTAATACCTTTTGCTATATCAGCTGCATGGGCCGCAAGCTTTGAGACAATGACCCCCTCTTTGACATCATCAATACTCGGCAGTCTGATATGCTCTGCCGGTGTCACGTAGCAGAGAAAATCAGCGCCTGCAGCACCTGCAACAGCCCCTCCTATTGCTGCTGAAACATGATCGTATCCCATACCGATGTCTGTAACAAGGGGCCCCAGCACATAAAACGGCGCGCCCTTGCAGATCTCCTTTTCGAGTCTCACGTTCAGTTCAACCTGGTTGAGCGGCACATGGCCCGGCCCTTCTATAATGACCTGAACATCAGCATCAACTGCCCTGTCCCTCAATTCGCCCAAGGTAAGCAACTCCTCAAGCTGGGTGCGGTCTGTCGCGTCAGCAAGGCACCCCGGACGCATACCGTCGCCGAGGCTCAGGGTCATATCGTATTTCAGCGCGATCTCAAGCAGCCTGTCATACTGCTCATATAAAGGGTTGTCTTTTTCATTGTATATCATCCACTCAAGGAGAAAAGACCCTCCCCTGCTTACGATATCGAGTATCCTGCCTTCGCTCCTGAGCCTCTCAACAGCCCTCATGGTCAGGCCTGAATGAACAGTGACAAAATCAACACCTTCAGCAGCATGTGCTTCTATAACCGCAAAAAGATCGTCAGCAGTCATTTTGGCGATCGCGCCCTTCTGTTCAGCAGCCATAACCGCAGCCTCATATATGGGTACCGTGCCGACAGCTACAGGGGACCTTTTAAGCATCATACTGCGCAGTTCCTTTATGGGGCCTCCTGTTGAGAGGTCCATAACAGCGTCAGCCCCGTATTTCACCAGGACATCGAGCTTTTCCATCTCGCTTTCGATGGATATCTTGTCCTTGGACGTGCCGATATTGGCGTTGATCTTTGTACGCATCATCCTGCCAATCCCGATAGGCGTTATCTTATGGTTCACATTAATAGGGATAACACTCACCCCAGCTGCGATATCTTCCGAGAGCTGTTCAGGAGAAAGCCCCTCTGCAGCAGCCACAAGCCTTACTTCATCTGTTACAATCCCCTTTTTTGCCATCTCAATTCTTGTCATTTCAATAACCTCATAAATTCTTCTGTATTTGATCGTATATCTTCAAAGCCTAATATAGCTGATATAAGGGCTATGCCTGAAGCGCCTGCCTCAAGAACACTCCCTAGCCTTTCCTTCTTTATACCGCCTATCGCAAAGACGGGAATAAATATTCTCCCGCTTGATTCCCTAAGCAGCCCAGGTCCCAGAGGCCTTCCGTACTTCAGCTTTGACGGAGTTTCAAAGACCGGGCCAAGCGTAACAAAGTCAGCCCCTTCTTCCTCAGCCTTTTCTGCCTCTTCGATACTGTGTGTGGATACGCCGATCAGCATATCCTCGCCTGCGGCCTTCCGGGCAGCAGAGGCAGGGATGCTTTCACCGCCAAGGTGAACACCGTCAGCATCAACAGCCAGAGCAATGTCCACCCTGTCATTTATAAAAAGTTTCGCCCCATATCTTGTTGTAAGTTCTCTTAAAACATAGGCCATAGACAATAACTCCCTTATCGCAAGATCTTTTTCCCGAAGCTGGACAGCCTGTACCCCGCCTTTCAAGGCCTCTTCTATTGCCTCAAAGGAAGTTATCGAGTGACCTAGTCGTGCTGAGCAAAAAGATGACGGTCAGTTATCAGATAAATCTTGAAATCCATCGGTCTTTTGCTCATTGCTCGTTGCTCATTACTGCCTCTACAGCATTCCCTCTATCGGGCTGCTTGCGGTTGCGTATAATTTTCTTGGTATCCTGCCTGCCCTGTATGCAAGCCTTCCCGCAAGCACGCCGTATTTCATCGCCTCTGCCATGGCTATGGGATCTTTCGCCCCTGCTATCGCGGTGTTTAAGAGCACAGCGTCACATCCAAGCTCCATGGCAATAGCCACGTCTGATGCAGTACCAACGCCAGCGTCCACAATAATGGGCAGCTTTATTGTCTCAAGTATTATCTTTAGATTGTACGGATTGCGTATGCCAAGCCCTGAGCCTATAGGCGCGGCAAGCGGCATGACAGCCGAGGCCCCTGCGTCAGCCAGCCTTCTGGCCATAATAGGGTCGTCGTTGGTATAGGGGAAGACAATGAACCCTTCCCTGGCCAGTATTTCAGTGGCTTCCAGGAGACCGATTACATCAGGGAAAAGGGTCTTTTCATCTCCGATCACCTCAAGCTTTATCATATCAGAGACCCCTGCCTCCCTTGCGAGCCTCGAATACCGCAGGGCATCTTCAACTGTATAGCAGCCTGCTGTATTGGGGAGTATCTTGTATTTCTTGGGATCAATAAAATCCAGCAGGTTTTCTGACTTCCTGTCAGTGATGTTCACGCGCCTGACAGCAACCGTAACTACGTCAGCGCCTGAGGCCTCAATCGCCCTTGCTGTTTCCTCAAAGTCTCTATATTTCCCTGTCCCGACCCAGAGCCTTGACTTGAACTCTATTCCTTTAATTATCAGCTTATCTTCCATATTCATTCTCCTCTATTTCCCCGAAATGTCTTTACTCATCACTTTTAACTAATCACTAATTACAAATTACTGTCTTTCATCCTCCCCCGACAAAACTCACGATCTCAACTATATCCCCGTCATTGAGCCTGAAGCTCTCATAATCCGTTTTTTTGATCACCTGCGTGTTTACTTCAACAGCGACCCTCCCGGAAATTATACCCAGCGCCTCAAGCAGTTCCTGCAGCGATGTCGCCATGATATTTTCTTTTATCTCGCCGTTTATCGTCAGTGTCATAAAATAAAAAAACCGCATCCCTTTTGGGATACGGTTGCCTTTGGCTTACATTCCTAATCCCTGCGCCGGCATTATCCGTATCAGGTTCAAAGGGTCTCTCCCGAAAAACGAGAAACTCTCAGGCATTCCTGCCTCCCCTAAGGTATTGTTAAGTATAGTTTAGCCCCGGATTCAAAGTCAAACCAACAGTTGCAAAGCCTGGAATAAAATGAACATTCACCACAGAGACGCAGAGTCCGCTAAGGTTAAGTAAGTTCTGTTTTCCGTGCTCTCACCGGAAAACAAAAATATCCGTCTCTGCGTCCTCTGCGCCTCCGCGGTGAATGTTTCTGCTTCAATTGAGTGAAACTCATAATACCTGATAAACTACACGATGGACGAATGGAAGCAAAACGTATATTTTGTGCTTGTTGAACCGGAAGAACATGGCAATATCGGAGCTTCAGCAAGGGCCATAAAGAATATGGGTTTTACGAACCTCTGCCTTGTAAAGCCTCCTGCCGGGATGTCTGAAGAGGGGAGATGGTTTGCCCGCAATGCCCATGATGTCCTGGACTCTGCAGAGGTCCATGCCTCAGTTGAGGAAGCCATACGCGACAAGGCCGTCATAGTGGGAACAACCCGAAGGGAAGGAAAGAGGCGCGGCGTTATATTGTCTGCTGAAAAAGGGGCTGCAAGGGTCCGCGAAATATCGGAAGGCAACAAAGTTGCGGTGCTTTTTGGCAGGGAGGCAAGGGGACTCTTTAATGATGAGGTCGATGAGTGCGGTTTTATGATCAAGATCTCCAGCAGTAAACTCCAGCCATCTCTGAATCTCTCACAGGCAGTCCTTATCATCGCCTATGAGCTTTCAAAATACGGAGAAGCAGCAGGATGCAGCTTCAGGAAAAAGAGATATGACAACTCGGCACTGATAACAAACCTTAAAGCATATGAAGAAATCTCGGTCCTCTATGAAAGGATATCACGGGTGCTGGAACTGCTTGAATACATACCAAGAGGTGACAGAAACCTTATGGAAAATATCATCGTCAGCCTTAAACATTTCATAGGCAGGGCCGGGATCACTGAAAAGGAGCTCAACATGATCCAGGGCATCTGCACCCAGATAGAAAAAAAGGTGACTAAAAGATAGGGCTTAGTACAAATCGGTTTGCTCCGCCAAATACCTCAATGCCAGGCCCACCCCTCCACGACCCTCCATGTATGATAAGCTTTATTTATGGATATGTTTTCCAGTAGCCTGTAATTATTTTTTATTAATGTAAGGAGGTCATTATGTTGGTAGAATTCAGCATTGTGCCTATTGGCATTGGCAGCAGCATCGGTGAGAAGGTGGCTGAGGTCATGAGGATTGTGGATGGCAGCGGATTGCCCTATAAGATCAACCCGATGGGTACGGTCATTGAGGGCCAATGGGATGAAGTGATGAAGATCGTCAGGAAATGCCACATGGCGGTCATGAAGAAAGGGGAAAGGGTATTGACCAAAATAACCATTGATGACAGGAAGGGGATGCCAAACAGGATTGACGCAAAGGTGAAATCCATTGAGCGGAGAATAGGGAAGTCTCTCAGAAAGTGATATGGGCCTAAAGAAACTGTGTTAGTCTTCTGGCCAAAAACAATAGAAGATGCCAGGAGGCTCCAGGATGAAATTTCCAAAAAGGTCGTTCTGGAGCCCCTGAAAGGGGAAATAAATGCGGTCGGCGGGGTAGACGCTTTATCTGACGGGGAAAATATAATAGGATGCGTATCTGTTTTTGACTATAGATCTCTTGTTCCTGCAGAAGAAACATACAGCATCGTAAAGACCTCATTGCCCTATATCCCGGGGTATCTGACTTTCAGAGAGGGGCCTGCAATGCTCTCAGCCCTGGAACGTCTCAGCCGTCTGCCTGACATTCTTATATTTGACGGCCATGGGATTGCCCATCCCAGGGGCGCAGGCATTGCCACACATCTTGGCGTACTGCTTGACATGCCATCTATAGGGTGCGCCAAAAAATGCCTGGTGGGCGAGTATCAGAAACCTTCCCCGGAGAAAGGCTCCTGGGAGCCGCTTATTTATAAAGACAAAATCGTTGGCGCTGCGCTTGTGACACGCAGCGGCTGCAAACCCGTTTTTATCTCACTCGGCCACCGTATCACTCTGGAGGAGTCCCTGTCAGTAATCCTGAATCTCGCTCCACGCTTCCGGATTCCCGAGCCGATAAGGGCCGCCGACAGTCTTTCAAGGAGATTAAAAAAAGAGCGCAATATGACATAGCCGGCATTTGAGTTTACAATCTCTGTAAACAAAACGCCTGTTAGTTGCTTACAGAAGCTCTCAAAGATTTTAGATTTTAGTCGTCGAGCAGTTCCCCTTGCTATACGTAACAAAATTAATTGATTCTTAAGACCACCCAGGGTCATTATCAAGCCTGCTTTTTCAAAGAGAAAGAGGAGGAATAATGATCCAGGCAAGACCGATCAGCAGCAGACCGCACAACAGTGAAATCGAAGCAGTAAATTATCAAGGCATAGCAGACACTCCTATTGATCGCATTCTCCGGAAGATCACGAAGATGGAGCTTCCCACCAAGGAGCACATCGAGAGCTATATGCGCCATAAGTGGAGAATGAACCACAAGCGAAGCACCCTTAAGAGCAGCTTCCACGCAGTAAGTTCCTTTCTCACTTTTTATGCTGGCTTAGGCAAGAGGCAACTTATAGATATTGTCAGTGACGATTTGGAGGCATTTATAGAGCATGAGCAGGATCGGGGGCTGAAAGTCACGACGGCCAGAACACGACTTAAGCAACTGAGGGCTTTCATGAGGTTCCTGATCGATCAGGATATCATTAGTGAGCATGTACTTAAACGCAAGATCAAACTGAAAGTACCGGATTACCTTCCAAGAGCTATTGCCCCTGGCGATGTCAGAAAGCTTCTCGGTGTTATTGACAGAGATTCGTGACCGTGCACTCATCCTGGTACTCTTAAGAACAGGCATGAGAATAGGTGAACTTCTCGGCTTGAAGATGATCGATCTTGATGTCCGTGAGAAGAAGATACACATCTATGAGGGGGAAAAGAACTGCCTTGGACGCGTGGTATATCTCAGCGATGATGCACTGATGGCCTTAAAGCTTTGGCTCTCCAAGAGAAAGCCAGAAAAAGAGTATCTCTTCTATGGGTTGAGAACTAAACAGTTATGTTACACAACGTCCCGGAATATCTTCACGCAGTCTTTGAGGGAAACAGGGCTGCAGGGCAAAGGATATACGCTCCACAGCCTCCGGCATACCTTTGCAAGTGAACTGCTCAATGCCGGCATGCGCCTGGAATGTCTCCAGTTGCTGTTAGGGCATCGCGACATAGAGATGACTCGTCGATATGCTCGCCTGACTGACAGAAGTCGGGAAGAGGAATATTTTCGTGCCATGGTGATTATCGAGCAGGGAGGCATTCATGGAGCCTACTGATGCAGTTGCCAGGTACAGGAGATTCCTGAAGCGAAGGAACTATTCGGCACACACGGTGAAAAACTACATGAATATTCTCGGCCACTTCAGTGTTTGGCTACAGGTTCCCATAGAGCAGGTAACCTCCAAGGAAACCGACGCATATATGGATTATCTATTGCGAAGGAGAAAGAAACCAAAGACTATCAACTGTCATTTCGGCTGCATCCATGCTTTCTACGAGTATCTGATCGAAGACGAGGGAATGCCTCTTATCAACCCTCTGAAAAAGAAGTATAGGCTGCGTCTGTCCAGGCCGCTGCCCAAACATCTCAGAGACGAACAGGTTGTGGCACTCTTCAACGAAATCAGTGATGCCAGAGATCGGGCCATGTTTATGGTGATGCTCAGGTGCGGTCTGCGTGTTGAAGAGGTTGCACGACTGACAGTGGATGCGATAGAGTATCGCAGCAGACGGCTTTATGTATACAATGGAAAAGGCAGCAAAGACAGGGTTGTCTATCTCAGCGACGATGCGCTGAGCGCCTTAGAGGCGTATATGCAGAAACGGAAATGGTCTAAGGAGAAAAGAGTGTTCTTAGTGCAGAAGGGGCCGCTGAGAGGAAAGCCGATATCGGTTCGTGGCATTCAAAAAAGGATTGAACACTATGCACAGAGGGCTGAGATAAGGGTGTCCTGTCATCACTTGAGGCACACTATGGCAACCCAGCTCTTGAACGCGGATGCCGATCTTGTCACCATCCAGGATCTGTTGGGCCACAGCCTTATTACTACAACCCAGTGTTATTGTAGAGTCTCCAATCTCAAAGTACAGAGAGATTATTACAAGGCCATAAAGGTTGTAATGCAGAGGACCCAGCCAAGAAGAGAGGACGACTTTGAGTTGAATGATAAAAGTGCTCGCGGAGAGCAGAGTGTAACTAACTGAAAACACAATAAAAAGCAGGTTATGTTACGTATAGCCCCTTGGAGTCCGCATATTAAGAGACAGCTCTATCAGGCTCACTTTCTTCCGGAACTACCCGGCGGAGTGCACTCAATGACCCTTGTTTGATATTGGCGGAAATCCATAGAGATGTCTTTCCTATTGCCCTTTATGAAAAACGCCCGCCTCTTGATTTTATTCACTTCTTGTGATAGTTAGGAAGGAGAACAGAGGGTTAAGTCTAGTATTTATCACAAGGAGGAGATAAATGGGAATCGAGTCTAATACACAGGATCCTATTGTAACGGATGGAGATAAGTACTCGGTTGTTTTAGAAAACGAACGCGTTAGGGTACTCAGGTATCACGATGAGCCTGGGGACAGAACTTTACAACACTATCACCCTGACTACGTATTGTATGCGGAGTCCTCTTTCAAACGTCGTTTGACATTTTCTGATGATAAAAAGGTGGAAGTTGACGTCAAAGCTGGGAGTGTTGTTTGGATGAAAGGGCATATACATATCGGTGAAATCTAGAGGATAGAAATCTGACGTCGTAATTGTCGAACTGAAGGAAACTGAATAGTGCAGATAGGGGACGTTGCCAACTTAAACAACATGCAACAGGGGCCATGGTTCCACCCAGGCGCACAAGCCGATAAATGGCTTAGTTGTTGTTACAGCTTGATTACTTTCTGATAATCTTTAAAATTGCCACCCTTTTGGTGAGTAGTTGGAGGTGGAATGCGCACCATCACTCATCGAAGTACAGATGCGGATTTTCAGGTGGATATAGTAAATTCAGAAGGACCGAGGCAGTTGTTATTCCAGAAAGTAGTTGAAACATACAGAATCAGAATCTTGTTCATCGGCGAGGACAAGAGGTACCCTGTAGAAGAACAGAGCAAGGGGGAAGAGGCGGGTCACTTACGAGATGATGGTTCGACAGTCTGATTCAACACCCAAGAAATCAGCCAAATCATTCTACACCCTTTCGTCCGATGAGATGAAACTCGTGAATCTCTACCGGCAGGTACCGGATTCCCAGACACGGAACCTCGTGGCCCAGGTCGCCAAGCTCGCGTCGAAGAAGTAGGGCGATTTTACGGTTGCCGCAAAATATCCATCACCACGGTCATTCATCAGCCGGATGTGAGCTTTTGCGGATTTGGGCGCAGCTATTTCTAAGGCTTGGACTGTCCGAGGCCTTTTTGTAATGAATAATAGCATTCATCGGTAAGTTCAGCCTGGCGTTGTTTAAAACAATCCAGTATTCCACCTAGCTTATTTATGCCTGGGCAGAG
The DNA here is from genome assembly GCA_963801505.1 of uncultured Nitrospira sp. Taxonomy (GTDB): domain Bacteria; phylum Nitrospirota; class Thermodesulfovibrionia; order Thermodesulfovibrionales; family UBA6898; genus JAOUFP01. The sequence continues at coordinate 227,560 of CAWDEY010000011.1, forward strand.
ATAACGAGCGTCGGATTCACATTGCTTGCGGATATTATCTATTTCAGCCACTTTTTGAGCACACTGCCGGTGATAATTGCGTCTCATTTTGAACCAGACAATCCATTAATTGACCGACCCCGGCTCCCGGTGCCAAATCAGGACAGAGCCTTTGCATCAGACAATTCATCAATTGCCCATCCCCCGGCTTCATACCGGGACAGAGATTTAGAGCGTCACCCGCGCAAGCCCACTTCAGACTTTGACCGTCCCACATCGGAATTTGACTGTTAGTCATTGTGTTGTTTGACCAATCCGCCGCCGAGCAAATTCTGGGCATTGCACTTAAAATTAAAACAAAGACCGCCGCAACTGACAACGCCAAACATAATGTCTTGTTCATATCTTCCTCCTGATTGATTTTATATAGTAAATTGTATCATGCAACGGCAGCATAACCAAGTGAAGGCATAATCTTATACCGGTCGGTAAGGCGACTTACGCACGGTATTCAACAAAAAATGGGGGAAGGAAGAATTTCAAATCCTTTTTGTGAGCCACTTATGAATCATTTCTGCCGTATATAAGGTTGCTATTCGAATCAAATGACGGCGGAATGTCACAAATGTGTTTCTGTGAAGTCTTCAAGTAATTATGCCATATGCCTAACGTTAAAATTGAAAGTGAAATTTCGAAGAAGGAGGTTAATTCAAATTGTTCTTCTGTTATTGTAAAGCGCGCTTAGCCCCAAAAGAGAAATTAAGATGATCTTCCCCCATTCGGATATGGAGGGCACAGCTACAGCGGGATTTTGCAAGCTAGCTAGGTAATAGCCATATTGGCCAACCCCATACCCCCAAAACGCAATGTTGTCGCCGCTAACACCCATGGCCGCAAATCCGGTAAAATACCCCGATCCCTCGGGAATTGACGCGTTAAGATCGACCACTTTGCTCAAGGTCGTTCCATTGTAAAGATATATACCTTGCTGTCCGCTGGCTCCAAATCCTGTGAAAACAACGGTTGCGCTGTCGATAAATGGGACATAAAAACCAGTAAAATTTCCAGATCCACTAGGTATTGGAGTGTTTTGATCGACAACTTTACTTAAGGTCGTTCCATTGTAAAGATACATACCTCCCGCAGCACCACTACCAAAAAAAACTACATTTTCGCCGCTAATCCCTAAATCGTTCGCGAAAGAGGTAAAATTTCCAGATCCGCTAGGTATTGGAGTGTTTTGATCTGCCACTTTGCTTAAAACAGATCCCTTGCAAAGATATATACCTTCCTGCAATGACCATATACCTGGCCATCTGACCAAGCGGTCAAGCCGCTGAACTATTTGTTACTGCATGTTTCTTCAATAAATCTTCAATAGTTTGGACTTTTAATACCTGTTTATTCGGAGGTGTATCTCGCGCTTTCTCCAAGCGCAGTAACTATGTGTATCAGGTGCACATCGCACATAGGTTTAGTGCGCTATTGGGTGAAAAACTCAGGAACTGATCCGGACCCCGCTGTGCGCAAACCTCCACCCTCTCCCTGCATTTTTGGGCACAATATGAGTCTGCATATAAAAGGTCAAAAGCATTATTCATATCACGTTGTATGGGAAGATATTTTGTGATAAAAGTAAATCATGAATGAGTTCGTGGAGGACAGTGCTCTAAGAGACAGAAAATACGTTTTCGATGACAGACGTGACGCAGGGAAATTGCTTGCCGGCAAGCTTACGAAATATAAGGGCACAGACGCCCTCATCCTCGCGATTCCTTCAGGAGGTCTGCCTGTTGCAGCCGAAATAGCGAGGGCACTCATCTTGCCATTGGATATCATTATTGTAAGGAAACTGCAGATACCCAATAACCCCGAGGCTGGGTTTGGCGCTATGGGACCTGACGGAGATGTTATCGTTAATGAAGAATTGCTGAGCCAACTGATGCTGACAGAAGAAACGGTCAAGACCCAGATTAAAAAGACCGAAGAGGTGATACGGAAAAGAGATCGCCTCTTCAGGGCTGGAAGGCCTTTTCCATCATGCAAGGACAGAAGCGTCATTGTCGTTGATGACGGGCTCGCCTCAGGCTATACCATGCTCGCTGCTCTTAAGCACATAAGGAGGAAAATGCCCTCCAGTCTTATTGCAGCTGTCCCTACAGGGTCTGAGAGGACGATCAAAATAATCCAGAGGGAAACTGATGAAGTCGTTTGTCTAAACGTGAGAAGCGGTTTTTCTTTCGCTGTCGCTAATGCATACAGAAACTGGTATGATCTCACTGACGAAGACGTTCTGACAATCCTCAGGGACCAACGGCCCATGTAACATGCTAAGAAGGGAATACTATGAACTCTTCTCCAACACTACACCCGCCTTATTTTGCTTCGAGAGGTTTATATTGCTTTACAAAGCATATGCTTTTTTTTATCATGTAGCTATACTTGATGGATATGTAAAAAGTCCCATAACGCCTTGAATCTGTCATTTTGCGAAACCGTAATACTTTGACAGGGGAATGAAGATGAAATTATTGCGCGTGGCGCTTGCACAGATGAACTCAACTGTCGGTGATCTTGCCGGGAATTCAAAAAAGATCTCTGACTACATAAAAAAAGCTGTCAGACACAAGGCCGACCTCATCGCCTTTCCTGAACTTGCATTGACAGGATACCCGCCTGAGGACCTGATACTTAAACCGCAATTCATCGCTGACAATTTGGCAGAGATCAAAAAAATAGGCAGCAGAGACCATGGAATTACTGTTATCGCCGGGTTTGTCGATGCTGACAAAACAAGTCTGTATAACGCTGCCGCAGTGATCAGCGGGGGCAGGATAATCGATGTATACCATAAGATTTTTTTGCCGAACTACGGGGTGTTCGATGAGCACAGGTATTTCACGGCCGGCAAGAGGTTCCCTGTCTATAATATCGCAGGCTTCACGCTTGGCATAAATATCTGCGAGGACATCTGGCACAGTGAGGGGCCTGCGCGTATTCAGTCGCGTGCAGGAGCTGAGGTGATCATCAATATCAATGCCTCTCCCTATGAAATGGGGAAGCCGGAACTGAGGCAAAGGATATTGAAGGACCGCTCTTGTGAAAACAGCGTGATTATCGCTTATCTGAATGCTGTCGGGGGACAGGATGAGTTGGTCTTTGACGGTTTCAGTATGGTCTATGACCATGAGGGCAGGCTTATCGCAAGAGGGAAGCAGTTTGAGGAAGACCTGATGGTCCTCGATCTTGATTTAGGCCAGCTTAGAAAATTCAGAAAGCACAGGAAACAGGCTGCAGATCAGATGCCCGCCAGCGCTTCCTGTGTTGTTAATAAAGTCAGGATACCTGCTTCAGAATATACTGACAGAAAGCCTCTCAGAAAACCTGCCGCCGGGCCTGTGATGGAGACAAGGGAAGAGGCCTACAGGGCACTTGTGCTTGGCACGTCCGATTATGTGGGCAAGAACGGTTTCAAGGGTGTTGTGATAGGACTCAGCGGCGGCATTGACTCATCCCTGGTCGCCACTATTGCCGTAGACGCCATAGGCAGAGAGAATGTGAAAGGTCTTTTCATGCCCTCAAAATATACCTCTGGGGAGAGCCGCGAGGACGCCTTCGGATTGGCTGGAAATCTTGGTATTGATATCAGGGAACTGCGGATCGATGATATTTTGAACTCATACAAAGGTGTATTGTCTAAAGACTTCAAAGGCCAAAAAGAGGACACAACAGAAGAGAACCTCCAGGCCAGGATACGCGGCAACCTGCTCATGGCCTTCTCCAACAAATTCGGATGGCTTGTGCTTACTACCGGAAATAAATCAGAGATGAGTGTCGGTTATGCTACACTGTATGGAGATATGGCAGGCGGTTTCGCAGTGATCAAGGATGTTCCCAAGATGCTTGTCTATGATATCAGTGTATGGAGGAATTCAATTGTTGAGGGTCCTGTTATACCTGAGAGGGTATTATGGAAGGAGCCTACAGCTGAGTTGAAACACAACCAGAAAGACAGCGACACACTGCCGCCCTACCCTGTGCTTGATCCCATCCTGAGGTCCTATATAGAGGACGAGGTTAGCTTTGAGGAGATCCTGAAAATGGGCTGTGAGACCGAATGTGTCAAAAAGGTAATAGGCATGGTGGACCGAAGTGAATACAAAAGGAGGCAGTCGCCTCCGGGCATAAAGATAACTGCCAGGGCCTTTGGCAGGGACAGACGCTTTCCGATAACAAACAGATACAGGAGTTACTGATGAGATACTTCTGTATTATAATCATTGCTTTGTCGCTCTGTTTTTTCCTGCCTTCAGCATACGCATCGGAAAAAGATGGTTTTCAGTTTAAAAAGCAGACTGAACTGCAGCAGATCAAGCCAAAGAAGCCTGTGAAGATAAAACTAAGGCGTTCAGCAAAAGATGAATATACCTGGGAACTCACTGGCGATGACGCTGACGAAATTTTAAAAACAGACAAAAAACTCAGAAAGATGCTCAATAGCCGGTGAAGGGCATACTCTATATTGTTTCAACGCCGATAGGCAATCTTGAAGACATTACGCTACGGGCCTTGAGGGTCCTCAAGGAGGTCGATGTCATTGCAGCAGAAGACACAAGGCATTCCCTTAAACTGCTGAACCATTACAGCATCTCAAAGCCCCTTATAAGTTACTGGGGCGAGAAAGAGAAGGTAAAGGCAGAGGAAACTCTCCAGATGCTCAATTCAGGCAAAACTGTTGCGCTAATTACTGACGCGGGCACTCCCGGCATATCCGACCCCGGGAATATCCTTATCAGAAGGGCCATTGAAGAAGGTATCAGGGTCATCCCCATTCCAGGACCGACCGCTGTTATCGCGGGCCTTTCGATATCAGGCTTTTCAACAGAGTCTTTTATATTCAGGGGCTTCCTTCCGGTAAAAACGTCCCAGAGATTAAGGGAATTAAAAAGTCTCAGTCTTGATCCACGGACTATCGTGCTTTACGAGGCCCCGCACAGGCTGCTGGAGACACTTGCGGACATCAGGGAAACCTTTGATGACAGGAGGGTCGTTGTCATTAAAGAGATCACCAAATTTTATGAAGAGGCCTTCAGAGGGACTGCAAAAGTTGTCCTTGAACTCCTTGAAGCCTCGAAGATTGCAGGCGAGTATGTCATTGTGCTGGAAGGCAGGCCTGTGGAGAAACTCAATACAACTGAGGATGCCCTGACCGAGGTAAAAACTCTCATGAAGAGAGGGCTGAGGAGAAAAGAGGCAGTGAAGAAGATTGCAGAGGAATACGGCATCAGCAAAAAAGAGTTGTATGACAAGAGCCTCTCCGATATGGAAGATAAAAGGCCATGAAACTCAGGCCAGTGGCACTTGGCATTGCGTTGGGCGCGGTCTGGGGATGCGCCCTCTTTATAACAACATGGCTTTCTTACTTTACAGGTTACGGCAAATTATTTCTTGAGGTGCTTGCCCAGTCCATATATCCCGGCTACACTATAACGCCAGCAGGCAGTTTTCTGGGATTGTTCTACGGATTTCTGGATGGTTTTGTAAGTGGAACTTTGATAGGATGGATATATAATAAAATTGTATCGTTAAGCTCTCGTTAAGTTCTGTAATCAGGAGGTTTTATGGCAAAGGTCTATTTTGCTCCGGCAAGGGCAAAAAAATGGAATTATGCTGACAGCATGCCCGGCAAACTCGAAAGACTGTTGGAAGCTACCGGGATGATGAATTACTTCAGCCCTGATGAGTGGGTTGCGGTAAAGACGCATTTCGGCTCTGAAGGGGCACACAGGATTGTGAGGCCGGTATTTTTAAAAAAAGTCGCAGACGCGCTCAAAAAGATTGGCGCCAAGCCTTTCATAACCGATACAGTGAGGATAAAGGGGCTTGATTATCTGGAGATCGCAAACCAAAACGGCATTAATCATCTGTCTGTCGGAGCGCCTGTTGTGCTTGCCGATGGGCTCTATGGTAACGATAGTATAATGGTCAGGGCAGGTGAAATTCTGGGACAGGTGGCTGTTGCCTCATTGATACATGATGTGCCGGCAATGGTCGTCTGTTCACATGTAAAGGGGCATATAAACGCGGGGTATGCAGGAGCGATCAAAAATATGGCGATGGGCGGGGTGAGCAGTTCTCACCGCACCTGCGGCTGGAAAGGCGGAAGGGGTTCGATGCATACTATCGGAGAGGGTGAACTGGTATGGGACGCAGAGAAATGCGAGCTCTGTTATCAATGCAGGGACGTCTGCCCACTTGACGCAATAACATTTAAAGATGATAAGCTTGTATGGTCAGGCGATGTATGCTGGAGATGCGGAAGATGTGAGCGAGTATGTCAGTCAGAGTCTCTGATGTTGCCAGGAGAGGACAAGAGGTTTATGCATTCTCTGGCTGAGGCTGCGACAGCGGTAATGAGCACCTTTGAGCCCAAAAAGACCATTTTTATCAATTTCATGACAGAGATTCAGCCAGAATGCGACTGCATGCCTGCTGCTGATGTACCGGTCATCCAGGACCTGGGCATTCTTATATCTGACGATATTGTCTCTGTGGAGCAGGCAAGTATTGATATGCTGGCCGCTGCAGTTCCCCTGCCTCAGTCGCTTGCCTCTGATAAGAAAATCATGGGAGGGGATGACATACTTATGAAATTGCACCATAAACCCTATCTGCTGCAGGTTGAAGAGGCTGAAAGGCTCGGCCTTGGGTCGAGAAAGTATGACTTAGTGATGATTTAGAAAAAAAATGCTGCTGTCCGTGGACAGCAGCTTAGGGGAGGTAACGAGGCGCTTACAAGTATATCAAACCAAAATTCAGATTGATTGTCAAGATAAATAATAAGGCTGACTATAAATCATAATTTTAGCCTGATCTGGACTGAGTGTTTCTGAATGCAACACTCAGTAAGTACACGGAATTTGTAATTTGCAATAAAATCCATTATCCTAATCCTATGTTTGACCTTAAACAGGTAACGATATTCAACACCTTAAGCCCGCAGGAAGAAAAAGAGGTCTCCCGTTATCTCTTGCCGGATACGTTCAGAAAAAAAGAGACTGTATTTTCTGAAGGTGATCCCTCTGACTGGTTTTATATCGTAAAAAAGGGCAAGGTCAAGATAACAAAAATCTCCCAGGAGGGAAAAGAGATCATACTCGAGGTGATTTCGCCCATGGAGTTTTTCGGAGGAATAGCCGTTGTCAGGGGCTTCCCCTACCCTGCCAATGCAGTCGCTATGGAGGATACTGAAGTATTAAAGATCTCAAGAAAGGACCTCATGAGCCTGATGGACAGGTTCCCGACCCTGATGTATTTCATGGCCATGAATATTGGCGACAGGATAAAAGGCTCCCACGAAACTCTCAAAAACATAGCACTGGAAAAAGTGGAGTCCAGGATCGCATCGCTCCTTATCAAGTTGGCTGATAAGGCAGGAGAAAAGGTCCCTGAGGGTGTAATAATAAGCATGAAACTCACCAAACAGGACATAGCTGAAATGGTCGGCACTACAGTAGAAACTTCCATAAGGACCATGAGCAAACTTGCAAAGGCCGGGATTGTTTCTGTAAAGGCCGGCAATATTGTTATCAGGGACCTCGCTAAGCTGAAGTCCCTGAGCTGAGTTGTTATCAGTGCTCTTGCCCCGGCAGAAGTGTTGCCAGCATATTATAGAAAAACAGCGCAATGGAAAAGACCTCAAGCCCGCCAAAGGCTATAGCTCCAAAATTGAAAATCGAGTCTGGCGTATAGATATTAAGAGTATAGAAAGCGAGCATCCCAATCAGCCCTATGTTGGCAGCCCAGAACTGCAGTTCCCCCATCTTTGGATATTTAAGCGGCCTGCCTGAGAACCTTGGCAGCACATGATAGCCAACCCCGTAAATCATCATCGAGACCCATCCGAGCATATTCAGATGCGAGTGAACAAATTTCAGTGACATAAGGGAGTGCTCCCATAACATCGCAATTCCCAGAATTGAGGAAACTCCCAGATAGACGATACTGACGATAATGAAATTTTTTACAAACCGGTCCATATTTCCTCCTTGATAAAAGTATTGTGTTTTCTTCATTTATCATATCTAAACCTGATCTTTGATTCTATGATGAATGTCATACGATAATTTAGTTTCAGATATGACCCAGGTCATAAAATTTTCATTTCGACAAGGCTATACTTTAATTAACAAAGATTGAAAACCTTGTGAAGGAGGAAAAGATGAGCACAACAACAAAACTTGTTACAAAAGATTCCATTATAGGGAATGTTATCAGGGAGCACCCCGGAGCAAGAGATGTTATACAGAAATATTTTGGCGGAGGATGCTTCACCTGTCCGGGGATCAATATGGAGTCCATATCCTTTGGCTCCATGATGCATAACCTTGACGCTGAAAAGATCGTCAGGGAAATCAACGAGCTGGAGGGCTAGTCATGTCCGTAAAATGTTTTGTATGCGGTGCAACCGATAAAGAAAGGGTCTGCCTTGCCTGTGTCTCTGAAGGTAGTGAAAAACATGTCTGTGTAAGGTGCCTGCCTATCCTCATCCACGGAGGACATTAAGCTACGCCTGTTTGCGGTCTGTTGCCTAACTGTCGAAGCTCCGGGAGAAAAAAACCCCGGGGCTTTTTTTATTCGGGTGCAGTATTATTAGTATATGAATGTAAAACGCAGGATCGGCGTGCACACCTCTATCGCAGGCGGGCTTTCTATGAGTCTGGAAAGGGCCCGGGAGCTTGGATGCAATACAATCCAGATTTTCTCCCATAATCCAAGGGGCTGGGAGATAAAAATGAAAGACAAAGTAGAGATAACCAGATTTGTCGAAGCCAGTAGAAAATATAACATCTCACCTGTATTTATCCATACCTCCTACCTGATCAATCTGGCCTCAGGCAATCCGTCCCTCGCAGCGAGGTCTGTGGACATGGTTCTGCAGGAATTAGACATTGCAGATTCAATTGGGGCCCAATATGTTGTACTGCATACAGGCAGCGCTTCAGGGGAGGACCCTGTAGTGGCAAGAAAGAAGGCCATAACATGTCTGAAAGAGATAGCTGGACGAGGGGAATGGCAGGCAGGACTTCTGCTTGAAAACACAGCTGGTGAACGCGGGGACATCACATCAAAGATTAACGAAATTTCTGAGATAATAGAAAGTGTGCCAGGGAGCCTTATCCCCGGAATCTGCCTGGATACATGTCATGCCTTTTCTGCCGGATATGATATAGGCTCTGATGAGGGCATTGAACTGTTATCGGATGAGATCAAAAAATATATCGGCAGGGGAAAAATAAGGCTTTTACATCTGAATGATGCCAAAGGCGCACTGGGGTCAGGCCTTGACAGACATGAACATATCGGGCAGGGGAAAATAGGCCTAATGGGGTTCAGAAATTTCATTAACCATAAAGTTTTTTCCAATATACCGATAATCCTCGAAACCCCTAAAAAATCCCCGGAGGATGATTTGAAGAATTTAGAGACAGTCAGAAAATTAATCCTCAGCTAAAAAATCTCTTTCCAGTAAATTCCGTCGTAAGAGAACCCCTCTATCCATCTTACTTTCAGAAATTTGCTGATACTTTTTTACATTGTTTACTTCTAGAGAACGGACCTCTTTAGATTGTAAATTATTGTTTAGCAATTGGAACAGTTGTTTTACAATAGTATTCTATACACACTAATAGCTATTTCTCTGTTGTCTAATTTAGTAATATTGTACTAAATTTATATAACAGTCCTACATATTGGGAATACGATCGTTCCAGAAAAAAATATAAATGTTTCGAATTGTAATTTTTTTGTTGACAAACATAAATTGTTTGTTATATAAATATAAACAGATGATGACAAAACCAGGGCGAAATACATTAACAGGTTTATTCTCCTCTGCGATCAGGGCTGAGGTTCTTGCACTCCTTTTAAACAATCCAGAAGAGAGATTTTATGTAAGAGAAATAGCAACGCTAGTCAGAAAAAACCCTTCAGGAGTAAAAAGAGAGCTGGACAACCTCGAAAAAATGGGGATTCTGATAAGCACGAGAGTAGCAAACCTGAAATATTTTCAGGCTGAAAAGAAATCACCGTTGTTTGCAGAATTAAAAAACCTTATTGCAAAGTCACAGGGGATCCACGGGGCGCTTAAGGCTTTGCTGAAGACATCCACCATAAAACTCGCATTTATCTATGGACCTTACGCTGAAAGTGAGGATGCTGACGCAGTAAATCTCCTTATTGTTGGCGTGAATTCTCTGCCTGCTGAAAGCATAAAAGATGTCGAAGAGAAATTCGGCAAGAAGGTTCATATTTCGGTAATGGATGAAACTGAGTTTAAAAGCAAAAAAGAAAGCGGAGATGTCGAACTCGAAAAGCTTCTGTCAGGTAATAAAATAATGCTGATGGGGAAGCTTTAACTCATTTTTCCCCGTATTTCGGGGATCGAAAGGTGGTGAAAAACATGGCGGTAAAAAAACCAGCAGCAAAGAAAGCAGCTCCTGCGAAGAAAGCAGCCCCTGCAAAGAAAGCAGCTCCTGCAAAGAAAGCAGCTCCTGCAAAGAAAGCAGCTCCTAAGAAGAAAAAATAAGTCACCTTTTATTTCTTCTATGGCTGGAGAATAGCGGTTCTCCAGCCTTTTTTTTGATTATAGTACCACAATCGAGCATACATTGTGGTGGAAATTTTTAAGACAGGCCTAACTTCTCGATATTAAAGATTTATTTGCAAGGCAGGGCTTCTGGAAATTATTTCTTCAGCCTCTAATATAATATCCCAGGAATCAGGGGTTGCAAGCAATTTCTTCAGAAATTTTACATTACTGGAGTGCCCTGATTTGCTGGCTATAATGTGGCCATAGATTGGAAAGCCGAGAAGCGAAAAATCTCCGATGGAATCAAGGACTTTGTGACGGACAAATTCATCAGGGAACCGCAACCCGGTTGAGTTTAAGATTCCGTTTTCCCCGAGAATAATGGCATTTTCCAAAGACCCGCCTTTTGCCAGGCCGTTTGTGCGAAGGTATTCTATATCTTTCAGAAAACCGAAAGTCCTTGCAGGGGCGATTTCCCTTGCAAATGATTCTTCACTGATATCAAGGCTGATCTTCTGCTCTCCTATGCCGTGATGGTTAAAGCTGATCCTGTATGATATTCTAACGCCTTTATAGGGAAACGCAACTATCTTTGAGTGCCCATCTTCAAATACAAAAGGCCGCTTGATCCTCAGGTAGGGTCTCTTCTTTCCCTGCTTCGCAATGCCTGCATTGAGTATTATACTGATAAACTCTGTTGAACTACCATCAAGTATTGGTATTTCAGGACCGTTGACCTCTATGTATATATTATCTATGCCAAGTCCAGCAAGGGCAGCCATTAGATGTTCAATAGTCCTGATCTTTATGCCGTTATTGCCGATTGTGGTTGCAAAGGCAGTATCAATGACTGAACCTACATATGCCTTTGTGACCATAGGCTTGTCAGTTCTGATGAATATTACCCCTGTATCCCTCGATGCAGGCTTCAGTGTTACCCTGGCGAACTTGCCGGTATGAAGACCAATGCCTTCAAAGGATATTTCATTCTTAATTGTTCTTTGAGCTCTCATGATAATTATATATTTATAGAAGCAAATATTATGCCAGATAAAATATTCTTTGTTATCAAGGATTGGATCTGCGCCTGGTGTAGAGAAATATACTCAGATGTATAATGTTCGCAACAGTAGAGAAAGATTAGTACGCACCGCCTACAATAATTTCAGGTATTCTGAGGGTAGGCATGGCATCTGTAACAGGCACACCCTGAGCATCCTTCCCGCAGGTGCCTATTGAAAAACCAAGATCATCCCCTACCATATCGATGATCTGCAATATCTGCAGGCCGTTGCCTGTGAGGGTTGCACCCCTGACCGGATCGCCTATAAGTCCTTTTTCTATCAGATACCCTTCCTGGACGTCAAAGACAAAATCGCCTGTTACTGTGTTTACCTGTCCTCCCCCCATCTTCTCAACAAAAAGCCCTTTTTCCGTAGAGCAGAGGACCTGTTTTGCCGGGGTTGTTCCTTCTGTTATAAAGGTATTCGTCATCCTGGGAATAGGTCTGTGCTGATACGATTCACGCCTGCCGTTGCCGGTTGAGCTGACGCCGTCTTTCATTGCCGATAGCTTGTCATACATGTAGTTTTTCAGCACCCCTTTTTCAACCAGCACTGTCCTTTGGGAAGGTGTCCCCTCATCGTCAAAACAGAAGGACCCCCGTTTCCCGGGTAGTGTAGAGTCATCTACAACTGTAATGAGATCTGAGGCCACCTTGCTGCCTGATTTATTGGAAAAGACCGAAAGCCCCTGCTGCGAAAGATCGGCCTCAAGACCGTGTCCGATCGCCTCATGAATCATAGTTCCTCCGGCATGTGAAGATATGACAGCAGGCATTTTTCCGCCAGGTGCCTTTCGGGCGTTAAGCATCATAATCGCGCGTTTTGCTGCCTTCAGTCCCAGTTCCTCTATATCCATATCTTCGAAAAGTTCAAAACCGATCAGTCCGCCCGCGGATTCATATGCGGTCTGAATAATGTCTTCCTGGGCTGCGACGACCTGAATTACTAGGGTAGTATAGGTCCTGTTATCTTCAGAAATGAAGCCTTCCGAGGTTGCTATCCGGACCTTTTGCAAGGTGTCACGGTATATTACTGTTACCTGTTTTATCCTGTTGTCAAAGCTTCTCGTTATGTTGTCAGCATCCCTGACAAGGGATATTTTCTGCTTAACAGATATATCATCCGGAGAAAGTTTTATTTTAAAATTTACGGTTGGTCTGGATGTCGTCAGGTCCATTACAGAAGGCAGGGCCTTACCCGCAGCCACCCTGCTCACTTCCGAGGCTGCCTGCAGCAGTGCTTCCCTGGACATGTCATTGCTGAAGGCATAAGCGGTCTTACCCCTTGCGATAAGCCGGATGCCTGTTCCGGCTTCAGTGCCATAAGCAATTTTTTCAAGCTTTCTGTCTTCTAAAACAAGAGAGGTATGTCTGCGGTGCTCTGTGAAAATATCAGCATATTCACCGCCGTTTGAAAGTGCCCTGTTTATCAATGAAATCTGGAGTTCTCTATCTGTCATCTATAGTGCCCATGAATGTAAAAACAGCTCTTCGCTTCAAAAATTACCTCAAAAAAAATATAATGTAAGCTATTATAACACTAAAGAAGACAATCACGAAAATTGTCGTCATTCCGGCTTGTCCGGAAGCGGCTATTTTTGTAACGCATTGGGAAAGAAGGGTCCCGGACAAGCCGGAATGACAGTTTTAAGGTATTATAGGACTATTTACTAATACACTGAAGATAATATGCTCGGTAATTTCTGAGGCCATTGCTGCCTGTTAAGCTAAGCAAAGAGGAGGTTTTATGCCGGTTTTAGGAGTAATAGGAGGAAGTGGTATATATGATATTCCTGGTCTCGATATCACCGATTCTGTAAAACTGACTACACCTTACGGAGAGCCTTCCGATTTATACAGGATAGGGAAAGCAGGCGACACCGAGGTAGCATTTTTGCCAAGGCACGGCTCAATGCATCATATCCAGCCGCATAAGATAAATTACCGGGCGAATATATGGGGGTTCAGGGAGCTAGGCGTCAACAAAATCCTTTCCATCGGAGCTTCGGGCGGTATAAGCTCTGCAATGGGGCCCGGCAGTATTGTGGCCCATGACCAGATAATCGATATGACCTCAGGAAGAGATTCTACGTTCCATGATGAAGAAGAGGTGGTGCATGTGGATTTTACAGATCCATTTTGTCCTGACTTGCGGGAGCATATTTTTGCCGCATCGAAAAATGCCGGCATAAGGGTCACCGGAAAGGGCACCTATATATGCGTTAGCGGCCCGAGACTGGAGACTGCGGCAGAGATCAGGGCCTTCTCTTTGCTGGGTGCTGATATGGTCGGCATGACCGGAATGCCGGAGGCTGTTTTGGCCAGAGAACTGGAGATATGTTTTGCGGCAATATCCGTTATAACAAACCATGCTGCCGGGATATCCGGGGAAAAGCTTACAGCAACTGAGGTTGCTCAATCAATGAAAGCATCGACTGAAAAAATAAAGAGCCTGCTCAGGGCTTTTTTTGCGATGGATTTTTCCGCCTCAACCTGCACCTGCGGTCAGGCATTAAAAGATGCAAGGATGTGAAGGAGGACCGGGGACTTGCGATACTATTTTATAAAATATTCTGGCGGCAAAATTAAACAGTGCAGAAGATCCTGATTGTTGAAGATAAAGAATCTATGGCCCAGATGCTCAGGGAAACTCTTGAGTCTGAAGGATACAGCATTGTTATTGCAAGGGACGGACAGGAAGGGACAAGACAAATAAAGGAAAACCGGTTCGACCTTGTTCTGACTGACTTGAAGCTTCCGAAAAAGGACGGCCTGGAGGTCCTTAAGTCCTCAAAAACCGAAAACCCGCTTGCCCCTGTGATAGTAATGACCGCCTTTGGGACTATCGAGACTGCTGTTACCGCGATTAAAGAAGGCGCATTTGATTTTATTACAAAGCCCTTTGATACAGACCATCTGCTTTTGCTTATGAAGCGCGCGCTTGAGACACAGCGGATGATTACTGAAAATATTCTGCTAAAGGATGAGCTGTCCTCGAAATACGGAATCCAGAAGATAATCGGGAAAAGTCCGGCAATTCATGAAGTAGCCCAAAAGGTCCGGAAAGTGGCTACTGCAAAAACAACGGTTTTTCTGTTTGGAGAAAGCGGCACAGGGAAGGAGCTGTTTGCACGGGCCATCCACAATCTGAGCAATAGAAGCGAATATCCCTTTGTACCCATAAACTGCGCTGCAATACCCGGAGAACTCCTGGAGACAGAACTCTTTGGACATGAAAAAGGCTCATTTACAGGCGCAGGCGCAAGGAAACTCGGGAAATTTGAGCTTGCAGATAAAGGGACCATATTCCTTGATGAAGTCGCGGAGATGGACCTTTCACTTCAGGCCAAATTACTGCGTGCAATTCAGGAGGGAGAGATCGAAAGAGTCGGGGCCGTAAAGTCGATCAGCATCGATGTGAGGATTATTGCTGCGAGCAACAGAGACATTGAAAAGGCGGTTGATGAAAAATTATTCAGGGAAGACCTGTTTTACCGTCTGAACGTTTTCCCGATTATAATACCCCCTTTGCGGGAGCGAAAGGATGATGTACCGCTGCTAGTTGACTATTTCGTCGATAAATATTGCACTGAGTTGAGATCAGGCAAGAAGACTGTCGCGCCAGATGCTATGGAACTGTTGATCAATTATCAGTGGAAAGGGAATGTCAGGGAACTCGAAAACTGCATTGAAAGGGCCATAATTCTCTGTGAAGGGGACTTAATAACCCCTGACAATATCGTCTTAAACAGACAGATGCTTTTTGAAAGCTCACTGGCCAATCTGCCGATGGATGGTCCTCTTGAGGATTCTGTCAGGGAGGCTGTGAGGATTGCGGAAACGCAGCGGATAAGCAAGGCCTTAAAGGAAACAAAGGGAAACAAAAGCAGGGCATCCGAACTTTTGCAGGTGAGTTACAAAACCCTTCTGACCAAGATAAAGGAATACAGGATCGAATCCTGATCTCAAAATCCTCATTAAGTCTTGACATTTTTTATTTTTTACGATTATACGCAGGGGATTTTCTGACAAGTGACTTTACAGTATCGCGGTGATTGCCTTGACAGTATAAACCACTTGCAATTATTATAAAAAAAGAATTATACGAGGGTCCGGTTCTGTAATACGACAGGAAGAGCTCGATAAGAAAAACTAAATCAGGTTAATCTGGAGGAATTTGTGTCAGGACATTCCAAATGGGCGTCGATAAAACACAAGAAGGCCAATACCGACGCAAAAAGAGGGAAGGTATTTACAAAGGTAGTGAAAGAGATCGCGATCGCGGCACGGCTTGGCGGCGGTGATCCTGGTGGCAATCCCAGATTGCGTACTGCAATTGAAAAGGCAAAAGAAGCTAACATGCCCCATGACAATATAAAGAAAGCCATCATGAAGGGCACAGGAGAACTTCCCGGAGTTACATATGAAGAATTTGTCTATGAGGGATATGGGCCCGGAGGAGTAGCTATCATCATAGAAGTCCTGACCGATAACAAAAACAGGACTCTCCCGGAAATACGCATGCTTATGTCAAAGGGCGGCGGCAGTCTCGGTGAGACAGGGTGCGTTTCATGGATGTTTGACAAAAAGGGCTATATCCTGGTCAATAAGGCAAAGGCTTCAGAGGACTCGGTGATGTCAGTCGCTCTTGAGGCAGGGGCTGAAGACATGAAAAATGAACCTCAGGAAGATAATTATGAGATCATTACTGTTCCTGAAGAAATGCCCAATGTGAAAATTGCGCTTGACCAGGCAAATATCCCCATCGAATCTTCAGAGGTGACCATGATCCCCCAGAATTACGTTGTCCTGGATGAAAAACACGCTGAACAGATGCTGCGGCTTATGGACGCGCTTGAGGACCATGAAGATATTCAGAATGTATATTCCAACTTTGATATCCCTGACGAAGTTGCCGAAAAAATCGGCAGATAACCTTGAGCATTCATAACAGATGATGGGCTCATCTCTCAGCGCCACATTCAAAAGAAAATTTATCGCAGGTCTTTTTGTCTCGATCCCTGCAATTATCACGATTCTGGTCATAGGCAAGTTTTTTATTTTTGTCGACAGTCTGCTTGAGCCCTTCTATTTCAGGATACTCGGTTATTATACGCCTGGAATGGGATTTGTCTCCGCAATCTTCCTTATCTTCCTTATAGGTATCATATCCACAAATGTATTCGGCAAGAAAGTCATAAAAGGCCTGGAAAATATTTTTTTAAAGCTGCCTGTTTTCAAGGGCTTCTATACAGCCATCAAACAACTTGTGGACGCCTTCTCTCCTGAGAGCAAAACTACTTCTTTTAAAAGGTTTGTCATCATCGAATATCCAAGAAAAGGCGCATATGCTTTCGGGTTCCTTACCAAAGAAAGTACGGTCATGGACCTACAAAACGGAACTGAATTATGCCTGAGGGCTGTTTATATCCCGACAAATAACCTTTATCTGGGTGAAATAGTGCTTGTGAGCGAAGGGGATGTTTTTTATACTGCCATCCCGATCGACGAGGGGATAAAGATAATACTTTCAGGAGGGATAGCCTCGCCCAACATGATCGGGGAGGTCCGTAAATGAATACCGCCTGTGTAATACTTGCAGCTGGTCTCGGAAAGAGAATGGACTCACACCTTCCCAAGGTATTGCATAAGGTGTGCGGAATACCGATGCTTCAGTGCGTTACAGATACTGCCCGAAAACTGAAAACCGGGAAGATTGTGGTAGTGACCGGAAAACATGGTGATCTCATAAAAAAAGCCCTTGAATCGCCGGACATTTCCTATGCGCTGCAGAAAGAGCCAAAAGGCACAGGTCATGCCCTTATGTCTGCAAAACAGGACCTCAAGGATTTTAAGGGGATTCTGATAGTTCTAAATGGTGACACGCCGCTTGTAAGTGCTGAAACAATAAAAAAATTTCGTAAATTGCATATGAAAAACAAAAGTGCAGTTTCTGTACTTTCCTTCCAGGCTGAAAACCCTGATGATTACGGGAGGATCGTACGGAACGCTTCAGGACAGGTCCTGTCGATTGTGGAACAGAAAGACGCTGACGCAATTCAGCAAAAGATACACGAGGTCAATAGCGGGGTGTATGCCATAAATCATGACCTTCTGCCTCTTGTGGAAAATATAAAGATAAACAAAAAGAAGGGCGAATATTATCTTACTGACATAGTTGCTGCTGCATTGGAAAGAGGGTTAAAGACATCGGCTTATTGCATAGGCTCTGAAGAGGAATTTATGGGCGTAAACACAAGGGAGGAACTTTACCGGGCCTCTCTGTTAATGAAAAAAAAATTGGCAGAGCGATGGGCCGGCAAGGGAGTGATCTTTATTGACATGGGTTCGGTTTTCATACATGCCGGTGTCACCATTGGAAAAGATACTACGGTCTATCCCAACGTATATCTCGAAGGACGCACCAAAATAGGAAGAGGAACGACCATATATCCTAATGTAAGGATAGTGGACAGCGAAATCGGCGACAACGTCGTGATAATGGATTCAACTGTAATAGAGGGTTCAATAGTAAAAAACAAGGCATCCGTCGGCCCCTTTGCACGTATAAGACCAGGATCTGAAATCGGTACAGAGGCCAGGATAGGAAATTTTGTGGAACTCAAAAAAACCGTTATAGGAAAGTCCAGCAAGGCATCCCATTTAAGCTATCTCGGTGATGCAAGAATCGGCAGGGATGTCAATATCGGTGCGGGAACGATAACCTGCAATTACGACGGAGAAACAAAACATAGCACGCTTATTGAAAATGGGGTCTTTGTCGGCAGCGATACTCAGTTAGTTGCCCCGGTAAAAATAGGTAAAGGCGCATACATAGGCGCTGGCTCCACCATTGTCAAGGATGTACCGCCAGGGGCACTGGCTTTAAGCAGATCCAAGCAGACACATATCAGCGAATGGGCAAAAAAATGGCAGAAGAAAATCAAAAATAAAAAGTCAAAAGTGTCAAAATAATCAATTCAGGTTTAAAAAGGACTTAAGATGAACGTAAACGTGGAAAAAATAGTCCTCGGAGGTATTGGAAACAAAGGATTTTTTTCTTGCCTCTTGCTTCTGAATTCCGGCTTCCGGCTTGTTTTATGTGCGGAATAATCGGCTATATAGGCGGCCGGAACGCTGTCAGCGTTATTCTGGAAGGGCTCAAACGCCTTGAATACAGGGGATATGACTCGGCCGGTATAGCTTTTTTCTCTGAAAAGGGTATAGATGTCATACGCTGCAAGGGAAAAATAAAAAACCTGGCGTCACTAGTAGAGGAAAAGAGCCTGATGAGCGAAGGAGGGATAGGACATACACGGTGGGCGACCCACGGCAGGCCTTCTGAAGAGAATGCGCATCCTCACCGCTCAGACGGCATTGTCCTTGTTCATAACGGCATTATCGAAAATTACCTGTCCCTGAAAAAGAAACTGACGGACAAGGGATATGCGTTTGAATCGGATACCGACACAGAGGTTCTGTGTCATCTCATCAGGGATTATGCTGAAAAACTTCCGATTGAAGACGCCGTCAGGGCAGCCCTGAAAGAGGTGAAAGGGGCCTATGCCATCGCTGTCGTGACCGAGAAGGAACCAAATAAGATAATCGGCGTCAGGAAAGACAGCCCGCTTGTTGTAGGGCTTGGAGACGGGGAATATTTTCTGGCCTCAGATGTGCCTGCTTTTTTGCATTATTCTAGAGATGTGATGTTCCTCGACGAAGGTGAGATGGTTGTGCTTACCCGTGACGGAGTGGTTGTTACAGACCTTGAGGGAATGCCTGTGCATAAAGAGGTGAAATCCATAACCTGGAGTCCTTCAATGGCTGAAAAAGGCGGTTACAGGCATTTCATGCTCAAGGAGATATTCGAACAGCCGCGTGCTGTAGGCGATACTATCAGGGGAAGACTTTCCATGGAAGACAGCCGGGTAAACCTGGATGAGTTCGGACTGTCAGCGGATTTCCTGAAGAGAATCAATAAGATTTTTATAGTGGCCTGCGGGACTTCATGGCATGCCGGTCTTGCGGGTAAATATATGATAGAAGATCTTGCGAGGATACCTGTTGAGGTAGATGTCGCATCAGAGTTCAGATACCGTAAGCCTCTTATTAACTCTGAACACCTGATGGTAGTCATAACACAATCGGGTGAAACCGCCGACACGCTTGCGGCACAGCGTGAGGCAAGCAGGCTCGGCGCAAAGACGCTCACTATATGCAATGTCGTGGGCAGTACCTCGGCCAGAGAGGCCGACGCAGTTTTCTACACGCATTCAGGCCCTGAAATAGGGGTTGCATCTACAAAGGCGTTTCTCACCCAGGTCATGTCCCTGTATCTCCTGGCCATAGCCCTCGGGCAGTTAAAGGGCACTCTGGGCATTGAGGACTCACGTGAACTGCTCAGAGAGCTTCTCCTGATGCCGGGTAAAATCGAAAAAACACTGGCAACTGACGAAGCAATCAAAGTCATAGCAAAAGACTATTTCAGGGCAAAGGGCTTTATTTATCTTGGCAGGGGTATAAACTACCCTATAGCGCTTGAGGGGGCGCTTAAGCTCAAGGAGATTTCTTATATCCACGCTGAAGGTTACCCTGCAGGCGAGATGAAGCATGGTCCAATAGCTCTAATAGATGAAGAACTGCCGGTGGTCATGCTGGCGCCTAAAGACAGCCTGTTTGAAAAGATGATGAGTAGCGTCCAGGAGGTTAACAGCAGGGGAGGGAATGTCATCGCAATAACAGATGAAAGCAACGGCGACGTTTGCGAAATAGCAAAAAACTGTGTTCTGGTCCCTGATTCCAATCCTTATTTAACGCCTATGCTCCTGGCAATACCCCTTCAGTTACTTGCTTATCATATAGGTGTACTTAGGGGATGCGATGTCGACCAGCCAAGAAACCTTGCGAAAAGCGTTACTGTGGAGTAATGGCATTGCATTTTAGGCCCGGGTGTAGATTTAAAATGCTTAAATCTGTTATCCTAATAAGGAGTTTGAAGTAAATAGGTATCAAAAGAAAGTTTAATGCAAAATCTGAATCTCCAGCAAAAAGAAGCCCTTGAATATATGGATGGTCCGCTATTGGTACTTGCTGGTGCCGGAAGTGGCAAGACAAAGGTCATCACCCACAAGTTTGCATATCTGGTTAAATCCAAAAAGCTCTCTCAGGAATCGATACTTACAGTTACCTTTACGAACAAGGCCGCCAGAGAAATGAGCGACAGGATCGGAAACCTCGTAGGCAAAGACATGAAATCCTCCTGGATAGGCACCCTGCATTCCCAGTGCAGCAGAATATTAAGGAAGGAAATAAAGGGGATCGGATATGGAAATGATTTTTCTATATACGACGAAGACGACCGTTGCAATCTCATACGTCATATACTGAAGGAATTCAAGATATACGAGGCTCTCTACAAAGGTGTTTCTTCACGGATAAACTTCCTGAAGGCATCACTGGTAGGTGCAGAGGATTTCCTTTCTTCAGGTGATGGCTACGGATTTGATGAGAAACTAGCAAAAGTCTACGTCAGGTATCAGGATGAACTGAAAAGAAGCAATTCCCTGGATTTCGACGACCTGATCATGCTGACGGTAAAGCTTTTTGAAGAAAAACCTAACCTCCTGCATAAATACCATGAACAGTTCCCCTATGTTCTTGTTGATGAGTTCCAGGATTTGAATTTTGCGCAATACAATCTGATAAAAATGCTGGCCCTGAAAAGCAGGAACATCTGTGCTGTTGGGGATGATGACCAGAGCATCTATAAGTTCAGGGGGGCTGACGTGAAACACATCCTGAATTTCGAGAAGGACTTCCCAGGTACAAAGGTGGTCAGACTCGAAAGGAATTATCGTTCTACGCAGAATATCCTTGAAGTTGCCAATGCAGTTATCTCGACGAATATCAAAAGAAAGAAAAAAAAGCTCTGGTCAGAAAGAAAAGTTGGAGAGATGGTCCGTTTCTGCTGGCTCAACACAGAGGAAGAAGAGGCGAAACATATTGCAAAGATCATAAAAGAGTTCTATCTGAAGGGAACTCATAGCTATAAAGATATCGGCATATTATACCGTGTAAATCTCCAGTCAAGGGTTATAGAAGATGCCCTGCGAGAGGCGGGTTTGCCCTATCACGTTGTTGGCGGCATCAGTTTTTATCAGAGAAAAGAAGTAAAAGACCTCATAGCCTATGTTCGGCTGGTCACAAACCATGGGGACAATGTGAGCCTCAGAAGAATTATAAACGTACCAACACGTGGGATAGGAGCAGCTACTCTCCTAAAGATAGAAAATGAGGCAAAGAAAAAGTCGCTCTGTCTTTTTGATGCCATTCAGCTCTGTATTAAGAGCAACACCATGGTGACTTCAACAAGAGATAAATTGAACAAATTCGTTCACATGATCGAAAAGCTGTCTTCTATAAACTATAAGAGTTCATCCGATCTGCTGAAAAACGTCGCAGAAAAGTCAGATTATATGGCAATGCTTGATGAGGAAAGAAGTCAAAACATCGCTGAGCTGATCAACTTAGCTGAAGGGAAAAATATCCAGGATTTCATTGATAAGGCCTCATTGTTGACTAATATTGACCATGCCTCGGAGGGAAATCATATCTCCCTCATGACTTTGCATAATGCAAAAGGTCTTGAGTTTCCCGTTGTATTTGTTACAGGTCTGGAAGAAGGGCTGTTGCCATATTTCAAAGCAAACGGCAATGATGACGAGATAGCCGAAGAAAGAAGGCTCCTCTATGTGGGAATGACTCGGGCCAAAGATTTCCTTGTGCTCTCCGGCGCGCGCAAAAGAAGATTTTATGCGAAATTACAGGACCAGGAACCTTCCAGGTTTTTACAGGACATCCCTAAAACATGCTGTAATTGGATCGAAAAAGTTGCTGAACCGCCGATAATCAGATGTATCCAGAATGCCAGAAATAAGCCGGAAACCAGAAAGGTGCGACCCTATTTCGATTCAGGATGCAGGGTCAAACATCCTGTCTGGGGAGTAGGAGTTGTCCGTGATTGTTATGGTGACGGAGAAGATCAGAAGGTGATGGTTAACTTCCCGACTATCGGGCTGAAAAGACTTTCCCTGAAGCTAGCGAATCTGACCAAATTATAGACCAACCCGCGGATGAAAATATCGATTGAACATTTAGCTCAGCTTGCCAGGTTGTCTGTTTCCGACAATGAAAAAACTCTTTTTGCCAATCAGATAGACAGTATCCTGAGTTATATGGATAAGCTCAATGAGCTGTACACGGGAAATGTCGAACCTACGTCGCATGTCATCTCTCTGAGCAACGTCGTACGGGAAGATCTGCCGAAGGATTCGCTTGAAAGGGAGGATGCGTTGATGAACGCTCCTGACAGGACGGATAAATTTTACAGGGTTCCAAAGATAATAGAATGAATACTTGCCGCATATCTGAATACAAAATTCAACACTGTTTCATATCAGAGGCCTGCAACCGGGAGGATTCGGCATGTTAAGGTGTATGTTGAGGGCAAAGATCCATATGGCTTCCGTTACCGAGTCGAATATAGCATATGAAGGAAGTATTACTATCGACGAGGCCATTTTGAAAGAGGCCGGCATGCTTCCCTATGAGCAGGTGATGATCAGCAACGTAAATAATGGAGAGCGGTTCGAGACCTATATCATCCCGGGCAAAAAAAACTCTGGAGAAATATGCCTCAACGGGCCTACTGCCAGAAAAGGTGTTGTCGGAGACAAGGTGATCATATTCTCTTACAACTATTGTGACGACAGCGAGTTAAAAGACTACAAGCCGAAGATCGTCCTGGTCAATGCAAAAAACCGTATCATAAGCAAATAATATTGTCCTTCTTTTAGTTTGTTCACAACAACTTTACCCTGGTCATTAAGAAAGAATTCCTGCCGAACTTTACATCTGTGATATACTAATCACAGTTGCATATTTCAAGTCGAAAAAAACAGTCACTGAAAACCGCTGGGTAGAGAGTGATGCAGGATTTCTGAAGCTAAGGCAAGCACGAAAATATATTTGACCAAGAGGAGGAACATTGGCTAGACCGGGAGCATTTAAAAGCGAGAAGAGAAAAAAGGAATTAACGAGACAGAAGAAACAGGAGAAGAAGAGATTAAGGCGTTTGGAAAAAGACGCAGCGCCAGGAGGAGTTCCTGCAGAAGATGAGTCAACCGAAGATGCCACAGGAGAGGGAACAGAGGGGCCGATGACTGTTGAAGAAAACGAGTAGCCGTCATTCAAGTATACTTGTCCCTTGTATTGCAGACGCCCTCTGGTAAGACCACAGGAATCTTAATGCGAGGTATATTTTCATTATATTCGCTCGCTGAGCACGCAAGACAAAGGGGAATATTGCTTGCTATCCATTAAAAATCAGGTTACGGCTCAAGGGCTTTAATGGGTATGAGCTTGCACAGTTAAGTGTCTGCAAGGGCCGATGACTGCGCTCAAACAATCCACAGATCCTGATAGACACCAGGTTAAGATCACGTCGCCAGGATATAGAATTCTGGCGGAGCTTCTCCAAAGTCGGACAATTTTTGCTGATAATCCAACCGTATTTTTTACATAAAATCAGGATGTAAAAACCCTGGAGCGCAGCTAGAATAAGCGAGTTTGCTTTATCCCGCTTTCAACTAAACACAGATTATTAATTATGGTAAATAAAGCGGTCTTGCTATCAGGAATTTTGGGATGAAGGCAGTAAGTTTTTATGCGTATTTTATAGCAACTTTATAGACAATATCTGAGTGGTCAGCGGAAGCACCATTGCCTTCACAACTGAGTTGTCCTTTTTCAGCCTCTCTGCGATTTCTGATCATCGAGTTTAATACCTGAGAGAGATCGAAACCTCCATCAACACAGTCCTTGTTCAAACAGTCTATCCTGAAAAAAGCAGAACTATCTGGAGAAAAATTAACGATTCGGGGCAATGACTTTCCTATGCCGCTTTGATTATACATCATGCTAATGACGATACTTTTAACCTCAGGGAAGTGAGTAGACACAAAACCTGCTTGAACTCTCCTTTGCAGCCTTTCCGTCCGCGCCGCATTTTTTTTATTATTCATGCTCCTCCAAAAATAAAAGGCCCCTTCCATAAAGAAGGGGCCTTTTTCAGTTAATTACAGTTTGACAACATTAATCGCTTTGGGACCCTTAGGGCCCTTTTCAGTATCAAAGCTGACCTTGTCACCTTCGGCAAGGCTCTTAAAGCCATTGCCCTGGATAGACGTATGGTGTACAAAAACATCACTTCCGTCTTCACTTGTAATAAAGCCAAAGCCTTTGCTGTCGTTAAACCACTTCACAGTTCCTTGTGCCATTTCTTTTACCTCCTTCTCTATAAACTAAATCTCAGAAGGACTCAAGAAAAAAAGCCACAAAGTCAAAAAGTCTTTGTGGCTTGTGTAATCGCAAAAACTTCTAAAATTCAATTATTATGATACCATACTTCACCCGGTTCGTCAAGGCCCTGTAGTTCTGTAGCGAAGACATAAACTGTCCGGTTCGAATTGAATAGCAAGGAGGCGCTATTCATGAAACGGAGTGAACCACTGCAGGAGGTATGGGGGGAGACGGCAGTGAATGGTGAATAGTGAAAAGTGCATAGAGTTGATTTTATATGCTGTTTTCTGCAAACTATCGGTACACAGGTGCTGTAATGCGTAAAAGGGAATCCTGTTAAATTCAGGAGCGGTCCCGCCGCTGTAATCCTGATCCCGGAGAATGCCGGGATAAGCGCCTTTGCCGGTAATATGCCACTGTTCATAAGCGAATGGGAAGGCTGGCAAAGGTCGGGAGAGCCAGAAGACCTGCCTGTCAGTAGTAGGGATTAGGTGTTAGGGATTAGGGATGGTTTTTTAATAAACCCTACCCCCCCAATATCCAATCCCTTTATATGCCTTTCCGCGGAGGAAGGCGAGGATGAAGTAAACCAGGGTGCAATCCTCAGGAATCCTTATATTGGGTCCCGGGGATTTTTTATTTTAAGGAGATGATTATTTGAGACACTGTTTTTTCAGAAGAGTTGCCTTGGGTTTATTGCTTTTATTATTCACCATTCACTGTTCAATATTCACTGCTGTTACTTTTGCTGGCGGGCCGCCCCAGCGCATCATCTCTCTTGCCCCGGCCACAACAGAGATGCTTTTTGCCCTGGGTCTCGGAGACCGGATCGTTGGTGTTACGAATTTTTGCGATTATCCGGAAGAGGCAAAGAAAAAGCCTAAAGTAGGCGGGATGTCCAACCCATCGCTGGAGGCCGTTGTTTCATTGAAGCCGGACATGGTGGTCCTTTCTGTTGACGGCAACACTAAGGAGTTTGAGGAGCGTCTGCGGTCAATGAAGATAAGGACTTATGTGTTTACCTCAAAGAGAATTTTGGAGCTGCCTAAAGGCATAAGAGATATGGGGCTTGCTCTTGGAGCAAAGGAGAAGGCGGAGGCGTTGGCTGCTGATATGGAACATCGAATCAATAAGTTGAGGGCAAATAAAAAAGCAGCGCTCAAAAGGAAGGTATTGTTCATTATATGGCCGGAACCGCTCATGGTGGCTGGTCCAGGGAGCATCACGGATGATGCGCTCCAGATACTGGGCGCGGACAATATTGCAGGCAATACCGCGTCAGCCTACCCGAAATACTCGCTTGAAGAGGTCATCCGAAGAGCGCCTGACATTATTTTCATCGGGAAAGGCCAAAACAGCATGAATGAAGTCTCTGAAGGACTTTTAAGTCGCCTCATGAGCACCCCGGCGGCAAGGAACAATAAAGTGTTTTACGTAAGCGACTACCTCTACCGGCTTGGACCAAGGACGCTTAAGGGGGTCGAGGAACTGGAAAGATATCTGCGGCAATGAAGAACATGAAGATAAGAACAGCCCTCATAATCGGTGTGCCCGTGATTATATTCGGGCTCTCTATAATGGCAGGGCCAAGGATAATAAACCCCTTTGCGGCTGACGACATTTCCCGTGAGATCTTATTTTCGATCCGCGCTCCGCGAAGCATCGTTGCCCTGCTCATGGGTATGGCACTCGGCGCATCAGGTGCAGTGCTTCAGGGCATACTCAAAAACCCGCTTGCCGATCCTTACATTCTGGGCATTTCGAGCGGCGCGTCACTTGCTGCAGTATTGGGCATCATGGGCGGGGCCGCCTTTCTCGGCTCTTTTACCATTCCCGTGCTTGCTTTTTCCGGCGCGCTTATTACCGGCACAATGGTCGGCCTCATGGGGTGGAAAAGGGGTGGGCTCTGGCCTGAGAGGCTCCTCCTTGCAGGCGTGGGGCTAAGCTTCCTGTTTTCTGCCCTGCTCATGCTCGTCATGAGCATATCTTCGGATGAAGGTCTCCGTAAAGCCATGCTCTGGATCTTTGGTGACCTTTCCATGTCGGAATGGTCAAAGGTCCCCTATGGACTTGCCTTTGTACTGCCCGGCATCCTGATTGCGATTTTCAGGGCAAAAGCACTCAATGCCCTCATACTCGGTGATGAGTTTGCCCACAGCCTTGGGTTCTCTCCCCACAGAGAACGGTTTATCCTTTTCGTGGCAGTAGGACTTATGACCGCAGCATCCGTCTCCCTTGGCGGCATGATCGGATTCATAGGTCTTTTGGTCCCTCATATCATAAGATCGATCATAGGTTCGGACAGCCGGCTGCTTGTGCCCTTTTCCGCACTTGGCGGCGGTGGTCTCCTCTGTATCGCAGACCTCATAAGCAGGTCTGTGCTGGCACCCACTGAACTCCCGGCCGGAATAGTCACTGCGATCATCGGATCACCCTATTTTCTCTATCTGCTCAGGAGGCAAAATGTTCTTAGCATCTGAACCGAATATACTCGAACTGAGCAATGTTTATTATTCCTACAGGAAACAGGACCCTGTAATAAATAGCATCTCCCTCTCGGTAGGACAGGGAGAGTTTATTGGCCTGCTCGGCGCCAACGGCTCGGGCAAATCTACTATCCTGAAACTGGGAAGCGGCATACTCAGGCCGCACGCAGGCAAGGTCCTGCTCTGGTCAAGACCCCTCCACACATACCACACCAGGGACCGGGCAAAGCTGATAAGCTATCTGCCCCAAACCCTTGATATTACTGTGCCCTTCACGGTCCGGGAGTTAGTGGCTATGGGGTTGTACCCCTATGACATCCCTCCAGCGATGAAGATTGACAGTGCGCTTGAAATAGTAGGGCTACTGGAGAAGGCCCAGGCACACCTTACAGACCTGAGCGGTGGGGAACGGCGGCGTACTTTTATTGCAATGACCCTTGTTCAGGGTGCGGGGCTTCTCATGCTTGACGAGCCGCTGGCAAACCTTGACATTAAGTATCAGTTTGAAATACTTAAATTGCTGAAGGAACTGAAACTCAATAAGAACATATCCATAATCATGGCGCTGCACGACATAAATATTGCCTTGCAGTTTGAGAAGGTCCTCCTGATCAAGGAAGGGAAAATGCTCGGCTGTGGCGCCCCTGAGGCAGTACTGACAAAGGGAATGCTGAAGGACGCCTTTGATGTTAGCATCGAGATAAGGAAGCAGGATTCAGGAGAGGCGTATTTAAGCTATGGCAGTAATTTTTAGGAGGCTCAAGCAATCGAGATGAAATCAAAACAGACAAAAGAAAAGACCAAAAGACTAAAGGCCTCTTTTAAATACTTCGAAAACAGGGCCTGTAAATATTTTCCCTGTCACAAGATGGATATCCAGGATTTCAATTGTCTGTTTTGTTTCTGTCCGCTGTATTTTGCGATCTGCCCGGGCACGCCGCTTTATAAAGAGAGCAACGGGCTTATGTTTAAAAGCTGCACTGACTGTGAATATCCCCACAGGCCTGAGAATTACACGGCGATCATGGACTGTCTGGTAGCGCTGCTGAAGGAACAGATAGATGAGTAGGTGTCCTGACTCACAGGGTCTGAAACAGAAAGTGATCTTTGTGACCGGAGGGGCTAAAAGCGGAAAAAGTTCCTTTGCCCTCAATGAAGCTGCAAAACATGAAGGAACAAAGGCATTTATTGCAACCGCTGAGGCCCTCGATAAGGAAATGGAGGAAAGGATAGAGAGACATAAGGGAGAGCGGGGTGAAGCCTGGGACACCTATGAGGAACCGCTTAAGATAACGGATACTATCGCAAAGCTGAAAGGCCGTTACAGCGTTATTGTCCTGGATTGTCTCACCCTCTGGCTGTCGAACGCCATGCACAGGAATGCTGATATAGAACACGAAATTGAAAATCTCCTGAACATACTGCGACAAAAAAACCAGGCATATCTATATCGTTTCAAACGAAGTGGGCGCTGGAATAGTACCCGAAAATAAATTGGCAAGAGAATTCAGGGACCTGGCAGGGACTATGAACCAGAAGGTTGCGGGGGCTTCTGATGAAGTATTCATGGTGGTAGCAGGCATACCAGTAAAAATAAAAGGCTGAAAGGAAATTTCATGAAAGTAGTGCTGCAACAAATATCATCTGTCAATGCTGATTTTTTTGAAAAAGCACAGAAACGGCTTGATAATCTTACAAAGCCGCAGGGCAGCCTCGGCAGGCTTGAGGAGTTTGCCGGAAGACTTGTGGCAATAACAGAAAATACTATGCCGGAACTCGGACAAGAAGGTGGTTTTCACCTTTGCAGGCGACCACGGGGTTGCTGAGGAAGGCGTCTCGGCCTATCCAAAGGAAGTTACACCGCAGATGGTCCTCAACTTCCTCAACGGAGGGGCCGGAATAAACGTCCTTGCGCGGCATGCCGGTGCTGAGGTCGTTGTGGTCGATATGGGGGTTGATTTTGATTTTTCAGCTGTAGGGGCACGGCATGCTGTGCCCCTGCAAATAAAAAAAGTCATGAGGGGGACAAAGAATATGAGGAAGGGCCCTGCAATGACCAGAGAAGAAGCGGAAAAAAGTATCAATGTCGGGATAGAGCTCGCGAATGAATATGCAAAAAAGGGCTATCGTCTGTTCGGCACTGGAGATATGGGCATTGCCAATACAACTCCGTCAGCCGCCATAGCTGCGCTTCTTACGGGCAGAGCGGTTTCTGAAGTAACAGGGAAAGGGACCGGTATAGGAGATGATGCCTTAAAGAACAAGATCAGAGTAATCGAGGATGCGATAGCCTTAAATAATCCTGACCATAATGATCCGGTCGATGTGCTTGCAAAGGTTGGAGGGACGGAGATTGGCGGCATCGCCGGACTCATTATCGGAGCAGCGGCAAACAGGGTCCCTGTTGTAATAGACGGATTCATTTCCACTGCCGGGGCCTTGATAGCCTTTTGCCTTGAGCCGAAGACAAAAGACTATATGTTCGCCGCACATAAATCCGTAGAAGTCGGACATACAGAGAATGCTTGAAAAGATCGGATTAAGGCCGATCCTCGACCTGGATTTACGGCTTGGTGAAGGGACAGGCAGCTGCTCTTGCTATGCTTATGATCGAGGCAGGCTTGAAAATCTACAAGGAAATGGCGACGTTCGGCGACGCCGGCGTTGCTACAGAGAAAAAGGACTAAATGATACAGTTGTTTCTAGCATTGCAGTTTCTGACTATCCTGCCTGTAAAAGTACGCGGCACGCTAACAGAAAAAGACATTTCAGGGTCAGTGAAATTTTTTCCTGTTGCAGGGGCCTTTCAGGGTCTTTTGGCTGTTTGCGCAACACTGGTATCAGTTAATTTCTTCTCCTCTGAAATAACCTCCGGCCTTGTTCTGCTGACATTCATTGTCAGCAACGGCGGGTTTCATCTGGATGGCCTTGCGGATACCTTTGATGCATTGGCCGTAAAATCAAGCGGAGACCATGCACTCGACAGGGACAGGAAGCTCAGCATCATGAAAGACAGCACAACAGGCGCCATCGGGGTCATAGCTATAGTCATGATCATACTGCTTAAATTTCTTTTTCTCAATAATTTATTGAATACATCGCAGCCGGACTCCAGCTATGTTTTCCTGTTTTTTATGCCGGTATTTTCCAAATGGACAATGGTAGCAGTCATGTACCACGGCAATCCAGCACGGCAGGATGGATTGGGAAAAATGTTTATCGATAATATCAACTTGGGCAAGGTTATCTTTGCATCCCTGTCATTGGTCCTTTTTTATGCTGCAGCCTACATGCTGTATCTGCACAAGGCATACGGGACCGCGTCAATAATATTATTCTTTGTCCTGTTTGCTATTTTCTATATATTCTCGATCTTATCGGCAAAGTTCTTCAAGAAGAGGTTTGGCGGTCTTACCGGTGATACCCTTGGGGCAGCAGGTGAAATCTCGGAAATACTTTTTTTAATGGTGACATCATTATGGTTACAACACTCTATTTAGTCAGACACGGAGAGACAGAAGGGAGCGAAACAAAACGCTACAAGGGGAGTATAGATGTGCCCCTGTCTGAAAAAGGGATCGACCAGGTTAAAGGATCTTCTGCCTTTATAATGGAATATATCAAAAAGGCATCTTTTTCAAAACATATGAGTTACTTAAAAGATATCCATAGATCAGCAGATGATGGAGCAGAGGCCCGGAGGAGCGAAAGTCCTGAAGCAAATTCAGAAATTAAGGACTTTCGGACTTCGGAACTTCAGGCTGTCTATACCTCCAACCTAAGCAGGGCTCTCAGGAGCGCTGAGATAATTGCTGAAGCGTATGGCTTACAGCCTGTTGAGACACCTGATTTGCGGGAAAGAAGCTTTGGCATATGGGAAGGGATGACCTTCACTGAAATAAAAGAGAAATACCCTGAAGAGTTTGAGGCCTGGGCAAATAACCCGCTGAGATACAGCCCGATGGAGGGGGAGAGCACAATGGAGGTAAAGGACAGGATCATTCCTTCCCTCAACGGAATACTGGACAATCATAAGGGAGAGAGCATAGCTGTCGTTGCACACGGCGGAGTTAACAGGATAATCCTCTGCCATTTTCTGGGTATACCTTTGGAGAATATCTTCAGGATTGAGCAGGATTATGCTGCAGTGAACATTATCGAGGTGTGGGACAGATATCCGGTCGTTAAACTGCTCAACGGCTTTTCAGTCTGTAGCGAAGAATTTATCAGCTAAATTTATAACATACTGCCGCCTTTGGCGGCGCAAAAAGATGTCCCAGGGGAAGCAAGGTGACAAGCCTTCACTGCCCCGCAACTGTAAGGGGAACGAAAGCCCGTTGCATCCACTGTCCTATGTTATAGGATGGGAAGGTCGGCAAGTAGGACGCCCCGAGTCAGGAGACCCTGGGACATCTTATTTACAATACCCTTCGAGGGAAGAGGAGATTACATGGGAAGAGTAACATGCATTTCAGGCTTCATTAACGGATTGTGGGCAATACTATTGTTGATAATGGTAGCTGTGCCGGCAATGGCCGAGGACAAGGCAACGCTTGAAGAAGTAGTCGTCACCGCAACCAGATACAACGAAAAGACAGCTGACATTCCAGCGAATATCACCGTCATATCTGAAAAAGAAATCAGCAAGTCCACTGCTCAGAATATTCCGGAACTTCTGATGTCTGAGGTCGGTGTACATGTCAGTGATATCAACGGCAACCACCGTACCTATACAGTAGACTTACGCGGGTTCGGAGAGACATCAGCCTTAAACACCCTTGTTCTTATAGACGGCAGACGCGTCAACCAGTCTGATCTCAGCGGCGTTGACTGGTCACAACTTCCCCTTGACCAGGTCAGCAGGATAGAGATTATACGCGGCGGTAGGGGAGGAGTCTTGTACGGAGACAGTGCAACAGGTGGTGTCATCAATATAATTACAAAAGAAGGGGCCGAAGGAGTAAAAGGGGGGATAGGCCTGGAAGCTGGAAGCTATGGCACCTTTAAGACGAACGCCCATGCAAGCGGCGGCACAAAAGACTTCTCCCTCAATCTTAATGGAGATTATCTGAAGTCTGACGGGTACAGAACCAACAGTGATGTTGAGGCCAAAGATGCAGGCATGCATGCGGTCTATTATTTAAAGGATTTCCTGAAAATTGATTTCAGTAGCGGATATCACTGGGAAAATGATGGGCTTCCCGGCGCGCTGAAGGAGAGCGATTTTGCCAGTGGCGCTTCAAGGACCGATTCAATGCATCCGGATGACTTTGCAAAGACCAAAGACTACTACATAAAATTGACGCCCGAGGTCTATTTTGGCGAAGACAATGTTTTTCGGATAGATACATCTTTCAGAAAAAGGGACTTTCAGTCTTTCAGTTCAGGCGACTGGGGAAGTTTCCTTGGTGACTCGGGCATTAAGACCACGAGCATATCTCCTCAGGTCATTTTGAAGAAAAACTTTTACAAGACAAAAAATATCCTGACCGCTGGTATAGATTATCAGAAGACAGATGAGGATATTGTAAACACATCTGTCTTCCTTGGATTTTCGTCAGTCGGGAATTTTACGCTAAAGAAGGAGAATTACGGTTATTACCTGCACGATGAGGCAAATATTGCAGACGTTGTACATGTTTCAGCCGGATACAGACATGACCGCGCAAATTTCAGTTTCAGTCCGAGCAGTCCTGACAGCACTTCCATGTCCAATGATGTGTATACGGCCGGTGTTACATATCCCTATTTCAAGAAATCATACGTTTATGCAAGCTACTCCAGAAGCTTCAGGTATCCTGTGATAGATGAACTTTACAGCTTTTATACAAACACAATAAACACTGCCCTTGCACCCCAGACATCCGATAATTACGAGGCCGGTCTGCGACATTATATCACCGATGATATTTATGTGCATACAAGCGTTTTCAGGCTGGATACTGAAAGAGAGCTGTTTTTTAACCCTAACACATATCAGAATGAAAATCTGGATGGGATGACCAGGAGAAACGGGGTTGAGTTATCATTTAATGCAAAGGTCACAAATGACCTGACATTGAGGGGCAGCTATTCATACCTGAGCGCAAAGATAAAGGGCGGCTTGTTTGCCGGCAAAAACATGCCTGATGTTCCGAGGCAAAAGGCCGGAATGGATATCAGTTACAATATATGTAAGGCCTCTACAGTTATTCTCAATGGCACATTTATAGGTAAAAGACCATTCGTTAGCGACTTTACAAATGATTTCAGCGATCAAAAGAGCTATGTCCTTTTAAATGTGAAGTATAAGTATCACTGGAAAGCGTTCACGGCATTTGTAGATATAAATAATATTACCAATAAGGCATATTCGGAATTCGGCGTTATAGGCGGGATCCCCCAGGAGAAGGCATTTTATCCTTCACCCAGGAGAAATTTTCTTGCCGGACTATCAGTCGAATTCTGACAGAAGCGCAGATGAAGGAAATCTGATATGGAATTGGGTCGCAATCTGACTTTCTCTTTTTTTTACATGCTGCCATGCTTACTGCTGCTGTGACATTCATCTCTGGGAGGGATGCCATTAAAAGCATCCTTCCTTCGCAGTTGGAGGTTGTTTTGATGGAGGAGACTGCTCCTCCTTTGCAGCTTAAGCCTGTAGTGCGAAAATCCATGAGTATGCCTTCTATCAAGACAAAAGCAGTCTCCGCGCCACCGCTTGCAGTGCCTTTATCGAATCAGCTAGTCCCGAAGGTCGCCCCTGAGTCATCTGAAGCTACGAAAAAGGATGCAATCCCCGCTCCGGACAATAAGAAGGGGAGGTCTGATTCGGGCCGGAGCCAGGGATTCAGTTTTATTAACAATAGCCCGATGTCCGGAGGCCCTGCCGCGGCGCCCATCGCCGGACATTCAGAAATTCAGTCTGCTGTCCGATCCGTCTCTGGAACACTTGAGGGACGGGGAAAGGGCCGTGCAGATGAAGTGGCTGCAATCAGGGCGGCGATTGAACGCGCAAAAAAATATCCACTGAAAGCCAAACTACGGGGCACAGAGGGCACAGCTACCGTAGAATTTTCTATCGACATTAAAGGAATGCCTGAGAATATCAAAATAGTTACCAGTTCCGGCTCGGATATCCTTGACAGCGCAGCCCTATCCACAATCACGAGGGCAGCCCCTTTTGCCTTCGATATTCGAATCATTAAAGTGCCTATATCATTCAGACTTGAAAAGGAAGATTGACCTGGAAAATGTATTTGGAGAGATGCAGATGTTGTGAATAAATTTAGCGCGTAGCGATATTACAAGCAAATCAACGAGTTAAATGAATTCATAAATACTTGCTGCAAAAAAAGCAGGGGAGAGGACCTCCCCTGCTTTCAGCAGAATGTCTTAAGTTTTCTGGATATAAAGTTCCCAGCTCTCAGCGAGCTTAACAACTTCAATAGGATATCCTTTGCCCTCTGCAAATCTGGGGAGTGAATCTTCTGCGGATGCAGGCGCATCGCAGAGGATCTTGAGTATCCCTCCACTGGGCAGTTTTTCAAGCGCTTTTTTAGTCAGAACAAGCGGGTAAGGGCACACACGACCTAAAACATCAAGGGTCTGTGTCGGGGTCTGTGATTTTAAATCAGCCATTTTTGTTAAATCCTCCTATGTTGTATTAGCAGAAAAGAAGATGGTCTACTGATTCCATCTCCTTCTGAATTTCACTGTACGGAACAATCTGCGCGTTGGTTTCGCCGCCAATATCCTCGGCATCCATCAGGAGCGCATCTTCCTTAATGCCGAATTTAGCAAGGTCCTCCTTGCATACCATGACTTTCATGTCAAGGAGCAGGGTGTTCTTCATATGTCCTTCGATGCTTGTTATGCCGTAATGCTTCATGGCCTGCTGGCCTTTGAGGCAGTTCATAACGCCATCTCCGATGAAGGCGATAGAGGCCTCGACCAGATCCCCGTCTTTTAAATAGATCTCAACTGACTGACTGGCAGATGGCATGGGTCAAGGCCAACCTTGAGGCCTCGGTTTTGTAAGGAAGCGCCCTGACAACGAATAAAAGTCTCTTGGTAGCCATATTAATCCCCTCCTATGTGAAGGACTCTGTCTGCATCAAAGGTGCTGGCAAGATACCAGTCCATACTGAATCTCTTGAAACCGTCGGGGCAATCTTCTTTGTGATAACCCCTTGCCTCAGCGCATGCCTCGCAGGCCGTAATCTGGAATTTGCCTGTTGCGATGAGTTCCTGAATTGTTTTTGAAAGAAACGAATAGTCTTTGAATGCCTTCTGGCCTTTTTTGGCAAGCATGGTGGCATTGCCTGACATCCAATAATCAACGGTATGCCCCTTTTTTACTGCTGCCTCAGCCAGTTTCACTGAAAAATCAAGTGACAATGAGCCAACCAGAGATGAAAAGCAGCCAATTGTTAATTTACCCATATCTGCCTCCTTTATGTTTTATAACCAGATTGTTTTTTCGTAGTCATTAAAAATAAGATCAACTACATCGCTGTACGTAACTGCTTTTACCCGACTGTCCAGATTTGCAGAGGTAAATCCTCTGCTCTCGAGGTCTTCAGTCAGTACGTATAAATTAGCAGTTTTCTCGAGAAGGGAAGATGTTTTGCCAGCTTCCTTGGCTGCTGCATGATAGACTCCGTTGCCGACAAAAATAATGCCGAGTTTTTCAGCAGTTAATCTGTCTACAACATCAGAACCTGTCTCTGTAATCGCTCATGATAACGCCGAGTTTCATTGTCACACCTCCTAATATTATTGGTTTTAAGGAAAGCATGATTTTATAACAATTAGCAGATAAATTTGTCAATATAAATTATGTAATAACTGCATATGTTCTGAAACTGGAAGTAACTGCTTAGGGTTTTAGGCCAAAGGTTGGAGGTTTACCCGCCTCTAACGGCGCATATGGAGCGCACGGTCAAAGTATACCAATCCTGAAAAGTAAGAGGCTATATTACTGCGCTCAGCAGTATATACTGATTTTCTGGGCCAAGGGAAATAAAAAAAAGGGCAGGGGAAAGCCTGCCCTTTAATGAATTTTTTCCGTCGGTGATTACATCTCAGTCAGCGTTACTGCTCCCGTGGAGCAAACGCTTGTGCATGTCTGGCATCCCTCGCAGAGATCTGCCTGGAATGGATCTGCCTTTCCGTCTTTCATCTGAAATACGGTAACAGGGCAGTTGTTAACACACTCCTCACATCCTTCACATTTTGCCGCATCGACTGCTAATAAATACATTTGACTAACCTCCTTGATTTCATATGCCTAATAGGCTTACTTAATTATATATAATTTTTAAAAATAAAATCTATCCCCTAGGCTGCCTCTTCCCTCACAGAAACTGCAACCTTGTAAAGCACGGTCAAAACAAGTATCCCTATGGCCCATACACCCAGTGTAATTATCGATTCGGGCAGGGTAGGCCAGTATTCAGTTACGCCCTCAAACATATTCGGCACAAAGCCGCCTATGACCAATCCGAATCCCTTGTCAATCCAGAGCGAGATGAACAGCATCGAGCAGGCGAAGGCCAGTATCTTCTCGTTCTTCCTAAGCTGTGGAAAGAGCAGTATCGAAAGAGATGCAAGGGCAAATATGCTCGAAGTCCACATAAGAGGGACAAGTTTGTCATGCCCGGCGATTCCGGTATAGAGGTACTTAAACGGAAGCATATGGCCCGGAATATTACTATAGAAGGCGGTGAAAAATTCCATTCCGAGCAGGAAGACGTTTGCGGCCATCGCATAGGTGACGATCTTGGCCAATGCCTGAATCGGTTCCTTACCAGGATCAAATTTAGTAAGCTTTCTAACCAGCAGCGAAAGCAGAATCAGGAGCGACGGACCACCGGCAAATGCCGAAGCCAGAAAGCGGGGAGCCATGACAGCGGTGAGCCAGAAGTGTCTCCCCGGGACTCCGGCATACAGGAAAGCGGTCACGGTATGGATGCTGACAGCCCATGGTACCGAAAGATAAATCAAGGGTTTCACCCACTGAGGAGGCTTTACTCCCTTACGTTCAGCACCAAGCGTTGTCCAGCCTATTACAAGGTTCAGCGCAAGATAACCTATCAGAACAACGCTGTCCCAGAACATGACTGAATTAGGCGTAGGATGCAAAATAACGTTTGTAATCCTCATAGGCTGACCCATGTCCACAAAGATGAAAAGAACGCACATTATTACTGCGGAGATCGCGAGAAATTCGCCCAGGATGACGAGCTTGCCGAATTTCTTGAAGTCATGGAGGTAATAGGGGATGACAAGCATGACAGCCGAGGCAGCAACACCAACTAAAAAGGTGAACTGGCCTATATAAAGCCCCCAGGAGACATCCCTGCTCATGCCTGTTATTCCAAGACCTTCAGTGAATTGTCTGAGATACGTGAGTACAGCTACTCCAATTATAGCGAGCAAAATAAATATCCACGTCCAGTATCTTCGACCTCCGATTAGTGCCTTATCCAGCATTTTCGCCACCTCCTATCACATAATAAATACTGGGCTCTGTTCCGAGTTCCGGTTTTCGCCTGATGGTGTATTTTGAGGCTATGATCTTTCTGACCTCAGAATTCGGATCTGCGAGATCACCAAAAACAATCGCACCATTTGATACCTCGACACACGCGGGTATTTTGCCCACTGCCAGTCGCTCGGTACACAACGTACATTTCTCTACTACACCGATCGTCCTCGTAGGATATTCCTTGTTCTCTGTCTCGGGGTTAATGAATGGCCGTCCGTTGGCATC
This sequence comes from uncultured Nitrospira sp., assembly GCA_963801505.1. Lineage (GTDB taxonomy): Bacteria > Nitrospirota > Thermodesulfovibrionia > Thermodesulfovibrionales > UBA6898 > JAOUFP01. The sequence goes on from CAWDEY010000011.1 coordinate 265,794, forward strand.
CTTGCCTCTCGGATCTCTCCAGTTGAAGCTTCTGGCGCCGAACGGGCAGGCTGCCATACAGAACCTGCAGCCGATACAACGGTGCATGTCCTGCATTACGATGCCATCGTTTCTTTTAAAGGTCGCCTTTGTCGGACATACCCTGACGCATGCAGGGCTGGCGCAGTGGTTACAGAAGAGGAAAAAATTCTTTTCTTTTAACTCGACGTTCTGGTATTCCGATTCAGTAGCAGTCGGGAAGGTACGTTCAAAATTGTCTTTCCAGATCCATTTAACCTCCTGCCTTATCCTGATATCATCGGGAAGACCGCTCATGTCCGGCACATTATGGATACTGTGGCACGCGTTTATGCACTTCTGATAACCCTCATCGGATTCCAGCTTGCTCATATCAACAACAAAACCCCATCTCTTTGCTGTCAGAGACCTGGGATCAGGCGAAGTCTGCGCTGCCTCGAGACCGTTGTTCCGCAGTCCGTTGAAGACAGCGGTCCCGCCGATTCCCGCTACTGTTGAAACTCCCACCAGTTTTAGAAATTGTCTTCTGTTTATACTCATAATACGTTCTCCTTCGGCATGTTCTCCTGCGGCACGTTCTCCTTTGGTATGATATGACAACTAAAGCAATAAGGCGTAACTCCCATATAGTTGTGGCATTCGTCACAGAACTTCTTCTTGTTCGAATGGCAGTTCAGGCAGGTATTTTGAAGGCTCATATTAATACTCTGTCCAGCCGTATTGACATAGATCCTGTCGCCGTTACGCACCACGGAATCCCTCCAGGTATTGAGCAGTTGCATGTGTTCTGACCTCATGAAATCCTTGGACTCAACACATTTTTTGACCTGCATCTTATTGATAACAGGGGTATCGATACTCGGCTTTGGTTTAGCGCTGGCCTTTCCCATATTTAAGAGGAAAGGAAAGGTTACAAACAATATAAATACAATAAGTCCCGCAATAATTTTACCGCTATTGTACATTGCTAGTTGCCCTCCTTTCCTGGAAGGGGATCCCCGCGCAGATTGGTCTCTCTTTCTTTCTCTCCTGTCATGATAAGAGCGTTTGCGACCATCTCGTGAACACCTGTTACCCTGACCCCGGGGACCCAGTAATCCATGGAGGCTGAAAGCGTAGCCCTGTCAATTGCACATATATTTGACAGCATGTTTACTCCGTGCTTTTCATGTACATATTTTACGGCATTGGCCCTCGGCAATCCGCCTCTCATCCTTAGTTCCATATTTTCACTTGCGTTGAGTCCTGTACCGCTGCCGCAGCAGAAGGTCTTTTCCCTTATGGTATCTTCAGGCATTTCATGGAAATTATTGCATACATTCTTTATGATATACCTTGGCTCCTCAAGCAGTCCCATGCCTCTAGCGGTATTGCAGGAATCATGGTAGGTAACGATCAGGTCGTCATTTCTGCTAGGGTCGAGTTTGAGCTTGTTGTTCTTTATCAGGTCAGCAGTAAATTCAGTAATATGTATCATCTTTGTTGATTTGGCGTTTTCAAACCTGGTACCCGTGATCGGGGAAACAGGGACCTCCATGAAATCAGCGGGGCCGTTCCAGGTGTCCATGTACTGCTGCAGCACCCTCCACATATGGCCGCACTCTCCACCGATTATGTATTTTACACCAAGACGTTTCGCCTCTGCATATATCTTCGAGTTCAGCCTTTTAGCCATCTCGTTTGAGGTAAAGAAACCGAAGTTGCCTCCTTCCGAGGCGTATGTGCTCCAGGTATAATCAAGTCCAAGTTCGTGGAAGAGCATCATGTAGCCCATGCAGGTGAAGGTGCCGGGATCAGCGAAAAGGTCTCCTGACGGGGTGACAAAGAGTATCTCTGCGCCCTTCCTGTTAAAAGATGGGTTTATCCTTATGCCTGTGACAGTTTCGATGTCATCGACCATACCCTCGATGCTGTTCATGATCGCATGGGGTTCAAGACCGAGGTGGTTGCCCTTCATGTAACAGTTGGCCACTGGCCCTGATATCCAGTCCGTGTTTAAGCCCAGCAGGTTGAGAAATTCCCTGCCCATCATCGTGATCTCTGCCTGGTCTATACCGTAGGGACAGAAGATTGAGCAGCGACGGCATTCCGTGCACTGGAAGAAGTAGTACCACCATTCCTTCAATACATCAACGGTAAGTTCTCTCGCCCCCGCAAGCCTGCCCAGCACCTTGCCGGGAGTCGTGAAATATTTCCTGTAAACAGATCTCATCAGTTCTGCCCTGAGCACAGGCATATTCTTGGGGTCCCCCGAGCCGATATAAAAATGGCACTTGTCAGCGCAGGCACCACATCTGACACAGATATCCATAAAAAGCTTAAAGGAGCGATATTTGGACAGTCTGTCAGACATTGCCTCAAGGATCGTCCCTTCCCAGTCTTTTGGCAGCTTCCAGTTATCTTCTGCGGGTGACCAGTCTCGCGCATTAGGGAAATCCAATATCTTAAGGTTCTTACCTTTCGCTCCCCAGCAATATGTCCCTGGTTTGAATTCAACTGGAGTATCCATCCACTCCGTTTCTGGAGGAGTATAATCTAGTTTAGACAGTTCTTCTTTAATAGGACCTTTTGCCATCTCTACTCCTTTTCTACTGGTAACCCAGCCTTTTTCATTTTTTCCCTGAAGTCATCCTCATATTCTTCATAGGTATGTACATGGACGGGATAGTTCCAGGGATTGATGTGCCTGACTGCCCTGCTGTTATTCACCATATTCCTGGTTGGACTGAGAAATACTCCACCCATATGCATCAGTTTGCTGAATGGGAAATACGCAAACAAAACGCAGATCAGAAAGAGATGGATGTAAAAGATAACTCCAACGCCCTCCGGGATTGTCGGGCTGAAGCTGGCCAGTCCCAACGCCAATTCCTTTACTCCTACGACATGCACCTTAAAGAAATATCTCATAAGAACACCTGAACCGGCGATGCCCAATATGAGAAAGAGCGGGAAAAAATCAGCGGCAAGAGAGATATACCTCACCTGAGGTATCCAGAATCTTCTGATTACGAGAAAGGTTACCGCTCCCAAGATAACGGCATCTGTAATATAGAAAAGAGGCGCACCGATCTGTAAAAAGCTGTCGAGACTTTCCACTATTTTTATTACAAATGGCACATTCAGGCTAAAGAACCTCAAATGCCTGATAAGGATAATAAGAAAAGACCAGTGGAAGGCAAGTCCGGCCATCCAGAGCCATTTGTCAGACCCGTATGAAAGCTTCGGGCCTTCCCTGAATTCGGTCTTAATGTTCCGAAACAGGGAGCGAAATAAAAGCACTTCAAGCAACATCCTTCCTATGACCCCTAATGTGGTGGAAGGGTTTTCAAGTTTGTTTTGCTTGATCCAGGGGAATGACTCCATCTGACCGCATGTAGTCGGTATGCAGAATGGCACAGGCGAACGTCCCCATTGTATAACGCGGTAAATGAAACCCGCGATGAAAATCGCAACCGCAGCGTAGGGGACCAGCACTCCGAAAAGAAAATGGAGGTTCGCCATCTTCACTCCTGCAAAGGCAAGCAGAACCAGTACTATAACTGTGAAGAAGGGCATTAAGGCTCTCATTTAGTTACCTCTTTTCGTTTAAGTTAACAAAATTACTGTCTGGGGCGTCCGGTTCTTCTTCCGGCTTCTCACAGATCAGGTTTGCTTTCTGTAAAAGTCTGAAAGTCATATGTCTCATTTCATTAGCTTTGATGTCATACAGTTTCTCTCTGCAGCGCATAAAAATGTCGAAGGCAAGGAGGCCCAGAGAGTCAATCTGGATCTCAATCAGCGTCAGTTCATCTGATAGGTTATTTTCGCGGATTTCTTTTGCAAGCTCATCTCGTATAATTTTTTTCAGGAAGAAAACGAATGAGATGGCCTGAGACGCGGTGAACTCCTGAATAGCCCGTATCCTGATTATATTATCAAGAAATACCGAAACCCTGTCATGGTCGATTCCCTGGAGAAGATCTTCAAAGATGCCCTCTACGCCCTCTGATACGCTGTGACCTACAGGGTTGGCAAATCTGCTGCTATTCTTTCCACGTAAAAAATTGGCTGTTTCTGCCGGATATGTATCAAGAATATGGTCAATCCATCTTTTCAGGATGACTGCTCTCTTATCGGAGAGAAAATTTTTCAGATTCGCAGCCATTACTGGCCGCTCCTTGAAGCAGGGGGGGGGAAGCAGGGTTGACAAATATAAACAGATAAATAAAAGGGATGCTTAAAAGTATTTTCAAATTGAGTAAGAATCATTTATCAGCCTAGCGCACCTTCTCCCTTTCTGTTTTTATCTGTCTCAAAAACAGTACCCCAAAGAAGCATGCTCAATGGGGTACTGTTTTTTGATTTTTTGTCGAAAAGCAATGCTCTTATACGCAGCCTGTAGGCTTTGGAAGCCCGGCATATTTACATGCCTGTTTGGCAGGACCACCTGGATACAACTCATAAAGGTATTTTGTATTGCCTTTTTCCGGTCCCATGGCTTTTCCTATTTCTTTGACGAGGATCTTGATCATAGGAGCAATCTGGTACTGTTTGTAGTATTCTCTCAGGAAATTGATAACCTCCCAGTGTGACTCTGTGAGTTCTACGCTGTCCTGCTTGGCCAGTTCAATAGCCAAGTCCTTTGTCCAGTCATCGAGATTAAGAAGATATCCGTCATCGTCGACCTCGATCTGTTTGCCCTGAAAATCCATTGTTGCCATTTTTTCCCCCTTTCATAGTAGGTATTTGATTTTCATCTTTGCAGGGATTTATTCCTGCAAGCAAGTAAAATACCAAAAAGTATTTAACTTATTTTTTTAAACTCAGATTTCATCTGGTCTGTTGTCTATCAGATTAGGCTCTAAACAGTAATACACATGCATGGCTTCGGTCAAATAAAAAAAACTTATCAGACAATCATCTTTATTTATTCTCTGGACACCAAGGATTCTAGCAGAGGTGCAAACCCTTATAACTTATTTCCCTGCAACAATATTTTAACAGCTCAGTGATATTCAAAGGCTGCATAGTTTATTTTTTCAGACGGACAAAAATAAAGCCGGGGGACGGCCTCCCGCGTGTGACCGCTTCCCTGCCGAACTTATGCCTTCTGGTGTTATAGGTCAGTTCCAGTATTTCATAGTCCTCACCAGGTGTCATGTTCCAGGCCTTGTCAAGGTCTCCATCAAAGGCCAGGTTTAATGCATCGACATAGGCATCCCCCATATTATGGCCTGAGCGGTCATACACATATACCGCACTGCATGTGCATCTCCCTCCGGTAATGGTGCTCCCAAAGCTGGCTTCTTAACTCCTTTGGTTCTTCTATCGGATTATCGCAAAACGGGCACCGCAATATGCTGTTTTCATCATTTCTGCTCATTCAATTCTCCTCTTCTGATAACCTTTCATGAATCTTTGCTGCCAGCTCTCCGACGCTCAGAGAGACAAAGCCTCCATCCCTGTATAGCGTAACAATGCTGCTGTCATCTTTCAGGGCTGATACTGCAGGGAGGGTCCCTCTTAATTTATATGCTCCTGAAATAAGCAACGCGTATGCACGCACCAGGGGATCTTCATCCCGCAGAAACGGACCTGTGAATTCTGCGGAAACACTGATCAAATCAGGACGCACTTCACCTATCCTGAAGATCGCCCGGAGCACGCCGTGTCTCAGCATCAGCTCATCATGGAACGATGCGATAACCGGCGCAATATCAGCAAATGAATCAGGACTGTTCCTTACAATTTCTCCGAGCATCTCAGGTGCGCTTGATAGATTGTTCCCTGACTCATCGCGCATCATCCAGAGGAGCCTCTGCGCAAGGTTTCTGATCACTTCAGGACTTGTTTTCGCTATTTCACCGGCGATAATGCCTGTCACCTCTATCGCCCTCCAGCATAAAACAGCGCTCTTGTCATAGGTGATACTGATAAGAAGCCTGAAGAGGCCCCTGGTATTTTTTTTCGCTAACTCCATAATTTCGTCATATTTTTTTTCTTCCAGTAAGGGCAGAATTTCTTTTCTTTGCATATTAACAACCTTTCCTTTTGTAAGAAGATGCCTTTTTTACAAGACCGTCGGCCCATTCAGGAGAGCCGAGGGCATGCAGGTGAGTATACGTAGCCAATACGTTTTTATAGCATAATCCATCCATTTTATCTATGATCCCCTGACCTCGTTTCATCCGGAATGATAAATGCAGTCCCTCCTTTGTTTCTCTGTCAATGACCCTCGAATAATGGAATTCATGGCCTTTCAACACTGTACCTTTGGTATAAAACGGGTTTTCCCCTGTTATTTCCAGTATTGTATAACCATGAGCCTGCGGTTTTTTTTCGAGACAGAAGGTAAGCGGGAATATCCCGGACATAGGATATGTTTTATTTCCCAGAACAGTGCTTTCCCAAGATACATTAACCCGCCGCACTCCGCATATACAGGAAGGCCTCCTTCCACTGCATTACGGAGAGACTTCTTAAACGCAGTATTTTTTGCAAGCGCAATAGCGTTCGTCTCCGGAAAACCGCCTCCGATATACAGGGCGTCTATATCAGGAAGTTCCCTCTCCTGCATCGCACTGATCTCCACAAGCTCCGCCCCCCTTTTTTGAAGTTCCTCAAAGTTCTCAGGGTAATAAAACTGGAACGCGGAATCCCTGATAATGCCGATTCTAACAATGGGGTCGGGGTTGGGGGTTGGGGATTGGTTTTTTTCATCTTGCCATTCCCCTGATCTCAAATCCCTATGCCCTGTTTTCAGAGGGACCGCCCCCTGTGCAATCTCCAGAATGCTGTCAAGGTCAATATACTGTCTGGCAATATCTCCGGCTCTGGACAGCGCCTCTTTTACTTCAGTATGTTCCTGAAAAGGTGTCAGGCCCATATGTCTTTCCGACAATAAATTTTCTTTGAGTTTCGGGACTGCACCAAGGACAGGTACCCTGCAGTATTTCTCTATCGTTTCCCGGATAATCTTTTCATGTCTTGCTCCGGCAATCTGGTTCAGGACAACTCCTTTTATGTCGACTTTCCTGTCGAATTTCTGTATGCCCAGAAGGACAGCAGCAGCTGTTCTGGTCATCTTGGTGCAGTCAAGCACAAGCACTACCGGGGCCTTAAGCATCTTTGCAAGTTCAGCTGTGCTGTAAGTCCCCGCAGAGTCCATCCCGTCGTAGAGGCCTCTGTTGCCTTCTATGACAGCGCAATCTGCCTTGCCGAAATGCCCCTTGAAATGAATACAGTATCTTTTCCTTGCTTATTAAAAACGGGTCAAGGTTATAACAGGGGTTAACAGCAGCTGCCGAGAGCCATCCTGCGTCAATATAGTCTGGCCCTTTCTTGTAGGGAACTATTGACAGTCCTTTTTGACGCCATGCGGATATGAGACCGAGGGAGACGGTTGTCTTGCCTGAGCCGCCTTTAAGCCCCGCGATTATCAGCCTTGGATATCGGGATCTCATTACTTCTCCTTTTTTTATAAACAGCTATATAATTATAGCCGAGCAGCTAATTTAAGATAAAGTCAAAACAGGGCATATTGGAACTGCCATTGCATACAAAGTATAACTATTAATCCAGAAACTGGACTCTGTAACTCAAAAGCCTTAAAATAATGCACTATGCAAATGCAATATTTTTTGCTGATGAATCATGAGTAAAAAGAGGACAGGGGAAAAACGAAAAAAAATCCACGGCTCAACTTCTGGAGGCGCAACCCGTTGTACAAGATGCGGGACATGCTGCAAAAAGGGTGGGCCATCCCTGCACCTGGAAGATAAGATAATACTCCTTGCCGGACATATAGGGCGTGAAAGCCTGATAACCATCAGAAAAGGTGAATTGGCTTTTTTCCCCCTCAAAGAAAAGCCTGAGCCTATTGAAAAGGAGCTTGTTAAGATTGCAGGAAAGGGGAAGGGATGGGCTTGCTGTTTTTACGACGAAAAAGGATGCTCCTGCTCCATTTACGAGCACAGACCGCTGGAATGCCGTCTTCTTAAATGCTGGGACACTGTACAGCTTTTGAAAGTTATAGGCAAAAACACTATGACCCGTGCCGACGTTCTCAGTGAAGATGACCCCATCATAGGACTTATTGAGACACATGAACAGGATTGTTCTATCAGGATGGCGGAAGACCTTATTTCTGCGCTGCTTCAGAAAAATAACGATCCGAAATCGCTTGCAAAGCTCACCTCTATGGTACACCAGGACCTGGCCATACGTTCGAGGGCCATTTCTGAATTCGGACTTTCTCTAGAAACTGAGCTTTTCCTGTTCGGCCGTCCGCTGTTTAAGATCCTGAGCGCCAGGGGATTTCAGTTCATTAAGTAACTGATGCAATGAAAATAAAAGAGGGGAATGTTCCCCTCTTTTATTATACTTTTTAGATACGGCCGTTCAGATCTTTTTACTTTATAAGACCTTTTTCTCTTAGATATTCATCACTCGGGATCTCGACAGAGCTGGCTCCGCCGCCATAGGAATACATAAGTCTTCCTACATCGATCATCAGTCTCATGGCTTTTTTAACAACATCGGCTTCGATTCCGGTTTCAGCACCGACGCCTTTGATGATATCTTTTTCTTTCAGTTTCTTCTTGCCTTTTGCTGCTAATACGAAGGCAAAAATTTTGTCTTGCAGTTCAGCTGTTTCCATATGCCTTACCCCCGTGATAACTTTTAATACAGTTTATAAGAAGGCAGCCCGCCTTGGCGGGCTGCCCTTGTCCTTAAATTCCTATTATATTACCACTTAAATGTTGAGGAAGTCCTCAGGGTATCTCTCATGAATGTGAAGTCATCGATGGAATGGAATGTAAAATCTATGCCGGTAAGAGAGAAGAACCTCTCCCAGCCTACTCTTTCGATCCATTCCCCGACTCTTTCATGCTTCCGTGCATTTGCTGCGTAAACTTCAACTATATGCTTTACAGCAGCAACAACCTTCGGCCATCTCGGCGGCTCGTTGGAGATATAAGGGATAACGAGCTTGGAGAATTTGGGATTGGTCCTTAAACTGCAGACCTTGCCGCCGACAACGATTGCCACACCGTCTCTCTCAGGGTCTTTGATGCTGATTGGCGGACATACGGTAAAGCAGTTACCGCAGTACATGCACTTTTCAGGGTTGATCTTGACGCTTTTCTGTGCAGGATCAGGGCTGATAGCGCGGGTAGGACAGGACCCGATGACAGTAGGAAGCTCGCACATATTTTTGAAATTTTCGTGATTTACTGTAGGGACCTTTGTATGGACCGCAACAACAGCGATATCTGAGCAGTGAACAGCGCCGCACATATTAACACAGCAGGCGACTGCCAGTCTGAGCTTGTTTGGGAGTCTCTTGGACTCAAAATATGGCATAAGCTCATCCATCATGGACTTCACGAGACCTGAGGCATCTGTACATGCGCTGTGGCAGTGGACCCAGCCCTGGGTATGGACAACGTTGCTTATACCATAGCCGATACCGCCCATCTTGAAGCCGCGGGCAGTAAGGTCCTTCTTGAGTGGCTCAAGCTTCTTTTCATCTGATACGAGAAACTCTACGTTGTTTCTTGTTGTGTAACGGAGGTGACCGTCACAGAATTTCTCTGCGATATCGCAATGCTCACGGATTGTATCTGTTGCAATAAGTCTTGGAGAAGCCACTCTTACAGTCCAGAGTTTGTCTCCGCTCTCTGCAACATGCACCATGGTGCCCGGGGTAATAACTTCATGATATTTCCACTTTCCGTAATTTTTCTTGATTACCGGAGGCAGAAACTGCTCAAAATTGGGTGGTCCTATATCTGTTTTTCTCTGTGGTGTTGCCATTTTATCCTCCTTAAATTAATTAATATAATTTATTTTAGAATTTGTATTTGCCGGTCTTCTTCTCTTCGGCTTCTTTTGCCTTATATGAAGCGATGTCCTCTTCTGTGTAGAACATGAACGGATCTTTTCTCGGCTCCTTGATCTGCTGCGGCATAGGCGGTACTCCGATAGCCTCGAGGAAGGACCTCATGCCTTTCATTTCGATGACCTCGCCGATCCTCTCTCTCGGTTTTGCATTCTCATCCCACCAGTCCCAGATATTTCTGATAAGCTCTTTCAACTCGGTGTATGGCGGCTCAAGCTTGATAAACGGAATGACAACCCATGAAAGAAGTGAACCAACAACGATCGGGGCCTTACTTCCTATGCATATCGTTGCTCCTCTTTCACCGCTCGGCCTCAAGGCCTTTGTCATCTTGGCTATGCAGTGCATGCATCTGCTGCATTCAGCGTTGTCTATCTTCATGGCCTTGCCGTCATAGCTTATGCACTGGGTGGGACACATGTTAACAATCTCTGCATTGATGTCCATGCCGCCCTTGGCATAATTCTGGACTTCGGCCTGGTCGATCTTGATGTCGCCCTTCCATGTGCCGATAATGGACATGTCAGCTCGTGCGAGTGATGCAACGCAGTCGCAAGCGCAACCTGATAACTTAAACTTAAATTTGTAAGAGAACGACGGCCTGTGCATCTCATCCTGAAACTCCTGTGTCAGTGCATAGTTCAGACCCAGGGTGTCATAATTTGCCCATTCACAGCGGGCAGGCCCTACGCAGCAACTCGGGGTCCTGAGAGCTGAACCCGAACTACCCAAATCCCAACCGCGGGAAGAATATTCCGCAAAAATAGTTTCGAGGTGTTCTGTCTTTGTTCCGAGGAGTACGAGGTCTCCTGTTGAGCCGTGCATGTTTGTCAGGCCGCTGCCGTATTTGTCCCAGATATCACAAATCTCTTTCAGCGCCTTGCTGGTATAAAAGAAAGCGCTTGGCTGGTTAAGTCTCACTGTGTGAAAATGCGCAACTCCAGGGAATTCGTTACCAAGCTCAGAGTATCTTCCGATAACTCCGCCACCATAACCCAGAACTCCAACAATGCCACCATGCTTCCAGTAACCCATTTTTGTGCTGTAGCACTTTTCGAGATGTCCAACAGCGTCGTTTGCCATCTCGTTGTTCTTGGCTGCCTTCTTCATCTCAGTGACAAAGCTCGGCCAAGGACCTTTTTCCAACTCGTCAATCAACGGCGTATTATACTTCTTCATCGAATCCTCCTTCTATGAATGATTTTTGTAAGCCTTGACTTGCAAAAAATGCATGCGCCCAAAAGATTAAAACACCTATTGTCTAATGGTCAAATAAAAAAATTTAATCTGTAAATCATAATTACTTATTCACCCGCAATTCAAATCTTCATGGAAAGCTGTTTGAACAGCAGCAGTCACGGAGAAAAGAGAGTTTTTTTGTTTACAATTGCACCGCTGCAAGTGCTATACTGAACGAGTTTTGTTTCATAATTTTGACCCGAATTAAAATGAATATATCTGGAGGATGGAATGCGAAAAATATCACTGCTGGTTGTCTTTTTGTTACTGGCATCCTGCAGCTTTCTGTATGCTCAGGAACTGCCGGTGGTCAATTCAATTGAGATCAAGGGACTCAAGCGAATTGAAGAAGGGGCGGTAAAGGTAAAGCTCTCCCAGAAGATCGGTGAACCCATTTCACAGGAAAAAACCAATGAAGACATTAAGACCATTTTTAAAATGGGGTACTTTGATGATGTGAAGACCGAGATAGAGGCCTTTGAGGGCGGGGTCAAACTCTTCTATATTGTCAAGGAAAAACCGAGTGTTGTCAGGATTGAATTCCAGGGGAACAAGGAGCTGGATGACGCAAAACTGAAGGAAAAACTCACCATAACCCCCGGTTCAATCGCTGATACCGTGCTTATTCAGGACAATGCAGTGATCCTGGGCAAGTTTTATGAAGAAGAGGGCTACTGGCTTTCCAATATTGTGCCGGTCATAAAGAAGATATCTGATGACGAAATCAGTATTACGTATCAGATAGACGAAGGCACAAAAGTGAAGATCAAAAATATCCTGTTTGAAGGCAATAAAAATATCACTTCAAAAAAGATAAAGAAGGTAATGGAGACAAAGGAATGGTGGCTCTTCTCTTTTGTGACTTCATCGGGATATTACAAGAAAGACCAGATGGCAGGCGACACAGAAAGAATCAAGGACCTCTATTTTGATAACGGATATATTAAAGCAGTCATCGCTGAGCCCGAGATAACAGTCGACAAGAATAAAAAAGCCATGACTATAAACATCAGGATATCCGAAGGCGACCAGTACAAGATATCCTCGATCAATTTTACCGGCAACAAAGTCTATGACAATGAAACGATAAGGAAGAGAATAAAGCTTGTGCCGAATGTTGTGTTCAGAAAAAGCCTGCTTGAGAAAGACATGCGTTCCATCTCAGACCTCTATTCCGAAAACGGGTATGCGCTTGTTTCGGTTGTGCCAGACCTTTCTCCTGATGAGACCAATAAAACAGTTGCTGTGACCCTGAATATCGATGAGGGTGATAAATACCGGATCGGCAGGATAGAGATATCCGGCAATACAAAGACCAGGGACAAGGTAATCAGAAGAGAGATCAGACTCGCAGAAGGTGACACCTTTGACAGCTCAAAACTTAGGAGAAGCTATGAAAGGATAAACAATCTCCAATTCTTCGATACCGTAGACCTGGTCCCCAAGCCAAAATATGAAGACAAGACAGTTGATCTTGACGTCAAGGTCAAGGAAAAGCCCACAGGCTTCCTGAGTGTCGGAGGCGGATACAGTTCCGTAGACAAATTTATCGCAACCGCAGACCTCACGCAGGGGAACCTTTTCGGGAAAGGGCAGTACATAAAGCTCAAAGGCGAACTGGGAGGAAAAAGCTTCTTATTATGAACTTTCCTTTAAAGATCCGTATTTTCTGGATACGTCTTACGCCTTCTCTACCGGCATTTACTACACTACCCGTAACTATATTGAATATGACAAGAAGGCACAGGGCTTTTACGTAGGGCTTGGCAAGAGTCTGTCTGAATACTGGAGGGAGGATGTCTCATATAATCTTGAGAAGGCGACAATTTACAACATGAAGCCATCTGCTTCTCCAGTAATCAAAGACCAGGAAGGCACAAAGACAACCAGCAGCATCACCCCTACAATCGTCAGAGACAGCAGGGACAATTACGTAGATCCTTCAAAAGGCTCCAGAAATGCAGTCACCTTTACCTTCGCGGGACTCGGCGGAGACAATGCCTACATTAAAGGCTTGTTCGACTCGGCATGGTATTTCCCTCTGGGGAAAACCACCATAATGCTCAGGGGACGCATTGGTTATGCAAAAGGCATATTTAACAAAAAACTGCCGCTTTATGAAAGGTTCTATGTGGGCGGTCTGGATACAGTAAGAGGATTAGGCTTTGGAGACGGCGGCCCCAAGGACCCGGCCACCAGAGACGCGATAGGAGGCACCGAGGAACTTATATTTAACACAGAATATATTTTCCCTATTTACCCTGAGATGAAATTAAAAGGTGTCGTCTTCTTCGATGCGGGCAACTCATATGAAGACTTTAAAAATTTCGGCAAACTGCGGTATACTACTGGCTTAGGCTTCCGATGGATATCTCCAATGGGGCCTATACGGGTTGAATGGGGTTATAATATAAAGAAGGAAAGAGGCGAAAGCTCAAGCAAGTTTGAATTTGCCTTCGGAACATTTTTTTAAATGTTATTTTAAGGAGAAAAAATATGAAAAAACTATCACTGCTTTTAGTTGTCCTGATCTTGCTGACAGGAAGTCATGTCTATGCTGAAAACATCAAGACCGAAAACATCAAGATCGGATCAGTAGATCTCATTAAGGCCCTGAATGAATCTGATGCCGGCAAAAAAGCAAAGGCAGACCTGGAGTTCATGATCAAGTCAAAACAGTCTTCTCTCGATGAAAAAGGTAAAAACATCGAGAAGATAAAAAGCGAAATAGACAAGCAGTCTTCTGTGCTGTCTGCTGAGGCCAGGAAATCAAAAGAAGAGGACTTAGAGAAGATGATCCGCGATTATCAGCGGCTCGTAAGCGATTCACAAAATGAGTTAAAAAAGAAAGAAGGGGATTTTACCGCTGAAATCATCAAGGAAATGCGCGCCATTATTGAGAAAATAGGCAGCGAAGAGGGGTACACCTTAATACTGGAAGGCGGCGAAGGACAGATTCTTTTTGCTAAAAAAGGGATTGACATTACTGATATTGTGATCAAGAAATATAATGAACTGAAGGCAAAATCCAAAAAATAGCAGAAGTCTTCCGGAGAGTCATATGTGCTTCAGGCATTAAGAAAGCCCCCTTTACAGAGGGGGCTTTCTTAACATACAGCACCGGGAGATCAGTTAATAACTTATTGAGATAATAATCCAAGATGAAGCTGAAAGATTTTGCCGAAATAGTTAAAGGAGTTGTCCATGGCGATCCTGAGATTGAGATTTCCGGGGTCTCAGGGATAATTGATGCGCACGAAGGGGACATAACCTTTGTCTCGTCGGCAAAATATCTTAAGCAGGCGGGGCAGAGCAAGGCATCCTGCATTATCGTAAAGGAACTGCTGCCTGACATCAAAACAACACAGTTGCTCACCTCAAATCCCTATTTTACCTTTGCAAAGGCAATAGAATGTTTATATCCTGCCCCGTCTTATCAGCCAGGCATCAGCGAGAAGGCGATAATTTCCAGCCGTATCCGGTTTGGCAAAGGCGTCTCTGTTTCCCCCTTTGTATACCTGTCCGATGACATTTCCATCGGTGACAATACGGTCATCCTGCCGGGAGTTTTTATAGGCGAAAAAACCGAGGTCGGGAAGCACTGCATCATACATCCCAATGTAGTTATCCGTGAAGGTGTCACAATCGGAGACAGGGTCATTATTCATTCCGGCACTGTAATAGGCTCTGATGGATACGGGTACACCTTCGAGAAGGGTGAGCATTACAAGATTCCCCAGGTTGGGGGTGTAATCATAGAAGATGATGTGGAGATCGGGTCCAATGTTTCTATCGACCGCGCGACTATAGGAAACACTATTGTAGGCAGAGGCTCTAAAATAGACAACCTGGTACAGATAGCGCACAATGTAAAAATCGGTGAAAAGTCCCTGATTGTGTCCCAGGTGGGCATAGCAGGCAGCACGGAGATAGGAGATTTTGTCGTACTTGGAGGACAGGTCGGGGTTGCGGACCATACCACAATAGCCTCCGGCACTATGGTGGGCGCCCAATCAGGAATCACGGGCCAGATTTCAAAAGGCAAATATTCCGGCAGTCCTGCCATACCACATGTCACCTGGCTCAGGGCGCAGGCATTATTTGCGAAACTGCCGGAAATATACAAAAAGATAATAGACCTTGAAAATAAAATAAACAATTTGGAAAAGGGGGATTCGGCATGATGGACATAAACGAAATAATGCAATACCTGCCGCACAGATATCCGTTTCTTCTTGTCGACAGGATCATCGACCTGCAGCCGGGAAAAAGCATAACAGGCATAAAGAACGTTACCTTCAATGAGCCTTTTTTCCAGGGACATTTTCCCGGACAGCCTATCATGCCCGGTGTGCTGATCATAGAGGCTATGGCACAGGTTGCTGGTATTGCCGCCTTCAGTTCCGGCATGGAAGGGAAAGCTGTATACTTCATGAGCATTGAAAAAGCGAAGTTCAGACGCCCTGTTGTGCCTGGTGATCAGCTCAGACTTGAAATCAAGGTCCTGCAGCAGAGGGGCAATGTCTGGAAGTTTTCGGGCGCTGCTACAGTAGAAGGCAAGGTCGCCTCTGAGGCGGATTTCACCGCCATGGTCACAAACAAGGAGATATAATGAAAACCAGAATCCATCCCACGGCGATTGTAGACCCTAAGGCCGATATTGATTCCGGGGTTGATATCGGTCCCTTCTGCGTCATAAAGAGCGCAGTCAAAATCATGAAAGGGACGAAACTCCTGTCTCACGTTATAGTTGAAGGCTCTGCGGAAATTGGTGAGAACTGTACGATACACCCTTTTACAAGCCTCGGGTTCCCGCCACAGGACTTAAAATACAAGGGGGAAAACACAAGGCTTGTCATAGGCAGCAACAACATCATCAGGGAATATGTATCAATACACAGGGCCTCTGTTGGAGGCGACGGATCAACAGTTATAGGCAGCAACAATTTTCTTATGGCTTACGTCCATATCGCCCACGACTGCAAAATCGGCAATGATGTCGTAATGGCAAACGCAGCTACTCTGGCCGGTCACGTGCTTGTTGAAGACAGCGCTGTTATCGGAGGCCTGGTGGCTATCCATCAGTACACCAGAATAGGCCGGTATGCGATGGTGGGCGGCTTCAGCGGCATAGGCCAGGATATCCCGCCATATATGATCGCTTCAGGCTCTCGTGCCAAGCTTTACGGCCCTAACACGATAGGCCTGAAGAGACATGGCCTCTCAGATACAACGATAAATGGCCTCAAAAAGGCTTACAAGATCCTCTTCAGGGAAAAGAGGACATTGAAAGATGCCATAAAAAAGGTCCGGGACGAGATGTCCGGTATTGAAGAGGTGAACCATCTAATAGAATTCATAGAGAAAAATAAACGCGGAATCTGCCGCTGATGAAAAAACTGGGCCTCATCGCAGGCATGGGGGAATTGCCCCTAGCCATAGCGGTTGACGCGCGCTCCAAAGGCTATACTGTTATAGCTGCCGGGCTGGAGCCTCTTGCAGAGAGATCGCTTGGATCCTGTGTGGATGAAATACGGTGGATTAATGTCGGCAAGCTCGGTGAGATCATAAATTACCTGAAAAAATCAGGAGTGGTCGAAGTAGTAATGGCAGGGAAAGTGTCCAAGGAACTGCTCTATAAAAGTAAAATATCTCCTGATCTCAGGGCCATAAAACTGCTTTTTGCCCTTAAAGACCGCAGCGATGACTCCATAATGCTGGCTATCGCAAAAGAGCTTAAGAAAGACGGATTAACGCTCCTCAATACAACAGATTTTTCTGCAAGGCTGTTGACCCCTGAGGGTGTTTTGACCGATAGCGGACCTTCTGAAGAAGAGTGGAAAGACATAGCCTTTGGATGGGCAATAGCCAAGGAAATGGGCAGGCTCGACATAGGACAAACAGTCGTGATCAGGAACCAGGCAGTTATGGCCATAGAAGCGATAGAAGGTACAGACGAAGCGATAAAGAGAGGCGGAAAGCTGGCCGGCAGCGGTGCTGTAGTCGTAAAGGCCAGTAAACCCAGGCAGGACATGCGCTTTGATGTACCTGTTGTCGGACTGGATACCCTCAGGGCAATGCTGGACGCTAACGCCAGGGTTCTGGCGGTCGAGGCAGAAAAGAGCATACTCCTCAATAAAGAAAGGCTGCTCAAAGAGGCAAATGAAGCAGGGATAGCAGTTGTCGGCTTCAGAGATAATTCCGCACTGTAACACTTCACAGAAAAATCCATTTGTTTTTTATTTGTAAATTCTCATAAAAAATCTTGTTTGTTCCTTATAATCATATAAATTACTTAAATTGACAAACAGAGAATCATTCTGCTTATATATAACCTGTTAATTTCAGTTTGGAGTTAATTTTATAATCCATAGTATAAATGTATGTGCAGTTGCGTAACTAATTGTTTTTTTTGGGCAGCTATAGTTTTATTCCGGATTACGCAACTGTCATCTGTACATCCAGGCATAACATTATAAAAAAGGGCATTTTCAGCTGCTCGTTGGAGCAGCAATCTATTAAATAGAGGTGCTTATGTCAAACAATAGGCTTTGGATTATTGTCGCACCTTTGCTGTTCCTAGCTCTCCTATTACTGCCAACCCCGGGGTTCTGCCAGGATTCAGCAAAATGTCTTTCGTGCCACAGCGCCATGAAGGGCAGGATAAAAACTGCAAACGGTGCGCTGGTCGAGCTCAATATCGACGCAGATAAGTTCAGTACTTCGAAGCATGGTTCCTTATCATGCACGGATTGCCATTTAAAGTTCTCAGACAATCCGCACACCACGCCAAGCAGCGATATTCCTCAGGCCGTCCTTGCGCTCTCTTCAAAGATCTCATCGAAATTCAAGGTTGATCCTGTCGCGGGCGCTGCCTGCATTACCTGCCATGAAGAGATTTACAAGGCGTTATTGGGGAGCGTACATGGGAAAAATATCATCGACAAGCATCAGTCAGACGGGCCGCTCTGCCTTGACTGCCATGGCTCTCCGCATTATATCACATCTGTAAAAAACGAAAGCTCGCCTATGGGCCGCAAGCATCAGGTCGAGACCTGCGGCAAATGCCATGGTGATGAAAAGATGATGGAGAAGTACAAGCTTGAGGAAAATGTCATGGAAAGCTACAGGGAGAGTTTCCACGGCAGGAAGCTTTTCCTCGGCCATACAAAAGCTCCTACCTGTTCCAGTTGCCACGGGTCCCATGACATCCTCTCAAAAAACGACCCCAATTCCCCTGTCTTCGGAAAAAACAAACTCGTAACCTGCGGGAAGTGCCATAAAGGCGCTAATGAGAAATTTGTACCGGCAATTACACATCAGAAGCCGGGGCCCATACCGCATTACGGAGAAAAGCTCTTAATAATTCTGACTATCGGGGTATTCGCATTCATTGTCATACATGTTCTGCTTGAAGCATTCTCTGACATAAGAGACGCTATCTTCAGGAAAAAGGAGGAAGAAGAATGAGCGAGACCACCACAGCAACACAGGAAGTTCCGGCAGAGATAGAAAGATTCGACATTATCTTCAGGATACAGCATGTCCTGATGTTCACAACGTTTCTCCTCCTGAGTTTCACAGGATGGGGGCTGAAGTTTGCCCACGAGCCACAGGGCCTCTCGAGCGTCTGGATAAGGGTCTGGGGTGGCGCTGAGATGGCAGGATTAATACACAGGATAGCCGGCGTAGGCATGCTCCTGGATTTCATATGGCATGTCATATATCTCGCTTATCTCTTTGCTACAAAACAGATGACCATAAACCTTAAGACAACAGTCATCCCTCTGCCAAAGGACGTGGTAGACGTTGTCAAGAATTTCATGTACTTCCTGGGCCTTTCCAAGGAAAAGGCACGTTTCGGAAGATTTTCCTATGCGCAGAAATTCGATTACTGGGCGGTCTTCTGGGGTATGTTCATCATCGGGTTTTCGGGCTATGCGCTGGCCTTTCCGATGCAGGTATCCTACATCATACCCCAGGCTGCGTCAGACTGGATATGGCAGCTCCTCTGGCTTATGCATAGTGACGAGGCGCTCCTTGCGATCGTTTTCATACTCTTCTGGCATTTCTATAACGAGCACCTCAAACCGGATGTGTTTCCGATGAGCTGGATCTGGATAACAGGGAAAATATCCACGGAAACGCTGAAACATCATCACCCTATCGAATATGAATATCTTTTTCCTGACGCAGCAAAAAAGAACAAGAAACATTAGGGGGAATTAATGTTAAGAGCCATAACTATATTTTCGCTCGTACTCATGCTGTTTTCCTGCAAATGGAAGACAGACGAGAAGCCTGTGGCAAAGGAAAAGGAATCGCCGGTAATCGCATCACTGGCCGAATCCGGTCTTCCGTGTTTCAAATGCCATGCTTATGAGAAATTTTTACGTGATGAACCGGGAAAATTTTCGCATCCAAAACATATGAGCTTCGGGGTCCACTGCAATCAGTGCCATATAATTGAGCCCCACAAGGAAGCTCACCTGAACAAGGATGTATGTAATGGTTGCCATAAGCTGACAAACCTGACCTTCGCAGGTGCGGGTATGCCGGTTGCCTTCACACATCAGAACCATGCGAAGAGATATGCCTGCAGCGAATGTCATCCGAAGCTCTTCAACATGAAAAAGGGTACTTCCACCATAACTATGGACCTCATGTACAAGGGCGGTTCATGCGGGAGTTGCCATAACGGCAAGAAGGCCTTTGCCTCTACAGACTGCACAAAGTGCCATAAGATGACCGCTTTTAAGAAGGAACTCTCTTATCCTTCCAGCGGCCAGAGCCCGGCTATCTTCAGCCACGAGTTCCATACTGCCATGTTTGAATGCAAGAACTGCCACACCGCTATCTTCAAATTCAAAAAAGGCGGCTCTGGAATGAAGATGGATGATATTTACCAGGGCAAATTCTGCGGCAGTTGTCATAACGGTCAGACGGCCTTTGGCCCTATGGAATGTCAGAAATGCCATAAGTAATTAAGTGGAAACAGGTCGCAGCTGCCAAGCTGCAACCTGTTTCCAGGGTTTGGGGGCTGGCTCTTGGGGATTAGTTTTTCTGCACCAATCCCGAAACCCAAATCCCTAACCCCTTTCTTCTAAAGATTATAAGGCCTTTCCTATCAGCACAGATGATTTCCCATGTATAAGGATATTGCGTGAAACACTTCCCAACATGCCTTTGATCCCCCTGAGCCCCCTGCAGCCTATCGCGATAATGTCAGCCTTCATCAGTTCAGCCGCTGAGAGTATCTCGGCAGACGGGTCACCGAATCTGGTAATGGTCTGAATAGTTTCATATCTGCCTGTTAAAAGGGCCTTTGCTTTGTCGAGTATCATCTCTGATTCCGCGTATTCTTCTTTCCTGCGGTCAGCAACAGTTTCCTTTATGCGGTCGTCCACCTCCATCGCAAACCTTTCGGGGATATCAGATAAAGCTGAATGCTGCACATTCAATATTGTTATCTCGAAATCAGGGTAGAAAGGAATGACAGCAAGAAGTCTGGCTGTCGCGATTGCTGAATCAGAACCGTCAGTAGCAAAAAGTATCTTCAACTTCCTCGGTATCTCCCATTCCGTGCGTTTGACCACAAGCACCGGCCTTGGTGAACTGTTTACAACAGCTCTCGTAACGCTCCCCAGAAAAAGCAGTTTTACACCTTTTACACCCCTTGCGCCCATAACTATAAGCCCTGCGTCTGCACTGACCGCGGACTCCACGATTGAGGTATCAGGATAGCCCTCTTTCTCAATTACGCCCACCTTTGCCTTCACATCCTTCAGCATATCCGAGGCAGAACTTAGTATCTTGGGTGCGACCCTCCTTATCACCCTTTTGATCTGGGCATGATATTCGTCTTCGTATGGGATTTCGCTGATAATGTGGAAAATGATGATCCTGTCATCAGCGGTAAGGTTGAAGTGTGTAAGGAAACGTGTCGCAACGTCAGCACATTCAGAACCGTCAGTTGCCAGCAATATATTCATCTGCTTTACCTCCTTATAAATCCATCTTATCATAGGAACCTGCTCCAGACAACCTCTTATCAAGGTCAGACCCACAGGCAGCAGTGGTCTCCTCGGCAGTCTTAAATGCCCGAACTTGTGGCTTAAGAATATTTTTCTAAAAAGCTTCTGCCTTTGGTCTGTCCGCCTAAGCAGTTACTGTTATAAAACAGGCGATTTAGGGTATAATTTCTCTTTAAAGAAAGTTGGAGGAAAGCGACTTGGAAGAAAGATTCGATCACAGGACAGTAGAACCGAAATGGCAGAAATACTGGCAGGAGAGGCAGCTTTACAAGACAACTGCCGAAGAGTCAAAGAAAAAATTCTATTGCCTTGAGATGTTCCCTTACCCTTCAGGAAAGATACATATGGGGCATGTCCGCAATTACTCTATCGGTGATGTCATAGCCAGATACAAGAGGATGCAGGGTTATAATGTGCTTCATCCGATGGGCTGGGACGCCTTCGGGATGCCTGCTGAAAACGCTGCCATAAAACATGGTGTGCATCCTTCGAAGTGGACATACGAAAATATGAGTTATATGAAGACCCAGCTTAACAAACTGGGTCTGAGCTATGACTGGGACAGGGAACTGGCCACCTGCAGCCCTGAATATTACCGCTGGAACCAGTGGTTTTTTATCAGGATGCTCCAAAAAGGGCTTGCCTACAGAAAGACCTCTTATGTCAACTGGTGCAACTCGTGTGCTACAGTCCTGGCTAACGAACAGGTGATTGACGAGAAATGCTGGAGATGCGACAGCATTGTGGTACAGAAGGAGCTGGAGCAGTGGTTCCTCAAGATTACCGCTTATGCGGAAGAGCTGCTCAAAGCGAGTGATGAACTAACAGGCTGGCCTGAGAAGGTCGTAATTATGCAGAAAAACTGGATCGGCAGAAGCAGCGGGCTTGAGGTTAATTTCAGGATAGACGGGATGGACGAGAGCATAAGGGTCTTTACCACCCGTCCTGATACACTCTTTGGCGCTACGTTTTTATGCCTGTCTCCAAACCATCCCTTCTCAGAGAGGCTGGTCTCTGACAAGGCTGAACTGGGAAAAATCACGGCCCATTACGGCAAAGAAGATGAGAAGATCGGTTTGGACACAGGCCGTTTCTGTATTAACCCGATGAATAATGAGAAAATACCAATCTATGTTGCGAACTTTGTCCTGATGGAATACGGCACTGGCGCTATCATGTCCGTGCCAGCGCATGATCAGCGCGACTATGATTTTGCCGTTAAATACAGCCTGCCGATACGGGTTGTAATAGAACGGGAAGAGAAGTCAGAAGAAAACTCGGAACTATTAGCAGAGGCATACGAAGATGCCGGCGTTATGGTCAATTCAGGCAAGTTCAGCGGATTGAAAAGTGATGAAGGGAAGGAACAGATCTCCGCGCATATAGAAGAGAGAGGGCTAGGGAAACGGGTAGTCAATTACAAGCTGCGCGACTGGGGAATCTCCAGGCAGAGGTACTGGGGCACTCCTATACCTGTTGTTTATTGCGACGCCTGCGGCATTGTTCCTGTGCCTGAGAAAGACCTGCCTGTCATACTGCCTGAAGATGTAAAATTCACGGGCACCGGTGGTTCACCCCTGCTGGAATCAGAATCCTTTCTCCATACAAAATGTCCTGCCTGCGGCGGAAATGCCAGGAGGGAAACAGACACCATGGATACGTTCATGGATTCCTCGTGGTATTTTGTGGCCTATTGTTTTGATAAAGAGCAGCAGAGAAAAGAAAGCAAAGGGGTTTTTGATTTTAACTCATCACTAATCGCTAATCACTCGATCACTTGATTATTGGATGCCTGTGGACCAGTACATAGGCGGGGTGGAGCATGCTGTGCTGCATCTGCTTTATTCCAGGTTCTTCACCAGGGTCATCAGAGACCTTGGCATAATCGGTTACAGCGAGCCTTTTAAAAACCTGCTGACCCAGGGCATGGTCATAAAGGACGGCTCAAAGATGTCCAAGTCAAAGGGCAATGTGGTTGATCCTGATTATCTTATTGAACGCTACGGCTCTGATACATCACGGCTTTTCTCTCTCTTTGCCGCGCCTCCTGAGAGAGACCTTGAATGGTCGGACAAGGGTGTTGACGGGGCCTACAGGTTTTTAAACAGGATATGGAACCTCGTGTACCGTATGCAGAAGCCCCTCAAAGAGGTACCCAAATCGGGCCATGACAGACCTGTTATGGAAGGCCTTTCGGATGCGGGACGGGGCCTCCTGAGAAAGGCGCACCAGACCATAAAAAAAGTTACAACAGATATAGAGAAAGAGTATCATTTCAATACAGCCATCGCAGCCCTGATGGAACTGGTCAATGAGATGAACGGCTTCGAGCCTGGTGATGCCACAGATATGCAGATCATGAGATTCAGCATAGAAAACACCCTCCTGCTCCTCTCACCATTTACACCTCATATAACAGAGGAACTCTGGATGCATATCGGCAATGAGTCGAGTATTTCAGAGAAAAGCTGGCCTGTATGGGACGAAGAGATGGTCAGGGAGGAGGAGATAGAGCTGGTCATCCAGATAAACGGCAAATTAAAGGGAAAGCTCAGAATCCCTTGCGGCCTTAAGGACGAAGAGGTCAAGGCACTTGCCCTTGGAGACCAGAAGATAACAGAGGTCATAGGCCAGCAGAAGATCAGGAAAGTGATCGTGATAAAAGGCCGTCTGGTAAATATCGTCACTGGAGAATAATCTATGAGAAGAAAGCATCGCATTTCAATATTTTTGATTTTGTGGGTCGGCCTTTTGACAGGCCTTCAGCTTTCAGGTTGCGGCTACAGCGTTTACACCCACAGCGATTTGCCGTTTAAAGAGATAAAGATCGGGACTATAGAAAACAAGACCCTTGAGCCAAAACTGCAGGACAAGCTGCATGCGGCGCTTACAGAAGAGTTCATGAAAAACGGAATCATGGTGAATCCCTATGCTGAGACAAAAATATCAGCTGTAATCAATAAATTTGATATGACCGCACTTTCTGAGAAGACCGGAATAACATTAGAATACAGGGTCATTATCGATGCAGACTTTATTGTGGAGGACAAGGACGGCAGAAAAAAAGAATTCAAGAAAATCGAATCTCCATTTATCGTATCTTTTGGCTCAGCCGAAGACCTCTCTGCGCTGCTTGCAGAGAAAGAACTTGTCGAGGAGAAGGCAATGAGCGATGTGGCGATGAGAATTATAGGGGCACTGATCTACAAATGAGTTTCCGTAATTTTACGGATGAGATAAAAAAAGGACTGCCTTCCTCGAACTATCTCCTTGTCTCATCAGACTACTTCCTGCATCTGGAGGCAGTCACCCTGATAAAAGGGCTTGTCCCGCAGGCTGAAAGGGATTTTAATTTCCATTCCTTCGACCTGCTGTCTTCTGACAATGATAAACTGCCTTTTGAACAGATACTCGATGTCCTGAACACAGCGTCGTTTTTTAGCGGCAGAAAATTTGTGGTGATGGAAAATGTGCAAAAGCTGCTGAAAAAGGACACTCAAAAACTCGAGAGCTATCTTCTGAACCCTTCGGAAGGCTCGGTCATGATAATGCTGAATGCCGGCACACTGAAAAAGGAGTTAAAGGAGAGAGTCAGTGGAGCTAAACAGATTGTGCTCGATGTCCGGGAGAAGGACATACCTGCATGGCTGCAGGAAAGGGCCAGGCTTAAGGGCTTCGAGATATCCGAGGCCACGGCAGTCTACCTGCTGGGGCTGGTGGGTCCTGACCTCGGGATGCTCTCATCGGAACTCGAAAAGCTGATGCTTACCGGCGGCTCGAAGATAGAGAAAAAGGACATTGTCGAGGTCGTCGAGGGCAGGCGGACCTACAGCACCTTTGCACTTATCGACGCCATAAGGGCCAGGGACACTGAAAAAACCTTCAAAATCTACGGCGTACTGAAAGAGACTGAAGAGCCTTACAGTCTTTTGGGAGCGCTTAACTGGCAGTACGGACAGTCTGCAGGCTCCGGCAGTTCACCTGCTGACAGGGACTATGACTATAAGGTTTTTGACCTGCTGCATAAGGCCGATGTGGCGGTCAAGAGTTCCGGCACATATTATCCTGTGGAACTTCTACTTGTCAGACTTCTCAGGCTTTCAAGACATCCATAGCCTGATGTTCAGCCCGAGGTTTATGAAAAAACTTATTAGGGGCCTTTCCCTTTTTACAGCTTTGTCGGTTCTGCTCTTAATGGTTGTTCCTTCCTATGGTGCAAACAGCATTGAAAAGATCCAGAATAGAGGCTATCTACTCTGGGGGTCTGATGCAGAGGGCGGAGCGCCCTACATATTCCCTGACCCAAAGAACCCTTCCAGACTGATCGGCTTTGAGGTAGATCTTGCAAGTGAGATCGCGAAGGAACTGGGTGTAGAGGCAAAGCAGGCCCAAAACGCCTGGGACAGCCTGATACCAGCGCTGATGCGGGGAGATTCCGATATAGCGATGAACGGCATAGAGATAACTCCCCAGAGGGAAAAAGAGGTGCTTTTTTCAAGGCCCTACTATATCTATACTGAACAGCTGGTCGTTAGAAAAGAAGAGGAAGCGATAAAGAGTGTCAATGACCTCAAAGGCAAAAAAGTCGGGACACTCTCGGGTACGGTTGCACAGGATATCCTCATGAGGATGGGCGGAGTTGATGTCAAGATCTATGCAGGCCAGGTTGAACCCTATGAAGACCTCGCAATCGGCAGACTTGACGCTGTGCTGCTGGATCTGCCGATAGCTGCCTATTATGCCAAACCAAACCCCAAGCTCAAATACGCCGGACAACCGGTAGGTGAAGGTTTCTATGCAATCGCGGTCCGGAAGGGAGACCCTGACCTCAAAAAGAGGCTTGACGATGTGCTGTTCAAGCTCGTCAGTTCAGGACGCCTGAAAGAGATCTATGAAAAATGGGACCTTTGGAATGAGAAACAGGAGAAGCTTTTTCAGGACATAAGAGAAGCAAAAGGATATGTCAGCCTAGAAGAGAGCAAAAAGGCGCCGCTCTACACCTTCTTTCCAACGCTCCTGAAAGGCGCAGGGACCACTATATTGATATCAGTCATGTCCATGGCCCTGGCTGTTGCCCTCGGCCTGATCCTTACCATTGTCAGACTTTACAGCAGGCCCCCTTTAAGCAGTGTGGCTACTGGCTATATCGAGCTCTATCGGGGCACGCCGCTTCTGATCCAGCTTTTTATCCTCTACTACGGCCTGCCGAATATAGGCATATCCCTGAGCCCTCTGACTGCCGCGTTTCTCGGTCTTGGCATGAACTACGCGGCCTATGAGTCGGAGCTCTACAGGGCCGGGATAAGCGCAGTTGCCAAAGGCCAGATGGAGGCCGCACTCTCTCTAGGCATGACAAGGAACACTGCGGTCAGGAGGGTGATTCTTCCCCAGGCCTTTAAAATAGCCCTCCCCGGGGTTACAAATGACTTCATCGCTCTGTTCAAGGATTCATCTCTTGTCTCTGTTATCGCTATGGTTGAACTCACCAAGACATACAGCATCCTGGCTGCCTCGACGCTGAGGTTTTTCGAACTGGGTATCATCGTCGCGCTCCTGTACTTCGGGATGAGCTATCCGCTCTCCCTGCTTGCAAGAAGGCTTGAAAACAGGCTTAAGAGGTCAAAACGATGATCAGGAAGATGATCAGAATCAGGGACCTCCATAAATACTACGAAGGGCACCATCTCTTCAAGGGAATAGACCTTGATATAGAGAAAGGCGAGGTGGTTGTCTTTATAGGGCCGTCAGGGAGCGGCAAGAGCACATTCCTCAGGTGCATCAACGGCCTTGAATATTTTCAGAAGGGCGAGATCATTGTAGATGGGATAGAACTGCATTCGATCAACCGTCTGCGACCTGGAGCTAAAGACCTTGAAAACATAAGGAAGGTTAGGCTGAAGGCAGGCATGGTCTTTCAGCAGTTCAACCTCTTCCCTCACATGACGGTACTGGAAAATATAATAGAGGCCCCGGTGCAGGTGCTTGGCGCTGACAGGTCCACAGCCATTGAAAACGCCCGTCTGCTCTTAAGAAGGATAAATATCGGCCAGAAGGCCGAGAGCTATCCTGAGGAACTCTCAGGCGGAGAACAGCAGAGGGTCGCCATAGCACGGGCCCTTGCCATGAAGCCGGAGGCGATGCTCTTTGACGAACCGACCTCCTCCCTTGACCCGGAGATGGTAGGAGAGGTTTTGGCGGTCATAAAAGACCTTGTCAATGAAGGCATGACAACCCTGATTGTTACACATGAGATGGGGTTTGCACGGGAAATGGCAGACAGGGTGGTTGTCTTTGACCACGGGGACATTATAGAGACAGGCCCTCCTGATGAGATATTCACACACCCCAGGGCAGAGAGGACCAGGGTATTTCTTAGCAGGGTTTTGAAACGCTAGCCTTTCATCCTGAAGGAATATGTGTAGCGGGTCATTGCCTATTGTCAATTTTTTTAAATGAAGAGGGGGCCTGTTGATTTCTACAGGCCCCCTTGTTTTGTTATAGAACGTTCTATCTCTTCTTCTTTGGTGCTTCTTTAGGAGTTTCTTTCGGCTGAGCAGCCGGCCAGTTATTAAGATCATGGGCGATGTTATGGCAATCGCCGCATTTCTGGAACTTTCTCATAATGCCCGCTGCATGAGGCGTACCATGGCAGTCCTGGCATTTGGGTATTGTCTTGTGCTTTTCCTGATGGCAGAAGGCGCATGTCAGGGCATTGTGTTTGGCCTTGCTGGCGCTAAGCAGGGCAAAGGCATTTTTGTGACATATGCCGCAGTCCTTTGACGGGGTCTCGGAAGAATAAGTCACTTGCTTCGGCATGTGTGCCTTATGGCATCTCTTGCAGTCAGCGGCCACCATTTCCGGAGAATGCGGTTTATGGCACTGGGTGCACTGCGGGACCTGGCGGTGTACACTGTGACAGAAGGAGCAGTCAAAGGCGCTATGTTTACTCTTGTTTTCCCTTAGTTGGGCAATCTGCTGCGTGTGACATGTGATGCACACATCTGTTACTTTGCCTGAGAAAGATATTTTCAGAGGCGTATGCGGGTTTTTGTGACAGTTCAGGCATCCTTTAATCTCGAAGTGGGCCTTCCCCATATGACATTCACTGCACAGAGGGATGGGTTTCTTGACTTTTGGCGGATGTCCGACATGACAACCAGTACATCCAACATCCTTGTGTTTGCCTCCGGCTTCTGCAAGATCAGCGGGAGGAGCGTCGTGGCACTTCAGGCAGTCTTCGTTTGTCAGTTCGACTTTTACCGCGGCAGGCGCTGCTGCACCGCAATAGGACGGCAATGCTGAGATGCAGACGATCAGAAATAATAAGGCCATAAAACTACTGCTTCTTAATACTTTCATAATTCCCTCCTTGCTAATAATTATTAAGTGCTGTTTTCCTTCTGTGACCCTCTTTATGCTAAAGAAGGAATCTCGCACAATGCCGGAATTATGCCACAGATTTCTGAAGCAGTCAACAGGCATGAAGAAAAATGAAGAAAAAATTCTGGCCTGCTGGTAAAAGCAGAAAAGATTTCAGATTTGCTGGATACGAGGAGAGAAAAAGTGTCTGTGATTTCACAGGCACTTTTGTCAGGCAGCAGAATGCTTTATTGCTCTGCCTTCAGTTCTCCTTTGGGCTGCGCGGCCGGCCAGTCATTAAGATCATGGGCGATAAAATGGCAATCGCCGCATTTCCCGAACTTTGCCATAATACCGGCTGCATGTGGTGAACCATGGCAGTCCTTGCAGTTTGGTACCATTTTGTGCCTTTCCTGATGGCAGGTTGCGCATGTCAGGAGCTTGTGCTTGGCCTCGCTGGCGGTAAGGAGGTCGATGGCCTTCCTGTGGCATATTCCGCATGCTTTTGACGGAGTATCGGAAGCATAAGTCACTTGCTTCGGCATGTGGGCCTTATGGCATTTTTTGCAGTCGGCGATAGCCATGTCTTCCGAGTGCGGCTTGTGGCACTGGGTGCATTGCGGGACTTGGCGGTGGACCTTGTGACACATTGAACAGTCAAGAATACTATGCTTGCTCTTATAGTCTCTGAGCTGAGCAACCTCCTGCGGATGGCAGGTGCCACACTCATTTGTTACTTTGCCTGCAAAAGACATGTTCAAAGGCATATGCGGGTTCTTGTGACAGTTGAGGCATCCCTTAAGTTCGAAATGGGACTTTCCCTTATGACACTGGATGCACTGCGGGATCTGACGATGTACCGGGTGACAGGTGGAACAGTCAATGACGCTATGCCTGCTCTTATTTTCCCTGAGCTGAGCATCCTGCTGTGTGTGGCAGTTAAGACAAACACCCTTGTCTGCTAAAGACATGTTCAAAGGCATATGCGGATTTTTGTGGCAATGGAGACAGTTTTCAGATTTAAAGTGGGCCTTCCTCGTAGCAAGATGACACCTGCTGCATTTTTCGATCGGTTTCTTGACAGTCGGCGGGTGGCCGATATGACAGCCGCCACACGGAACTGCTCTGTGCCTGCCTCCAGCAGTTTTTATGTCATTTACCGGCCCGCTATGACACTTCACGCAGTCTTCTTTTTTGGGAGGACCATCTGGCAGGGCAGGCGAAATGTCGGAATAAACCGGTAATACCAATACCACTGCGATCAGGAATAATATGACTGTTAAACTACTGCCTTTTAATGATTTCATCTTTTGTTTTGCATGTATAATTCTCGAATTACCACAGCCTTAATATAATTGTCCCAACGGATAAGGACAAAATTTATCGACATTATGCCATAGTTCCATGAAGCAGTCAACAGAATATGAAAATCAGTGTAGCGAGCAAGTAAACTGTCCGTATCTGTAGCACATAAACTGTCCGGTTATACTTGGATGGCAAAAAGGATGCCATCCATGAAAAAGACAGAACTACTACAGGAGGTACGGAAGATGAGATTTGAGGAAGCATATGAAGGATGGAAAAAGGGGAGATTGACACAGGCGGAGGCGGCAAGACTGCTTGGAGTATGCGATCGCACCTACCGACGTTATCTGGTCAGATATGAGGAGCAGGGGATGGAGGGGCTTGTAGATAGGCGTTTAGGACAAATATCGCACCGTAGTGCACCAGTTGATGAGATAATAGCTCTGGCAGATTTATACAACTTTCGGTATCAGGGATTTACGGTCAAACACTTTTACAGTTGGTATCGAAGATCTCACGGCGGTATCAGAAGCTATACATGGGTAAAAAATACCCTTCAGGGCAAGAGGCTTGTGGCAAAGGATTCAAGGAAGGGAACTCACAGGAAACAGCGCCCACGAGCGCCATATATTGGTATGATGCTGCATCAGGATGGCTCCAAGCATGAGTGGGTGCCAGGGAAGTTATGGGATCTGATTGTGACGATGGATGATGCTACCAGTAAACATTACTCGATGTTCTTTGTCGGGGAAGAAGGGACTCAGAGCAGTTTTCAGGGAGTCAATGAGGTCATCGACAAACATGGAGTATTTGCCTCTTTTTATACTGATCGCGGCAGCCACTACTGGTATACACCGGAGGCTGGGAAGAAAGTGGACAAAGAAAGTCTGACTCAATTCGGTCGTGCTATGAGACAGTTAGGGATTGAGATGATTCCGGCTTATTCTCCCGAGGCACGGGGACGCTCCGAGCGCGCCTTTCGTACCCATCAGGATAGACTTGTAAAGGAACTCGCCCTTGCCGGCATCACGGAGATGAAACAGGGCAATGCCTATATCAGTGATGTTTATATGCCTGCCTATAACGATGAGTTTACTGTGTCCCCAGAGGAGTCAGCAAGCATGTTCGTGCCTTGGGCCGGGACACCTCTTCAAGACATACTCTGCGAACAGTATGAACGTACGGTCGGCAATGACAACTGCGTAAAATTCGATGCTATGACCCTTCAGATTCCCTCTGATAAATACCGATTTCACTACGTTAAAGTAAAGGTCCGAGTACATCGTTATCCAAATGGGAACCTGGCAATATTCCATGGTCACAGAAAGCTGGCTAACTTTAACTCACAAGGAAAGGAGGTCTCTAACTTAGACAAAAAAGCTGCCTGATATCAATAGCTACTAAGCGGACAGTTTATGTGCTCTATAACCGGACAATTCTATTTATTGACAACACAGAATATGAAAATCAGTAGTGGTGCCGTTTGAATTATTGTGAGTTAAACTAGGTGGGCCCGCCCCGGGCTGGTCAGCAGGGGCATTTTCTTGAACTAATATGACTCAGAAACCAGCGACAGCGATTTTAGCGAAGTTTACTACTGAAGAAGGCAGCACGCCGATGGCCAGGACTGCAATCACTGCTATGGCCAGCGCGAGCCCCAATCCAGGAGATGTGGAAAGCGCCACAGTCTCCTTCGGCTCTTTCATGTACATGTACATGACTATCCTTAGGTAAAAATATGCGGATATGGCGCTGAACATGACAGCTATAATAACAAGCCAGGTATAGCCTGCGTTGACGGCACTCATGAAGATATAGAACTTGCCCATAAAGCCTGCTGTAGGCGGAATTCCGGTGAGGGAGAACATAAATACCAGCATCAGGGCTGAAGCAAGTGGATGCGTCTTTGAAAGGCCCTCGTAATCGGATATCTGGTCACCTTTAAACCCCTCTGAGCGGAGCATGATCACAACAGCAAAGGCCCCCATATTCATGAAGCCATATATAAGCATGTAGTTCAGCACACTGGCCATTCCGTCCTGCGTGCCTGCTATAAGGCCAAGCAGCATATAGCCTGCATGAGCGATAGATGAATACGCGAGCATTCTTTTGATGTTTGTCTGCGAAAGGGCCACTATATTACCAACACCCATGGTCAGTATCGCGATAGGCACCAGCACTGCCGCCCACTCTACCTTGACAGAGCCGAAGGCGACCATGAAGACTCTTCCAAGCACAGCAAAACCTGCTGCCTTGGGACCGACTGACATAAATGCGGTAATCGATGTTGGTGCGCCTTCGTATACATCAGGGGCCCACATATGAAAAGGCACTGCTGCTATCTTAAAGGAAAAGGCAACGGCAAAGAGCATCAGCGAAAGCGTAAGGACCGGGTTTGAGGCAAGTCCGTTTTTAACTATATAGTCTGATATGGCCCTTATGTCAGTTGTCCCTGTAAGACCATAGATCATGGATGTGCCATAAAGCAAAAAGGCAGAGGCAAAGGCCCCAAGCAGCAGATACTTAATGGCTGCCTCGTTAGACTTGACATCATAACGTATAAATCCTGCAAGCACATAGGTGCTTAAGGCCATAAGCTCAAGGCCGAGATAAAGGACTATCAGGTCGCCGGCAGAGGCCATGAGCATCATGCCCAGTGTTGAAAAAAGTATCAGGCTGTAATATTCCCCGAAGTTTACCTTTTCGACTTCGATATACTTAACAGAGATAAGTACTGTGAGTATCACATTTACGATAAATATTAATTTAAAGAACGTGCTGTAGCCGTCGGATACATACATGCCATTAAACGTTGTCCCAAAAGACCCGGCCAGCAGATACGCCACCAGCCCGATGCTTACAATGCTCATAAGCGCTATTGTCTCTTTCCGCTTGATAACAAGGTCTGCCATAAGGACAAACAGGGCCAGCACTGTCAGCGCTATTTCAGGCATTACAGGGCCAAGGTCAGGCATCACAAACTGCATCAGTAATCCTCCGATCTTCTCATTTCAGTATCTCCATAACATTCCCGGCAGCTGCGATTGCAGGAGCGCTTCCTGTATTGACGCGCTCCAGAAGATGACTCACTGAGGCGTGCATAAAGCCGAGGAAGGTATCAGGATATATGCCTATCCAAAATATCAGTATGACCATGGGAAGAAGCGTCATGATCTCCCTGGCATCAATATCATGTAAACCGGCAACCTTCAGGTTCGTCTCCATGAAAAATACCCTCTGGTAGAGCCAGAGCATGTAGCCTGCCCCTATGATAATGCCTGTTGCCGCGAGCACTCCCGCAAGCTGGCTGGCAGCAAAGCCGCCCAGTATGATCAGGAACTCGCCGATAAAACCGTTCGTTGCAGGCAGACCTATCGCGGCAAAGGTAAAGACCATGAACATCGTCGCATATATGGGCATTACTGAGGCAACGCCTCCGTAATCAGCGATCTGCCGCGTATGGGTCCTGTCGTAAATTGCGCCAACGCTCAAAAACAGCGCGCCTGTGACAATACCGTGGTTGATCATCTGGAGTATACCGCCTTCCATGCCCTGCGTATTTAGGGCAAAGATGCCCAGGGTCACAAAGCCCATGTGGCTTACTGAGCTGTAGGCAATCAGCCTTTTGAGGTCTGACTGCGCGAGACATATAACACCGCCGTATATTATGGCTATCACTGAAAGGCCTATCATAACGGGCGTCATGGCCTTTGAGGCCTCAGGCAGTATGGGCATTGAAAACCTCAGGAACCCGTATGCCCCCATCTTTATCAGCACTGCCGCCAGTACAACACTGCCTGCGGTAGGCGCCTCTGTATGGGCATCAGGCAGCCAGGTATGCACCGGGAACATCGGCACCTTTACTGCAAAAGCAGCAAAGAAGGCCCAGAAGAGCATGAGCTGCATATGATATGGGTATGTCTTTGTCATGAGGTCGACTATATCAAAGGACCTGCCTGCGTAGAAATAAAGCACGATGATGCCCACTAGCATAAGAACGCTTCCAACAAGCGTATAGAGGAAGAACTTCACAGCAGCGTAGATCCTGTTTGGGCCTCCCCACACACCGATAAGCAGATACATCGGAATCAGCATCGCCTCCCAGAAGATGTAGAAGAGCATGAAATCAAGGGAGCAAAAGACCCCTATCATCGCCCCTTCCAAAAAGAGCAGGGATATATAAAACTCCTTTACCTTCATTTTTATGGAGTTCCAGGATATTAGAATGCAAAGTATGGTGATCAGGGTCGAAAGCAAAACAAATAGCACGCTGATGCCGTCAATGCCGAGTGAATAGTTCATGTTCCATGCAGGTATCCACGCCTGTTTTTCAGTAAACTGCATAAGGTGCGTTGTCTTATCGAAGTTGGTAAACAGCATCAAAGATACAAGGAATGTCATGATGCTTACAGCGAGGCTCACCAACTTGATAAGGTCCTCCTTACTCCTGTTTATCAGAAGGATGAGGGCCGCCCCTGCGATTGGCAGGAATATAAGGGTGCTGAGTATCGGAAATCCCAAACTGTTGTTCATTACCTGTTCCATCCTCTCCCTACCTGAAAAGCATAAGGGCCACTATGATCAATGCGCCCGTTGCCATAATTGTCGCGTAATGTTGTAATAGGCCTGTCTGCATCTTCCGAAGCAGCTGACTGAAGGCGCCGATAGTTGCCGGCACGCCGTTTACAATGGCCTCTATGATCCGCGTATCAGTAATGCCAATCAGTATGTTTTTGGCCACCCATATCGTCGGCCTGATTAGAATAAAACTGTAGAACTCGTCGATATAATATTTATTCCAAAGGACCCTGTGTACAGCGCTGAACTGCCGGACGAGTTTGCCGGGGATATCAGGATTGAGCAGATAGAAAAATGCGGCAAGTCCGATGCCTGAGAAACCGGCAGCAATAGAGATGGCCATTACTATCCATTCCTCCGCGTGTGTTGCATGGCCTTCCACATGCCCCAGCACAGGCTTCATGAATTCAGTGAAATGCGCCCCGCCGCCAAGGAGCTCGGGTATACCTACCCAGCCCGCCCCGATTGCGCCTGCGCATAGGAGAACAAGCGGTATTGTCATGCTTTTGGGGGATTCATGCAAATGATGCTCCTGCTCGTGGGTGCCCCGGAATTTTCCGTGGAAGGTCAAAAATATGAGTCTGAAGGAGTAAAAAGCTGTAAGAAACGCCACAAAGGTGCCCATTGCCCAGACTAACTTGCCCACAGGACTCGGCCCTGAATAGGCCAGCCATAGGATCTCGTCTTTGCTGAAGAAGCCCGCAAAACCAGGGACTCCTGAGATGCTCAGAGAGGCAAATAACATCGTCCAGTAAGTCACAGGCATATATTTTTTCAGTCCGCCCATTTTCTGAAGATCGAGTTCACCTGCCATGGCATGCATGACACTTCCCGCGCAGAGGAAGAGGAGCGCCTTGAAGAAGGCATGGGTATACAGGTGAAATACTCCGGCTGAATATGCCCCTACCCCGCAGGCAAGGAACATGTAGCCCAGCTGACTTATCGTAGAATATGCGATGATCCTTTTTATATCGTTTTGGACCAGTCCTATGGTCGCGGCAAAAAGCGAGGTAATCGCGCCTGTCAGGGCAACGACCACGAGGGCTGTCGGGGAGAGGTTGAATATGGGACTGCAGCGCGCGATAAGGAATACGCCGGCAGTGACCATTGTCGCCGCATGGATGAGCGCGCTGACAGGGGTCGGGCCTTCCATGGCATCAGGCAGCCAGACATGAAGCGGCATCTGCGCTGATTTGCCGATAGCGCCGCAAAATAACAGGAGCGCTATAAGTGTCATCAGATGCACGTCATAGCCGAGGAAGTTTATGCTATTGTTTGCAAGGGAAGCTGCCTTTTCAAATACAGGGGCATAATAAACACTGCCGAAGGTAAGGAATATTAAGATAATGCCGAGGCCGAAACCAAAGTCTCCAAACCTGTTGACGATAAAGGCCTTCTTGCCTGCATCAGATGCAGATTTCTTATTGAAGTAATAACCGATAAGGAAATAGGAACAGAGTCCCACGCCTTCCCAGCCGAAATAAAGCTGCATGAAGTTGTTGGCCATGACCAGCATGAGCATCGAGAAGGTAAACAGGCTCAGATACGCAAAGAAGCGGTAATAGCCGCTGTCGCCGTGCATGTAGCCGATAGAGTAGATATGGATGAGCATGCTGCAGGTGGTAACTACGATCAGCATCACCGCGGTAAGCTGGTCTATGAGGAAGCCGACAGAGACCTTGAAAGTGCCTGAAGCGATCCAGGTATAGAGATCCTGATTGAGGGTCCTTCCACCAAGCACATCCAGAAGGGTCATGACAGCAACTATCCAGGAGCCGCCTACTGCAAGGGTCGAGACCCAGTGGGCCTTGTCCTTTATAAAGTTCTTGCCAAAGAGGATATTTATTAAAAATGCAGCAAGCGGCAAAAACGGTATCAATAAATAATTGCTCATATTTCTATCCCTTCACGCATAACGCTTCCCGCTTCACGGTTTTTATCATCCCTTCATCTCGTTCATCTCATTGACATGCGCTGTCTGCTTGTTTCTAAATAGCGCTATTATTATCGCTAGCCCTATGGCCGCCTCGGCAGCAGCCACAGTGATAACAAAAAATACGAGTATGTGGCCCCTCATGTCCTGCAGGTAATGGCTAAATGAGATGAGGCTTATATTGACGGCGTTGAGCATCAGCTCAACAGACATGAACATGATTATAATGTTCTTTCTCGTGAGGAACCCGAACATGCCGATCATGAAGACCGCGGCGCTCAGCATCAAATACCACTGTATAGGTACAGGTACCATTTTCTAACTCCTCAACTTTCTTTTTGCAAGGACTATCGCGCCTACTACTGCAACCAGCAATATCAGCGAAGCTATCTCAAAAGGGAACAGGTATTCCGTATATAAGAGCTGCCCAAGGGCCTTTGTATGAGTGGCCTGCTGGATAAAATCTATTGAATATTTTCCAGGAGGCGCTATCACAAGGGACCTGAGCGCTATACTTACTATTACAAAAAAAGCAGATACTATGACAAAGGCAGCCGGCCAGGAATTGATGAGCATGTCAATCTTGAGCTCTTCCTTGAGATTAAGCAAAAGCACGACAAAAAGAAATAGCACCAGTATCGCGCCCGCATACACAATGACCTGTATCGCGGCTATAAACTCAGCATTTAAAAACAGATATAGGCCTGCTATATGAAAAAACAGAAGGAGCATCCACATAACGCTGTGCACGGGATTCTTCCTCGTTACAACAAGCATAGACAGTAAGACTATAACTACTGCATAGTATCCAAAAAACAGTTTAGGCAGCATACCGCTCCTTTTCCAAGGGTCGTAGTTCAATTTTTTCTTTATTTAAACTTCTCACTTATCACTTTTCACTTTCTTAAACATTGCCTGGCCTTCATGGGCGATAAAGTCCTCTGACTTGGGCCGCCAGAAATCCCTGTAGTAGCGTTTGCCCTTTTCAGCCGTAAAATACTTGTCCCAGTTATCGAGCAGTTTTTCCTTGGTCATATAGAACTCCTCCCTGGTGTATCCGGAGTATTCGTAATGCTCGCTGAGGGATATGGCCCCAAAAGGACACGCCTCGACACAGAACCCGCAGTATACGCACCTGAGCACCTCTATTTCGTACCTGTCGACAACCTTGCTGTGGTCCTCGCCCTCTGTCGTATAGATGTGAATGCACTGCGAAGGGCAGTAGGCCCCGCAGAGGCCGCAGCCCACGCATTTGAGCTTCCCCTCCTCGTTTTTAGCCAGCGCGTGCAGGCCCCTGAACCCGGGCATCACCGGCCGCTTTACAAGAGGATACCGCCGCGTTACAGGCTTGGTAAACAGGGTCTTGAAGGTCAGGGCCATGCCTTTGGCGATCTCTACGAAAAATATTGTGCTAATAAGCTTGGGTATTTTCATAGCATACCTTTGACCCAGATTTTTATAAGTGCCGTTATCACGATGTTCGCAAGTGCAAGCGGTATCAGCAGCTTCCATCCTATTGCCATAAGCTGGTCATACCTGTATCTCGGCAGCGTTGCCCTGACCCAATAATATAGGAACATAAAGGCATAGACCTTCACTAAAAACACGCAAAGACCCAGCGCCTTCCAGAGAAAGACCGGGAGATTTGAGGTAATGAATGCCGGCAACCCCCAGCCTCCCAGGAAACAGATCGAAGCGATCGAGGACATCACCAGCATGCCGGTATATTCACCGAGGAAGAAGAGAGCGAAACGGAAACCGCTGTATTCTGTAAAGTAACCTGCAACAAGCTCGCTTTCAGCCTCGGGCAGGTCAAAAGGCAGCCTGTTGGTCTCTGCAAAGGCCGCAAGGATAAAGACAAAAAACCCGATAAACTGGGGTATAGCATACATTCCCGTAGGATAAGCCTGCTGTGCCCTTACAATTTCAGTAAGGTTCAAAGAGCCCGCCATTATCATCACGCCTACAAGACTGAGCCCCATCGCTATCTCATAGCTGATGACCTGAGAAGCAGACCTTAGTCCGCCAAGAAAAGCATATTTAGAGCCTGAAGACCATCCTGACATTACAATGCCGTAGGCAGCAAGCGATGACATGGCAAAGAGAAATAGCAGCCCTATATTGATATTGGCAATTACAAAGCCGTCAAAAAAAGGTATCACGGACAGGGATGTAAGCGCTGAAACAAAGAAGATTACAGGGGCAAGGTAGAATATCGGCTTGTCCGATTCTGAAGGGATGATATCTTCCTTGAAAAAGAGCTTGATGCCGTCCGCAAACGGCTGGAAAAGACCGTAGGGCCCGACTTCCCTTGGCCCGAGCCGCACCTGCATATGCGCGATCACCTTCCGCTCCCAGTAGGTCGCGTAGGCAACGTGGAGAAGTCCAATAGCTACTACAATGGCGATCTTGATCAGGATCCAGATAATATTCGATATAATACCAATGAATTCCGGAGAGAGTATACCTCCCAGAATACCGCCTATTATACCGGCTATTAAGCTGTTCATGTCCTCACCTTCTCCACCTTTATTTCTATACCATCCAGGGAGGGGGTCTTCAGCACAGGTTCGAGCGTATACTCCATCAGGCTGTTAGCGCCTCTGCCTTCGAAATTGTTCGTCAGCATCACAACGGAAGGACCGACCGCCTTGTCTATTGCTACCGGAAGCTCCAGATTCCCTACCTTCGTCAATATCCTGGCGATGTCGCCTTCGCCAAGAGAAAGAAGTGCGGCTGTCTCAGGGCTGAGTCTTGCTACAGCACCTGAATAGATCTTCACCAGCGCCGGAGACTTTGTGCTGAGCGTGCCGGAATGAAACAGCGGCCTTTCGATGCGCAGGTACAGCTTCTCCCCAACACTAATGTCCTTGCCTTTGGATATCTGTATCTCTTCCATGACGTCCCTGAGAGGTTCGCCCTTGTATGGGTAAATGGCATGCCCATCATTAATGTCTGCATAGGTCAGGTTCCGATGAAGAGGGGAGACGTCCGCAATTTCGTGAAAAACGCTTTCTGTATCAGCATAGGAGAGTTTGCTCCCCATATTACTTGAGACCTCTGCTATTATCTTCCAGTCTTCCATGCCTGCCCTATGCACTGCCTTTCTGACACGCTGGAGCCTTCTTTCCATGTTCGTAAATGTGCCGTCTTTCTCAGCCCAGCTTAGTGATGGCAAAACAACATCCGCAAGCTTGGCGGTCTCAGTCATGAATATGTCCTGAACAACCAGAAACTCAAGGTTTCGAAGAGCTGCAGCAACCGTATTGGAACCAGGCAGGTTAAAAACCGGGTTTTCGCCCATCACATAGAGGGCCTTCAGTGACCCATTTACAGCAGCTTCCATCATTGCAAATATCGTAAGCCCTGTCTTGTCATTAATCTCCGCGTTCCAGAGATTCTCATATCTCTTTCTGAATTCCGTATAAGCAACAGGCCTGCAACCAGGCAGCAAATCAGGGGCACAGCCCATATCCAGCATGCCCTGCTCATTTGAGCGCTCGGACATGAGGTATATCCTGCCGTTGGCAAGATAGTTGATCGCTGAGAGCAGAAGCAGTTTGTAGCTTGCCCCGCTACTTTGGACGATCTCCTTGCCTATAAGCAATGCTGGAGTTGCGGAGGCCGCAAGTATTTCTACAAACCTTGTCACTTCCCCTGAGGGGACCCCGCACTTCTTTTCTACCATATCAACAGATGTGTTGATGTCCTTTATCTTTGCCTCGAGTGCAGGGTTAGCACCTGAGAGGCCTTTCTTTGCCTTAAGCAGCGTGACAATCCCCTCAAGCAATACTTCTTCAGTATAGAGGAGTAAATCAAGCTTCACAGGGTTGAAGTATTCCAGACCCTTCACATTTCCGACAGTGAGTATGTTGCCGCCCTTGCGTGAACAGGCCCTGACCTGAAGTCCGAGGATCGGGTTGACAGTTGTTGGATCACCGCCGACAATAAGCACTGTGTCTGAATTTGCAAGACCTGAAATAATATTTGCAGTAGCTCCCTGTCCGAATATGTTTTCTATAAATGCCTGTGCGCCAGCAAAACCCATGCGCGCGGTGCTGTCTATGTTGTTAGTGCCGATTGTGGTCCTCATGAACTTCTGGAAGACATAGTTGTCTTCGTTGGTGCACCTTGGAGAAGCTATTCCTGCTATCGCGTTGCCGCCTGATTTGGCCTTTATCTCACTGAGTTTGCCTGACACAAGACTGATGGCCTCCTCCCATGTGGCTGGTTCAAGCACACCATTTTTTCTTATCAGGGGAGTGGTCAATCTTTCCTTGCTGCCCACGAATTCATAACCGAACCTGCCACGGGAACAGAGCATCCCGTTGTTAACAGCAGAGCCAATCTTTGGCACAACCCTCAGGATAACATCATCACGCACCTGGGCAACGACAGTACAGCCTACAGCACAATAAGGACAGACCGTTTCGATCTCTTCCTTGACCTGCCAGGGCCGGTAGCTGTGCCTGTGGAGCCTTGACATAATGGCGCCGACAGGACATACCGAGACGCAATTGCCGCAATATTCACAGTCATATCTGCCTCCGGAAAATGGCTCTATGTGGGAATGCCCGCCCCTGTTTATGACATCTATCGCTGAAGCGCCCTGTACCCCCGCGCACATTCTGACGCAGCGGGTACATACTATACACCTTTCCATATTGCGCACAATGACCGGGTCTTCAAGGCTTTCAGTCACCCTTCTTTTCTTCTCTTTATACCTTCCCTTCGCAGGTCCATACTTCTCTACAAGGTCCTGAAGTTCGCACTCGCCTGCCTTGTCGCAATACGGGCAGTCAAGCGGGTGGTTGATGAGAAGGAATTCGAGTATTCCCCTTCTTACCTCAGCTATTCCCTCTGTCTCTGTCCTGACCGTCATACCGTCAGTGACCATCAGGGTGCAGGCCGTCTGGAGCCTCGGCATTTTTTCGACCTCTACTAGGCAGAGCCTGCAGCCGCCGTATTTTTCGAGCTGTTCATGGTAGCAAAGTGTCGGAATCTTTATCCCTGCAGACCGCGCGGCCTCAAGGACCGTCACAGGCTTTTCGAGTTTTATTTCCTTGTTATTTATCGTTACTGTAATCATCTTTGGCCTTCTTATACCTTAACCTGGCATGCCTTTGTCTTTATATGTGCTTCAAATTCAGACCTGAAATGTTTTATGAAGTTCTGCACAACAGATGCAGCTCCGTCGCCGAGCGGACAGAAGGTCTTGCCCATAATATTCCCTGATATAGAAAGCAGCAAGTCTATATCGCCTTCAGCGCCTTCTCCGTTTTCTATCCTGCCGAGGATACTCCTGAGCCATCCGGTCCCTTCACGGCATGGAGTGCATTTCCCGCAGGATTCATGTTCGAAGAATTTCAGCGCCCGGTAACAGACCTTCACGAGACAGACGCTTTCGTCCATTACTATCACAGCGCCTGAGCCGAGCATGCTGCCATGCTTTGGCATATTGACGAAGTCCATGGGGCAGTCAATCTTTTCAGGAGGAAGCACAGGAGTGGATATACCTCCGGGTATTACGGCCTTGAGGGTCTTTCCGCCTTTTATGCCTCCACAGTGTGTATAGATTATTTCGCGGAGGCTTGTACCCATCGGAAGTTCGTATACACCGGGTTTTTCCACATGCCCGCTGATACAGTAGAGCTTGGGGCCAGGACAGTCAGGTGTGCCGATTTTGGAATAAGCCTCACCGCCTGTCTCGATGATAAAGGGAAGGTTCGACAAGGTCTCGACGTTATTGACCACTGTTGGTTTTGACCATACGCCGACATTTACAGGAAAAGGAGGCTTGATCCTTGGCTGTCCCTTATCTCCTTCAAGAGACTCTATCAGCGCCGTCTCCTCGCCGCATATATAGGC
Organism: uncultured Nitrospira sp.; assembly: GCA_963801505.1. Classification (GTDB taxonomy): domain Bacteria; phylum Nitrospirota; class Thermodesulfovibrionia; order Thermodesulfovibrionales; family UBA6898; genus JAOUFP01. The sequence continues at coordinate 308,014 of CAWDEY010000011.1, forward strand.
GCCTGCACCCTGATGCACCGCGAGGTGGAACTTCACTCCCTTGCCAGCGATATTGTCGCCAAGCATGTTGTTTTCATATGCCTGGGCAATCGCCCTGTTTAGTATATTCTTTGCCTCGGGATATTCGCCCCTTAGATATATGAAGCCGTATTCAGCACTCAGGGCATGGCCTGAGATGACCATACCTTCTATGAGAAGATGCGGGTTCTTCTCAAGTATCGGCCTGTCTTTAAACGTGCCGGGCTCACCCTCATCAGCATTGCAGAGCAGGTATTTGGGGAACTTCGGATCTGCTGAGGCAAAGGTCCATTTCATCGCCACAGGGAAGCCTGCGCCGCCCCGGCCGCGAAGTCCGGCCTTCTTGACCTCCTCGACTATCTCCTTGGGCTGCATAGCGAGGGCCTTTAAAAGGCTGCTGTAACCTCCGGCCTTCTTATATTCGTTTAAGTCCGCTGAATTCGGGTTTTCTATATTTTTTAAGAGCACTTTTTCCATAAATTATTTTATGTATATTTCCCCAGTATCTCTTCTATGTATTTTTCACTAAGATTTTCATAAAAATCATCATTGACTAGCATCGCAGGCGCAGTGCCGCAGGCACCTATGCACTCCATGATCACCAGAGAAAACCTGCCGTCAGTTGTCATTCCGCCAGGCTCAAGTCCGTACTTGTTCTTGAGAAAATCAACAAGCTTTTCTGCCCCAAGTATCATGCAGGAGACATTTGTGCAGAGCTGTACAACATGTCTTCCCATCGGCTTATGCTTGTACATCGCATAGAAGGTCGCGACCCCCCTCACTGTTGCCTTTGGAACTCCCAGAACAGCAGAAACCGCCTCGTAAGCCTCAGAACTCAGATGCCCGAATTCCCTCTGGGCCACATATATGGCGGGCAAAAGGGCGCCCCTTGCCGAAGGGTATTTGGCCCTGATCTCTTCCAGTTCTTTTATCGCTGCTTCACTGAACATATTTTTTGTTTTTAACCTCTGACTCGTTTTGTTGTCTTACCGGTCACATTCACCGAGCACTATATCAATCGTCCCGATGTTCGCTATAACGTCTGCAATCATCCCGCCCTCACAAAGCCTCGGGAGTACCGAAGCATGCACATAAGACGGGGCTCTCACTCTCATCCTGTAAGGTCTGCCAGTGCCGTCGCTCACAAAATAAAACCCTAACTCTCCTTTAGGGACCTCGGTGCCCATATAGATCTCCCCTTCAGCAACAGTCGGTCCTTTTGTAATCAATATGAACTGGTGGATAAGGTGTTCCATGTCCTTGAGCACAAGGTCTTTGGGCGGAAGCGTGAACTTCGGCGCATCAGCCATTACAGGACCGGCGGGAAGTTTCTCAATGCACTGTTTGACGATCCTGTTTGCCTGCCTCATCTCTTCCATCCTGACAAGATACCTGTCATAGCAGTCGCCTTTTTTGCCTATCGGGACATCGAACTCGACTTTATCATATGCGTCATAAGGGGCATACTTCCTTACGTCATAATCAACTCCGGAGCCCCTCAGCATACCGCCTGTAAGACCCCAGTTTACCGCCTCTTCCGCTGAGATAATGCCTATGTCTACAGTCCTGTCCTTCCAGACCCTGTTTTCCGTAACAAGGGTCTCATAGTCATCCATCTTCGAAGGGAAATCCAGCACAAAAGCATACAGCTTATCGAGAAATTCCTGGGATATATCGTTTCGGACACCGCCGACCCTCGGGTAGCTTACAGTGAGCCTCGCGCCGCAGAGCATCTCGAAGAGGTCCATGATAACTTCTCTTTCCCTGAAGGCATAAAGAAACGGGGTGGTCGCCCCGATATCCAGCACATGAGTTCCCAGCCAGATTATATGGCTCGATATCCTTCCCATCTCTGCGACCATGGTCCTTATGAACTTCGCCCTTTCAGGTGCCTCGATGCCGAAGAGCTTCTCTACAGCATTTACGTACCCCACGTTGTTATTCATTGAGGAAATGTAATCAAGACGGTCACTCAAGGGGAGCGCGGCAAAGTAGGTCCTGTTTTCTCCCAGCTTCTCAATACCCCTGTGGAGATAACCCACATAAGGCGTACACTTGATGACATTTTCGCCCTGGAGGTTCAGCGAAAGCCTCAGAACTCCATGGGTCGCGGGATGCTGCGGCCCCATGCTTATCGTCAGTTCTCTTGTCTCGAATGCTTTTTCTATATCTTCCATTTTTTTCTATTCAATGATCACTTTTCACTACTGTTAACCATGCCACTCATATTTCTGGAATCGCCTTGACCTTTCAAGGACCTCCTCAAATCCGCGCCATTCCTTTGCAGGCCCCTTGAGAGGGTAGTCCTTCCTCAGCGGATAGCCTTCCCAATCCTCGGGCATAAGTATTCTCCGAAGGTCAGGATGGCCGTTAAACTTTATACCGTAGAGGTCAAACGCCTCTCTTTCATGCCAGTTTGCGCCGATCCATACTGAAGTAACAGAATCGATTGAGGGGTCTTCTTCGGACACCTCTGCTTTTAAGCGCAGTGCCCGACGGTGCCTGATAGAATAAAGTTGATACACGACCTCAAAACGCTTCTCTTTTTTCCCAAGGTAGTCCACACCGCATAAGTCTATGAGATAATCGAAATAAAGTTCAGGGCCATCATGAAGATACCGTGCTATATCCAGGACCCTGTTCTTTCTGAGGGTAACGGCTACCTGTCCCCTGAACTCGCTGATTGCAAGGACCTCCCCAGAGAAAATCTCTTTTATCTTTTCTGCTATCTCCAGCGGCTCCATCTGAACTGCTCCCTTTTTATTTTTTCCTGAAGCTTTATGATCCCATCAAGAAGCGCCTCCGGTCTTGGAGGGCAGCCCGGTATATACACATCCACAGGGACAAAAGTATCGCATCCCTGTACAACACTGTACGTATCAAATATGCCTCCACTGCAAGCGCAGCTGCCCATGGACAGCACGTATCGCGGCTCAGGCATCTGGTCATAGACCCTTCGCACGATCTCGGACATCTTTTTTGTAACTGTACCCGCAACAATCATAAAATCCGCCTGTCTCGGAGAACCCCTGAAGATGATGCCCATCCTGTCCAAGTCATAGTGTGACGATCCCGTCGTCATCATTTCAATGGCGCATCAGGCAAGCCCGAAGGTCACTGGCCACAAGGATGAGAGTCTTCCCCAGTTTACAAGCTTGTCCATCGAGGTGATGATGATGTTGGGCGCCAGTATTTTGGTGCCTTCCTCGACTTCAACAAGCGAGAGGGAAGGAGTGATGATGGAAGATGAAGCGCCGGTTATCAGTCCCATATAAATGCCTCCTTTCTCCAGGCGTAGATATAACCCGCAAGAAGTATGACTATAAAAATTACCATTTCTACAAACGCATACAGTCCGATCTTGTCAAACACGATTGCCCATGGATAAAGAAATATTGCTTCAACGTCAAAGACAACGAAGAGCATGGCTATGATATAGAATTTAACTGAAAAGCGGTAGTGCGGCTCGCCCACAGGCAGGTTTCCTGATTCGTACGGCATGAGTTTTTCCCCATAAGGCCTTTTCATCCTGAAGAGTTCGCCGATCAATAAGGCCCCTATTCCAAAGGCCGTGGCGACCATGAGGAATATTAAAATCGGCAAATATTCTGTCGGCATAAAAGTTCCAGGCATAACGGTATATTTGTAAGCTAAACCAGACCAAGAAGTCAAGTAAAAAATTAAACCCACAGCTTTAGCTTTTGTTTTAGCTTTTGTCTTGCATTAATTCTCCAAATAATATAAATTTCTCTAACATGCTGGTTAAGAAATCTTTGCATTCATTAACTGGAAAACTGCTTCTGGCCATCGGCACCCTGATGATTATAGGAAGCACCCTCTTTTGGTATTTTCTGTTCAAACATCAGGAAAAGGAACTGTTGCAGAACTCCGTGAAGTACGGATACTCCTTCGTGGACTATATCAAAAAAAGCACCAGATACGGCATGCTCACCTTTCAGGAACTGTTGATACAGCAGACCATAGAAGCAATAAGCTCCGCGGAAGGCGTCTTGAATGTGCGCATAATCGACAGTCAGGGGAAGATAAAATACTCTTCAAATAAGGCAGGTGTAGGAGAAGTCCTCAGCCAGCAATCGCCTATCTGCCTCTCTTGTCATATTTCGGATGGACCGATAAAGGACGCCCCAAGCTGGTCCATACAAAAAGGCGACAAAGACTTCAGAATTCTCAATTTCGTGCAGCCCATATACAATGAGCCCGCCTGTTACACCTCTACCTGTCATGTTCATCCGGAAAAGCAGCGGGTGCTCGGAATAATAGAGGCCAATCTCTCGCTCGAAATACTTGACAAAAGCATAAAAAAACAGGGCATTGCGATAACCATCTATGTCCTGGCCTTTTTATTTGTTATCTCAGTCGTGCTCTGCCTTATCCTCTGGAACCTCGTATCCACACCCGTGACCATGCTCGCAAAGGGGATGGAAAAGGTGGCCGGAGGCGATCTTGACTACACCATCGACCTAAAGCGTAAAGACGAGATGGGGGAGCTTGCAACCGCTTTCAACTCAATGACCTATGACCTCAAAAAAGCAAAACAGGAACTGATGGACTGGGGCAATACCCTGGAGAAAAAGGTCCAGGAAAAAACCGAGGCAATACACAGGGCGCAGGCTCAGCTTATCCATTCCGAGAAACTGGCCTCACTTGGCAGGATGGCAGCGGGAGTCGCCCATGAAATCAACAGTCCTTTGACAGGGATCGTGACCTTCGGGCATCTCCTTCTTAAAAAATTCCCCCCGGGCACACAGGAGCGGGAGGACATAGAGGTGATCATAGACCAGGCAAACAGGTGCTCAACTATAATCAAAGGTCTACTTGGGTTTGCACGTGCTTCAGCTGCAGAAAAAGCGCTTACCAACATTAACGACGTACTGCACAGTTCCATAAATATTGTTCGCAACAAGGCCGACTTCTTCGATATAAAGCTGATAACTGATTTTGACCCCGCGCTGCTGCGCGTCAAGGCCGACTCTTCGCAGCTGCAGCAGGTGTTTCTCAACATGATCGTAAATGCAGCCGACGCTATGGAAGGCAAGGGGACCCTGACCCTAACCACACGAAACGCACCTGAAAACGATCAGGACTTCGTAGAAGTGGAGTTCAAGGACACCGGACCGGGCATCCCTACAGAGAACCTTGAAAAGCTGTTTGAGCCCTTCTTCACTACAAAGCCCGTTGGGAAAGGTACGGGACTGGGACTTGCGGTAAGCCACGGCATAATACAGGAACACGGGGGGAAGATCACAGTTATAACCAAACTTAACGAAGGGAGCTGTTTTACTATAAAGCTTCCCGCACAAAGGGAGAATACATGAGCAAAGGCAGAATTCTTGTTGTCGATGACGAGGACATAGTAAGAACGAGCTGCGACCGGACGCTCTCCCCTGAGGGCTATGAAGTAAGGCTTGCAAAAAATGGCGTCGAAGGCCTGAAAATGGCCAGTGAGGAAAGGTTCGATCTTGTCCTTACGGACCTGAAAATGCCTGACATGGACGGCATCGAGGTGCTCAGAATAATCAAGGAAAAATGGCCCGAAACCGCGGTCATCATTGTCACAGGGTACCAGACAGTCGACACTGCTGTAAAGGCCATCAAGCTCGGGGCATACGACTATATTGAAAAGCCTTTCACTCCCGACGCGCTTGTTTCTGCTGTTGCCGAAGCCATGGCCAACAAGAAAAAATGATTACAGACATAAAAGAATTTTCACCACAGAGGACACAGAGAGCACAGAGTTAAGATTATTTTTTGAGAACTTTTTTTTGTTTTTCTTCGCGTACTCTGTGTCTCTGTGGTAAAAAATGTATTGCAGTTCCGGTTTGCCCGGATCAGGACAACAGTTTAAGCAGCATGAACATTGCTTAAAGCATAGGAAATCATGAACAGAGGCAGAATACTCATCATAGACGACGAAGAGATTCTCAGAACAAGCTGCCGATCGCATCCTTGAGCCTGAGGGCTATTCTGTCAAAACAGCCGCGAATGGCAGAGATGGATTTACCCTCCTTAAAAACCATGCGTTCGATCTTGTCATCACCGACTTGATGATGCCTGACATGGATGGCATCGAGGTGCTCAGAAAGATCAGGGAAACATGGCCTGACACAGAGGTGGTCATTATGACCGGATACGGCACTGTAAAGACAGCTGTAAGGGCCATGAAGATCGGAGTTTTCGACTACATAGAAAAACCCTTTAGTCCCGAAGACCTGATGTCCATAACCTCAAAGGCGCTTGAAAGAAAAAAACTCATGGCCGGGAATATCGATCTGAGAGAAGTCATCCCTTCCCATTATGAACTCGGCAATATTGTCGGCATCTCGCAGGCAATCCAGAAGGTCTTTCAGCTTATCGCCAGGGTGGCCAATACAGGCAGTACAGTTTTGATAACAGGCGAAAGCGGCACAGGGAAAGAGCTGGTCGCCAAGGCCATACACTTCAACAGCTCCAGAAAGGACCAGCCCTTTGTTGTCGTTGACTGCATGACCATCCCGGGGACACTTATAGAGTCAGAACTCTTCGGACACGCCAAAGGCGCCTTTACCGGCGCTCTTGAAAAGAAAAAAGGGCTTCTTGAGCTGGCCAGCGGCGGCACCATCTTTTTTGACGAGATAGGGAACCTGGATGTTGCAACGCAGGCAAAACTGCTGAGGGTCCTTCAGGAGCGTGAATTCAGGCCAATAGGGGAGCGGAAACAGGTCCATATCGATGTAAGGTTCATCTCTGCAACAAACAGGGACCTGAAGGTCATGACAAAAGAGGGGACTTTCAGGGAGGACTTTTTCTACAGACTCAACATCTTCCCAATACATCTTCCGGCTTTAAGGGAGAGGAAAGAGGACATCCCGCATCTCTCCTATCACTTCCTCAGTAGATACAGCAGGGAACTGGAAAAAAATGTGTCACACATATCCGCTGACGCAATGAAGATGCTGGTCTGTTATGACTGGCCTGGAAACATCAGGCAGCTGGAAAACATTATTCAGCGCTCGGTCATTCTCTGCCAGTCCAAAACACTGATGCCTGAGCATCTCCAGTCACTTGATATATCGCCGAGGGAAGATATTCCAAAAACAATACTGGCATTGAAGGAAAAGAAAAAGAACCTGAGACTCCAGTCAGTGGAAGACATCGAAAAGATGTTTGTCATGGAAGCCCTCAGGAGAAACATGTGGAACATATCAAAGGCAGCCTCGGATGTAGGCATGCAAAGGACGAATTTCCATGCCCTGCTTAAAAAATACAATTTATCTAAACAAATTGCAGGGCAACCTTGAAAAACCATCAAAACAACTCAATCAAGGAGATAAATGTGTATAGAAATAACATACACCTGGATTCCCATTGTATAGCTTATTATAATCTTAGTTTTTCTTAAATATATCAGTTCAAATGTATAGAGTTTTTATACAGATGGAGAAGTCAAGGGAAGAGACGAACGTCTTATTAAACTTTTGCCTTGATTTTTAAGGATATTTTTTAATGGCATTTTTATTGCATAATGTAGCAATGTACATGCGTGGTTTCAAGAATACATAACAGGGAGGGCATTTTATGGAAAGAAAGGGCAAAATACTGGTCCTTGATGATGATCCGGTAGTAACACTCAGCTGCAAAAGGATCCTCGGCGCTGAAGGATTTAATATAATCACCACTGACAAAGGTGAAGACGCGATAAAGAAAATCTCCAACGAGGAGTTCGATCTCCTTATCTCAGACATAAGACTGCCTGATACAAACGGCATCAGCGTTCTTCGGGAGTCGAAGATCATACAGCCCAAACTCGACGTTGTTATCATAACAGGCTACCCTACCCTCGAAGAAGCAAAAGAGTCTGTAAAGCTCGGCGCCTTCGAGTTCATTGAAAAGCCTTTCACCCCTGATTTCATGCTCAATGTGGCCAACAAGGTCTTCGACAACAGGGGGTGGATTTTAAGGAAGGCCTTTATAGACGAATTCAGAAACGATATTGTATCACTGAGAGATACGGCCAACCCGGTCATCTTCTACAAGGAAGGCACATGGGCAAGACCTGTCAGGGACGGCCTGTGGGAGATCGGCTGCGATATAAGGTACTGGTTGCTGGGCGGACATCTTATGTACATAGATCTTCCGGAGAACCTCAAGGAAGTTATGGCAGGTGAAAGTTTTGCAAAAATCCTCTCCGGCGGGGGCCAGACAGATGAACTCGTATCCCCTATGTCGGGAAGGGTGGTTGAACTCAACCATCAGGCCAATAACGCAATGAGCGCCCTTGTAAGGGACAACCTCAGCGAGGGATGGCTTCTGTGGCTTGCACGGGTACAACCCTTGAACATTTCGTAATTATATAAACAGGAGGACTTTTATGTCAGGAGAACCCAAAATCTTGGTTGTTGATGACGAACTTGTTGTAATAAAAAGTGCCCAAAGAGTCCTGGGCAGTGAAGGGTATAATGTAGAAGGGGCACTCGGGGGCAGGGAGGCGATAATCAAGCTGGAACATGGCGATTATGACCTTGTATTCACTGACCTCAAGATGCCTGAAGTCGACGGTATAACCCTCATCAGATGGATAAAGAAAGCCAGGCCTTCCATAGGCATCCTTATCATCACAGGCTATCCGTCCCAGGACACTATAAAAGAGGCGATTGAGCTTGGCATCATAGATTATATCCCTAAACCTTTTACCCCTTCTGTACTGCTGGATGTTACGCAGAGGGCGGTCGAATGGTCAAGGGGGGTTAAGCCTGAAGAGAAGAAGCCCTCGGAGGAATTCCCGCCGGCAATGGCGGCAGAACTCGACAGGGTCGTGGAACAGTTTAGGACCAGGCCAGGCTGCCTCATTCCTGTGCTTCAGCGCGCGCAGGAGATCGTCGGCTACCTCCCGCCTGTTGTTCAAAAAAGGATAGCAAAAGGCCTGAACCTCACGGATGCCGAGGTGCACAGCGTGGTCTCCTTCTATTCATTCTTTACAATGAAGCCAAGGGGTGACCACAACATAAGGGTATGCATCGGCACGGCCTGCTATGTAAAAGGGATCGAAAAAATCGTACAAAAGATAAACGAGACACTGAAAATTGAAATAGGAGAGACAACAGAGGACAGGAAGTTCTCTCTGGAGGGAGTCAGATGTCTCGGCGCCTGCGGACTTGCTCCGGTCATGATGATCGACCAGGAGACTTACGGCGCCTTGACCGCGCCAAAGGCACTGTCGATTTTAGGAGAGTATGATCCAACCGTTGTTGGAGCATTAAAGGAAGCAGAAATGACAGAAGAGGAGGCATAACATGGCAAGATTAACAATAGATGATCTCCTGAAGATCAAGGAAAAACATAAGGCTGAGTTTCAGTTGAGGGAAGGCGGATATCGCGCAAAGGTGACTGTCCACATGGGAACATGCGGCATAGCCGCAGGTGCAAGGGCTGTGATGACAGCTGTTATGGACGAGATAAGCAAGGCCAATGTAACAGACGTAATTGTCACGACCTCGGGCTGCGCAGGTCTTTGCGCGCGCGAGCCGCTTGCGACTGTTGAGATCATGAACCAGCCGCCGGTAAGATACTGCGACCTTAATGATCAGAAGATCAGAGAGATCTTCCAGGAACATATCATGGGAGGAAAACCCATTGAAAAATATGCACTGGTAACCGGATGTGAAACAACATATTAAAAAACAGGGTTTAGGGGTTTGGGACTTGGGATTGGTAAATAATGCAAAAAACTAATCCCCAACCCCTAATCCCTGATTTTATAGGAGGCTAGTAATGGAAAAGGTTCGTGCGAATTTGATGTTATGTGCAGGCACTGGGTGTGTGGCCAGCGGAACCATGAAGGTGAAAGCCGCCCTCCAGGAAGAACTCAAAAAGAGGGGACTTGAGGAAGAGATAAAATTGGTGCTGACCGGCTGTAACGGCTACTGCGCGGAAGGGCCTGTCATGGTCGTGTACCCGGATGAGATTTTTTACCAGAGGCTCACTGTTGAAGAGATACCCACACTGGTAGAAGAACATTTTCTCAAGGGCAGGCCTTACCAGAAGCTTATGTTCAAGGAGCCTGAAAAGAAAACCGCAATGCCTTTGATGAAGGACATCCCGTTTTTCAAGTACCAGGTGCTGAGGGTCCTCCGGAACAAGGGACTCATAGACCCTGAAAAAATAGAGGAATACATATCGAGGGACGGCTATCAGGCTGCGGCAAAGGCATTGACCGAGATGAAGCCCGAAGATATCATAAAAGTTGTAAAGGATTCAGGGGTAAGGGGCAGGGGCGGCGCGGGCTTCCCCACTGGCCTGAAATGGGAATTCGCATCAAAATCAAAGTCTGATGTGAAATACATGCTCTGCAACGGTGATGAAGGAGACCCGGGTGCTTTCATGGACAGGTCTGTAATGGAGTCGGATCCCCATTCTGTCATCGAGGGCATGATCATCGGTGCAAGGGCCATAGGTTCCAATTATGGGTACATATATGTCAGGGCAGAATATCCTCTGGCTGTCAAAAGGCTGCGGCTTGCCATAGACCAGGCAACAGAGGCAGGGCTGCTCGGCAAGAACATACTTCGATACAGGTTTTGACTTTGAACTCGATATATATCTTGGCGCAGGCGCTTTTGTCTGCGGTGAGGAAACAGCGCTTATGCGTTCGATAGAAGGCAAACGCGGCATGCCGCGTCCAAGACCACCTTTTCCTGCCCACAAAGGGCTGTGGGACAAGCCTTCTGTCTTAAACAATGTAGAGACACTGGCCCAGATAGCCCCGATTATAATGAACGGTTCTGAATGGTACAGAAGTCTCGGGACCGAAAAGAGTTCCGGCACCAAGGTCTTCGCCCTCACTGGTGCAATTAACAATGTCGGACTAGTCGAGGTGCCGATGGGGATACCGCTTCGAAGGATCATCTATGATATCGGCGGCGGACCCAAGAAGGGAAGAAAATTCAAGGCAGTACAGCTCGGGGGTCCTTCAGGGGGATGCATACCTGAAAGCCTCCTCGATATACCTGTAACATACGAAGATATTGTCGCAACCGGCGCAATTGTGGGCTCAGGAGGGATGGTTGTCATGGATGACAATACCTGCATGGTCGGCACAGCCAAATTTTTCCTTGATTTTACTGCTGACGAATCCTGTGGCAAGTGCACACCTTGCAGGGTTGGTACAAAGATCCTGCTTGACATGCTCACCGACATTACAGAAGGAAAGGGAAAAGTTGAAGATATAGAGACACTGCAGGACCTTGGCAGGGACATTCTTGCAGCATCTCTTTGCGGACTCGGTCCGACAGCCCCCAATCCTGTGCTTACAACAATAAAAGCAATACGTGGCAT
>CAWDEY010000012.1:0-8962 GCA_963801505.1 uncultured Nitrospira sp.
TGTACCTAGCACCAGTGATATAATTTCGAGGCAGTAATGTTATAACTGGTATTCAACAGAAACGGAATGGGGAACATCAGTTCCTTCATGAAAGTGAGATTGTCAGTTTATTGCCGTAGATGTGAAGTTAGATGAACAGTACTCAAAATTACTTATTTTCTCTCCCGTTACCTTTTTATAAAATTGTCTGGTAATTAGTATAGTTCCGTTTGTTTATAAGTAAATTTGTCACAAAAAAATTATTTTCTTATAATAAGTCATGGGCCCATCAGATGCAAGTAAGACTAAGAAAGATCTTTTAGCTGAACTGAATACCTGTAGACAACGCATTAAAGAGCTTGAAGTCTCACTGGCAAAACAAAGTTGTTTGGATGAAAGCATAATTGGAAGTGAGGCCCGCTACCGTTCGCTTGTAGAATCTACCGAAGACTCCATTTACCTTTTCGACAGTGAATACAATTACATGTTCATGAACAAAAAACACATATCCAGGCTTGGCATTAAAGGCAACGAATATCTCGGAAGGCCTTATACTGATTTCCACAAACCAGAAGAATCACAAATGTTTCTTGAAAAACTTAATGAGGTTTTCAACAAGGGCATATCTCTTCAATTCCAACACAGGAGTCACAGAAACGGCAAGTACTTTCTTAGGACGCTAAGCCCAATAAAAGGGACGGACGGAAAGGTGGCTGCTGTTACTGTTGTATCAAAGGATATAAACAAGCTTAAGCTCGCAGAGTTTGAAAGGGATAAAATCATTTTTGAACTGCAGGGTGCCTTGCAACAGATAAAAACTTTGAAAGGGCTTATCCCTATTTGTGCCTGGTGTAAAAATATTCGTAACGACCAGGGCTATTGGCAGAAAATTGAAAGTTACATCTCAGAGCACTCCGAAGCTGACTTTACCCATGGCATATGCGAAAAGTGCCTTAAGAAGGTTTCTAAAGAAGAAGGTAATGAGGAATGAAAGCCGCTTTATTACGCCGATATTCTTTGTATCCTGTCATTAAGCATGTTTCCTTTGAAAAGTAGAGGCTTAACAGGAGCCGCAAGAGATGAACCAGCGCCTACATCAAAGACATTCAGGACGATGCCGACAGGACAGCCCTTGATTTCGACAGCCAAGTTGATGCCCCGACCTTAATTCCCGACAAGCACAGAGATATCATCCAATTTGCCTTTGAAACGGGCCGCCTTAGTGGCGAAATTTGCGCTTTAAGAGAAAACAACCGGCAACTGGTAAAATTCAGATGCCTCCTACTGTTTGGGACCAGCTCCGCCCGGCGCCTCTCTCAGGTCCATTATGTATAAGAACAAATTCCGGCATTTTTTCAGCCTGAAGATATAGACCTTCTTCCCCGGGTCGTTGCCAGCCTCAATGACTTCAGGTAGTTTATCGCTTTCCGCAACAAGCTCTTTAAGTTTTGCCGTCGGCAGCGAATCAGCGTCTTGAGTCTGGCCGCAGATCCTATCGAATTCCTCGATCCAGGACTGGGCTGATACCACAGGAGAAAAATAAGACATTAACAGAAACAAAAACAGGACAATGCCGGTATTTCTCTTTTTCATTTCACTCCCCTCTCACTTCATCTTGGGATGACATCCCTTGCAGTCGTCTATTGGCAAAGCTACAGTAAGATGACATACCCCGCAGAATTTTTTCGCCAGTATGTATTTCATTTCAAAATGTTTTGTTGTCTTCTTTTTGATATTGAATATATCGGGATGACAATTGGAACAGTCCAGCCACTGTACATGTGCTTCATGAGAAAATTCAGCCGGGGGGATAAAGGCCCATTCCGCCTTAAGCTCAAGCAGTTTGTCAAAGGCAAGAGGTTTTTCATCCTTATAAATGCTGTATTTCGGTTTTATAGCCCCCTCTTTAAGAGCTTTTGACCAGCCGATCTCGTTTCCATATGCTGCTTTGGGTAATTTGCTTTTCAGTTCTTCGAATTTGTTCGAACCGTAGGAAAGATCGCCGTTATGACATTCTTCGCAATGTTCCTCGGTATGGCCGAAGGCAATTGTCCCGTTATGGCAGGCACCGCAGAAGAGACCTTTTTTGTTGTCTTCTTCCGTGATATCAGTTGAGTTTGTTTTAAACTCAAATCCAAGTTCGAAATGACATACCCTGCATGTGTACTTTGTACGGTGACTCCAGTGAGAGAAAGTCACAGGCTTGACATTGTTTTTTTGCGAAGTGCGATTTATGAGGATGTTCCCATATTCTTCCGGGGGAGGAAGAGGCCATAAATCAAATTTGTACATACCAAATACATTACCGGACAAAAGCATAAGAACTGTCAGGACTGTAATTAATATTAGCCTTTGCATCACGTCTTACAAAACTGCTTCAGTATGACATCTCTGGCAATCGTCATTCGGAAATGCTACTGAGCCATGGCAGGCCCCGCAGTACCTGCCGTTGAATATGTCCTGCATGGTATAAACTGTTGCGCCTTTCTTGACTCCAAAGATCTCGGGGTGGCAGAGTTCGCAGCCATTCCAGATAGCATGTTTTTTATGTGAAAAAATAATATTCGGCATCCCTACAGTTTTTGCAGACAGTTCCAGTTCTTTGGGGTTCGTCAGTTTTTTTCTTTTTATCGAGATCCCTTCAAGCTGGTCCTTAAGCGTTACGATCTTCATCTCCTCTGCTTTAATCCAGTCAATTCCATTGCCGAATCTTTCCTGGGGAAGCCCCTTTCTGAATGCATAGAAGTCATGCTTAAACGCAACCTTTTTCCCAAATGAGTGGCACCTGTCGCAGTTTTTGATTATATCCCCATTAGATTGTTTCTCTTCTGCACTGAAAGCTTCTTTCCCATTGTGGCATGCCCCGCAATATAGTCCGTTTTTATTGTCATTTTCAGTGATCCCTGTTCCACCGGTTTTCATGGCAAACCCGATGTCAACATGACACAACCTGCACGTATATCTCGACCTGTGAAACCAGTGTCTGAAGACCACCGGTGCAATGGACTTTTTCTCTGAATAATTGTTCAAAACAATGGTCCCATATTCGTCTGGTTTTGGTCTTTTCTTCTTGGTCCCAAAAGTATCCGCATATACAAGCGAAAATAACAAACAGACAAGTATTGCCACAACGAAATACAGGATATGTCTTGTTTTCATTTTATTTCCCTCCTTAAGAAACAAAAGCCGAATTATTGCAGCTATTATACATAGGTCATATTGAAAAAGCTGTCTTTTGCGACAGTTTCATCTGCTGGAAAGGTACTGCTCCCGCTTTTGCCTGATCAGAGCAATTTACTGCTATTAAGTTCTTTAAGGACCATTTCGATAAACAGATTGACGGCTTCATCGCGCGATGTTTCCTCCGCCACTTGCGAAAGGTAAGACCGGACCAGTGTTTCGTTGCGTACATCATAGATATTTGTGACAACGGCAAAATAGTCCAGATCATAGACAGACCGGGGATCTGTAACAATAGAAAACGAGTCGTCATAGAAAGAATTCCAGCCGGTATTATAACCCATCGGCACGATGTAGCCGCTGACTGTAACAAGGCGTGAGTACTCGTCTTCGCTTACGGCCCGCGCCACTATTACGTTATCAATCCCCAACTGCCTGACCCTGGCCACAACTGCCTCACGCTCCGGCCTGGTCCCCAGTTGACGCAATACCCTATTGCCCGGAAACGCCTCGACGCCGCTTTCGCTGAGCCGCGCGGCAAAAACATTTTCAAAATTATTCCGGATGTAATCAATACCGGTAACGAAGATAATCAGGGTCTTCCCCAGCTTCTGACTGTAGTTTTCATCTTTCCACACATGAATGGTACTTTTAGGGGCGCATGAAACAGTGAACAACATGACCACCCCCAGGATTAAGAAATTCTTTCGCAAAAAACTGTTCATTACATTAATCCTCCATTTATAAAAATGACTGACCCGGCACTTGTTTCTAAAATTATTTGAAACGCGCCGGATATTCCCCGAAGACAGGTAATACCGGACTCATACTAACATATATTATTTACTTAATTAATTTTATTCATGAAGGCGTCTTCTGATAAATACACGGGATATTGCTGTATTGTTTCAGACTGAAATCCCCCTCAGGGAGCGATTCATGGATGCCGATAATAAGAAATCCTCCTGTTACAAGCTTTCCGATTATCTTGATGAGGGTCCCCCTCTGCTGCAACTCGTCGAAATAGGTAAATACAATGTTGCGGCAGAGTATGAGATGGAAGGTCCCGTCGGGCAACTCCTTACGGATGTCCTGCTTTGCGAACTCGATATTCTCCCTAAAATCCTTCAGGACAGAATAGAATTCCCCTGAATGACCAAACGCCTGACTGATCAATTCCCCGGGAAGGTCCCTGAGACTGCTCCCCATAAATGATCCCTTTCCAGCCCTCTCAAGCAGCTCAGTGCCTGTGTCAGTTGCGATGATCCTGAGAGGGACACCCTGACCAGTCACAGGCAGCACGCATATCTTCCAGAGGATCTGGAGAGTATAAGGCTCCTCCCCAGAGCAGCTTCCGGCACTCCAGCAGCGCACCTCTTTTTCGCCCTCCGTCAAAGCGCGTCTTGCAAGGGACGGGAGTATTTCGGAACGCAAGACATCAAAAACCCTCCTGTCACGATAGAAGCGGGAGATGGTCACCCGGTTGAGCGAATCGAGCACCTGCCATTCCTCATTATGGCCATCGAGATATTCCCTGTAGGCAACGAGGCCTGTAAGACCCAGTCGGCCTATACGGCGGCTGAGCCGCTTGCAGACCTGCTTTCTGACCTTGCGGAAGCCGGGCCAGCGGAGCCGGAGGTGCGGCAGGCACCACTGCAGGAATTCGCTGCACTCAGTATCCTTCACTCTCCGGCCTTCGGGTCTCGCTCAGGCACACTCTTTTTTTTGGCCAGGCATACCAGGACATCCCTGCTGAGCTTGACCTCTTGTATTATGAGGATTCCCTTCATATTCTGCTCCCGTCAATACGCAATTGTTTCAGTCAAGCCTTATAAAAGGGTACTTTTGCAGCCCTTCCCGGCTCCAAAGCGAAAGCCCCGCCCACTGTGCTATTGTCTCGACAGCTATAATGGCATCAGGGTCTTCAAAGGTGATATGGCCGGGGTGTCCTGTCTTTTCAAGTGCTTCTAGGAGAAATTTATCAAGGAATTGCTCCTCTTGAAGCCCTGAAAGCTTGCCCTTGAATCCACGGCGGCGCATTCTTACATGAAACCCCTTACCTTCCAGTTCAGGTACCCATTCCAGAACGATCTCCTTTGTCTTTTCCTCAAATTCACCTGGAGACTGAAAGCTGAAGGTATCTGTAACAGGTATCAGCTTCGACATGAAGGACAGGGCATTAGGGTCCTCTGACATCCATTGGCGCAGGGTATCGAGCATACCGTCTAAATCATCCGTCCTTATGAAAAGGACATTGAAAAAACCGGTTTTTTTTATGGGCCCGAAACAACCGAGTTTTTTAAATGCCTCTGCAAAGCCCCGTTCATTGACACTGATAACAGCATTCCATTTCTGCATTGTCTTGCCTTTCCTTAGAGGTCTTTCAAACAGGGTTATGATCACATTGTATCACTCTATAGCCAGGAAAAATAAATATTGCAATTATGGAATTAAAATGTACAATTATTTTATAAGTACTAACAAATCATTTTACTCTTAATTAAGGAAGAAATATCATGAGCATAATAGTGATTACGGTCGATTTAGGGCATTTTAAGGCATACAGAGTCACCACGGGCCCTCTTGGACGACCCATAATTGATCTGATAGAGAGTTATGATTCTCTTGAAGGACATGGCAAGTTGGGAGATAAGTTGAGTGATATAGCGGGGAGATTCACGGGAGGCGGCGGAAAAGGTGAAGTTGCCAAAGGATACGGTGAACCTCACCATCTTGAATCGGAAACCAGAAAAAAGCTTGAAAAAATGATCGCAATGGATATAAGCGCGTTAATAGAAAAAGAAGATCCTGAAAACTGGTATTTGGCAGCTACCGAAAAAATCAACAAAGAGATCATCAAAAATTTGGAGCCGCAGATAAAGGCCAAAATGGTTAAAAACATCTCTGTTGACTTGACGGGAACCCCCAAGGCTGAAATCTTGGCTCATTTTACATAAACCCTGAAAGAGGAGCGTATTAATGCCCGCCTATGAATATACCTGTAAAGATTGTGGCAAAGGATTCACAATTTTCCTTTCTATAAAAGAATATGAAGCTCACCAAATAATCAGGTGTCCGCACTGTCAAAGCAACCATGTGGAAAGAAAAATTACAGCTTTCTTCGCAAAAACGAGCAAAAAGTCATAGATTCTCAAATGCAAGGAAGTTAGCCCAGTCAATTGTCTCAGGGCTTGAGGACAAACTGCTGTTTGCCCCTTTTCATCTTACTTCTTTTCAGACCTGCAATTGATCACACTTTAGGCACACTTTATTGATTGACATTCAGTAACTTAGGAGTAGGATGAAATATAAGGGATACTGATAATTACAATTTTATGTTCAGGGGGTATGTTATGGAAAAAGTAAAATCAAAAGAGGTAGTAAAAGTTGAACCAGCCAAGCTGCTTTCTCCCTTAGACGATATGGAAAGAAGATTTGAAGATTTTTTCGGAAGACCTCTTTCTGTATATGGCCCCTCATGGTTTCCGAGGCTGAGAATGCCTGAAATGGCAGAACTCTCTCCGACAGTGGATATTTTTGATGATGGCGGTGATGTAGTAATTAAAGCTGAACTGCCGGGTATGAAGAAAGAAGAAATCGATGTGAAGCTTAGTGATAACACCATAACGATTTCAGGAGAAAAGAAGAAAGAAGAGAAAGTAGAGAAAAAGGACTTTTATAGGATGGAGCGTTCATATGGTTCTTTTACCCGAGCTTTTCGTCTGCCCTCTGAAGTGCAAGCGGACAAAGTTAAGGCACAGTTTAAAGACGGCATTCTTGAGATAAGAGTCCCCAAAACAGAAGAGGCAAAGCAGAAGGAAAAAAAAGATTTCGATAGAATGAAAATCTTGGTAGTTGACGATGAAGAGCTGGAAGAAGACGGTTACAATATCGTGACCGCAACAACTTGTTCAAAGGGAATGGAGTTTTTTCAAAAAGAAAACCCTGACCTCGTAACCCTTGACGTCTGTATGTCATATAACGATGAAGGGATTAAACTACTGGGGCAAATGAAGTCGATTAGGCCAGGGGTGCCGATAATATTGCTCACCACTTATGATTACAGAGATGACTTTGAGGTCTGGTGTTCAGATGCGTATATTGTAAAATCATCAGACTTATCTGAGCTCAAAGGCACAATAAAGTCGACAGTAGGCAATTAGTGACATTCGTAGAATCGTATGTGCTCTGAAGGAGGAGGCTATCATGGATAAGTATCAGGAATTCTCTATTGCGACGGATGCACAAGCAATGCTGAAAAAGGCCCATGACGACGGGGTGGTAACTGCATGGGACCGGGCCAGGAAGCAGGAGCCGCAGTGCCTGTTTTGCAGAACAGGGTTATCATGCCGTGTGTGCGCTATGGGCCCGTGCAGAATCGATCCGCACGGGAAAGGCGCGCATTACGGCGTATGCGGAGCTGACGCCGATATAATTGCGGCGAGAAATCTGGCAAGGATGGTTGCTGCCGGTTCCGCGTCACATTCAGACCATGCCCGGGACCTTGTCGGCGTCCTCCATAAAATAGGGACCGGCAAGGCACCGGGATATACAATAAAAGACCCTGAAAAAATGAAAAGGGTCGCCGCTGAATATGGCATAGATACATCAGGTCTCAGTAATGAGGAGATCGCATTAAGACTTGCGGAAGCAATGATGGAAGATTTTGGTATGAAGAAGGGGAGACCAACCTTCCTTGACAGGGTCCCAAAACAGAGGCTGGAGCTTTGGGAAAAATTGGGTGTTGTCCCCCGGGGGATAGACAGGGAGACCACCGAGACCATGCACCGGACACACATGGGTGTTGACAACAATTACGTCTCCATACTTCTGCATGCAGTCAGAAACAGCCTTTCGGATGGTTATGGCGGCTCGATGATCGGCACCGAACTTTCTGATATTATATTCGGAACTCCACAACCCGGATTTTCCGAAGTTAATCTCGGAGTATTGAAAGCGGACCAGGTAAACATACTGGTGCATGGCCACAACCCGGTCGTGTCGGAGATGATAGGTCTGGCTGTTGAAGACAGTGCAATGATCTCTCTTGCAAAGTCAAAGGGTGCCAAAGGCATCAACCTGGCCGGACTCTGCTGCACAGGCAATGAACTCATGATGCGCAGGAAAATACCCATGGCTGGCAACCATCTTATGACTGAGCTGACGATCGTCACCGGAGCTGTTGAATCAATCATCGTGGATTACCAGTGTATCATGCCTTCACTCGGACAGGTGGCGCAGTGTTATCACACAAAGCTGTATTCTACATCGGACAAGGCGAAGTTCCCTTTTATGGAGCATGTTGAATTTACACCTGAGAACGCTAAGGAACAGGCGTTCCGACTGGTCAAGGAATCAATAGAAAACTATACCCGCAGGAACAGAGACAGGGTGTCTATTCCAGTCTTACCAGTAAAAAATATGACCGGATTTTCAGTCGAATCCATAGTTAGCGCTCGGCGGAAGCCTGACCCCTTTAATCGATGCTGATAAAGGCAGGCAAAATAAGGGGCGGTCGGTGTCGTGGGATGCAACAACCCTAAAGTCAGACAGGATTATGGTCACGTGGGCTCATAAAGCGCCTGATAGCTAATGACATACTGGTCCTTACCACAGGATGCGCCAACGTGGCCGCTGGCAAGGCTGGGTTGCAGGTGCCTGAAGCTAAAGAACTGGCTGGTCCCGGGCTCAAGGAAATATGCGGACTTCTTAATATTCCTCCTTCATTGCATGTCGGTTCCTGTGTTGATAATTCAAGGATAGCAGTTATTGCCTGTGCATTAGCCAAGGCCCTCGACGTAGA
>CAWDEY010000013.1:0-72969 GCA_963801505.1 uncultured Nitrospira sp.
GACGCCTTCATGATATGATTGAGATAGAGACAGAAGGATACGGAACATGAAGGAGGGATGGTATGCCTGCATATGAATATGTCTACAAGGGCTGCAACATGGAATTTACGGTCTTTCTTTCACTTCAGGGGATATGAGGAAAAGCCGGGAGTAGCGCTGAAGTGTCAGAGCGATAATGTACAGAGGAAGCTGACAGGTTTTTTTGCCAAGACGAGCAGAAAGGCATACAAGCTTCTTGCAGGCATAAGGCATTTTTCAGACTCTCGCAGAGGCCGCAGGCAGCTATTCCCTGCGATATTTTGTTTTAGCTTTTAAAATTATTCTATGACAGTTCTGAAGAAGAACATATTCCTTACAGGTGCCCCCTCCTCCGGAAAAACTACGGTGATCAAGAAGGTAATCAAGAGGCTTGGCCTTGAGGCAAATGGGTTCTATACCGAAGAAGAGAGAGTTGAAGGCAAGATGAGTTTATCATGAAAACGCTGGACGGCAGAAGAGGATATCTTGCGCACCAGGACATTCAATCGGATTTTCATATCAGGAGGTATGGCGTGAGCATCGGAAATATAGAAACTATAGCTGTCTCTTCGATAGCTCCGATCAGGGGAAATATCATTATCCTTGACGAGATCGGCAAAATGGAGTGTTTCTCCGGGGTCTTCAAAAAGGCGGCCCTTGAGGCCCTCGACTCTCCGAATATTATCATAGGCACGATTACCCTGGGGGGAGATGATTTCATATTGTCCGTAAAAAAAGGCCGGATATTGAGATCCACGAAGTCACGCCAGGCAACCGCGACTCGATGCCGGACCGGATTGTCGTGAAAGTTCAAGAACTCCTTATGTCGGTATCGCCGGGAGGACCTGCGTAGGAGCATTGAAGGGACACTCTGGGGTCCAAGGTCCTTTTTCCCGCGGGGAGGTTCATTTACATAAATAATATATGTTAGTATGAGTCCGGTATTACCTGTCTTCGGGGAATATCCGGCTGTTTCAAATAATTTTAGAAACAAGTGCCGGGTCAGTCAGTTTTATAAATGGAGGATTAATGTAATGAACAGTTTTTTGCGAAATAATTTCTTAATCCTGGGGGTGGTCATGTTGTTCACTGTTTCATGCGCCCCTAAAAGTACCATTCATGTGTGGAAAGATGAAAACTACAGTCAGAAGCTGGGGAAGACCCTGATTATCTTCGTTACCGGTATTGATTACATCCGGAATAATTTTGAAAATGTTTTTGCCACGCGGCTCAGCGAAAGCGGCGTCGAGGCGTTTCCGGGCAATAGGGTAATGCGTCAACCGGGGACCAGGCCGAAGCGTGAGGCAGTTGTGGCCAGGGTCAGGCAGTTGGGGATTGATAACGTAATAGTGGCGCGGGCCGTAAGCGAAGACGAGTACTCACGCCTTGTTACAGTCAGCGGCTACATCGTGCCGATGGGTTATAATACCGGCTGGAATTCTTTCTATGACGACTCGTTTTTTATTGTTACAGATCCCCGGTCTGTCTATGATCTGGACTATTTTGCCGTTGTCACAAATATCTATGATGTACGCAACGAAACACTGGTCCGGTCTTACCTTTCGCAAGTGGCGGAGGAAACATCGCGCGATGAAGCCGTTAATCTGTTTATCGAAATGGTCCTTAAAGAACTTAATAGCAGTAAATTGCTCTGATCAGGTAAAAGCGGAACCGAATCGATAACTGCCTTTTCCAGTTTGAAAGGACCGGCTCACGTTTTACACCTGATAACAAAAATCCGGACATCCTGCCGCGAGCATTGATTTTCGCGTGTACCCCTCATGACACACTCCCTCAGACTTCCTTAAAGTGGTCGATCTCAAACATGCTTAATGACAGGATACAAAGAATATCGGCGTAATAAAGCGGCTTTCATTCCTCATTACCTTCTTCTTTAGAAACCTTCTTAAGGCACTTTTCGCATATGCCATGGGTAAAGTCAGCTTCGGAGTGCTCTGAGATGTAACTTTCAATTTTCTGCCAATAGCCCTGGTCGTTACGAATATTTTTACACCAGGCACAAATAGGGATAAGCCCTTTCAAAGTTTTTATCTGTTGCAAGGCACCCTGCAGTTCAAAAATGATTTTATCCCTTTCAAACTCTGCGAGCTTAAGCTTGTTTATATCCTTTGATACAACAGTAACAGCAGCCACCTTTCCGTCCGTCCCTTTTATTGGGCTTAGCGTCCTAAGAAAGTACTTGCCGTTTCTGTGACTCCTGTGTTGGAATTGAAGAGATATGCCCTTGTTGAAAACCTCATTAAGTTTTTCAAGAAACATTTGTGATTCTTCCGGTTTGTGGAAATCAGTATAAGGCCTTCCGAGATATTCGTTGCCTTTAATGCCAAGCCTGGATATGTGTTTTTTGTTCATGAACATGTAATTGTATTCACTGTCGAAAAGGTAAATGGAGTCTTCGGTAGATTCTACAAGCGAACGGTAGCGGGCCTCACTTCCAATTATGCTTTCATCCAAACAACTTTGTTTTGCCAGTGAGACTTCAAGCTCTTTAATGCGTTGTCTACAGGTATTCAGTTCAGCTAAAAGATCTTTCTTAGTCTTATTTGCATCTGATGGGCCCATGACTTATTATAAGAAAATAATTTTTTTGTGACAAATTTACTTATAAACAAACGGAACTATACTAATTACCAGACAATTTTATAAAAAGATAACGGGAGAGAAAATAAGTAATTTTGAGTACTGTTCATCTAACTTCACATCTACGGCAATAAACTGACAATCTCGCTTTCATGAAGGAACTGATGTTCCCCATTCCGTTTCTGTTGAATACCAGTTATAACATTACTGCCTCGAAATTATATCACTGGTGCTAGGTATATACGTAAAGCCGTCTGCTGCGATACTCTATCGCATCCACTGTCAGTCGTGCAACCTCTTCAACACGCAGACCGCACCTGAGCATCACCATAAACACGGCCCGATCTCTGGCATCACTGATTTCGTTGAAGAGTGCCACAACCTGTTCGTCTCTGAGATGTTTGGGCAGTGGCCTGGACAGTCGCAGCCTATACTTCTTTCTGAGCGGGTTAGTAATAGGCATTCCCTCGTCTTCGATCAGATACTCGTAGAAGGCATGGATGCAGCCGAAATGACAGTTGATAGTCTTTGGTTTCTTTCTCCTTCGCAATAGATAATCCATATATGCGTCGGTTTCTTTGGAGGTTACCTGCTCTATGGGAACCTTCAGCCAAACACTGAGGTGGCTCAAAATATTCATGTAGTTTTTCACCGTGTGTACCGAATAGTTCCTTCGCTTCAGGAATCTCCTGTATCTGGCAATTGCATCAGTAGGTTCCATGAATGCCTCCCTGCTCGATAATCACCATGGCACGAAAATATTCCTCTTCCCGACTTTTGTCAGTCAGGCGAGCATATCGACGGGTCATCTCTATGTCGCGATGCCCCAGCAGCAACTGGAGACATTCCAAGCGCATGCCGGCATTGAGCAGTTCACTTGCAAAGGTATGCCGGAGGCTGTGGAGCGTATATCCTTTGCCCAGCAGCCCTGTTTCCCTCAAAGCCTGTGTGAAGATATTCCGGGCCGTTGTGTAACATAACTGTTTACTTCTCACCCCATAGAAGAGATACTCTTTCCCTGGCTTTCTCTTGGAGAGCCAAAGCTTTAAGGCCATCAGTGCATCATCGCTTAGATATACCACGCGTCCAAGGCAGTTCTTTTCCCCCTCATAGATGTGTATCTTCTTCTCACGGACATCAAGATCAATCATCTTCGTTCCGAGAAGTTCACCGATCCTCATGCCTGTTCTTAAGAGTATCAGGATGAGTGCACGGTCACGAATCTCTGTAATGACACCGAGAAGCTTTCTAACATCGCCAGGGGCAATAGCTCTTGGAAGGTAATCCGGTACTTTCAGTTTGATCTTGCGTTTAAGTACATGTTCACTAATGATATCCTGATCGATCAGAAACCTCATGAAAGCCCTCAGTTGCTTAAGTCGTGTTCTGGCCGTAGTGACTTTCAGCCCCCGATCCTGCTCATGTTCTATAAATGCCTCCAAATCGTCACTGACAATATCTATAAGTTGCCTCTTGCCTAAGCCAGCATAAAAAGTGAGAAAGGAACTTATGGCGTGAAAGCTTTTTTCAATGGTGCTTCGTTTATGGTTCATTCTCCACTTATGGCGCATATAGCTCTCGATGTGCTCCACAGTGGGAAGCTCCATCTTCGTGATCTTCCGGAGAATGCGATCAATATAAACCTCTGCTATGCCATGATAATTTACTGCTTCGATTTCACTGCTGTGTGGTCTGCTGCTGATCGGCCTTGCCTGGATCATTGTTCCTCCTCTTTCTCTTTGAAAAAGCAGGATTGATAATGACCCTGGGTGGTCCTAAGAATCAATTAATTTTGTTACGTATAGCAAGAGGAAGTCCTCCCTATTGAGTTCACCCGACTTATCAACAGGTATTGGAACTTAAAACTGCTGGGGATTTGCGAACGAAATGTGCATAACAATGGCTTTAATCAGAATTTCCAGCGGAAATTAGGAGCTTTGGATATAGGCAGTTATCAAGTTTATCTTAATATTTCTCCGAGAGGAGCCCCCTTAGCTCTGTTGACGATATGTCAACTCTTACGGAGGACTTTCACCTCTAGCCCTGTTTCCGGTCCGGGACAGGGGCGCTAACCCGTCGGCTTACCCTCTCGTTTTCATAGTCAAAGACAATTCAGGGGGAAAGAACAAAGGGCGTACTTTTCAGGGGCTCATGTGCGTTTCATATCTTCTTCTTCTATATCCTGTACCGCTGCCGCCCATTCCCCTGACCGGCTCGCTACCTATAACCGCCCAATGGCCTGCACGATAAAACTTCAAAATCTTTTCGGATTGAACCAGGTCATCAAGAACTATGTCTTTCACCATGTCGTAGGTATTGTCCCTGTACATTACCCTGATTAGCATATTTTCCTCCTTCGCTCACAAACAAAAAAAGCCGAGCTACCATAATTTAAACCTTCGGCAGCTCAGCCATCTTATTTTGGATCGTAAGACCCGCCGCTTTCCGCGCCCTTCTCACGGAGGGTTTGGCTTTGTCGGAACTTTCTTTTAATTACTTTTTATCACAAAAAACACTGCTTGTCAAATTTAGTATTCAAAGCGCAAACTAACAGATGATTATGTCTTTAGAGGCAACGAGGTGGGCCAAAAAACCTGAACTCTGGTTTGTTTATTTACACATGAAACATAAAGCCTTCGAGGATGACCATAAGGTGTTTACTTCAGGAAGAACCTGATTTTTTTAACTCGTTCATTTCTGTTGAATACCGTCCTTAAGTTGCCTTATCCAAAATTGTGTCTTGGGTGTTTGTTACAAGGGGAACTTTTGCGGAAAGATTACACCAACCGATAGTTTCAGCCGGACGAAACATAATGAAGATCACGAGCGGTATAAAAAGCCGCTATAAAGCTCTACAGCCTCCTTTACAGGCACAAGTTGTCATCGGCGACATATTTTTCACAGTCCTGCGATCAAGACCTGTCCGTAGAACAGAAGGGATGACAGAAGAAATATGCTCGTAGGCAGGATGCAAAAAACATCGACAAATATTTGCAAAAAGCAGAAACTGTATCAGGAGTACAACTGAAAACGAATACATTTGGAAAAACAAGCCGCGGCAGTTTCAGCAAAAGTGAGAGGGTTTGAGAAGCAAAACTCTCGCGGATTCCGAAATTTGTAAGGTCTCCTCAAATTCAGATAAGTTCTTACGCGCCTTAATCTCTGTAATATAAGCTCAAGGTTTTACCACTTCTTTCGAAAATCTTCAAGAGACGAAAATTGTATCTCAAAATCACGCGCCGCAGTTGTTCCTGTTCTGCCTTGGTATCCAAAGTCGATATCAGCACTATTTTTGCATCAACGGGATTTCCGACTATATTAAGGGGTAAAGCTACGTAGCCAAGATAAGGTTTTGAAAATGCCGTATCCAAAGGCCACGGCGTATATACTGTGCTTTTCAAATAGTACCGCTCCAGGTAGTCACCGCCCTGCCTGTATAGCTTGACTACTTCCAAATATTGAAGATCATTTTCAAAATTGGTATATGCCGGTTTGCGGTCCGGCATAAAGGGGCTAAACAGAATCAAAAAGCACGTAGCTATAAATGCCACTTTTTCTTCCCTGGCCAGTGCAAAAAGCGCGGCCGACCCGGCAATCGCTACAAATGGCAGTACTGGCAGACAATAACGGGGAATGAAATATATGAAGCTGAACGGCACAGAAAAAAACGCCACAATGAGCCCGAACAGGAGCAACTCTCTTCTTGCCAGCGAAATCCTGCGCCACAGTAAACCTGCGCAGATGAGTCCCGTCAAGAGGAATCGGCCTTGGGCAAAAAATATCCAATAGAATACAAACCCACCCTTTAAGATCGCGCTGAACAGCGAAAAATGGGTGAATGCGTGATCCTGAAAATAGGGGTTAGAAATAAAATTTCCCGTCTCCGCCTTCTGGGCAATAAAGAAAATCAGAATTGGCAAAAAAGGAACGGCGTAACGCAGTATCTCAACTAGTGTTCGGCGACGATCCGAAACCGACAACCCTTGGTACACTGCCACTGCTGCAATTAGAGCCATGCCGGTCTCTTTTATCATAACAAGACAGCATCCTGCAATGAGATAAGCACAATAGCGGCCTGTGACGAAGAAATATATTGTCATGACTCCCACTGCGGCTATAGGCAGATCACCAAGAAACATACCCGCTTGTGCGAAATAAAGCGGCATGAAAAACAGGATCAAAGCGGCGGTAAGGCCGGTAAGTCGGCCATAAAACAGACTCCCTAGCCGATAGGTAAAATAACACCCGAGAAAGGCGAAACCTATAGCAATTGCATGGGCGGGTCTGAGAAAACCATTGAATAACTTAAAAAATAGGGTAACCACAGTATAGAGAAGAGGGGGATGCCCGAAAAACTTACCCACGGGATGGAATCCCGGCATCACGCGTATCAGGCTTCCTTGAGCTAGCCAATGAGCCGGCTCAATATACGCCCCCATCTCATCCCAGTAAAAGGGGGTATCTATGATCGGCAGTTTCAGGCCTATAACTACCGCAAGCAGGAGAACACTATCCAACCATTTAACTTTTTTTGCGTCCGGAAAGGCCGGATATGTTCTCCCCATAAGCCTCCAGTTTTTTTTGAGGTGCCGATTATTTCTACAAAAGTGGGTACGGCATATCAAAGTATTTTATCTGCTTTTCATCTGCGGGCTCCTCAGATAATCAATTTTAACATATGTGAATAGGAACGGAAATAACAGGGTTAGAAAACCGAAACCCGTGTCGAGTACAGTTAGAATCTTGCAGAAAAGTTTCATTAGTGGCAGGTGCGGAGTCCAAGGGGGGAGCCATCATTTAACGAAGAAATAAAAAAGAATGCTTAATCGCTCGCTCTTTTAAAGCCAGGGGTGGGTTAGTTTGAAATAATGTGATAAAGATTAGGCAAATTTGGAAAGTCGGATATAAATAACAAGTAAGCCCAATAGGCCAATAGACCCCATACAACACTAATCAAAATTATTCCTAACGGGGTTGCTAATTTGTTAAGGATTTTATTCTTTATGTCTTCTTCTTTCATTGCTCTTCTTTCCAATTTGAAATGGAGGCTCCCGCCCGCAATAATTGGAGGGGACTACGGGCAGGAGCGAGGGATAAAGTGAATTATAAACTCTCGTGTGGCTTTTGTATAGACGAGAGGACATTTGGCAACTTCTGGCAAGTCTCCCAGGGGTGCAAACCCTTTAATATATAAATAAAATCTTGGTGGAGGCGGCGGGAATCGAACCCGTGCTCTAAGCGCCTAACTGATTGATTTAAAATACTTATTAATGCCTTTCTCATCCCCTGGGGACAGTCTTTAATGTTAACTTATTGATATCTGCTCTAAGGTTTTCAACGTCTGAGTGAGTATATTTTTTAGTCATTTTGGTTGAGCTATGGCCTAACAACTTTGATACTTTGAAAAAAGAGGTTCCAGAATAGCAACAACTACGACTTCAGCCATTATCTTTGATTCAAATTCTTACATTGGGTCTATGTCTATTGTATCAGAAGTCTATTTCATTGTGCAGGTATTATTTCAGCATACTCTTCACAATTGTCTTTAGCCTCGCCTTGCAGGGAATGCGAGTTTCAGCTTTGCAGGCCTCATAGAAAGGATTTTGAGAGCGCTGGGGTTTCGACTCCACGGCGGTGTCAAGCGATTGACCCCTTTAATTGAGTTATATCTATAGCTCACTCGACCGCTTTTTTCTTTTCATGTGTCTACGAAATAGGTATTATAATAACTAACATGAATACATTTGTATTTAGAAGATCATTTATGGCTCTGCTTTTCATGTATTGTTGTGTAACAGCGACATTGCCCCTTTCGAGTATTCACATCGAGAGCATGCAAAGCGGCTACGGTTTTGTTTGTGGAAAGGATCACCAGACAAGTGATATCCATATCCGTCTGCACGAACTGCTTTTCTCACATTTCAGCAACAAATCAGACCACATCAGGAATATCTCCTCAGTCCAGTTGATAAAATATAAGACTGGAGGTAATAGAGACCATCTCCAACTTGCAATAGCTAAAGATACTTCCGATTCAACAATATGTTTTGGTAGTCATCGGTTGACTCCGTATTATGATGAGCACCATATCAAGCCTTGCCTCTACTGTTCAGTATCCGGTTTATCTCCCCCGATCTGCATAAACCTGTTGACCTGCAGCAAAGCTGTTAGTTGACGTTGCTGCATTACATATGAACGATTTTTCGAATTCCGAGGAATTTTTGTATATGCGGTGCCCTGTTTAATAAACAATAAAAGGTTATTGGTTATATGCAACAGCTTGCATCGACAAAGGAAAATTGAAATGAAGAAGACATATATCTTTCTAATGTGCTGCATAGTCCTGATTATGGCTGGTTGTGAAAACTATGACAAGGCGATACAAGGGATTGAAAAAGGCAAAGAGTTTATAGGAAATACTGAGAAGAAGGTTGCAGAAACCAGGAAAGAAGCTGAAAAAAGCATGGGAAAACTTCTCGGAAAAGAAACCGCTAAGTCTGATGATAATAAATCTGATGAACAGGAACATAAAGGAGAAAGAAGAGAAAAGGATAAAGAAAAAGATAAAGATTAGGGTAAAACAGGATATCCATCTTTTATTTCCGGAATAACAGGGTATTCAAGAAGTGTTTATAAATACTTTCAACATAAGGAGGAAGAACTTATGAATTGTCCAATTTGCAATGTCGCATTACAGATGACTGAAAGACAAGGTATCGAGATAGACTACTGCCCTCAGTGCCGTGGGGTATGGCTTGATCGTGGGGAGCTTGACAAGATTATAGAACGGTCATCGTCAAATGTTCAGTCTGAAGACAGTAGAGAACGGCATGAATATGATTCAAAAGATAAGCATCATGAAGCAGATAAACATGGGCAATTTGGACAGGGCAAACACAGGAAAAAGTCCTTCTTCGAGGATTTGTTCGATTAGCACATTATAAATAGTAATGAGGAGGTATTCACATTATGAAGAACATAATTTTAGTCTTCGGTTTGATAGCAGCACTCTGGACTTATGCTGACGCAGATGACCACAAGGAAAAGGGAAATAAACATAAGGGCATTACGCCTGTTACAAATGAACTTTACAAGAAGTCATGCGGAAGCTGTCATTTTGCCTATCAGCCAGGGTTACTGCCGAAGCGTTCATGGACAAAGATTATTGATACCAAAGGTGCGCATACTGGCGGTGATCTGACACTTGATAAGGCTACCAAAGAGAAAATAAGAGCATATTTGGTTCAGGAGAGTGCTGATACCAGCTCATCTGAAAGGTCACGAAAAATAGTCTCATCCATACCAAGCAATTCAACCCCGGTGAGAGTTGCGGATGTGCCTTATATCCAGAAGAAACACCATGAGATTAACAAGGATATATTCAAGAGACCATCAATTAGGTTCTGCTGGCAACTGCAAGGCATGTCATAAGAGTGCTGAACAGGGGATATATGAAGATGATGATGTTGATATTCCCGCAAAGTAACTAAGGATATGGAAACAGAAACCATAGACAGGTCAGCAGCAATCAGAAGGGTGTTATGGATTACCCTTTTCTGCAACATCTTTGTTTCGGGGGCAAAGGTAGCCTATGGGTACTACTCCCATTCCGTTTCGATTACTGCTGACGGTTTCCACTCCATGTTTGACGGGGTATCGAACATAGTGGGATTTATCGGTATATATTTTGCCTCCCACCCTCCTGATGAAGACCATCCCTACGGACACAGGAAAATAGAGACAATTTTTACCATATTCATTGGTGTAATGATGTCACTGACCTGCTTTGAGATATTCAAGCAGGTCTATGAATCTATAAAAAGTGAACCACAAGTTAATGTTACCACCCAGAGCTTCCTTATCATGATAATAACGCTTGGGATTAATATATTTGTCACGACATATGAAAAGAGGCGGGGGAAGCAACTCAACAGCGAATTCCTTATTGCTGATGCACTCCATACCAAAAGCGATATCTTTGCAACTACTGGGGTCATCATAGGGCTTATCTTTATGAAGCTGGGATTCACAAGGGCTGACACCATTGTCGGTGCAGTTGTTGGAATACTTGTGGCAAGGGCAGGGATAGGGATACTCAGGGGAGCAGCGGATGTTCTGGCAGACCGAAAACAGCTTGATCCAAAACAGATAAAGGAAATCGTATGCGGGATAGATAATGTGGTTGATTGTCATAGAGTCCGAACAAGAGGAACCAATAGTCACATATTTTTAGATTTGCATGTCATTGTTAAACCAGAGCTATCTGTTGTAGATGGTCATAAGATAGCCCATCTTGCAGAAGAAAGGATAAAGGGAACCATAAATGCGGAGCTTGACGTGGTTGTCCATATAGAACCACTGGGGAGTGAAGCGGATAGTTAGAGAAGAATGCAGAGAATCTGTTGATTATTAGATCGAAGGAATTATCAAACAGCTATATTGAGAATTGGAATAAAGATTTGATCAATGGAAAATTATGATGCATAAAGCCGTATACCGCTTAGACAACTATCGGATTATTGAAACTGAGAACGGCATGCTATGGTGGGATGCTCACTTTCCTATGGCAATGCAGCGGAGGGGAAGATGTTTCGTCCTCGGTGATATTCTCATTATAGGACAACCGAGTCATGAAGAGAACGGCTACCTGATATTGGAGTTCCATGAACAGCTGGAAAAATTACCTGTATGGAACAAGACAAGTTATTATTGTTACACTTCTAATCTGTTGAACATTGCCACTGACAGTAATTTGTCAGAGGATCTTCTACAGCGGAAAATGTTCTTGGCGGAAATAAACAAGGCGGATAAGAAATCAATCATTGGGCTGATGTCAGGCAAGTTTCGACTCGGGCAATATCAGATTATTGTTACAGACAATGACGAAGTTGAATGGCAGGCACATGAAGGGACTAACAAGATCATCGGCGGGCGGTGTATTGTTGAATCAGACGTGCTTTTCATCGGCGCCCAAGAGTATGACAAAGGTGAGCTAAGTAAGGAAGAATTTATCAAAGAGCTGAACCAATTACTGCAATGGGACAATACATTCGCCTGGTGTAAGAGTATGGTTTTGCAGGCCTGCCAGCCGCAACAACAAACGAAGGAATTCCGGACTGCGAGCCTGAGTATAAATCCCCCAAAGTGTTCCTTTAACAAGCAACACTCTGTATCCTTTCAAAACATAAACACAGGAACAGTTAAGCAATTAATAAGGTCGGGATTCATTTCGCTTAAAGCATTATGGCTACGCATACAGTCGGGAAAATTCCGGATGAAGTATTTAATACATCAAAGAGAGGTGGGCCGGACTGCCAGTTTGAATATAAATACAAGGGAGTGTTTACTCAATAAACAACCTTCTGTATCCTTCCAAGACAAATACAAAGGAACAGTTGCTCGTTTTTTAAAGTCAGGTTTCACATGGCTTAAAGCATTATGGCTACACATACGACCGGGAAAGCTTCGGTTGAAGCACTTAACATCTCTAGTCGTAGCTGTTTTTTTGCTGCTACTTGTAATTCTCCTATACTCAGCAGAAAGGAAATTGCATCGGTCTCACTTGGCAAAGGATCATCATCACGAACCATAGAAAAGTTCATGACCGTAAGTTGTATGTTGTGGATCCTGATTATGTAAGGCAGTCTATGAAAGGATCGAGCCGTGTGTCGGGAAACTGACAAGCAAGCCTCTCATAGGGCTGGAGTTCAGTAATGAATCCTGACTGTCAAACCATAGTTTTATTTTCTTGAAAAGCATTTAGTTAGCGCACGCAAAACCCCTAGACAAAAATGCACCGCCACTTTTCGTGCTGTCTCAGACAGATGTTACGACCAGTTTTTCACAGCGAGGCAACGGAACTGCCTGAGGACTGATGCGACGAGGTGGAAAGCTCCATATGGCCAGATTTCGCCCACTTCGGGACGAACTCCTCAGTTATCGAATATGGAAACCGTTACCGAGTACTGTGAGCAAGCAACTGTCCCTAATGAAGTGTTCTGGGGAGCAGTCTGGGGACACAAATACTTTACATAATCAAGATAAAATCCTTTAAAATAAAATGCATAATTGGTGGAGGCGGCGGGAATCGAACCCGCGTCCGAAAGCACTACTCTTATGCTTCTACATGTGTAGACTGTCTTTTCAGTTTTCAGACTTCAGGACGCTGACAGACAGGCTTCGAGAAATCCAATCTCCCTTAGTTTCGCAAAAAGGTCAGGAGCCGTCCCCTTCTGCTAGCCTGCTGATCGTCGCTATCCCCGGGACACAGGCGATCCCAAAGTAGCGAGCTGCTTTAATTAAGCAGCGAGTGCCAGTTCGTTGTTGGCGTTTGTGATTTTTTCCACCTTTTTACGTGGTGATGGAGCCACGACATGCAACATAAGCCTCATAACCCCCGTCGAGCCCATTCGCCCCCAAAGGTTGCTTATATATTATTATAGCATATCAGCGGCTTTTCATGGCGCGTTCTATCTCTCTGTCGGCCTCTCTCTTTTTTATGCTGTCCCTCTTTTCATACTGTTTTTTGCCCTTTGCAAGTCCGATCTCGACCTTTACGTAAGAGCCTTTAAAGTATAGCTTCAAGGGAATGAGAGAATACCCTTTCTGGGCCGCCTTCTCCTGGACCCTGATTATCTCTTTTTTATGGAGCAGGAGCTTCCTGGTCCTGAGAGGGTCGTGGTTCATGATATTGCCGTGGGTATAAGGGCTGATATGGCAATTCAGTAGGAAGGCAGCTGCGTCTTTTACTATGACATAACTGTCTTTGAGATTTGCTTTGCCGTCACGCAATGATTTGACCTCAGTGCCGGTGAGCAGTATACCTGCCTCAAGGGTCTCTTCAATGGTATAGTCGTGATAGGCCTTTCTGTTTTGAGCTACGATTTTCATTTAAAATTCTAACATGCCCTTTGAGTAAATGAAAAGAAACGTAGAATTGTAAGCATTCAGTGAATGGTTGCTGTTTCAAAAAAAGTCCTCCTTCCTTCCCTTTGTCAAAGGGAGGGACAATTACCCTCTTTGGAAAAGAGGGGCGGGGGGAGATTTTATGGAAATCGAAGATTTTATGACAATTTTCAACCCGTAACTGAGGGGATGCCGGGTCCTTCAATTTCTCTTTCATGAAATGTCTCTGAACTGTTAATATTACAAGAAAAAAAAGGCAAATATGACAAAAGCAAAGATCCTTCTTGTAGAGGACAGCGAAGCCCAGGCAGGGATTACAACAGAAGACCTTCAAAAAAATGGCTATGAGGTGGTATGGGCCACCGACGGTGTCTCCGCAATCAAAGCCGTTATTACAACGCTGCCTGATGTAGTCCTGCTTGACCTTATCCTGCCCGGCATGAGCGGCATAGAGGTCTGCAGATGGATAAAACACAACAATGATACGAAGGGCATTCCTGTGATTATGCTTACGTCACTGAGTTCAGTGGATGAAAAGGCCTCGGGGATCAGGGCCGGGGCCGATGATTACCTCTCAAAACCTTACAACGACATAGAACTCAATGCGAAAATCTATGCTGCACTAAGGACAAAGGCCCTTCAGGATGAATTAAGACAGAAAAACAGGCAACTGAGCGAACTTCTGGCAAAGGTGGAGGCCCTGGCGATCACGGACTCTGTGACCGGACTCTATAACAGAAGACAACTCGAAACAGTGCTTGAGGCTGAATGGAAAAAAGCTAAGCGATATAACCAACCTGTTTCCTGTCTTCTGATAGACATTGACTTTTTTAAAGCAATCAACGATACCTATGGACACAAAGCAGGGGACCTGGCCCTTGTTGAAATCGCAAATGTCCTAAGGAACAGCGTCAGGGACGTTGATACCGTAGGCCGATGGGGTGGAGAGGAATTTATGGCGATTCTGCCTTTTTCAAACAAAGACCAGGGATTGATAGTTGCACAAAGGATACTGGAGAAAGTTTCCTTCCATGAGTTTTCGCAATTGCCTGACAAACACATTACCGTCAGTATCGGGCTTTCCTGCTCGAACCCGTCGCTTAATACAAAAGACGAATTTATCGAAGCATCAGACAGGGCACTCTATGAAGCAAAGAGAAATGGCCGGAACAGGATAGAGTGCTTTACTGAAATAGACCTGGAGCGCTCATGAACAGAAGGCTCGTTGACAAGGCAAACTATCTGCTTTCAAAGGAAAAGGGGACTGTATTTAAAGACCCCGGCGGCAAAATCAATATCGCCCTGGCGTATCCGAACAAATATTCTGTTGGCATGTCGAGTCTTGGGTTTCAGGGTATATACGGCTATTTAAACAGTATGAACGATGTTGTGTGCGAGAGGGTCTTTCTGCCTGATGAAGCTGATATTGATCAGTACATAAGGACTAACACCAGGATCTTCTCCCTTGAATCAAAGAGGACACTGGAGAAGTTTGATATCCTGGCCTTTTCAGTATCCTTTGAAAACGACTATCCAAATGTCGTAAAGATGCTGAAACTGGCAAAAATCAAGGTCAGGAGCGCCGAGAGGGGCAAATATCCCCCCCTTGTGATTATGGGCGGTGTATGCGCCTTTTATAATCCTGAGCCCCTGTCGGGGTTTATTGATGTCTGCTTTACAGGAGAGGCAGAGGACATGCTCAGGGAATTCCTCTCTGAGTACAGAAGTCACAGGGGAAAAACAGAACTGCTGGAGCGGCTTTTAACTCATGACGGCATATATGTCCCGGCCTGTTATTCAGTTGACTATGACGCTGAAGGAAGCATCCTGCGCAGAAACGTAAAAGATAACGCCCCTGCTGTTATCAGGAAGCAGACTGTCCCTGACATTTCGAAGTCTTTCATGAAGTCTGCCATTACGACCCCTGAGATCGAGTTTTCGGACATGTATCTGCTCGAGGCAATGCGCGGATGTCCCATGGTCCTGCAGGTTCTGTCTGGCAGGGCATATCTATAATCCCCCGAGAAAAAAGGATTTTGAAGTGCTCAAGGCAGAGATAGGGGAGGCCCTGAAAATGACCAGGAGGGTCGGGCTGATAGGCCCGTCACTTACCGATTATCCCCATGCAGAAGAGGTCCTCATGATGGAGGGCGTTGATTTTTCCATTACTTCTTTGCGCGCCAATATAAAGAGCGCAAGGATCGCTGCCTTGATGAAAGGCCATAAGAGTGTTTCCATAGCCCCTGAGGCAGGCACTGAAAGACTCAGAAAGGTCATCAATAAAAGGATCACGGAAGAGGACATTCTCGATACTGCCAAACGTATCCTGGAAGGTGACATCGAGACCTTACGCCTGTATTTCATGATAGGTCTTCCAACAGAGACAAGGGAGGACATTTCAGGGATTATCGAGCTGGCAAAGAAGATACGCGCGAATTCTAAAAAAGGTTATATCAACCTGAGCGTCAGCACCTTTGTCCCTAAGCCTTTTACGCCTTTTCAGTGGCACCCCATGCTGCCTCTTAAGGAGGTCAAGGAAAGGTTAAAGATGATTAAGAAAGGGCTCATGGCGGAAAAGGGCATGAGGGTGTTTCATGATGTTCCGAAATACGCGTATATGCAGGCCCTGTTTGCCTCCGGAGACAGGAGGACAGGAGAGCTCATAGAGCGTATGGCTTCAGGCGACGACCTTGCGGTAAAAGACAAGTCCTTTGAAAGCGCCCTGGACTTTTTTGTCTTCAGAAAAAAAGATATCTCAGAGAATCTCCCCTGGGACTTTATAGACGCAGGTGTATCAAAGGAAAGGCTCTGGGAAGAGTATCAGAAGGCGATTCAGACATGAAAGAAAGGGCATTTTTCACCACAGAGACGCAGAGTACGCAGAGAGTATAATTATATATTTCTTCTGAGAGGTCAGAAATATATAAACTGCCATGAAGATGATTTTTTGTTTTCAGGCTTCAACGGAAAAAATATTTTGACCTCTGCGCTCTCTGTGCCTCTGCGGTGAATTTCTTCTGCACTTTTTTCTTTACACCAGTTCATAATTTCTATTAAACTTCCGCCAGGGGATAAGCAGTATAAAATTCCCCATTATTTAACCAGGTATGGATCTCACAAAGTCACGTTGCAGGAACATGGTGCCCAGGAATATGGTGGTATCCAGCGCTGGACTGGACACTGGTCGGCGACGCCACTTGAAAAGCATATACATGTAGATGAAGGATGATAAGAAATGAACATTAAAAAGTATATACAGGTAGATACAAGGTCGGCTATACGGGTATATACATGCATATACATATAGACGCCAGTATCTATATATAGATGCAAGCTTCTAACTGCTTAATAACTGGTTATCTTTCTGACGAAATATGAAGACGTCAATCAAATGTATATACTGCCTTGAAGAAAAGCCATTTAATTGCTATAAGAACACGGAGCATTTCAGGGCTACACGGGCTATTGGTATGGACTCTATATCTATGATTCAAGTATAAATGAGCATGAACGCCCCAAGCATGTGAGGCCGTTTGCATATGGCTTTCACCATGGGGCCTTTTATTTCCTGTGTTCAACAATGCTCTATTATAGGTTCGCTGTGATTAGCAGGATAACGTTGCCCCTCTCGTAATATCTCTTGACGATAATATCCAGTTGAGATAATATATACCAATGATCAAATCCTTCAAAAGCAAGGAGGCGGAAAAATTGTTTCAGGGCCGGTTCTCCTCGAAATTGCCGCAGGCAATTCAACGTTCTGCCGCAATAAAACTTGAAGTGCTTAACGCTGCAACCCTCCTTGAAACACTGCGAGTCCCGCCGTCCAATTATCTGGAGGAGTTGCAGGGAGACAGAAAGGGGCAGCACAGCATTCGTATCAATAAGCAGTGGAGAATTTGTTTTATATGGAAAGGCAACGATGCCTTTGATGTTGAAATCGTCGATTACCATTAGAGAGGTGAGAACAATATGAAAAAGCGTGATTTTCCTCCAATTCATCCTGGAGAAATTCTGGTTAAGGAGTTTCTGGAACCCTTGGGAATCAGCCAGTACAGGCTTGCCAAGGACATAGGTGTTACGCCGCGCCGAATTAATGAAATAGTGCATGGTCGTCGCGCTATTTCCGCTGATACTGCGCTGCGCCTCAGCCAGTTTTTCGGCATGGAAGCACAGTTTTGGATGAACCTGCAGTCCCGCTATGATATGGAAGTCACCCGTGATCAACTTCAAGATAAAATCAAGAAAGAAGTTCGTCCATTCACACGCGCGGCATGAGGGTCGATCACGGATCCCAACCAATCGCTCAACCCAACGAGTGGGTTAGGTTTATCGCCTATCTGAGAGTAAAAGAAGAACTTGAGGCAACAAAGGAAATCATCAGCGACAGAGATTTTCTAAAAAGCATAATGGCAGGTGATGAGGACTTCAGGGCAGGCCGTTTTAAGAAATGGTCTGCGGTCAAAGAAGATGTATGATGTCCTTGTTTCTCATGAGGCTGAGAAATATTACAAGAAACAAGACAAGGATACGAAAAAGCGTTACGCGACTCAGTTTTAAACTAAAAGGTATAAATCCCAATGCAACAGCGACGGTCCTATCTCTTGTTACAGTCACTGGCGATCATAATTACAAATACGATACCTCTCTATAACGTCTGGTATAATGGATGGAACAGTTTCAGACTAATATTGCTGTTTGTTGCAGAGGGCGCAATCGTTGTTATTATGGATTCTATCAAGCGCTTCTTCATTCCGAAAAATACGCAAAAGGGTGTCCTTGTTTTTGAGTTTATTTTTTTCATTTTCTTCGGTTTTTTTGCTATCTTGATCTTTGGTCGTGATGTGAACAGTCCGGATCTGCTGGAAACGGTCCGATCTTCCTTTCAGGCCGCAAAGGTCATTCAGTTTTGGCCTGTTGTCTGTATTTTAGCGATGCGGTTGTCCCGCACGATAAAGGAGCTTATGGCTTCAGGTGTCTTAGGCGGTGGTAGCCGACAACCGCTCTTCTATAGCGGGGGCGGCTGGATGCTTCAGCTTTTTTTTCTGGTCATGATTGCGCCGTTCATCGCCGACAAAAGTCCCAACCCCATGGCTGGCCTAATCGCCATCATCGTGCTCAAAACACTGGGTGAGCTCTTTATGCTCCGGGCACAAAAAGGAAGAGAATATGACACAGATTAAAACCCCTTTGGACGTTTACAAATTACTCCCAAAATCTAATTGCAGGGAGTGCTCACTTCCGTCATGTCTGGCTTTTTCTGCAGCCGTATTAAGCGGTGAAAAACAACTTGCGGATTGTCCGCATATTGACAGTAGTATCGTCGGTAAGCTTAGGAAAATAGAAGCACATAAATCCATGTTACAAAAAAGAGAGGAAGCCGCCGATCAACTCAGAAGTCAAATACATTCGATAGATTTGCCTTCATCTGCTGAGAAACTAGGCGCTAAAATTATTGGTGAAAAATTGGCCATTAAATGTCTCGGCAAAGATTTCTTTATAGATTCAAGAGGAAATATTACATCTGAATGCCACACTCATGCCTGGATATCGCTCATGCTGCTTGACTATATCATAAACAGTAAGGGTGACAATCCCTCCGGCCAATGGGTTCCGTTTAGAGAATTAAAAAAGGGAGCGGAGCGGAATTCCCTGTTTGAGCAGATGTGCGAAAAACCTCTCAAACAGATGGCTGACACGCATACGGACCTGTTTGAAGACCTCATTTATATTTTTAGCGGAGATAGATCAACAAATATGTTTTCGTCTGATATATCTCTGATCTTATACCCTCTTCCTAAGGTACCTATCCTGATCTGCTACTGGAAAGCGGAAGGCGAAATGGAAGCATCTCTTCACATCTTCTTCGATTCAACAGTTGAGAATCATTTAAATATTCAGGCAATCTATGATCTCGGTGTTGGTTTGGCTATGATGTTCGAGAAGGTGGTTCTAAAGCACAAACGTATCTGAATCCCTCTTCCTCTTTGTATTGCCCATCTTTGTGCCCTCCCTTAAGTTTGTCGTATTATACACCTTATATTACTGTCCGGGTCCTTGCTAAAAAAAATAAGAACATTAAGTACGAGGTCATAAGTTATTGATTTGAATCTGATATAATAAACTTCATGAATAATTTGAAGGATGTATATAGAAGAATTTCCCACGCTGCCATGAGGGCAGGGAGAAGTCCTGAAGAGGTCAAGCTCATAGCGGTATCCAAAGGGGTCGTGGCAGAGACAATAAAGACTGCAGTAGAAAACGGTATCCGTGAATTCGGGGAAAACAGGATACAGGAGGCCCAGGACAAGATAACGTTTATTGCAAGCAGCCTGCCTGAAGCAAGGGTCAAATGGCACCTTATAGGTCATCTCCAGAAGAACAAGGCAAAGAGCGCGGTGAATCTTTTTGATATGATACACTCTGTTGATTCCCCGGAGCTTGCAGGACTGCTCAATAGATATGCCGGAGAAGCAGGCAAAAAGCAGAAGATATTGCTTCAAATAAAACTTTCAGACGAAGAGAGCAAGTATGGCATGCTAAAGGAACATTTAATTGAAATCTTAGATGGAATAAGGCATCTTGAAAACCTGCAGGTTGAAGGCCTGATGACAATCCCTCCTTATTTTGATGACCCTGAGATGGTACGGCCATTTTTCAGGGAATTGCGGGAATTAAAGGACAAGGCTGTGCAGGCAGGTTTCGGACTTTCTGAGCTTTCGATGGGCATGTCGAATGATTTTGAGGTCGCCATCGAGGAAGGTGCGACAATGGTAAGGGTCGGTACTGCAATATTTGGAGAGAGGAGCTGATTAAATGATAGGTTTTATCGGCGGCGGCAATATGGCAGAGGCACTGATCAAGGGTATAAGGACAGAGCAAGGGGCAAAGAAGGAATAATTGTCTCTGAGCCAAGGGAAGAGAGAGCGAGGATATCTCGAACAGACATACGGAATAAAAACCACGGGATCACAACAGGGAAGTGGCAGCGTCCTGCGATATTATCATTCTTGCGGTGAAGCCTCAGAATATGGATGCGGTTCTTGAGGAGATTGAGCTGACTATTACTGACAATAAAGATGGTTGTATCGATAGCAGCCGGCATCACTCTTTCTTATCTTGCATCGAGGCTCAAGACAAGCGATCGATACAGGGTAATGCCGAATACGCCTGCGCTGGTGCAGGAGGGCATGTCGGTAATGTCCCTGTGCGGATGTTTTTACGGTAAAGAGACTGGATATGGTGAAGAGCATCCTGATGTCTGTCGGGAAGGTGCTTGTATTGCCTGAAGAGATGATGAATGCCGTGACCGCGCTGTCAGGAAGCGGGCCTGCATTTGTCGCCTTGTTCATTGAGGCGATGATCGAGCGGGTATGAAGATGGGACTTAACAGGTCGGATGCTGCTGAACTTGCTGTACAGACAGTGCTCGGGACCGCGAAGCTCCTTGATACCGGCATGCCGCCTGAGAAGCTCAGGAAAATGGTCACTTCACCCGGGAGGCACTACCGCGGCCGGCTTGAAGGTATTTGAGGAAAAGGTTTTCGGGTATTGTCGAGGTGCCCTGAAGGCCGCTGCAGGACGAGGGCCGAGGAACTGGGAAGGAAGGGATAATGTTCGTATTTGGCAGATCTGTTTATAGCGATTGCGCGAGATCGTCGATATGCTTCTGGAGCTGTATAAGTGGGTCGTTATCATCGCCGCGCTGATAAGCTGGGTGAACCCTGACCCGTATAATCCGATAGTCAGGTTCCTTTATTCTGTCACTGAACCTGTCTTCAGGCCGATACGGAGGCTTATAGGGTACAGGCTCGGGCCTATAGATATTTCGCCAATAATCGTAATTCTTGCTATTATATTTATGCAGTCGTTTCTTGTACAGGACGTTAATAAAAGTCGGTTACATGTTTGGAGGAGGATTATATATGAGAATCACGCCGCTTGATATCCAGCAGAAACAGTTCCCCATGAAGTTCAGGGGATTTGATGTTGAAGAGGTCTATGCGTTCCTTGAGGTGATCACGGGAGGAGATGGAGGAACTTCTCAGGGAAAATGCGAACCTCAAGGAAAATATACAGAGGACGGAGAGTCCAGATCAAGGAATACAAGGACATGGAGACTACCCTGCGGGAGACCCTTATGACCGCCCAGCAGATGGTCGAGGACTACAAGATCAATGCGAGAAAAGAGGCTGAACTTCTTATCAAAGAGGCTGAACTCAGGGCGGACAACATGATCAAGGAGGCACAGGAAAAGGTCATCAAGATACATGAGGACATTGTGGACTGAAGGGAATACGCCGCCATTTCAAGGAAGAGCTCAAAGAGGCTCATCGAAAACCACCTGACGATGCTCGAGTTTGATGACAAGCAGAGAAAGAGAAGATACGGATGAGGTCGCAGAGTGAGTTCTGACAATATAAGGCATTAAAGGGCATGCAGGACATCCTGCCGCCTGATATTTACATATGGCAGAAGGTTGAGGCAGTTGCCAGGGAGGTTTTTTCTTCTTACGGTTTCCAGGAGGTCAGGCCGCCTGTAGTGGAGTCTACGAATGTCTTTACGCGGAGCATCGGTGAAAATACTGATATCGTGGAAAAGGAGATGTATACCTTTAAGGACAAAGGCGACCGCAGCATATCGTTGCGGCCTGAGGGCACAGCTTCTGTCGTGAGATGCTATGTCGAGAAAAATCTGCATACCATGCCTTCTCCTCAGAAATTCTATTACGCAGGGCCCATGTTCAGGTATGAAAGGCCCCAGTCCGGCCGTTTCAGGCAGTTCTATCAGATAGGGGTCGAGGCCTTTGGAGATCCGGGTCCCAGGATGGATGCTGAGGTGATCTCTATGCTGCGGCACTGCCTTGAGAGGCTCGGACTGAAAGAGATAACCTTCAATGTCAATTCCATCGGCTGTCCTGAATGCAGACCTGCATACAGGGAAAAGCTTGTCGAGTTTTTTGCCGGAGGTCTCGATAATCTCTGTCCTGACTGCAACCGCAGGTACCATACAAATCCCCTGAGGATACTCGACTGCAAGGTCGAGCGGTGCAGGGATATGAGGAAGGGCGCCCCCAAGGTCACGGACTCTTTGTGCGACGACTGCAGGACGCATTTTGAAAGCCTGCTTTCCTTTCTCGAACTGCTGGGCATATCCTATACGGTAAATCCCGATATGGTAAGGGGACTTGATTATTACACACGCACTACCTTTGAAGTGACAAGTGAAAATCTCGGGGCGCAAAACGCGGTTGCC
Organism: uncultured Nitrospira sp.; assembly: GCA_963801505.1. Lineage (GTDB taxonomy): Bacteria > Nitrospirota > Thermodesulfovibrionia > Thermodesulfovibrionales > UBA6898 > JAOUFP01. The sequence goes on from CAWDEY010000013.1 coordinate 22,779, forward strand.
GCAGGTGGCAGATATGACAGGCTTGTGAAGGAGTTCGGAGGGCCTGAAACGCCTGCGATAGGGTTTGCTATGGGCATGGAGAGGATCATAGAACTGCTTAAGACTTCAGCGGCCCATGATTTTCCGACCCCGGAGGTCTTTATCGCTGCCATAGGGGACCAGGCTGCCAGGGAAGGCATGGTTATGGCGGACAGACTGAGGGCAAAGGGCTTCTGGGTTGAACTTGGGGATGCGGCAAATTCTCTCAAGAGCCAGATGCGCAAGGCCGACAGGCTGTCCTCAAAATATGTTTTTATCATTGGAGATGATGAGCTCAAATCAGGCAGTATTGAAGTGGAAAAAACTTTCCGATTCCTCGCAGGGAGAGCTCTCCATGTTTGAGATAACGGATTTTCTGCTCAAACGGTCTTTGTGAGCTCACTGTCAATAAATAATCTGCAGCGCATCTTTTTCAACTGTGATCTTTGCCGGGGTGACGCCGAAATAGTCTCCGTCTATCTGTATGTGGGCAGTGCCGAGGACTTCAACGCTGGATGATTTCAGGTATACGATGTCTCTCTCTTTAAGAAGAGAACCTGATACTGTTTTGAAAACATACCTGAGAAGGTCAGAGCGCCTGTTTCCCTGAAAAATGCAGGTGTATAAAAACGGTTCTGAGAGGTCTGCATCAGGGGTGATTTTAAAATTCCCGCCGTACCTGCTTGCCTTGCCTGTTATGGAACAATAACCAGTGTATTCTTTTCCATTGATTTCGTAAAAAAGCCGGTTTGGCGCGTAGTGAAGGAAGTTCTTCAGACCACTCCATATATATGCCGCTTTACCTGATTTTTTCTTTATCGCTTCATCAACATCATGGACTGCCTTGCCGTCAAAACCGATTCCTGCCATGAGACAGAAATAACGGGGACTTTCTGTAGTGTCCTCTGAAAGTAGTTCTATCCTGCCAAGCGATACAGTCTTTGGAGGCCTTGAAACCGCTATATCAAGCGCGCCGCTGATTTCCTCCGGTATCCCGAGTTCTTTTGCCAGGACATTGGTGGTGCCGAGAGGCAATATTGCCAGCGGGACATCTGATTTGACCATGCCGTTTATTACTTCATTGATTGTTCCGTCTCCTCCAGCTGCCATGATCGCGTAAGGCTTTTCCGTGACGGCTTCTGCCGCAATGCGGGTTGCATCGCCCTTTTTTTCTGTCAGGTGTATCTTTGTATCAAATCCCTTTTTCTTAAGGAAGACAGCGGCATAATCGAATTTTTTGAGTGATGCGCTCCGTGCTGCCGGATTACTTATCAATACTATCGATGATCTCATCTATTGTCCTGGTCACAAAGCAGGGGGAAACGCTGTTGATTATCACAGGAGTTTTTTCGAGAAATCCTGTTACAGAATCGATGTCAGCACCTTCTTCGATGAAGAAGACCCTTCCGCCTGTTTTCTCGCCTTTCTTTTTTATGTGGGGGATTCTAACATATCCGTATTTTTTTGATGCTACGTAGCCGGTTGTATATTGAGGATCGTCGGAGATGCAGAACTCCGCAAGGACCTTTTCGCATGCAACGACTTTTGAGGCGAGGATTATGGCCTCCTTGACCGTGGTATTGTTAATCCCGTGCTCCTTAAGATTCCGGGAGAGAATTCTATCTGCATAGCGGCTTATTCCGAGTCTTGAGGCCCGGACGCCCCGCTCTTTGTCCTGTTCCTTTCTTTTGCCTGATTCAGACAGTACCAGAGCGGCGCCCCGCATGGTGTGTAAGCTGTCAATAACGTTAAAAGAGGTGTTTAAGGCGCGGCCGGATATGCCGCAGAAATTCAGAAGTTTACGGACCAGTGCGCGGGCCTGAAGGGGCGACCTGCATGTCAATGTCCTTACCGGAAGACTATGTATTGATCGGGGCCTCTGTTTTATCTCCTCCAAAGAGATTACGATATTGTCCGGCCTGCCTTTTTGATGATTGAGGGCCCTGAGCGTATACTTCCTGATGACCTTTGCCATCTCTTTTTCTTCATACATCCCTTCAGCCCCTGAAATATGTATTTCAAGTAGTCTGCTGTCCCCAGCTGAAGTCTTTGGAATTTGCCTTTTGGATTTTCTTGACGCCCTCATCCGTATATTCCACATGAGTGAAATTATACTACAGAGCCCGCTCATAAACAATTAATTCATTCCCCCAGAATCCGCCACCTAAAAACGTTAACCACAGAGCGCACAGAGGATTTCTCTGTGTTCTCAAGACGTTAGAGAAAATGTAATGGAAACTGATCTTTCAGCAAAGAGTGCACAGAGATGAGAAACTAATTTGATGTTTTATCTTTATAAGCCATCACTTACTCTGTGTCCTCTGTGGTTTGATGGTGCTTTTAGGTCCCTGGATTTACCTGAATTTTTTAAGCAGGTTGCGGGAATAACAGTGGAAGGAAAGGTCCGGATTTTGAGACGCCCTGCGGTCTCTGCCGCAGGGTCTTTTACGAGTGGAAAGTCATGCTCTTTTTCCTGACGAGCAGGAATTCCGGTTATTTAGTGATCACGTCTTAAAGGTGTAACAGAAAAAAGTCACATGATGGAATTGGCAGTTTCATGCCTTAATTCCTGTCTCCGCATTATCTGCCCGAAAGATTTATGTTTCAGCTTTCTATTTTCTCCCTGATTTTCAATTATGCTTTTCACGAGATTGAGCAGTTTGATCTGATCTGCTGTTGCCATTCCTGCCATCTCCGCACAGTCCCTGAATCCTTTTCCTTTGAAAAAGGCGATGCAGTCCTCCTTATGGTGTTTGTCCCATAAATCATCGATAGACTGTAAAATAATTCCTTCGGCAAGCCCCTTCAATCCCATGATGATGTCCTCCCTTTCATTACGCATTTTCAATTTGTTGCCAGTTCGCTGTTTTTAAAGGAATCCCTGTTGCCCATGAATTTTCTTACGGACTGCAATAGCTGCTGGCGAATAAAAGGCTTTTTAATCCAGTCGTTTACCCCTGCCATTTCAGCTTCCTTTTTTTTGAAATCTGAAAAACCTGATGTCAGCATAATTATCGGAACGAGTCTGTGCTCAGATTCACTTCGTAGCTGTTTTATGAATTCAATGCCGTCCATCCCTGGCATGCGAATGTCTGTTATAACCAATCCGAACTTCCTGTCAGTCATTTTGCTGAGCGCATCAAGTCCGTTTACAGCCTCGATCACTTTATATCCTGCTGACTTAAGTATCATCGAGATGATCTGCCTGATCAAGTCTTCATCATCCACAACAAGGACATTTCTTGTCATGCCATTGGCTTCGTCTATCAATTTATTTTTGTTAGTATTTCTGAACATATTGACTGGAATCTCCTTTACAGGCTGCCGGGACCCTCTGAAAAATATCAGGGCGCTTCATATTTCAAAACCTTTTGCCCCGGCAATTTTTCCGTAAATGTCACACTGTTTGAAGTTGCCGCCGCAGTAATTGATGGTCGCTTCTGTAAATAAACTGCTTGTGCTGGTGCAATAGCAGCCTTCAAAGGGTTTATTGATAAAGGGACAGAATATTGTTTTAACAGTCCTGTTTAACATGCTCTCCTCTTTTTCCTTGTCTTTTTCCATTAACGCTCCCTGATTGTTCACTTCTCACCATTGTTTGAATGCTAAATTTACAATCAACCGATGTTGTTCATGCAGTCAATCGCAGCATATTCAAACGCCTTTTAGGGTTACTTTTATCCTATTAAAGCCAGTGGATTTAACAATCTTGCAATATATATAACAATAAGTATGCCTGAAACAAATTGGAGGGCTAAATAAGTTTTAAACTCATAAAAACAGGCACTTGACATGATTTGGATGGATTTTGGGCTATGTTGTGAGTGTGGCATGCCACAGTTGTGTGGTTTCCATAACTGTGGCATGCCACACTAGATTGTCACGTTTTTTTAGGAAAAAGTGTATTAATTTATGGCAGAAAAAGCATGATCCTAAAAACGGCAGTTCATTCACCACGGAGGCACAGAGACGCTGAGAAAACGCGGGTTTGAGGCAAATAGGGGACTGGACTGACCAATTTTGTTAGCCTTACCCTGCCTGTATCTCCTTGATTTTACTCTGTGATCTCTGTGTCTCTGTGGATTCTGCTTTTTTTAGGTTCAAGAACCCTTCGGTTGCAATATTATATTTTTCAAGTTTTCTGTAAAGGGTCTTTCTGTCCATACCGAGAAGCCGTGCAGCTCGGGATTTGTTGCCGGCTGTCTTTTCAAGAGCGCTCTGGATTTCACTGCGTTCGTTTTTGTCTCCGTCCCCGTCTAAAATCTTTTCCGCTTTCATGAGGTCCCTGAACTGTGCCGGAAGGTGTTCGACTGTTATAATGTTTTGACGGCAGAGTATGACGGCATGTTCGAGCGTATGTTCCAATTCTCTGACATTGCCGGGCCATGGATAATCCATAAAGATTTTGCTTACGCCCGATGATATACCCGAGACCTCCCTGTTGAGTCTCTTGTTGAACTTGTTAATAAAATGGTCAACAAAAAGAGGCATGTCTTCCATGCGTTCTCTAAGCGGAGGCATCGTTATCTCTACGACCTTGAGCCTGTAGTACAGGTCTTCCCTGAACTCCCCGCTTCTTACTTTGGCGGAAAGGTCCTGGTTCGTAGCTGCGATGACCCGGACATCTACCTTCACTGGTGTTGAATCTCCGACGCGTTCGAATTCCATTTCCTGAAGTACCCTGAGAAGGTGCAGCTGTATCCTTTGTGATATGTCACCTATTTCATCGAGAAATATAGTGCCGCCATCAGCCATTTCGAACCTGCCTGTTCTGTCCCTGACTGCGCCTGTGAACGAGCCCCGGACATGTCCGAAAAGTTCACTTTCGAGCAGGCCCTCGGACAGTGCGGAGCAGTTTACCTTAACCAGCGGCTTATTGCTTCGCGCCCCCTTGAAGTGGAGCGCCTCAGCAACCAGCTCTTTTCCAGTGCCGCTTTCGCCTGTAATAAGAACGGTTGACTGCACATCCGCGAGATCTTCTATCAAAGAATAAACATGCTGCATCTTCTGGCTTGCGCCCACGATCTTATGGAACTGCTGCCGTTCATTGATGTCTCGCTCAAGGCCGGCCAGACGCGTCTCGTCCCTGACTACTATAACGGCCCCTGAAAAAATACCATGGTGGTCAAGAAGAGGAGAGGTTGAAACGGTCACAACCTGCCCCTGACGGGCCCTGTGCCTGCACTCAAGACGATAGATTTCCACAGGTATTTTATTATTGATAGTCTCCGACAATGCCTTGAAACATGTACCTGCGCAGTCGTCAGTCAGGGTGCTGAACTGCTCGCCTATATTTTTTCGGGACAGGCCGCATATGGACAGGGCGGTTTCATTGACTGCCACTATTTTTAATTGTTTATCTACGGTAATTATCGCGTCTTTGACACTTCGGAAGATAGCATCCAGATTGGAACGATATTTTTCTTTTTCGTCATTCATCGCCTTATGCTTCAGGGCAATTTCAGTCAGATGTATAAGCATGTCCTGACGCACGGGTTTGGCAATATAGTCAAACGCCCCGAGGCGGAGGGCTTCTGAGGCTGTTTCGAGATTGGGGTCCCCTGTAATCATTATCACCTGACAATTGAGGTTTCTGCGTCTTATCTCCCTGATTACATCGAGCCCGGTTTTAGCTCCCAGTATTATGTCCGCGAATATCAGATCAAAGTCTGTTTCGTTGATGGCAGCAACGGCCCCGTCATAGTCCTTTGCGGTAGTCACCTCGTGTCCTTCGTCGGTCAAAAAACTTTCGAAGGTAAACCTTATACTCTCTTCATCGTCTATGACGAGGATTTTTCTCTTATCTTCCATCTCATCCTATTGCGGGCAGATCAATGATTATTTTTGTAAATTCTGTATCAACACTTTCAATTTGGAGCATGCCTCCATGGTCTTTAATAATACCATGGCTGATGCTCAGACCCAAACCAGTCCCTTCGCCGCTTGGTTTGGTCGAAAAAAATGGGTTCAGCACTTTAGCAATAATATTAGCAGGTATGCCGGTGCCCTGATCATAAAAAATCAGGCGCACATAGGGACTGCCATCGACCATAAGTTGTTTATCGTATATTTCAATTGTCTTTGCCTCATGAGGGCCAGGGTATTTTTTGTTAAGGGCATATCTCGCATTGCTTATTACGTTGAGGAAGACCTGCTGGATCTGCTGGGGATTAGCTACAATTTCAGGCAGGCGAGGGCTTAAATCCATCTTCAGGGTGATGCCTTCTTTCCTGATCTGTACCTCTGTCAGAGTTATGGCATCATGAAGAATTCTATCTACGCGTACAGTGGCTTTTTCCTCTTTTCTTTCACGGGCGAAGGACAGAAGACTGCTGACGATGACGGCGATCCTGTTGCCTTCCTTTATAATCCTGTTGGCTATATCGCTCTCCTTGCTCCTCTTTTGGCTTTTATTGGCGATCATCTGGGCATAGTTTATTATGCCGTTTATAGGGTTATTTATCTCATGGGCCACTCCTGCCGCAAGTTCGCCAAGGGAGGCGAGGTGTCCGGCCCGCAAGGCCTCAGCCTCAAGGTTTGTCTTTTCAGTGATATCTGTGACAACGATTATGACATTCAGCACATTATTGTCGTCATCCATGATCGGGAAGGCCCTTGAGTCAAGAAGCCTTTTATTGCGGGTTGATCTTTTTGAGCTTTCGGGTGCTCCGGTGCAGAAACATCTTATTACATGACAGTCTTCGCAAGGCCCGGAGGTCTGATGCCACAATTCGTAACAATGTCGTCCCTCCAGTGCGGAGACTTCCATTCCAAAGGCCGAGGCAGCGGCCCTGTTGGTCCACAGGACTTTAAGGTCAGGAGACAGCAGTAGCAATGAATCGGGTATGGCGTCAAGAAGCGTATGAAATTCCTGCGAAAGTCTTTTGAATTTGCTTTCGCTTGTCTTTAGAGTCTCTTCAGTCGTCTTACGGAAATTGATCTCCTGGGTGAGAAGCTGGATAGCTGTCTTGAGCTCAAAGGTGCGTTCATCGACAAGTTCCAGGAGATGTTCCCGGTGGTTTTTCAATTCTTCTTCTGCTTTTTTGAGTTCTGTTATGTCCCTGATGATCCCTATCATGGCCATGGGTCTGCCATTGTCATCGGTCACTATCGATGCTGACAGCAATATCAGAAATTCCCTCCCGTTTTTGTGGTAGACCCTGACTTCTCCGTTCCATCGGCCCTTTTCTGTTATACTCGGGATTATCACATCCCTGGCGAAATCTTTGTCCACGTTCATTTCATTGACATGTTTTCCTGCGAGCTCTTCATTGGTGTAGCCGTATAGCTCATATATCGCCTTGTTTGAATAGACTATGTATCCGTCAAGATCTACAATCTGAACGCCGTCCATGGCCTCTTCGATAGCCTTGGAGTAGAGCTTCAGGGTATCTTCCGCACGCTTTCTCAGTGTGATGTCCCTGGCAATCCCCTGAGCACCGAGGAACTCTCCCCTGTTATCCCTGAGTATCCGTACATTATGAAGCACATTTATCTCATCGCTGCTGTTAGATAAATACCTGTTTTCGAAGCTCAATACGTCTACGCCTGCTTCGGTCATCCCCTTAATTTTCAAAAAAGACATGTCCCTGTCTTCAGGATGGACCACGTCTATCCACGGTTTGCCTATGATCTGCTCAGGGCTGTATTGAAGCTTCTCGTATCCGGCATCGTTGAGGTAGACGTGATTGCCGTCTTTGTCATAAATATATATGATGTCAGAGGTCAGTTCAACGAGATTTTTATATTTCTCCTCTGATTTTATGTGCGCTTCCTCGGACTGCTTGTGCTCGATGCCCAGGGCGATTACATCGGCAACTGATCCAAGGGCCTTAATCGCGGTATCCGAAAGTGGTCTCCGGCCGAAAATGGCCATAACTCCAACAGTCCTGTCCTTGACGATGAGGGGGTGACCGGCAAAGGAGACAATTCCCTCCTGCTTTGCCCAGGCCTGCTGATGAATTAAGGGGTCGCCTATGACAGTGTTGGTAATGTGAGGACGCTGCTTAGCTGCGATGCTGCCGATCTTGAACTCCCCTAAAGGTATACGGCTGTGAAAACCGTTTAAGTGGGTATATAGCCCTGCGCTCGCCTGAAGACAGAGGGTCTGGTCCCCGCTGTTTAGTGTCCAGATGCGTGCAAACGCAGCGTTGAGATGCTTGACCATAGCTTCTGCGCACCACTGTAAACTCTCCTGCAAGGTTAAACCTTTGGAGAGGGCCGCTCCGATATCAGAGCCAAGTTCTGCAAGCAGCGAGCGTTCGACTAGTGCCTTTTCAGTTTCATGTCTGGTAAGGGCCATATCAATATTCAGATGCACTAACCGCAAGTCAAACGGCTTAATAATATAACCGTAAGGCTTTGTAAGCTTCGCCCTTTCAAAAGTATTATTGTCAGAGCAGCCGGTGAGAAATATGACCGGAATGTCAAGTGCGCGCATCCTTTCTGCTGCCTCGATCCCGTCCATATCACCCTGCATGACAATGTCCATAAGGACAAGGTCCGGAGAAAGCATCTCCGCGTCTTTGACCGCTTTTTCTCCTGAAGAGGCCACGGATACGACATCATATCCCAGGCTGTTTAAGTGTTTTTGTATGTAGGTTGCGGCCAGGTTATCGTCTTCTGCTATGAGGATCCTGTGTTTAGTCATGGCTGTATTCATTTGAGAAGAGAAAAAAAGCTGTAGTGCCAAAGAATAAGATATAGTCTGCCCGTTTTGCAAAGAAGGGGATCATGACAATTTAGTCCCTGCCCGTATAAGATGTCCAAAAAAATCTGAAACATATAGTTTATTAAACCAGATTCTCAACATTTTTTCCCATCTTTTGAGAAAATAACAGGGACTTAAGGGGCTGATTATAGCACCTTCAGACCATACTGATGTATTAACTTCAGGTCATCTTGAAAATTTCTTCCAAGGGTCGTGAGATAATTTCCAGTGAGCAGTCCGTCAGCTCCGGCAGGAAAGATAAAGGCGTTGAATTCGCCGAGTGTCTGAATACGACCGCCGCAGACCCGTATCTCCTTGTCAGAAAGTATGAACCTGTAGAGACTGATTATTTTCAGGGCATCAAAGGGATGAAGAAGTTTTTGCACTCCGAGCCTGGTACCTTTTACAGGTGTCAGAAAATTGATGGGCACGGAATCAGGTCCGATCTCCATGAGTGTAAATGCCATGTCGACCCTGTCTTCCCAGGTCTCGCCAAGGCCGAATACGCCCCCTGAACAAAGGGAAAGACCCGAGGCTTTTACTGCTCTTATTGTTTCGATTTTGTCTCTGAAGGTATGTGTGGTGCATATTTCCGGGAAAAAACGTTCAGAGGTTTCGAGGTTGTTATGGTAGCGTTCCAATCCCGCATCCTTAAGCAGCAGGAGATCTTCCCCTGATAAAAGTCCCAAAGTAGCGCAGGGGAGCAGGCCGATCCTTCTGACAGAGGATACCATCTCAGCGATTTTTTTAAGATCAGCTGCAGATGCTTTTTTACCGCTGGTCACAATGCAGAAACGTCTTGTGCCTGCTTCTTTAGCCTCCTGCGCCTTTTCAGTAATAGTTTTTTTTTCAACGAGACTGAAGGTCTTGATCTCCGCAGAGCTTTTGGCAGACTGGGCGCAGTAGGAGCAGTCTTCAGAACAGGCGCCTGATTTAGCGTTTATGATCGCGCAGAGGTCAACTTTGTTACCCCTGAAATGGTCCCTTATCCTGTTAGCGGCGGAAAACAGATCGAAGATGTCCCGACCTGAAAGAGTTGTGATAAAAAGCGCCTCTTGACGCGATATTTTATTGCCACCTAAGACTTTTTCCTCAATAGTTTTTAGCATTTGTTATTTTTGCAGAAGCTGGATTTATTGTCAACCTGAAGAACCCAAGACGTTTACGACTCAGTGTAAGGCATTACATAATACAAGATCGTCATTACATAAATGGATAGCGAGCGATATTCCCCGTGGTCTGGCCTAAGGCCCCTACTGTTGGTGCCACGGGATTAGCGAGCGAATATAATGAAAAAACATTCCTTGCATTGAGATTCCCTGCGGTCTTGCCGGAGGGAGTCTTCAATATACCCTCCGGACTTCCCGAAGGGTTTTGGGATTCCAATTTTTGTCATTCAGGCTGAAATCTTTCCGGAAGGATTCCCGAGGCGCTATGCTTACGGTATCGGACATCGCCGGAGACTTGAAAAATAATCTGGAAATGCTAGTATGAAGGCATAATAGGCTAAAACGGGGAGGATTAAATGGCTGAAGACAGGCTGGATGGCATAATACAGGAAATACTTTCTCCTGCCGGTATTACTCTTAATGGAGACGAGCCGTGGGACATCCGGGTCAGGGATGAAAGGTTCTATCAGCGGATCTTAAGGGACAGCAGTTTGGGACTTGGAGAATCATATGTGGAGGGATGGTGGGAATGCGGGCAACTCGATGAGTTTTTTGCCAGGATCCTGACAACGGACCCTAAAGACAAAATCAAAAAAAATTGGGGCCTCCTTGCCTATATCCTCGGCTCGGTAATCTTCAATTACGGCAGAAAAGCGAAGGCCTTTCAGGTAGGGGAAAGACATTATGATAAAGGGAATGAACTATTCAGGAAGATGCTGGATAAAAGGATGGTCTATAGCTGTGCCTACTGGAAGGACGCCAGGAGTCTAGATGAAGCGCAGGAGGCCAAGCTGGAACTGATCTGCAGAAAACTAAACATCAGGCCTGGTGAGAGGATACTGGATATTGGCTGCGGCTGGGGAAGTCTTGCAAAATACGCTGCTGAAAACTATAAGGTTGAAGTCGTCGGCATAACGGTCTCGAAAGAGCAGGCATCGCTCGGCCGGGAATTGTGCCAGGGACTGCCTGTTGAGATCAGGCTCCAGGACTACAGGGACATTGACGAAAAATTTGACCACATTGTTTCTGTAGGAATGTTTGAACACGTGGGATACAAAAATTACAGGACCTATATGGAGAAGGTCCATAATTGCCTCAAGGATGACGGGTTGTTCTTACTTCATACAATAGGGGACAATGTCTCGTGTGTCCGTACTGATCCATGGCTTGACAAGTATATCTTCCCAAACGCGCTGGTCCCATCGTTGAAACAGATCAGCGGAGCTACCGAGGGCCTGTTCATTACAGAGGCCCTTCAGAACATAGGGTTTGATTATGATGCGACCCTGATGTCATGGTTTAAGAACTTTGATGACAATTGGGACAAATTAAAAGGGCTTTACGATGAGAGGTTTTACCGGATCTGGAAGTATTATCTTTTGAGCTCAGCAGGCACCTTCAGATCAAGATACATGCAAGTATGGCAGATCCTCTTCTCTAAAAAAGGTGCCCCATGTGGATGTGGTCCGGTATAAAGTGGTCCATGCTGCACTAGTACCGGATCTCAAAGTCTTTATGTTCCGCAGAGGATTCTTCCCAACGGACCTCTATATTTCTGACTGAAGAGCCGGCAGGACCTTTCCAGCATTCCTCAATCGCCTGTTCTATCAGTTCCCGGCTGCCCTCAAAGAGGGCCTCGACACGGCCGTCATAAAGATTCCTTGCCCAGCCGTTAAGGCCCAGTCTTGCTGCAAGGTTTCGCGTAAAGCCCCTGTAAAAAACACCTTGAACTCTGCCTTCTATGAACATATGAGCTTTTACTGTTTTCATGAAAAATATTATAGCAGATAAGATCGCTCTCTAAAATATCCGTTGATTACGGGTCCCTGAAACAAATAAGACAGAAATAATTTCTGCTTGGCCTCGTCTTCCATAATGAGGAATAAATCTGGGATTGCTGAGGTCAATAAGTTATAATGATCTTATGTCATGAGAGAGGAGACGAGCATGAGTATTCTTCCTGAAGGTGAGCAGCTAAGAAAAGCAGTCAAGTGGGTGTCAGATGAACGCACCGAACATCCCGGGGCACCCCTTTTCACCCTTATCGAAAAGGCCTGTCTGAAGTTCGACCTAACTCCGAAAGACGAAGAATTTCTCATGCGTTATCTTACTGAAAATGGCGCGGACAAGTCGTAGTAATTAAGATGATCTTTTCACAACGGCAGTTCATTCACCACGGAGGCACAGAGACGCTGAGAAACCGAGGGTTTGAGGCAAATAAGGGACTGACCAATTTGTTTGCCCCTATCCTGCCCTTAGCTCCCTGATTTTACTCTGTGTGTCTCTGTGGATTCTGCTTTTTTTAGGATTAAAGAATAATCTCAATATGGTTAAAGAGAAATTTATAAAGTGGGAAGCAATCAACCCCTGGCATTTTGTCTGGATCGGCATAATTGCTTCAGAAATTCTGACAATAATACTGTCTACCGTAATCAGCTTTACTTTATGGGGAAGTGTTTCAAATCAAATCCTGATAGTTGGTTTTTTCGATGCCTTTATGGTTTCCTTCGTTGTCGTGTTTATCACTATATATTTTGTCAGACGTAACTCTTCACTTTCGGGAATAAATGAACGCCTTCACCTTGAGATCAATGAGCGCAAAAAATCAGAAGAAGCTCTGCGGGAAAGTGAGGAAAGGCTCAAGGCAATTTTTGAAAATGCAAAAGAAGGCATACTAGTGGCTGACGCCGAGACCAGGAGATTTATCAACGCCAATATAATGATATGTGAAATGCTGGGATATAGTTGTGAAGAGATCAAAAAATTAGGAGTAACTGATATCCATCCTGAAGAAGAATTGCCATTTGTCATCGAGCAACTCGAGAAACTGACAAGGCAAGAGATTGTTACAGCCTATAAAATTCCCATGAAAAGAAAAGATGGTACTGTCTTTTATGCCGAGATTAACTCCTCACCCTTCAAATTGCTCGGAAAAACCTATATGGCAGGCTTTTTTAGAGACATAACTGAGAATTACAAACTCGAAGAAGAACTCCGTCAATCCCAGAAAATAGCAGCAGTCGGCATTCTTGCAGGAGGAGTCGCCCATGAGTTCAGTAATATATTAACTACAATTAAAGGTTCTGCTTATATCATACAGAAGAAATTGGAAAAGGACGATTCTTTAAATAAATACTCCCAACAGATAACTGCTTCAATAAACAAGGCAAGTAATCTTGCCCAGGGTCTTCTTGCATTCAGCAGAAAACAGATAATAGAATTGAAGCCTCAGAATTTGAATGAAATTGTTATAAGGGTAAAAAACCTTGTGTCCAAGCTTATAGGCGAACATATAGAGTTGACCATAGAATTGACAGACAGAGACCTGACTATATTGGCAGACAGCAATCAGATAGAACAGGTCCTGATAAACCTTGTAACAAATGCCAGAGACGCAATGCTGAAAGGCGGACGTCTGACTATTAAGACAGGCATTGCGGAGATGAATGACGACTTCAAAAAAGAACATGGGTTTGGTATCCCGGGGAAATATGCCGTGATCGCAGTCTCGGACACTGGAACAGGCATGACTGAAAGCATAAAAGAGAAGATATTTGAACCATTTTTTACGACAAAAGAGTTAGGTAAAGGGACTGGATTAGGACTATCAATAGTCTATGGGATAGTCAAACAGCACAACGGTTATATTGATGTAGATACCAGGCCCAATGAGGGCACAACGTTTAAGATATATATTCCGGCAATAGAGCCAAAATCTGAGGAAGCATCCATGCAGGATTTGCCTTCTGTAATTGGCGGTTTAGAGACAATCCTTTTAGCAGAAGACGAAGCTGATACAAGGGAAATAATGAGTGAGGTCCTGAGGATTGAAGGGTATACAGTTTTAGAAGCAATAGATGGTGAGGACGCAATAAGGATATTTCGTGAAAATAAGGAAAGGGTCAGTCTTGTCCTGCTTGATGTCAGAATGCCTAAAAAAGACGGAAAAGAAGTTTATGATGAGATGAAGAGAATCAGGCCGAACATTAAGAGTCTGTTTATAAGCGGTTACACAGCAGATGTTATAGATAGCGATGAGTTTAGTGAATCCGGATTAAACTTCATTTCAAAATCCTCCACACCCGAAGAAATATTAGGCAAGATACGGGAGGTATTGGATAGACCTAAATAAAGCAGAATCCACAGAGCTCGCAGAGAACGCAGAGGAAAAACAGGGAGTTCGGGTTAAAAGTGGACTCTCCCCAATGGTGAATTGAGTTTTTATTCCAAGTCTTTGTTTTCTTTGCGAACTTTGCGTCTTTGCGCGATCAACTGCCATTTTTAGGATAAACCAATCTATCGCACCCGGACTAAGGATGATATTACTCTCCGAGATATGCGTGTCTTACTTTTTCATTGTGGAGCAGGTCTTCACTTTTGCCCTGGAGGGTGATGGCGCCGTTTTCTATAACATATGCCCTGTGAGAGAGCTTAAGCGCGGCCTTGGCGTTTTGTTCAACAAGAAGCACAGTCACTCCCCTGCTGTTGATTTCCTGAATGGTCCGGAAGATCTTGCTGACCATGATCGGCGCAAGTCCCAACGAGGGTTCATCCAAAAGCAGGATGTCCGGGCTGGACATCAGGGCCCTGGCTATCGCGAGCATCTGCTGTTCGCCTCCGCTTAAGGTGCCGCCTTGCTGGCTTTTTCTTTCCTGCAGGATGGGGAACAATTTATAGACCATCTCAAAAGAAGACTTAAGGTTGCCCCTCTGAAGATAATGGCCCATTTCGAGGTTTTCGAGGACTGTTAATTTCGGGAATATTCTTCTGCCTTCAGGCACCTGGCTTATTCCGAGTTCTACTATCCTGTGAGTAGCTATACCGGTTATGTCGGAACCATTGAGAATTATTCTGCCTGAAGAAGGCCTTAAGACACCAGAGATGGTCATCAGGCAGGTTGACTTGCCTGCGCCGTTGCTGCCGATAAGAGAGACGATCTCATTTTTGCCGATCTCAAGATCAATGCCCCTGAGGGCCTCTATGGGGCCGTAAAAGGTATGTACTCCCTCGAGACTTAACATGAGCTCCTAATCCTGGAAAAAGTAGTTAACCACAGAGGCGCGGAGGCACAGAGTTGAAAAATATAAAAAAAAGTAAGCCATACTGCACCTTGGCGGTTACAGTAATTTTCCCGACATCTCCTTGTTTCCTCTGTGTCTCTGTGCCTCTGTGGTGAGTGAACTGCCGTTTTTAAATTAATGCGTTTCTTTGCCAAGGTATGCCTCTATAACCATTGGATTGGTTTTTATTTCTTCGGGTGTTCCCTCCGCTATCTTGACCCCATGGTCGAGGACTATGATCCTGTCTGAAATTCCCATAACAAACTTCATGTCATGCTCTATAAGGACAATAGTCTTCTCCATGTCCCTGAGGTTCCGGATTGTCTGCATCATCTCGTTTGTTTCCTGGGGATTCATGCCTGCTGTGGGTTCGTCCAGGAGCAAAAGGGAGGCGCTTGTAGCCAGCGCCCTGGCGATCTCCAGCCTGCGTTGCGCGCCGTAGGGCATGCTCCCTGAAATTTTCTCCGCATAGGCCTCAAGTCCGAACAGTTCAAGATATTCGTAGGCCTTTTCCCTGATGGCCTTTTCTTCTTTTTTGAAACCTGAAGAACGCATTATAGCGGCCATAAACCCTGACCTTATATTTGTGTGCTGAGCAACCATGAGATTTTCAAGGAGTGTCATGCTTTTAAAAAGCCTTATGTTTTGGAATGTCCTTGATATGCCCAACCTGTTGACCTTGTCGGCAGAGTACCCTGTAATCTCCTGACCCGCAAGCAGGATGGTGCCTTTTGAGGGTTTCATGAATCCTGTAAGACAGTTAAAAAGTGTTGTCTTGCCGGCGCCATTGGGACCGATGATACTCAGGATTGTCATGTTTTTTGTATGGAAGCTCACCTCTTCGATTGCCCTGATGCCGCCAAAGTGCTTTGAGAGGGCCTTAACTTCCAGCTGATACACTCTTACCTCCGAAAAGACCCTGGGGCCTGAAGATCATAAGGAGTACAAGGCCTGCCCCGAGGGCCAGCATCCGGTATAACTGGACCTCCCGTAACATCTCAGGGAGCAGTACAAGAATTACTGCACCGACAATGACCCCTGCAATACTTCCGAGCCCTCCGACTATTACCATACTGAGGATGAGCACGGATTCCATGAAGGTGAAGCTCTCCGGTGAAATGAACCTCATCTTGGCAGCAAAGAGGCTGCCTGCAAGGCCTGCCCAGAAGGCGCCGAAGGCCACGGAATATAATTTGTACAACGTATTGTTTATGCCCATTGCCGAGGCTGCTATCTCGTCTTCCCTTATGGCGATCCAGGCCCGCCCTATCTTCGAGGAGTGGATTCTTCGGATCACAACAATTGCAATGACAACAAAGAACATGACCAGGTAGTAATAACCAAAGAGGCTTGTCAGTTCAATATTAAAGAAGTAGGGAGGCGTTATGCCTGATATACCGTTTGGACCGTTGGTGAAGCTGTCCCAGTTATTGAGCGTGATGCGGACGATCTCGCCGAAACCCAGGGTCACCAGGGCAAGATAGTCTCCCTTCAGCCTGCCTGCGGGGACAGCAAAGAGAAATCCTCCTATTACCGTTATGAGGGTGGACAGCGGCAGGGCACTCCAGAAGCCCATATCCAGTTTTGTATTGAGGATGGCAAAGCTGTATGCGCCTATAGCATAATACGCTACAAAACCGAGATTGAGCAGACCTGTAAAACCTACTACAACATTCAGCCCCAGCGCCAGGATTATATAAATGCCGGAGATGATCGTTACATCGATAATATACCCCTGAGCTGCAAATGGTAATGCAGCAGCAGGTATGAGCAGAAAAAAAAGGAAACGGCTGTCAGTCGGCAGATATCTCCTGAAGTTCTCCACAGAGGAGTGCATATTTTTCAAAAGAGGCGAAAGATGACCTGAAAGGAATTTAAAGGCTGGTATGGCTGCGGACATTACTATGAAGAGTACGCCCGCGGCCTTTATACCCCTGAAAGGCAAAAACAGAAGTGCCAGCCACAGGGAGATAATCAATGGTCTTAAAAAAGGCCTTCCCAATAAATATGTAAGGGCATTCATGCTGCTATATCTTTTCCTCAAGATGTTTGCCGAGCAGTCCCTCAGGTTTAACAAGGAGAATGATGATGAGAATTATGAAGGCATACGCGTCCTTGTATTCACTGGATATGTAACTCGCTCCGAGGCTCTCGATGAGCCCCAGCAGTATGCCGCCGAGCATTGCCCCTGGTATGCTTCCTATGCCGCCGAGGACAGCAGCGGTAAAGGCCTTGATGCCGGCTGAATAGCCTATGAAATAATTTACCAGGCCGTAATACATGGCAACCATTAATCCGGCAACAGCAGCAAGCCCTGAACCTATAATAAAGGTCACTGAAATGATCGTATCTATGTTGATCCCCAAAAGTGAGGCCATCACCTTGTCCTGGGCCACGGCGCGCATGGCCTTTCCTGTCTTTGTCTTTCTGATAAAGGCCTGGAGCATCATCATCATAGAGGCTGAGACCAGGATTATCGAGGCCTGAACATAGGTTATCCTTGTGGAGAGGAAGGTGAAGCCGGCCCCTCCGAAAAGTGAGGGGAATACTTTGTCCGTGGCCCCCTGTGTGAGCATGACATAGTTTTGAAGAAAAATGGAAACACCTATAGCGCTGATAAGCGGGCTGAGCCTCGGGGCGTTTCTGAGGGGTCTATAGGCTATTTTTTCGATGGTAAAGCCATAGGAGGAGCAAAAGATAACTGTTATGAGCAGCGTGAGGCCAAGGGAGAGGTACAGGCTGTATGAAGTGAGCCCGATTGCGGTAAAGAAGCCCAGCACTATGATGCTGAGATAGGCCCCGAGCATGTAAATCTCACCATGCGCGAAATTAATGAGTTCCAGTATGCCGTAAACCATTGTATAGCCCAGTGCAATAAGGGCGTATACGCTGCCAAGCGTCAGACCGTTTACTAATTGCTGTAAAAACACAGGGAATCTTAACAGAAAAAACCCTGTAATTTCAAAGAACGGGTCAGCCGGAATCCAAAACCAAAGCACAGGGCACAAAGAAGCTGGTTAATCCGAAAATACAAAACATCAAAATTATGTTTCAATAATTCTTTATTCATAAGTGGGATTTTATGTTCAGACTTTGATGAAGTGACGCATGTAAATAATATATAATATATCTCGTTGTTATAAATATTTCGGAGGTAATCTTGAAGCCCAAAATTAATATTGAACTTGCATCACGTGTTAAGAATCTTCCCCCTTATCTTTTTGCTACCATTGACAAGATGAAGCAGGCGGCAAAGGCAAAGGGAGTTGATCTGATAGATCTCAGCATAGGCGACCCGGACATTCCTACCCCTGGCCATATAGTTGAGGCTATGAAGACTGCTGTCGGAAAGGCCGAGCACCACCGTTATCCTTCATATGAGGGCATGCTTTCATACAGGGAAGCAGTGGCCGGATGGTACAGGAGACGCTTTAACGTTACGATCGATCCGGCAGTCGAGGCCCTTTCGCTTATAGGCTCAAAGGAAGGGATCGGACATGTCCCGCTGGCCTTTGTTGAGCCCGGAGATACTGTATTAGTGCCTTCCCCCGGCTACCCTGTATATCCTGTAAGCGTGATGTTTGCAGGAGGAGAGAGTTGTTTCATGCCTCTTTTGGAAGAGAATGGTTTTCTCCCTGATTTGAAGGCAGTCCCTGAGGCGACATTAAAGAAGACGAAGCTTATGTTTATAAACTACCCCAACAACCCGACCTCGGCTGTAGCGCCAAAAGCATTTTATGAAGAAGTGATAGCCCTTGCCGGAAAATATAATATCATTGTATGCCATGATGCGGCATACAGCGAGATTTATTTTGATAATGAAAAGCCGTTGAGCTTTATGCAGATAGACGGAGCAAAGGACGTGGGTATTGAATTTCATTCCCTCTCCAAGACATACAACATGACAGGCTGGAGGATAGGTTTTGCAGTAGGCAACAGTGAGGTCATTGCCGGTCTTGGGAAGATCAAGTCCAACCTTGATTCAGGAGTGTTCCAGGCTGTACAGGAGGCGTCAATCGCGGCCCTCAATACGGATGACGCGGTTTTGTCGGATATCAGAAAGACCTATCAGGACAGGCGCGATGCGTTGTACGAGGGACTGAAGGACATTGGCATCGAAGTAACGAAACCAAAGGCGAGCTTTTATCTCTGGGCAAAAGTCCCCAAGCAATTTGATTCTTCAGGCTTTGTTGCGCATATCCTGGATAAGGCAGGTGTGCTGACAACCCCAGGCAATGGTTTCGGTGCGCCAGGAGAAGGATATGTGCGCTTCGCCTTGACTGTGCCTGTAGGGAGAATGAAGGAAGCTGTTGAAAGACTCAGGAAGGCTTTTTAATACCGGGCACAAGAGATGTCATAGTAAAGTCTTTATTATGTCATCCGGCTTGATCCAGAATCTTCCGGAAGGATCCCCCGCTTCGCTTGAGGGAATGACGACATAAAATACCCCTTCAAAGAGGGGACGGGATGAAGGGGAGGGTGAGGATATGTCTTTGCACGACATGATTCTTAAATGTCCACAGTTTATATAGGCATAGGCTCTAACCTTGGAGACAGGCACCAAAACTGTCTCAGGGCCATCGGGCTTTTAAGGCAAAATGGGCTGCCGGCAGTCAAACAGTCCTCAATGCATGAAACAGAGCCCTGGGGAGTGACTGAACAGCCTGAGTTTGTAAATGTGGCAGTTGAAACAGAGACAGACATTGCGCCGATAGAGCTTCTGGAAATACTCAAGAAGATCGAAAAGGAGATGGGTCGTCAGGATACGATAAGATGGGGCCCCCGCATAATCGATCTTGATATTCTTCTGTATGATGATATTGTTCTAAAGACCGGTAACCTGACAATTCCTCATCCCCTGATGCATGAAAGGGAGTTTGTCCTGGGACCATTATCAGAGATTGCAGGGGACTTGATCCATCCTGTCCTTAAAAAAAGCATAGCGGACCTGCTTAAAGAAACAAAATTTATTAAGTAAAAAAGACTGCAGTATTTTCTCGTATCTGTAATTTCGGCCGGTCTGGAATCTTCTGTAAATCTGATAATGGCAAAAACAGAGCAATTGTAATATAATATTAATTCTGTTTATATCAAAAACATTTAATTTTTAAGGAGGCAGTCATGATAAAGGTTTATTACGATAAAGACGCAAATCTCGGTGTTCTCAAAAAGAAGAAGATAGTTATCATGGGATACGGCAGTCAGGGACACGCGCATGCCAACAATCTCAAGGAAAGCGGGATGGATGTTACCATCGGCATACGGAAGGGAGCAAGCTGGGACAAGGCGAAGAAAGCGGGTTTCAAAGTGATGACTCCGTCTGAGGCCTGCAAAGATCGCTGATGTGATCATGATACTGCTTCCTGATGAATATCAGGGAGACATTTACAATGCCGAGATAGCGCCGAATATGAAAAAAGGTGTTTACCTGGCGTTTGCTCACGGCTTTAATATCCACTTTGGACAGATCGTGCCTCCTGCTGATGCCAATGTATTCATGGCCGCGCCAAAAGGCCCTGGACATCTGGTGAGGTCTGAATATCTGAAGGGCAGCGGTGTGCCGTGCCTTATCGCAATACATCAGGACCCCTCAAAGAACACGAAGGACATCGCGCTTGCATATGCCTCGGCAAACGGCGGGGGAAGGGCGGGCATCATAGAAACATCCTTCAGGGAAGAGACAGAGACAGACCTTTTTGGCGAACAGGTTGTTTTGTGCGGAGGACTTACGGCGCTCATACAGGCCGGGTTCGAGACTTTGGTCGAGGCAGGATACGCGCCTGAGATGGCCTATTTTGAATGCATGCATGAGGTCAAACTTATTGTTGATCTGCTCCATGAAGGTGGAATATCCAATATGAGATATTCGATCAGCAATACCGCGCAATACGGAGACCTTACAAGAGGGCCGAGGATTGTTACAGAGAAGACGAAAAAAGAGATGAAGAAGATCCTTGGAGAGATACAGGACGGTGTATTCGCAAAAGAGTGGATGCTTGAATGCAAGGCCAACAAACCATCCTTTAATGCCCTGACAAAGAAAGGTGAGAGACACCAGATTGAAGAGGTCGGAGCAAGGTTAAGGGCGATGATGCCATGGCTCAAAAAAGGCAAGCTCGTTGACAAGTCAAAGGCGTAATTGAGAAAGGTCAAGGTTAAGGCTAAGGTTAAGGCTGAGATTGTATTTTTCTTCTCAACCTTAACCTCGACCTCAGCCTATTTTGAAAATGATTAAACTCGCCCCCGAGGGTTATCCCTTTATACTTGGCGCACTTGTCCTGACAGTGCTGGTTTCGATATTTTCCCCTGTCGTGACCTTCATTCCCTTTGTTCTGACGGCCTTTATGGTCTATTTCTTCAGGGACCCTGAGAGGCTGATACCGGAAGGCAAGGACCTTTTTGTAGCTCCTGCTGACGGCAGGATCATCGTGATCAGGGACGTGCGTGAGACACGTCACCTCGGCGCTGATATGAAGCAGATAAGCATATTCATGTCACCTTTCAATGTCCATGTCAACCGCGCACCCTGCGACGGACGTGTGAAGTCAGTCCAGCATAACAGGGGGAGCTTTTTCGCTGCATATAAGGACGAGGCCTCGATAAGAAATGAGAACATCGAGATGGTGCTTGGAACGTCATACGGCGATATTCTCGTCAGGCAGGTTGCTGGTTTTATTGCCAGGCGCGCTGTATGCAGAAAGACGGAAGGTGAGGCATTGAGACGGGGAGAAAGATACGGGGTAATAAAATTCAGCTCCAGGGTAGATGTATACCTGCCTAAGGATGTGGAAATCAAAGTAAAGCTGAACGATAATGTTAAGGCTGGTGCAACAGTAATAGCGGAGTTAAAAAGACGGCAGCTATAGTAACAGGGATTTTTTAGAAGGCATCAGCAGATCAGGTTTTTCACGCTATAATATGTGTGTTTTATGTAGTTGCTGCTACTTGACCCTGCAAGACAGGGTCCGGGGTCTTGCCAAAGGTATTCTTCAGTCGAAAACAATGTTCGAAATGCTTCAAAATATCCGGCATAAAGGCCTGTAACGGGAAATGCAGGTCAATTGATGTTTTGAATTAGGTAATTGACATAGAGTCCTGTTCCTGATATTAATGAATCAGATATATGATAATTCACTCTCTGGACGTATGTTTGCAAATAGGGGAGGTAATTCAAATGAGGAGAATCAACTGCTGGGAATTCAAGAAATGCGGAAGGGAACTTGGAGGAGACAGGGCTGTTGAGTTGGGAACATGTCCTGCTTCAATGAATACAGTGCTTGAAGGTGTCCATAGCGGCATTTGTGCCGGAAGGGCTTGCTGGGCAGTAGCCGGCACCATGTGTAGTGGTGAGATTCAGGGGTCCTTTGCCCAGAAATATAAAGACTGCGGGCTATGCGATTTTTATAACACGGTCAGGGAAGAAGAAGGAGACAACTTTATACTGACCATAGATTTGCTCGGCATGATCAAATAAGCTCGACAGGGACATTAAAGGTATTTAGGCTGAAGACTGAAGGCTGCCCCGCCTCCGGGGGTGACAAAGACGATTGAGGCTAAAGTATATCGATCAGTTATAGGCGTTTCCCATCCTTTTACAATATTCTAAGCGTTTGCATGATCACCCAGAAGCCTCCAACCTTCAGCCTATCCACCTCAGTAGTTACCCATAGTTCAGCATTTTTCGACAAAGGCATTTATTGCGGAGATATCCTCATCACTGATATCGGAAAATGCGACACCGTAAAGATGTTTTTCAGTAGGTCTGTTCTCATTTTTTATCACCCGCACAATATCAGCGCTTACTGATATGCGGGCTGGTCCGGGAATAGAGAATGAACACCTGATGCTGTCGCCTTCGAACAAAATTGCAGCAGACCGGAAAAGCATGCCTGCGGCGCTGATATTTTCTGTAAGGCCGGTAAAGGGATTTTCTTTTGTTCCCCCCTCCATTTTGAGTTTCAGGTTGATCCTGCATGCCCTTCTTGGGGTGACGTGAAGGAGAAGATAGGCCTCCTGAAGCAACACAGCATGGTTTACAGGCATGGTGACAAATGTATTCGCCCCGCACTGGACGCACCTTTGGAGGTTCGCTGTAGTTTCAGGGCAGACAATAATGATGGATACATTGCGCAATATGTCCTCATTACGTATCAGTGCACACAGGTTTTCAGCATTCATTGCCGGCATGTCGAGGTTTGTAATAATAAGGTCAGCTCTCTCAGACCTGTGCAGTGCAAGTATTTCCTCGTTTGTAGCTGCAGGGATGGTCCTGATGTCAGTCCTGCTAAAAAAACTCTTGTCCTTATTGACAATTTTAATCAGGTCTTCTGCGATAATTACTTTTTTCATGGCTTATGTCTTTTTAATATATATCTACAGGAACGACTCTGTAAAGATGTTTGATATCCCTCAAAGCAAAGCATGGTTTGCGGGCAGTGTTTTCCGAGTTGTCTATGACAATCAAACTATAAAGGGTCATAAGGCGCCGTACCTTTACAACTATGAAATTTCACTAAGTTGTGGTCTTTTAACCGATATGGCGACTTGCATTCTCGTGATTTACAGTGAGATAGCCCCTGTAATTTGCTGATAATTAAGGGAAAAACTCCAGACCAATATCGATCGTTAATTGGCACATGTTTTGCTTGCTTTATGACAGTGATACCTGCGCTTAGAGCAGGCCGAGAATGTTTGCTTTTTATGTCTGGCCAGTGGCCATACGGTTTTATTTTTATGAAGGGTAACGGGCGTATTCCCTGCACGCTTACTGCAGGGAGTCTTCAATAAATAAAGAAGTGAAAAACAATCATAAACACATAGATAAACAGGAAATGCAGGACAAGCCCTGTGAGGCAGAGCTGCGCTTTCGGGCCATATTCGAACAAGCCCCTTACGGAATCGTGATCATAGATACAAATGGAAAGCTGCTTGAATTTAACGAAGCCGCGCACCGGGACCTGGGTTATTCAAGGGAGGAGTTTGCAAAGCTCAGCATCCCTGAAATCGACGCATACCAGAGCCCTGAAGAAATAGGGGACAGTATGAGGGAAGTTTTGGAGAAGGGCGAGGCTGAATTTGAAGTCAGGCACAGGACCAAAGACGGGGAAATAAGAGACGTTAATATTATTACACGTGTGGTGAATTTATCCGGCAGCAGGGTTTTTCAGGCCATATGGCACGATATAACAGAGCGGAAGCAGGCGGAGGAGACCTTAAGTAAATACAGCGAACATCTGGAGACATTGGTAAGGGAACGGACAGCCGAACTTTCAAAAGTCAATGCACAGCTTCAAAAGGACATCTCCATGCGCAAACTGGCTGAGCAGGAGAGGGAAAAGCTTATCCGCGAACTCCAGGATGCCATGGCAAAAATAAAAACATTAAGCGGGTTACTTCCTACTTGTGCCTGGTGCAGGAAGGTGCGCGATGACGATGGCTACTGGAAAAAAGTGGAAACCTATATCGAGGAACATTCAGACGCCTCCTTCACTCATGGCATATGTCCTGAATGTCTGCAAAAAAATGACCCGGAATCATATAAAGAGTATGTTGACAACGATAAGGAACCCGGAGATTCCTGATTATCCTGCCCGGCATAGTGTGTTTCACCTTGTTTCCTCTCCTCAATCGGCTGCTTCTCCCCTGGCCATAATTCGAATTTGTATTGAATACTTACCTTAGTAAATGTAATACTTATCCCATGAGTATGAAAAAGATGCTTGTGGTCGATGATGAGCCGGACATTGCCGAGTTGGTTTCCTACAATCTCAAAAAAGAAGGTTTTGACGTCTTCTCGTCATTTGACGGAGAAGAAGCCCTTGCCAGAATCAAAAGGGAGAAATTCGATTTCATTATTCTCGATCTGATGCTGCCTGGCATACAGGGTATGGACCTCTGCCGCATTCTGAGAAATGATCCTCGCACTAAGAACATACCTATTATAATGCTTACGGCTAAAGGAGAAGAGGTTGACAAGATACTCGGCCTTGAAATGGGTGCGGATGATTATATGACAAAACCTTTCAGCCCGAGGGAACTGCTGGCAAGGGTCAAAACCGTGATGAGACGTACATCAGAAAAAGCAGCGGACGAAAAGGTTGTCCGGATAGGGAGGCTTACCATCAACAAAGAGACCTATTCAGTGACAAAGGATGGTAAAATTTTGGAATTAAGTTCCACCGAATACAGACTGTTCCTCTATCTTGCTGAAAGAAGAGGGAAGGTTTTTAGTCGTGATCAGCTACTTGATGCGGTCTGGAAGGATGAGGCCTTTGTAGAACCGAGAACAGTCGATGTGCACATAAGAAGGCTGCGCACCCAGATTGAGGACGATCCGGCAAACCCCGGATATGTAAAAACCAAAAGGGGCATAGGTTATTACGTGGAGGCTGAAGCATGACCAATAGAATCTTCAGAAGAATTTTCATAATCTATGCCGTTATAGTTCTGATGGCAGGGCTTTTTTCCGAGATATATATCACCTCGGCTGTCAGGGAAAATCATATCAGCAACCTAAGACAGCACCTTGAAGATACAATAGGTCTGCTTTCTAAAGAGATATCCTTTACCAGTGGCAATCTTGACGGCTTCTGCAGAGAAACAAAAGAGAATATCCATGCGCGTGTTACTGTCATACTCAATGACGGAAAAGTTATCGGCGATTCAGACCACGAATCTGCAACTATGGACAATCATGCAAGCCGCATAGAGATCCAGCAAGCTGACGATTTTGGGGCCGGCATGACTATTCGCCATAGCGACACTTTGAAATATGACTTCCTATATGTTGCAAAAAAGGTCACCCGTAGCGGAACTGGCATAGGGTTCGTAAGGCTTGCGGTGCCTTTGCAGGACATTGATCGTTCGGTAAATCTTCTCAGGGCAAAGATAATCCTTGTTGTTTTGCTGGTTTTGCTTATAACTTTTGGAGTATCTGTTTGGCAGACCGACCACCTCAGGAGACTTCTCAGACAGATCACTGATTTCTCGCGGTCGCTTTCAAAAGGAGAGATAGACAAAAGATTATTTCTCAATAAGGCAGGGGAATTCAGCGAAATTGCGGACAATCTGACCTCCATGTCAGTCACCTTGCAGGCTATGATATCACAAAGCGAAGAAGAGAGAAATCGTCTGAACGTCATTCTCAGGAGCGTCCCTGACGCCCTTCTCATAATCGATGCCAAAGGCCTGGTGACCCTTTCAAGCTCTTCTGTAAAAGATTTCTTTGGTAATATTCCTATAGCAGGAGCTCATTTCGCGGAAGTTGTGCGGAACCATGAGTTTTCGGCCCTTATTGACGAGGTGCGAAAAAATCTTACTCCGGGCATGACAGAATTCAGCATCGAAACACCGGCGGAAAAACATCTCACAGTGAGGGTCTCCCCGCTTTTTTACAAGGAAAGTGACCTTTCGGGCTTTGTCGCAGTATTTCACGATATTACCGAGATCAGGATACTCGAACAGGTAAGAAAAGACTTTGTCGCAAACGTTTCTCACGAACTGAAGACCCCGATTACCGCGATAAAGGGATTTGCCGACACTTTGCTTGACGGCGCCCTCGACGATAAGGAAAATGCAACAAGGTTTGTACAGACCATCAAATCCAACAGCGAGCGTATTAACGCGCTCGTTGATGACCTCATGACCATCTCCAGAATCGAGCTGGGGGTCATAAAGGTCGAAAAGTCCATGATTGATATCGACGGCGTCTTCGACAATATCATGGAGCTGTTTAAGGCAAAAGCCGCTTCAAAGAATCTTTATATAAAAATTCACGCGGATGAGGATATCAGTCAGATCGAGGCAGATAGGAACCGCCTCATTCAAATACTGACCAATCTGGTTGACAACGCAATAAAGTTCACGGAAACAGGCGGGGTCACTGTCGGCTTTGACCGGGAGTATGATGGAAAGCCTTATCTTTTTGTGGAAGACACCGGCATAGGAGTTCCTGACAAATTTGTTGCGCGGCTGGGAGAGAGGTTCTTCAGGGTGGACCCTGCCAGATCCAGAAAAATGGGCGGGACCGGACTTGGGCTTGCAATCGTCAAACACCTTGTCAAGGCCCACGGATGGGGCCTGCAGATAGAGAGCATACACGGCAAGGGCACGAAGGTGAAGATTATTATTTGACCGCGATAGTTCAGCTATTCTGTTTTAGCTGACAGCTGAGCGCTGAAAGATTACAATTACCCGAAATCCAATATCCTTTGTTACGTATAGCTACCAATAATCGAAAGAATAAGGGTGAGTCCTTGGAAGTTAAAAATCAGCTCTTGCAATCTTGATAAGACAGTTGTAATTTAAACAATGGGAAATATAAAGATATTGGTCGTCGACGACGAACCCGACATAATCGAGCTTGTTACATACAATCTGAGTAAAGAAGGCTTTGACGTTTCCCCGGCCTTTGACGGGGAGGAGGCCCTTGCCAAAATCAGGAAAGAGAAATTCGACTTTATTATTCTCGATCTTATGCTTCCGGGCATACAAGGTATGGAAATCTGTCGTATCCTGAGAAATGATCCGATCACAAAGAACATACCGATTATAATGCTGACGGCAAAAGGAGAAGAGATAGACAAGATACTCGGTCTTGAAATAGGCGCTGATGATTATATGACCAAACCGTTCAGCACAAGGGAGCTCCTGACAAGAGTTAAAACCATTATGAGAAGGACATCTGAAAAAACAGCGGATGCTACAGTCATCCGCATAGGGAAGCTGGCTATCAATAAAGAGACCTATGCGGTTACAAAAGATGATGAACCACTGGAATTAAGCTCAACAGAATTCAGACTTCTCCTGTACCTTGTTGAAAGAAGGGGAAAGGTCTTTAGTCGGGATCAGCTTCTTGATGCTGTCTGGAATAATGAGGCCTTTGTGGAACCAAGGACGGTTGATGTTCATATAAGAAGACTGCGCACTCGGATAGAAGACGATCCCGCAAATCCCAAATATGTCCAAACCAGACGAGGCATCGGTTATTACGTGGACGCTGAAGTATGACCATTAGAATCTTCAGGCGCAGTTTTATAATCTATGCCGGGGAGAGATTCTTCAGGGTGGACCCTGCCAGATGGAGAAAAATGGGAGGTGCCGGGCTAGGGCTAGCAATCGTCAAGCACCGTGTAAAGGCCCATGGATGGAATATGCAGGCAGAGGGCATACAAGGCAAAGGCACGAAGGCGAAGATTAATATTTAACTGAAATGTAACATCCTTTTCATAATGCAGTAACACTTCCCCCGTTATACTTTCCTCAGCACATTAATGAAAAGGTATAGCTATGTCAAGACCGGATGCCCAGAAAATACTTGCCGTCGATGATGAGCAGGACATAATAGAACTGCTTTCCTATAATCTTTCCAGAGAGGGCTTTGAGGTGACTACTGCACTGGACGGTGAGGAAGCGCTGAAGAAAATCATGGCTAAGAATTTTGATCTCGTTATCCTTGACCTCATGATGCCCGGCATACAAGGGATTGAACTCTGTCGGATTCTAAGGAGCGTCCCTAAGACAAAGAACCTTCCTATTATCATGCTTACGGCAAAGACCGAAGAGGTGGACAGGATCCTCGGCCTGGAAATGGGCGCTGATGACTATATCACAAAACCATTCAGCCCGAGGGAATTGATCGCCAGAATAAAGGCTGTGCTGCGTCGCTCAAAAATGGCTTTGCCGGAAGGAAAATATATTACCGCAGGAGAACTTACGATAAATACCGAGACCTATTCGGTTGCAAAGAATAATGTCCCTTTGAATCTTAGTCCTACGGAATTCAAACTCCTGCTATATCTTGTTGAACGGCGGGGCAGAATATTCAACCGTGACCATCTCCTTAATGCCGTATGGAAAGACGAAGGATTTGTTGAACCGAGGACAGTTGATGTTCATATCAGCAGGATAAGGACACAAATCGAAGAGAACCCCGCAAATCCTGTCTATCTAAAAACGAGGAGGGGGCATGGCTATTATTTTGAAGACACTCTCCCTGACGGCAATGATTAGCAGGCCCAAAAGTATTTGTATTGAAAAAATCTCCCCTCGCCCCTCTTTGCCAAAGAGGGGTATCAATTCCTCCCTTTGGCAAAGGGAGGTCAGAAGGGATTTTATAACTGAATGCAGTCTCAATTTTGCG
Source organism: uncultured Nitrospira sp. (assembly GCA_963801505.1). Classification (GTDB taxonomy): domain Bacteria; phylum Nitrospirota; class Thermodesulfovibrionia; order Thermodesulfovibrionales; family UBA6898; genus JAOUFP01. The sequence continues at coordinate 51,876 of CAWDEY010000013.1, forward strand.
ACCCTTAATAATCTTTCTCTATCAGAGGAACCAGCGCCGGGCCGGGTTTCTCAATGAACGCAACTTCGAAGGAGGCATTTCTTTGGGGGGTCGCGACGTCTGCATTTCAGCTTGAGGGATCGCCGCATGCCGACTGGTCGTCGTGGGACACCATCCTTAGTGAAAAACCTGATGTCACAAACCATTATGAACTGTATCGGGAAGATCTCGGACTTCTGAATAATCTCGGAGTAAATGCGTACCGCTTTTCTCTTGAATGGAGTCGGATACAACCGCGTGAGCACACATGGGACGAAAAGGCCATCGAACATTACAAGGAGATTATTGCCATCCTCAGAAGAGACGATATAGAACCGATGGTGACCCTCCATCATTTCACGCATCCGCTTTGGTTTATCAAGAAATATCCCTGGCATGAGGATGCCTCAGTTGATAAGTTTCTTATATATGTAAAGAAGGTGGTTGCAGCAATGAAGGGTGTGACATATTGGATAACCTTTAACGAGCCCTATGTCCTCGTCCTTGCTGGCTACTTTGAAGGATGCATACCTCCGGCAATAAAGAGCGCTCCGCTGGGGATCAAGGCACTAGCCAATATTCTTAAAGCCCATGCAGGGGCCTATGACATTATACATAGCGCCTGCCCTCAGGCAAGGGTGAGTGTGGCCCATAATATGGCCGCGCTTGCACCATGGAGGAAATGGAACCCGTTTGACAAACTCCTTGCGCGGGTCGCGAAATATTTCTACAATCACTCCCTGCTTGAAGCCTTCCTGACCGGGTCGCTAAGGATTAAATTCCCTTTTAAAGAAGAACTGGAAATTCCTTTACCTATCAAAGGCAAGCTCGATTTCTTCGGAGTAAATTACTACACAAGAATACATATGCGTTTTAATCCCCTGAAGGCAATGGGGGTCGAGATGAGGCACAGCGATATCGACGGCCACGGGCTCACGGACATGGGATGGGAGATCCACCCGCGCGGTCTCGAAAAGGTATTGCGAAACGCCTCCCGGCTGAATGTCCCTCTAATAATCACGGAAAACGGGATCGCCACAAAAGACGGCCAGAAAAAGATCAGGTTCATGAAAAAACATATCGATGTTATAGAACAGTGCAAAAAACAGGGTATGGATATAAGGGGTTATTTCTACTGGTCCCTGATCGACAACTATGAGTGGCTGCAGGGACTAGACGCCCGCTTCGGACTCTACAAGGTTGACTTCAATACCCTTAAGCGCACTCCCACAAACGCAGCCGCCTATTATTCTTATATCATAAAGAACCGGCAATTCTGAGCCTGTCAAGTCACATTACTCTCCCTGTTAAATGGATAGCGAGCGTACTCCCTGCAGCTTGCTGCTGGGAGGCTTCAATTTAATCATACCTTAACAGTTTTCTCATATTCCTTTAACACTGGCCGGATAAAATAGCGTATCAATATCCGCGGCTGCGGGCCCAGACTGATGAAAGGAGGTAAAAGATCATGTGTCCCAGGTTAAAGGATACGATATGCACAATGGTAGATATAGGTTCCACTCATCTTGATTGTATAAGTAAAACGCATTGTCAAGGGGATGGCTGGCCGCATTGCAGCGTCTATACTTCCCAGTTCTTCTTCGACAGGAACGATGAATTTGTCATGTGAGCAGGTCAAGGAGATATTCCGTATGTGTCCCACCTGCATCCGGAAGTTTAATCGGCATCACAGTTTAACAATTATTTTTTAAAGGAGGATCTAGTTATGAAGATGAAGTTGTCGTTGTGCATTTTAGCGTTGTGCTGCCTTCTGCTGTCAGCAGGGGCATCGGAGTCTGCGGATATTACAAATCCAATCCTGAAAAAACTGGTAGAAAAGGGTGTGCTGAGCGAGCCAGAGGCTATGTCGGTTTTACAGGACCTCGACAGGGAGACAGCGGAGAAAGACAAAAAAACGGAAGAGAAAATAGAACTGAAGGCCGCCGGGGCGGCGCCGGAGGAAACGAAAGATCTTGAAAAGATTGCTAAGACACTCAAGGGTTTTAAGTTCTCAGGGCTCTGGTACCTTTCCTATCAGTACGGGAAAACCGGAAGTACAAGTAAGGCCCCCGCTTCCGTATTCAACTCATTTAATGTAAAGAGGGGCTATTTGACCGTTGAAAAGGAACTCACCCCGTGGTTCTCCGGACGCCTGACGACAGATGTTACGACAGTAAATTTAAGCACCTCGCTGCCAAGCGGCAGCAGTGTCAGCCTCAACGAAACCGGCTCTTCTGGGGGTAAGGATCAAGTACCTGTATGGGCTTCTCAAGGCTCCGGATATGGCGTTCCTCAGCAAGCCAACCGCTGAAGTCGGCATAACGCATACTCCGTGGCTTGATTTTGAAGAGCATGTGAATTACTACCGTCTGCAGGATTCGATGTTCATCGAGAGAAACGGCATTACCAGTTCAGCCGACTATGGGATAACGTTTGCTACCCTGTTGGGCGGTTCCGTGGATGAGAATTATCAGCGGACTGTAAACTCTGCTTATCCCGGCCGGTATGGGAGTGTTCAGGCAGGCATATATAACGGCGGCGGATATGCTGCCAGCGAGCAAAACAGGAACAAGGTTCTGGAAGGAAGGTTGACCGTCAGGCCACTGCCGGATATTGCCCCGGGACTTCAGCTCTCATATTTCGGATTAACAGGGAAAGGCAATTCCAAAAGCAACCCTGACTGGTCGGCGGACCTGGGATTCGTGAGTTTCGAGCATGAATACTTTGTCGTGACCGGACAATATTATTGGGGCAAAGGTAACCAGTCAGGCAGCGATGCCAAGAACAAAAAAGGGTATTCGGCCTTCGTCGAATTAAAGCCGCTCGAGAAATTCAGTGTTATCGGCCGCTTCGACCATTTCGACCCCAACAAGGATGTCAGCGATGACGAAAGTAACAGATACATTGCCGGCGTGGCCTATCATATAGACAGGAGGCACAATAACATGGTCCTCCTGGATTACGACACGGTAGATTATAAGCAGCCGGGGAAAGCCAAGGATGACAGGGTCCAACTGACCTGGCAGATCGCCTTTTAGTTAAATACACAAAAACGCAGCCAGACTTGTTTTTTTAACGTCCCCTGTTTCTTTCCCTGCCGGCCGCACATCGAGCAAGCCGGCAGGGATTTTTTTGTGCAAGAAGTCCCCTTCATTGTCTTGCGAACAGCCGTGATTTCCAGCAAGGGGGACTCGCGCTCTCCTCTTCACATTTAACCGAAATGTAACAGCCATTTTCATCATACTAAAATGTTCAATCATTATGATATAGACATATGATGAAGAAAGATCGAACAAAACAAGGCCATGCTGCTGTGTGACTTCCATATTCACACGACGTATTCCGATGGCTCGGTGGAGCTGAGGAGGACAATTGATCTGTTCGGGCAGGCAGGCTTTGATGTCATTGCAATAACAGACCATGTGGTAAATGGTGATAATCCGCTGGGCAAGCTTGCACATCGTTTTAAGTATTCTGTGACAGCCGCTAACTTCGGCCAATATATCTCACACATAAAAGAAGAAGCTGAAAGGGCGCAGGACAAATATGGCATGCTCGTTATTCCCGGAATTGAAATAACCAAGAACCATCTTACGATAGACAACTCAGCCCATATGCTGATTATCGATATTCAGGACTTTATCCCGGCCTGTATAGGTTATGAAGAGATATTTCTGGAGGCCAAAAAACAGAACGCCTTGACGATAGCCTGCCACCCCCATTATATGTCGGCAAAGAGTGACCGGGACACACTTTTTCTCTGGAACAACAGGGAAAAATATGCCCGCTACATCGACGCCTGGGAGATAGCCAACAGGGCACTGCGCATCTTAACTGCATAATGAAGGGCATAGTCATGAGGGGACGGCTGGCAGGATTACGGTGTCTAAGCTTCTCAGTTCTTCTTCGACAAGTACGATGAATTTATCACGTAATAAAGTAGAAGGTCCTTGACAAAGATATGGAGGCATTGATTCATGGCTTACAGCAATGAGGAATATTTACAAAGCCGATAATTTCATCAGGTTGTAATAATAACTTAACAGCTAAATGTGTAATATCGGTATGCAAGGGTTTACAGGGTTTTACCATTTTCTGAAACAATAGGGACGGTCAGTATAGTGAGTAAGTTTGATGTCCATATCGAAACAAATCAGCCAATAAAGGGGGTGATATTTTATAAGCGCCGTTGTTTGTCTAAAGATATATGTTCTCAAGTCAGTTTTTTGAACAGGTGATATTTTGAAAATTTCTGAAAGGAGTATGCATCTTATGATGAAAACATTAGTTCGCTTCAAAACAGTAGTTGCCGTAACTATCATTATGACGTTGATGTTCGCAATGGTTTTGGGAGGCTGCGGTAGCGGCAGTTCCTCTTCGCTCGTTGCGCCGGATGTCAAGGCCTCATCCATGGCATGGAGCTTCGGAGTTATGTCCGATACCCAATGGACGCTCGACACTGACCCGTCCGGACAGAATCCAAACAGCGTTCCTGTGTCGATAATTAAGCAAGTCAACCAGCAGATGATCAACAAAGGCGTGAAGTTCGTCGTTCAGGTTGGCGATCTGACCGAAAACGGCAATGATGCCGACGAAGCCGTGCGTGCACAGGCAGCACAGGACCTTTACAAGGCCGGCATCGGCTTCTTCCCAATGCGGGGAAACCACGAAACATATGCCGACCCCGCCAACGGCTACGCCATTGCATCTTTCCAGTCCAACTACCCGCAGACACAGTGTATAAGCAATACATTCGGCGCTACCAACTGCAACAGCCCGGTTGAAGTCAGCAGTGATCTGAAAGGCATGAGCTACTCTTTTGATTACGGCCCCGCAGGCAGCAATGTCCGCTTTGTCATCATCGACCCTTTTGCGACTCCAGGCAAGGTCGACAATAACGCCGATGGGTACGCCTACGGTTATACCATCAACGATCAACAGTCCTGGATCAGCAGCCGGCTTGATTCGGCCAGCCGCGGCACCACGCATGCGTTTGTATTCTCCCACCAGCCCCTCATTGCCGAAAACCACCAGGATACGATGTTCAGCGGTTACACTAACGCAAACCCTGACTGGCAGAACGCCTTTTTCGCCAGCCTTCAAAACAACAGCGTCAAGTACTTCATGAGCGGCCACGACCATATACATCAGCGCTCCATCATCACCAGTCCGGATGGCAAGTCCAAGGTCCAGGAACTCATAGGCGCCTCCGACAGCAGCAAGTTCTACACCCCCAAGGCCCTGGACGATGCCAAATGGTTTGGCCAGAAGACCCGCGAGACTTCCGTGGCCCAGGAAATGAAGACCATAGGATTCTACATCTACACAGTCGATGGCCCCCGTGTTACCGTCGATTACTATTCAGACGACCACGGCAACTGGGCATCTGACGAAAGTTACCCTGCCGCGACTGGGGATGGCCTCACCAATAAGGTCACACCAAGCTTCAATTTTGTAAAGAAGGCGTCCTGGGGATATAGCCTTAACGGCAAGGAATTCCTCGTAGGTGGGACCAACAGTACCTCCTATACTGTGGTGCAGGACAGTTACAACAATACATCAGCGAAGATACTTTCAGGTACATACAGCAACGTGGCCACGGATTACCAGGGTCGTATCTTCACTCAGACAGTGGACACCGGCTGGGCAACTATGACGGCCGGCACCTACAGCAACATCTTTACTCTGTGGGGCATGACCAGAGCTCCTGGGAGCGCTCAAACCGACACGTATACGCTCTCAATGAGTTATGACCCTAAAAGCGTAATTATCGGTCAAGTGAAAAACGGGCATGTCGGCCTGGCCACCCCGGGCGCTGACGGCAAGTGGGTCAATGCCGTATCGAAGAATACCGGCGGCACACCAAAATTTGTTTCCGGCCCATGGCAATCCAGCTATGGTTTGGGCACCTATGGCGTCGACACGAGCACTAATACTGCCTGGGCTGTCATAAATTATAACAGTAATTTTGTCGTAGCTCCCGGCATATAAAATAGAGGCCGTGTATAGATCAAAATGCGAAGAGGGGAGGCCCGCGCTCTCCTCTTCACATTTAACCGAAATGTAACAGCCATTTCATCATACTGAAATGTTCAATCCCTATGATATATACATATGATGAAGAAAGATCGAACAAAACAAGGCCATGCTGCTGTGTGACTTCCATATTCACACGACGTATTCCGATGGCTCGGTGGAGCTGAGGAGGACAATTGATCTGTTCGGGCAGGCAGGCTTTGATGTCATTGCAATAACAGACCATGTGGTAAATGGTGATAATCCGCTGGGCAAGCTTGCACATCGTTTTAAGTATTCTGTGACAGCCGCTAACTTCGGCCGATATATCTCACACATAAAAGAAGAAGCTGAAAGGGCGCAGGACAAATATGGCATGCTCGTTATTCCCGGAATTGAAATAACCAAGAACCATCTTACGATAGACAACTCAGCCCATATGCTGATTATCGATATTCAGGACTTTATCCCGGCCTGTATAGGTTATGAAGAGATATTTCTGGAGGCCAAAAAACAGAACGCCTTGACGATAGCCTGCCACCCCCATTATATGTCGGCAAAGAGTGACCGGGACACACTTTTTCTCTGGAACAACAGGGAAAAATATGCCCGCTACATCGACGCCTGGGAGATAGCCAACAGAGACGACGTCTTCAATGTCATAAGCCTGAAAAAATATCCTTATATCGCAAACAGCGATTTCCACAAGCCAAGACATCTTTACTCCTGGAAGACGCTTCTGAATTGCGAGAAAGACATTGATTCCATAAAACAATGCATCAGACATAACAAGGGTGTCGCCTTGACGCTCTTCAGAAATTAGGAGGTGAACATGATTTTATTCTGGCTCGTTGCAGGCATTACTTTCTTGGGGATAATCGGATATTTTCTTCAAATAATCGCTGTGCAGTCATATACAGCTCCCCCAAACTCAGGGGAAGGCAACCGCTTTCCCCACACCTTTCAGCCCGTCTCAATCCTTAAACCGCTCAAAGGTCTTGATGATGGCCTGTTTGATAATCTCGAAAGCTTCTGCAATCTTGACTATCCTCACTATGAACTCATCTTTGCGCTGCAGAACCAGAATGATCCGGCCCATAAAGTGGCTAAGAAGATCCAGGAAAAATATCCTTCGAAAGATATCACAATTGTCGTTGAATATTGCAATGAGGGGCTGAACCCCAAGGTCAACAATCTGATCCCGGCATATAAAAGGGCCAAATATGAGCTGATATTGATCAGCGATAGTAACGTCCGCGTGGAGAAAGACTATCTGGAAGATATTTCTCAGTACATGGATGACCCGTCTGTCGGGCTTGTCAGCAATATGATCAGAGGCGTAAGCGGGCGCTCCCTTGGGGCCCTTATGGAAAATCTCCACCTGAACTCCTTTATTGTGGGAAGTGTCTGCGTCCTCGATAAATATCTCAAAATGCCGTGCGTCATAGGCAAGTCAATGCTAATGAGAAAGACAGAGCTTGAGGCCATAGGGGGCTTCAGGTCTGTCAAGGACTTTCTTGCGGAGGATTACATCATCGGCGAAAGAATTCACGGCCTCGGCAAGAGAGTCGTGCTTTCCGGCCATCTTATCAATAATGTTAATGAATACTGGGGGATAAAGAGGTTTATAAACCGTCATACAAGATGGGGAAAGCTCAGATGGCAAATCGGAGGCGCAAAGTATGTCTCTGAATTGGCCGGCAATGCCGTATTCATGTCCTTCATCCCGATGGTCATAATGCCTATATCTAAAGTGTCTTTATTGTTGGCCGCGACTGTCAGTTCCCTGAAAATAATTCATGATTTCTATATCGGAAATAAACTTCGTACTGACATGAACCCCCTGCTGTATTTGTTGTCCCCTGTCAAGGACCTTATTATCGGCTTCATATGGTTTGTGCCGATCCTGAGCAACACTGTTGCCTGGAGAGGCAACAGGTACATGATTGGAAAGGACTCCCTGCTTTCCCCATATACTGAAAAAGGGACAGCAGTTTGGGGCCCAAGGATAGTGACAGCTATCAAGACAAGACTGGTGTGGTCAAAAACATAGGAAAGGAGGCGGACCATGTTATCACTTCGACTTGAAAAATACAAAACGCAGGCGGCCGTTGACGTTTGTCCCTATGGCGACACAGAGACAAATATTTGTTCGGCCTCATTGTCAGCAATGGCCATTGGCCATAGTACAAGGCGGGAGTACTGTTCTAATGACAATCATGACAATTGCCCGATATTTCTGGCCAAAAGTCTGAGAAGAAGGTGATTTGCCGGCTGTGCCGCGCGATATTTTGCAATCTTTAACACTATTGTAACAGTATTTTAACAGTCTCTATTTATAATAGACTGCAGGAGGTAACACACATGGGTAATTTCGGCTTTATTTTTTGTCCACACCTTAAAGACAGCACTGAGGGGAGTGTATGCGCAGTCACCGGCAGAATGATCAAAGACATGGAGGACGTTACGTTAAAACTATGCATGGGCAGGCATTATGAGGCGTGCTACGTGTATATGCAGTCACTGCAGAATATGGTCGAATACGGGTCCTACTCGCACTTCATTATCGCTGATATGAAGCAGAAATCATGAAGAAGAGGGTCCTTTTCGTATGCATCCATAACAGCGGCCGCAGCCAGATGGCAGAGGCCTTTCTGCAGTTGCTGGCGGGTGACAGGTTTGAAGCAGAAAGCGCCGGGCTTGAACCAGCCAGCCTCAATCCTCTTGTTGTTGAAGTGATGAAGGAGATTGGGATAGATATTTCAGGGAATCGCACAAAGGGTATTTTTGAGTTCATTAAGGCAGGGAAGTTATTCAATTACGTTATAACTGTCTGCGATGAGACCGGCGACAATAGATGTCCGATATTTCCCGGCTATACAAAAAGGCTGCACTGGAATTTCCCGGATCCTTCCGCACTGGAGGGGACCCACGAGGAAAAACTGAAGAAGGCCGGAGAAATAAGGGATGAAATCAGGGCAAAGATAGAAGCATGGATAAAGGAACCAGAATAGACACAGCTGGATTCTGCTGAAAGTTATAATCCGGAGATTCAATCACTCTCACTTGAGCGGGCCTTTATTCTCATCCGAATCAGAAAAATAAGAGCAGACACCACTGCAATAATGGCGGTAAATATAGCCGGCATCATCTCCTTTATTACAGCACCGCCGGCAAAAGCTTTGCCGCCTGTGTAACCCACTGTGATCATTATGGCCATTGTCACAAGGGCCGCAGGGATATCGCTGATCAGATAACTTCTAAAGGGCATGCGCGTTATGCCAGCCATGAGGAGTACCTGCGAGCGGATGCCGAAGAGTTGTCTGCCGATAAGAATGACCCATGTTCCATAAGCGATGAACCGTCTCTCGATCAATGCCAGCCTTTCCGCAGATAGAATTCTGCCGAACCATTTATGGGTAACGATCCGTCGGCCGAAGTGTCTTCCCAACGAAAAGATAATGAGGTCGCTTATTAGTACTCCCGCAAATATCGCCATGAGGGCAGGCGCAGGGCTTAGAGTCCTCTGTGCGATGAAGAACCCGCAGCAGATTATAACAGCGTCTTCCGGAAAAGGAAAGCCGACGCTCCCAAGGACCAGACAGAGCAGGATCCCAAAATATGAGAAGCGCTCAAATAAGGATGTTAAGTCTGAAAAAAGTTCCATGATTTCTATTCAGTGTTGATACGTTCATTATAGAAACCACTTGTTACAGCTTAATTACAGCAGTGTGAAAAGGCAGTTACCAGAGAACCGATAACCTAAATTTCATAAGACTGTAATGATCCTGCAATAAAACAATGTCATAATGTCTTTAGGAGAATGATAGAGAGATTGCATTTCAACACAGGCATTTTCAGAAAATATTTCCTTGAAGATTCTCTCGGTTCATCCTGCCTCTTTTGCCGCAAACCCACTTTCCATGACAATAAATATTATAAGAACGGAGGACCTGCATGAATCAAACAGAATGCCTGGAGTCTCTTTCCCCTGAAACATCCTCTCATGGAGCACAGAAGTCTGAGGAGCCCAACGATCTCCGGAAAAAGAGAAAAATATTCGTGCTCGATACGAATGTGCTGATTCACGATCCAAATTCCATTTTCAGCTTTGACGAGCATGATGTAGTAATACCATTTGTTGTCCTTGAGGAGCTTGACAGGCTTAAAAAAGGGCATGGCGATATAGCGGCATCGGCCAGGGCTGCTCTCAGGATTATAGATCAGCTGAGGGAACGGGGACCACTGACTTCAGGGATCGAGATCGGGACAGGTGGTTCGCTCTACATAGGCACCGCGTTAAGCAGCGCTGCTGCCACTTTCATGGACGGAGTCTTGGAGGACAACAAGATAATAAAGACGGCCCTCGGTGTAGTGGAAAAGCAGCAGACTGACGAAAGAGGTAATATCGTCCCTGTCACTTTGGTATCTAAAGATACTACCGTAAGAATAAAGGCAGAGGCCTGCGGCCTTCATGCGGAAGACTTCGAGAGCGATAAGACAACACTCTTTCAGCAGTATGGTAGAGTGCTGGCAGAGACCGATTATACTAATGGTATTCATTCAATACGGTATTTGAGGGCCGGAGAAGACATCTACAGGTTATACGGCGCTGACAACCACACAAAGATCAAGAACGGCAAATCGCTTGAAGGCATTTCTCCCAAGAATGTGGAACAACGATGTGCCATTGACGCATTGACGAACCCGGATATTGAAGTCGTTGCCCTTACCGGCTCGGCTGGGACCGGCAAGACTCTTCTTGCGCTGGCCGCAGGAATACACCAGACAACGAAAAAATCACCTTTATACGAGCAAGTGGTCGTGGCAAGGCCGGTTGTCCCCATGGGTAATGACCTGGGCTACCTGCCGGGGGACGTGAATGAAAAGCTGGCACCCTGGATGCAGCCTATCTTCGACAGTCTGGAGGTGATCGTCAACACGCCAAAAGGTTACATTAAGGACGAAACATCAACAGCGAAGTACAGGAGTTTTCAGTATCTTATAGAAACCGGCATACTGCAGATCGAGGCCCTGACATATATACGGGGAAGGAGTATGCCGCTCAGGTATTTCATTGTCGATGAGGCACAGAATCTAAGGCCTATAGATGTCAAAACTATAATCACGCGGTGCGGAGAAGGGACCAAGATAGTCCTTACCGGAGATATGCAGCAGATCGACACTCCATATCTCGACTCAAAAAGCAACGGGCTTGCATATCTCATAAGCAGGTTCATCAATGAAGAAAACTTCTGCTATCTTAACCTGAGCTGCACAGTAAGATCACGGCTTGCTGAACAGGGGGCGAGGCTGTTGTAAGTAAAACTTTGCTGAGAACACACGCCAATATTTCATGGAATATTAATAATTCTGTCATCATATGTTAGCACTCTTTTTTCTAAAATAGACTTAATTCAGATGTTATGAACGTGACAAAAAAGATTAATGTCCGTTTTGGAGAACATGACGCTCTCTTGTCCTGGCGCCAGCGGAATAACGGAATAAAGAAAATGAAACTCAATCAGCCGGAGAATGTTTTTTCATTCAACTGTCTTAAAAATATTTTTGTGCATGATAAAGGAGCAATGATGGAGTCCACAGAAGAGCTGATTGGTCGGTCAGTCGGCCTTCTATCTCTTTCTATAGGTATCGTGAGTACCGAGGTGCATAAAATCGACTCCTATGCACATCTTGCCTCGATAGCCTCGGAGGTCAAAAAGTCCGCAAAAATGAAGTCTCTTGCAACAGGAGGCTCGGCCGTCATTAAAGACAGGCGGCTGCAGTCGCTCAAATATCTTTAGAAGGAGAAATAATGGAGCACAATAGCACTGATTCTCCGCAGGTTGGGAGCCTCGTAATGTCGGATGCCTGCGTGCATCCGGCAACAAGTGTTAGGACTGTAGTTGAGAGGTTTTTTGAGTCGCAGCAGCTTGACGCTGTTGCCGCTGTAGAAGGCAGGGAGGCGGTCGGCCTCATTACGAGGACCAAACTGCTTTTTTCGGTATTCAGAAGATACGGCTTCGAGCTCTATGGGAGAAAGCCCGTCATCGTTATTACAGATACGGACCCGCTTTTCATATGTGAGAGGGAACGCCTCGATGTTGCCATCGACAGGGCACTTGCCCGGGAATCGCAGGACATCTACGACGAGATTGTCATTACAGATGAGAACGGCTATTACAGAGGGCTTCTTCCAGTGCGGCAGATGATTATCCAACAGAGCAACATACTGGCCAACAGCATTGTTCAGCGCGAAATTGCGCACGAGCGGGCCAGGGAGTTTGAGAAGATCAATAACGTTAAGTCCCAGTTTATCGCAAATGTCACCCATGAGCTCCGTTCTCCTGTGAATGCCATAATCGGACTTGCCGAACTCATGAAGATGTCCTGCGATAAGGGGTATGTGGACCAGTTGAGGGACAGGCTTTCGTTACTTATGTCGAATGCCGCGAATCTCAGGGCGGTTATCACGAATATCCTTGATCTCTCGAAGATCGAGGCCGGCAAGATGGAGATCATAACGGAAGACTTTGACCTGGCCGGGGTACTGCGGGAAACTGCTGAAACTACACGGGTGCTTCTTGGTCCTAAGCCCGTCAGCGTAGAGGTCTCAATCAGCGAAGGGATGGCTGGGATGAAGTCGGACAGAGTCAAGATACGACAGATAATGACTAATCTCATGAGTAATGCCGCTAAATTCACGGACAAAGGACAAATCCTCCTTTCTGCAGCCCGGACAGGAGGGGAGGTCGTTATATCAGTTTCAGACACAGGGATCGGGATCAGGGAAGAGGACCTTGAGCGGCTTTTTGAGGCGTTCAGCCAGCTTGAGGACGCGAAGACCAAACGGCATGAAGGGACAGGACTGGGGCTTATGATCACGAAGAACCTCGTTGATCTCCTCGGCGGACGCGTTACAGTCAGAAGCGAATTCGGCAAGGGCACGGCCTTTGATGTATATCTCCCGTTTCACCTAAGTGTCGCTCAGGAAAATAATCTAGTTTACAGATAATTAAACCGTCAGCTCTTTGCGGGAAACATCAATTTCTAAAGAATAACAGGAGGATTAAATGAAAATGACCGGTAAAAGGATTTTGATCATCGACGATGACATTAGTCATCTTCTGACAGCCAAGGAAATTCTTGAAAGTGAGGGGTATACCGTGAGCACCCACAACCAGTCGTTCGGCTCCTCTGTCATCGCCCGGCAGCTTGAGCCGGATCTCATACTGCTTGACATAAATATGCCAGGTCTTTCCGGTGACAGGCTGGCCCAGATAATCGGAAGAAATTACCACTCTTCGAATGTGCCGATCCTTTTTTACTCGTCCAACGATGAGGACAGCCTTAGAAAGGCCGTGGGACAATACAGCGTTTACGGTGTAAAAGATTATATATGCAAGGGTGACCCACATGATTTGAGGATAAAGGTGGCCCGCTGCCTATCCTAAAATTAGCGGCACTCCGTAAAAAGAGTTTTATAAAATTTAACCAAAATTTAACAATCCGTTCATCTTGCTTTAACAAGAGGTATATATAATTAAATCATGGGAAAGGAAGATGTGGTTGCAATCAGGGATGTCAGATGCCCTTCCTGTGATGCGGATGCGCTTTACAGGTATGGCAGGATAAAGACTGGTGGTCAGCGTTTCATGTGTCTCATGTGCGGCACACAGTTCACTCCCGGCGCGAAAAAGTCTGCCCCGCGGGGCAAACCTGTCTGTCCGGAGTGCGGGAAGACCATGAATGTGTATAAGCTGGAAGGGAATATTATACGCTTCAGGTGTTCAGGTTATCCGGAGTGTAAAACTTTCAGAAAATTTACGATGAGGGAGGAAAAATGAGCTATTACATGCATAATGTACCCGGTCGTCTCAGGATCAAGAGCCCGCTTCTCAAAAGAAATGCAGCGGCAGCGGACAAGCTGAAAAAAGCACTGAGCACAATGCAGGGAATCGCAGCTGTTGACTTCAATCTCATAACCGGGAGTCTCCTGATCAACTACAACCACCGGATATCAAAGCCCGAGGATATCATCGGACTGCTCGAGCGCAAGGGGTACTTTGACCGGGCCAAGGCAACGACGAATGAAGCATATATCCATACAGCCGCAACGAAGACAGGCCGCGTGATAGGCAAGGCCGCTCTCGGGATGGCCTTAGAAAAGGCCTTTGAAGGCTCTGCGCTTTCCCTGCTTGCCATACTGATATAGCTTTTTATATGGAGACTGAAGCCTCCTGTCCGCAATCTTTAGAGCTTACAGGCGAAAAAAATAGCGGATGCAGTAGTTTTTATGCCCGATACATTATTCGTCCTGCCAAATGTCTTATCAGAAGCGCTGCCCTGCTGGAATATCCTCAGGAATATCTCGACTTCCTTCACCGTAGAAATGTAAATCATCATTACGGAAACTGGGACGAAATATATAAAAGTATAGACAGGATGAAGCCTGAGTATGACCACTGGCTTGATAAATACGCCGATATACTGAAGGACTCAAAAGGCGTTCCGATCATTGTATTCTCTTGAAAGATTCGGATCAGCAAAAGTCCTTTGGGAGGTAGCCGTAAGAAAGGCAGCCTGAATCCTACGTCGGGGCAATCCGAACTATTTCCGAAAGCCGTATGCCGGATTACGAGGATCAAAGTCTGCGTCGGTCAGCCCGGCGTTCAGTGCAACAGCCTCATATCCATAGTTCTCGACCAGTCTGTCATCCCAGTCGAATATCTGCAACCCGAATGGGCAATTCGCTCTCTGCATCGATATTGATTACGGCCCGGTAGCAGTAATATCCTCTTGCCGATGACTCAGGAAAGACGATCTCTATTTGCCTGGTATCGCGGCCGTAAATCGTCTCCTCACCCTGCTTCCTGATTGAGATCTCGCCTTTTCTTATGCCCTTTCTCAGTTCCCGGCCGATAAGATTGACAACATTCTCTATGCCTGAATCCGTAATCGGATGGCGGCTTCCCTTCATGACTAAAGAACCCCTGGGGGTCGAGGTTCAGGTGCAGTCCCAACAATCCGCATTCATGCACCTTGATAAGATTGTTGTTGCAACCCTCCACGTAGAGAGACTCGCGGCCATAGTATGGTTCTTTGATCCACTTCATATATACTTTAAAGGGTTTTTTAAACTTAAAGAGCACAGTCTCCTCTTGTGTGAGATTTCCGCTTATCCTTTCCTGCTTGTGAAAGACAGCCACGTAGTTCTCTACTTTGGAAAGCCTTTGTTCCGCCCGCCTGAGCCAGGCCTCGGGATCGAAGCTCTCCTGAGCATTACCTGATGAGGTCGGGAAAAGGTATAACAGCACTAAGAGTATTGTCAGCATTGCCGCTTGCTTAAACAAAATAAGTTTGCTCACACCGGTTATAATTTCCTGATTCAATGTCGGGCGTTTCCAGACTCATTCAAAGATGATGCGCGACGGTCCCAGATGCCGTTTTCGTAGATACCTCCAAAGATCCGATTTCTTCTTCATAGTCACAGAGAATGTTGGTACACGCGGCAAAACTTCCCATCACCGACATCTTTCTCCCGCAGGCTGGACAATTCATAACTATTCCTCCTTTTTGTGATCACTCTATGCTATAGTCTAATGAAAAAACATTACAGGATTATTTCAGTATGATGAATTGTTCGTGTCATTTTTTTATCTCTCGCTCCGATCAAATCAGTCCGACATTGTTGATTATGATGCTAGCATGGTCCCTCACGCCGCAGGAACTCCCAACCAGACCTAACGCTCTCGTGGGCAAAGGCGCAGAGTACCTTTCTGGCATGTGACCGGGGCAAAGGCGGTTATGTCCAGGATTGGACGGATTGAAATGTACCCTGACATCAATAGTTTTCATCCCCAGCATATTCCGGAGGTGGGGAAGCAATCTCATGTCGCCATGCCAGGCGATACCCTCCTTCTCTTCTTTGCCAGCAGCTTTTCCATTGATGTGTGAATAAATAAGACTCACAGGCAGGACAGGGTGGTTTCCCTCAACCGGTATTTTAAAGAACGAACTCTTGAAGGCCAACATGTCCGTGCCGTCGTTTGTAGTACCCTCCGGAAAGACAATAACGCTGATACATGATGAAAGACGGTTTTCAATCTCTTCCATTGCCGAAATTGTCTTCATCCTCGAAGTGCGGTTTACAAAGACAGTGCCCGCCAGTCGCGCAAGCAGACCGATGAGGAACCACGATTCCACTTCTTTTTTCGCCACAAAAACAGCCGGGAAAAGACTGCCTAGGACAAGGATATCAAGGTAGCTGCAATGGTTTGCCACGACAAATGATCCAGGCGGGATTCTGTCCTGTCCCGTTTTTTTAATCCGAACGCCCAGTATTGCGCAGGCCCATCTTGCCCAGGCGACATGCATGTAGTGCCGGCCCGAAGTCTGTAGCACGTCACAGGACATACTGAGATGATAAGTCCGACACAGAGGAAGACCAGACTAAGCAGGATAAGAAGCGTTGCCTTACATATTATTACTATGCCGCGCATACGCTCTGCTGTTTCTCTGATAAAAATCTTCTCTGATAACGCTTAAGCAGTTTTTCAGTGTCAAGCAGTATCAGGAAGTCTGTAGTTCCAAAAACAGGATCATAAGCGGGTTCACCGCATATCTGGGCCCCCAGTCTCAGATATCCCTTCAGGAGTGGCGACATTACTGAAAACGCCTGCTCCCTGTCGCAGAAGGAAAACATGCGGCACGTCGTTTAGCCTTCTAAGGGGCTGGACCCGATAGCGCTCGTCGGCCCTATGGAAGCGGTTTAGATATGAATATACGACGCTGACCTCGGCAGGGTTCGACGAATGCAGACTGCCGCAACCGAAGAGGTGGCGGATATCATATTTATCGATATAGGCAGCGATTCCCCGCCAGAGCAGACCGATAACAACGGTATTTCTGAAATCCTTATGGACGCAGGAGCGTCCCAGTTCAAGTTTTGTGTCCGGCAGAGTTCTGATCGAGGTGAGGTCGAACTCCGTTTCCGAGTAGTAGCCGATTGAATTCTCCGCAACTACATCTGGCATCATGCGATATGTTCCCACGACCTTTTCGCTTTCCGTGTCAATGACAATAAGATGATCGCAGTAATCAGTCATATGCATCCCTGTCCATTCCGGTAAGATATGATTCGGGAAGACCCTCACGAAGTTCGAGGTTGAATACTTCGAAGCGAAGTCTGAAAGCAGCCTCGATTTCCTCCTCCTTGACAGCCAGTTTAACGGTAAATCTGCCCTGTGAAATTGCAATGTCTGCGCGATGTGATCTCATCATAATGCACCCCCTGAAAAATATTATTACGTCATTTTCACTATTCTACTGATGGTGCTTTACAGGATTATGACGGGAGCATGACATTACGATTACATAATAACAGTGAGGTCAGAATGCGAAGCGCAGTTCGCAAATCAAACACCTGATTGTTCTGTTTGTTGTCGGGATGTTTTTGTCTGTGTCCATAGCAGTCTTACCGCAGGAGCTTAATTTAAGGATGCCGGAAGCTACGTTTGAAGGCCTATAACTGAAGTTTAACCTTAATGTAATGATACTGCAACCGATGATTGGTTATTCTAATGCAGAAATGCTAATGCAAAGGAGGAAGTAACGTGAAACTTGATGAGGTCAGAAAGATAGCGAAGCAGAAAGGTGTTAAGGCTGCAAAACTGAAGAAGGGTGAAATTATCAGAGCAATCCAGATGTCTGAAGGCTATAGCCCCTGTTTTGATATGCAGAAGAGTTGCAGCCAGAACAGATGCCTCTGGAGAACAGCCTGCCCGGCTGAAGTTGAATAGTACTGCAATTTGCAGTAAATGCCGTACCGGGGAATGAACGATAACATCCAAACTCGCCCACTTAACTGTCTCTCTTTGCAGGCCGATGATTGAACCTCAGCTTTTTAGGCAAGTAATGGAGCAATCATTGGACACCTCGCCAATAAACGTCTTAAGCTAAACTATTATGGACAGCAAACAGGCAGCGGTTTGTTCTCATTCTGACGATAGCATACTTCTTTGTCGAGCTGGTTGGAGGTCTGCGTCTTCCACAGCCTGGCGCTGGTTACTGACGCATCATTCATGGCGATCAACATTGCCGGCCAGTTTATGGCGCTCTATGTAGCCAGACTAGCCATAAAGGGTCCTGACCAAATCGAATACTTTTGGTTATGAACGGGCCAAGGTCATATCAGGTCTTTTTAACGGCATCCTTGTAGGTTTTCTGCTCTTTTACGTGTTTATTGACGCATACAATAAGATCATGCATCCTCAACCCCTGGATGCCGACAAGATCCTTTTTATCTCCGTGATCGGACTTGCAGTAAATGCTTACGCCTTTATCTCTTTTTACAGACACTCGGCTGATATTAATCTGAAGGGGGCACTGCTCCTTATATCCAATGACGCTTTGGGTTCTATCGGGGTAATAATATCAGCCCTTATTATCAGGCATACCAACCTATATTTTATAGACCCGCTTACCGCAATAATTATTGGGCTTATGGTTGCGTATCCGACATATGCCCTTGTCCGTGACAGTGTGCATATCCTCATGGAGGGAACGCCGGCGAGACTTGATCCCGAGGAAGTAGCAAGATATATTCACACCAACTTTCCTGATATACATCAGGTGAAGGACCTCCATATCTGGGGCTTGTCCCCTGAAAAAATCATATTATTGGTACGCATACGAACAAATGGGACCTCTTATGACAGGGCTGGGATAAGGATGATGAAGCAAGGTCTGCGGCAAACATACGGTTTTTCCGACATATATCTTGAATTATATGAGCAAAGCCAGAAGGATATTTCAACAGATGATTCCGCTCAGAATGTTGTCTGTTTAGTACAGGAAAATGGAGACTTATAAAGATTCGGGTGCTGGGACATAACTCCGCATGATCCAGCACCCGGATCTGCATAACTCTGATACAGAATGGCTAATAATGACAGGGTCAGAGCCTTCGGCCACTGGATTAGGTCTTGTCAGAGTAAATCTATTTTACTTATCTTTATGAGCTCCGGACTGCGGCAACGCAGAGGTCGCAATCTCCTTTAGTCCTTTGACAACTCCCACGAGGATTTCTTCCACTTCCCTGGCTGCTGTTTTGCCGATGCTCCCTGCTGCTTCAATAGCAGCGTTCACAGTCACCTTTGCCGCATCTTCAACATTGCCGCCCACTTCCTTCGTTGCCTCGATTATTCCCTCGGCTGCCCTTCTGGCAATAAGGGCGATATCAGCTCCAACCCCGGCAGCCTCTTTTACTGCGTTTCTTGCTGTATGCCCGGATGCCAGAACAATGTCCCCACCGACCTCATTGACCCCCAAAATGATGCATTTAGCAACATGCTTTGTGCTTAACGTCAACCCAGTCCCCACTTCCTCGGTCGCCTTGATTACTCCCTTGAAAACGTCCTTTGTCACCTTAATCGTCTCCTCCGCTACAGCGCCTGTTGCCCTTAAAGTATCTGATACCGTATTTTTCACAAGGTTGACAATCTCGGCCTCAATCTCATTAATGCCCTGTAAACTGCCTGCGACCCCTTCTCTGATGGATTGTCCTATGGCGCTGCTCCTGATCTCTTCTGTCATGAGGAACCTCCTTGGATACTCGTTCTGGCATTTAGCCGGTTTAGACCAGAAGTTGGTCTTCTTCCCCATAAATATAGCAGAGCAGTATTGCGTGATGATGACGGAACTATTAATTAACTATTAATTATCGCAGCGCAACATTGGGGAACTGTTTAAACTCTTCAAATTCCGTTTGCATCTTTTTTTAAATAAAAATTAACTGACATTTCATCATCCTGTAATGAAAGGGTGTTATGCTTTTCCAGTAGGAAATAATAGGTTTACAAGAGGGTGCATGTGAAACAACATGATGAAGTTGCAAGTGTTGCAAGGGGTCTATACGAGTTGAGTGGCAGAATAGAAGGCAGGGATGTCGAGAATTGGCTCGAGGCCGAGAGAATCGTAATGTCAGGTTACAAGACGGAAGAGGAAACACCGGATCGAAATAGCGGGGTCAAGGCAGAGGAGAAAAAGTCCGTGTAAAAGACGAAAAAGGAAGCCGCGGGTTCTGACGGGATAAGAAAACACACGGCTGCTTCAGCCAGAAAAAGGCCGGCAAAATCCAGGGCCGTGGAGCGCACCTAACAGCCTTGCAGTCAGTCGATTTACGCAGGGCAAGTGTTGCAACCGATTTACTGAAAAAGGGTTAGAAATAGGGACCTCTATAGGCGCGGACCATACTTTGAAAACATACAATGATCGGCGGCGCAATCTTATGGCTGGAAAAGAGGGAATCTTTAGCGTAGGCCTTCTGTCCCTGCTTCTCCTGGTGTATCCTGGAAGGCTGTCTGAGGCATCCGACCTATCTTCTGTGGTAATCGATTTTAATAGTGCAGCTGTAAGCAGCGGTATACCAAATCCGTGGAGTGTCAGACTGAGGTCGTTGGGGGAAGGCTGAAGTCGGGCTCGTCCCGGAAAACGGCATAAAGGTGCTCTGGATGAGATGTGATAGGTGCTTTCTCGGTTGAAAGGGATATTTCCATTTCTACCGGAGAATTTCCCCTGCTTACCTGGGAATGGAAGGCGGCAAAACTGCCCTTGCGAGGTGATGTGCGCCTGGAGAGGCAAGAATGATCAGGGGATGCAGGTACTCCTTGCATTCGAAGACAGAAAGGTGATCAGTTATATCTGGGATTCGAGCGCCCCTGTCGGAACGGTCACGGATGAGTCTATAGGATGGCCTTTCAGTCTCGCCATCAAGACGGTGGTAGTCGAGTCCGGCAAGGCAGACATCAATAAGTGGGTGGTGCAGCGCAGAAATATCCACGAAGACTACGAGAAACTTTTTCATGGAAAGCCCTCCCGTTTGGTAGGTTTGAGACTTCAGGCCGACACTCAATATACAAAAGACACCTCGGAAGGGTTCGTCAAACATATCATATTCAGCCATGCAATTGTGAACTAGTGTTGATGTGAAGAATATATGATGTATAGGCGAGATATTCTCAACCTGGGAGGAGGAACCAGGTTGTATTCTAATTTTTAT
>CAWDEY010000014.1:0-60724 GCA_963801505.1 uncultured Nitrospira sp.
ATTCCTCCATCCTGATTTCCTTTCTTGCCATAAGACCTCCGCTTCCTAAAGTCAGAAATCTTACCGCATTTGTTGTCAGAAAAGTGGGGAATTATACTGGACCCAAGTGGGGAATTAATTTGGTCCTAACTGGGGAATTCTTTTGGACCTGAGTGGGGAATTACGCTGGACCTCGACAATGCCACGTGGTGGGATAATTAGAAGCCAGAGCTATGACGCTATGTGTTTCCGAGGGATGCGATTCTAGGGCATTTAAAGGCATGAGAATCACAGTGGGGTTGGATCATTATGGCGTAGTATTTTTTGTTTAGTGTGGCTTTTCGAAAGCAAAACCTTCAATGGCTTAAAAAATTGCGTAGAATTTTTCTGGGTGACTTTTCACTTAGAATCTTCGATCTGCTTGAAACTGAGATGAAAGTAAAGTTCTGGTATCTCGATGGTCACAATTCTACCTGCATGTCCAACTAGCATGTTTACCTTCTCCGGCTGATCTTTCATCTTATCAAGCTGCTTTATAATTTCCCGAAATGCCTTATCGAGTGCATTCAAAGCTTCACCATACGAGTGAACAGTATCCCCTGATGACTTGAGTTCCCTAGTCGCCAAGCCGAGAAGCTTCAAGGTAGCCATACGAGCGTATTCTGATTTTGTTAAACCTAATTTTCCCCCCTCTTTCAAGATAATTGCCATCTGATCCTTTGTGAATCGTGGATAGGCTTCCTCGATGAACCTCTCGTCTCCTCTGCCTCTTTTCTTCCCTGTAGTCATTCGTAACCTCCGCATTATTCTACAGATAAGAGCGGCTCTTATTCAAGAGCCTTTGTAATTAGGTCGCCAGGATGATGCGAAGATCATTCAGAAGAGGAGGTCAGAAATGAACCTGAGATGGAAATGTACCGAAGCAGAAATAAGAGCGGCTCTTATTAAAACCCCGAATATTTATAGTCATGGGATATTCGCTAGCGAAAAGATTTTTGATGAACTCAATCCATCGGAGTGCTGAATTGTATTTATTTCAACTAAGTTAACTCGGAAAACAAGGAGGTTTTTTATGACAGTGAAAGAAGATGGAGAAGAAAAGAAGTCGAGAGTGATCGGGGTTAGAGTGACCCAGGAGCAGTATAGCGAGATTCAGAGGTTGAGCAAACTAAAATACATCAATGGGAGTTGTTTGGGAAGAATTTTGTTTGAACTATTTTTAAGAGAGGAGGTAAGCATATAAAGACTGGAACAGGCATAACAGAGGGTTTGGCGAGATGGCAATTATAAACCAAAAGCAAAAGGGCTGCCCCGAAAGAACAGCCCATTGATGAGAATGATGAAGAAAGAACTTTTATATACAATAAATACTATTCTGCGTCATTCTCCTAATCTAAAAGGAGAAGAATTTTATGGCAACTTTTGACGAAAAACTAAAAGCAATCGCAGGGATCGTTCTGCTTGCTGTCGAGACACGTGACAAAGACATTATCAGAGAAACCCTGCACAGAATGAAAGCAGCGGTCAATGATGCATGGGAAGAGGAACTTCGAAGCTCTTATGAGAAGGGAGGGAAGAATCATGAATCATAAACCTGTCGATTGGAGAACACTTCTCTCATTCTTCCAAGATAATGTGAGCTTAATAGTATTGAAAGGATATTCGAGATACAACAGAGGTAATACAGAGGAAGAGAAGTACAAGATGGCAAAGATTCCACATAGCCTTCAAAAGAATACAACAACTACAGTGTCTATAGATGCTGTCGAAGGCTATATCACAGCGGGGCATTGGATAGGCTTAAAGATTCCGGCGGGTTACAGCCTCGTTGATTGTGATGATAAGGAAATCGGGAAAACCATAGCAACTGCTTTAATGAACAACAATATTAAGACAGTCGTATTCAAGACTCACAACGGCTTTCAGTTTTTGTTTAAGGATTCTGTGGGGAAAATAAAAAAGCAGAACACTAAACAAATAACATTAGGTGGCACGATTGTCGATTACCGCATACCGCCAAATGGATATACTGTACTTCCTACCCCGAATATTCCTGAAAGAAAAATCTTCTTACCGGAAGCTGCGGAACTGGATGAGTTATTGGATGTGTTTCTGCCTGTTAGAGGAGCTAAGAAAGAAGAAACCGATAAATTATCACTCCCGATATTTGAGGGAGAGCGAGATCAAATATTGATAGCTCATGCTTGCCGTCTTAATAACTATAAGGCGCAGTATAGGATGGACTATGACACGGAAGAGATATTGCAGCAATTTAACGATTTGTTTGTGGAGCCTCCTGTTGAGATTAAAGATATAGAGAGGATTTGCAGGAGCAGCCAGAGGTATCCGACTCCTGAACCTTTCATACCTGAAGTGGTAACTCAAGAGAATACCAATGGACTCACTGTTTATCAGGTGAGTCCTGGAGGACATCTTTGCAGACGGAAATACAGGGACGGTGAAACGTCATTAGTTAAGCTTGCGAACTTCGATGCGAGGATAGTCAGGGAGGTTCTGGAGGATAACGGTGTCGAACAGATTATAAAATATGTCCTAATGGGAGAGATGAATAATGTGAAGCTCCCAGAGGTCGAAGTTCCGGCAGCCCTGTTTCCATCCATGAATTGGATATCTCAATGGGGAGCAAAGGCAATTTTAGAACCAGGGCAGGGAACGAAGGATCATGTACGGCATGCTATTATGGTGCGGTCAAGTGCTCAGTCTATTGTTTCTTATGCCCATACAGGATGGAGAAAGATCGAGGATCAGTGGGTATATCTTTCGCAGTCCGGCGCAATCGGGAAACCGAATATTACCGTAAAGCTTCCGAGAGAGGTTCAGAGGTACTGTCTCCCTTTGGAATCGATGCCTAATGAACGGGATGCCATTCAAGCATCGTTGCAATTTCTTAGCGTGGCGAAGAAGGAAATAAGTGTCCCGCTATATGCGATGATATGGCTATCTACCCTTACCACGATCCTGAAGCCTATGCCGAATTTCAGTGGTCTGAGCTACGGTGGTTCAGGTGTTTATAAGTCCACGGTTGCACTGCTATTGCTTTCCCACTTCGGAGAGTTTCCTGACCTTCACGCTATGAGCAACTTTAACGATACGGCAAACCAGTTAACCGAGAGAGCCTTTAAACTGAAGGATGCGCTTATGGTAGTCGATGACTTCCATCCTGAAGCATCAAAGAAGAACGGTGAGGACAAAGAGAAGATTTTGCAGCGTCTCATCAGAGAATTCAGCAACAGGACAGGCAGAGGCAGACTGAATTCCGATTCAACGGAGAAGGAACGACACGAACCGAGGAGTTTTCTTCTGGTCACGGCAGAAGAATTACCGAGGGTACAGAGCACCATTGCGAGAACGCTGGTGCTCGAATTTAAGAAAGGCGATGTCGATACAAAGATGCTTACGACATTGCAGGAAAAAGCACATCTACTGCCCCATGCAATGACCTCATGGTTAAAGTGGGTAAGTCTCCATATGAGTGAAATAAAAGAGAGTTTCCCACGTGAATTCCGAGAACTAAGAACAAAGGCATCGGAAGGCAGCTTGCATCATAAACTGCCGGAGCAGGTGGCGTATTTGCAATATACCATGACGCTAGTATCCAAATGGATGAAGGACATGGGAGTATTAAATGAGGTTTCGTCAAAGCTGATGACAGAGATTTCATGGAGGGTCTTAACAGGAAACATATCCAGACAGTCTGAGATTGTCCAAGACGAAGACCCAGTGAACATATTCATGGAAACCCTTGAAACCCTCATTTCCCAGGAGAAGGTAAGGATCGAGCACAGATTAAAAGAGACATATGTAATCGGAGATCAGAGGCATGATCTTATCGGCTACGTTGACGATGATCTGCAATGGCTGTATTTGATTCCAGGTGGCGTATGGAATGTAATCATGCGTTACCTCGGTGCTGAAGGTTCTCATTTCTCGGTATCTAAAAACACCCTTTTCAAGATGCTGAAGGAAAAGGGTTTAACAGATGACGATACTGATTCACCATCTTCGGTGGTTAAGATTAAAGACAATGACCGCAAGTCAAAGAGCAAGCGTGTCGCACAACTAAGAATAACGGAAAGAATCAAAGAGATCATTCTGCAAAAGTCTCCGCTGCTTCAACCATTTACCTTCGAGAAGTAATACATTCGGGGTGAGGGAACAACCTTCACCCCGAATCCCTTCTGGTTACAAAGTTACGTGTTTTTCCGGTTACAAAATCCTCAGATAGGGGGCTAGGTTTTTTTATTATGAAGTCGTGGATAAAAAACATCATAGAGAAGCGAGAGAAAAAAGTATAAGCCTGTATATCTATTTTATGTAACTTATGTAACTATGTAACTTCTTATATAACTTATTGATATTATTATGTTTTACAGTTACATACTGGTTACATAGGTTACAAAGCACCTATAGCGGTATCCATGATAAGATAACTTATGATCCACATAGGCACCTGTTCATGGACAGAAAAATCGCTTATACAAAGCGGAGAGTTTTACCCAAAGGGAATGACCACGCCGGAATCACGTTTGAAGTTTTTCGCTTCTAATTTCGATACTGTCGAGGTTGACTCATCCTACTATGCGATCCCCGATGCCAGGACTACTCAGGCATGGGTAGAGAGAACCCCCGCTGATTTTATTTTCCACATAAAGACATACGGCGCACTGACGGGACACGGAATAGACCCTAAGAGCCTCCCTGCTGATATCGCTGCATCACTTCCCAAAGAAGACCTAGAACAAAAACAGTACTACGTCAAGGAGCCGGAGTTGCTGAAAGTCATTGCTGAGAGATTCAAGGATGCCCTGAAGCCTCTTGTAGAGGCAAGGAAGCTGGGTGTTCTGTTATTCCAATTACCGCCCTGGTTTCTGTACAAGAAATCGAATTTAGATTACCTGCTGAAGTGCCAGGAGTTAATGGAAGGTCTTCCTGTAGCTGTTGAGTTCAGACACGGTAGTTGGTTGACCCCAGAGAAAAGGGATGTTGTTCTCCATTTCCTGAGAGAATACCGCCTGATCTATGTGACCGCAGACGAACCGCAATACGGGAGCCTCGCTACGATTCCATTCCTACCGGATGTGACAGGCTCCACAGCGTACTTCCGCTTGCACGGGAGGAATAAGGAGAACTGGCTGAAAAAGGGCATAGAAACAAGCCTGAGATATGATTATGAGTATTCAGATATGGAATTGAGGGAGTTTCTTCCGGTAATAAAACAGACGGACATGAGGGCAAAAGAAACATACATTATGTTCAACAACTGTCATGGTGGCTGTGCGATCAGAAATGCCAGGAAGATGATGAGGATGATACAGAGATCACTTTGAGGAGTACTTCCCTTTTTCGCTAAATTCCTTCTTGACAAACCTAACCGCTTTATGGTAAAGTTAACCATGTCAAACAAAAAGAAAACAGAACAAACTGCCCTTCAGTGGTTTATAGAAAAATATTCCAAGGAATATCAACCTCCTGTTGGAAGAGCCGGAATTAAGAAGGGAGAAAAGATAGGATTTTCTCAGGCAAAATATGATGCCTCTCTCTATTCAGGGCTTACAAATAAATCACTGAAAGACATAGCAAAAGACTTAAACATAAGCTATGGGGTTCTAAAACTGTGGAGAATAGAGAAGGATTTTAAGGAACTCATGGACAGGCATGTGAGACATTTTTCAATGCTTTGCTTTCGCAAGGCTTTTGAGCATCCTGACTCCAAGGGCGATATCGAATTCGAGCTTGATAAGTTGACGCTTAAAGAAATTGCGGAGAGACCCATTGAGTTTTCGAAAATTAATATAGACCAATTCAGTGATGCTGACATATATCACCCTATTGTTGTTAATGCGATAATAGAGCGTCAGTTTCCGCATTTTGAAGGCATTGGTCACATCAGTCAGAAGACTCATGTGCTGCAAATTAAATTTGTTAGGCAAGTATTTCCTCATGTCATAAATGACAAGCAATGGAAAAGAATCAACTTGGGACTGATTTCTACTATAAAGCAAGAAATGGTAGCCGGAAATAATAAATATGCGATGTACCTGCTTCGCTTATTAGAGGAAATCGAATAGTACTAAAAAAATTTGCTTCACATAACTAACCATCATTAATATGGTTAGCCAACTAAAAGGAGAATAATTGAGTATGAAAAAAGAAAAAGCATCCTAAGAGGATGCCCTTCTCGATGTGACGGTAGCCACTATACTTCGCAACTATAGCCTACCAAAATCTCACCGAAGAAGCAAATTCCTAAACAACTTTTATCAAGCAGCAAAGGAAAAATATCTTTGATATTTGAATGCCCTCCCTTGTTCTCAAAAAAGGGGCAGTAATGGTGAGGCATGGGGGGCAACACAAAAAAGAAAAGCGTAGCTTAACAACGGAATTTTATACCGCCAAAAAACATTTTAAGAGAGGTTAGAACAATGAGAGAAAAAGCAGCTAGCGCACTGAAGAAAATGAATCAAGAAAAAGAGTCTTATGTAAAAGAAAGATTAGCCCAACTGCACTGCACACTAATCTCAGAACATGAGGTCAGATTCAGAAATGGGCAATGTCTAACTGAATTCAGGTATTTGTCGCCGAAGGGCATTATTTTGTTTCAGTCAGGTGAAGCAATCGGTGGAGTACAGATTTTTGTTCCGGTAGACGAAGACATTCCCTGCGGTGAAAAACTTCCAACCGTCCCAAACATGATCGCCGAACTTAAAGAGTATTTAAAACCCAATAAGACAGTAGAACAGAAAATAACGAAAAAGGAGACAAATCATGTCTGAAATCTACGTACCTGGTCAGAAAGCAAACGAGTATTGTGGTCTCGCAGTAAATCTTTACAAGGGTTGTAACCACGCATGCAAATATTGTTACGCACCATCCGCTATGCATGCCAACAGAGCAGATTATCTCAAGGTGGTGCCAACGAAAGACACCATCAAGAACATTGAAAAAGATGCTCATCTCTATAAGGGTAAGCAAGTCTTACTATGTTTCGCTACAGACCCTTACAACAGCCTGGATACGAAATTGAAGCTAACAAGACAGGCGATTGAAATATTGAGAGCCAACGGAGTCAACCCTGTGATTTTAACAAAAGCCGGACAGAAGAGTACGAGAGATTTCGACCTTTTAGACGGGTCGTGTTGGTATGGCGCAACACTTACCTTTGTTGATAACAAGGACTCTAAGAAATGGGAACCTCACGCTGCTTTACCTGCCGAGAGAATGGCAGCACTCAAGGAGGCAAAGGCAAGAGGCATAAGCACATGGGCATCACTCGAACCCGTCATAATTCCTGAACAGACGATTGAACTCATTCATCTGACACATGCCTATGTAGACCATTACAAAGTCGGCAGATGGAATTACGACAAAAGGGCGAAGGAGATAGATTGGAAAGGCTTCTTGCATAGCGTCAGATCGATAATGAGAAGCGTAGGGAAGAAGGAAATTGTTAAGCCTGGCTTCGGATATGGCTTCTATGTGAAAAGCGAACTGAAGGAGGAGAAAAAATGAAAGCAATAACAACATTACAAAGAGACATTGAGAACTTGTTTGATCGCATTCAAAAGGAAGGTATTACTTACGCAGAGGTTGACTACATGGTGAATATTTTTGCAGCAGCATCATGTACCGCACTTTCATTAAAAATTCAGACTCTACCAGAAAGTGAAAGGTATGAATATGTGAGAGATATTTTATTGAACAGGTGTTTCATAAACTTGATTGAAAATGAAAATCTTATTCCAGACGCTGTCGATGAAATCAGATTTTCGCTCAAGAGATGTGAACTGCCAGTGGGAAACGCATAATTCATTCAAGTAAAGAGGGGAGAAGCTAATCTTCTCCCCTTCAGCGAAAAAGGAGCGTATGAATAATCCTCTAATGACAATAAAAGACTTATCTGCTTTCCTGAAAGTGAAAGAAAAAACTTTATATCAGTGGGCTGAACTCGGTCAAATTCCCTGCATCAAGCTTAACGGATGCTTACGGTTCAATTACGACATTATTCAAGAATGGCTTGAATCTTGCCAAAGGGCGTCTGTTTTCGGATATAATCAAGATGCCCAAACCGTCAGATGCCCCAGGAAAGGAGGCATAAATTAAGATGGGGCTGTATAAGAAAGGTGATGTCTGGTGGTTTATAAAACAGCACAAAGGAAGAAGAGTTGAAGAAAGTTTAGGGACTAACAAGAAAAAACTTGCAGAGAAGTTCTACGCTGACAAGTTACCCAAAATTCTTGATGGTAGCTACTTTGAACGTCCTAAGTTGATTCCTACTATGAAGGAAGTGATCGTGCGCTATATGAGAGAAGTTTCCCCATTGCAAAAAAGTCATGAAAGGAATCAAGAGATAGCACCACACTTTTATGACCTTTTCATGGACTGTCTCGTATCGGAAATCAAACCTTTGTTGTCCGAATACAAAACAAAAAGGTTGTTAGGCGAGATTAAGTATGGAAGGGGCGAAGGCAGACAAGCAGGGGAATCTACAGTCAAGAAAGAACTCAGCTTTTTGAGGCAGGTTTTCAGTTACGCTATCAACGAGTGGGATGAGGACTGGAACGGTTATTTCAAAGAGAATGACGCAAACCCAGTCAAAAAGGTTATCAAAGGGCTGAAGGATCGCAAAAGAGTTCGCTACATACTGAAAGAGGAAGCATACAAGCTCAGAAAAGCATTAATGGAATCTCAAATGGGGTATCTCAAAGAAATGGTAATTGTTGGCTGCCAAACTGGCTTAAGGGAGGGCAACATAGTAAACCTACTGGTTTCTCAGTGCGACTTTGCCAACAGCAGAATAAACAAGCCATGTACGGAAATGAAAGATGAAGACCCGTTTAGCGGTAAGATGACATCAATCGTGAAGGAAACACTTCAAGATGTCATCAGGTCTCGGAAAGTCATCAGTCCTTATGTGTTTGTGGATGAGTATGGTAAGCCTTATACGGTAAATGCCGTATCAATGGCATTCGGACGGGCTTGCAGAAGGGCAAAGATAATAGACCTGAGATTTCACGATCTGAGGCATGATTTTGCTACTCTTCTTATAGATAAGGGAGCATCTCTTTATCAAGTTCAGGTTAGCCTGTCGCACGATGACCCCAGAATGACGCAGAGATACGCTCAATTTATCCCAGAGACTTCAATGTAGTAGATAGGATTGACGGGCAAGGGACTGCTGCCATCCTTTTGGAAGCGGAAAAAACTACTACGATTTTACGACAAGCAGGGGAAAAAGAAAAGGGGTCACTCTTCGTAACCCCTTGAATTTGTTGGCGTCCCCAGCGGGATTCGAACCCGCGTTACCGCCTTGAAAGGGCGATGTCCTAGGCCAGGCTAGACGATGGGGACACATGGTGAGCCGCGTTGGACTCGAACCAACGACCCACGCCTTAAAAGGGCGTTGCTCTACCAACTGAGCTAGCGGCCCGCAAATGCGAAGTTATAAAATACACTTAATTGGCTTTTCTTGTCAAACTTTCTGCCTGAAATCTGTATGGAATCTGCTCTTTTTGAATCAAATAATTTCTTCAAGCTTAGCATCAGGGGGCACTGAAATCCCTCTTCCTTGAGAGGGGAGGTTAGGTGGGGTGATTAGCTCTGTTTTTCACCCTCCCCTTTATCCCCTCCCCTCAAGGGAGGGGAATATTCCGATACCTCAAAGCTTGCTGCAGGGAACAGTCCTACATGCCGGAGCGGGCCCTGGTGTACGGCAGCAGTCCGCCTTTTTTGATAATTTCCTGCTCACGGTCGTTCAGTGTTGATACGACTGTGAAGGTATAGCCCTGTGTTGTATTTTCAACAACATACTTCTGAGAGCCGCTTAAAGTAGCAACGAGATCTTTTATGACAAAACAATCGCCGTTTTCCAGCCTGTCATAGTCCTCAGTGTTTTCAAACTGCAGCGGAAGTATCCCGAAATTTATCAGGTTTGAACGGTGTATGCGGGCGAAGGACTTTACTATAACAGCCTGTATGCCGAGGAACATTGGGGCTATTGCCGCATGTTCCCTTGAAGAGCCTTGTCCATAGTTTTCGCCCCCGACAATGATCCCGCCGCCCTTTGCCTTGGCAGCTTCCGCGCGGCTGCTGAAGGTCTTGTCAAGGTTCTCAAAGACAAATTCTGAAATGGCGGGTATGTTGGACCTGAAGGGCAGGACCCTGGAGCCTGCAGGCATGATGTCATCGGTTGTTATGTTGTCCCCGAGTTTCAGAAGGACCTCTGCCTCGATCTTCTCCTGAAGCGGCCCCTTGACAGAGACCTCTTTTATGTTCGGGCCTTTTATGACTTTGATGTCCGAGGTGTCGGTCTTCGGAGGTATAAGGAAATTCCTGTTTATCAGATATTTCGATGGCTCTTTAAAACTGCTTATATGCAGTCCTGATTCACGAGGGTCGACAATCTCTCCCTTTACAGCAAAAACTACGCAGGATACAGGACTTGCCAGATAGACAGAGGCGTCTTTTGTTCCGCTTCGTCCCTTGAAGTTCCTGTTATATGAACGGACCGAAACCTGGCCGCTGCCCGGCGCTCCTCCCATGCCTATGCAAGGACCACAAGAGGCCTCAAGCATCCTGGCCCCTCCTGCTATCATATCCGAGGTCAGTTTTTCCCTTGCTATCATCTCGTATACCTGTTTTGAGCCAGGATTTATCAGGAGGTTGACACCCTCGGCCACTGTGCTGACTTTGAGGATGGATGCAACGGCCTTCATTGCCTGATACGACGAGTTCGTGCAGCTTCCTATACAGACCTGGTCGACTTTGGTGCCTGTGAGGCTTTTGACGGTGACAACATTGTCAGGGCTGTGGGGCTGCGCGATCATCGGTTCGATCATGCCCAGATCGATATCAATGACCTCTGAGTATTTTGCCCCTTTGTCTGCCTTAAGCTCGACCCAGTCAGAGGCCCGGTCTACAGCCTGCAGATAGGACTTCGTCCGTTTGTCGCTGGGGAATATGGATGTTGTTGCGCCAAGCTCCGCGCCCATGTTTGTTATGGTCGCGCGTTCCGGGACACTGAGGTCTTTTACTCCATGGCCTCCGTATTCCATGATCTTCCCAACCCCGCCTTTGACTGTGAGCCTTCTGAGGATCTCGAGAATCACATCCATGGCAGTCACCCATGGCCTCTGGAGTTTTCCCGTTAAGTTAATTTTAACGACCTGCGGCATGTTCAGTTCAAAGGGAGAACCCCCCATGACAGTTGCCGCGTCAAGTCCGCCAACACCTATGGCTATCATTCCCATGCCGCCTCCGGTTGGGGTGTGGCTGTCTGTGCCCAGTGCTATCCTGCCCGGGGCCGCAAACTGTTCAAGGTGCACCTGATGGCATATACCGTTGCCTGGTCTTGAAAAGTACGCTCCGTATTTTGCCGCGACAGTCTGGAGAAACTTATGATCATCCGGGTTCATGAAGTTGGACTGGACCATGTTGTGGTCAATATATGAAACAGCAAGGGGGACCTTTACCCTGTCGAGACCCATGGCTTCAAACTGCAGCCAGGCCATTGTCCCTGTGGCGTCCTGGGTGTATACCTGGTCTACCTTCAGTCCTGCAGGGGAGCCGGTCTTTAATTCACCGTAGGCAAGATGTGCTTCAAAGATCTTTTCAACTATGTTCTTTCTCATTAATACCTCTTTTGTTTACGATTAGGATTTTAAGATCAGGCGTTTTGAGTCTGACTCGACCTTAATTATGACTTTGTTTTTTTTATTATGTTAATATATTCAAAAAAATCAAGCAATAATACGCTTCAGGAGATTTAGCATGCATTTTTTCAGCTACAAGGGAAACGAGCTATATGCGGAGGATGTTCCGGTCAGAGCACTTGCCGAAAAATACGGGACTCCGCTTTACATTTACAGTTACAAAACACTTCTGAGGCATTTCAAGTCCTACGATGAAGCATATAAAGACTTCCCTCATATAGTCTGTTATGCCCTCAAGGCAAATACAAACGCGGCAGTATTGCGCCTCCTGGCAAAAAACGGCTGCGGCGCTGATATTGTCTCCGGTGGGGAACTGTTTCGGGCGATGAAGGCAGGCATACCTTCTGAAAAGATTGTCTACGCTGGCGTGGGCAAGACTGAAGAGGAGATAAGGGGCGCGTTAAAGGCGAAAATTCTCATGTTCAATGTTGAATCTGAAGATGAATTGCGGGAGATCGACAGGGTTGCAGGCAGGATGAGGACCAAGGCGCCTGTAGCGCTGAGGATCAACCCCGACATAGACGCAAAAACCCACCCCTATATTTCCACAGGAATGCGTGAGCATAAATTCGGTATTTCCATTGATGAGGCCCTGGAAAATTACAGACTGGCCTCAAGTCTGAAAAATATAAGGGTCATCGGAGTCCAGAAGCATATCGGTTCCCAGATAACTGAGATATCTCCTTTTGTGGACGCGTTAAAAAGGATACTCGTGCTGCTTGATGAGTTAAACAGACAGAAGTTCGATATCAAATACCTCGATATCGGAGGCGGTCTCGGAATCACATATGCGGATGAGAAGCCCCCTGTGCCTGCTGATATCGCAAAGAAGCTTCTTCCCATAATAAATGGCAGGAAGCTCACACTGCTAATGGAGCCTGGCAGGTCCATTGTGGGAAACGCCGGGGTCCTTGTGACAAAGGTGCTGTATCTGAAAAAAGGCGAGGGCAAGGAATTCGTGATCGTTGATGCCGGGATGAATGACCTGATGCGGCCTTCTTTGTATGACGCATATCATAATATAATCCCTGTTGTAAAGAGGAAAAGAAACAGGATCATGACCGATATCGTAGGCCCGATCTGCGAGTCCGGTGATTTTCTGGCAAGGGGTAGGGAGATAGAAAAAGTCAACAGAGGCGATTACCTTTCTGTCATGAGCGCCGGTGCTTACGGCATGTCCATGAGTTCAAACTATAACAGCCGGCCTTCTGTTGCCGAGGTCATGGTAAACGGAGAGACACACAGCCTGATCAGAAAACGCGGCAGCTACGAAGAGCTTATCAGAAATGAAATTATGCCGGGGTATCTCAGATGAACCTCAGGTTT
Organism: uncultured Nitrospira sp.; assembly: GCA_963801505.1. Lineage (GTDB taxonomy): Bacteria > Nitrospirota > Thermodesulfovibrionia > Thermodesulfovibrionales > UBA6898 > JAOUFP01. Next base: position 13,035 of record CAWDEY010000014.1, read on the forward strand.
ACAAAGATGCACGGTCTCGGCAACGACTTTGTCCTCATAGACTGCAGGGACAAAGCCCTCAGCGGGCAGCTCTCAGCGATCAGCGACTTGAGCAAGAGGCTTTGCCAGAGGCGCTTCGGTGTAGGAGCCGACCAGGTGCTGTTGTTGTATCCTTCAACTATTGCTGACTTTAAGATGGTCATCTTTAATGCCGATGGCAGCGAAGTGGAAATGTGCGGCAACGGGATACGCTGTTTCGCAAAATACATATGGGACAGGAAATTGTCGGACAAGGAAGTGCTTTCAGTAGAGACAGCCGCGGGTATTATAAGGCCTGAAAGGTCCGGTCAAATGGTGAAGGTCGATATGGGCGAACCGGTGCTGGAAGGCAGACTGATACCTGTAAAGATTGACGGCCCGGTAAAGGATTTCCCTTTAATGATCGGGGAGAAAGTGTTTAACATAACTGCTGTTTCAATGGGTAACCCACATGCAGTGATTTTTGTAGACGATGTTGATGGATTTGATGTAAATACAACTGGTCCCGCGATCGAAAACAACGAACTCTTTCCCAGGAGAATAAACGTGGAGTTCATACATGTCCTCGACCCTGCGCGGATCAGGATGCGCGTTTGGGAAAGAGGGGCCGGCGAAACCATGGCCTGTGGTACGGGTGCCTCAGCTGCCGCTGTTGCCGCTGTTATCAAGGGGTTTACAGGAAGACGGGTCAATGTCATACTGAATGGAGGAGAGCTTCTGATAGAATGGAAAGAAGACAATCACGTATACATGACCGGTCCTGCGGTTGAGGTGTTTGAAGGAACTATAGAACTCGGTGACGGGCGGTAAGAGATGGCTGAAAACAACGAAAGAAGAAGACACACGAGGATAGGCAATGATATGCCGGTGTCCTTTTCTGTTTCAATCGGTGAGTTCACGGATCTTAAACAGGTCGAGGCATATGGGAACCTGCTTGACAGCAGTGAAGAAGGCCTGGGTTTTTATACTGATGTCCGGCTGGAACCAGGCAGTATCATCAAAGTAAAGAATGCGGATGATTCATTTGTTACAGCTAATGTAATGTGGATCACTGAAATTGAAGGGAAATACCGGGTAGGTGTTCTTATTTATAAATAGGTCATGATCAGGAGGAACTATGTTTAAAGGCTCGATAGTTGCAATCGTCACACCTTTTAAAAACAACAAGGTCGATGAAAAGGCGCTTGGCAATCTTATAGAATGGCACATCAAGCAGGGCACCAACGCTATTGTCCCCTGCGGCACCACAGGAGAATCAGCAACGCTCGATTATGAAGAGCACCACCGTGTCATAAAGTTTACGGTCGAGGTTGTAAATAAAAGAGTGCCTGTAATAGCAGGCACAGGGGCAAATGCTACTGATGAAACAATAATGATCACGAAAGAGGCCAAGAAATCAGGCGCTGACGCGGCACTTGTAGTTGCCCCTTATTATAACAAGCCGACGCAGGAAGGCCTTTACAGACATTACAAGGCTGTTGCAGAGGCGGTAAAAATACCACTCATACTCTATAATGTGCCTGGCAGGACCGCGGTGAACATACTGCCTTCGACTGTGGCCAGACTGGCAGAGATTAAGAATATTGTAGCCATAAAAGAGGCGACCGGTGATATGAAGCAGGCCAGTGAGATTATCAGGCTTTGTGGAAACAGGATCACTGTTCTTTCAGGCGATGACTTTACAACTCTCCCTCTCATGGCCCTCGGAGGGAAAGGGACAATCTCGGTTTCCGCCAACGTGGCCCCAAAGCTTGTCTCGCAGATGTGCAGTCTCTGGCTGCAAGGCAAGTTCGATGCCGCACGCAAGATCCATTACCAGCTTGAGCCTTTGAATGCAGCCATGTTCATTGAAACTAACCCCATACCTGTCAAGACGGCACTTGTTTTGATGGGGAAAATCCAGGAGGAATTCAGGCTCCCTCTCTGTGAGATGGCACCTGCAAACAGGGAAAAACTCAAGGCAGTCCTGAAGGCAATGAAACTGATTTGATCTTAGAAAAAGCAGTTAACCGCAGAGACACGGAGGCACAGAGTTGAAAAGTAAGAGAATGGGCTCATGGTTTTCTCCGTGTCTCTGCGCCTCTGTGGTTAATTAATTGCTGTTTTTTTGGTTTAATAATTAAAGGTATTTCTTTATGACTTCAAGGTCAAGGTTTTTCAAAGCGGTCCTTGCCAGCTCATCATCGTCCCTGTCTTTGAGATAGGGGAAAATGCCTATTAACGGCACAGGGCATATCTGTTTCAGTATCCTGGGGTTTGACTCTTCTGCAAGACTGTTTTCCGGCGGATGGCTGTAGTTGATTATAATTCCCGCTACATTAAGCCCCTCTTTCAATGCATAATTGACAGTCAGCATGGTATGGTTGATCGAGCCCAGCCCCGGCTTTGCAACAACAATCAGAGGCAAACCGATTTCTTTGGCAAGATCGACTACAAAGTAATCTTTTTTCAGCGGCACCATAAGCCCGCCGACCCCTTCCACAATAACTGCGCTGTAGTTTGCATTCAGGCTGTAATAGGCCTTTCTGATCTTCGTGACAGAGACATATGTGTTTTCGAGTTCTGATGCAGGCAGCGGGGCCAGGGGGCTTTCAAAACAGCAGGGCGTTACCTCTGTCACTGGTTCCTGCATCTGCGCTATCTGCCTGAGAAACATGCCGTCAGAAGGCATGAGGACCCCGTCTTCACGCACACATCCGCTTTCAACAGGTTTCATCCCGCTGGTTTTAAATCCAAGAAAGCAGAGGGCTTTGATCATTGCGCCAGCTATTATGGTCTTGCCGACACCGGTATCAGTTCCTGTTATAAAAAAACCTTTCACAATTTCCCCCTGTTACATGATTTTGCTGTCAAGGCTGAACACCTCTCCGATATCAGGCAACAGCAAAAACTCAGGCTGGTCCTCCGGAGTCTTTTTTCCCTTTTGAGAGCGCCTTTATGTCAGCAAATATTTCCTCAATGCTCTGGTACCTGTCTTCCCTGACTTTGCGAATGCAGCGGACGACCATCTCGTCGAGCCACTCTGGAAGGTCATGGACAAGGTCCACGACCCTTGTTGAGCCAAGACCGTCGAGGCTGCCGGTCAGCATCTCATAGAGGATGACGCCCATGGAGTACACGTCGGCCCTGACATCAGGTTCAAGGCCCCTGGTCTTTTCAGGGGACACGTAGGCGGAGGACGTCCTCCTGTTTAAAAAGGTGATTTTATTATTGCTGTCCACAGCAATGTTGTCAGGCGACAGGAGTCCGTATGACCGGCCTCCCTTGTAGGCCTCCTGAAGGCTTTTGAGGACATGGAGCCAGAGTTTCAGGCTGTTCCTGGGGTCCATCGAACTGCTTCGGATGAGACTTCTGACAGTTGTTTTACCCGCAAGGTTTTTATCCTCTTCCTCTTCCGGGGCCGGGCTGAGTGCGTGCAGTCTTTCTCTGACGTCCTTATAGGTGGGATCAGCCTCGTCTATTTCCCTGTAAACTTCAATTGCTTCTTCTGTTGCAGCCTGCTTTTTCGAGTTTGAAGGCATAGGTATAAAAATCCTCAATAGTGGAGCCGTCTGGCTGCTGGTCGCGAAGGGAGAGTCCGAACATTTCAGCAGCTTCCTTTATCATGCCCTCCTCTTCAAGCAGACGGGCCGCATTCCTGTAATCTCCTGCCTCCCTGTAAGCCCTCACAGCTGCAAGCCTTTTGCCTGCCCTTTCCAAAAGGAGCGCCGCGTCGAGTTTTTTCCCTGCCTTGTCATAGAGTCTTGCTGCATCCTCGTATTCGCCCTCTCTCATCGAGACCTGGGCAGAGTTTTCGATGTTGCCGTCTTTTTCGTACATCTCCTTTGCCTTTGAGCTTTCACCCAGAAGGTCATAGAGGCTTGCTGCCTTCCTGTAGTCGCCTCCTTTTTCATAGAGGGCTGCGGCCTTTTTGGGGTCCTTGAGTTTGCTTTCGTAAATATTAGCAGCTGATACATATTTGCCCGATTTTTCAAAGCCTGCAGCCTCTTTTTTGTAATCTTCAAGGAGGGTCGTCTTCATCATTTCTCCGACGGTGTGTCTGTAGATAGACCTGATTATAAAGAAGAGAGCTATCGCTACCGGGATGAGGAGGAGCAAAAAAAGGGTGGAGATGCCTTTCTTCAGCTGCTCCGCCTGTGCAGACATGTTTACGGTTGTCTCCCCGATCATAGGGAGACTGCATTTCATCAGCCTATAAAGAGACCCTAAAGCGAACAATTTCACCTCTCTGATTTAAAAGAAACAGTATCTTCATGATATCACATTTTCTAAGCTGAAAGAGAGAGATAGGCCCCTGGATTGAGGTCAAGGCCGGCAAAGTCATTTTTTATGAAGCGGTGGTGCGCGGCAGCAGCTATCATTGCAGCGTTGTCTGTACAGAGCGATACAGGAGGGGCAAAGACCTCGAAGCCCTGTTCCTCTCCGGTCTCAAGCATCTTTTTCCTGAGGCCGCTGTTGGCAGATACCCCTCCTGAGAGCGTTACCTGTTTGATCCATTTTTTCTTTACCGCCCATTCTGTTTTTCTTACGAGGACATCTACTACAGCAGCCTGAAAAGAGGCTGCTATGTTGTTAAGCAGTTCCGGTTCAGGGGGCATGGGGCTATCCAGCAGCTTTTCCTTTCTGAGAAACTGCAGCACAGCTGTCTTTAACCCGCTGAAACTGAAATCAAAACTCTCGGGAAGATAAGCCCTCGGGAAATCTATTGCCCGGGGATTACCCTTTTGAGCAAGCCTGTCGATGAGCGGGCCTCCGGGATATCCCAGGCCAAGGAGCTTGGAGACCTTGTCAAAGGCCTCGCCTGCTGCGTCATCCCGTGTCCTTCCCAGTTCAATGTATCTGCCGTAATCTTCCGCGATATGGAGGCTGGTATGGCCCCCGGACACTATCAGGGAGAGAAAGGGGAATTCGGGCGCAGGAGTACCGAGAAACACGGACATAAGGTGGCCTTCAAGATGGTTCACAGCTATGAGAGGGATATTCCGGCAATAGCAGAGGGCCTTTGCAAAGGAACAGCCTATGAGCAAAGAACCGATGAGCCCGGGGCCCTTACAAACAGCAACTGCCGAGAGGTCCTCAAGAGATATCCCCGCCTGTTTGATTGCCTCGTCAACTACAGGCATGATCATCTCGATATGTCTTCTCGATGCCAGTTCCGGCACAATGCCTCCATACCTGTTGTGGATGTCAGACTGGCCCGATACTATGTTTGAGAGTATTTTTCTGCCGTCTTCCACAACAGACGCTGAAGTGTCGTCGCAGGATGTGTCTATTCCGAGTATTAACATGGATCTTCTTTCAGTGTTATTCCGGCTTGTCCGGAATCTTTCTTTTTCAACGCGTTACAAGAACAGCCGATTCCGGAGACGCCGGAATGACGACTATTTGCGAGGCGGTCACTATTGATTATACTCATAGACATTGACCCCCTTGGGCAACGAAACTTCAAAGAGGGAGTCTTTCAGCCCGATGTTTGTTTTGACGTCTTTCAGTACTATCTCGACTACATTGGAGCGGCCGTCCTGGATGGTGAAGGACTTTATCGGAAAGCCCTCTTCCGAGAGGTCTATGGAAATGGAGGTGACGTTGCCCAGAGGGCTTCTTGGTATAAGCAATATGGAGTTGCCCTTGCTGGAGATAATGAAATCCTGCCTTATGTTGCCAAAGCCTCCCAGAAGCGCCACCGGTGTCTGACCATAGGTTTCTTTATTAAACTTTCCCTTGTATGCCTGCTTGTCGCCTTTTTTGTATATCATTACAGTGTCATTGTTTATATAAATGTCCTGTGCTGCTTTCCCGGTGTACATCCATTTCATTTTGAGCGGCTGTTTGATAAAAAACTCGCCTTTGTAGGTGTCTGTCTTGTTGAGGTCCTTGATGATATTTTTTTGCGTAAAGCGGCCTTTCATGTCCTTGATCTTTTCGTAGGCCTTCTGTATTTTTTCTACATTGTCCCCGGGCCCAGAGGAATTTGAAACAGCCGGAAGGGCGATGCCGGCAATAAACATGAAAAATATTGCTGCTATAAAAGTCCTGATAAATGATCTTTTCACTGTGTCCTCCTCATAAAATCTCTGGGTTTCCCGGCGCCCTTGGGCGGTCCGACCAGTCCGTCGTCTTCCATCATCTCCATGATCCTGGCGGCCCTGTTGTAACCTATCTTAAACCTTCTCTGGATCGAGGATATAGAGACTTCACCGGCTGATTCACCAAATTCAACTGCCTTGTAATACATGTCGTCCCTGTCTTCAGTCTCCTCATCAGCAGGGGGAGGCTCTGTTGGGATGGTTTCAAAAAAGGAATAGTCAGGTGTGCCCTGCGCCTTTATAAATTTGGTTACGGCATGGATCTCATCTTCTGTAACGAAAGCGCCGTGTACCCGGGTGATCTTTGCCCCCGGCAGCATCATGAGCATGTCGCCCTTGCCGAGCAGCTGTTCTGCACCCTGGGAATCCAGGATGGTCCTTGAATCTATCTTGGAAAATACCTGGAAGGATATCCTGGCAGGAAAGTTCGCTTTGATGATGCCTGTGATAACATCAACTGAGGGTCTCTGGGTCGCAATGATCAGGTGGATGCCTGCGGCACGTGCCATCTGCGCAAGACGCGTTATCGAATCTTCCACCTCCCGTGAGGACGCGAACATAAGGTCGGCAAGCTCATCGATGAAAACGACTATATAGGGTATCTGCTCTTCGTCAGGGACGTTACGGTTAAAGGTGTCTATGTTCCTCGCCCCTTTTTCAGCCAGAAGCCTGTATCTGCGTTCCATCTCAAATACCATTTTTCTCAGGGCCTCAGCTGCCAGCTTAGGGTTAGTAATAACAGGGGCCACAAGATGGGGGATATCTTCATATATCGAAAGCTCAAGGAGCTTCGGATCTATCATCAGCATCTTCACCTCTTTTGGGGACGCCTTATAAAGGAGACTCATTACCATGGAATTTATGGATACGCTCTTGCCCGCTCCGGTAGACCCGGCCACGAGCAGGTGCGGCATCTTTGTCAGGTCAGCGATAATGGCTTCACCGCCAATGTTTTTGCCGAGGGCAAGGGTGAGTTTGGACTGGCCCTTCCTGAATATGTCCGAAGAGATGATCTCTTTGAAAGAGACTATCTCCCTGAGTTTGTTGGGGACCTCTATGCCGATGGTGTTTTTCCCTTGAATAGGCGATACCCTGAGGCTCTGTGATTTTAAAGAGAGGGCCAGATCGTCTGAAAGAGATACGACCTTGTTTATCTTTACTCCGGGCGCAGGCTCAAATTCATACATTGTTACAACAGGCCCGGGGTTTACATGAGTGATCTTACCTTCCACATCAAAGTCAGCGAGCTTGGACTCGAGCATGGAGGTGGTTGCCAGCAGTTCTTCCTTTGACGGTCTGGCAACCGCAGGGTCATAGGATTTCAACAGTTCCACGGAAGGGAGCTCGTAACCCTCTTTTGTGAAGATTTTCTGTTCAGGCACCGGTCTGGCAATCTTCTTTGCAGGTCCGGGCCGCTCAGAAGGTTCGGCAAGAACAGGTCCTGTTTCAGGCCCCAGTGGCGCCTTGATAAGAATCTCCTCCTCTATGATCCCTTTTTCAAGAAGCTTTGGCGTTTCCTTTTCCTTTGGCTTGTCTTTTGGCCAGTCCGTTTTCAGCCTGAAAGAAGTCAGCGGTACAGGCATTATAAGGACAAGGGAAGAAAGGAACATGGACAAGGAGCATAGATAAGCCCCCAGAGGAGAAAGGTAGTTTTTGAGCAGTTGCGAAACGAAATATCCTGTGATCCCTCCGGGAGAGGTTTCTGTATTTACATTGAATGTAGATAGCAGGAGCGAAGCCATAAGGGAGGCAGAAAATATGAAAAGGACTGAACCGACCAGATATACCATATGCTTTTCCCTGGCAAGGAGCCTTCGTACACCGTAAACTGCCAGAAACACCGGCAGGAAATAGGCTGAGAAGCCGAGGAGCATCAGGCTGAAGTCGGAAAGATATGCGCCGACAGGCCCCCCGTAGTTTCTTGCAAAGGAACGTGTGAAGGTAGAGAAAGAGGGGTCCCATTTTGAATAACTGAGCAGACTTAAGGCAAGATAAATGCTCGATAGGACCGAGACTATGCCTAGTATCGCATCTTTTGTCCTTTTCAGATCTTTAGCCATATTCCTGAAATTATAACAGCAGCAAGCAGGAATCTGTAATATACAAAGGCATTCAGACTGTATTTCCTGAAAAAGGTCATCATGAATTTGATGGCGATAAACCCGGTGATTGCTGATGCAGCAAACCCTGCGATGAAGAGATCAAGGTGATAGTGGTTCGTCCCTGTCATCATTTTTCTTGCATGCAGCAACGTTGCTCCCGCAATGATCGGGGTAGAAAGGAGAAAGGAAAACCGCACCGAAGAACTACGGTCGAGCCCCCTGAAGAGTCCTGCGGATATGGTGATGCCTGAGCGCGAAACCCCGGGGACCAGAGCCAAAGCCTGTGAAAGACCTATCACGACTGCGTCTGAGAGGTTCAGGTTCTCAAGGCTTCTATGTTTAAACATCTTTTCCGAGAGGAACATAATGATACCTCCTACGACCAGGAAGACACTGATGATGTAAGGGCTTCTGAGGCTTTCTTCTACGATGTCGTTAAGGAGAAAGCCGGCAAGCCCTGCAGGGACCGATGCCAGGATGATAAGGTAAAATAGTTTGCGTTTGCGCATCAGCAGCTCTATCCAATCTCTCCAGAAACAGAGAAGAAGCGACAGAAGTGTTCCGGCGTGCAGGGCCAGATCAAAGGTGAGGGTGTTTAAGTCCCCGCCCCAATTAAAAAACCATGGCAATATTACCAGGTGTGCTGTACTGCTGACAGGAAGAAACTCTGTCAGCCCTTGTACAATTCCGAGTATGAGCGCTTCAATCATGGACTTAATTATAACAGATCAGACCGCAAACTATCTTTGTAGTAGCAGAGGAAGAAGATGTTTTTTCATTTATCCCCCCGGAATGTTTCTGATTTTTCTTACTTAACCAGAATCCACCACCTAAAAACGTTAACCACAGAGCGCACAGAGGATTTCTCTGTGTTCTCAAGACGTTAGAGAAAATGTAATGGAAACTGATCTTTCAGTAAAGAGTGCACAGAGATAAGAAACTAATTTGATGTTTTATCTTTATAATCCATCACTTACTTTGTGTCCTCTGTGGTTTGATGGTGATTTTGGGTTAATGAGCTTGAAAATAGGCAATGTCTTACCTATAATGGAGGCGTGACCTTTGTCATTGCAATCATTGCAGCAATGTATTAATGTAGAAATCAAAAATGGAGGTAGTTATGAAAAAAATTGTGGCCTGTATAGTATTTTGTCTCGTCTTTGGCAGTATGTCTGTTGCTTTTGCGACGGAAAAACCACGGCTTGGCGTTCTGAGATTTACAAATGACACTACCGCGGGATGGTGGTCTTACAGCGTAGGACGTGACCTTCAGGACATGCTGTCTTCTGAACTTGTCAGCACAAAGGCCTTCCATGTCCTTGAAAGAAAAGAGATAGATGCGGTACTCGGTGAGCAGGAACTCGGCAAGTCCGGGAGGATTGATAGATCGACCAGGGCAAAGATGGGCAAACTCAAGGGCGCTAAATATCTTGTTGCTGGCACGGTTTCCGCGTATGAGGAGAACACAAGCGGGACCGGCGGGGGAATAGGGATAGGCGGGTTCTCCATCGGCGGGAAAAAGGAAAAGGCATATATGGCCGTTGATCTGAAGGTCATAGACACAACGACCGGGGAGATAGTCGACGCCCGTACTGTTGAGGCCTCTGCGTCATCCGGTGGACTCAGTCTCGGTGGAAGTGTTGGAGAATTCAGCGGGAGCCTCTCCAAATACGAAAAGACACCGACTGGCAAGGCTATCAGGGCATGTATTATAGAGATAGCCGAATACCTTGAATGCTCGCTCGTAAAGGGACAGGACGACAGCTGCATGGACCAGTACAAGGAGAAAGAGTCCAGAAGGAAAGAGAAGACAAAAAAGTCGATCGATCTGGAGTAGCTTCCGGGTCTTGAATAATCCTCAGGAACGTAGAGAAACACAGATAAAATAACGGGTTGCCGGAAAGTCCCCTTTCACCATCAAGGTCAAGGATACTTTCCGGCTGCCTGAATAAGTCTTAGAGGTCCATCACAAAAAAAGGCGCATGGTTGGAGGTGAAGACCGGGGGATCTTTTTTAAGTATTGCCGCGATAGCCCTGTGTCTTTTGAACTCACTTTCCAGAAAATCCCTTACCTGCTTTCTGTTCCATCCATTGGGATGGGAAAAATCAGTATAAAGGGAGAGGTCACCCTCATAAAAAATGTTTGTCTCAAATTTCTCCGGCCACTCACCGCAAACAGGCATATTAAATACTGCAAGGTTCAAAAAACCTATCTCATTGCTGTGATTTACTGTGAACTGAAGGGTCTTTCGCGCTTCAGCCAATGTTTCATAAGGGGTCCCGAAAAGTAGATAGACATAAGTTGCAATACCAGCCCTTTTCAGGGCTTTTAAAGCAAGGGAAACCATATCAAGAGAGATGCCTTTCTCCATACTGTCGAGCACTCTCTGGTCTCCTGACTCTATGCCAAGCTTCAGCATCACGCATCCTGATTGTTTCAGGGCCGCACAAAAATCACTATCTGTAAGTCGGCTGTCAATCCTGGCAAAACCATACCACGGAAACCCCGGAGGATTTTCAGCAAGCGAACGCATAAGAGCAGGACTGATCGAGTTATCAAGAAGATGCAAAAGTGCGGGCTTAATAGACCCTGCCAGTGAATGTATCTCTTCCGTGGCCCTCTCCACAGGCAGTGCAATATAAGGATTGTCCTCTGCCTTCTCCGGACAGAACGAACATCTGTGCCAGTAACAGCCGCTTGAAGCGCTGTATGGAAGCACTGTCCCGGGCGATAGATAATCCCTAAGCGGAAGGTCTTGAAAATCCGGTACAGAAAAGTATGGTTTTTTTTTCTTGAGGCCGAGAATAGCAAGCAGCGGAAATTCACCCGGCCCTGCTATGAGATGATCTATTAATCCGGCAAAAGGATTTTTCCAGCCCGGCCGCCTAAGCCATGAGGTGACAAGGCCTCCTCCAAGCACAAGCTTAATGCCCGGAAACCTCTTTCTGATAAAGCCTGCCATTGCAAAAGTACAGAGCGCCTGACTCAGGTAATTAAGCGAAAAGCCTGCCAGGGAGGGCGGGTTATGCCCGATAAGTTCCGTAAGCCTTTCATTGAAGTAAGGATAATAGGGATTTTCTTCAAAGGTCTCGGCAGCACGTATCAGGTCGATGCTCTTTAAGGGGGAAAGGCCGCTGCTTTGGTAGTTTGCCAGACCAACGATCACGCCTTTGTCCCTGCCGGATATTTCAAGGACACGTCCGATATCCGTAACAGCGCGTTTATAGCGGTCAAGATGAGCGTAAATACGAGCATCTTTTAGTGATGCGATATCCTTGGGCCAACTGCGTAATGCCCGTCTCGACCATGTGTCCTGAGCTTTATCAGGGGACGACCCGGCTGACTTCAAAAGATACATCAGTCCCTCCAGATTCGCGTCCAGAAGGACCGGGGTCACCCCGTTCTGTTTTAAAAAACCTGAAAGTCTTGCTATCCCTGCAGGCGGTTCAGAGGGTTTTGAGACAGGCGGATAGATAAGGACCACTGATTTCATAATAGGCCCGCTTAAGCCAAAACAGGATGGCCCGGAGATCACTAATCTATAAATGAACAGCAATAATCACTCAGGGTTTTTACTCTGAGTTTGAATTTTGCATTGCCGGAGACCTCAAAGGCTTGCCCCCCGCTTATATTTTTCCAGGCAGCGTCTCCGGGAAGCAGCACTTCCATTTCTCCTGAGAGGACCTCCATGAGTTCTTTTGCCCCTGTGCTGAACTCATACTCGCCCGGCAGCATTATACCCAGTGTTTTTTTGGAACCATCAGCAAAGATCACTGTCCTGCTGGTGACCTTGCCGTCAAAATAGATGTTCGCCTTCTTAACAACAGTCACTCCCTTAAACTCTGACATTTTGAACTCCTTTTATTGATGAAATATGGTAACTGCTAAGGTGTTTAGGCTGAAGCCAACAGTAGGCGCTTTAGGCGTCTGAAGGCTAAAGAATATCAATCAGTCGCCGGAGTCACTTAAGCTCTGGTCCAACGCTGCCTTGGCAGCCACAAGATCGGTCTTTTTCACAAGCAGCTTTACTTCACCCATTTTGCCGACACTTACAGGATAAGGACCCACTTTTGACGACCTGATTACAACGGGGATTCCGCCGCTTTCAAGCAGGTCTTTAATCATTTCAGCTTCGACCGCATCATAGGTGATAAGCAGTTCAGTCCATTCATTTTCCATAGTGTTAAGGATATAAGTCAGAGACGGCTTTTGTCAAAAAAATAGGAATAGGACCTTCGCCACAACTCCCGTCTTCCTCTCTGCACCTGCTAAGATTTCTTTTCGCCGATCAGAAAATGATGATAGGGAAGCACAGCATGCTTTGTAATGCTGGCAAAGCCACATGCAAGCATCTGGTCTTCGATCATTTCATCCGTCACCCTGATTTCAAGGGGAGGTCCCTCGGGGGTCTGCTCTTTCTTCCAGTCGATAATCATAAGTTTGCCGTCTTCCTTTAAAAGCCTGTGGGATTCTTTCAAAATCCTGAGAGGTTCTTCGAGTTCATGGTGAAGGTTTATCATATAGACAAGGTCAGCCGTGCCATCTGGAAGGGGGACAGAGCTCTCCTCCATCTTTACGGGGAGCACGACCCCTTTTGACTCTGCCGGGAGATTGTCCTTCATCCATGCAAGCAGCTCATCGGAGATATCACAGGCATAGACCTTTCCTTTCTCCATTTTCCTGCTAAAGAGAAGGGCGAAGAAACCTGTGCCTGCTCCGATGTCTATCAGCAACGCGGGATTTTTAAGGGCGACCTTCTCCCATATTATTTCCGGATTAAGATAATCAAGTCTTCCCGGATCATTTAGCTTAGCAAGTTTTTTCGGATCGAACTTCTTCTCAACTCCCATGGTCCCTCCCTGAGCATTATGGCAATCCTGGCGTTTAACGTTTATGATTTATTTTATCAACTGCCCCAAAATAATTACAGTGATTTTCATAATAATTTCGTTTCAATCAGGGGGTCCTTAATAATAGGGCCTCCAATCAGTGTGCTTTGTATCGTTCAATCTGACCCAGGTACGCCTCCAGCATGCCATAAAAGCAGGAATTAAAATGTTATCCTTTGATACTTTAACTTCAATTATTCTAAAATACTCCCAATGAAACCTTATTTTTCCCGTCTACAAAAGATATCAGGGGGAAAATATCTCCTTTGTCTTTTCTTCCTTTCGCTTGTCCTGCCAGGCTTTTCACCGAAGACCTGTCTTGCCGACAGCAAAAGAATATTTAATAAGACCAGGAGCAGCGTTGTTGTTGTTTACACCTATGCCAGGGACGGCAGTCAGATCGCTCAGGCAAGCGGTTTTATCGCAGGAAGAGACGGCGTTGTCGTTACAAATTATCACATTATCAGCAACGCAGCCAGGATAAAAATAAAGTTCAAAGACAAGATGCTTGAGGTCAAAGGGTTATTATATATTGACAGGGACAACGATATCGCGATGCTGAAAATCGGGGGCCATAACCTGCCTGCAATTAAGATCAGAGAGGCTGATACCGGCCCTGCCGGAGAAAAGATTTATCTGCTGGGAAGTCCCGGGGGAGAGGAGAAAATAATATTGGAGGGGACATTGAGCAGGATAAAGTATGTAACCAGTGAGAAAAAAATACTGCTCATAACAACACCTGTAGCGAAAGGCTGCAGCGGCAGTCCTGTCCTTAATGAAAATGGCGAGGCAATCGGTATTGCAACCTTTTTCATGGATGAAGCGCAACCTTTTTATTTTGCCATGCCTGTTTCCCGGATTAAAAGCAGGCTTTCCCTTAAAAAGATCACTCCGCTTGATAAAGCTAAACTTACGGCCTCTGAAGATACAGCCGAGTACTGGTTCAATCTCGCTGCCGCATATGAAAGCCTCAGCTTATTTTCCGATGCCTCCGGTGCTTACCAAAATGCGATCAAAATTAAGCCGAAAGACGCGATAGCCCATAATAAACTTGGCCTTGTCTATGCAAACCTTGACATATACAGTTACGCAATCAAAGAGCACAATGAAGCTATAAGTCTCAAACCGGATTACCAGGAGGCCTACTATAATCTGGGCATGGCCTATTTAAAATCAGACAAGATACAAAAGGCAGCAGAGACTTTAGAAATTGCGATAAGGCTCAAGCCCGATGATGCAAAGTCTTACAATAATCTTGCCGTTGCCTTTTTTAAATCAGGCAAATCAAAAGAGGCAATCGAGGCCGCCAAACAGGCGATAAAGATAAGACCCGATTATGCTGAGGCATATTACAATATGGGCGCTGTTTATACACAGATGAGCATGTACGCAGAGGCCATAAAGGCGCTTAAACAGTTCATAAGGTTGAAGCCTGACATTCCGGAGGGTCATTTAAGACTCGGAATCATTTACAGTATGCAAGATACAGCATCGGCACTTAAGGAATATGAGGTACTGAAGAATCTGGACACTGATAGCGCGAAATTGTTGGCCAGGATCATCCAGGCAAAAAAAGATGTTTCTTCTGTTGCGGCTGTTTCATCGGGAGATGCGGCAAAGGAGAAAATCCCTCGGCAGGAAGCAGCAGGTGTTTCTCCGAAGAGGACATTATCCGCCGCTGTTTCAGCCCAACCCCAAAAAAAGGTCCTTCCCTCTCAAGCAACCGATGCTTCAGAAAAGGCTGCTTCTTCTGAGGAGCTTGACAGCCCTGAGGATGACTCAGGGCCTGTGGCAACCAGAAAAAGTGGGCGGCCATCAAAGAAAGATATTTACTCGGTCCAGCTGAGCGTCTTTAATAATAAAAAAAATGCCCTCTCCCTCAGCAAACGTTTAAAGAAAAAAGGGTATGCTGCTTTTATCAAAACAGAACGCAAGGGCAAACAAACATTACGCTACAGGGTCCTGGTCGGAAGGTTTTCAGATAAGACAGAGGCCTTAATAACATCCAGGGCCATCTTCAGAAAAGAGAAGTTGAAGTCAATCATATTCAAGCATTGAGAAATTCTCTCCAGTGGCCTTTTTCATAGATCTGATTAGGACGAAAAAATTTCTTGTAGGACATTTTGGCCGTGTTTTCCAGATAAAATCCGAGGTAATAGTATTTCTTCTTCATGACCCTGGCAAGGAATATTTCCTCCAAAATACTGAACACCCCCAGCCGCCTGTCGAGATGGTCCGTATCATAGTAAAAATAATTAGAAGAGAGCGAATCCTCAGCCTCGTCCACAATCCCCACTCCTATTAATTTATCTCCGTAATAATAATCCATTTCTATGGTGTGTGCATAGCCGTAATGTATATTGGAGAGGACCGTCTCATAATCGCGGACTTCCTTGTCCCCCTTGCCGGAATGTTTTGAATCCAGATATCTTTGGTAAAGGTCTATCTTCTCGCTGGTAATAACAGCTGGAGACAGTATTTCCAGTCGTATATCCAGGTTGTTCTTCACCGTGCGCCTCTGACTCCTGCTGGGGCTGAACCTTTCGGTCTCCAGCCTCAATGGTTTGCAGTCAGTGCAATTTCTGCAGACATTTCTGTAAAAGATACTTCCCAGCCGCCTGTATCCCCCGGCAAGGAATTCATGGAAACTATCGGCACATGTTGCATTGGCAAACAGATATTCCATAGATGATATCCTTCCATCTGCGAAATAGGCGCAGGGAAAACTCTCCTGCAAGGAGGCTTCAAGGTCTTCCTTTAACTGTTCCATGCTCATGATGTTTCTCTTTTAGATTTCATAGAAGTATTATAGTTTATTTGTCAGCCCTGAAGATACGTTTGCGGCGCAAAAGGACAGCTTTGCCGACTGCTGTTTTCAGACTCGATAGGTTTTTATTTTCCGCAGCATTTCTTGAATTTTTTCCCGCTTCCGCAGGAACAGGGCTCGTTGCGTCCGGTCTTGGGCGCTGAACGCACGTATTGCTTAGGGGTTGCGGCCTTGCCGTCCACAAAATACCATTTACCTTCTTCCTTCCTGAAGCTCGCCAGTTCATGATGCGTCATCAGCTTTCCGTCCTGCATAAACGTAGCTATGAACTCGACCTCTCCTTCAGCATCTTCAGGGCCGCCAAGCTTTGTCTCCATGATCTCAAGCTTCTGCCACTTGGCGCTTTCTGCCCACGAACGGGTGCTTTTGGGATCAAAGTCCTTCCTGTGCTCCGGATGAAGTGAGGTCGAGAGGTAATCTATCTCTGTTTTCACGTAGGCGGTATAGCGGGAACGCATCAACTGCTCGGCAGTCTCTGCTGCTCTTTCACCTTTTATAACTGGTTCACAGCATTCAGCATACGAAAGTTCTGAACCGCATGGGCATGTATTCATAATGCACTCCTTATTTATGTGGGATCAATAGTAAGTCAGACACAGGAATTATACATCAGATACAGAGTATATTTCATGTAAAGTATGCTGAATTGGAGTAGGGCAGTGTAAACATTGCGGCTATCTGTAAATTTCACAAACAGTAAACTCCTCCGCTTGAGATTCGATTACTGCACAACAATATTTTCGATTATCACCTTCCCGTTTCCGCCAATGGTGACCGAGCCGCTCGCTCCGTTTGCTCCAGTCACAGTCGTGAAGCCGGTGTTTGAGACAAAGGCGCAGTCGTATCCGCCTTTAAGAGTTATTGTCCCAGCGCCGCCGAATATGAGGCTTTCAGTGAAATCGCCAGCCTTCACCTGGATCAGCGCATCGCTGTCTGCTGCTCCGGTTATGGCAAGCTGTATTGACCCGTATGGCGTTTCGTCTATCTTCACCGTATCCGGGGAGCATGTCGGAGTAAACGCCATGTCACCGCCGTAGGACATGCCGGTAACGCTTGAACCCGCTATACGGTAGTGATACGTTGTTCCAGGTAAGAGTCCTGTGAGCGGGGCGCTTACTGCTACGTTCGAACTCCCTGTCAGAGGGCTTGGGACTGCTGCGACTGTGCTGCCGTATGTGGTGGTACTACCATATTCAAAAGTGACAGCCGTGCTTGCATTGTTTGCGTTGACTGTTCCATTCAAAGTCGCAGCGGTAGCGCCAACCGATGTGGCCGTCTCGGTCACCACCACAGGAAGGGTGGTATTATTGCCGCAGGTAATGGAGACATCGTCAAGGTTGAAATCCGTGGGACTTGGGCCTGTGGTGGTGGACTGGAAGCTGACACTATGGAAAACGCCGTCGGCATAAGCCGAAAGATCGAGCCCGGTCAGAACATATCTGCTGCCATAGAGAAGATTTCCCTCCGGGACAAAGAGGATTTCCGAGCCGTCCACCATTACTTTTAAAGCATCATTTCCGTTGCCGCTCGATGTATTGTTCCAGAGATAGAACTCAAGCCTTGGCGCAGACCCGGAGGGTATTACCACATCCTGCGTAAGGGAAGCGGTCTCCGTTGCTCCGCTGGCACTTCCGAACCATGCCCACCATGCGCCTGTCCTTGGTCCAGCTCCATCGCAGATATCAACGGTGCAGAGCGGCGACCCGAAATAGGTGGAGGCCTCGACCCAGGAGGCATTTGGAGACCCCCCTTCAAAACTTCCGTCCGCGATGGCAGCACAGGCCCCGGCGGTGGTGAAGGTCATGTCATTACCGTGGAAAGCACCAGCGTTCACCCGGTAGTGGTAAAGGGTGTTCCCGGTAAGTCCTGCGATGCCCTGGTTTACCTGCGTAAGCCCGCTCCCGCTGACAGGGCTTTGAAGAGCAGTTGTACTGCCGTATGATGTGTCCGTCCCATAGTCAAAGGTCACGGTCGTGCTTGTGTTGTTAGCATTGACTGTCCCGTTGAGCGTTGCAGTTGTCTGGGTAATGTTAGTAGCGGCGTTTGTCTGTGCCGAAGGGCCGGTCCCAAGTAAGTTATATGCATCGAATACGCTAATGCGGTTTTTCGTAACATAAGGACATTTGCTGTCAGTGACCGCTACGCCCACCTGCTGCGAGGGCGAGGCGGAGGCAAAAGTGCTGAGGACCTGATCGACGGTGCTGCCGGGTTTCGCCTGTTTCAGCAATGCCCATGCGCCTGAAACATGGGGCGCTGCCATGGAAGTGCCGTACTTCAAGCCGTAGAGTCCGCCCGGTATCGAAGAATTAATTTGATCAGTAATTACACCCCCGGGGGCGAGGACTGAGAGAAACGAGGCACTGTTTGAATATCCGGCCACTGCGTCTGCACCATCGGTGGCGCCGACGCTGACAGCGGAGGAGATGCAGGCAGGCGCGGTCAGATAACCGCAGGCACCGTTGTTACCTGAGGAAATGACCGTCGCAATCCCAGCTGCCTTAAGACTGTCGATTATCGGCTTTCTCGGATCTGTATCACAATTACTCGAAAAGAGGCTGCCTCCCAAACTCATATTGACAGAAGAAATCGTATAAGTCGAGTGCAGGGCATAAACCCTCTCAAGCCCCTTGATGATATCCGAGGTAAACGCCCCAACACATGGAGCGCCTGGACCACAGTCTGCAGTGCTCGTAAACAGAGAAAATACCTGTATAGAGATAAGGTTTGCTCCCGGAGCGACACCACCCACAGGGGCCCCGGGAACCCCCTGTCTCCCTGCGATGATTCCAGCCACGTGCGTTCCGTGATCACATTTCCCGGAAGGGCAGGCGCCGGCATAAGGCAATGCGGATCCAGGGGCGGTAGTATGTGTTACCCCTCCGGGGCAAAGCGACTGCACATTAGTAGAATTCGTGGAATAACAGGCCTCTGACACGACAGCTCCGTTTAAAAAAGGATGGGTCTTGTCCACTCCGGTATCCAGCACCGCCACTGTGACACCGGAGCCGTCGAACCCCGGGTCCGGGGCAAACAAATTCCACAGGGCAGGCGCCCCGACCAGGGTAACTCCGTCAATCGTCGTCGGGAATTCCGGGACGTCCTCGTGGATATCAAGTACGTGTGGCGAGGCCAATAAGGCCTGTAAAGCCGGACTATCGACTTCCAGAAACAGGTAAGGAATGTAGCTGTATTTGTAAAATGATTTCGGCCTGGAGCCTCAAGGTCTGAAAGGACCGCGTCCTGCGCCGCTGCGATCCCCTTTATTTGAAGCTCAGAGCCGGACGAGTCCGGCAGGGCCATAGGCTGAAAAGGTGTGTCGACCTTTACTATAAGCCGCACACTCCCCGTTTGTCCTATCTTCGACTCAAGCGCCTCATAGCTTCCGGGGGCCGCTATTTTTGATGAACCCGGTCCAGGCTGACCGAATGCTGCTCCAGAAAAGCATAACAGGACTAACAGCGCCCCCCACATTTTGGTGGACATGATCTTTGATCCTATGCGTTGCAATTGCCTCCCTGAAAAATAACATACTGATTATACTGAGGCAGAGACCTCATCATCTTTATATGATAATCATGAAAATAAGGAAAATACAACGAAACCGTTGCGTATACATGCTATCGAGGATTCAGTGGGGATAAATGGCAAGAGAAGCAACTGCTCCGGGAATGTGATATACTTGTGAATAATAGTAACGATTCTGACATTCATAAAAAATGCATACTGGTAAGTTTGTCAGAACGAAGCCAAAACAAAGGAGAAAAAGATGAAACAAAATTACACGACTTTCTTTCCAATCTTTGTTGCGGGTATTTTTTGCCTGTGTCTGCTTTGCGGCACTCGTGCGTCGGCGACAGATGAGAACCCATGTGCCGGAGATATCACAAAGTTCTGCAAAGATGTCAAACCCGGTGCGGCCATGGATTGTCTGGAGGAACATGAAAAAGAACTGTCCTGCGAGTGTAAGGCCTACGAAGCTAAGATGGGCGGGAAAAAGGTAGAAATGAGGGAGAAGGTAAGGCAGATGAAGATCTTTCTCGATTCATGCAGGGAGGATATGGCCAAATTCTGTAAGGATATCTCCGGACAGAGCGGGATCGAAAAATGCCTGAACGAGCATTCAGGAGAATTGTCCTCGCCCTGCGGCGAACTGCTTAAAGCGAGGACGCAAGAGACAGCCAAAGAGAAAACAAAGTAGGCGGCAGCCCGGAACAATGAAGAAAGACGGCGCCTGTTAAAAACAACTTTGAACAGACCGAAGCCGTTGGTCAGTGGATGACCCAGTCGCTTTTTTTCATCAACTCCGGCTTGGGCCCTTTGCTGAGTTGAACGATATAACAGCCCTTTGATGCATAGCGCTGTCCGGGACCGAAACTAAGACGCTCGTATAATGGATAGATCGCGTCTTGCTCCCACAGTCCCATTCCACTAGTGCTCATTGTCATGCCGAAAAGATCGAGCAGATAGTCGCGGTAATAATTCCCATTCATCCCCATCAGGGCCTGAGACATCACCTGCACGACTGAATATACCTTTTTCAGTATGACCAGCGCGTTGCCACGGGCATTATTTACCCCCAGGAATGATTGCACCATGCCTGTATATTTCGCCTCATCCTGAGGCAGTCTGAAAGGATAGGTTATGTAAGTGAAGCCACGGGCCTCTTCTTTTAATGCCCACATCCCCTTTCCGAGGTAACCAGATGAAACGAAGACTTTGTCAGGCCTGTTTGCCAGGCCTGCGAGCGCTTCCAGTGCAGGCACGGCCCCGGAACCATCCCAGATTATAAGGGCGGCTGGTTTTTCCTTAACCAGCACCTGCTGCAAAAATTTTCTGGTCAGAGTTGTTCCGTCTTCAAGCCTGACTGTCACTGCAGCCGGGTGTCCGAGCCCCTGCCATGTTTCCTGAAACCCGGCCGACAGGGCCTGTCCTTCACGTGAGGCACGAACAATCTGGACAATCGCTTTGCCCTTAAACGTATCAGCAATCCCGTTAAGATAGCGGGCGGCCCCTTCGCCCTCCTGATAAAGCCCCTTCGAAAAATAAAGGGTGTACCAATCGGTCTCCGAAATGACCGGAAAGTCGGTAATCGGCAGAATGCACGGGATATGATGGTCTTCGCTGAACTTGTGGACCGGACGCCACTCCCCTGTCGATATCCCTCCCAACAAAGCAAATACCGGGTCCTTACGATAATATTCCTCCAGTTGGCCGCGCCACGTTCCGGGAGGCCCCTTCAGCAGCCAGCGTGAAAGCGATAGTCTCTTGTACGCAACTTCCCTTGACAACAGCATGGATTCAGCCATGCGGGCTGACCTCCTGCCGCCCTTTGTCCCGTAAAACCTGGCCTGGCTATTTTTATATGCGATGTATTTCTCCAGGGGGACCAGCATTGCGTCACGATCTTCAGGGCCCACGTCCTCTGTGATGACCGTAGCAAAGCGAATTTCCGAATCAGTAACACCAGGGGGAAAATGCGCTGAAAGCGATTTCAGATAAAAAATAAGGATTGACATGTCTTTATCATCGAGCTTATAGAGCGGCATTGCATCATTCAGCCTTCGTCCCGACGGATTAATACCGCTTCTCAGCACTTCAGCCAGGGATTCATCCGTGTAGGCCGGACGTACTGGCGGGACCGAAGAGACTTTATAATATTTGTGAAGCGTAACAAGCGGCTGAAAGAGATTGTTACCGTTTGTGGGAGGTGTGGACACTCCGCCTTCCTCAGCGCCAAGTCCGGAGCGCAGATGACAACTTGCACATGTAAAAGCAGTCCCAGTAACCGGGATGTCCCCTTTCACCATAGCCTCCATAGGCTCTCCTGACGGAAGAATTCCATCACGGTACATTCGTTCGCCCAGACGCAAGGCCTCTTTCTCTGTAACGCCGGTAATCATCTGTGTTTTTGTGTCTTCAGCAATGACCGGACCGGACTGTAAGATCGCAAAGATAAGCGCGATGACACCAACCAGCAGACGGACCGAACCTCTCTTTATTCCCCGAAATGTATTCATTGTTTAAGCACCTTCTCATATTCGGCAATCAGGTCCGAAGTCCCTATGAGACCGTAAATCCGGACCCACTGGTTGTCAACAGAAGAGTGCAGCACCGCCAGGGGTAAATGATACATTTTGTCTATCGCATATGCATTAAAGGCATCCAGGACCTTTTTGACGTCCTTCCTCGTGCCCGTCAAAAAAGTCCATCCCGGCTTTGCGTTGTATCGTTTCAGATACTCCTTCATTCTCTTGGGAGTATCATGTTCAGGGTCTATAGAAATTGAAACAAGATGCACATCTATCGGGTCGGGTCCCATTTTCTTTTGAAAATTGGCAAAACCAGCTGACAGCACAGGGCATATCGTCGTGCATGTTGTAAAAATAAAATCGATCAGCACAACTTTTTTTGCGCTGAGCAGAGATCTGAGTTTTACCCTTGCCCCGTTTTGGTCCACCAACGTTACGTCAGGGACCACATAGTTTTCAACAGTCCTCGTGTATCTTTCTTTTGTCGCAGCGTGAATTTCTTTCCCTGATGGAACAAGTATCATCAATAAAAAAAAGATAACGAAGGGGAATACTCTGCCTCTTGCCATTATTCTTACGCTCCCTATAATTATAAATTTAACCTTTTTATATTAACAATAAACTTTTTAATCAGCAACAGGGTGCGGTAACAAAATACTGTCAGGTTAAGGTCAGACCAATCCCGCACCTCTCAGTCCACAGGCAATCTCTTAACCCATCTCTGAAATTTATGACATAAATGGATAGCGAGCGAATTCCCCGTGGTCTGGCCTAAGGCCCCTACTGTTGGTGCCACGGGGTTAGCGAGCGAATATAATGAAAAAACATTCCTTGCATTGAGATTCCCTTCGGTCTTGCCGGAGGGAGTCTTCAATCCCGGCAAATTTTAGACTTGACACAATAACTTCTGTTAATTAATGTATTTAATATATTAATCTGATATCATTGTAGGATAAAATCTTACAAAAATTTCAGACAATGACCTATTGTGCTACGCAATCACAATCTGTCATTGTTAAGAGAGAACATTTATTGTCTGTGTTAAGAAATACGTAGACTAACCAATCACGCAATATGATAAAAATGAGGAGGAGATATATCATGAACAGGCGCAAAATTGTGGTGCTTATGTGTGTGCTTTTACTTGCTGTCGCTTTTCCCTGGGGGACCAACACTGCACATGCGGGGCCCGGGATTACAGAGCCCTGCCCTGAAGGCGTTTCATGTCCGGAAGGACCCGGCTACGGAACCTTTTATGCTAACAGTCCTGCTGGTATCCGGACTTATGCGGGTGTGTCGTATCCCACCGGAGGCCCTCTCAGGAAGTTTGTCGATAGTCTGCCCGGCCTGGGATCTGCCAACCAGAACAACCTGGGGCAATATATCCCAATTGCAGCGCCGGATACTACAACTTTTCCGGGATCAGACTATTATGTGATCGGTCTGAAGGACTACAGGAAAAAGATGCATTCCGACATGCCGGCTGTGACGGATTCACTTGGTACCGGAACCAGGATCAGGGGTTATTACCAGGTCAATGGCACTGATCATAGTTCGCAATATCTCGGGCCTTTGATCATAGCAAGAAGGGACAGGCCTGTGCGCCTGCTCTTTGAAAACCATCTCGGCACCGGCACAGCCGGTGACCTTTTCCTTCCTGTTGACACCACAGTAATGGGCGCAGGGCTGGGTCCACTAGGGTCAAGCTGCGGAGGCGTTTACCCTGGCTGTAACTACACCCAGAACCGGGCCACTATCCATCTGCACGGCGGCAACACCCCGTGGATCAGCGACGGGACCCCGACGCCAGTGGATCACCCCGATTGGGGAATATTCGACACCCTATCTCAAAGGGGTTAGCCAGCGAAACGTACCCGACATGTATTTTGACTCAAGTCATAACGCCTATGCTACTCCTGGTGCAGGTCGGACAACCAACCCCGGTCAGGGGAGGGCAACTTTATATTGGACCAACGAGCAGAGCAACAGATTGATGTTCTATCATGACCACGCTTATGGTCTCACACGCCTTAATGTGTATGCGGGCGAGGCAGCGGGTTATCTGATTACAGACCAGGATGAAGATAACCTGATCAATGCCGGGACTTTACCCAATATATGTCCTTCCGGTACCCCTAATTGCGAATACCGCTATGGTATACCCCTTGTAATCGAAGACAAGACCTTCGTCCCCTGGGACATCTCTGTCCAGGATATAAAATGGGACGTCAACAAATGGGGAAAGCCGGGGGACTTCTGGTTCCCGCATGTCTATGAGCCCAACCAGAAGCCGAATGACCCGACCGGAGCTAACCCCTTCGGCAGATGGGACTACGGACCATGGTTTTGGCCGCCTGTGCCTATTGACGCCGCGCATTCAACGCTGCCTGATCCTTCGATAGTGCCTGAGGCCTTCATGGACACCCCAATTGTCAACGGCACAGCTTATCCGTACCTGAACATAGAGCCGAAGGCATACAGGTTCCGTATTCTAAATGCCACAAACGATAGAATGCTCAACCTGCAGTTCTATGTTGCTGAGCCTCTCCATATCAGTGTTACAAGCGGTGGTTCAGGTTATTCTGCCACGCCAAATGTAATAATAGGCAGCGGCTGCAGCCCAGCCCCATTGGCCAGTGCCGCCGTGTTAAACGGTGTTATTACCGGAATTACAGTTACTAACTCCAACTCAATCACATGCACTTCGCTCCCGACTATCAGTATAACGGACTCAACCGGAACAGGTGCAACTGTGGCCGCTTCCATCAATACTGAAGTCAGGATGGTGCCGGCTTTGCCTCCGACTGCAGGTGCTCTTCCCGCTTGTACTACTGCTACAGTGACCAATGACGCAGGCCTTGCCCTTGGTGACCTGTCACTTGGCGCAACAGGCCTTCCGGCAAATTGCTGGCCTACGACCTGGCCGATAGACGGAAGAGACGGTGGAGTACCTGATCCGACTACTGCCGGGCCTGCGATGGTCCAGATAGGTAGTGAAGGCGGCTTTCTGCCAAAGCCTGTTGTGATACCATCGTCCCCGGTCGACTATGTCTACAACCGAAGAGATATCGTTGTTCTGAATGTCTTAACCAAGGCGCTCTTTATTGGATCGGCCGAGAGGGCCGATATTGTAGTAGATTTCTCTGCCTTTGCAGGGAAAAAGATCATAATGTATAATGACTCACCTGCGCCTGTTCCTGGTTTCGACCCGCGCAACGACTACTACACAGACGATCCTGATCTGTCCTCATCTGGTGGGGCACCCACGACCTTGCCCGGCTACGGTCCCAACACGCGCACGGTCATGCGATTCAATGTGGCAGCCTCTGCCACGGCCCCTGTGACTGCGCTCAACATTGCGGCGCTACAGAATGAGGCAACCGGATTGCCGGCGGCCTTTGCGGCGTCACAACCGCCGATGCACGTACCCGAGCCTGTTTATCCGGCCCCCAATAATGCCGTAACCGATACGCTTGCAACGATCCAGGCATACACTCTGACCTTCAACCCAAACCACTTGACCAGCGGTATTGAGGCTATCAGAAATATAACTGTAACAAACGGAGGCTCGGGATATGCCGCTGCCACAGTTGTTATTGATCCGCCCCCGCTTGGCGGCACGCAGGCGACTGCTACTGCAACAGTATCAGGCGGTGTTGTTACGGGTATAAACATTGGAAACCCCGGAGCAGGTTATTATTATGCTCCCAAGGTTACTATTAATGGAAGCGGCACCGGTGCTACTGCTGTTGCCAATTTTGGGGCCAAGCCCCAGGCTATCAGGTCCGTTACAGTTACTGATGGAGGCGCGGGTTGCGGTGCCTCGCCGACTATAACTTTCTCGGGTGGCGGCGGCACAGGCGCTGCAGCTACTGCGACGGTATCGGGTGGAGTCATTAACGGCATCACTGTGACGAACGGAGGTTCAGGCTACACGTCTGTACCTACGGTGTCTATCGCCGGTTGCGGCACTACTCCTGCCGCAGTTGCGAATTTTGAGCCGCTGACTGTCCCGATGCAGCCCAAGGCCATCCAGGAACTTTGGGACCCTTATGGCAGGATGAACGCTACACTTGGCGTGGAACTTCCATTTACGAACAACAACATCCAGACAACCATCCCCCTTGGATATATAGATCCGACTACGGAGATTGTCCCCGAGGGCCAGACCCAGCTATGGAAGATCACGCATAACGGCGTCGATACCCATCCTGTGCATGTCCACCTCTATAACATGCAGATCATCAACAGGGTCGGCTGGGACGGGGCGATAAGACCGCCTGAAGACAACGAACTGGGCTGGAAGGAGACGGTAAGGATGAATCCTCTGGAGGACATTATAGTCGCCCTCCAGCCACGGACCATGACGCTTCCATTCGCGGTCCCCGACAGCGTCCGCAGTGAGGACACGACGTCTCCTGCGAGCGCGGAGATAACCGTTTTGGATCCTTTTGGAACGCCAGGAGGAGGCGCAGTCGGCAACCCTATTACGCTTTCGAACGCTGAGCAATTCTTTGGATGGGAATATGTCTGGCACTGCCATATCCTGGGACATGAAGAAAATGACTTTATGCGGCCGTTTGTAATGCTCGTTCCCACTGATGTGCCTGCCGCGCCGACCGACCTGGTTGCCGCAGTGACGGCAACGGTCCCGCCCGCAACAGCAGGGAACACTGTCCAGCTGAGCTGGACAGACAATGCTGCCCTCCAACCGCAGAATAATCTGCCGGAGCTGCCCGTCCGGAATTCGGAGATCGGTTTCCGTATTGAGCGGGACAGTGGCAGCGGCTTTGTGCCGATGACAACGATATATACGCCTATAACAGACGTATATCCGGCCACGATTACGTATACCGACACTCAGGTCTCATCAGGCGCATCATACACTTATAGGCTTTTCGCGTACAACGAGAAGGGCGATTCAACGTCAATGGACACTTCAATAACGATGCCGACATGGACCCCGGCCGATAGCGTGACCCTCATACCCACACCGGCAAGCCCGGTGGTATCGGGAAACACGGTCCTGTTTTCTGCGTATGGTTCGGGTTCCGCAGCCCCTTACCAGTACCGCTTCTGGCAAGATGGCGTAATGGTCCAGGATTATGGCGTTGGCTCTACGTGGACTATGCCGGCTTCGACGCTTCCGGCCACCTATACAATAACGGTCGACGTACGGACCAGCCTGTCCTCGCCGGCCCCTGATGCGTCTTCGTCTATGAGCTATGTTGTTACTAATCCTTTTGTAACGCCGGGGTCAGGATCAGTACGTATCGTCACGCCTCCGACGCCGACGATCACACCTTATGATAACCTTACGAGCGCATTTGCCGCTGCCCTGAATAGTGATACGATCGAGGCATGGGGCGTGCCCTTCGTCGAAAGCATCAATTTCACCACTGCAGGCACAGTGACATTTATTGGGGGTTATGATGTTCCCTTCAGCAGTCCTCTTTTCATGACTACACTGCAAGGGGGTTCCCTCACGGTAGGCGGGACAGGGACGCTGATTGTGGAGAAATTGACCATTCAATAGAAGTGAGATGTAAGTAATACAGAAGTCACACCAAAGGCCCTTTGTTAAAAACAAAGGGCCTTTATTTTAGATTGTGGAAAGTATTCGGCTTGCTCTTTAACCTGCATTCACAGAGCCTGGGTTTTTTGAGCCGCGGCGATATTAGCGGAATTCCTTTTTGTGTATATGCACATTACAAATTTTCTTCTCTTTTATGTCAATATATCGGAAAATAGGACAAGACCAGTGTAAGGAGAAGGTAATGATTAAGGCTGTTATTTTTGATTTCGGCGGTGTTATAGCTGAAGAAGGCTTCAGGGAAGGGCTCATGGCGATTGCAAAAAAGAAAAATCTCGATGAGCAGTCTTTTTTCAGGACAGCAGTGGAAATAATATATAAGACAGGTTATGTTACTGGAAAGGCTAAAGAGAAGGTCTTCTGGGAGACGCTTTCTAAAGAGACAGGCATAAAAGAAGATTACCGGCATCTGCGGATAGAAATCCTCAGGCGCTTTGTCCTCAGGACAGAGATGCTTTTTCTTGCAGAAAAACTCCGCAACCAGGGGCTGGTCGTGGCGTTGCTCAGTGACCAGACAAACTGGCTCGATGAAATAAACGCAAAAAAGCCTTTTTACAACCGCTTCGACTTCATAATCAATTCTTATGTGCTCGGAAAATCCAAGCGGGACCTATCGGCCTTCAGGGATGCCGCAAAAATAATCGGAATAATGCCCCATCTAACGCTATTTGTTGATGATAGTCTCCAGAACATTAAAAGGGCCTCAGAAGCAGGGATGAGAACAATACATTTCACAGGTATTGAGGACTTTAAGGCCCAGCTCGAAAAAGAGCTATAGTCTTCTTCTGAACAAGGCGTAGAAATTCTCTTTTAGCTTGTCGATCAGGGGCCTCTGCATCCAGTCTGTCAGGGTAATTTCCTGGGACTTTGTCAGGTCGTAATCGAAGATATCGACCATTTGACTACCAAACTGGCGGTCGATGATCCCGACATTGCCTTCGTCATTCCGCCTCAGGGACTGAAAGTCAAGATTTGCAGAACCGATAATGCTCCACATTTCGTCAAAGACAAAGGTCTTTGCATGGAGTATTTCACCCTGGTAATTATATATCCTTATACCTGCCCTGAGCAGTTTCGCAAAAAATGCCCTGCCCGCATAGTGTGCAGCGGAGACGTCTGTTTTTCCCGGTAAAAGCAATTTGACCTCTACCCCTTTTCTGACCGCATCTGCAAGAATCTGGAGCATCCTTCTGCTGGGGGTAAAGTAGGCTGTAGTGAGGTATATGCTTTTGCGGGCGTTGTTGATGCTGTAATAAATGAGTTTTCTCATCTGTCGTCTGCCCTTTGCAGAGCTTGCAAATATTGGCAGGACCGGGAGGCCTTCTTTTACAGGTTCAACGGTTTTCTGAAAATCTATGGGCGTCCCTTTCCAGATGAACCAGCTTTTGGTGAATTCTTCCAGAAGTTTTTCTGCTATCGGGCCTACAAGAAATATGCCGGTGTCTCTCCAGCCTCTTTTATTCCTGTGGAGGCGATATCCCCTATACCCCCTGTATTCATTTGCAATATTCAAGCCGCCGGTAAAGGCAATCTCGCCATCAATAATAAGCAGCTTTCGGTGGTCCCGGTGTACGTAATGAAGCGGAGATGTCCATTTGAAAGGATGGGACGCCCTTATCTCAATGCCGGCTTTTCTGAGGTCTGTCCAGAATTTCATTGGCGTAAAGAGAGAGCCGAAGTGGTCGTAAAGAATGTAAACTTTTACGCCTTCAAGGGCCTTATGCTTCAGGATCCCGGCAAGTTCCCTTCCTGTTTCATCGTCCCTGAATATGTAGAAGGCGAGACAGACAATCTCTTTTGTTTTTTTTATCGCTTCGAATATGATCTGGAATGATTCCTGGTCCTTCCAAAGCAGGGTCACTTTATTATCGTCGGTAAAATGAGAGCCGTATAGCCTTTGAATATGTTTTCTCGAAAAAAAAGGGTTATCGTTAAACATCTGCATTAATATACATCATTGCCGAAATAGCATTATCTGTCAATACTTGTGGCATATGACTCATGATCGTTAAGTGGAAATTTTTGCTGCAAATAAGCTACAATATAGTGTATAAATTATATTGCTTCACAAGAAATTAATGAATATAGACATAAAGAGTATTAAGGGGGAAGATTGCGCGTGTGATGCGCTTATCTTCCTTTTCGCAGAGAACAGACCAGAGGGACTGAAGAAGTTGCCTAAGGTAATGGCACCGTTTATCAAAGAGGTTTTCTCCAAAGAATTTTCCGGCAAGCAAAATGAGGTTTTTTTAATGAAGGCCCCTGATACTGTAAGGCCTGAAAGGCTCCTTCTCGTGGGACTCGGCAAAAGGGAGCAGATATCCAGTGAGAAGATAAGACAGGCAGGGGGCAAGGCAGCAACATATCTCCGCGATATGGGTATGAAAAAGGCCGCACTCTCTACTGATTTTCTGTCAGAACTGAAGATCTCTCCTGCTGAATTTATCGAAGGGGCACTGCTGGGCCTTTACACCTTCAGGAAATACAAAAAAAACGGAAACAATAAAGCGCTTGTGAATGTTACCGTACTTGCTGATCCGGTCTCAGACCTCATCGACAGAATAAAGCAGGCGGAGACTGTGACAACCGCTGTATGTTTTGCCAGAGATCTGGTCAATGCGCCTGGCAATGATATGACCCCGACCCATCTTGCAAAGGCCGCCCTGTCTTTGAAAACAAAGCACCTCTTAGTCAAGGTCCTAGACAGAAAGGACGCCGGGAAACTCGGCATGGGGGCTTTTCTTTCTGTTGCCAGGGGTTCCAGCGAAGAACCACGGTTTATTGTCCTCGATTATAAAGGGGCCAAAGGTGCGCCTGTTGTACTTGTCGGCAAATCCATAACCTTTGACAGCGGAGGCTTATCGCTGAAACCCTCAGACGGCATGGAAAAGATGAAATACGATATGGCCGGCGGAGCTGCTGTCCTGGGTGTTATGAAGGCTGCTTCTGTATTACGGATGCCAGTACATCTTATCGGGATACTTCCGGCAACGGAAAATCTTCCGGGCGGCAATGCTACGAAGCCAGGGGATGTGGTAAGATCTCTCGGCGGTAAGACAATAGAGATCCTAAATACCGACGCAGAGGGCCGTCTTGTTGTGGCTGACGCGATAGAGTATGCAAAACGTCTGAAGCCCAGGGCCATAATAGATATAGCTACCCTTACCGGCGCCTGTTTAGTGGCCTTCGGCAGTGAGGCCATTGCAATGATGGGCAATGACCGTAAACTTATCGAGGTACTGAAAACATCAGGCGAAAAGACTTATGAACGCGTGTGGGAGATGCCTCTTTTTGAGGAGTATGATGAATATTTAAAGAGTGATATAGCTGATGTCAAGAACATCGGCGGCAGAAACGGCGGTCTTGTTACGGCTGCATATTTTCTGTCCAAATTTGCCGGGGATTCACCCTGGGTGCACCTTGATATAGCAGGGACTGCGTGGACTGAAAAGGACAAACCCTATGTGCCAAAGGGTGCTTCAGGCGTAGGAACCAGACTTATTTTTGACGCAATAAAGGAGTTAAAGTGAGACTTTTTAAATTTCTGATAATTATATCTTTCCTGCTCATTCCGGCAGTCTCTTTTGCCTGGGGTCCGCTGACGCATATCTATCTCGGCAATGAGTTATACTCTCTGGCGTCGCTGCTTCCTGCAGGACTGGTCGAGATCATGAGACGCTACAAAAAGGATTTTCTTTACGGGACCCTCATGGCTGATATCATTATCGGCAAAAAATATATGTCTGACAGTAAAAGTTCGCATAGCTGGGAGGTTGCCTTTGATCTGATGAAATCAGCCAAGACAGACCAGCAGAAGGCTTTTGTCTATGGTTATATGAGCCATCTTGCGGCAGATACTGTAGCGCACAATATCTACACTGTAGACAAAAAGAACCTGGGACATACATTAATGGAAATGAAAGCAGATACCATTATTGACAAGAGATACTGGTTCCAGGCTATTGCTATCGACAGGCAGACACAGGTGAGAAATGACCTTTTCCTCGAAAATTCCCTCGAAAGATTTATATTTTCATTCAAGACAAACAAGCGGATATTCAAAAGCATGGTCTTCTTCTCCGTGATGAATCAGCAGAGTATCGGTGATTTTATAGATAAGAGGCTTATTACTTCAATGCCTGTACGGAAAGAGATCGAGCAACTGCATGAAGAATCGCTGGACAAGATCATTGATCTTTTTCAGAACTGGGAATCATCCGATGTGGTAAAAACGAGCCCCTGCGGAGCTGTTTACAGGGGAAAACTGGCCAAGACCTTTCTGAGTTCCTGAGTAATGCTTCCCTAACCCACTCTATTCATAAACTTTCGTATAATGAGGCGGTGCACAGCATTTTCGCTCATTCTCGCTGCGCTCCGAGGCTTTTGCCTCTTTACTAATTATAAATATGCTGTAGGAATATCTGCAAAAGAATCCGCTCAAATGCTATGCCCCGCCTCATTCCATTTTGTATTGCTTAAAATTTATGAATAATATGGGCTAAGAGTTACCTCGGCAGTATCAGAAAGAAATTGTTTCCGAATTGAGTAGGCTCGTATCCTGCGATGCCGCCATGTAGTTCAACAGCTGTCTTGATGAAGGCAAGGCCGTGACCTGTACCGGGCTTGTTAAGGACATTGCTTCCGCGGTACTCATCTTCAAATATTCTTCCGCGGTCCTCAGGCGTGATATGGGGGCCGGTGCTGAAGACGTTGTATTTGATCCCGTCTTTACCAGGGCCGAAATAGTCTCTGATAATCTCATGGCCATAGGAGATGTATTTCTTCTTTTCTCCTGTGTCTGTGGTTATCTCCTCTGTGTATTTCAGGGCGTTTGAGAAGAGGTTGGCATATACCTGGGCCATAAGCCCGATGTCGACCACGCTGATGGTTTCCTGGTCAGGTATCCCGCTGAGCTGGTAGTTAACGGAGACCCCCATGCTTTTGAACCTGTTTAGGAAGCGGTCGAGTTGCGGCTGTACAACGTCCCGGTTCATGTAACAATGTTTGGTAAGAAGCGTAAGCCGTCCTTTGTCGAAATGGCTCCTGCGGAGCAGGGTCTCGAGGAAGAGACTTGTGTTTTTGTAATGTTTTTCAATATTTTCCAGTTCCTCCATCAGCCCCCTGTTGATTTCGTTCAGTTCAGACCTCAGGTCTTCCATCAGGTCCTGGCCGGCAGAATCATATATTACATATTCTCCTATCTCTTTTTCGAGGGTGATATTCTTTTCGATCTTCCGCCTTACATGTTTCAGAAAAAGCTTATAGACGATGTTGGGCGCTATGATGTTATGTTCAATGTCAGCGACAAGGGAGCGGATGAACTTCAGATGTTCGATGTTTTTTTCAATCAGGAATTTGTTGTGGATGTTATAACCGATGCGGTTAGCATATTTTTCGAGAAAGAGTTCGCTGTGGGGACCAAGGTGCTCAGCAGGATATACTTCCAGGAGACCCAGGACATCATCCTTTGTCTTAAAGGGGAGCTGATCTATGAGCAGCGACTTTCCGCGGATGATCAATACCAGATGCTTTGTGCTTGTATAGAAGAAATTTTCATCAGGGATAATTTCATAAAGAGGAGGCGTGTGCAACTGGTACCCCGCGTCTTCGGTTGCTGCAGTGAGCGACAAATCGTTTGTCTTGGGATCGATCAGGTAGAGCCTTGCGTCAAGATCAAAAAACCCTTTAGGGATAGCGACGCACAGGTCGCAGAAGTCCTCGATGCTGTCGAATTCCTGCGCAAGATCAAAAAAGGTCGTCAAGGCGTTATTTTCCGTTTGTTTGAAATTGTATAACGCGAAATCCCGTTTTTTTTCATCGATGCGGTCAAGTATATGTGATAAAGAGTTCATGAGTTTAATATACCATAAAGCTTAAGCGCTTGCAGGGTGCTCCAGTTTGGGAGAGGATGTGTTAATAAAGGTCGTTACAAGTTGAAATTGAGTATAATAGAAACATATGAAAGACATGCTCGGAAGGGGAAATGTGCTGGATGCTGAAACAGCGCTTGGAATGCTGATTGAAAATATCAGCAAAGATAAGCTGTCTGAAGAACATATAAAGATTGAAGACGCGCTTTGGATGGTCTCTGCTGAGGACATCATCTCAGGGGAAGACCTCCCTTCTTTTGCCAGGTCGACTGTCGACGGATATGCGGTCAGGGCTGAAGATACCTTTGGGGCAACCGAGACGATGCCCGTTTATCTCACCCTTTTTCATGAGATCCTGATGTCTCAGGAGGCGGATTTTCTGTTGCCTCATTACATGGCCAGCAAGATACCGACCGGCGGCATGCTCCCCGAAAACGCAGATGCTGTAGTTATGTTTGAACATGTCCAGATTATAGACAAACAGATGATAGAGGTGATGAGGTCTGTTGCCCCTGGCGATAATGTGATTCAGGTGGGTGATGATGTCAAAAGAGGCGATGTTGTCATTAGGGAGGGACAGAGGATGCGTCCGCAGGACATCGGTGCCTGCGCAGGCATCGGCATTACGGAAATAGATGTATACAAGAGGCCTTCGGTCTCTATCATATCCACAGGAGATGAGATCGTTGCAGCAGACACTGTTTTGGAACCCGGACATGTAAGGGACATAAATTCTTATGTAATCTCGGGCATGGTCCTGGAAGCCGGAGGCATACCTCTCAAGAAAGGCATCTTCAGGGACGAATATGAAAACCTTAGAAATGCGATAGAGCTTGCCATGTCTGATTCTCAGGCCATCGTTATTTCCGGCGGGACTTCTGTAGGAACAAAGGACATGGTGGCGAGGATAATCGATGATATAGGTTCGCCAGGGGTCCTCTTTCACGGGGTTTCCCTCAAGCCGGGCAAGCCTATGATCGGAGGGGTCATAAACGGCATACCGGTCTTCGGACTGCCCGGTCATCCTGCTGCGGTCAGCATCTGCTTTGAGCTTTTTATCAGGCCTGTGTTGCAGATACGTTCAGGACTTAAGGAGAGGTGGCCCCAATACAGCCGCAAGACAGTGAGGGCAAGGCTTTCAAAGAACATCTCTTCTTCCCAGGGCAGGGAAGAGCATGTCAGGGTGATGCTGGAAGAAAGAGAAGGGGAGCTCCGGGCTGTTCCCGTACTCGGCAAGTCAGGTCTGATTACTACCCTTGTCAGGGCGGACGGCACTATAGTAATTCCTTTGCATACCAACGGGCTAGAGGCAGGAGAGATTGTTGAGGTGAGGCTTTTTTAGGATCTGAGTAAATAAAGGCCGTACAAAACGACATGAAAAATTGTGATAGCTTACCGCAGAGACGCAGAGGTTGCAGAGACGGTAATTATATATTCCTGCTGAGAGGGCAGAAATATATAAATTGCTATGAAGGATTTTTTGTTTTCCGGCCTCTCATCGGAAAACAAAATTCACAAAATCTCCGTGAACTCTGCGCCTCTGCGGTGAAATGCACTGGCTCCGTCTATACCGGTCCAGAGCCTTGAAAACAGTCATATTCACCAGGACAGGCTTTCACCATACGAGTTTTGTAAACAGGCTTCAGGAGAGTTTTGAGATAGCCTGTGTTGTGCGTGAGGCATATCCCGAGCAGCCGAAAGTTAATGCAATACTTTCGGCATTCAGAAACCTCTTCAGAAAACACGAGGCGGCCCTGAGGAGGGACGAGCAGTTTCTGAAGAAGTTTGCAGAGACCTATTCTGCCGGGTTCAGGTATCATACGATGCTGAAGGATTATCTCAGGGCGCATTTTGATGTTATGGTTGAGCAGAAGGGCACAACATATCTGAATATAAAATGCGGAGATATAAACAGTCCTGAGCTCATTGAATTTATTAAATCCATCAGACCAGATATCATAGCAGTGCTGGGCAGCAGCATTATCAGGCAGGATATGATCGCGCTTCCGGCTGCTGCGATGATAAATATACACTCAGGCCTTTCTCCCTATTACCGCGGCACATGGAGCTATGGATGGCCTGTAGTAAACAGGGAACCGGAATATATAGGCGTTACGGTCCATCATGTAAACGCAGGCATAGACACCGGTGATATCATATACCAGACAAGACCTCTTCTTGAAAAAGGCGATGATTTGAATTCAATATTTCTAAAGGTCATCGCCGAGGGGATTGAACTTATGGTGAAGGCCATAGAAGAGATTAGTAATAAAGGGGATATATTGTCTCATCAGCAACCACGCAATACAGGAAGGCTTTACCAGATGAAGGATTTTGATGTCATGGCGGCCCGTGCCTGTCTGAAAAACCTTGAAGAAGGACTTATCAGCGAATATCTCTCCATGAAGGAAGAGCGTGACTCTGAAGTAAAACTCCCTGGCTATATTCCGCCAATGATATTCAGATGAACAATTATCCTGTACTTCTGTTTCATTCAACAGATAACAGAGACCTTCTGTCACTTAAGGACCTGGGAAACATCAGGCCTGAAGTGTTTGAAAAGTTGCTTGTCAGGCTGAAGAAGGATTTTGACATTATCGGCATCGAGGAGCTTATAGGATTCATTTCCGGCTCTGTAAAATCAAAAGACCGCCTCCTTGCCATCACCTTTGATGACGGCCCCAAATCATACATTACACAGGCCCTTCCTGTTATGGAAGCCCATGCTGTCCCTTCCACCTGCTTTTTAATAACCGACTGTGTAGATGACAGGGCCTTATACTGGCGGTATCTTTATAACTTCTGTATCAATAGAGGTTTTCAGCAGGAACTTGCAGCCTTCATAAATTATGAATACAACACAAATATCATGGCAGCTGAGATAATCAGTTTTTCCAGGGACCATTATGACAGGACAAAGAGCCTTTGTATTATGGGTAGACTGCTGGAGAATGTCATCCCTGAGGAAGTCTACAGAAAGCACGACAGGGACCTCTTCCTGTCTATGGAAGATATCGGGAAGCTAAAGCAGAATCCTCTGGTCAGTTTCGGGATACATACGCGCTCGCATCCGGTCCTTAAGTGTCTGAGTGATGAGGAAATTCATTACGAGATAGAAGGCAGTCTGGATTTTTACCGAAGGACGATAGGAGATGAGGCCCCGATGCTCAGCCTGCCTTTTGGAAGGCTTTTCAAGGATTATGATGAAAGGGCCACTGGCGATCGCCAGGAACCTTTCAATTAACGTGATCTTCTCTGCATATGGCGGCGGCAACGCAGTAGGCCAGCCCCTCTATAACCTCAGGAGGATTTCAGTGCATGAAGACAAGCTGGAAGAGGGGCTCGATACATTTATCAAAACGCTTCGCGATCCTGCCATACCTGTTGAATTTATTGAAAAGGAAAAAGAATTGTCCAGACGCTTATCCAGCAAAACATAGAGCTGCTACCGGTCTTTCAAAGCCCAATTTTCCTTGTTTTGCAGCCAATGCCTTGACAAAAACCCGGTTTTTTTTGTTTAATCAATGTCTGTTTGAAACTTTATTCAGGCTCGTAGCTCAGGGGGAGAGCGCTACCTTGACACGGTAGAGGTCGGCGGTTCGAAACCGCCCGGGCCTACCATAAAAATCAATGGCTTACAGGTTTTGTAAGCCATTTTTTTTGTCCCAAAACTGTCCCAAAGTTTGTCCCAAAGTTTCTATCACAATTATTGCATCTCTGTATCTAATTTTCTTTTCTGGATCTTTATAGTGCATTTCTGTAAAATTTGTAGGGATAATACAGCTCTATGCTTTTAGAGGAGGGATCGAATGTACAAACATGTATCGATACGACTTGCCTGGCATAATGAGGGCTGGTCCGGGCGAATATGCCAGAATCCTAAATCCAATACCTATTGTATTGGGCGAGATTCCTACCCAGGTGACTTAATCTCAGTCAAAAGAGATTTAGCTTGGGAAAGCAGAGCCGACGTTGCTGGTAGACAGTGCTCTAAACTAGATGATATCCCTGCCTGCGGGTTCAGTATTAATGCATTTGGTTATGAGAAAATGCGGGCATATACCGATCCCCCTGAGTGGTTCAGAGATGACTCAAAGCGCGCTTTTATTAATCTCCAGCCCGCTTCAGCATGTATATGGCCTTATGAAGTCATGTATTCTGATGATGTCAAAAATCCGCCCGGTTCTGCTCAGAAATACAACTATAATCTCAGGCTAGAAAGAGCCAAAGAATATTTTAGCAATATCGAAGTTGATCATTCTCTTTTGTTCTATTACGTAAATTATAGTAACCCTTTTAGCGAGGACGAGAGCAAAAAGTATGTACTCGTGGGCATTTCAAGACTAAAGTCCAAAGGCGACATCATGTTTTACGATGATGTCTCAAAGCAAAACAGGGAGAAGTATGCGGGAGGCTTTGTTTGGCAATTGCCATTAACATCTCATTACCCCGAACAAGGTTTTTCCATCCCTTATCACAAGTATCGAGACAACTTGGAAGTTCTTAGTAAAATCCTCGTGCTTCCCGAAAATCCAAGATGCTTCAAATATGCAAAGTCCGCCCCGTATCTGATGATGAAGCTGTAGTGATCATTGAGCAATTTCTAGAAAGCGTGAATACTTTAATTTCGATTTCAGACGATACTCAGGATTGGGTAGCACGGAAAAGCTGGCTCCATAGTCTTTTGGGCGAGCTATGGCATCACAGGGGTGCTTATCCCGGGTTAATTGGGGTTTTAAATTTCCTGAAATTTTACGACGGAATTAAATATTACAGGGATGCAGCAGAAGCAGGAAATGATAAGAATGCCTATGACAATATAATATCTTTTCTAACCAACAAGAGGGCAATACCTGGGATACCATCAGATTCGAAAGAAACTAAAGAAGCTCTCCGGAATTATAAATTACTCAGAGATAGTCAAAGAACTCCTCGCCGATGCTTGCCTAGGATTTACTTGTCAGAAGACCAAATAGCTAATATTTTGAGTTCGAAGCGAGAAGAAAACGGCATCTATGCCGAACTCGAAGATATTTACGCTAATCCCTATATTCTATCGGAACAATATATAGGTTCCGACTCCGATGATTATATCAGCTTCAATACTGTGGACAATGGGATAATGCCTTCTCCTGATTTAGGTCTTGACCATCTTTTTACATCCAACTCTGCTGAGCGATTCAGGGCGCTTTGCATTGATGCCCTTAAGAAAGAAAGTCCCCATTCCTTTGTATCCATTAACAGAGTCATCGATCAGGTTAACGACAGGTTAGCGATCAAGCCGGATTGGAAAAAAGTTTCTTTTGAAGATACGTATTTTGAAGCAGATTTAGATTTCCTGACCGAAGCAATGCAAGTCTCCGAACAAGGAGCTAGTAAATATGTTTACTTGAAAGCAGTATATGAGGACGAAAGAAAAATTCAGGCTGTTATACAAGATCTCGCGAGCAGGCCAGATATAAAGTTTAAGACTCCTGTTACGGGGGATCACTTTTATCGATTACTCAGAGATCCTTCTAGCCCGCTTTTGTCAAAAGCATTTGAGAGGTACGAGATCGCACTAAGAGGTCAGGCAGCCGTTTGTGAACAAGTCTTTCCGAAAGCGATATCTATAATTTCGGGTGCAGCAGGTACCGGGAAGACCACTCTTTTAAAAGTGCTCATTACCAATATTGAAAGAGCTGATGGTCTTGGAGGTATATTCTTGTTAGCTCCGACTGGCAAGGCTGCTGATAGGATAAAAGAAAAGACTGGAAAATCTGCGTCTACAATCCATTCCTTCCTTGCGAGCCATGGCTGGCTAAATAAGAACCTTACTCTTAAGAGATGGGGCGGAGGAACCGACGACAATCTATCAACCTTAATCATTGATGAATGTTCTATGATCAATCTCGAACTTTTTGCTGCTTTAATGCGAGCTATTGATTGGAACCATATTCGGCGTCTTATTCTTGTGGGCGACCCCAATCAACTTCCACCAATTGGAAGAGGAAAGGTTTTTTCAGATGTGATCGAGTGGCTTAAAGAGAACTACCCTGAAAACCTTGGCATTCTTGATGTTAACGTGCGCCAGCTTGAGAATAATGTTACTTCACGAGGCAATGGTATTCTGTCCTTCGCTGATATTTACGTAAATAAGAAGGAGATGGAAGCAGTTGCGCAGGCAAAAAATGAAGCATTTTTAAAAGGAGTCCAGGAAGGCGGCGACGTAGACCAGGATCTAAGGGTTTTGTACTGGAGAGACCAGGATGAACTTGAAGCAATGTTAAAGCAGACGATTATCGCTGATATGGAGAAGGATAGTGGTGGGAAGTATAATGAAAAGAAGCCGTTTGAATTGTGGAGGCAACGGATCCCAGCAAACGTCCAGACGGCACTAATAACCCGTCTTACCTGAAATTCTTTCTCCCTTCAGAGGAGAGTTTTATGGAACTGACTATTTAAACGCCTTCTTTCAAAAGTCTTTCAATGGAAACCAGGCGAAGAGATCCACACTTGATGGAATAGCTCTTTTCGATAAAGTGATTCAGATTAGAAACAGGCACAAGTCTGATCCAATTATGGCAGAAGCAAACATTGAAGGCATAATAGATTTCTTAGTTCGAGAAAAAGACTTCTCTGAAGACCGCGTTCTAAATCCCTCGAAAGAATGCAGGAAGGCAGTAAGAAAGCTAAAAGCAAAACTACACTAGAAAAATGGTTTGGCTAAGAGTGCGTAAATTGGTGACCGTGCTTCGCCGGTTAATGGAACAAACGCTACGCCACCAAGATTTTCCTGAATAATCTTCCCATTTGAATCCTTTGTGAGCTTACGAGACTCTGAAGCATAAACGCTGTACCCACAGGTATTACTAATATACCCCCAGTCTTTAATTGGTCAACAAGTGGTTTAGGCACTTTTGGAGCCGCAGCAGTAACTATAACTCTGTCATAGGGAGCTTTTTCGGAATAACCTTTTGAGCCATCACCTGAAATTATGGTTACGCGATCACCGTAGCCTGCATTCATTATATTTTTTCGCGCATTTTCAGCTAAATTTTGAACAATTTCTATGGTGTAAATGTGCCCCCACTCACTTCGAGGCGCCTCTTTGGGGGCAATTACTTCTGCTATGGTGGCAGAGTGCCAACCTGAACCAGCCCCTACCTCCAGGACCTTATTACCTACTTTTAGGTTAAGCGCTTCATTCATTATCGAAACCATGTGAGGCGCGGAAATTGTTTGCCCGAAACCCGATTGGGAGAGGTGTATCTGCAGTAGTATGATTTACCATATTTGAGGGCAAAAACTTGGTTCGAGGCACAGCCCGCATCGCTTTAATGACCGGGGGTGAATGCAAGATTCCCTGTTTGATTAGACTGTCAATAAGTTTTTCCCAGTCTGCCTTCTCCAAACAGAACACCAATAATAGTATGTACTCTTAGGCTTTTTAACGTATATGGATTTAAGATATTAAATTAAAAAAGAAGAGATTATTTGACGGTGACAGACTTCGCCAGGTTTCGTGGCGTATCAGGGTTATGCCCCGCTCAACCGCCATGTAGTACGCAAAGAGCTGCAAGTCGGAATAATGAACGGTATTGGCGAAAGCACCTCAGGTATGCCCCTTGGGACTTCGATGTAGTCGTCGGATAACGCTTTGATTTCTTCGTCGCCTTCCTCATGAATGGAGATTATGGATGCTCCGCGGGCTTTCATCTCCTTGAATGTTGCCGATGAGGGTCTTGTGGGTTTGGCCGTCTCTGGGGCAGATGAAAACGACTGGGAACCCAGGTTCGATGAGGCTTATGGGTCCATGTTTGCTTTCGCCTGCTGGAAACGCGATAGCTGGCATGTAGGCGATTTCCATGAGTTTGAGTCTGCCTTCGTAGGCGGTGGCGGTGTTTATGCCTCTGCCGAGGAAGAAGAAGATTTTTGCGTCTTTGTACTTCTTGGCGAGTTCCTTGACTTTGTCTTCTTGTGTGAGGATGATGGTTTCAACGTTTGTGGTAGCGTCTCCAGCTTTTCCGCTAGGCAATCCATTTCGTCTTGTGAGACTTTGCCGCGTTTGTTTGCCAGTTCCAGCGCCAACTGCGCCATAACGGACAGTTGCGAGGTGAAGGTCTTTGGTTGCTGCTACGCCGATTTCTGGACCTGATTGTTGACCAATGTAAACTCGTGAAACTCGGGTCAAGGTGGAGCCGACGGTATTGGTTAAGCCCAGGATTGTTGCGGCGCGTTGCTGGGAGCAGGTGACTGCGCCGAGAGGTGTCTGCGGTTTCGCCTGACTGGCTTACGGCAAGGATGGTGCTGTCGATGTTTACCGATTTGCCGTGTTGCTCCACGAATTCTGAAGCGTACACGGGATAGTGGGCAGGAATGCGAGTTTTGAGAACATGTATGATGCCGCTAAGCATGCGTGGTAGCTGGTTCCGCATGCGACCAGGAAGACTTCGGTGGCGCGGTCCAGAAACGTCGAAATCAAATCCAAGTAATGCTCCTGCGCTCTCAACGTGTTCTGAAGCGTTGCAGGTTGCTCATGAATCTCTTTTATCATGAAGTGCGGATAACCCTGCTTGACTGCCATCTCAGGGGTCCAATCAATAATTTTGGGTTCTCGGGTGACTACGGCTCCGTCTTGGATGCGTCGAATCTCATAGCTTGTAGGTGTGAGGATGACGAGTTCGCCATCGTTAATCAAAACTGCTTTGTTTGTCATGGGCAAGAACGCGGTTAAGTCGGAAGCGCAATAAGGCGTCGTTTTCAGCTACGCCCTATCACTAGAGGGCTTTCGTTTCGGGCACAAATTATCTTGTCGGGTTCTTTGGAGGAAATCACGGCAAGCGCGTAGGAGCCGCTTCAGTTTCTTGATGGTCTCTGATTACTGCTTCGGTGAGGGTCAAATTGAGGGGTTTTTCTTGAAGGCTTCTTCGATGAGGTGCGGAATAACTTCGGTGTCAGTTTTGGAGAGGAAGGTGTGACCGTGGTTTTCCAGTCGTTTTTGAGTTCGGCGTAGTTTTCTATGATGCCGTTGTGGACGGCAACGATTTGTCCAGTGCAGTCTGCATGGGGGTGCGCGTTCACTTTGAGGGGTGCGCCATGTGTTGCCCACCGGTGTGTCCGATGCCGATGTTGCCTTGCATATCGTCGAGGTTAAGGATTCTGTGGACTTCATCTATTTTCCCCTGATCTTTCTTAATGGTGACTATCCCATTGTTTATGTGGCTATGCCGACGGAGTCATATCCGCGGTACTCAAGCCGCTTTAGAGAAGCGTGGATTACGGGTGCTGCGTTTCCGTTTTTCATTATGCCGCCGAAAATTCCGCACATTTTAAACTCGTCTTCTTTCAGGTCTTTAATTTGAAATGTTTCGGAGCGCTAATAAGCATTTTTAGGATAAACGTTTACACCTAAAAGAAAATTTGTAGTAGTGTACCTATCGAAGCGACATTTTTAACCATTTTTTTAATAGTTGTACTTTCTGTAGCTTCTTGAAAACGGAGCTATAACAAAATTTTTAATAACAGTCCAACTATGTATGCGGAGAATGCAATGGACAAGAAACTACTGCTCCAAGAAAAGGCAACCAGCAAAAAGTTAAAGAAATCACCATTATGCAAAACTCCCAAGACCTAAAAATGATTCTTGGCACACTAAGCTGGAAAATCCTCACCTTGCTCAACCAGAAAGCCATGTACCCACTGGAAATTGCAGACAACTGGGAATGCACGAACAAAAAGTCTACTACCACATCAGAAAACTTGAACAGTCAGGCGCCATAGAAGTGGAACAGGAAGAAAAAAAGAAAGGCGCAATAGCCAAGTATTACCGAACCATTTCGCCCGCTTTTGGAATCGAGTTTCCTGACGGCTACAAAATAATGCAGCGCCCCTCACTTTTAGGAGCCAGCCAGCAAATCCACGACTTCTTCAAAGAATTCATCAACGCAGACGGCGCCTTCGAAGGAAAAATCGTCGTTGGTAGCCCCACCCCACACGGGCCCTTCAAAACCAGCGCCAGAGACGGACACTATGCAGCGCACCTCACGTTTTTTCTTGGACAATTCGTCAAAATGCCTGCGGAATTCGCAATAAAACTTGACGTGGATGTAAAAGCTGAAAAAGACGAGAAAAACAACCTTATCCTCGTAGGAGGACCAGGCACAAATTTGCTCACCCAAGAACTTAACGATTACTTGCCTATTCGATTCAGAATGCAATCTTCCGCTCAAGGCTTTTTATTCGGAGGTTTTGTCTCCCAGAAAACAAGAGACGTCTACACTGCAGACGTGGCAGGACTAGTGGCGAAGATTCCAAATCCATGGGACAAAAACAAAAGAGTCATTGTTTTGGCGGGAAAC
The DNA here is from genome assembly GCA_963801505.1 of uncultured Nitrospira sp. Lineage (GTDB taxonomy): Bacteria > Nitrospirota > Thermodesulfovibrionia > Thermodesulfovibrionales > UBA6898 > JAOUFP01. Next base: position 56,790 of record CAWDEY010000014.1, read on the forward strand.
AAGGAAGTAGGAACGAAAGCATGCGTTTTAGCGTTGACAAATTTTTGGCCCAAAACTCTGCAAGGATACCATAACGAGGACACCTTCGCAGCTGTGATTCAGGGTTTTGACTTGGACGGCGACGGAAAAGTAGACTCTATAGAGGTCTCAGAGTATAATTGGTTCCGATTGAAGTGAAGGAGAAGTAATTTTTGGGTACGGCACGAGAACATGCAGGCTCGCCACCACGCAACCGTTGAGTTCACCAAGGACAAACACCTGTCAAAGAACGGCGACTGCATACTCGTAGTAGCCGCCGACAAAGGCTTAGCCGACTTCAGCAATGAATTCAAAGAAACCCTCAGCCTGCAGCCAAACTGACCATCAAAATTGAAGCAGCAAAATTTTTGATGAGATTCATGCGCAAGGATCCCATCAATTGATATTAAAGCACCCCATGGAGATGGTTATGCGAAAGAGCGACACTTTCTGACCGAACTCTAGCTATTCACGCCGACAAAGCTGCAAAAGACCTATCCCGCGAAACCGTTCGAGAAACTAAGAAACCCAAAGCAAAAAGTAAAAATCACCCTGATAGTAAGAGCTTAGAGATTTCGGCATCCAACACAACTTGCCACTCATAAGGTGCAGTGGCTCGAACAGTTTTCGCATAATGAAATGTATCTACTTTTCTGCCTGTTTTTGTAACGGCATCTGAGAAACGTTGCTCCAAATTCTCTAACGTATCGGGCAACCGAACAAAACCGTAAAAATGAATCATGCCTCCAGACGGTTTTATGGCCTTGCAGGCTACATCAATAAATTCGTTTGCGGTCTCAGGCAAATTCATTATGACTCGGTCTGCAACCGCTGCAGTGTGCATTCAACAACCTTGCGAGGATCGCCCCAATTGGAAAAACTTGTTTTCTACCCTATTAAGGCGTGCATTTTTTTCAGCAACTCTACCGCCTCTGGATTTATATCTACGGCATAAACTTTGACGGATTAGTGACTTTTAGCAATGAGTACCGCAAAAGGCCCAACGCCCGCAAATAAATCCACAACTAATTCGCTCTCTTAACAAGCGAAGCCACGCGCTTGTGCTCATGGGAAAGTCTAGGACTAAAATACGCCTTCGCAACATCAACGTAGTAGCTACACCCGTACTCCTTGTGAAGAGTGTTGTCCTGTGCTCTCCAGCGATAAATTCAAATTCCCGCAACCGATAGGTCCCGCCTACTGCCCCAACCTTCGCAAGAACTGTTCGCAAGTTACGATGCGTCCTTAAAATCGCCCACCCAAAGTGGTTTTATGCCTTCTAGTTCAGAGGGAACCTCGATTATGGCTATATCCCCAACAACATCAAGTGCACGCGGCAACTAGTTAGTAGCTCAGAGGGCAACTCTTTTGGAGAATTTCAGCAAGCGTCTTTTCTGACTGCTTTTTAGATCAGATGAGTGCTTTTCTACTTCAAGCTTGGTCACTTCTGCCTTTAGAAGAGATAGTTCTTTCGTTGGGTGCGCGGGTAATCGGAATACAAAGCAACCTGTTGATCTTCTTTTTGGATTTTCAGACTCTTATCGGTTAAACCTAGTTGCTAGCTATATTAGTGTTTTTTCTCGTCTTTTTAATGACTTTAAGGCAGTGGGATTCTTTAGACATGTGCATTCAGTTATCCAGCCAACTTTTCTACCCTATAAAGGGCGCCGACTTTTTCTACCTTGAAGCTTGCATCTAGCATTTTTTCCGCAAGCCAAATGTTTGCTTCTAAGTGTCCGGTGACTTCCGGGCCAGGTATGCTGATGTCCTTCAGCCAACGCCACGTAGTGGAATAAGCATGTCTGCCAAATGCGCGTCCACGGTAGGCTTGCGGATACAGTTCGCGTGAAAGTTTTTCTGCAGCTTCCATGCCGACTTCGCTGGATTTTCTTTAGTTCTCCAATGGCGTCAGCACCCAAGATTACTCCGGTGTCGGTTTTAGCCCTAGAGGGTGATAGCTGCTGCCTTTCTGTATCGAATTTGAGGTATCGTTTACTAACTGTATGTCGCAGTTGTGCCCTTTTCGGCTGTAGGTAGTCTGTTGCGGCTTTGGCTTGGCGCTCAGCCACTCTTTGATCAGCAAGAAAGTGCAGACTGAACCCCGCCTTAATGCGTTATCTTGCGCCAAAGTTTTCAAGCGAAAGGGTTTGAGGGTTAGGGTGGGCTTCAGTCAGGTCGCTTCGCCCATTCCCTTCGGGTAATAGCCGTACCGTTTTACGTTATTTCGGCATCTACACCCATCCGTTTCAGCGTCTGCAAGAAACACGTTTCGGAGATAGTTTATGGTGGGGCATGGATTGTGTCGGTTCCGCCCTTCGATACATGCAGTTGCACAGGGGTTCTTGCGTAAGATACAAATGGGCAAGACGGTCATGAGGAGCATTGGGATGTTACCGGCAGTTCCAATTTCTGCCTCAAAGTTCCTCCCGTTATTTGTTGGGGTTTGAACCAGAGTTCGCGGCTACCCAGCGTCGCCCTTGCAGTTCGGCGTTGCAGAGTTTTGCCGCGGTCAAAACTGCTTCTAGATGCTGGGGTTTTAAACCCGGCTGGGGTCTGTTCTGCCTGATATTGTAAATGTGGAGAGGTTCTCCTCGTGATGGCGGCTAAGGCTACGGAAAGGCGTAGGATGGTGCCGCTTCCGCTTTTTTGGCTTCCGTCAATTTCAAACAAACATACACGTCCAAAGTGTTACTAACTGCGGGGCGATGGCAAGTTTCAAATAATTAATAAGCGCCTTAAGTACTTTAGAGTTCAAGGGGAACGGTTGTTGATGAGTGCTGACAAAGAGAAACTAAACCAGCTTATCGAAAAAATTGACGAAATCCTTATAGTGTTGAAAGATGTTGCGGAGGATCTCAGAACTGTTTCCGCTAGCATAAAATCGTTAGCGGTTGGACAAATAACAACTAAACCTGCAACAACTGCGTGCTCCATCCAATCGGTGACAGTGGTCCCATCATCTACGGAACCAATCCGATGGGTCATCCCTGTGTAAAAAAGGATGCGCTCAGTGGTTGTCGTTTTACCGGCATCAATATGAGCAATGATGCCGATGTTTCGATACCGTTCGAGCGGGAACGTGCGTGTCATAATATCGCCCACTTATTAATGTTTGCAAACCGACAATTACATGCGGTAATGCGAGAAGGCGCGATTGGCATCGGCCATTTTGTGAGTTTCGCGTTTGCGGATGGAGGCACCTTCGTTTTTGTATGCATCCATTAATTCGTCCCGAGCTTCTCTGCGAACGATTTACCAGCACGCGCCTTGGCTAAATCAAGCACCCAGCGGATGGCCAGGGTCGTCCTGCGAACTGGCGGGACTTCCATCGGGCACTGATAGGTGGCACCGCCTACCCGACGGGGCTTTACTTCCATGGCTGGCGCAACGTTTCGCATGGCAGTGTCAAAGACCTGACTGGATCCTTACCACGCTCGTTCGCGGACAATATCCAGGGTGTTATACATCACGTTCACCGCTGTACTCTTTTTACCGCGGTGGAGCATGTGATGGATCATGGTCTGGATGGTTACACTGTTATAGCGGATATCGGGAAGAATCTCACGCTTTTCTGGCTTAGCTCGACGCATATCTTTACTCCATCAAATCTACTATGCCGCTGTTTTCTTTCGGGCGCTTGGCACCGTACTTCGAACGGCTCTGCTTCCGGTTATTTACGCCAGTCGTATCGAGAGAACCTCGCACGATATGATAACGCACGCCCGGTAGATCCTTGACACGGCCGCCACGAACCAATACGACAGAGTGTTCCTGCAATTGGTGGCCTCACCCGGAATATAGGCCGTGACTTCCAGACCATTCGTCAGGCGCAGCCGCGCAATTTTACGAAGCGCCGAATTTGGTTTCTTGGGCGTTGTGGTACGGACGACCGTACACACACCGCGCTTCTGCGGGCG
>CAWDEY010000015.1:0-48727 GCA_963801505.1 uncultured Nitrospira sp.
TAACCTCTCACGGTATTTCAGATGTGCCTTCCGGAGCATTTCGTCTCTGAAGGCGAAAAGGTCAGGGATTTTGTTTTCCTCTGTCATCTTTCTGACATCATATTTTTCGCACCTGCCGCCATAAAAGAGATGACCTTTTTCGCCCTCTATTCTGATCTTGTTGATCTCGCAGACGTTCGGACAGCCCTTGCATTCAAAGGATGAGATATCATAGGAACGCCTGGAAAGTTCAAAGCCTTTGAATTTAGTTTGGAGTTCAGCGTTCGGAGTTTTAAGTTTTTCTCCTGACTGCTTATGGCTGACTGCTGATAGCTGATTTTTCATATGTTTCATTGCTATCAGGGCCATGCCTATAGCGCCGGTAACATCATGGTCCGGAGGAACGATGACCTGTCTGTCTAAGTATTTCTCGAAGGCGGCCACAACTGACTTGTTGAACGCTACCCCGCCCTGGAAGAATATCTTTTTGCCGATGGGTCTCTTGCATACAACGCGGTTGATATAGTTTTGCACTATGGAGTAGGCAAGGCCCGCAAGCAGGTCTTTTTTGTCTGTGCCGCACTGGAGGTTCGAAATCAGGGAGTTTTCCATGAAGACCGTGCATCTCTCTCCAAGTCTGCAGGGGTTCCCTGAAGAAAAAGCTGATTCCTGAAAGTCCCCTTTTATAGATATGCCCAGCTTTTCTGCCTGTTCTTCCAAAAAAGAACCTGTGCCGGCTGCGCAGGCCTTATTCATCTCAAAATCCACGATCACACCGTTTTTCAGGGATATAAATTTTGAGTCCTGTCCCCCGATTTCAAATATGGTATCCACGTCTTTATCAATAAATGCCGCTGCTGTTGCCTGGGCAGTGATCTCATTTTTGACGATATCAGCACCTATATAATCAGCGATCATATATCTGCCTGAACCTGTTGTGCCCACCCCTGCAATTTCTATCCTGTCGCCGATTTCCTGAGATATCTCCTCAAGTCCCTGCCTTACCGCCTCGATAGGCCTGCCAGCTGTCATGAGATAGCGTTTTGCGATGACCTTGCAGGCCCCATCTATTATAGCCAGGTTCGTGCCGATAGAGCCTATGTCGACTCCGAGAAAGGCCTTAGTTGCTGGGTTGGAGGCTGGGGGCTGGGGGTTAGAAAAGACAGGGGTTAGCTGTTGGGGGTCGGGCGTTAGTTTTTTACCAACTACCAATCCCTGATCCCCAATCCCCTTTTCTTTAATCCCTGAAGAAAGGTGTCTTTCGGTAAAGCCATCGCCCTTAGAGATGAGAGGGCTGTAGCCCTTTTCAGAACGCTTGTGAAAATGCATAAAATAATCTTCGAGCTTCCGGAGATCAAAGTCCTGATGTATACCTGAGTCAGAATCCTTCATTGCAGCGCCGATAGCTCCCATTACGGCGAACTCTGCCGGCACAAAGAGTTCCTTGATATCAAAGATCTCCTTAAACGCCCGTATCATCCCGCTGTTTGCAGCAACGCCGCCCTGGAAAGAGACCGGGAAGGCCAGTTCCCTGCCCCTTGCTATCGAGCCCTTGAAATTCCTTGCAACAGCAAAACAGAGTCCTGCAACGATTTCTTCGACAGGGGTCGCTATCTGCTGCAGATGGATCATGTCTGATTTTGCAAAAACACTGCACCTGCCTGCAATCCTTGGAGGCCTTTGGGACTTCAGGCTCAGTTCGCTGAATTCCTCGATAGAGAGCCTGAGCCTTTCTGCCTGTTGGTCTAAAAAAGAGCCTGTGCCGGCGGCGCATACTGAATTCATATAAAAATCCCTGGCACTGTAAGAATCCTCCCCGAGTATGATCAGTTTAGAATCCTCCCCCCCTAGCTCTATGATCGTCCTGATGTGAGGGTAGAGCTTTTTGGTTGCGTAAGCATAAGCAACTACCTCATTTACTGGTGTAATACCAAGGACAATGCCTATCAGTCTGCCTGCTGAACCAGTGACTGAAAGTGATGAGCGATGAGCAATGAGTGATGAGTCTTTTAACATCTCAAGGGCCACAGGCAGTGGCTGCCCCTTATGCCTTTGATAACGGCTGCTTAGTATGCTGCCTTTATCATCGAGTACAACAAGTTTTACGCTTACTGATCCTGCGTCGAGTCCAATATGTTTCATGACCATCCAGTGTATAATATGATTTCGATCAATTATATCATAGTTTCCACGATGGCAGGTTTTCATGAAATTTGCAGCATTATGACAAGGATTAGACATTTAGTGACAAATTATGTCAACCAATCTTGGCGTATAATAATTTTTGACCCATTCTTTAAACCGGAACTGCTTGATATTAATAGGATTGCTTAACTTAGAGATAATGGCACAGAACCTGCTTTTATATCATTAGCGTCAAAGCGATTCTTATTTTGAGGAGGTGGAGATTAAAGGCATAAGGCAGTTACTGGCAGCTGGAAATTTGAAGTATGTGTCGGATATCCCGAACACTAACATTAATAAGGAGGAAATATTATGTACAAGGCAGTGAACAATTTGAAAGAACAGAAAGGTTTTACACTGATTGAGCTTTTGATCGTTGTGGCGATTATCGGTATTCTGGCGGCAATTGCAATCCCGGGCTATATCGGCATGCAGGAGAAGTCCAGAAAAGGCGCGATTACCCGGTCGGCAACATCTGTTGTTCCTGAGCTTCAGGCATGGCTGCAATCAGCAAGGGGCGGCCAGGCAGACAGGATAGAGCTGGATACTGACTTTAACGGATCTGTGATACAAGCAGCAGGCCCAGGAACACCAGACTTAACTAACTCAGCGCTTCTTAGCGCAGGTGTCGCACAAACATATGTAACCAACAGGTTAGCTGCACTGAAGGAAAAGTCCCCATGGGACAGCGGCACAGATCTTTGGAAACGTAATGATGCTGATACGGTTTCTACAACTGTCCCTGACCTGACCTTGAAAGGAGTGATTAACGTCATCTCAGCCACAATGGGCATCAGGGTCGTAGCAAGAGACTGGCAGGGCAATGTACTTACAGACAAAATAGTATCGGCAGATTAAGGCAGTTTTGAATTTGGCGATGATGAATGCATGTGGCTTGCCCATGCATTCATCATTTTGTCACTGAAAGGAAACTATACATAATGGGAAAGAGGAGAGCATTGCTAACAGGAGAAGAAAAGGGCTTTACTCTTATCGAGCTTCTGATAGTTGTCGCTATTATCGGAATACTCGCAGCAATAGCAATCCCTGGTTATATAGGTATGCAGGAAAAAGCGAAGAAGGGCTCTATTGTAAGGTCAGCGACCTCGGTCATCCCTGAACTGCAGGCATGGATGATGGCTGCAAAGAGCGTGCAGGATATAATCGAGATAGACACAAATTTCAATGGCACTGTGGAGACTTCGGGTCCCGGGGTCGCCCCTGCTGATCTGTCCAATTCCGTACTGCGTGCTACAGGCACTGCATCCGTATATGTAACCAACAGGTTAGCTGCACTGAAGGAAAAGTCCCCATGGGACAGCGGCACAGATCTTTGGAAACGTAATGATGCTGATATGGTTGATACGACTACCCCTGACCTGACCATGAAAGGGGTGATTAACATTATCTCAGCTACAATGGGCATGAGGGTCGTAGCAAGAGACAACTCCGGCAATATACTTGTAAATAAAGTCGTTTCAGCCGATTGAATATGCCATTCGCTACTGAATAGACATGAAACGGCACGTTCCTCAGTCCTTTCTGGTCCTTTCCATGCTGTTTCTATTTTCATTTCTCGGATACCTGAACACTCTGAACGGGGAATTCATATTTGACGATTCGGTCTCGATTGAAGACAATCTGCAGATCAAGGACCTCACTTATTTCAACCTCGGGGTTGAGGGGTTTTTAAAAGAAGCGATTAGGGGAGAAAGGCCGCTTACCTACCTGACCTTTGCGATAAATTACAGACTTAGCAGGCTTGCCCCCTTCAGCTATCATCTCTTTAACCTTATTATTCATGTCCTCAACAGTTTTCTCGTCTATCTCCTTTTATTGAAGACCCTCCGGATCCAATCTTCCGGTTATAAGGACCAAGCCCATTTAATCTCCTTCATTACAGCGATTTTCTTCAGCCTGCATCCAATACAGACAGGGGCTGTTTCATATATAACCCAGAGGGCAGAGATATTATGCTCTTTCTTCTACCTGCTTGCGCTGCTTTTTTTCATAAGAAGTCTTGCAGATAACTCCCTGAAAAGCCATGCGTCATATCTGGGGGGCATAATCTGTTTCATCCTTGGTCTTGGAAGCAAGGAGATTATATTAACGCTTCCATTTATGCTTTTCGTGTACTGGTTTTATTTTTTAAAGGACCAGCCCGGCAGGAAACTTCAGTTGATGAAGATCGGGATGCTGGCACTTCCTGTAATGCTGGCAATTGTCTATAGGTTCCATGCCATTATTAAAAATACAACTTTGCGCATAGGGTTCAAGCTGGCCTTTGGCCCGTATGAATATTTTTTAACGCAGTCAAGGGTGATAACGAAATATATTGCACTGCTGGTCCTGCCGGTCAACCAGAACAGCGACTATGATTTTGCCATTAGTCACGGACTTCTTGATCCGCCCTCAACCCTTATTTCTGTAATTTTCCTGCTGCTTCTGCTCAGCGCGGTCGTATTGCTTTTTAAAAGATGGAAGATCGGTTCTTTTGCCCTCGCGTGGTTCTTTATAATACTTGCCCCTACGTCAAGCTTTATTCCTTTAATAGATGTAATCTTTGAGCACAGGGTATATCTTGCCTCAACCGGGTTCTTTCTGTTGTTCTCTTTAGGTCTTTACCATGCTTTAAAGCTCGTGAATATTACGCAAAAAGAAAAAACTCACTTGATAATACTCACAATTGCTGTTCTTGTTATTCCTTTGATCTATGCTACCACAAAGAGAAATATGGTATGGACCAGCAGAATAGCTTTCTGGGAAGACGCGGTGCATAATTCTCCCCGGAAGGCACGTGCTTATCTCAACCTTGGAAGCGCCTATCAGGAAAATGGGATGGAAGAATTTGCGGTTGCTGCATATCAAAGAGCAACTAGCCTGGCTGGGACAGAGGAAAAACCTAATTCCATGGTTGCGCTTGCATTATGCTATGCTGAAATGGGCAAAAGGGAGGAGGCGCTGTCGGAACTGAAAAAAACGCTTGCCCTTGCCACTAACTATTCGCCGGACCTATATTATGTGATCGGGACTATTTATGAAAAGACGAAATTATTTGATGAAGCGATAAGAAGTTATAAAGAAGCTTTAAATGTAAATCCCGACTTTGTTATTGCAAGATATGCATTGGCAGCTTTGTATGTTCGTGAGAAATCTTATGATGATGCTATAATCCAATATAAGGAAATAATAAGGATAGACCCTGGTTCTGCGAAGACGTATAATAAAATGGGTGTGGTTTATGCAAAAAAAGGTGCAATGGATGAGGCTGAAAAATATATTCTCTCAGCATTAAAAATAGACCCGTCATTTTCACCTGCTATAGATAATCTCAAAACAATTGAAAGATTGAGAGGGGGCAAAAATGAATAAAAAAGGTTTTACACTTATTGAACTTTTAATAGTCGTGGCCATAATAGGGATCCTTGCTATGATCGCTGTCCCTTCATTTGTCGGTCAGGGCGTAAAGGCCGCAAGGACAGAGGCTTATACTAATCTCCAGAATCTGAGGCTGCTCGAAGAGCAGGTTTTTGCAGATGGCGGAAACTATGTTCCAGGTGCTAATACAGCAGCCCTGATTACAGCCCTGCCGCGTTTTAAGCCGGGTTCAGACCTGAAGTTCAATTATGTAATTACTACTGTGGCCGGTAAAGCCCTCCCTACCCCTGTCCCGTCTTCCTATGCCGGTACAACAGTAGATTTAGTTCCGGCTACCACTCCCTGCTTTATCGCGACCGCAACCGGTATTGCCGGCACAAGAGTCGCAGGGGACAAATTTGCCATAGACTGCAATAATAACAGAAACTTTTAAGAAGAGATTGCTCTGAATTTATTTCTGCAATGCAAAGACGGTTTTCTATTATGTCTGTTGCGGCTGTGTTAAAATATTCAAATGTCCAAAGATGAACTGATTATTACCGGCGCGCGACAAAACAACCTCAAAAATATAGACCTCCGGCTTCCGCATAACAAAGTCATCGTCATTACGGGTGTTTCAGGCTCCGGCAAGTCGTCTCTGGCCTTTGATACGATCTTTGCGGAGGGGCAGTGGCGTTTTATTGAGTCTCTTTCCACCTATGCCCGGCTTTTTCTTGAAAAGCTCGACAGACCTGAGGTTGATTCCATCGAAAATATCAGGCCCGCGATAGCCCTTGAGCAGAAGAACCCTGTGCGCGGATCACGCTCAACAGTCGGGACCCTGACAGAACTTTACGAACTTTTCCGCCTGCTCTATGCGAAGATAGGAACCCCTTTTTGCCCTGTGTGCAAAACGGAAATACGGAGATGGGACCCCTCGCAGATTGTTTCAGAACTTCTTGAGAAATACCCTGGCAGCAAGGCAGTAATTATGTTCCCGTCTGCGGCATCGGCAGAAGAGCTTCAGCAAAGAGGTTTTTACAGGGTCTGGCACCAGGATGAGACCATTGATATAAAAGAACTGCCCGGCGGGGAATATACTTCACTTGATATTGTCCTTGACAGGCTTGTGTTAAAGGATGAGCCGAGGCTCTCGGATTCCCTGGAGATGGCATGGAGGGAAGGACGTGGCAAGATCAAGGTGGCAATAATGAATCCTGTTTACGGTTCACGGTTCACGGTTCACGGTTTTTCTTCAGACAACGCATGCGACGAGTGCGATATCAGTCTGCCTTCCCCTTCTTCTCTTCTTTTTTCCTTTAATCATCCTGTCGGAGCGTGTCCTGAATGCAAGGGGTTTGGTAATACCTTGCGCTACGCCGAAGACCTGATTGTCCCGGATAAAACCCTCTCTCTTTCACAAGGCGCCGTTGACCCCTGGAATAAGCCCGCGTATATATGGTGGAAGAAGCAGATGATTGCAGGAGCAAAGAAGACAGGCCTTGACGTAAAAAAACCGTTTCAGGATTTTACTCCTGATGAAAAGGAAAAGATCTTCAAAGGGACCTCTGATTTTTACGGCATTGACGCTTTTTTCGAGGACATGGAAGGAAGGCGCTATAAACTGCACGTCAGGGTGTTCCTCAGCAGATACAGAAGAGGCGTTACCTGTCCTGTGTGTCAGGGTAAAAGACTGAGCCGGGAAGCCCTGGCATACAAGGTGGCAGACCTGGACATTTCTGAGTTGTGCAGAATGCCGATCTCTGAGTCTTCGCGTTTTTTTGCTGATATCGGGCTTTCGCCTTTCAAAAGGGACATCGCAAAGGAACTCCTCAGGCAGATAAGCATGAAGCTCCAGTTTCTGGAGAAAGTCGGACTCGAATACATTACCCTTGAACGTTACGGCAAAACGCTTTCAGGAGGGGAGTATCAGAGGATAAACCTCTCAAACCAGCTCTCTTCATTGTTGACCGGCACACTCTATGTCCTTGACGAGCCAACAGTCGGGCTTCACGCGAGGGACACTGAAAGGGTGACCGGGATTCTGAGGCGTCTGGCAGACCTTGGAAATACAGTGATTGTGGTTGAACATGACAGGGGGATAATAGAAAAAGCTGAATGGGTTGTCGAACTAGGCCCCGGAGGAGGGCATAAGGGCGGTGAGGTTGTTTTCTCAGGACCCGCAGGGGATTTTTTGAAGACTGATTCACTGACAGCAAGATATATGAAGGGCACCGAAAAGGTTGAAGTGCCCTTCAAGAGAAGGGGATTTTCCGGTGAAATGCTTACCCTTTCCGGAGCTGCGGGGAACAACCTCAGGGCTGTCAGACTCAGCGTCCCTCTGCATAGACTGATCGCTGTTACAGGAGTCTCAGGCTCCGGCAAGAGCAGTCTTGTAGTTAAGACGCTTTACAATGCGCTGGCCAGGAAATTCAGAACAGGCAGTGAACCGCCTCTGCCTTATGAGAGGCTTGAAGGTGATGAGCATCTCAAAGGAGTTAAACTGATTGATCAGTCCCCGATAGGTCGGAGTCCGCGCTCCAATCCTGTAACGTACCTGAAGATATTTGATCATATAAGGAAACTCTTTTCAGGACAGAAGGAGGCCAAGGCCTATGGTTATGGTCCGGGGTTCTTTTCCTTCAATGTCCCTGGCGGAAGGTGCGAGACCTGCAAGGGCGTCGGCTATGAACTAATGGAAATGTATTTTTTTGAGGACCTGTATATAAAATGCGAAAAATGCCACGGCAAGAGGTACAGGCCTGAGGCCCTAAGGATCACCTACAGGCATAAAAGCATCCACGATATTCTGAATATGACAGTTGAGGAGGCGTGTATTTTGTTTGAAGACCACCCGGCTATCATGTCCAAACTGCGACTGATGATGGAGACGGGCCTTGGATATCTCCGGCTCGGACAGTCTGCTACAACACTTTCCGGAGGAGAGGCCCAGAGGCTCAAAATCTGCGCTGAATTAAACTCATCACTCATCACTCGTCACTCGTCACTTCTTTATATTCTTGATGAACCTACAGTGGGACTGCATTTTTCCGATGTGCAGGCGCTTCTCAATATCCTCAACAGACTCGTTGAAACAGGCAGCACGGTGATACTTATAGAGCATAATCTGGATATTATCAGGGCCGCAGACTGGATCATTGATCTCGGCCCTGAAGGCGGAGATAAAGGCGGAATGATTATCTTCGAAGGCACTCCCCATGATATTGTCAGGGCAAAGGGCTCATTTACAGGGGAATATCTGAAGCGCTGAGGAGCTAAGTCCGGCATGAGGTTTTGTCAGATAGGCCATATTAGGAATAACAAACAATATAAAAGAAAAACTTAAACAACCAGGCATGCGCACGGAAAGGAGACAGCAATCATGCGAAAACAAAACTAGATGTCTTCAGGACGTTTTCTTATTCTTTACAGAAAATATTAAAAACTATATACAGGAGGAAAAGGTCTTGAGTAATAGAATCATGGTGGTAGATGATGATGAAATCTGCAGATTATATTTCAGAGATCTATTTGAAAGAGAAGGATATGAAGTAAATATCTGTCATGACGGAGTACAAGCAGTACAGTCTTTCAATATGAAAAGGCCGGATGCTGTATTGATGGATATCAGAATGCCAATACTAGACGGAAACGAAACATTAAAACAACTCAAAGCAATAGATTCAGACGTTCCAATTATTATGATGACCGCATACAGCTCATTGGAAGTTGCACTTGAATGCGGGCAATTAGGGGCCGAAAATATAATAAAAAAACCAGGGGATATTGAAAAGGTTGTAGAAGTAATAGAAAATGCAATAGAAAAAAGTAGAAATAAAGACATACAGAAACCGGCAAATGATGAGTAAATAATACAGAATATGAATACCTTAATTTGATTGAATATCTCTAAGGAGGGGACATGAATGGATACAAATCAATTAGCAATAGAATTAAGCAGGACTTTCGCCTTCATGCTCGGTACTTATTTTTTAATATCCACACCCTTTACCTATATATTTTCCGTAACAGCACTGATGATACGAGATAAGGTAATATACTCCAGAAAAGGATACAACAGTAATGATTCCGAATATCAAATATTATACTGGGTTGCAACGTTAGTTTCCTACATAAGCATGGCAGTATTTTTCCTCGGAATATATTTCTTAGCCATGTCTTTCATGTGGCAGTCAAAATAAAATAATAAAATGTCAGTCCGAGTCAAAAATACAAAAGCAGGCAAACTATTTGTTGTTGATTGCTACGAAAACGGAAGAAAAGGATAAGGCACACACTTCGGCTATCCTCTTTTGTTACAACAAAAGAAGAGACCTTAAAATATGAAGAGGAATTTAAAGAACCAGCAAAAACAGTTAAAAAAATGTAGTCTTTTTGTAGTGATCAGAAGGGAAAAAAAGGACTCAGGAAAAAGCTCCTAAGTCCTTGATTGTTATGGTGAGCCGTGCAGGATTCGAACCTGCGACCCGCTGATTAAGAGTCAGCTGCTCTACCAACTGAGCTAACGGCCCGTCTGATGACAGTTATTACTGAAAAGTGAACAGTGAATAGTAAACTAAAAAATATTTTCAGTCAAGTTAACCAACTACTCTTCACTAATTACGAATTACTCCGAATTTTGCCTGGCAAAATTTCATTGGCGCGCCTGAGAGGACTTGAACCTCCGGCCCTCAGCTTCGGAGGCTGATGCTCTATCCAGCTGAGCTACAGGCGCATATAAAGTGATTAATGAAAGTGGACGGTGCCGGTAATAAAAACAATTCTGACACTGACACTCAACACCAACAACTAAAATGCATGGGGTGAGCGAGGGGACTCGAACCCCCAACAACTGGAACCACAATCCAGTGCTCTAACCATTGAACTACGCTCACCATATTAAAACTACTACTAGTTAAACAGAATTTGAGTTTTCAGTCAACAATACTTCCGTTGAACTCCGCACTTTTTCAGCATTCCATATAAATGGTGCGCCCGGCAGGATTCGAACCTGCGACCTACTGCTTAGAAGGCAGTTGCTCTATCCAGCTGAGCTACAGGCGCAAATTAAAAAGGCAAAAAAGCAAGAGTTAATTATAAGAGGTTGCCGGAATTTGTGTCAAGGACATTGACTGCAACGCATAATATTTGGTTTACTAACTGGTACACTGTTATGGGGCTGTAGCTCAGTTGGGAGAGCACAACGTTCGCAACGTTGGGGTCGCCGGTTCGATCCCGGTCAGCTCCACCATTTCCCCTGATTATCCTCGTCCAAAATTGATATTTCACCACAGAGTCGCAGAGGGCGCGGAGAAGTGATTTTTTATCTGGCGGAGAGGGGTGCCAGATAAAAGGTCTCTTTCTTATCAAAACATAACTTCCTTTGCAGCCCTGTCCTCAGCGTTCTCTGCGCCTCTGCGGTGGAACTGGCTTAATTTCAGTTATTGTTATTGCTTTTGCTCGGGGACATCAGGCGAATATGGAAATTCTTTTGATGTGAAGGCCTGGAGGCTGAAAATAAAAAGGGAAACCAGCCCCCATGCAAGACCTACGACAACACCTGAGTCGATAATCCCCCGCCAGGGCTGGGCGAGGAAATGGACCAGGATAATGAGCACGATGATGCCGGAGGTCACGGAAAAAGAGGTGATCTTCCTCCTCCTGGAAGCATGGAAAAAACCCATGCAGAAAAACGGGGCGAGCAGACTGTGCAGAAGACGGGGGTGATTTTTCAGGTAGAGCGCCCTGGCAGCTACTCTGGGCGAGAACCCTTTTTGAAAACCACGGTAGCCCTCTGCGTAAGTCATAAAAAGGAGGATGAGAAAGAGCGACAGCCAGTGATACCAGGTGAAGGCATGGGAAAAGGCATCAATGGCCAAAGGAGTGAGGCGGTATACAGCACTGCCAAGCAGCAGTAAAACTCCTGTTAAACCCCATATAGCCCCGAATATTCCCATGCAATATTTCACCTTTCCTTTCCATTATAGCAAACGATGTGATAATGAGTGGAGTCATTCTTGTCCAAAATGGAAATTCCACCGTAGAGTCGCAGAGAGCGCAGAGGTTAAAGTTGGTTTTGTTTTCCGTTGAGAGGCCGGAAAACAAAAAGGTCCTGCACAAAGCTAGGCAATAGCAGCCTTTATGCATTTCTGGCTTTCAGCAGAAATGTTTAATTACACTTCTCTGTGACCTCTGCGCCTCTGCGGTGAACCTGGGTTTGTAATAGGCGCATAGAGATCCGGAAGCCTAATGAAATCAACCCGTTGAGAAAAAAGGGAAAAAAGCGCTTCATTGACTTGAAAATCCCCATAAGTTAATATTTCTGTATGCATTCACACGCGGATTATGTGTCCCTCCATCTGCATACGGAATACAGTCTCCTGGACGGTGCGATCAGAATAAAAGAACTGGTGGAACGGGCAAAACATTTTAAAATGCCTGCTATCACCATGACCGACCACGGCTGTCTTTTTGGCGCAGTTGATTTTTATAAGCAGGCAACGAAGGCAGGCCTCAAGCCTGTTATCGGCTGTGAGCTGTATGTTGCGCCTGGAAGCCGTCTTGACAGGGGCGCTTCGGAAAATCAGGAGACTTCTTTCCATCTTGTACTGCTTGCGCGTGACAATGCAGGGTACAAAAACCTTGTCACGCTGGTCACAAAGGCCTACCTTGAGGGTTTTTATTACAAGCCGAGGGTGGATATGGACCTCCTTGAACAATATAGCGGCGGTCTGATAGCGCTTTCGGCGTGTCTGAAGGGGGAAATCCCTTATTGCCTTCAGCGGGGTCTCAACGACCGTGCCAGGGAGAGGGCGCTCCAGTACAAGCACATATTCGGACCTGAGAATTTTTATCTGGAGATCCAGGCAAATGGTCTGCCTGAACAGGCAGCAGTGAACAAACAACTGATAGAGCTTGGAACTGAGCTCCACATAGGCCTGGTTGCAACCAATGACTGCCATTACCTTAAAAAAGAAGACGCCAAGGCCCATGAGGTCCTCCTTTGCATCCAGACCGGAAAGACACTCAAGGACGCAAACAGGATGAGGTTCAGCTCTAATGAGTTCTACCTGAAGTCACCTGAGGAGATGAAGGAGGAGTTCAAAGACATACCTGAGGCAATTGCCAATACTATAGTCATCGCCGAACGCTGTAATGTCGATTTCAAGCTGGGTGATTTCCTTCTCCCCCGGTATCAGGCCAGCGACGGGGAAGACCCCTACGCGATGCTTTTGAGGCTGGCCAATGAAGGGCTGCTTATAAAACACGGACCTGATGTGCCTGCGGAGTATACAGAGAGATTAAAGACCGAACTTGAAGTGATAAAAAAGATGGGGTATGCCTCCTATTTTCTTATTGTCTGGGATTTTATCAGCTATGCAAGAAGCAAAAACATCCCGGTAGGACCCGGCAGGGGGTCTGCGGCTGGGAGCCTGGTCTCTTACTGCCTGGATATTACAGAGATCGATCCGATTAAATATACCCTGCTCTTTGAACGCTTTTTGAACCCGGAAAGAATAAGCATGCCTGATATCGATGTTGATTTTTGCCAGGACCGAAGAGGAGAAGTTATAACCTATGTCTCCGAGAAATACGGCAAAGACCATGTCGCGCAGATAATCACCTTCGGCACCATGGCTGCCAAGGCCGCGATCAGGGATGTCGGCCGCGCTATGGACATGGCCTATGCAGAGGTCGACAGGATAGCAAAGCTGGTCCCTAATACGCCCAAGATAACCATTGAATCAGCCATGAAGCAGGAGCCCCAGCTTAAGGATTTATACGACACAAATGACGAGGTGAGGGGACTGCTGGATATAGCGATGAGACTCGAAGGATTAAACAGGCATGCCTCCACGCATGCGGCAGGAGTTGTTATCTCGCCGGTGCCTCTGACAGAATATACCCCGCTTTACAAAAGTCCTTCAGATGAAAGCATCATGACCCAGTTTGACATGGGTTCTATCGAGGGCATAGGGCTTCTCAAATTTGACTTCCTCGGGCTTAAGACCCTGACAGTCATACAAAACACGCTTAACTATATCAAACAGGGCGGCACAGAGGTCTCTCTCAAAGACATCCCGCTTGACGATGAAAAGACCTATGAACTCCTCAGCTCAGGCCAGACAACAGGCATATTCCAGCTTGAAAGCGCGGGCATGAAGGATATCCTGGTAAAGATGACGCCCAACAGGATAGAGGACCTGATCGCGCTTGTGGCCCTTTACAGGCCAGGCCCTATCGGCAGCGGTATGATCGATGATTTTATTAAAAGGAAAAAGGGAAAAATACCTGTAAAGTATGATCTCCCTCAATTAAAGGAAATACTCGATGAGACCTATGGCGTTATCCTCTATCAGGAGCAGGTCATGAGGATAGCCAACAAGCTCGCCAATTTTTCTCTGGGTCAGGCCGATATACTCAGGAAGGCGATGGGAAAGAAGAACATCGAGGTAATGGGAAAGCAGAAAGAGCATTTTGTAAACGGGGCCGTGGAAAACGGCATCAATGAGAAAAAGGCCTCGAAGATATTCGACCTCCTGGCAAACTTCGCTGAATACGGCTTCAATAAATCCCATTCCGCTGCCTATGCCTTTGTATCATACCAGACAGCATACCTCAAGGCGCATTTCCCTGTGGAATTTATGGCCGCGACACTGAGCATGGATATCCATGATACGGACAAAATTGTGAAGTCCATTAATGAATGCAGGCAGATGAAGATAGATATCCTCCCTCCGGACATAAACCTCTCGGGAAGCGAGTTTCGGGTTGTGGGTAATTCCATAAGGTTCGGCCTTTCCGCTGTCAAGGGTGTGGGAGCTGCTGCCATAGAATCGATCGTGCAGGCCAGAGATGAAGGCGGGCCGTTTACCTCCATTGCTGATTTTACTGGACGGGTAGATACCCGGAAGGTCAACAAAAAAGTGCTGGAGAGTCTTGTAAAGGCAGGAGCGTATGATTCTCTGGGTATCAACAGGGCTGCCGCGATGGATTCCGTAACTGCTGTTTTGAACGGCTCAGGCAGCAGAAATCCGGGACAGCAGAGCATATTCGGCGATGAAATGTTTGATCCTGAACCTGTTGTTGAAGAATGGGATGAGGCTGAATTGCTCAGAAATGAGAAGGAATCACTTGGATTTTACATAACAGGCCATCCTCTTGCAAAATATGATACGCTGCTGACAAAGCTCAAGGCCAGAAAGACCACTGAGCTTGAAAGTGTCCCTGACCGTTCTGATATTATTATCGGCGGCATACTAAGGAGCATCAAAAAGAAGAATGTAAAGTCCACAGGAGATCTGATGGCCTATCTGACCCTGGAGGATGTTGAAGGGAGCGTAGAGGTGATAGTATTTCCTGAGTTGTACAAAAACAGCGTTCAGGTTTTGAAAAAGGACATGCTTCTTTTGGTAAAAGGCAATATTGATAAGGACGAAAAAGGTCTCAGGGTAAGGGCAAGGGAAGTCTCGGACCTCGAAGGAGCCGGCAATATCAGCCTTAAGCGGATGGAGATCCGCATTGATGATACCCTGGGCAGCAGCGAAAACCTCAGGGGCATAAGGGACCTTGTGACTCAATACCCGGGAGACTGCCAGCTTTTCCTGAAGATAAGACAGGGGCAATCCCAGACCTTGATAGCAACAGGCATTAATATAAAACCTGATAATATCCTGTTAAACAGACTGGAGGATATGGTCGGCAGGGGGACGGTGACTTTTTCATGATAAAGTATTATCTGGAGTTTGAAAAACCCATAGAGGAACTGGAATTAAAGATCGAAGAGATGAAAAGGATCTCAGATGGCAAGGACGTAAATTTATCCGGAGAGATCAAGAAACTCGAAAAAAAGGTGAAAGACCTGCGGACGGACATATTTTCAAAGCTCACACCATGGCAGAAAACACTTCTGGCCAGACATCCTGACAGACCCTACACCCTTGACTATATAAACCTTATAACAGAGGAATTTCTGGAACTCCATGGAGACAGGAGGTTTGCTGACGATAAGGCGATTATCGGAGGCCTTGCAAGGATAAAGGGCACTCCTGTTGTTATCATTGGCCACCAAAAGGGCCGGGGTACGAAGGAGAGGATATGGCGCAATTTCGGGCAGCCCCATCCTGAAGGCTACCGCAAGGCCTTAAGGCTCATGCAAATGGCTGAAAAGTTCAAAAGACCTGTCCTTAATCTTATCGACACGCCCGGGGCATATCCTGGCATAGGCGCTGAGGAACGCGGTCAGGGTGAGGCCATTGCCACCAATCTCATGCATATGTCAAGACTGAGGGTCCCGATCGTTTCTGTTGTTATCGGCGAAGG
This sequence comes from uncultured Nitrospira sp., assembly GCA_963801505.1. GTDB lineage: Bacteria > Nitrospirota > Thermodesulfovibrionia > Thermodesulfovibrionales > UBA6898 > JAOUFP01. The sequence continues at coordinate 15,844 of CAWDEY010000015.1, forward strand.
GGGCAGCGGCGGCGCCCTTGCGCTGAGCGTTGCCGACAGGCTTTATATGCTGGAACACTCGGTATATTCCGTAATATCACCCGAAGGCTGCGCAGCTATACTTTGGAGGAAAGGCGGCGGGGAATTGAATGCCGAAGATTTCTCACGTGCCTCTGAAGCACTGAAAATGACTGCGCAGGACCTTCTGAGATTTAAGATAATAGATGATATTATCCCTGAACCCTCAGGAGGGGCCCATATGGATATTGAGCAGGCCGCGCGGAATATTTCCGACAAGGTCATGGAGGCAATCGAGGAACTGAAGGCCAAAACTCCCGGGAAGCTTGTTGAAGAGCGCTATAAACGCCTTAAGAAAATAGGAAGCTTTGTCGGAGAGGCATGATTTTTTTATCAGGCCAATATAACCCTTTGGACCTAAAAACGGCAGGTCATTCACCACGGAGGCACAGAGACGCTGAGAAAAGGCGGGTTTGAGGCAAATAGGGGACTGACCAATTTGGTTGCTCCTGTCCTGCCCGTAACTCCTTTGATTTTACTCTGTGATCTCTGCGTCTCTGTGGATTCTGCTTTTTTCAGGTTGAATTAAGCATAGTCTGTTTTGCCATTTGTTCGTCATTCCCGCCAGGGTGCAAATCTTTTTTTTGCACCGCTGATTGCCTGTGCGCTCAGACTCACCCGGATTGACTTCAGGCTGTATTTTTATCTCCGGCATTTCCGATATTTGCGCTGCCGATTATCCAGGCAGCTAATGTCCTTGCTGAAAAGACACCTGATAGTGCAAAATATCTCTTATTTCTAATTAAGGAGAAACAGTGGCAGTAAGGGTTGGAGTAATCGGTGTAGGGTATCTGGGGCAGCATCACGCAAGGATATTTTCCGGGCTTGAGGGTGTTGAACTCGTGGGCGTTGCTGATACAGAAAGTAAAAAGGCAGGCGAGATAGCAGAGAAGTACGGTTGCGGGTATTTTGCTGAATATGCCGGCCTTGCCGATGTATGTGATGCCCTTAGCATAGTAACACCAACTACCACGCACCATGCCATTGCCATGGATTGCCTGAATGCAGGCAAAGACCTTTTTATCGAAAAACCGATAACAGAATCTCTGGAGGACGCAAAGGACATTATTGAAGCTGCCGGGAAAAACAGGCTTATTCTCCAGGTCGGACATCTCGAAAGGTACAACCCTGCCATTATTGCTGCTTTAGAGATGATAAAGGCCCCGAAATTTATCGAGGCAGAGCGCCTTTCACCTTTTCTTGGCAGGGGCATTGATGTGGATGTGACCGTTGACCTGATGATCCATGATATTGATATCGTCTTGAGCATGGTCCGTTCAAAGCTGAAGGAGATAAGGGCCACAGGTGACAGTGTTATGACAGGCAAGATCGATGTTGCCAAGGCATGGCTTGAGTTTGAAAACGGGTGCAAGGCCCTGCTAACCGCAAGCAGGCTTGCAACTGAGAAGACGCGTAGGCTGAGGGTCCACCAGGAGGATTCCTATATTTCCGTAGATTATCAGAGTCAGGAGGTCAGGCGTTATTTTAAACGGGGGGCCGACATTTCCTTTGATGTAGTAAAGCCTGAAAATAAAGAGCCGCTCAAAGAGGAGTTGAGAGATTTTATCTCCTGCGTTGAAAGCAGAACGAAGCCGATGGTCTCCGGCAAAGAAGCTATGGAGGCCCTGGAGATAGTCCTTAAAATAAATGAAATGCTTAAGGCATAGAGTTTGCCATGTTAGCAAAGCCACTGATGCGATTGTTTCACAAAATATATAGCAACGGAGATTCCCTGAAATGATTCCGATGATCGATCTTAAAAAACAGTTTGCAGAAATAAAGGAAGAGGTCTTTGAAGTGCTGACAGAGATACTTGAAAGCACCCAGTATATCCTGGGGCCCATGGTGCTTGAGCTTGAACAGAAGATCTCCCGGTATCATGATGTGTCTGAGGCGATAGGTGTCGCCTCAGGGACAGATGCGCTTCACCTTGCTGTAAAGGCCCTCGGCATTGGGGAAGGCGATGAGGTCATAACAACGCCTTTTACTTTTTTTGCGACTGCCGAGTCAATTTTTTATTCAGGGGCAACGCCTGTATTTGTTGATGTCGAGCCTGATACCATGAATATAGACCCTGCGAAGATAGAAGAGAAGATAACCAGCAGGACAAAGGCGATTATGCCTGTCCATATCTTCGGACATCCTGCGGATATGGACAGTATCTGCGCTATAGCAAAAAAACATAAGCTGATGATAATCGAGGACTGCGCGCAGTCCTTTGGCGCTGAGATCCGCGGCAAAAAAACAGGAAGCTTCGGGGACGCAGGCTGCTTCAGTTTTTACCCGTCAAAAAACCTTGGCGCATTTGGTGACGCCGGTATGGTGCTCTTGCAGGACCATGCTGTGGCGGATGATATCAGGCAGCTGAGAAATCATGGCTCAAAAGGCGCGTATAAGCATGAAAAGGTCGGCTTCAACAGCAGGCTTGACGAGATGCAGGCAGGCATACTCCTCGTTAAATTCAAACGCATCGATCAATACAATGACAAACGTAGAGACAGGGCCGCGCTCTATGACAAGCTGCTCTCAGGCGATATAATCCGGCCTGTGGAAAGGCCTGGGATGAAGCATGTGTATCACCAGTATACGATCAGGAGTTCCAGAAGGGACGAGATACAGAAGGCCCTGCGGCGGCATGATATAGCCTCTGTTGTTTATTATCCTGTTCCGCTGCATCTTCAGGAGGCTGTCAGTTCCCTGGGACACAAAAAGGGAGATTTCCCGGTTGCGGAGGAGGCGGCGGCAAAAGTCCTCTCCCTGCCTATCTACCCTGAATTGCCTGAAGAGGCTGTAAAGGAGATAGCAGCCATTATCAATAATGCCTGAAACAGTCATGATCGTTGCAGGGGAGACCTCAGGGGAGCTCTATGGCGCGCTTCTGGCCGCGGAGTTGAAAAAGAGCAGACCTGCCCTCAGGATAATCGGCGTTGGAGGTGAGAGGATGCAGCAATCAGGAGTCGAGATCATCTCCTGGATAGCCAGCGCCTTTGGGCTTGCCGAGGCGGTCTCTTCCCTTAAAACAATCAGAGAAACTTTCGCCAAGGCTGTCAGCGTGCTTCAGACCCGTAAACCGGCTGTGCTTGTCCTTATAGACTACCCTGATTTCAACCTGAAACTTGCCGCAGAGGCCCAAAAGAACAATATAAAGGTTTTGTACTATGTCAGCCCTCAGGTCTGGGCATGGAGAAAAAAGAGGGTCACAAAAATAGCCCGGCTGGTAGACCGGATGGCTGTTGTGCTGCCCTTTGAAGAAGAGATTTATAAAACAGTCGGGCTGCCCTGCGAATTTGTCGGCCATCCTGTTTATGATGAGATCAGGAACCTGCCTGCAGATAAGAATGCCCTGAAGGCTGAATTAGGGCTTGAAAAAGAAAGACCGCTTCTGTCGCTTTTGCCTGGCAGCAGGCCCCACGAACTCCAAAGGCTTCTCCCCCTGATGCTAGACATTGTAAGGGAGTTTAAGAAGGGGCATGGGGAGTATCAGTTTTGCGTACCCTTTGCGCCAAATACGGATATGGAGAAGTATGGTCCTGTATTATTGCAGTTAAGGGATGAGGGCGTTGTAATAAATAAGGGCGAGTCGCTGAAGACCCTCGTTGTCTCTGATGCAGCTGTTATTGCTTCAGGGACTGCAACATTGCAGGCTGCGCTCATAGGGGTCCCTCTGGTGGTTGTCTATAAAGTCTTCCCACTGACCTATTGGATAGGCAGGATGATAGTGAGGGGGGTGAAGCACATTTCCCTTGTGAATATCCTCGCCGGCCGTGAGGTCGTCAGAGAACTTCTCCAGTCAGAGGCAGACACGCAAAACATTATGTATGAGCTTGGCAGGATACTCTCAGACAAGTCCCATAAAAAAGATATGATGGACGCCTACGCGGGGATAAGGGACATATACTCTGCAAGGAACGCATCAGCGAGGGTTGCTGATATGGTCGGGGAGATGGCAGGATGGGAAAAGGGAATAAGCTAAACCTCTGCGGTCTTTGCGTCTCTGCGGTGGGCAACTGACATGTTTTTTATATATAGCATTATTTACACAGTAGTAATCTTTGTGCTGTTCATCCCCCAGTACCTCAGGAGGCCGGAAGAATTACGCGGGAAATGGGTCAGGGAAAAACTGGGCTGGCTGCCTGAGATGGACCGTTGCATCTGGGTGCATGCTGTATCTGTCGGTGAAGTGAATGCCGCTATCCAGCTGCTTCGGAGGCTGAGGGGAAAATATCCTGATATGCCGATAGTCCTTTCGACCATTACAGATACTGGTCAGAAGGTCGCCCGGGATAAAGTCCCTGCAGGGGTCAGGGTGGTTTATCTGCCCTTTGATGTCAACCAGGTCCTTGAAAAGGCCTTCAGGCGGGTCAATCCAAAGATGCTTATTGTTATGGAGACAGAGCTGTGGCCGAATATCTTCAGGCTTTCACACAAAAACAATATTCCTGTAATAATACTAAACGGCAGAATATCTGAAAAATCATCACGGGGATACAAAAAGATCTCATTTTTCATGAAGAAGGTCTTCTCCTTTGTAACTGTATTTAGCATGCAAAGCTCTCTGGACGCTGAAAGACTGAAGGCCATCGGTGCTGATGAAGAAAAGGTGCTGGTATCAGGCAATTTCAAGTTTGATATGGAGATGTCAGGAAAAATGCCGGACTGGATAGCGGCGGTTAATGGGCCTGTGCTTATGGCAGGCAGCACTCACAGGGGGGAGGAGGAGCTGGTCCTTTCCGCCTACCTGCAAAACAGCAGGAAATTTCCCGGACTCAGGCTTATTCTGGCGCCCAGACACCCGGAGCGCTTTGGAGAAGTTGCTGAACTGCTCCTGGCAAGGGGGGCCTCTTTTGTCAGACGGAGTGAACTGGGGGACCATGATAGTGCGGGAGGACCTTTAAAGGAAAAAGTCCTGCTCCTTGACAGTGTAGGTGAGCTGTCTTTTGTATACGCTATCGCGGATATTGCAGTTATCGGTAAAAGCTTTATGGGGACCGGCGGACAAAATCCCCTTGAGCCCGCTTACTGGGGCAAACCAATACTTTGCGGCCCGCACATGGAGAACTTCCCTTTTATGCAGGAGTTCTATGATAAGGGCGCTGCCTTTGAGGTTGAGCCAGCCTCTCTTGCCCAAAAGATTGGGGAGCTTCTGTCTGACCCTGAGCTTGCTAAGGCAGCAGGCAATAAGGCCAGGAGACTGTACGAGAGCAAGTCAGGGGCTGTTGAAAAGGCGATGGAGATTATAGGGAAGTATGTTTATAAGGGTTGAGGTTAGAAAAAACAACGCTGCATAACTTGTCATTCCGGCTTGTCCGGAATCTTTCCGTAAGGATTCCCAGCGCAGTTCCATTGCTTAAGGTCATTTTATTAAAGACGGGGCTTTGCCCCGTACCCCAGTCACTTTTCTTGAATGGGCAAGAAAAGTACCCAAAAGAACCCACCCCGACGAAAATTCCTTGACGGTCTGCTCGGTCGGCCTCAGTAGATTTTAGAAACTTGCCCCGAGTGGAATATTTTCATTTTGGTATCCGGGGCTTCGGACAGTCTAAAATCTTTAACCTTCGGCCTCGGTCGCAGACCTGAAATTTCCGAAGGGGATAGAACTGATCAAGGAAATACCCGAAGGACCGGATTCTCGGTCCCAGACCTGAATTTTGATGGGAGATCTGAAAAAGAGACCTGAGGACCATGTTATAATAGCTAATGTTTCAACTTGGAAGATCACATCCCTGCTGCTTGCCCTTGTATTTATGCCGGTCTCTATAATTAATGCCTCTGATTTCCCGGGTCTTCTCGAGAAGAAGGGCACTGGGGCCAAAGAGGTACTGACCAAGCCAACTATTGTCCGCGTGTCGGAACTGCATCGCCTGCCGGTCAGCCTTAGACAAGTTGAGTTTCTGATAGACCATCCGCGCCTTTCCATGGCCCTCGCGCGCATATACGACCCGTCTTTGGACTTATACAAAATAGAAGTCAGGCCTGACGGCCTGATACACGTCGACGACCCTGCCGGACTGGCAGGGGACATGGAACTCGTCAATTCCATTACGGGCAGAAGGGTCTATTTTATTACAGGCCATTTCGACATTCTCAGGATGAGGTTCAACGGTCATATGGTCATGCAGATATCATATTTAGAGCGTCACAGTGAGGCTTCTGTCTCAGCAGACTTAACGACCATCTGCTATATCAAGGTCAACAGTTCCTTTGTCGGTTTTTTTACAAAAGTCATGGCTTTTCTTTTTCCCAAAAAAGTGGACGACAGGATAGGCAGGTTTTCAAATGCTGTAAAAAAAGTCGCAATTGCTATTCATAACGACCCTTCCGGCGCGTACCGGAAGCTTAGGGCTTCCGGCGAAGCCGGCCCCGGGGACCTTAAGGAGTTTGCCGAAATGTTTTTATGAAGGCCACAGGTGCCAGAGTCGATGAATTCCGAAGAACTCTTTGGTGCTGATGCAGTCCTCAGCGACCTACTGTCATAAAGGGAACGATCTCCTTTGCAGCCTGTTCATCTCCTGCCGCAAACTCAGTATCAAGCCTGTAAGACTTGCAGGCACCCGCGGCTACGCCGGGGGCCGACCTGCTTCTGAAGGAATTCGGTTCTCCCTCAAAGCGGATGCAGTGGGCTATGAACCCCTCCTCCGGAAATTCTCTTATTTCGATAATGTCTTCGAGGAAGATGAATGTGCGCCTGTCAAAGAGCCCGGCCTCTTTCTGTTTCTGGTCCAGGAGGGTGTGAAACTGCACTGTTGCCGAGTCGATGTCATCAGCTGATACCACAGCGCTGAGGAGCCCGTGGCTGGTTTCATCTTCGCAAAATCCGATGAATGAGAAATGTCCGAGATATTTCATTGCCGCCTCCTTCAAGAAATACAGGATTACCCGCATTATATGATTTTACAGCCGTAAATGCAATTCCGGCCTCTTTTTGTACGACGCATTTATCGTGTGGTATCTTGATGGACAGGGAGTGTGAGACACTGGCTTCCTGGCAATCTCTTGACGCTGCTGCGGGCCAGCTGAAATCAGTAATACCCGGTTTGATGTTAATTGCGTTATAATCGGAGTCATAAGGGAAGACACATGGGGATAATATAGAAATCGGACGCAGAGAGGAACGCCTTATAATAAGTATTGGATCTGTCCTGATTAAAATCTTATGGCCGGAACGTCTGGAGGATATATGCAGCCGGAAGTTAAGCTGTTCACATTAAGCACCTGTATCCACTGCAGAAATGCCAAAAAGTTCCTTGATGAATGCAAGGTGAGGTATGAGTTTGAGGATGTCGACCTGCTTTCAGGAAAAGAACGGGCGGAAGTGATGGAAGATTTGAGGAAGATAAATGCAAATTGCAGTTTCCCGACGATCGTTATTGGTGACAGAGTGATAGTTGGTTTCAGGGAAGATGAGGTCCGGGAGGCGCTGGGGCTTTAATGGATGCCGAAGAACTGCATGATATGCTCCGCAGATACCAGGAACCCCTCGGGTACTTCTTCAATAATGACAGGGAGACTGTCTTTGAGCTCCTTGCGGGCCTTATCCTGAACAAGGAGCGTTACGGCTACATGTCCTGCCCATGCAGGCTTGCCTCAGGCAGTTATGAGAAGGACAGGGACATAATTTGCCCCTGCGCCTACCGCACGCCTGATGTTAAAGAGTATGGAAGCTGCTATTGCGGGCTTTATGTCTCGTGTGAGTGGAACGAGGGCAAGGTTAAGCACGCGTATGTGCCGGAGAGAAGACCAAGGGAAAAATCGTTTTTCTGAGACCTCCTGCATGATAATTCAGATAAAGGAAAGAGACCTGGCATCCGGTCACGGTTTACAATTCACCTTTCACGAGTCACGGGCTTTTGAGATGAAACATATACATGTCGCGTGTGCCATTATCGAACTTGGGGGAAAGGTTCTCTGTACTCAGCGGAGTGAATCCATGAGCATGCCGCTAAAGTGGGAGTTTCCGGGGGGAAGAATGATGAGGGAGAGAGTCCTGAAGAATGTCTCAAACGGGAGTTGCATGAAGAACTCGGGATAGAAGCCTCTGCCGGTCAGGCACTTCCAACAGCAACTCACCGTTACCCATCATTTTTAGTAACTCTCTATCCTTTCACCTGCAAAATTATTTCAGGCGAAATCACCCTTCACGAGCACCGCGCTATGGCCTGGCTGCCGGTGGAGAATCTGAATGCCCTCGACTGGGCCGAGGTTGATCTGTCGGTTATTGAGGAGTACCAAAGGCAGGTTGATAGTACTAATGTCTGAGTTGAAAAGAATGGGTTCAAAGAGAAAGATGGATGAAAAAGTGTATAATGAGCTGAAAGTGAAAATTAGACTTATCGCAGTTGTTTAACCTGATTACAGGGAAGATTGTGGATAATCAGAGGTATAAGGGTTTGAACAATTGCATGATATGCATCAGGAGGTGATTATATGAAAGCAACGGCTATTAAACTGGAAAGGGCGGAAGAAGATGCACTGGAGAGGATGGTAAAGGTCGGGCTTTTCCCATCCAGGGATGAGGCAGCTCGTGCGGCGATCATCAAGTATGCAGCAGACCTCGGCCTTATGAGTCCTGATATGTTATGGCAGAAAATCACCAGGCATAAAAGGCGGAAGGTCACCCCTGCGCAGTTGATGCGGGACATCGAAGCGATCAGTAATGAAGCGTAGGGTCTTTGTCGATACCAATATCTTTATTTATGCCTTTGAGTTTCCTGACAGCAATTCAGGCAAGGTTGTAGAGCTTCTCAATAAGGGGCAGATAGAGGCTGTTATCTCGGAGCGGGTGCTTAAAGAGGTACAGGCATATTTCAAGAAATTCTACGACAAAGACCTTGCCGCTTTATTCAGAGACTATCTGCTCAGGACATGCGTTCTTGTCTTTCCTGCCGATCTGAAGAGAGAAATGCTCAAATACAAGAAATTGATAAAAGCTAAAGACCTTGAACAGGTTGCTGCTGTTAAGAAACTCGGCATCAAGTATCTGCTGTCATATGACAGGGATTTTGAACCTTTTGAGGAATACATGACACCGAAGGCATTTGTTAAAGAGTCTGGGGGCAAGCCGGCCGCTTCTGTTTATTGATAGTGAACGATTACGAGGTGAAAGCGACTTTCAGGTAGTGGAGACCCAAACTTTTCACCATTAACTTTTCACGATTCACGGCCTTTTAAAATGACAGATGTTCACGATAAGAAAACCAGAAGCTATAATATGTCGAGGATCAGGAGCAGGGGACTTAAATATCTTTGATGAAACATATACATGTCGCGTGTGCCATTATTGAAGTCGGGGGGAAGGTTCTCTGCACTCAGCGGAGTGACGCCATGAGCCTGCCGCTTAAATGGGAGTTCCCGGGAGGAAAGATAGACGAGGGCGAGAGCCCTGAAGAATGTCTCAAACGTGAACTGAATGAAGAACTCGGGATAGAAGCCTCTGTCGGTCAGGCATGCCCAACAACAACCCACCATTACCCGGACTTTTCCGTAACACTCTATCCTTTTATCTGTGAAATAATTTCAGGACATATCACTCTTCACGAGCACAAGGCTATGGTCTGGCTGACGGGAGAAGAATTGCAGGCACTCGACTGGGCAGAGGCGGATTTGCCGGTTATTGAGGAATACCAAATGCAGATTGCAGAAATAACACAGAAGGGCGTTATGTGATGTTGAACTTACCGCCTGGACTATATGATCTGTTACATACAACTGAGCTACGTAAACGCATTGAGAAGGCAGGGTTGTTGGATCGTGCAATTTGGGGAAATCTAGATATTGAGGAGCTTCCCAATAAACTGGCTACACTGTTATCTCGCGAAATATCATCTTACATATCTCGGATAATTTCAGGTAAAGATGAAGGCACGTGGCAAAATGCATTAACTCAGGCATTACAATCACCTCAAGTCGTGCTAAGTTTGATAAAAGAATTGCTTCCAGAGTCAGGGCAGATATTACATCAGATTAAATCTCCGTCACAACTGGCTCCAGCAGCCGACCGACCAGACACCCCTTTGTCTGTCTCAGCCCTGTTAACTGGTTCATCCCGTAGCCCTGCTTTGCGCTCACAACTAAAGAAGGAACTTACAAATTGTGATAGGGCAGATTGGTTAGTGTCATTTATTAAATACTCTGGGATCCTTCCTCTCATGGACACGTTACGCCAATTTACTCAGAATCCCTCTCCAGATGGTGGGCTAAAGTTAAGGATTGCCACAACTTCATATATGGGTGCTACAGATGTCAAAGCAATTGAGGAATTGCTAAAGCTTCCCAATACCGAGATTAGGATATCTTACGACACCAAACGTACTCGACTTCATGCAAAAGCGTATCTTTTTCATCGTGCTACAGGATTTAGTTCTGCCTATATTGGATCTGCAAATGTATCAAAAGCTGCTCTTGACGAAGGTTTAGAATGGACAGCTAAAATAAGTCAATATGAATCAGAGCATCTTTGGCGCCATGCAGTTGCGAGTTTTGAGTCGCATTGGGAAGATAACAATGAATTTACTCCATGTCTCACAACAGACATACCAAAACTCCGTCAGGCTTTAGCAAAGGAGCAAACTGGGATAGAAGAAGACGATATAAATACTTTTTTTAACCTTCAACCTTTTGGTTATCAGAAAGCAATTTTGGAAGATATTGCTGCCGAGCGTGCAGTTGGTAAACATAAGCACTTAGTGATTTCAGCTACGGGCACTGGCAAAACTATGATTGCAGCTTTTGATTATAAAAACTACTCATCTCAGGTGCAGAGTCTCCCAAGGTTGCTTTTTGTTGCTCACCGTGAAGAAATTCTGAAGCAGGCTCGTGCTTCCTACCGCCAAGTATTGCGTGATGGGAGTTTTGGCGACATCATGGTCGGTGGCTCAAACTTATCCCAAGAGGACCATCTATTTTGTACTGTACAAAGCTGGAATAGTCGCAACTTCTCTAAGTTCCCGTCAGATCATTTTAATTATGTAGTGCTTGATGAAGCTCATCATGCGTCTGCTAGTAGCTATCAAAATCTTATTCAACATATAAATCCAAAGGTGTTGCTTGGCTTAACCGCAACTCCAGAGCGTATGGATGGCCGCGATATTCGCAATGATTTTGGAGGAGCTTTTACACATGAAGTGCGCTTACCTGAAGCAATTGAGCGAGCTTTACTTTGTCCTTTTCATTATTATGGGATTCCTGATCTGGAAGGGTTGGATTTTACAGCGATTGCATGGAAACGTGGCGGATATGATATATCACAACTTTCGAATGCATTAGAGAGCAACGTAGCGCGAGCAAACTGGGTAATGAGCCAAGTAGAGCGTTATGTAGCCGATATGAAGCAGGTGCGCGGGCTTGGCTTTTGCGTCAGTATTCGGCATGCTGAATTTATGGCTGATTACTGCAATAAACACAATGTTTCATCGATTGCATTAACTGGAGAATCTCCACGTGACCTTCGTCAGGAGGCGCAGCGGAAACTTGAACAGTATAAGATTAATTTTATTTTTACTGTTGATTTATATAACGAGGGCGTCGATATTCCAAGCGTGAATTCGATTATATTTCTCCGACCTACGGAAAGCTTAACACTTTTTTTACAGCAACTAGGGCGCGGGTTGCGTATTCATGATGAAAAATCACATCTTACTGTTTTGGATTTTATTGCTCCTCAACACCGCAATTTTAGTTTCACTAAGCGTTTTCAATCCCTATCTAGTCGACCGGACTTACGAGTAGATAAACAAATTGAGTCCGGTATGCCATTTGTTCCTGCTGGATGTCTTGTACACTTAGAGAGACAAGCAAGTGAATATGTGCTCAATAATATTCGTTCTGCCACAGCGCGGCTCCGTGGGGAACGCCTTATCAGCGAATTAAGACAATTGCGTTCAATTGTTCCGGGTAATATTACTCTACAACAGATTCTCGACTATCTTCATTTGGATACCCCTGATGAGATATACAAGCGAGGTATTCCACATGTCTTGTTGGCTAAGGCAGAGGGCAATCAAATTGAAGATGATCTTGGCGAGTTTGACAGTCAACTATCAAATGGATTCCGTCGAATAGCGCTAATGGATGATACGCACTTGATGCAAGATGCTAAGAGGTTACTAGAGACTGGCAAAAGTAAGGATTCGCTCACTAGTGCATTGATCCAAAGTGTTCTATGGAGTTCAAATAGACCAGAAGATGGCAGTCTAAAAGAAGCGCATCTATTTGTCGCTTCGAAGTCTGGCTTACTGCTTGATTTAAAAGAACTTCTTGACTGGTTGATAGAGCATCGTATTCCGTTGCCTGAAAAACACTTCGATAATCTTACAGGGCCACTTAATCTGCACGCGTCATATACTCGAGAGCAAATTCTACTTGCACTTGGAGTCGGATCATTTGAGTCTCCTAGAAGTTCACGCGAAGGATTGCTGCATGTACCAGAGAGAAAAGTTGATGCATTTTTCGCTGATATTAATAAGAGTGAATCAGACTTTTCCCCTACCACTATGTATGATGACTATGCAATTACTGACAGTCTATTCCATTGGCAAAGTCAGTCTGGTATTAGTGAAAATACGCCAACAGGACAGCGGTATATAAACCACCGTGAGCAAGGATACACACCCTTGTTATTTATCAGGAATAGAAAAAAGCTATCTAATGGTCTAACTTCTCCGTATCTATATGCTGGCCCACTCTCTTATCAACGACACGAAGGAGAAAAGCCGATGAGCATTATATGGAAAATGAAATATGCCTTACCAGCAAAAATTCTTGTTTGGGCGAGGAGGGAGTAATAACTGGGCTAATTTATTAATTGATCATATGTCGAGTCAATGGCATTCCCCCAACGTGGCAGTACAGACGACGTGGTCCAGAATGAAGAAATTTTATCTGGATTTAACATTCTTGATGTCAGCGACTTATTTGGTGATTCAAAGCGATAAACATAAGGAGGGGAAATGGCAAAGAAAAGTCCGCTGGAAGAGATACTTGAAGGAAGCTTCAAAAACCCTGTGTTTGGAGTTATAGGTAGCATTATTTTTGCAGTTGTAGGCTTTTACTTATCCCACAAAATTGCTCCTGTTGGCACAATGGCTTCAGTTACAAATGGAATCAATGCATTATTTGGTACAGCAATGTACTGGGCTTCGGGTATGTCTCTCTTTGCTGCCGGTCTCGGATACATGTTTCAGGTCATAAACAAAAAGAGAAAGCATGCCTTCTTCGATGAGAAAGATTCATTGGCCGATCTGAAAGCCATGCCCTGGAAGGAATTCGAACACTTTGTTGGAACCTTTTTTGAAAAATTGGGCTATAAAGTTGAAGTGACCGGCGGACTTAAAGACGGTGGTATTGACGTGATCATCTCGAAAAATAACAAGTTGCATTTCGTTCAGTGCAAGAAGTATCTGGAAAGACAAGTGACCCTTTCTATGGTCCGTGACTTCTACGGCGCGATGGCGGCCAAGCGAAATCGAGAAAAAGGCTTCTTTGTCACAACCGGCACAGCTACTTTGGATGCCCAAAAATTCGCTGAAGAAAATTCGATAGAGCTAATTGATGGGCCAAGGCTGATGGAGTATATCGGCCTGACGAACAAGAAGACTTCTGAGCAGTTACCCAGGCAGGATACACGACGTCACGACAATGCTGAAACAAAGTCTTACTACTGCATTAACTGCAAAAAGCCCATCACCGAAAGGGTAGCTAAATTCTGCTGGGACAATAAGAAACGCTTCGGAGGCAAAACATATTGTTTCGACTGTCAAAAAGAGTTTTAGGTCTATGCACCCTTATTAAGGTGAGGTAATGTCATACACATTTCATCCTTCAAAGAAGCCTGGGGAAGCTAATATGGATTGTTTCTTGCGAATAATCATATCTGAGAAAGTCGCATTAACTCGTCGAGAATTTGCGACTGTACAGCTAGTGTCTTGGTCTGTCGTATCCTAACAAGAATATATGTATCGAAAAATAAATAATAAGAGGAGCCCTTATGGAAAAGGTCTGTATAAATAATTTTGACTGCATTTTGTCTGAGAGGTCAAAGGTTCAAGTCATTCCGGAAGGCTATCCTTAATAAGTATTACGCGAGGCATGGCAGTGATGATTGGACAATACCTTTAACTATAGAGAAGTTTGTTCACGTTGACTATTTCGGCACCATATTTACAAAGCAACCCATAGATCTTGGAGAAAAAGGCTTCCTTGATGTGTGGAGCTTTTTCAGATATGACGAAGTCGAGGATAATAAATAAATATCTTCCAAGATGGTCGCTGGAATCATAGCGGGTGAAGTCATAGAGTCCGGAAAATCGGATGGGTGGCAGGGGAGTTTAGAGGAGCTCTCTCAGGTAGAGAAAATCCTTTCTGTCTTTAACATATTCTACGTGAACGACTTTGCCGGAGAATGGGGGCACAAGAAAGTGCAATAGTCGGAAGCGCGGAAGTTCGGAAGTAAGCGCCGCAAAAGATTACAAGACGCGCTCCTCTTCATCCACGACAGATTCCTTTAACTTCAGGCTATTTTTACTTCTAGCTTTTTCCCGAGAGCATGGGCTACCTTCTCCAGGGTGGAGAGCTTGATATCCTCAGCATGGTTCTCGATCCGTGAAATAGCGGTCTTCTTAGTCTTGAGTCTACGGGCAAGCTCTTCCTGTGTCAGTCCCGCCGTCTCACGGGCCTGCTTGAGCACCACGCCGATCTTGAACTGTTCGTAGCCCTCGTCATAGCCTTCGGCGAAAGCCTTGTCTCTCTTCTTCCTTTCAGCGACATATTTTTTCAGATCACTCATCTCTTTGTCCTCCTTTGTAAATAGTCTCTTCTGTAAGCCTCAGCCCGCTCAATCTCCCGCTGAGGGGTCTTCTGCGTCTTCTTGATCAATCCGTGGGTCAGCACAACAACGGAATTGCCGTCGAAGAAGCAGAATATCCGGTACGCATTCGAGCCAAACTGTATTCTGCACTCCCATATCTCCCGGTACTGACGAGTTTTTTGAAATACGTCGAAGGCACGACATCGAGGTCCTCAACCAGGCTTAGCACCCATGCAACTTTTTGCGCCACCTTACCGGACAGCGAATCGAGAAACTCCTGCACCGGGCATTTGCCGTCTGCAGTTCTGTAAAATATTATCGTCTTACCCACTGCGATATGTTAACCTGCACGTTAACCTTTGTCAAGGGGGTGGGGTAGGCATCCAGGAAATATCGTGAGATTGGATCATCAAAACAGGTTGCGGGAATCATAGCGGGTGAAGTTATTGAGTCCGGAAAATCGGATGGGTGGCAGGGGAGTTTAGAGGAGCTCTCTCAGGTTGAGAAAATCCTTTCTGTCTTTAACATATTCTACGTGAACGACTTTGCCGGAGAATGGGGGCACAGACAAGTGCAATAGTCTGAAGCGCGGAAGTTCGGAAGTCAAAACATGCAAGTGCAATAGTCTGAAGCGCAGAAGATTCACACTGAAACTAACAGCAGCGCTCCGATATTTTTGAATGGCCATTGCACTGCCGTATGTTATAATGTTGTTATAACATCAAAGGGGAGGTGCTTATGCACAGAAAAGTATGTTCCATCGGCAACAGCAAAGGTGTTTCGATTCCGGCGGAATTCCTCGGCAAGCTTGATCTGGCCGTCGGATCAGAAGTCGACGTCAGCCTCGATGAAGCGTCTTCGAAGATCGTCATCGAGCCGGTCAGAAAGAATAAATATCCCCCGGGTATTGATAAAGAATTCGTGTCGCAGGTCAATGATTTCATAACAAAGTACGAACCCGCACTGAAAGAGCTTGCGAAGAAGTGAAATATCTTTCGCCTGAGCAGATTCTTTTCATTCACAGCAGGCTGATCGATACAACGGGCGGCGCGCATGGTGTAAGGGATATTGGTTTGCTGCAGTCTGCGGCAGCAAGACCAAAAGCAACCTATGGAAGGAAAGACCTTTATCCGGATGTTTTTCAAAAGGCTGCTGCGCTGTTGGAATCGCTTGCAAATAATCATCCTTTTATTGACGGAAACAAAAGGACAGCCATAACGTCCTCTGCGATATTCCTCAGGCAAAACGGGTATCTGCTGGAGGCCAGTCAACATGAACTCGAAAGGTTTACCCTCTCTGTGGCTACACGGGGTGTATCATTTAAAGATATTGTTGAATGGTTTGGCCTGTATTGTGTCGGACATGCCGGATAATATAACAGTCTTAGTAGGTCAAATCGTGGTTGTTGCAGTCCAGTTCATGCTGCTGCATGAACATATGGCTTTTTTTGTCTGATAGCAAGAAAGCCTTTCTTTTTCAACAAGGAGACTAACTGCTTTCCGGTAAGGGAGGGTGTACTGGGTCATACCGCGACTTTCTGAACTCCGACAAGATGGGTTCTGGGAGACTTTCTTCCATATACTTCAAGACAGAGCTGAATGGCCTCTTTTGTGCGTTCCAGGAGAACGTCAAGAGACTTTGCCTGAGTGTGGCATCCTGTAAGTTCAGGGACTTCAGCAATAAAATATCCCTGCTCGTCCTGTTCAATAATTACCGTAAATTTCTTTTATTGATGGAAACAAGAGAACAGCCATAACTGCCTCACCCCGAGGCCTCTGCCACCTTTTTCGCAACATACTCCCTGACCTCTTTATCGAAGAGCATTACTACATGGTTTTTGTGAAAGTCCCTGTGCTCATCGGCATGGGGTAGCACGGCGCTTGCAGCGGAGACGAGTCCGTCTCCCTGTCCCTCTCTCAGCTCTTCAGGGATTATCCTCCCGGGGACCAGGCGGGACATGAATTCAGCAATCGGTAACCCGACCGGGCCGAGGAGGTCAGGGTCTGTGCCACCGACCGAGATGTAAAGACTGCCTTCACTACGTCGGTCATGAAGGTCCCTGTAGAAGCCGGAGCCGGGGAGCAGTTCCCGCAGGCCGCTGCTGCCAAGGAATGCGATAATTCTCCCGAAGGCTGAATCGACGTCCTTTCGGCTGAAGCCCCTGAGCAGGGTGTCGAGGGCAGAGGTGAAAGGCTGGAAAAAGGCCGCCCATCTGGCCATGGTAGTGCCCCTGTGCGGAGTGGCGAGTGTAATCAAAGCCTTTGCAGAAAGGTCCCCCTCCTCGAGATATTTCCGCGCGATCAGACCTCCCCTGCTGTGGCATATGAAGATGATGCCGTCTGCGGCATGCGTCCGGTATTCTTTGAGAAGTCTGCGCAGCTCGGAGACCGCGATATGGATAGGGCCTGCCGGCCGCGACTGTGTCCATGTGAGGATATTGTATCCAAGGGCCTTAAGGTCCTGAAAGGAGGTGAGCAATTCCGTATCGCCTCCACGGAACAGTACGCTCAGGGGATAGGTACCGCCGAGGACCCTAGCCTTTGCAGGGTCTGCCCAGGCGCTTGCGTTCATCCCCATGCCGTGGATAAAGACCAGAAGGGGCAGCCCCTTTTTGCCTTTAAAGAATATCTCTTCCCTTTTCTGTGGCTGCATGACCTGTACCTGCTGCATATAATAATTTACTATTAAGCAAATGGAGGTAATTATTGAGCAGTAAACCCCTGACTGACCATGCCTGAGGACGCCCTTGTCAATATGCTGAAGACCCTGCCCGGAGATGTTTTAATAGATGTCTTCCGGAAAGCAGCGTCAGGGAGTGATGACTCTCCTCAATTGGCCCGTGGTGAGATGTTTACAGGCAGGCGACAGAAATAAGGTGGCCATAAGTTTCCGCTTCTTCCCTCATGCCTGCTAAAGCCCGTCACAAACACCGCTTTCTGGCGCTTCCGCTTTCCCTTTCCCCTCTTCCTTCTCCTCCTTCGGCTCCTTCTTCCCGCGCGGAGAATTCAGGGCTTCGAAGACGCCGGCTATCACCGCGGTCCCGAATATTCCGGCCATCAGACATAATCTTATCTTCATATCTTCACCTTACCATGGTCTCATTCATTCTTCAATACCTCCCCTGCGGAATCTTCCGTGTCCTGTAAAAAAGAACAAGACGTACAAGTGCAATAGGAATGGCCTTTAGACTGCTGTTTGTTATAATGTTGTTATAATATCAAAATGTAGGTGCTCATGCACTGGAACTTAGTCCGGAACTCCTGATTTCTCAGGAGCTGCTCGGTCAGAATAAGTGTCCGGACTGCGGGCTGCCTCTTATTATTGGTGAACATTAGTAATTTGAAAAGGGTCGGGAGGAGTGATGGAGCCAACAGGCAAAATAGAAAACGGGGAACTTCTTGATTGCATAGTTATCGGTGGAGGGCCGGGTGGCTTGCAGGCCTGCATACACCTCGGCCGCTACAACTTCCGCGTCCTGCTCTTCCATCGTCCAGGGGGACGGACCCACCATGCCAAACATATCGAGAACTACCTCGGCATCCGTGTTGTATCGGGCGGTGAGCTTCTGGAAACAGGCCTCGCCCAGGCAAAGAGTTTTGGCGTCAGCGTGGAGGGCGCCAGGGTGGAACGTGTCACTGGACAGGAGGGGACCTTCGAGGTGCAGGCTGGAGGGAAGACCTACCGCTCCCGGTATGTCATCGCCGCCTCGGGGGCAAAGGAAACGATTGCGCCATTTAAGAACCTGCCGCGCTTCTTCGGTATCTCCTATTTCACTTGTATGATATGCGACGGCTATCGCACTACCGGGAAAAAGCTGCTCATAATCGACCGCACTATCAATGGCGTCCGCCTTAGCATCGGCATGAAGCAGATGTTTACCGGGGATGTTACTTTCCTAAGCCATGGATTTACCCTCTCGCCGCAGTGTGCGCAGCTACTTGATGATGAGGGGATCGGACTGGTCGAGGGCCGGCCGGAAGAGCTTCTCGGGGAGAAGACCCTCGAAGGTGTGCGCCTGGCAGACGGCCGGGTCATTCGCTGCGAGGTTATCCTGGGGTGGGGCGGTTATCTCTTAATGACGAGTACCTTGAGGGGCTTTCACTGGAGCGCGATGCGGAGGGGTTTAAGGTCATGACAAGGGGTTCCGGAGAGTCGAGCGTCCCCGGCCTCTTTGTGCTGGGCTCTTTGCGCCAGGGGCATTCGCAGGCAATCATCTCTGCCGGGCAGGGAGCAGAGGCTGCGATCGAGATCAGCACACGGATCGTCGAGATCTAAAACTGAAGAGAGAGGATTAAATACTCAATAAAACATTAAATAACAAGGGGATACAGCCGCAGGTATCCTCCTGAAAAGCAGGGCTGTGAAAGACATAGAAAGCAATAGAAACCCCTTCTTTATTGCCCTTTCGTTGCTGTCTTTGTTGATAATCGTATTTTTCAGGCCGTAGCGGGAGTTGCGCTGTTGCGCAAATCGCAATAAACTATAATCAAGAGCAAGGGATTCTAAGGCACCACTCTTAGAACCCGCGGAAAGGGGTGAAATTTATGGCGAGCAAGCTTACAAAAGAGCTGGCAAGGGTTGACAGACCGACTTATCTTTCGCCTTTTACTGACATGGAAAGATGGTTCGGAGAAGTCTGGGACAGGCCATTTTCGCTCATGAGGACTATGTGGCCGGAGCTTAAGAGCAGAGAGTTAGAGACATTGACTCCAGTGCTTGATGTCTATGAAGACGGTAATGAAGTAGTAGTAAAGGCCGATCTTCCGGGCATTAAGAAGGATGACGTTGAAATAACTCTCACGGACAATGTTCTCACGATCTCAGGTGAAAGGAAGAGCGAAGAGAAGGCAGAAACATCAACGTACAAGATGTTTGAGCGCAGATACGGTACGTTCTCACGCAGCATTGAACTTCCTTATGACATAGTTGCCGATAAGACAAACGCTCACTTCGAAAATGGTGTACTGGAGATCAGGCTTATGAGAAGCCATGAAGCGGAAGAGAAGACCCGCAAGGTCCCGATCACCAGCTAAACGGTAAAAAACCGCCGGTTTGGGCGGTTTTTTTTTGCCCAAAAAGAGCAGTTAACTAAAGAGTTCAAAGAGAATAGACCTATCCAGGGGCGGGGCTGCGTGCTGCAATTCCAAAAACCGGTTAAATCCCGTACTTTTCCTTCCAGTACCGCGGCATGCGCCACGGATGATACGTCAGGAAAAGAACATCATCCAGCCGATTGCTATGCCAAATGAGACCAGAGTCACGGGTATGCCGACTTTGGCGTGTTCCCAAAAGCCCACCTTTACCCCATAGACTCTGGCCTGCTCAAAGGTAATGAGGTTTGCGATGCTGCCGATAGTGATAAGGTTGCCTGCAAAGGTTGAGGAGATCGCAAGCACATACCACTGGAGGTGCTTTGTTGGATCAAGAAACTTTGTAAGCAGCATGGTGGCCGGCACATTGCTGACAATATTGCTGAGGACCCCTGATACTGCCGTGAGGGTAAAGATATTGCTCATGTCGATGCCTGCTGAGGCAAGGCCCTCCATGATCCTGAGGGGGAGGCCGGTCGTCTCCATGCCCTTTATGACGATGAAGAGGCCGCAAAAGAGTGTTATGAGGTGCCAGTCAACAAGCCCGAGGAGCGAACGGGTATGCATACGCCTGCTGCAAAGGAGCAGGCCCGCGATGCTTATGGCGCTTATCTCGCGGGGGATATTTGTAAAGAAAAGTCCGATCAGAAGTCCCATCGCAGCGACAGCCTTGCTGCTTTGATGACGGTTAAAGGACGGCCATGAATCATCCGTCACTCCGCGGGCCGCTGCCTTTTCTCCAAGGTCTTTTCTGTAGATGGTCCTTATGATCACGTATGCTGCTCCGAGGGAAAGCAAAGAGGGCGGCGCGCACCAGAGAAAGAAACGTCCGAAGTCGAGCATGCCAAGCTGCCCGATCAGCATGTTCTGGGGGTTGCCGATGATCGTTGCTGCTGAGCCGATATTGCTTGATACCGCAAGTCCGATCAGGAAATGGTACGGGGTTGCGTCCCGCGTTTATAAGAGAGACGGTAAGCACAGGGGTGAAGGCGAGGCAGACAACATCGTTCATGAGCACCGCTGAGAGCGCCGCGCTCACTGTCATTACAGCAAGGAGAAACCTTCGCGGGCCTCTGCATGAAAACAGTAATCTTTACCGCGAGCCGGGTATAAAAACCTCCGAGCCTGAACTGTGACGACAGGACCATGAGGCCATAGAGAAGGAGGATTGTCGGCATGTCGATTGACATGACCGCGTCCCTTGTTGAGAGCTCTCCGGAGACGACCATCCCGATTGCCCCAAGAAGGGCGATGCCTGTCCTGTCAAGGGCAAGGCCCGGGATGCCTCCGAGGGCAACACCGGCATAGGTTATCACGGCTATTGTCAGTGCAACAGAGTCCATCCGGATCCTTTTTTTCTGTATGAGATGCAGATTCTATTTTATCCTGATAACCGGGAAAAAGGGAAAAGAGGCCCTGACATGAGGCCACAAAATTGACGGAAAGTAATAAGATAAAACATAATAAATGCGAACGACTGATCCTGGCAAAAGATAATTTGAAGGCCTCTCACGAACAATGAACCTAAATAAGATATGTCCTGATTGCCAAAGCGAATTTCTCCCGCATATTGAAAAATGCTCGGATTGCGGCGCGGTCCTCCTGACGCTCGAAGGATCACAAAAAGGCAGAGGATGAAAGAAAGCGGATCGAGGAGAAGATCGTGGAAGACGCGGAGGTGGTCAGGGAGGGTGACCTGGATTGGATGACTGAGCTGCAGCGACAGTTCTGATAGATTCCGGCATTCCATGCTTTATCCAATCCGATGACGGCTGCAAGAAGGCTGCTGCGGGGATAAATGCCGCCTGATGGTCTCGGCAGATGACCTTGAAAGGGCGCGGGAGAGAATTGAGGAATATTACATGGAAGTCAGTCCGGAACTCCGGGCTTCGAAGGAACTGATCAGCGAGGGAAAGTGTCCGGCCTGCGGTTCTCCTGTGGCCGCTGACGAGCAGGAGTGCCGGGATTGCGGGCTGCCCCTGCTCATCAGTTGAAGAGGAGTAAACAGAAAAGAAGTACGGGCTGCTTTAATAACAACCATTGTCCTTAAACTAATCATCTCCCTCACATGCAGCCACTGTCCTTTCTGCGGAGGCCCTTTAGTTCCCTCAACTCACGTGCTGTGCTGTTTTTGCACAACAGCGGTCCGTCACGATATAATATCCCATGCGCAGGATTATGATGATCGCGGTGCTGCTGCCTCTGTTGTTCTCAGCCTCGCTGCGCGCGGAACGCAGCACGACCTATTCCAACCCTGTCCTTGTTGAGACGTATGCGATCAACAGACCAAAGCCCGCGCCCTATTCCGGCACACTCGGCATAGGCGATCCGGCAGTCATTTATCACGAGGGCAAATACTATCTGTACCCGACCGGGGACAACCACAGCTACGATGTCTATATATCAAACGACCTGGTCCACTGGACCAGGGGGCCGAAGGTGTTTCAAAGCAGCGAGACCGGCGTCTGGGCCCCTGATGTATTCTTCAGCAAAGATGACGAAATGTTTTACCTCTACTACACGGTCAACGGCAGGATCGGCGTTGCCGCGGCAGACCGTCCGGACGGGAGTGTTCAGGGACCGCGGGGCGCTGATCCAGCGGTGGAATAGACGCACATCTGTTTCGCGATGACGACGGTCAATACTTTCTCTATTACGCCCGGTACCCGGACTTCGCGATATTTGTCCAGCCCATGGAATCACCTGTACGGAAGAAAGGCGCGCCTGTTGAGCTTATCTCTCCGACAGAAGCGTGGGAAAAGAAGGATATGCCGGTGACCGAGGCCCCGTGGATGATCAGGCATCAGGGCGTCTATTACCTCCTCTACTCCGGAGGCAGCGCGGATTCTGAAGATTACGCCATCGGGTACGCAACGGCAAAGCATCCCATGGGACCCTTTACCAAATACCGTGGAAATCCGATCGTCCGCAAGGGAGACGGCGTCTTCGGTCCCGGACATCTCAGTGTCATCCGGGACCAGGCAGGAAAACTCTGGATGGTCTATCACCAGCAGAAGGACGAACAAGGGGATGGAACAGGATAATCTGCATCGACCCTCTCTGGTTCGACGAAGGGAGTCCTCCACGGAAAGGCCTCCGGTGCAACCCCCCGGCCCGCGCCTGTGACAGACAAGAATTAAAAGGCCGGCTTTTCCCAGGGAACATCAGGCTTTTCAGGGAAGGGGCCGGAAGTGGAAAAATCCGGACTCCTTGACAAGCCTTACAATGGTCCTATGATTTATCCAGGAGCAATCAAATTCAGGGTTTGATCTGACATGAACGCGCCAGATCCATATTTGGAGGTTGTGATGTTTAAGAAACTTTTTCAGACAGATGATGATACTGCGATGCTTGTACTAAGGCTTTTCCTCGGCCTGGTATTCTTTCCACACGGCATGCAAAAGGTCTTCGGCTGGTTTGGCGGCAGCGGGTTCAGCGCCACTATGGATATGTTTACATCTAAAAGCCGGGTTTCCGGCAGCACTTGCATTGCTTGCCATAATGGCGGAATCCCTGGGCGCAGTCGCCCTGCTAGCAGGTTTTTTCACAAGGATAGCCGCCCTCGGAATTGGGGTGAACATGATCGTCTGCGCCCTTGGCAACCACGTAAAGAATGGTTTTTTTATGAACTGGATGGGCACTCAAAAGGGAGAAGGGTTTGAATATCATCTGCTGGTTGTCGCGATCTCTGCTGCTTTGATTATAAGCGGAGGCGGCAAATGGTCGCTTGACGGTCTTATAGCCCGAAAACTAAAATGAGCTTCGAAGCGAAGGACAGCTCGACTCTCGGTTTTCCTGTTTGGACCACCGCACAGGTAGCAACCTTTTAAATCGCTTTGAACTGACGCTCTTCTTTCTCCCCGGCTTTTTCTTCCTCTTCTTTTTTTGCACCGCCCCGCTCAGATGAGAGGCCTTTGATAATGCCGCTGATGACTGCAATCCCCATAATGCCGGCTATGAATAATACCTTGATCCTCATGGCATTACACTGGCACACCAAAGGCCCCTGAGCAATACAGCGCTTTTTATTTTGTGACCACAAACGTGGTCTTGTCCACCCCTGAATTGCCTGTTGCAGGATCAAAAGAATAAACAATCACTTCATAGGTCCCTTCTTTTGTAACATTCAGTTTGCCTTCAAAGGTGCTCGGCTTGTTCGCATAGGCAAGAGAAACGGTCCCGGCTGCTGCCCCATTATGTTTAACGATTGCCTTTACTTCATACTTTGTCGCGTCCCATAACCCACCCGGGGTTATATGACAGCCTCACATCATAACAATGTTCGCCCTCACCGGGACTGTAATTCCGCTGTCCGAAAGTTTGAAAGTCTCGTGAGGCTGCGGGGCAAGCAGCCCGACGGAAAATCCGGGTATCTCGACCATCACTCCGTCCCCTTCGATATTCCGGCCAGGCAATATCCATATCTGGGTCGTACTCTTTGCAACTGACTGCTTATGCCCCATGGGGCCCGAGACTTCGATGGTGACGAATTTTGGTTCATTGATGTCCAGCGTGGCCTCATATTTTGCCGTGGACATATCAGAGACCGGTATTCCCCGTTTGACCGGATCGACCATAATCTTTTGCGTGTCCCCGGTGCCGCCAGTGGTAAGTCCCTGTGCCAGGATATCTCCGGTTTCCGCGTCCCTTATGACTACCAGTGCCCCTCCCATGGAACTGCCGATGAACTTCGCATCCTTTGATTTGGCCCTTACTGTTACCGTGGTTGGCACGGCCCACGAAATACCTGCAAGAAGTATCAGCAGCGCTGTCGTGAATAACAACTTTTTCATCTTTTCTCCTTTCTGTCTGCATTTTTAAAATAATATATTATCAGAGTTTTGATTTCGTCCTCAAGAAATCCTGTCTGCCCGGTTGGTTAATTGCATTATTCGGGTAGCCTCAGGGCTAGTAAGGACGGAAAAGGGGCTTGTGGGGCTTTGCCTTTTTGTCTTTCTTCTTTGTCTTGTCTTCAGTATGTTTGCACATGCTGCAACGGGTCTCGCTGCAGCACTGACAAAAGCTGCAGTCCGGACAGGGGTTTTTCTTGAGGAGGATTATTTTTCCCATTTTTTATAATAACCTATTTAGCCGCAGTATGGTAATCGTGCTGCCGGTTGTGATGAAATTGACTCCAGAGCCTGAAATCCTTTAAACTTAGTCACCATATTTTTTATCATGCAACCCTTCCTGAACTGATATCCAGGGAGTCATAGTAAAAATAAAAAATTCTGAATATATAGTGAGGTCTAACATTATGAATTATGAAAATATCAAGACTGATTCAGTGGAACAGGGAGAGAGTTTTGCTAAACTCCTTGAAAAAAATGGAACAAATTCCGCAAGACTTGCGCCAGGTCAGAAGGTGAAGGCCAGGGTGGTGAGCGTCTCAGGGGATTTTGTGTATATTGACATCGGTGGTAAAAGCGAAGGCGTTATTGCCCTGGAAGAGTTCAGGGAAAAGGACGGTTCTCTGCGCATACAGGAAGGTCAGGAAATAGAGGCGTTCTTTCTCTCTGTGCAAAATGGCATCAGGCAGCTGACGACTCTGGTCAATGGCTACTCGGCTATGGAGCTTAATTCCATCCAGGCGGCCTGTGAAGCCGGATTGCCTGTAAACGGAGAGGTGAAACGTGAAGTGAAAGGCGGATTCGAGGTGTCGGTGGGAGGTGTAAGATGCTTCTGCCCGCATTCGCAGATAGATCTCAAAGGCGGTCGTGAAGGGGGCATTTACCTTGGACAGACTTTCCCTTTTAAGGTGCTTGAATATGAAGAAGAAGGCCGCAACATAATACTTTCACGCAGGGCCTTGCTCGAGCAGGAAAAGCAGGCAGCTATCGGGAGGCTTAAAGAGTCTCTGAAAGTGGGAGCTGAGATTGTTGGCAAGGTCAGTTCCTTGCAGAAGTTCGGTGCCTTTGTTGATGTTGGTGGGATGGAAGGCCTTATACCTTTCAGCGAGCTTTCCTGGACGAGGGTAGAAAAACTTGAGGATGTGCTTGCCATTGGCCAGGAAGTGACTGTGAAGATCATAGCCCTGGATTGGGACAATAACCGGCTGACTTTGAGCATGAAGGCGCTGCAGCCTGATCCATGGTCGCTTGTGCAGGAGAAATACCCTGTGGACGGACCTGTGACAGGCAAGATCGTGAGACTCGCACCCTTCGGCGCCTTTGTAAATCTTGAGCCTGGAATTGACGGCCTGGTCCATATCTCGAACCTCGGGGCCGGAAGACGCATCAACCACCCAAAGGAGGTTGTTGAGGTCGGCCAGATAGTTGAGGCATATGTTTTGTCTGTTGACGCTGAAAACAGAAAGATATCAATCTCGATGAAGCCGAAAGTGGAGCCTAAGGTAATTGTTCTGCCCCAGGTGGGTGAATTGATCGACGGGGTCGTTGACAAGGTAATGCCTTACGGTATATTCCTCAGGATGAGCAATGGCATAAACGGACTTATCCCTAACTCTGAGATGGGGACCCCGACAGGCTCTGACCACAAGCGTATGTTCCCTTCAGGCACTGAAATGCAGGTTGTTGTGCTGGAGGTTGACACAGGAAGCAACAAGGTGCGTCTCAGCAGGAAGGCAGTAACGGAGAACGCAGCCAAGGAAGAATATGACGAGTACAAAAGTTCTGTTAAAGAGGCCGAAGGCCAGTCAGGCGGGTTTGGAAGTCTGGGGGACCTGCTTAAGGCGAAATTAGAGGAGAAGAACCTTAACGGCTGATTGTTGGCTTTGTTTCCAATGTGACCGGGATCTTGATCTAACTCTGTCATTTTCCGGCTTGTCCGGAATCTTTCCGTTTCTAATGGAGGGATTTCCGGCGCTATACTTATGGAAATGACACCGAAAATAAACATTCAATTAATAGAAGCCCTGCGGTCTCTTCCGCAAGGCTTCTTCACTCCAGTCCCGTAATACGTCTGGGTCAACCTTCTGCAGCCCTGCCTTTCGAAATAGCATGTCGTTGCGCATGTTACCTTCTGCTCTGTGAAAAATGAAAAACGCATTTACTGTCAGGTTCTCACAGTACTTGAGAATAGCGATGTTTTTTCATCTCTGAGGAGTATGTCCCGTAATCTTACAAATCTGCCATACCCTGAGATGAGCGCTTACATTGTTCTTTGATCGGGAGCAGATTTCTCCTTGTGTAAAATGCCGGAAGAAACCTTCAACGATAGCAGAAGGAAAAGAAGCGAAAGGGAATTTTCTCGTCAATGTATGCCGATAACACCTCCTACTAAACGCTTTCCAAGAAGATATAACTATGAGGGATGCCGGAAGAAATACGCATGCACATCGGGGCAACTTTTGGCTGCCACTTCCGTTTTCCCCTCTCCGCAAAGGCCCTTCAGGAAATAACCGACTAGATTGGGTTAGAATAGATCATGCATGTATCAATTGCCTTCAGAGTCGTAAGGTATATCTCAGTTCTGGTGGTGATGGTGTTTGTCTGGCTCCTGCTGGGAATGGTTTATCTTGACCATTACGTGAAGCCATTTGACAGACTTATACCATTGCTGATGCCTTGGAAAGAACCGCCAGCCATTTCCGGAAAAGCCACGGTGGAGAAGCGTATTTTGATGATGCAGGGGCAGCTGGATGCCTCCAACAAGGCTTCTAATTATGCGTTCCTGATTATGCTCAGCTCCTTTGCCTTGTTATGCATTTATCTCACCTTTGTGTATCAGCAGAAACAGCGAAGGGCAAGGGAAAACGAATTGCTTTCTTTGAAGAATCAGGAGATTGCGCGGCGTAATGAATTTATTCGCTACATTTCTGCCACCATAGGGCATGAATTTAAAAATAACCTCGGGCGGATAAAACGCCGGATTGACCTGCTTCCCGAGCTTCCTCAGGATGCCAGAAGTCGTATCGATGACAATCTCGATAAGCTCTTTGCTGATATAGACATCTTCAAAAAGATTTCGGATGAGCGGGAAGCCGGGCTGATAGATTTTGCTAAGGTCGACCTGAAGGAGATGCTTGCCAGCTTCGGCGGCCAATACAATGATTCCGCTGACTTCACTTTTCAGGACAGGATGTTCCCTCCTTCGATCTTCGCTTCACGGACCCTCTTGAAAACGGTTTTTGAAAATCTGATAGACAATTCCATAAGATATAAAAAACTTGAGCAGGTCCATGCCCGCATCCATGTATCCTGCTCCATGGATGTTGATGGGAAGCGGAGGTATGTTTCCCTGTCATTCCGGGATGAGGGAATCGGCATGGATGAGCAGGAGGCCGATCAGTGTTTTTACAAGAGAAAGCATTCTCCTGCGGGATGGGGACAAGGCCTTTATTTTGCCAAATATGTAATCGGGCTCCATGCGGGAAAAATCAGGGTTGGTAAAGAATATACTGCCTTGGGAGTAGGGACCGAGATGATCATTCATCTCCCATTTGTTGAGGAGACTGTAAATGTTTAGTGTCCTTATCGCTGATGATGACTACGAGGACAGGGAACTCCTGAAACTTGAAATTAAACGGGCCCTTGGTCCCGTGGAACCTGATCTCAGATTTTATGAAGCTGTCAGCGTCAGACAGGCCTTGCATCTCTTAACCACAAGGATTTTCGATCTTATGACGTTGGATATAGAATTTGACCGCATGACCGAGGGAATTGATGCCCTTCCCGAGATATTCGAAAATTACCCGACACTGAATATCATCGTCATAAGCGGCAAGCTGAATAAAAGCGAAGTTTCCGAACAATTATTCCGCTTTACAAAAGATAATGTCTTAAAGGGAAAACGCTGGGCAAGACATTTCGATGTGCTGGACAAAAAGGACGATAAGACTGAAACCCTGCAGCGTTCTTATTCCTTTTCTTTCAAGCAGAAAGAGGTCTCCGATAAGGTGCGGGAACTTTTTCTTCTTGCCGAATCCTACCTCGAAAAAAATATGCTGGACAAGTGTATGGAGATATATAAAAGGATACAGAACATTGCCCCCGGAGAGATTGAGTTGAATGAAAACATCCATATATTTGAAGGCGCCATAACGGCTGAGCATGCGAGGGAGTATTACAGAAATGGAGATAAGGTTGTGGCGTCCCTCATTTTGGGACATTACCTGGAAAGCCGGCTCAAGGCGTTCACCAGTAGAATACTGGGGTCTTCTTTTCCTGCCCTTTCAGATTGCTTGAAAGCACTGGAGCAGACCGACCATATCAGCAGATACCGGAAAGGCCTGTTTCAGATGCTGTTACGTTTAAGGAACAAGGCTGTCCATAATCCGACAACCCTGTCGGAAGAGGACTTTGATATGGCGATAAAGAACCTGGGATTGTTGGAGGATACGTTGCAATGAGTAAGGGAGTCAGTAGAAGAAAAATCATCCTGCCGCCAGGGCCTATATTAATCCTTACTCTCATCGGCCTGTTGCTTTTAAGTGCACTTCTGTATTATAGGGCGGTCAGGATACAGAGGTTCCTGGAGCCGGTCCTTGCCATTACGCAGCCCAGGATAACCTTTTCCAATAATATCAACAATCTGCTCTTAAGAGAATTCGGCAAAGAAGAGAGCAAGGGGATAAAAGTTAAGCCTGGCTCAATCCTCGTGGAACAATCCCTACTGATTGCCGGTGTCCATAACACAACAGGGGAAGACACGGTCCTGACGAAGTTAGGCCGTGTTTTTCTGGCTGCCCTCAGTGACCCCGCTATCAGGGACAATATCAGCCTTATTATTGTGATCGCAAGAGTCCCCCTTGGTCCGGAGATGGAATCGAATAAAGAGTTCAGATATCAGATACAACAAAGGGCCGAGTTAATACTGAATTCAATTTTTAAGGTCGCACCCGAGCTTGAAAGGAACTATGGGGGATACTTTGCAGCTACTGCCCTGCCGGTGGATCCTGAGGTGAAAGACACCGACTGGATAGAATTCCGGATAATACCAACCGAAAGATTACATATAGAGGTACTTCAGAAGCTGGAAAAATATGCTTATTAATCGTGAACGCCTTTCTCTTTCCGCGAGTCATGCCTCACTTTGTTACAACATCCTGAGGAACATGCGAAACAATCTTACAGGAAGGATCTGAAACTCAGCCCTCTTCCATTTCTGTTCAATGCCGTATGTAACATGCCTGTTGCCAAATTATATTGCAGATGTTAGGTTCAAGGGGAACACCCCGTCAGGCGACGACAATCTGACGACATTAAGATTTCGCCGGGAAAGTAGGTAAGATGAGGACCAACATCGTAACTAAGAGTGCTAGACAGACCTTTCATTTCTTCCTTCAACATAACGTCATATGGATTGTCAATTATATCCCAAAAAATGTTCCCACTTGATTCTTTCCTTAGGAAGTTTCAATTCATCGAGCAAAAGAGAGCGTAAAGAATCGACCATTTTCGGTGGTCCACAGACATAAAAAACTCTATCATGATAATCAGGAATCTCATTTCTAACCATTTCGCTGTCAATGTGTCCCGTTCGTCCTTTCCAAGCTAGCTTATCCGATGGGTCAGTTAACGTATAAACAACTTTGAGCTTTTCATTATCCGCCTCCATTTGAAGGAAATCTGCATAAAAAGCAATATCCTCTTCTGCCCTGTTTCCATAAATAAGCACTATGTCGGTAGGAAGATATTTGTCACATGCATACTTACATATACTTCTGATAGCAGTTATTCCAATCCCACCTGATAGAAATGCAATTTTGTTATACTCCCCTTCAAAGGTGAAAAAACCGTAAGGCAAACTAATTCTTGCCCAATCTCCTGTTTTCATTTTGTCTAATGCCAGGGAAAATTCATTTTTTGTTATTCTCTTTGTGAATTCGACATATCCCTTCTCAGTAGGTGAAATAGAAAAGGAAAAATGCTTTGTTGTTTCTTGACCATTTATTTTGATCGTTAATACAAAATATTGCCCCGGTTTAAAATCTATATCTTCCGGGGCAGCAAATCTAAAACTTTTTATATCATATGTTCTTTGGATTATGTCAATAAACTGTGTCTCAAATTCTTTTACCATTTATTCTGCTTTTCCCTTGATGCAATAGTAATAACCGTTCAGGCCACATTTATTCCAGACTCCGCATGCCCCACAATTGCATCCTGTTTCCTGCTTTGGAGAAGCGCTCTTCCCTCTGGCGCAGAATAGGAATTCTCCTTTTATCTCAGGATAACTGGGACACTGCCCACAAAATTGAGTACATATTTTTTCGTTCTCTTGGGTATCGGCTACTTTAGGCATAATAACCTCCATAATTGCAATCGAGTTTTTTAAAAGGGAATGTAACCTCCCCTCAATAATTGTACCACATGTAAAGTAGTAGTCGGCTGCCCATAGTCTGTATTATTACCCTTGGAGCTTGGTGTCTGTAACCCCTTGAAGTCAACACCAGCGATATGATTTAGACACAGGTATGTTACAAATGGCATTTGATAAAAATAGGAGAGACCACCGCTCCTCTGAATTACAATTGGAAATTGATGCCATCGTCATATAGAATACGAGGGCAAAAGATGCTTTTGAAGATTCTGATCTACCCCTGCGGGTATCTTAGCATTACAAGTGAGGTATAAGGGATGAAGGATTACGATAAGAAAAAGTTGTGGGGACGGTCGGGAAACATATGTAGTTTCCCCGCCTGCAACATTGAGCTTGTGCCCGAGCAACGTGCAAATCGAGTAATTGGAGAAGAAGCTCATATAAAGGGCGAAAAGCCTGTTGCCCCGCGATATGACTCGACTCAATCACCTGAAGATAGAGACAGCTATGAAAATCATATTCTTCTTTGTCCGACTCACCATACAGAAATAGATTCCGCCCCAGAGAAGTGGACTGTAGACATTCTTCTACAGATCAAAACTAAGCACGAACAACAGATTATCAACAATCGAAAACATCCCGAACTTATGGATGCACTTAAAAAGCTAGTACAACAATATGAACCACCTGAGAATTTTTTAGATCTTAATGTTTCAGATATAATTGAGGACCCCACTGGGGTGAAAATCGTGCGCGTTGACGCCTCGAAGGAAGGAGGAGCCAATACTAATATCCAAGTTCACACTGGACAGAAAATAGCTTTCTTTGCACGCGGACTTATCTCCTACGATGGTGGATATCACTTTACTACTCCGGATGGGATTCTTTGCAATGAATATGGGCTTCCTACGATGATGACTAACGCAAACGGGGATAATGTTTTTGCTGTCTGGCCGCATAAGGAGGCATATATAACAAAAGGGAAAGAGTTGGGGCGAATAGGTTCTCTATTCGGGTGGATAGAGACGTACAGCCCGGAGAAAGCTTTCTTTATTGGCAGCAGGAGAGAAATTATTGCGGCTGAAGATGGCATCCTTTACCTTTCAGTAAATGATGCGAAAGGCACTTACAGTGACAACGATGGAGAATTCAGAGTTGACATAAGCATAATAAAGACAGACACGCCGTGAATTGCTTTTGCCAACCCCATAGCTCTACACTTCTTCCGTAAATCCGCATAGATTTTTTTCGGCGACACCTGTTGTTAAGTCGGAAGGAATCGGGTCCCAAGGCCCTCAGAATCCTTTCTGTTAAGGCTCGCAAACCAATGTGTAGTACGGGACAAATTCTATCTTGCCGAGAAACTGCGCCTTTTTTTATCGATTTTAAAAAATAACTATCAAGGGTCATTGCTGGGCGCTCAGTTCAATAGCCTATGTTCCTTTCTATATTCAATTCTTTGTGGTGCGTCTTTCGGGCATACCCTTCAAGATTTTTGTTTTGCAGGCTTGCGGAGTATCAGGTGAACATTATGGTCACGAGGATAGGGGCAAGACTGTTAATTTTAAGGTGTCAGCAAAAGCATACATTTCTTGAACCCGGTTTGTTTGCGTATTGAACTTCCATATCAGAATAGCCGGGTTTACTGGAAAGAGAGGAAGGAATGGGCCGGAACAGATAGCCGCTGAATCTCTTAAAAATCATAAATCTTCCA